>NZ_KB902194.1 GCF_000379425.1 Corynebacterium lubricantis DSM 45231
CGATATGATTGGGCGCGGAGGCCATCGTTGGTGTCCTTTCGAGGATGTGTAGGAGCTGAGTCGAAAGGTACCGCGGTGGTCTCCTTGCTGGTCGGCAGGGGGGGTTCACCAGGCGGTAGCTGTACACCACACTATTGGACGCAACCCCCAGGCCGCGCACACTTTGCTCCTAGAAGGGCTTCGAGTCAGCAACGAATCCGAAAAGGAAACTGATTCCTACGTCGCTGGAACAATTACTGCTGACCAGCTCGTTGAGAGAACCCTTGCACGGTTCGGGCTTACTTAAGACAAATGGCAACGCTCGATCGCTAAGAACTCTCGATCACCGAAACCGCTGTGCTCTCTGACTCCAACGCCTCAAAGGTATGTGCTAAATCCCCTGGGTACCGTAGGTAATCTCCGTGATTGAGTTCGTAGCGCGCCCCTTGTACCTCTACGGCAACCCGCCCTGTGGCCACGATTATGTGTTCAATAGTCCCCGCCTGGTGCGGCTCAGAAGTCTTCACTTCCCCTGGCTCAGCGGCAACAAAGTAGATGTCCCGTTGCACTCCTAGGGGCGAGGTTGAAATCAGCGAAACTGCGTATGATCCCGCATCGGAGCGCAACTCCGGAAGATCGCCCTTCCTGATCATTTCGATGTCCGGCTTCGGTGGATCTAGAAGACTCGAAAGCGGGACTTGATACGCGGTTGCCAAAGCCCACAATGTTTCCACGCTGGGATTACCCGATCCGGACTCCAAAATAGACAGAGTGGATTTACCGATTCCCGCCCTGCTTGCAGCCTCGGTCAGGCTCAGCCCGGCGCGCTTTCGTTCACGGCTTAAGGCTCGTGCCAACTGGTCATGATCGAAGGAAGAGTCCATATGTTCTTTATAGTGGATTTGCATCCGGTTTGACGAACGGCATGCTCAGGGTTCATCATATTGAACATGAGGTCGATATATCAGACGCTATTGAGTCCATTTCAACCCGGGATGACCCCGGGCCGTTTGCGCTCGGCTCTAGTTATTGCCCTCTCGATGACGTTGGTGGCGGTGTCTTATGGCTCGCTCTCGCACGATGTTGGGATGCTGCCGTGGCAAACTGTCTTGCTCGCGCTTTTCGTCTATGGCGGCGCATCGGAGTTGTTATTTGTCAGCGCTCTCGCTGGAGGCGCGCCCATCCCCTCCGCCGCGCTGGCCGGGTTAGTGGTGAACTCGCGAAATTTCGCTTATGCCATGAACGTTGGCAGCTTCTTCCCCACCGGCTGGCGCCGCATATTTGGCGCGCACCTCATCCACGACGAGTCAATGGCCTTCGGGCGAATTGGATCCACAAAAGAAGAGCGCTGGAACAATTTCCGCTTCATTGGAGTCCTCTTATTGTTCTGCTGGGTTGGTGGCGCCCTCGTCGGTCAAGTCCTCGCCGGCATGGTTGATACCTCGGCTCTGGGGCTGGATGCCGCATTTCCCGTCATCTTGGTGGCAATGGTTTTCGACGAATTACGCCGACATTCAACACTGCCTTTTGCCATCTTTGGAGCGCTCATTGCGATTGCAGCAACACCGTTTGTTCCAGCCGGGCTTGGTGGCGTTGCGGCTTTGGCCGCGATCGTTCCTTGGATGTTAGTAGAAAGGAAATCCTCATGAGCACCGCAGGTTTTCTCACTGGATTGATAATTTTGGCAGTAGGTACGTACCTGATTCGACTCAGTGGTGTGCTTGTCGGCGCCCGAGCCCAAGGCGACAGTGCCAAAAACATCCGCTTGTGGCTCGATCGGGCCGCCGTACTTATCTTGTTGGGAGTTGCAGTGACGCAGATGGTGTACGAGGGATCAGATTTGGCTGGCCCCGCCCGAATCATCGGCGTGACAATGGGAGTGCTCTCACTGTTCTGGAAACGCTCGCTGATCCTGGCAGTTGTTATAGCGATGGCAACGACTGCTGTGCTGCGGATGGTCGGGCTGGGTTAGCGTGGGCCGAAGTTACTTTTCGCGACGAGCGAACGCCCAGTATGCAGCCGGACCGAATCCATTAACGGCTTGGGCGGCTGCCCATGCCCACTTCGGTCCGCGGATCTTGTCGGCTGGTCGGCGAGACATATCTACTAGCGCGGCGATCTTTGCTGTTGCGTCCACGGTGGCGAAGGCGACGATGCCCACTCTGGCGAGAAGTGGCAGTTCGCTGAATTGGGTGCGCTCTTTATGCTTATTAGTGCTCATGTGCCCACTCTAGTTTGAGTCGGGCACCTTAGACAGGCTCTAATAAATGGAAAACAAATCGCACCCCACCCAACCCCGTGATTTAGCCAACGGACTATGCCATCCTGGGAACAACCGCACCAACTGTGAGGAACCCTAGGTATGACTCTCCACCGCACCCCGACCCACAACACCGGACTCCAGGTCGCCGTTGATACCGGAGGCACCTTCACCGATATCGGGGTGCGCAGGGAAGATGGCTCCATTGCGGTATGGAAGGTTCCCTCGACACCGGCCGCGCCCGATGAAGCAGTCATCGACGGAATCTCCGGAGCCATGGAGCAACAAGGTCGCCGGGCAGAAGAAATCACCCGCCTCGTTCACGGCACCACAGTGGCAACGAACACCATCCTGACCAGGACAGGAGCAAAAGTCGGACTGCTCACCACCAAGGGATTCCGCGATGTATTGGCCATCGCGCATCAGGCACGCCCCAGCCTCTATGACAACTCCCAGCACCGCCCCGATCCGCTGATTCCCAACGAACTCATCGCAGAGATCAACGAACGCATGGACGCAGGGGGTGAGATCCTCCGGCCACTCGGCGAAGCGGAGCTCAAGAACATTGCCGACGAACTACGCGCGCTAAAACTTGACGCACTCGTGGTTTCCTTCCTCAATGCCTACGCCAATAGCGAGCACGAGGACCAGGCAGTTCGCTATCTCAGGGAGCACAACGTGGCACCCATTATCTCCGCTGCAACAGACATCACGGCCGAGATGCGCGAATACGACCGAACCTCCACGGCGACGATCAATTGTTATGTGCAGCCGAAGATGTCGGGGTACATGGAGCGTCTCAAAGAAAGCGTGGAGGATCTCGGCGTCCCCTCCAAGCTGTGGGTTATGCAGTCCAACGGCGGTCTGCTGGATCCTTCGATGGCCGGAACCCATAGCGCCCGCACTGTCCTCTCGGGCCTGGCCGGCGGTGTCGTGGGTGCCGCGAACTGGGCCCGCCAACTCAGCTTGGACAAGGTTGTCAGTTTCGATATCGGCGGGACCAGCACCGATATAGCCTTAATTCGCGGGGGCGAACCCGACGAGACCACTACCGGAGAGATCGATTCGATGCCTCTGCGCCTGCCCAGCGTGGATGTGCACACCATTGGTGCAGGTGGTGGCTCGATTGCGTGGCGCGATTCCGGTGGCAGCCTGCGCGTCGGACCGCACAGTGCGGGAGCAGATCCCGGCCCCATCTCCTACCAACGCGGCGGCACCGAGCTGACAGTCACCGATGCCCACCTCGTTCTCGGCAGGTTGGGAAACGGCCTGCTCGGAGGCAGGTTCGACCTCGATTTCGATGCCGCGCACGAGAAAATGACGGAGTTTGGAAAAGAGCTGGAGTTAAGCGCCGAGGAGTGCGCCGACGGGATCCTCAAGGTCATCGCGGCAACCATGGCGCGCGGCATTCGGAAGGTCAGCGTCGAGCGTGGCATTGACATTCGGGCGTGCCACCTTATGTCCTTTGGTGGCGCGGGTCCTCTCCACGGCGCGGATCTGGTCCACGAGCTGGCTATGGAATCGGCGGTCATCCCGCCGGTTCCGGGCATCGCCTCGGCGGTGGGCATGCTGGATGCACCGATTCGCCACGACTTCTCGGCACCCACCTACGTGGACAATCTAGAGGATTTCCCACAGCTTGCTCCCCTGTATGACCAGCTGAAACAACGCGCCACAGAGGAAATGGGCACCAGCGAATTCACGGGCACCCAGCTCGTCGATGCGCGCTACCGGGGTCAAAGCTACGAGCTCACCATCGCGCTCGCACCCGATTGGGACACGCAGCGCACCCAATTCGATCGGGCCCACGAGGAGCGTTACGGATTCTTTGACCCAGATGCGGAACTGGAAATCGTCGTCACGCGTCTGTCCGCAACGATCGAACAACCGGACACCCCGCAGCCCTCCTTGCCCCAGGGCAACGCTGCGCCCAAGGAGAAGGAGCGCCGGCCGGTTTATATCGATGGTGCGTGGGTGGAAACGCCGATTTATGATCGGGCGGAGGTCACCGCGGGCGCGGTCATTGAGGGCCCGGCGATTCTGGATCAATTTGATACGACGACCTATGTCCGCCCCGATCAGCTCTGCACGTGCGACGAGTTCGGATTCCTGCACCTAACCCGAATCACGAGGACATCATGAGCACAGAACTCAACGCGATTGAACTTGAGATCGCCCGCAACCGCCTGACCTCGATATCTGAGGAGGTGGGCATGGCGCTGATCCGCACCTCCTACTCCCCCAATATTAAGGACCGCCGCGATTGCTCCGCGGGCATTTACGCGCCCGACGGCGAGCTCATTTCGCAGGCCGAGCACATTCCGCTGCACCTGGGACTCATGCCCACGGTGATCGCGAATGCGATGAAGGAATACGGCCCCGAAAACCTGCGCCCGGGTGATGTTTTAATGACGAACAATCCCTATCTCGGCGGCTCGCATTTGCCGGATATCTGCGTAATTACTCCTGTTTTTGCAGGTGAGAAGATTGTTGCGCTGGTGGCCACCATGGCTCACCACGTGGATGTCGGCGGGATCACCCCGGGTTCCATGGCCACGCAGGCCACCGAGATATTCCAGGAGGGCATCCGGGTTCCGCCGATCCGCCTCTATGCCGCCGGCGAGCTGCAGCGCGAGACGCTGGCGCTGCTGTTGATGAATATTCGCACGGCGGACAAGACGCGTGGCGATCTCATGGCGCAGGTCGCCGCGAATCGTCTCGGCACTCGTCGCATCAATGAGCTTATCGACGAGTGGGGCGTGGCTGGTTTCCACCGCGCAGGCCAAGCTCTGATTTCCTATGCCGAGCGGCGCACTCGGGCAGCCATCCAGGCGCTGCCCGACGGCACCGGACGCTTTACCGACTACCTCGAGCACGACGGCGTGGAGGAGGCTTCGATCCCGATTGTTGCCACGGTGACGGTGCGCGGAGATGAGATTCTCATCGATCTCACCGAGACGTCCGACCAGGTCCGCGGGGCTGTGAACTGCTCGTATGCGGTTGCCGAGTCGTGCGCTGCCTACGTTGTGAAAACACTCGCCGACCCGACGCTGCCCTCGAATGCGGGGTTGTACGCCCCGATCACGGTGACCACTCGCCCGGGCAGCATGGTGCATGCGGAGTTTCCGGCGCCTGTGGCCCACGGCAATATTCAGACGGCGCAGCGCATCGTCGATACGCTGCTTGGTGCGTTTGAGCAGTTCACCGGTGATTTGGTGCCGGCCGCCTCGAGCGGGTCGATGAGCATGGTCACCATCGGCGGGATGGATCCGCGCACCGGTACGTACTTCTCCTATGTGGAAACCTACGGCGGCGGCCAAGGTGCCAGCGCGCAGGGGCCCGGCGCGTCGGCCACGCACACGCATATGACCAACACCCGAAATACGCCCTGCGAGGTCATCGAGCGCGAGTATCCCCTGCGCGTCGAGGCCTATTCCATCGCCCGTGGCTCAGGTGGCACGGGTGCCAATAGTGGCGGCGACGGTATCTATCGCCAGCTCACCTTGACCGCAGGTCAGGCCACGGTTGTCGCGGGTACATCGCGCGTGACGACGAGCCCCTGGGGACTCCGCGGTGGCTCCGATGGGCAGCGCGCCGTGGTGCGTTCGCATACTAATGAGGAGGTGAGGGAGCGCTCGTCGTTAAGCAAATTCGATCTTGCCGCCGGCGAAAGCGTGTCTATTCAGACTGCCGGCGGCGGAGGCTACGGCCAGAGTTAGTCGCCAGCGCTAATCGCCGAGCTGGCCGGAGAGCTTGTCTAGGCGATCCTGGCTCACGCCGTCGAGGCCGATGATGGAGACGGTTTTGCCCTTGGCCTGGAACTTCTGCGTGATCGCGTCGAGGGTGGCCACCGTGGAGGCGTCCCAAATCTCGGCCGCGGTCAGGTCGATGACGATGTGATCGGCGGTGTCGTTGTAGTCGAAACGGTAGATAAGATCGTTCGACGAGGCCCAGAACAGCTGGCCGTGGACGCGGTAAGTGCGGGTATCAATTTGGCCGTCGTTATCGGTATCGAGCTCGGCGACCTTCTCAATGGAGACCATATGCGCGACGCGACGGGCGAACATCACCATCGCGGTGAGCACACCCAGGACCACTCCGATGGCCAGGTTGTTGGTAGCCAGGGTGGCCACAACGGTAACCAGCATGACGGTGGTCTCGGACAGCGGCATGAACTTCAGGGTGCGCGGGTGCAGGGAGTGCCAGTCGATGGTGCCGATGGAGACCATGATCATGATGGCTACGAGTGCGGCCATCGGGATTTGGCCCACGATGTCGCCGAGCAACAGGATCAGGATGAGCAAGAAGGTGCCCGCGAGCAGTGTGGACAGGCGGGTGCGCGCTCCCGATTCGCGCACGTTAATCATGGTTTGGCCGATCATGGCGCAACCACCCATGCCGCCGAAGAGGCCCGAGGCGATATTGGCGACACCTTGGCCCATCGACTCGCGGGTCTTGTCGGAATGAGAGTCGGTGATGTCGTCGACAAGCTTGGCGGTCATGAGCGATTCCATCAGCCCAACAATGGCCATGGCAAGCGCATATGGCGCGATGATCTGCAGTGTTTCGAGGGTGAGAGGAACGTTCGGAATGAACAGTTCCGGTAGCGATTCGGGTAGGCGGCCCATGTCAGAGACCCGTGGCACGTCGATGCCCGCGATGAGTACGATCGCCGTGACGACGAAGATGGTCACCAGTGGCGCCGGGATCACGCTGGTGAGCTTGGGGAAGAACACCATGATGGCGATTCCGAGTGCGACCAGCGGATAGACCGCCCATGGCACGTCGATGAGGTGCTCGAGCTGCGCGATGAAGATCAGGATGCCGAGCGCGTTGACGAAGCCGATCATCACCGATCGCGGGATGAAGCGCTGCAGCTTCGCCACTCCGAGTGCGCCAAGCACGATCTGCAGAATGCCGGCAAGGAGCACTGTGGCAATGAAATAGTCCATGCCATAGTCGCGGGCGACCGGCGCGATAACCAGGGCGACCGCGCCTGTGGCGGCGGTGATCATGGCGGGGCGACCACCGGTGAAGGCAATCGCAATGGCCATAACCACGGAGGAGAAGAGGCCGACTGCTGGGTCGACACCTGCGAGGATGGAAAACGCAATCGCCTCGGGGATCAGTGCGAGCGCGACCGACAGGCCCGCAAGGACCTCGATGCGCAGCCGCCTCGCGGAGGAGAATGCGTACTTGAATGAGGCAATGACACCGGTAGGTGCGTTGGCACCGTCCGGTGTGGGTGCGGGTTCGGGTGCGGTAGTGACCGCACGGGAATCAGACATATGTATCCAATCGTGGTTTTAAGGGCACACAATAAGAAGCCAACCCTCCAATTGTGGGGGTCGGCGCTGGTGAATACAGTAGCCGGAGTGGCGGAATTAGGTTAGTTCTAGATTTCTAGATGGTCACACACGTCGGCGAATTGTTCCTGCGAGATCGGGCTCTCGCCCATGCCCAAAAACTCCACGGCGATATCGCCCGGATCGTAGGCGGCCAGCGCCGTCATGCTTGTCGACGATTCCGTGAAGAACCTGCTCGCCCTGATCGGTTCCGGGCCGCCCTGATTCGTCGGGACCGCCATGGCAATAAAGAGGTGCTCGGGGTTCTCAGGCAGTGTGAGTGGAAATTCGGCGACCCACTCCCCTGGTTCATTGATGGGTACTTCGATCACGCCTTGGACGGGTTCGGGAGAGACATAAATCCCGATGAGCTCGTTTTCCTCTTCGGGATCTAGTTCTTCCCTACCCGCATAAATCTCAATTCGGTTTGTTGAGTTTTCGCACGTATTCACGTGGATAACGACATTGTCCGCCGCGTCGCGAGAGATACCGACGATTCCGTCGCGCTGAACATTAAGGAAGTTTCCGCAGGCAGTGGTGCTGGCGGTGGCTAAAAGGACGGCGCCAATCAGCAGCCGCCTGGCAAGTTGTCGGGAGACTTTCATGGCGTGATCCTTGATGTAGTTTTGTGAGTTTGATTTTCTCACATCTCACGCCATGTCGGGTTGGTTAGCTAGGCAGAAAAAAGCTCATTGAGGTGGGCATCAACCTGGTCGAAATAGGTTGTTTCAAATCCGAACAATCCAAAATGCCCGCAGGTACTTTCGATCACGCGCAGTTCGGCTGCTGGGCAGAGCTCAACTTCAGCTTGGGCGTCTGCAGGCGGGAAGAACATGTCCGAGGAAATCGGCATGTCGAAGAACTTTGCCTGTACTCTGCCTAGTGCCGCAGCAAGATCGCCGTCGGTATTTCTTGCAACGTCGCCACGTTGCCACTTCCATGCCATGGAGAGCAATACGTTGGGATCCATTTGTGCGAACAAGGTACCCAGGAAGTTCTGTGAGAATTCCTCGAAATTCCACTCCTGCCCTTCCGGCACGAGTGGTTTCCAGAACTCTGTTTTCCAATACTCGGTGCTGAACCCCATCACTGCCCAAATATCCGCGTGACGACGAAGACCTGCCTCGACTTCTGTGTGCGAGGTGTAATTTCCTCCGTTGAAGCCGGGGTCAGAGGTGATGGCGTCGATGAGCGTTTTCGTAAAGAGAAAGTCATGCGGAGTGTTCTGGGCAGTACCGGCGATCGCTCCTGCCCGCTCTACCGAATCGGGAAAGCGTACTGCCCATTCCCATGTCTGTTGCGCACCCATTGATCCACCAAGCACTGCAAAAAGCTTGGTAATCCCCCACTCTTGTTCAAGCAAGATCTTCTGTGCGCGAACATCGTCGCCAATGCGCACCTTCGGGAAGTTCGGGCCCGCCTGTGCTCCGTCGATATTGTTCGACGAGGTAGACAGCCCATTTCCAATTTGGTTGATGATCACGATGAAGTACTTCGAGGGATCGAGCGCGCGTCCCTCGCCGATGTAGACCTGTTCCCACGTTTGGTGGGTACCCGAGAACCACGTGGCGATGAGGATGGCGTTGTCTTTTTCGTCGTTAAGCTGGCCGTGCGTGGAAACTGCAAGCTGGAGGTCCTCCAGCACTTCTCCCTCTTCGAGTTCGAAGCGTCCGATGGAGATCATCTGGTATGGACCTTGTACTTCAGGGGTGTAAAAGGGATTCTGCACAGTCATGACGGCCAGCTTTCTATGATGTGGATTACATTAGGGCCAGCCTAGTCATCCCCTGTTGCGCGTGCGACGTTTTAGAGGTTATCGACCGCGTACTGCGCTTCCTCTGGGGTGAACTGCTCGAACTGGCTAGTCAACTGGCCGTAGATTGCATCGCCAGACATTGCCATCGTGTCCTGGTAGCTGCGCGCCTTCTCTAAGGCGTTTGCGTTCCAGTCAGCGTCGACGTTGTCAATTGCATACTGAGCTTGTTCCGGGGTGAACTGCTCAAACTCACTGGTCAGCTGGTCATAGATGCCCAACTTAGACATCTGCGATGTCTCGGAGTAGCTCTCCGCCTTCTTCAAAGCGTTCTCGTTCCAGTCAGCGTCGACATTGTCGATTGCATACTGAGCCGCCTCAGGCGAGAACTCTTCAAACTGACTTGTCAGCTGATCATAGATACCAGCCTGAGACATGTTCGAAGTCTTTGAGTAGGACTCAGCTTTGCGCAATGCATTCTTGAAGTCCGAAGATACTTCCGGTTCGTCATTAGCCGCCGAGTTCTCGTTCGCCGAAGAATCATCAGCAGGAAGTGCTTCCGAGCTGGTACTCGAATCAGAAGCTACTTCGCTCGTGTCCGAGCTCTCCCCCATATTTGCGAAGATAGCGATCACGATCAGCGCCGCCGCGCCAATGCCGCCCCACTTCAGGCAGCCACCCTTTTTCTTCTTCTTAGGCTGTTCAGCCTGCTGCTGGTAGGCCTGCTGCTGGTACGGCTGTTCCGGCTGACCTGGGTTCTGCGGGAATTGGTTAGTCATGTCGACTCCTTTTCGGGAAACAATGGGATCGAACGTGACTTCACTTCTCCGCCGATCCAGTTGCTATTTGCAACACTTATGAAAGTAGAAAATGGTCTCGACATTTCACTTTCACCTCTCGAACAATCCAGCGAAATTACAGGAATGTGATTTCCTTATTGGCCATGCCGATCCGCGAGATCGCCGTTTTGCAAAACCCTATCTAACGTGCATCGATTCGATCCTAGGCTAGAGGTACCGACTTCTTTATTAGGAATAACCAAAAATGGAGGAAACATGAGCAAGCGAGTACTAATCACTGCTGGAGCTAGCGGCATTGGACTGGCCACGGCACGGGCGTTTGTTGCCCAAGGCGACAAAGTCCATATCGCCGATATCAATGCAGAGGCCGTCGCCGAGGTAGTCGCCTCCGATGACAACATCACGGGCACCGTCGCCGACGTGTCCAAGCCCGAGGACATCGCCCGAATTTTTGCGGATCTCGACGAAGCACTCGGCGGCCTAGACACCCTGATCAACAACGCCGGAGTCGCGGGCCCAACAGCACCTACCGAGGACACTGATCCCGATGCGTTTGACGCCGTGATCGACGTCAATCTACGTGGCACTTTCCGCGTCACCCAGCACGCCATCCCCCTGCTCAAAGCAAACGACGACGGCGGTGCAATTGTCACCATGTCGTCTGTGGGCGGCAAGTTCGGCTACCCCAACCGCATCGCCTACTCCACCACCAAGTTCGGACTTGTCGGCTTCGCTCAAACTTTGGCGCGCGAGCTCGGCAAGTTCGGGATCACCTCCAACTCGGTGCAGCCCGGCGCGATCAACGGACCTCGCCTACAGGGAGTGTTCCAAGGCCGCGCTGATTTGGCAGGCACCTCGCTCGAGGAAGAAAACGCTAACGCCCTAGCGAACCAATCCATCCAGTCCTTCACGGAGCCCGAGGAAGTTGCCGCGCTAATTCTCTTCCTGACCGGCCCAAATGGACGCCATATTTCTGGACAGGCAATTTCGATTGATGGAGATTCCTACAAAGCGAGTTAGGCCGGGGCTACTTTAAATCTCCATGCAGGTCCGAAGGTGTCGGCGAACATGGCCGACATACCAATTTAGTATCACTTAAATATTATCCCCCACATGGAGGTAAGCCGCCTCGCCGGTTCGATATGAGTAACATGTTACATGTTACTGTGAGCGACATCACCGATCGAACTGAAAGGGGTGAATCCATGGGCATCATCGCCCTATTCGTGTTTATCGCGATCACCGTTCTTGTTAATGTGCTGCTCAAGCGCAATATTGCCGAGGCCCTTCTCCTTGGACTGCTTGGCGTAGCACTTGTAGGAGGTTCCGACGCACTCAACCTGCTGTGGACCGGGATTACAACGGGAATGCAATCCGAAGTGACTTTTGCTGGCATGGCCTTTGTCTTCATGGGCATTATCGTCCAAGCAACCGGACTTATTGACCGACTTGTCACTATCTTGAACTCCATCTTCGGACGGCTCCGGGGTGGCGCGGCTTATGTTTCCACGCTCTCATCCGCCATGATGGGCCTCATCGCAGGTTCAACAGCTGGAAATTCCGCCACTGTCGGGTCTGTCACCATCCCCTGGATGAAAGAAACGGGTTGGTCGTCGACCCGCGCTGCGACACTGGTCGCAGGCAACTCAGGCCTTGGCGTGGCCCTCCCACCAAACTCGACGATGTTTATTCTGCTCGCGCTACCCGCAGCAGCCGCGTCCTCGTCATCATCGGTCTACATTGCACTGATAATTGCTGGCGCATATGCAGTGTTATACCGGTTGGGTGTTGTATTCCTCTGGACAAAAACGGATAAGATTGACAAAACCCCTAAGGAAGACATCGTTCCTCTCAAGAAGGCTTTTGCCGACGGGTGGAGTTCACCGTCGATCTTCCTGGGAATTCTGATTCCTGTTGCCATCACCATTGGACCGCTTGCAACTTGGCTAAAGGAATCCACCCCAGTCGGCGACGCACTCAGTTCGATTTCGATCATTGTCTGGGTGCCCATCTTGATCACGGTGATTGCGCTTATCGAAGGCGGAGGGCACATTCGTCGCAACTTCGCTCGCTTCCAGACGCAGATTGTCAAGGACCTTCCGAGCTTCGCCACAGTGGGTATTTCACTGTTCGCTGCGCTCTCCGCAGCGACAATTATGGAGGAACTCGGCCTCGGACCACAGCTTTCTGACGCGCTTTCGTCTTGGAACTTGCCGAAGTGGGTCATGCTTGTCGTCGTTGGCGTCATCACGGTAATCGTGGCGACTCCACTTTCATCGACAGCGACCGCCGCTGCGATCGGTTCGCCTGCCATCGCCGCGCTTGTTTCTGTCGGTATCGATCCGACAATCGCGATCATTGTAATTCTCCTGTGCACCTCCACTGAGGGTGCTTCCCCACCCATTGGTGCCCCGCTCTACCTCTCGGCCGCGATGGCTGGAGCAAACCCCACCAAGATGTTTGTCCCGCTAATTGTGTACTTCGTTGTACCAATGATCGTGCTTGCCTGGCTGGTGGGCATGGGATTCCTCCCCGTATACGTACTTCCAGGAGCATAAAATGAACAACGTATTTAAATTGCTCAAGGCACTATTCTTCTTCTTCCTTGCTTTCTTCCTCATCGGCGGCTTGCTCATCGTGTTCGGCCAGCTCATTGGACTCTTCGCTCTGAGTGGCACCATGATTGATGGTACTTACGACACACTAGCGCCCTGGGTCTTCTCCTCCGCAACATTCTGCGCGTTGTGCGCTTACCTGCTAGGGTACCGACCCGAAGCGCGCGAAATGCGTCGGAAAGCTGCGGAGGCAGAGGAACGCACGATTGAAAAAGGCAAGGAAGCCTGGGGCGAAGACTAGCTACCTGATGCGTAGCGCTCCCACAGAACTTCGGCCTCACCGTCATCCCCGCCGCCTTTGATCACCGCCTGCTTAAGAAGTAGGCGGCCTGTGATTGTCACGTGCTTATGCATTTCGTCGCGCGCACGCTGCGGATCTTGGTTTCGAATGGCCTCGAGGATCGGGCGGTGTTCGTCCAAAATGTCCTGCAACGAACGGGTAGCCCCTGCCGTCGAGTGACCCAACATCCGAGTCTGCACTCGTAACCGGTTCACCAACTCACGCCCTCGATAAGCGTGCCCCATTTCCATGATCAATGAATGTAAGGAGCGATCCTTGGCAAAGAACTCTTCCGTATTGCCAACCTCCACTTCCTCCCCCATCGCGGCAACCAACTTGTCCGACTCAGCGAGCTGCTCCTCGGTGCGGTATTTCGCGGCGCGGTACGCCGCCGGAGGCTCAATTCCTAAACGCGCGGCAAAGATTTGCGCCACATCGGAAGGATCGCTCTCAATCACTTGGAATCCACGATTCTTCGAAAAGCGAATCAACCCGGCTTCTTCCAAACGCAATAGGCCCTCGCGTGCTGGGGACCTCGAAACTCCAAGTTCGCCAGCCAATTGCGTCACGCTATACCACTCATTTGGACGCATCGTTCCTGACAGAATTGCCTTACGAACGTGATCCACGACGGTATCGGCCAAAGTTTCCATATTCTTATAAAACCACAACGCTCTAAGAGGTGAAGCGCATCATGATCACTGATGCCCAGTCCACGTCCATCCTGACGAAACTCCGCCGCGACATGACCACGCGTACGGCCTATAGTTCCGACGCTTCCATCTTCCGTCGCATTCCCACCGCTGTTCTCGAGCCCACCACCACCGAGGATATCCGCGCCGGCATTCACCTCGCCCGCGAAAACGGCTGGTCCATCGTGGGTCGCGGTGGCGGATCCTCGGTAGCGGGCAACGCTATCGGCGACGGACTGATCATCGACACCACACGGCATTTCAACTCCATCCTCGCAATTGACCCCGAGGCCCGCACCGCCACCGTCGAACCGGGCGTGATCTGCGACGATCTGCGCGAAGCCGCCTCTAAGTTCGGCCTTACCTACGGCCCCGACCCGTCCACTCATTCGCGCTGCACCATCGGCGGCATGGTAGCCAACAACGCCTGCGGCTCCCACTCGGTGGCCTACGGTACTGCCGCCGAAAACCTGATTTCGGTCACGCTCATGCTCGCCGACGGCCGCGAGGTCCGCATCACGGAAGATGGCGCCGACGATCCCGAGATCGACGCGGCCCTGCACAAGCTATACGCAGACAACACTGCGCTGATCCAAGAAGAACTCGGTCGCTTCCCCCGCCAGGTCTCCGGCTATGGGCTGCACTACCTCGCCTTCGACATGGCCAAGGCCATCGCCGGCAGTGAGGGCACGATCGGCATTATCACAGAGTTGACGGTGCGCCTCGTCGAAAAGCCAGCTCACACGGCACTCGCCGTGCTCTCCTTCGAGGATGTCTTCGCCGCGGCCGCCGCGGCTCCCCTGCTGCGAGTCGACGGCGTGACCACCATCGAGGGGATGGGCGGCGACCTGCTCGACGCGCTGCGCTCCAAGCAGGGCCAGGCCCGGGCGGGGTCCAACTTGCCTGGTCAGCCGGATGCGGGCGGCTGGCTCTACTGCGAGACCGAGGGCGCGACGCTCGAGGAGGCCATCGCACGAGCACAAAGCTTAACGACGACGGTGTCCAACACCGGTTCCGTCGTCGTCCATGACCCTGCCGAAATGCGGGAGCTGTGGAAGATTCGCGAGGCCTCGGCCGGCACCGTGACCCGCCTTCCCGATGGCGGCGAGGCCTGGCCAAACTGGGAGGATTCGGCAGTCCCGCCGGAGAATCTGGCCGACTACCTGCGGGATCTCTACGCTTTGATGGACAAGTACGACTACCGCGGTATCCCCTTCGGTCACTTCGGTGAGGGCTGTGTGCACGTGCGCATCAGCTTCGATTTCTCCACCACCGACGGCATCGCGTCGTTTAAGGCGTTCATGGAAGAGGCTGCGCGGTTGGTGTCGTCGTATGGTGGCTCGCTTTCCGGCGAGCACGGCGACGGTCGCGCACGTAGTTCCCTGCTTCGTGAGATGTACTCCCCTGCCATGCGCGACCTCTTTGAGCAGTTCAAGCTGACTTTTGACCCGGATCGTATCTTCAACCCAGGTGTCCTGGTGTGGGCTGATGCTGTGACCGACGGGCTGCGGATGGATCCGGCGCAGCGCCAATTTGAGATCACACCCGTGCACGCGTTTTCCCACGACAAGGGCAGTTTTACCAACGCGGTAAACCGGTGCGTGGGTGTCTCGGCCTGCCGCTCGATGGATGATTCGATGTGCCCCTCTTTCCAGGTGACTAAGGACGAGGTGCACTCCACTCGCGGGCGCGCACGCGTACTCTCCGACCTCTTCCGCGGCGAAACCGTCACAGGTGACGATGTTGTCGATGCCCTTGACCTGTGCCTTTCGTGTAAGGCGTGTGCCTCGGAATGTCCGGTCAACGTGGATATGGCCACCTACAAGTCGGAGTTTCTCAACGACCACTACAAGGGCAAGCTCCGCCCGCGTGCCCACTACCTCATGGGTTGGCTGCCTTTGCTATCTCACGTTGCACACAAGTTCCCGCTGGTCCCCCGTCTCGTGGACCTAGCCATGCACACCCCGGGACTGTCCAAGGTGATCGCGTGGGCAGGTGGTCTGGACACTTCTCGCCCACTGATCAACTTCGCTCCACAGTCGCTACAGAAATGGGCGCGCTCGCGCCCTTCTGCTGCGAATGCGCGTGAGACTGTTGTGCTCTGGCCCGACTCGTTTAACTCCAAGCTGGCCACGGGTCCGGCGCAGGCCGCCGTAGAGGCCTTGGAAGCTTTGGGATTTGAGGTGCTGATCCCCAATGGCTTCGTCTGTTGTGGTCTGACCTGGCATTCCACCGGCCAGCTCGGCATGACGAAGCAGGTGCTGGAGCACACGGCCAAGGTAATGAAGCCGTACCTTGATCGTGGCCTGACCGTGGTGGGCATCGAGCCTTCCTGCACAGTGATGCTGCAATCCGAGGTGGTCGAGCTTTCCGATAACCCTGATCTCCGGCGGCTTGCCGAGCTGACGAAGAGCTTTGCCCACGTGGTTACGCCTCGGTTTGCTGCGCTCGTCGAGGCCGGCGAGTTGGCTCCTGTTTCCGGTTCCGTGCTTACCCAGGTTCATTGCCATGAACAATCATTGGGTACACCAGAGGATTCTTCCGAGCTATTGTCCCTGCTAGGAATGTCGGAGGAGCAAATTCAGACCGGCTGCTGTGGCCTGGCGGGCAATTGGGGCTACGAGGCGGGACACGGGGAAATCTCCCGCGAGCTTGGGGAGCGCGAGCTGTTTCCCCGCGCCCGCGAGCACGATGGGATCATCGCCGCCGATGGGTTCTCGTGCCGCACCCAGGTCGAGCAGGGCACGGGCAAGCAAGCCGTGCATATTGCCGAGATTTTGCGGGATGCGCTGCAAAAGTAGGCCTGCCCAGCACTTTTACTATCGACGGATCGTGAGTTTTCGGGCCAAACCGGGGCTCAGACCCGCGATCGGTCGATAACTCCCTAAGTTGAAATCGGTAACTCCGCCTAGAACCCTGCCTTAGAACCAGTACATTAGACATAAACTACACCCCACCGAGCAAGCTCCCCACCCACCACAGGTTGTTGACACGTCATAAATAAAACTGTAACCTTAAAGCAATTACAACTTCGAGCTTGAGGTAAGCAATGAGTGAACCACGCTCCATCGGAATCCTGGGTGCGGGAAAAGTGGGAACCGCCATCGGTCGCTTAGCTGTTAACGCAGGTTATACCGTAAAAATCGCCACGGCCCGGCCCGCCGAAGAAATCAAACTCCTCACCGAGATCATGGTGCCCGGCGCGCAGGCCGTGGACGCCGAGGAAGTGGCCCAGGCCGATCTCATCATCGTGGCCATCCCGCTGCGCAAGTACAAGGAACTCGACACCGACCTGCTCGCGGGCAAGGTGGTCGTGGACGTGATGAATTACTGGGAGCCCACCGACGGGGAACTGGCCGAATTCGATGATCCGGATCTGACAAGTTCCCAGGTCGTGGCCAACCACCTGCATAAATCCACGGTGGTGCGCAGCCTGAACCACATCGGCTACCACGACATGGACGAGGACTCACGCACCCCGGGTGCTTCGGATCGACGCGCGCTCGCTGTGGCGGCGGACGACGATGAGGCGAAGGCGCTCGTCGCAAAGTTCATTGATGCCCTGGGCTTCGACCCCGTTGATGCCGGAACCCTGCACGACGCGGCGCTGTTCAATAACGGCACCGAAATCTTTACGGGCTCGCACAATAAAGACCAGATGAAAGCGCTGCTCAGCGCGAAAGTAGAGGCATAAGATGGCACCGAAAATGGAAATTGGCGTGTACTCGTTCGGCGACACGCAGCGCAACGAGGACGGCAGTTTGCGGTCGACGGGCGAGGCAATTCAGAACTTGTTCGAGGCAATTACGCTTGCCGACGAGCTGGGGTTGGATTATTTCGCCATCGGTGAGCACCACACGGAAACCATGCCGATGTCGTCGCCTGGGACGATCATTGCGGCGGCCGCGGCCGCGACGAAGCAGATTAAGCTCAGCTCGGGTGTTTCGGTGATTAGTACCGACGACCCGGTGCGTATCTACCAGCAGTTTTCCATCGCAGATGCGATCGCGGGCGGCGGGAACCGCATTGAGATTATTGCTGGCCGAGGTTCCTCGACCGAAACGTTCCCACTGTTCGGCTACAGCCTGAACGATTACGACCAGCTCTACGCCGACAAGCTGGATCTACTGCTTAAGCTGAACGAAAACCCGGATGTGAACTTCAGCTGGGAGGGCACCACCCGGCCAACGATTAACGACCTGCCGGTTGTGCCGAAGCCCGTCTCTGGCAAGCTGCCGATTTGGCTCGGCACGGGCGGCAATCCCGGCTCGTCGATGCGTGCGGGGCAGCTGGGCATGCCGGTTTCTTATGGCATTATTGGTGGCCAACCCGCGCGCTTTGCACCGCTGACGCAGCTGTATCGCCAAGCCGGCAAGCAGGCGGGTTTCAGCGAGGACCAGCTCAAGGTTTCCGTGGCCACACTTGGCCTCGTCGCGCCCACCAACGAGGAAGCACTCGAGCGCATGCTTCCTGGGTGGATCAACATGAACTACGAAATGCAAGAACGCCGCGGCTGGGCCGAGCCCGATACTCGCTCTTATTACGCGCAGGCCGCGATGGGTGGCGCGTACTTCCTGGGCAACCCGGATGTGGTGGCCAAGCGCATCGTGGATCTTTACGACCACATGGGACATATGCGCCACTTCCTGCAGATGGACATCGGATCCACTCCGCACGAATACATCCTGGAGGCCATCCGACTGTTGGCCACCGAGGTGAAACCGCGCGTGGATCACCTGATGGCCAAGAAGTAGCTGCTTACACCAGCTTTCCGTAGAGCTCGTCGAAGCGGGAGCGCCAGGTGTCGAAGTACTCGGCGCGGGAGGCAACAGGGGAGACGGGCTCGCTAAACGGCGGGATGGCGCGCTCGATGCCCGGCGCGATTATGTCCAGTGCGATGATCGCGGTGCCGCGCAGGGTCGCGCGCTTCATCGCCAGCGGGATGACCTCGCAGTCGAGGGCGTCGGCGAGAATCTGCAGCCACTCGGGGTGATCCGTGGACACGCGCCCCGAGGCAACAATGCGCTCGGGCTGGGCACCAGCGGTATCCAGCTGCTCGTAGACGCGCTCGTAGGAGACGGCGATGCCTTCGAAGAGGCCGCGCCACAAATCCAGGGGCGTGGTGTCGTCGCTAATGCCGACGAAGGAGGCCTTGGCGTTTGAAGCCCAGCCGGTGGCGCGCTCACCGGAGAAGAAGGGCAGCACCTCGGGGGCATGGCTCGACGGGTCGCCGGAGAGAGCTTCGGCGAGCTCATCCTCGTCGACTTCCGCGACGACGCGCTCCAGCCAGGCCACGGCGCGGCCCACATCGTTGAGCGCACCGCCGATAATTGCCTGGTCACGGGAGACGCGGTAGCACCATAGGCCCTCGGGCAGTACCTCGGGAACCTGGGGGAGCAGCACGCGCATCGCGCCGGAGGTAGCGGCGGCGACGGCGATGGTGGAGGGGTCGGTGGCGCCGGGGCCCACGTTGGATGGCCAGCCATCGGGGATGCCGTGGAACCATGGCACCCCGTCGAGGGCCTCCCAGCCGGTGCCGGTGGGGTAGGCGGGCTCGTCGGGGTAGTGCAGGGGAGCGATCATGTCGGTGGGCACGTTGCAGGCCTCGAGCAGCTCGGTGTCTAGCTCTCCGGTGTGTGCGTTGACAATGCCCGACCACGCACCGGTGGAGACGGCGAGGCCCACCACGTCGGCGAGCTTTAGGTAGACGTATTCGCCGATGGTCATGACCCATTTCGCCTGGTTCCACTCATCGGCGAACTCGGATTGAGCCCACAGGAACCGCGCGGGATGATAGGAAGTGTGCAAACGGACGCCGTTGCGTTGGTGGTACTGGGATTCGTCGATAAGCGAACGCACTTCTGCGACGAACGGTGCGCACCGCGAGTCGGCGTAGGTGGCGCACGGCGTCAGGGCATCGCCGGACTCGGAGACCAGCATGAACGAGGAGGCGAAGGAGTCGAAGCACACGCCTTTGATCTGCAGGTTATTCTTGGCGGCGAAATCGACGATGCCGTCGGCGACCTCGCGGCATTCGGCGACGACCTGGTCGGGGTCCATCTGGCTGGTGCCGTCCTTGGCCGTGCTGAACTCGTGCGCGATGCGCTGCTTCGAGCCCTTGACCGGGCGCCCGGAGACTTCGTAGAGCCCGCCGCGGGAAGCCGTGGATCCGACATCCATGGCCAGCACGTAGGGACCTGCGGATTCCTCGAGGTGAATCGACATGGTGGGGATTTTCTTTTTCGCTGTGGCCGACATCGATAGGCTCCTTCGGCAAGCTATGGGACAAGCTATGGGACAAGCTTATGGACGATGAATCGTTACTTCCCACCTTATTCATTCACAGGTTAAGGGGGGTACAAATGCCCCGATAATCTCGACGCGCGGGCGGGGGCAATCTCTCGTAGGGTATTGAACATGATCGTTTCGCTCCTCATCACCGTGGAGGGCTCTAAGCCCGAAGTGTCCCGGTTGCTCAATGTGGAAGACTCGACGAATCTGGGGGAATTAGCCAATATCATCGAGGCCGCTTTCGGATTCTCGGGGATGGCCACACACATGTACATGGACTCCACTGGCCCCACGCGCCACGTGTATGCACCGCACCCCATCGAGGGAGAGATCGCGGAGACTTCCGTGACCCTCGCCGAGATCGGGCCCACCACCTACGTCTACGACTCCGGAGCGAATTGGAACTTGGCCATCGTGCCGCTCGGCCAGTCCGATATAGATGGGCCCACCCCATTATTGGTGGACGCACTAGGCCCTGACGTGGTCGAAGCCAGCGGCGGGCCTTCGATGATGACGCGTTTCCACCACGAGGCGCGCCGGCTGTCCGCGGGGCTCGTGCCCGACATGGAGATCGCGCCGCTGCTGCTGAGCTTCCTTCCCGTGATGAGCCCCGAGCGGATCCTGCAGCGCCTCTCGTTTGCCGATCACGTCTCAGTTTCCGAGCGCATCTCGTATGTTGCCGAGGAGATGCAACTCGACGCGGCGTCCCGCGCCTCAGAGGATCCGCGCGCCCCCGAGCTCTCCGCCGAGTTTGAGAATTTCCTCGCTCAGCGCCCTGACCTGCAGCAAATCATGTCGTTGGATCCGCGCCCCGAGCACAACCCCACGCTCGTTGCGGCCATCGCCGAGTTCTTCTCCGACAATCTTGCCGAGCGCGACGGTTACGAGGACAGCTTCGACTCCATGGAGCACAACCTGGCCGTGCTGCTCGACTACGCCGCCGAGGGCCTGCAGCTCACCGAACTAGGCGAGCTTCGCGACGACGACGCGCACGTCATCGCCGACGAGATCGGCCTATCACCCACAGCCGGCCCCGGCCCCATCGAGGCGCTGCGCCAGACACTCACCGCCACCGGCATCCTTGTAGCGCAGCACGGCGAGCTCACCCTATCCGTGCTCGGGCATTCGCTTATCGACGACACCCCCGCCCTGATTTCCCACCTCGCCGATGAACTACCTCAGGCGTTCTCGTCCACCGAGTGGCCGAGTGTGCTCATGTGGCTGACTGCTTTCTCTGGGGCTCAACCGGCTCCGGCGCCCGAACTCTCCGACCCGGATCGCACCCTGGATCTGTTCGTTGGCCTGGGAGTTCTGTCCCCTGAGCCGGGACATTCATTGACGGCACCTGGTCAGCGCTTCTTGGCGCAGCTGCTAGAACGCCACGCTAACGAGGTATAAGCCAATTCCGCCGAGCACCGCCAAGCCCAGCGTCATCGCCAGGACGGACTCGATGTTCGGCTCGACCCGCTCCCGCGCGATCCCATGGGCCTCGCGGGAGTAGCGCGCACGCTGAGTAAACACGATAAAGGCCGCGAGGACCGCTAGGATTGCCACGGCAACAAACACGACGGCCGGGTAGTGCCACGCCCAACGCAGCAGGGTAGCGGAACACACGAGCATGGCCAGTGAGGTGCGCGCCCACGCCAGGCTGGTGCGCTCCGGCTGGAGTCCGGCGTCGGTGACGGGGATAGTGCGCTGGTTTCCGTTGCGCCGGTTTCCGTTGCGGGGACTCATAGCAGGCTCGTGAGAACGATCAGGGAACCTACCACCACCGCAAGGCCTAGAACGGGAACGATGGCTGGAACCGGCAACGGGCGGCTGTGGCGCATCGCCCTCTCGACGCGCACCCAGCGCACCGCGGCACCGAGCGCAATAAACATGCCGATAATGATGATCAGGATTGCGGCGATCCGGCGCAGCTCGGGATCAAGGGTGGGGATTTCGAAGGCTTCCAGCGCGATACCGCCGGCTAGGAAGGCCAGGGCCGTGCGCATCCAGGCGAGGAAGGTGCGCTCGTTGGCTAGGGTGAAGCGGGGGTCAGGCTCCTCGCCATCTGGGAAAATGGCGCGAGCTAGGGCAGTGCGATCATCGACGGGGTCCTGCTGCCTCTTATCACTCATGCGTCCAAGTGTAGGGCGCTAGGTGAAATACCGATACGCGACGACGGCAAAAGGCAGCACCGCAATCAACCCAGCCGCAATAATCAACCCGACGAGGGTGTACTTTCCCTGCAGGCTCAAGTGTTTGGCCAGAAGCGCGCCCAGGACCGCGCCGAGGGTGTTGAAGATGAGGTCGTCAATATCTGTGTAGCCCAATGCGAAAATGTATTGGGTAATTTCGATGAACGCGCTGGCGCCCAATCCCACGAAAAGTGCGGTGCGCAGTGGGCGCTTCGGCTGGAAAATCAGCACCAGCAGGAAGCCCACAGGAATGAACATGAGCACGTTTCCGCCCACGTTAAGAAGTGGACCGTACCAAATATTGGGATCCACAAACTCGATAAACGGGATAGGTCGGATCTCGCGGCGGAGGTGAACTTCGGCGTTCCAGAAGGGGAGCGTGACAAATCCCTTGAGCAAGGTATAGCAGACGATCGCCGCAACAGTAATCACGGCGGCAACCCACGCCAGTGGGCGCAAGTTGCGCCCAGCCCGCGTGTCAGCCTGCGCGTCAGTTTGCTCCGTCGAATTCACTTGGCTCACTGTAGTCACTTCGGCTGAGCCTTTCCTGTGATCCCCTGCAGAAGGTTCCCTGACTCACCTACGCTTGGGGCATGACTTCCACACTCCTCGTAACCGTCGACGGCACGCAGATCGTCGATACGCAAGACGAGCACGCCGGTGACGGCGACACCACCCTCGACCTGACCTATTCCTCCGTGAACTACAAGGATGCGCTCGCGCTCAACGGCAACAAAGGTGTCGTGCGCATCTGGCCGATGGTGCCAGGCATCGACGCGGTGGGCACCGTCGTCGAATCGCCTACGCTCGAAGCCGGAACGCTGGTCACGGTCAACGGCAGCGGCATCGGCGAGACCCGCCACGGCGCGTACACGCCGCGCATGCGCATCGACGCCTCGCTGATTACCAAAGTGCCTTCGCGTTTCGACGATTTTTCGGCCGCCGCCATCGGCACCGCCGGCTACACCGCCGCGCTGAGCGTGCTGGGCCTCGGCGACTTCGACGGTGATGTCGTGGTCACGGGTGCCACCGGCGGAGTGGGTTCCATTGCCGTGCAGCTTCTTTCCTCGTTGGGAAAAAACGTCATCGCGGTGACTGGTCGCGTCGACGAACACGGCGACTACCTGCGTTCCCTGGGAGCTGCCGAGGTCATGGACCGCGCCGAGCTCTCCGAGCCCGGCAAGCCCCTGCAGAAGGGACGCTTCGCCGCCGCCGTAGACACCGTGGGTGGTGTCCCGTTAGCGAACGTTCTTGCCCAAGTACAGATGGGCGGTGTGGTCACTGCCTGTGGAAACGCCGCCGGTGCCGACCTACCCACCACCGTGTTGCCGTTCATCTTGCGCGGAGTGGCACTCAAGGGCATCAACTCTGTTACCGCCACGCCAGAGCTTCGCGACGAGGCCTGGCAGCTGCTCGCCAACCACCTCGATCTCGATTCCCTGGCGTCCATGACCACTACCGTCGACCTCGCCGGCACCATCGAGGTGGGCAAGTCACTGCTGGCGGGTACACACCACGGACGCACGGTAGTTAAAGTGTCTTAAATGACCGATCTCATTCTGGAATCCCCCTCCGGCTCAGTCGAACTCTCCCTTCCCGAGGGCTGGACGAGCGCCGATCTGACCACCGAAATAGATTCCGCCTTTGACCTGTCCGACGGCACGTTTAGCGACGATCCAGTCAAGGCCCTGACCACGCCCGGTCAGTCCATTACCTACACCGCGGGCGAGTCGGAGGTGGCCATCACCGTCACCGGTGAGTTCGGCGTGTGGGAAATGATTTCGGGGGCCTACCCGCGCCTCACCCCGCTGATCGAGGCCGCTGATCTTTCGCAGTACACGCAGCTTAGCGACGATGACCTGCGCTCACTCTCCGAACACATCGGTAAGGTACTCGACCCGATTATCGAGGAAGTCTCCGAGCAGGACATCGACTTTCCCCAGGTACCGGTGGGTTCCACACTGCAGACGGTGCCTGTGGCCGCCGGCTTCACTGGAAAAGGGGAGGCGGAACAAGCCGCATCCTCCCTGGTCAAGCTGCTCATTTCGGCAGAGCTAGTGAAGTACCGCCGGGATTCCTTGAAGCCCACCAACCTTGGCGAGGCCTGCCTTGACCGCGACGTCGAGTACGTGATTGCCCTCGAGCAGACCTTCCCCTGGGTGTTCAATGCCAACGAGCAGGTCGAGGCCATCGTGAGCACTCTGTTCGCCTACCTCGGCCAGAACAAGGCCGGATCCTTGCTCGGTGTGGATTCCCGCGACGTGGACAACGCATACTCCGAGGTCATCCACGAGATCACCGGCAATCACGTCACCCCGACCTCCACGCTCAACCGCGACCTGCGCACGCTGCTCGACCTGGAGAAGGTCAACCCGCTGGTGGGCACGCGGCAGCCAACCGCGGCGGGCAAGAAACTGATGGGCTACCTGCTCGCGCAAATTTAGCTCTGAACGTTATCGACCAACAGACCTTTCGCGGCCCAAAACAGGCTGAAAAACCGCTCTTGGTCGATTCCAGTATCGACCAACCGCAGCGCGTGGGGGCTACTTCACCACCAGGTTGACCATGCGACCAGGCACGACGATGGTTTTCACCAGATTCTTGCCGTCGGTGAGCTCGACAACCTTTGGATCGGCAAGCGCGATGGCTTCGAGCTCGTCCTTGGATGCCTCGGCTGGGACCTGGATGCGAGCCTTGACCTTGCCGTTGATCTGCACTGGGATTTCCACGGTGTCGTCGACTAGCCACTTCTCGTCGTACTCAGGGAACGGCGCGAAGGTGATGGACTCGGTGTTACCCAGGCGCGACCACAGCTCCTCAGCGATGTGAGGTGCCAGCGGGGAGACCATCTGAACCAGTGGCACGACAGCCCCGCGCGGAACCAGGTCCGGGTAGGTCTTGGTCAGGTAGTTCACGTACTCGATGAGCTTGGCCACCACGGTGTTGTCGCGCAGGTTCTCGTAGTCATCGGCGACACCCGCGATGGTGCGGTGGAGGTGCTTGTTGTCCTCATCGGTCAGGTCGGCCTCGGAAAGAAGCGCTTCGCCGGTTTCTTCGTCGACAAGCAGACGCCACAAACGCTGCAGGAAGCGGTGCGATCCGACGACGTCCTTCGTCGCCCACGGGCGCGAGGTGTCCAAAGGACCCATGGACATTTCGTAAACGCGCAGGGTGTCGGCGCCGAATTCCTCGCCGATCTCGTCAGGAGCCACGGCGTTCTTCAGGGACTTGCCCATCTTGCCGTACTCCTGGTTGACCTCTTCGCCCTGGTAGTAGAACTTTCCGTCGCGCTCTTCCACCTCGGCGGCAGGCACGTAGACGCCGCGGGAATCCGTGTAGGCGTACGCCTGGATGTAGCCCTGGTTGTAGAGGCGGCGGTATGGCTCCTTGGAGGTGACATAGCCCAAATCGAAGAGCACCTTGTGCCAGAAGCGGGAGTAGAGCAGGTGCAACACGGCGTGCTCGACGCCGCCGACGTAGAGGTCTACGCCGCCTGGGTCGTTCTCGGAGCGAGGGCCCGTCCAGTACCGCTCGTTCTCGATGTTGCAGAACTCTTCGGAGTTGTGTGGGTCGATGTAGCGCAGCTGGTACCAGGACGAACCCGCCCACTGTGGCATGACGTTGGTGTCGCGGCGGTACTTCTTTTCGCCGTCGCCCAGATCCAGGGTGACGTTGACCCAGTCCTCGGCCTTGGCCAGGGGAGGAGCGGGCTCGGAGTCCGCGTCGTTCGGGTCGTGGGAGACGGGGTTGTAGTCCTCGACCTCTGGCAGTTCCACCGGCAGCATGGAATCTGGCAGCGCATGGGCGTGGCCGTCCTCGTCGTAGACGATGGGGAATGGCTCACCCCAGTAGCGCTGGCGGGCGAAGAGCCAGTCGCGCAGCTTGTACTGGATGCGCGCAACACCCTTGTTGTTGGCCACGAGCCACTCGTTGGCCGCGTCGATGGCCTCCTGCTTGCCTAGGCCGTTGATGTCCAGGCCTTCGTCGTTGGCGGAGTTTACGTGCTCGCCCTCGCCGGTGTAAGCCTCCTCGGCGATGTTGCCGCCTGCGACAACCTCGCGGATAGGCAGGCCGAAGGCGGTGGCGAACTCGTAGTCGCGCTCGTCGTGCGCTGGCACAGCCATGATCGCGCCGGTGCCGTAGCCCATAAGAACGTAGTCCGCGATGAAGACCGGGATCTCCTCGCCGTTAACCGGGTTCACGGCGTACGAACCGGTGAAAGCGCCCGTCTTCTCCTTGTTTTCCTGACGCTCCAGGTCCGACTTCGCAGCGACGTCGCTCTTGTACGCAGCAATCGCCTCGGCAGGGGTGGACTTGCCGTAGGTCCAGCGCTCGTCCACGTCGTCAGGGTAGGACGCAGCAGTGAGCTTTTCGACGAGTTCATGCTCCGGCGCGATGACCATGTAGGAAGCACCGAACAGGGTATCCGGGCGGGTGGTGAATACCTTCAGCTCTTCGCCGTTGGAGGTGAAGACGACCTCGGCGCCACGAGAGCGACCGATCCAGTTGCGCTGCATGGACTTGACCTTCTCTGGCCAATCCAACAGCTCCAGATCATCGAGCAGGCGATCCGAATATGCGGTGATGCGCATCATCCACTGGCGCAGGCGCTTGCGGAATACAGGGTAGTTGCCACGCTCGGAGCGACCGTCGGCGGTGACCTCCTCGTTGGCCAGCACGGTGCCCAGGCCAGGACACCAGTTCACCATGGAGTCAGAGAGGTAAACCAGACGGTAATCGTCGATGGCTTGGCGCTGCGCATCTTCATCAAGGGCGGAGTAATCGCGCCCGTCCTTGGTCTTGCGCTTGCCGGAGTTCAATTCGTCGATAAGCTGATCAATCGGGCGCGCCTTCTGCTGCTCCTCGTCGAACCATGCATTGTAAATCTGCAGGAAGATCCACTGCGTCCACTTGAAGAACTCCGGGTCCGTGGTAGCAACGGAGCGGCGCATATCGTGGCCCAGGCCGAGGGAGGCGAGCTGCTTGCGCATGTTCTCGACGTTGTTCATCGTGGTCGTG
The DNA here is from genome assembly GCF_000379425.1 of Corynebacterium lubricantis DSM 45231. Lineage (GTDB taxonomy): Bacteria > Actinomycetota > Actinomycetes > Mycobacteriales > Mycobacteriaceae > Corynebacterium > Corynebacterium lubricantis. The sequence goes on from NZ_KB902194.1 coordinate 27,215, forward strand.
CGCGGGTGGGTGCCCGTCTGAATTGCGTACTGCTCTGCGGGCAGGCCGAACGCGTCATAGCCCAGCGTGTGCAGGACGTTCTTGCCGCGCATGCGGTGGTAGCGCGCGAAAACGTCCGTAGCGATGTAGCCCAGCGGGTGGCCAACGTGCAGGCCAGAGCCAGATGGGTAGGGGAACATGTCCTGGACGAAGAGCTTGTCCTCGGGCAGCTTTTCATCCGTGGCTAAGTCACCGACAGGGTTCGGCGCGTTGAACGTGCCGTTGTCCTTCCAGTACTTTTGCCACTTCTTTTCAATGTCGTTGGCCAGGTTGGCCGTATAACGAAAAGCAGGTCCCTCAGTCGCATTGGTCATGGTTAGACAGTGTAGTAGGCGCACTAGACACGTGGGGAGCTAGGGCACGCTGGGCGGGATTGGAATTGCTACCAGCCCATCTGGTTGGCGCACTGCTGAGTCCAGCCTGAAGTACCGTCGGTAAAGAAGGTTGTTCCTGTCTGGTGCAAGGACGGATCGCCACACGAGGCAACTTGCTTGTCCATCACGTAGGGATCGGTTTGACCAGGCGCTTCTGTAAAACCGACAACTGGCTCGGGTGCTTGCGGTTGTGGTTCTGGTTGAGGTGCGGGTTCGGGAGCTTCCTCGACGGTTGTTTCGGCTGGCGCTGGTTGTGCTGGAGCAGGTTCGGCAGGCATTTCGCTGCTCGGAGCAACTTTTTGCGATGTTTCTCCCTCCGACTTCACCTCGATTCTCACGTCCGTCTTGTCGCTGACCTCGAAATGGATCAGGTCGACGTTGTCTTGCACTGCTATAAATGCTGTCCCAGTGGCGGAGTAACCGGGGAATTCATCTAGGAGATTGAGGATGGTTTCCCCACCTTCGCACGCAACTTCTGGATCTACCGCCGAGATTTCACCTTCAGTTGTCGAAGCTCGCCACGGACTTCGGCGAAATGGCGAAGTGAATTCAGGGTCCGCGTTCTCGGGCATCGTCGCTTCGAGCTCCAAAGCAATGAAGCGGCCCTCTGCACTGTTGTCATAAGTTTTGCACTCTGCGTCGGGATCAATGTCGGCGATTTCAATCGTCATGCAGGTTGTTGGATCTACATATGAACAGGGGACATCGAAACTGTCCCCAACTTTGAGCACCTTATCTTTCAGGTCTTGCGATGCACCGGTTGTGGTTGGTTCCGATGCGACTGAGTTCGTGGGCGTGGTTTCTGGAGTTTCTGGTTCAGTGCTGGAACAAGCACCCAACGCCAAGGTCGTGGCGATGACGAGTGGAAGAAAGCGGTGGCGCATAGTGGCCTTTCAAGTGCATAGATTCATATATTTACCGTGAAAACTATGACTCTAAGGGACCGGCTCGACAGCAGCTCCACTTCTCGAGAAGGGGGTTCGAAAACTTGACGCTATTGCCTTGCAAGGGAACTCCCCCATACTGTCCGACCCGCGCAGTACGTTGGCAATATGAAGGATCCAGATACGGCAGACTTCCGGGCGCACGGCCCTCTCCCTGTGCCTAATCGCACTGGCCACGAACCCATCCTCGACGCGAACGGTTCCGCTCTGGGTACGCTGACTTCCTTTTGGCAGTGGGCATATTCCCAAACTCTGGAAAACAATCAGCGCGGAGTCTTTGCTGAGTACCTCGTTGGACTTGCCCTAAATGCAGTGCGTGGCCAACACCGCGTCGAATGGGATGCCTACGATCTCAAGACCCCTGACGGAATCACGGTCGAAGTGAAATCCTCTGCCTACCTGCAGTCTTGGCCACAAGAAACTCCCAGCCAACTGAAGTTCGGGATAGCTGAAACCAAGGGCTGGACGGCCGAAACAAACCTTTATGCCGAATCCGCGTCGCGCAAAGCCCAGGTATATGTATTTTGCGTGCTCACCGCAGTTGATCCTGCCACCGTCGACCCCTTAGACACCCGGCAATGGGACTTTTACGCCGTTCCCTCCTCGCAGCTTAACGACGAGTTTGGCCACCAGAAATCCATTTCTCTTTCTCAACTCCTGGCACGCCTCAACCCCGAGAAGTTAACGTTCAATCAACTCGAAGCTGCGGTTCGCGATGCTGGCTTTTACCCCAGAGCATAATCTTCCTCACCCCTACCCGGAACCAAGCACTTTCGTTAAGCTAAAGAATGTACGGAGTGCGCTAATTTTTCGGACTTCACCAGGCACATTGGGGCACTCTTCAAGTCTACGAACGGAAGGATGATCACCATGAATAGCAGGAAAATTGAAGGCGTCAGTCCCATCGACGAGAAGTACATCGACGAGCGCGAGATGGTCTCCGAGGGCGGACCCCTTGGCCCCGAGAACTACCACGATGGACGCTCCACAGAGAAGAACATCCAGCAGCTTACTGACGATTTCCTGAAGAAAGCCCTCCACTCCGAAAAGGGTAGGGAAGCGAAGCTCCTGGCCAAGGACGGTCCGCTCCGCCAGACGGTGATTGCACTGCGTGCCGGCGAAGTAATGGCAGAGCACAACTCACCACCAGCTGCCTCCGTGTTCGTCCTTCACGGATACCTCAAGGTCACGGGCCTGGATGAGGAAGTGGTGAAGGCGGGCGAGATCAAGATCTTGACGCATCAGCGTCACTCCGTTGAAGCGTTGCAGGACGCGGTATTTGTGCTAACCACCGTCACTGGCGTGGAAACGGAGTAGCTAGGCAACAAATTCTTCACCGAGGTAGGTAAGTGCAGGCTCTAGGCAGTTGGCAATGCCGTAGCCGACGATGAGCTTGCCTACCTCAGTGAGTTGTTCGTGCTCCATGGTGAACGGCTTTGTCTTCTGTATGCCCAGAACCTGGCGCAGAATGTAATTCATCGCGTACGAGTGCAAGGCTTCATGCGTGTGTGGCTGGTGGCAGTACTGGTGAATCATTTCGGCCTGTTCAGCAGCAGGAACGCCAAGTGCTCGTTCGGATTTCGCGGGCCCCAGGTAGGCGATCATGGCATCCATAAGCGCGACGGGAGTGTCAGTGTCACCGATCGCATAAGGTGTTGCCCGAATTACTGCAGGCACAAACAGTGATGGATCCGCTAGAGCATCGCGACCGAGCTCAGTGAGTACGATTCCACCGCAGCTCATGTCCACGTCAACGAGCTCTGTCCCCATCAGGAATGCAGTCAGCGTAATCTGCTGCAGCTGCTCGTCAAATTGTTCAAGCTTCTTTGTATTGCGCTTGAGCCAGCGACGAAGATGCTTGTCAGGCACCATGGTCCCCTCCAAGTCCACATGTGGGTGCCTCTGATCAATCAACCGAAGCAGGGAACTCAGCCTGCCAGCCAGGTGGGCTGCCATGCGAGCATGGTCCTCATCATGCATGTACTCATGTTCGTCGGTGAAATTGCACGCCTGCAGGAGCGCCAGCACTTCATCATTATGTTTATGCTCTTGGCCAGACCTTTTCGACATTACAAACTTCAGCATGGCAACCCGTGCCAGCCTGCGGACTTCATCCGGGTCTAAAACGGACGGCTCTGCCGTCGGTGGATCAACGGCTTCGGCCGCAACGAGTTCCTGGATCACCGGCGACTTCCAGAGAAGGCCCCGCACCCACGCCTGCTCAATTTCGGAGAGCGGAACGCCATCCGTGTTAAACCCGCAGTCCTGCAGCGTGAAAATCGCATCTTCCAGCGCGTCGTCAGCATCAATGAGATCCGGGGTGAACCCGAAACCCTCATGGAACGCTTCTCCCACGTCTGCATCAACATCGTAGTCGCGGATAGTGACCGCTACCAGCAACAATGCAACCGTGGAATGGCCCAATGGTATTTCAGCCCCAGCATTTACAAGGCCGAGGTCGATGGGTTGTTCATTCATCTCAGCCAGGTCATAAAGTTGGGCCAAAGCGCTGATCTCTTGGTCAATGGTTGGAGCGGACATGGCGATTTCCCCCTGTAGGTATCACCGGCCGAATGTGGCGGCCAGGCGTTCGTCGATAAGCAATGTGCGCATACCGGGCCTCCCCCAAGGCCCTTGCGGAAGTATGCTGACGCCCAACCTAAATCACGTGCGCAACTTGCGCGAGACCTGCCCAAATAGCCTGTGGATAACCCTGTCCAGGAATGTGGTTATCCACAGATTTCGGACATTAAGGCTTCTCAAACACAATGAGCAGGCCATCTGTGCCACCGGGACCGACGCGGCCCTTCACGGAAGCAGTGGTCATGGACTTGTAGGTCCAGCCGTCCTTCGCATGCTCGTTGAGCACCTTTTCAATCTTTTTCGCGTTGAGCTTGTCGCCGACAAGGCCTTCGCGTATTTCCACAACTTTGTATTCCATGACCTGAGGATACGCCGGGTGGCACGGCCAGGTAAGGCGACGCTTATTGCCATTCATTTCCATTAAAACGATAGGCTGGGACGCATGAGCGAGCACTTTCACGATTCATGCACCCCCGATCTCGAGCGGGATCTCATTGTCAGCGGCATCAAGGAACCACACAGCCACGCGGCTCACGATCTCGCGGCGCCAACACGCGCACAGCCAATCGTGCAGGTCACAGCCCAAAACATTGACGAAGAGGTAGTGCAGCGCTCGGCGAAGGTGCCCGTGTTTGTGCTGATCGGCTCGCCGGTCCAGCAGGGGATGAACGCGCTTTCTGCACAGCTGCGCAGCCTCGCGGAGAGCGCCGGGCTGCGGTGGATCCTGACAGTGATCAACCCGGATCTCGACCCGGTGGCCGCCTCACATTTCCGCCCGCGCCAGCTCCCCGCCGTGTATGCGGTTGCCGACGGCGCCAGCATCGCCCTTTTCGAGCCCAGCCAGCCCGGCCGCGACATCGCCGATTGGATCACGGAGATCGTCGATCGCAACGGCACGCAGCTGCCCGGCCTCGACCCGGAGGAGATCCCGGAGCAGGACTCGGCGACACAAGGTCACGATCCGCGGTTGCTACGGGCCGCGGAGTCCGTCGATGCGGGGGAGTTTGAGTAGGCAGTTTCGCTTTACGACGACCTGCTGGCCGCCACCCCTAACGACCCCACATTGTTGCGGGCCCGCGCCGCAGTCATGGTGCTAGTGCGCGCAGAGCGGATTGATCGCACAACGGATCCACTCGCTAGGGCAGCGGTGGCACCTTCAGACGTATCTGCCGCTCTCGATGCCGCGGATGTGGACGTACTTCTCGACTTCCCGGCGCGCGCCGTGAACCGGCTCTCGGTGCTGATGGCGACTGCCTTGGCTGAGGAGCGCGAGGTGCTGCGGGTTCGCTTGCTGGAACTGATGCGGTTGCTCGACCCGAACGACCCGGCGATTCTCATGGCGCGCGAGAGGATCGCTAGCGCGGTGCTTTAATCGCTGGCTTCGAGGAGGGTGGACACCTCGTCGTCGCTAAGTGTTGCTGCCTCGAAGTCGCGGAGAAGCTGCTGGCCGTCGAAATCGATGCCGATAAGGACGAGCTCGCTGCCTGGGGTGAGATCGGAGTTTGCCCAGTACATGGCCGGGCGGATAGAGAGATCGGGGCCGGCCTGGTGCCAGACCTGGGCGATGTCGAGGTGGTCGGAGATCCAGCAGTAGCCCTTGGAGCGGACGAGGCCGCGCGAGCTGCGCAGCACATTGAGCAGACGCTGCTTATCGAAGGGGCGATCGGAGCGGAAGACGACGGAGCTGATGCCGTATTCCTCGGTCTCTGGGGTGTGGGGGTTGGCGAGTTCCTCGGCGTAGCCTTCGTAGGCGCGGGCGGTAGCTTCGTCGTAAAGCTGTGCCCCGAGGATCTGATCGATCACGGAGCGACCCTCGACGGTGCCGTTCTCGAGGACCTCGACGCGGGCGCGCGGGTTCATGGCGCGCACGAGCGCGATGGTGCGTTCCTCGCGCTCAGGCGTAACGAGGTCGGCCTTGGTGATGTAGATGCGATCGGCGAATTCAACCTGGTCAATGAGCAAATCGGCGACGGTGCGCTCGTCCTCGGGAGTGGCGGCGCGGTCGGCGTCGGCGAGCTTGGTGTGGTGGCCGAGCTGGTCGATGAACTGGACGGCATCGACGAGCGTGACCATGGTGTCGATGGGCGCGACGTCCGCGAGCCGGGTGCCGTCCTCCCATTGCCATTCGAAGGTCGCGGCGACGGGCATCGGCTCGGAGATCCCGGTGGATTCGATGAGTATGTGGTCGAAGCGGCCGCCTTTGGCCAGGTCACCGACGGAATCGACGAGGTCCTCGCGCAGGGTGCAGCAGATGCAGCCGTTGGAGAGCTCGACGAAACGGTCCTCGCCACGCGTGAGCTGGCCTTCCGCTGCAATCAGCGCTGCGTCGATGTTGACTTCGGAGAAGTCGTTGACGATGACCGCGATTTTCTTGCCGTTGCTGTTTGCGAGCACCTGGTTGAGCAGCGTGGTCTTGCCCGAACCGAGGAAGCCCGACAGGACGGTCACGGGTGTCTGAGAGGCCATGGGTGGCCCACCTTTCTGAAAACTATTTCCAACTAACCCTTGGTAGTGTAGCGGACTTATTGGGAATAGATTTCATTTGGTGGGGCGGTGTACTTGGACGCGGCTTCCTTTCACTCCTACCATCTTGCCTCAAGGCCACCGCATGACGTTGCTATATGCCAAGCAAATTCGCCACATGTAAATCAGAAAAATCTCATATTTTCACACGTCAACGCCGTTCTGTCCTAGCAGAATTGACATATGTCATCATGTAAAACCATATGTCGAAAGATTTTGCCATATGCTGAATCTCAGAATCAGAATTTTTCGAAGCAGGCAAGCTTTGAAATACCTAGCTTGCAGTGGGTTTCGAACAATGAAAGTTGGCCATGAGCACCAAGGAATTGCTACTCCAAGCAGAAATCCTGATCCAAGAACTTCGTGATACAGGTGACGACAACTACTTTGTCGAGGCAAAAGCCGCGCGCAATGGATTCCCCGAAATTGAAACTACCCTTAGTGCATTCGGAAATAGCCCGAAGGCGGGGTAATTCTCTTTGGTCTTGAGCAAGGCGAAGGGAGTTTCGATGTGGTTGGAGTTTACGATGCCTCAGATGCCGTAAGAGTACTCGCTTCCAGGGCGCGCAAAGCCATCGAACCACCAATGCAATTAGGCGCAATTACGTCTCTGAGCATCGAAGGGCATTCAATTGTCTATTGTGTAGTTCCTCCTCAGCCACTAGACAAGAAACCCTTCCGCGTAAAGAAAACGAAAAAGGCATATATCCGATCCGGAGACGGGGACTACGAGCTCAACGACAGCGAAGAACAGCTCTTAGTCAATCAACGGTCAGAGCCTATTCATGAACAGGAGCCGGTACTCGACGCATCAGTCGAAAATGACCTTGCCGACGACTTGCTGGAACAGTATCTCCAAGCAAGAATTTCCGAAGCTCCGCGACTGCAGATGCTCAGTCGCCAAGAACAACTCGTCCGAACGAGCGTAATTGACCTGGAAACGGGTAAGCCCACGTTGGCCGCAATATATGCATTCGGCATCCACCCTCAGCAGTTTTTCCCCACACTTTCAGTGAAGGCTCGGGCGATTCCGGCCATTCCCAGCCAGGAGGGTGTGCGAATCATCGAGCCTCGGGATATAGGAGGACCGATTCCTGACCTTTTGGAATCGACAATGGAATGGCTATCCAAAGTTTCACTTAATGCTGTCTCCTTTGATCCAAGCGGCCATGGAAAGAACGTCACAGAGCTACCAGGAGTTGCAGTCCGCGAAATCGTCGCGAATGCACTAGTCCACCGAGATCTTTCGGTCGCAGGCAGAATTGAATACGTAAATGTAATAAAAGAAGGAGGAAAGCTGACAGTTTCCAACCCTGGAGGACTCTGGGGACTTAGCGTTAAACAACTCGGCAGGACCAACCCAAAGCCAAGAAACCCCATCCTGTACGGGATGTGCTCGAAGATCGCTACCCAAAACGGAAACAGAGTAATCGAAGCAAGCGCTACTGGCATTCCTGGGGGTTGCGTCCAATAGTGTGGTGTACAGCTACCGCCTGGTGANCCCCCCCTGCCGACCAGCAAGGAGACCACCGCGGTACCTTTCGACTCAGCTCCTACACATCCTCGAAAGGACACCAACGATGGCCTCCGCGCCCAATCATATCG
>NZ_KB902195.1 GCF_000379425.1 Corynebacterium lubricantis DSM 45231
GGAGGCTCTGGTGGCGTAAGGAATCCTGTTCCGTCAGCGGTCAGTTCATCGCTGAGTCAACCGCTGGCGGATACACCACTCAAAAGGACTTGACCCTTGCTTGGATTCTGTTGAATCTGAATTCCCGTTATTTCACCCGCAGTCGTTTCGATTATCACCATTCGGACCAGGTCGGTCGAGATTGCTCGAAGCACCGCACCTCCCAAAGCCTTTCGAACTGATACTTGAGGCATCCCATATTTTTCAATTACCCCGCGAAGGAATCGAGCCACACGATCTTTACCCACTATTGGATTGCGCGCCGCCTTGGACATTCCACCGGAATCAGTCCACAGCACGCATCCGGCGGAAAGTTGCTCCACTAGCGTCGAGAGCTCGCCCCGATTCAACGATGCCGTTAGTTTCTCAAGGACTTCCCGATCTGCGACTTTCACCGGATCAACTCCTCCGGCGACGTTTAAACGAACCCGAGAGCGGCGAAGACGTTGCCTCGTAGCTGCAGGTGTCACACCGACTATCTCACCGATTTCACCGTGCGTCAGGCCACCAACACCGGCAAGAACCACGATTACTCGGTCCACTGGATCCAAGGTGAGCAGCAAACGAAGAAAAGCTAAGTCCACTTCTTCACCCAGGATCGCTTCATCCTCCGCGGAGCTCACTCGCAGGTGGCCCGAAGTAGGTTCCTGCGCGACGACAGTTTCGGGCAACCATGGCCCAATATACTGTTCCCGCTGACGGGCAGCCGAGGTCGCACAATCCAGCGCCAATCGCGAAACTACAACAGTCAGCCATGCGGGGACGTCGCGAGGGGCTTCGGAAGACTGCTGTGCACGATTGAGTCTGAGCCAAGCCTCAGAAACTACGTCTTCCGCATCGTGCCAAGAGCCGAGAATTCTATAGGCGATCGAAAGTAGGCGTGGCCGTTCGGCGTGCCACTGCTCGGTCCCACTGCTCATTTTTCCGACAATACGCTCAGCCGATTCCAGGCATTGATCGCGACGACCTGGGAAATCAGCGCACCAGCAACTTTCTCTCCAAAACAGTCCACAACACGCTCCTGCAATTGGCGGTCATAGCCCTCGCTCAATTTCGTCCCCATACTGGCAAACTCGATAATCAGGTTTTCCGCCTCAGAAAACGTACCTTCGCCTGGCCTCCAATCACGAATAGAGTCCACCCACGACTGCGGTTTCCCATTCTCCAACGCTTCTTTACTGTGCATGTCGATACAATATTGACATCCGTTAATCATCGATGCGCGCAGTTGCACGAGTAGCCGCTGATCGCGGCTAATCCCGGTCCTCGCTGCGAGCTCTAATGCGCCCGTCGCCGCATATGTTCGTTTGTGAGTTTTCATCAGATCAATGTGCGCCATGTTCGGCACCTCCTCTTGTCCCCGGCGATCGGCCAAGGGGACTCTATTCGAAAGTCTTGACACTATAGTGACGAGACACAACCCTAATTTGTGACAAATTGCAGGTCAGTGGCCCAAAACACCATTGGTGATCATATTTTCTCAACACATTCCTGCTGTACTTTTTCTCACACGTCACCCCACGGAAGTCCGCTAAGAAACTCCGTAGGCTGGGGATTAACCCGCATCCACCGCTGGTTTTCACCTATACCAAATGGAGGGACTCGTATGTCCGAAGCACCAAAGGCACCAGAACAGGCAAAGGTTTACCCCGTACTCGAGGGCAAGACTGCGATCATCACGGGAGCGGCGATGGGCATGGGCGAGGCCACTGCCCATCTCTTTGGCCAAGCTGGCGCAAATATTGTCATCGCCGATTTTAATGAGGAAAAGGGACAACAAGTTGCAGACAATGTAGCTTCTGAAACTGGGGCCAAGACCTTGTTCGTCAAGGTTGACGTATCTGATTCTCAGATGGTTCAAGACTTGGTTGCGAAGACAGTTGAAGAATTCGGATCTCTTGACGTCGCCGTCAACAATGCGGCGATGACCCCCGACAATGGTTTAGCCTCCGAATTCGACGAGGAGTACTGGGACAAGCTCATGGCCGTGGACCTCAAGGGCACCGCGCTCTGCCAGAAGTACGAGCTGCAGCAGATGATCAAGCAGGGCACAGGTGGCTCGATCATTAATATTTCCTCTGTATCTGGTCACCGTCCACAGCCAAACAACATCGCATACGTCGCTGCGAAGCACGGCGTTGAAGGCCTGACCAAGGTCGCCGCAATGGAAAACGGCGCACACAATATCCGCGTTAATACCGTCGCACCCGGTGCGATCGACACCCCAATGCTGCGCGGCGCCATTGAGGAGTTCGGACTCGATGAGGTGTCCTACGCACCGCAGCTCTCCCTGCTCAACCGTTTTGGACAAGCACACGAGATTGCGCAGGCTTCCTTGTGGCTCGCGTCCGATGCGTCCAGCTACCTGACCGGCACAACGATTCACGCCGACGCAGGCTACGTTGGGCGTTAATTAAACTGTCAACCCGCCTAGGCCTTGCTTTCAGATTCTGGAAGTAAGGCCTTTGGCGTTTCGCGCCATATCCCATACCCGCCACTAGCTTTCCAACTACACTTAGTGCAAACGATATTCATTTCTATCTAGGGAGTTCCAATGGCAACCCCGAACCAAGCGTCCCATTGGGATGCCATCGTTGTCGGTGGCGGATCAGCAGGGTTAAGCGCAAGCCTTACCCTTGGTCGCGCACGGCGTAAAACCTTGGTTTTTGATACCGGCATGCCAAGAAACCGCTTCGCCTCGCACATGCACGCAGTCCTTGGAAACGAAGGAACCGATCCTCTCGAGCTTCTAGCGAAAGGCCGATCCGAATGCGAAAGGTATGGCATCGAATTCACGGCCCAAGAAGTAACTTCTGTGCGCGAGCTCCCCGAAACGCCCGACGGTGGCCCACTCCTCCTTGAGGTCGCAGCGAGTGACGGATCCACCCATCTCACCCGCGCACTCATCGGAGCATCAGGGCTTCGCGACGAGCTCCCGCCCGTCCCCGGCCTTTCCGAGCGGTGGGGCAAAACTGTCGCACACTGCCCCTACTGCCACGGCTTCGAGTTTGCCGATCAGCGTATTGGTGTGCTTGGATTCGGACCGGCAGGGCTGCACCACGCCGAAATGCTCCGTCAGTGGACCGATCAGCTCACTCTATTCAGCGGAGGAATGGGAGAACTCGACCTTGACCAGGTGCTGCGCCTCGAATCGTGCGGAATTCGCATCGAACCAGCCCCCGTGCACGCCTTGAAGGGCGACCCCGCGGGTCCGATTGAAGTGGAGCTAGCCACGGGAGAAACCCAGACCGTCGATGCTGCATTTACTTTTGGCCACCTGGTGCCCAACGATGGTTACCTTGAGCAGCTCTCGCTGGAGCGCACCGAGGTCCCGTTCGGAGGAAACTTCATCAAAGCTGACGCACAAGGACAAACGAGCAATTCCCGCATTTGGCTCGCGGGCAATGTTTGCCAACCAAGCGCGAACGTCCCCATGTCGATTGCCGTTGGAAATGTTGCGGCCGCAGCCTGCAATATGGCGTTGATTACCGAAGATTTCGACCTCGCCCTCAAGCAATAGCAACCTCTAGAAAGAAGAAAAGGCCTTCGCATTGCGCGAAGGCCTTTTCTTCTTAGTATTTTTAGTTCTCGCCGTGCTCGTCGTAGTGATCGCCGTGCTCAGCGTGGCGGTGTCCATCGTGGATGTAATCTACGTGGTCGCCGTGCTGGACAACCTCGTGGCCGCAGTTCTCGCCATGCTTGTGCTCTTCAACGGTGTGTTCTGCAGTGGTGTGGTCGCTCATGATGAACTCCTTAAATCAATTTTGTTTATGGGATTCTTCCCTCGAATGGGCAATTGCATCGTCGATCACGTGGGAAACGTGATGATCCGCCAGGCTGTACTCCACTTCATTGCCGTGCCGGCTTGTAGAAACCAGCCCAGCTTGACGCAGCGTTCGCAGGTGCTGTGACACTAGTGGCTGCGACATTCCTGTCTCCTCCACCAGGGCTCCGACGGCCCGAGGTTCCTGCCCGATTAAGTGCAGGAGCCTGAGCCTCGACTCATTGCCCAATACCTTGAACAACCGAGCCGCTTCACCCAAGTCCAGTGCATCGCTCATAGCTTCAACCATAACCCGAATATGAGAACATTGCAATACCGTTATATAGATTTATTTCATGAGGTTCGCGAAACAGGCACAAGGCGTAGCCTAAGGTAGCTCCCAAAACTCCCCAGTCAAACCCACCTCGTTTAGAATCTGCTGATTCTGCGCTGTCGAGTGGGGCGTGAAATCGTCGCGAAGCCTATCGCCGTACCACGGCACCGCAAGCTCCCACACCTGCTTGAGTGGTGCGATATAACCCTCGCCCGGCGCGTTCTCCGCAGTCCACGCTTCGGCATGCTCGGCGCTGCAGAAGGTACGGATGTTGGTGCAGGTATGCACTACCTCCGGCCACCACTGCGCCGCCGGACGTGGAAACCGCACGACATGCTCTGCAATTGGTGGTTGCGCGGGCCCGGCCGTGTAGTTCAGGTGGTTGCCGCACTGCGGGCAGGCGGTATCGATGCGCACATCGACTCCCACTGCGGCGCTCATGCCAAAGGAGTCCCACGCGCAGCCTCCCCACCAGCGCCGATCGTCGAAACCATCTTGTGGGGTGACCGTGAATGCCATGGGTGATGCCGAGAAGGGGTGCGACATGCGGATGGCATCGCCATCGGCGGCGAGCACCACGGCGTGTGCGTCGGCGAGTTCGCGGAGCACCTCATCCATTTCCTTGCGGGAGACCCCCTGAACGCGCGCGAGCTCACCCACCGAGGGCGCATCGCCACGCTCGGCGAAAGTCCTGTAAATATACTGTCTGGTTTGAACTGCTATCGGTGTCATGCCTCTACTTTGCCTTCGAGTACACGCAAAAATCTTGTACGTTTATGACATGAAGGAAATGGTGCAGGCGTGGGATCCAGCACTCCCCCATGTCCACGAGGTGCTGCGCGCCCGCTTCCAAGACCATTCCTACCCGGCCCATACCCATCACACGTGGACCTTGATGGAGGTAGGGCACGGTGCCGTCGCCTACGAGCTCGACCGCGCCAAACACCAGATCCCACCCCGCACGCTCGCGCTGCTCCCGCCTCATGTTCCGCACACCGGTCGTTCCGCGCGCGAGGGACGCGCCTACACAAAAACCGTGCTCTACCTGGACGAAGAATGGCTCCCTGAGAAGTCGATCGGGATGAGCGTGGACCAACCGCTGCTCCACGGACCCGAGGCACTCGGAACCTTCCACCGCCTCACCGCTGCGATCACACACCCCGGCGACAGTCTCGTCGCGGAGGAGTCGTTATACTCGCTCCACGAGCAGTTGCTCACCCACCTGCGGGGTGCACCGTCGCCCGCACCGCCCGACGCTTCCCTGGCGCGGCGTTTCCGCTCGCTTCTCGACGATCACCTGCCCCACACCCCGACCCTGCAAGAAGCAGCGGACCTCCTGCAGACCCACCCGAGCCACCTCTCGCGCTCTTTTTCACAAACATTTGGGATAAGTCCGCACCGCTACGTCATTGGCGAGCGCGTCGAGATCGCCCGGAAACTTCTACTTGCCGGGGTACCTGTGACTGAGGTCGCGGAGTTTTCTGGCTTCTACGACCAGGCCCATCTCACTCGGCATTTTCGCCAGGTCTTGGGAACGACTCCGGGGCGGTTTGTGTCAAAATAGCTGCTCGATGAGAAGTCCCGCGCCCATTACGATCATTACCGCGCCCGAGAGGTAGGAGACGATCCGTGCGGCCCGCGGACGCGTCCGCAGAACAACCCTAGCTCCGTAGGCGACTGCCAGATAGACCACCGTGACGTTCACCATGTGAATCAAGCCAATGGCAAACATTTGCAGGCCAACAGGCAGGTACTGATTCGGGTCGACGAACTGCGGCAGGAGAACTAGGATCAGCAAGTAAAGCTTCGGATTCAGCCCGCTGACGCCTAATCCTTTGAGATACTGCTTTCTCACAGAATCGGTGGCAATTGCCTCACCCTGCACGATCTCGGGAGGGTTGTGAAACATCCCGATCCCCAACCACACCAGGTACAAGGCTCCCACCACGGTCAGAACCGCAAGCACCCAGGGCTGATTCGACACAATCACGCCGACACCCGCGGAGACCACCACGACGGCTAGGAAATGCCCGCTCAACAAACCCAGCACCGCCGGCAGCGGCGACTTATTTTTCAGCGCCGAGGCCATTGCATAGGCCCAATCCGCGCCCGGGGTCAGGCACAAAAGGATAGACACGCCCCAAAACCCCAGGGCCAAACCCAGATCCACTGTCTTTTCACTTTCTCACTCAAGGCCACCCCAGTAGGTGACTGAGCAAGAATAGGACAGATCGCGGTGGATATTTTCTCTATTTTCACCACTTCGTGCGGTATCGGTGCAATAATTTCCCATATGGACCGGGTAGACAAGAAAATTCTTTCGCTGCTGCAAAACGACGCACGCATGACGATCACCGCGCTCGCCGACGCAGCACACGTCAGCGTCTCCGCCTGCCACCGTCGACTCAAAGAACTCGAACGCAGTGGCGTGATCGAGGGCTACACCGCCAAGCTCAGCCCGGCCGCGGTCGGCCTCGGGTTCCAGGCCATCGTGTTCCTCACCATGCGCAGCGGCGATGCCGGCATCCTCAAAGATTTCGAGGCCGCCATCTCCGCGATCCCGGAAGTCACGGACGCCGATCGCCTCTTCGGCGACCCCGACTTCCTCGTGCGCGTGAGCACCACAGACCTCCCCGCTTTCCAAAAGCTTTACGACGAATCGCTCACCACACTCCCGGGTGTGCTGAAACTGACCACGACTCTGATCATGAAGTCGGTTGTGGAATCACGGCCGGCGCCGTTCTGATACCCTAGGGGGTATGTCAAAATGTTTTGTTTCAGTCGACCGATTTATTCCTGCAGATCCTCAGAAAATTTTTGATCTCGTTGCAACGCCTGCCGAGCATGCCCGTATCGACGGGTCTGGCACCGTGCAGACCTCGAACGTGGAAGGCCCGGACAAGCTCTCCCTTGGAGACGCTTTCTCGGTGGACATGAAAATGGGCAAGAGCTACCGCATGACCAATACCGTGGTGGAACACGAGGAAGGACGCCTCATCGCCTGGAAGCCAGGCGGGGATTATGTCTGGCGCTATCGTTTCAAACCGGTCGAGGGCGGCACCATCGTCACCGAAGAATGGGATGCGAGAAGCTCCAAGCGCTGCCCGATCATGAGGTTGCTCGGCTTCCCTCGTCGAAACCTGCGCGGCATTACGCAAACCCTTGAACGGATTCACGCGATCTCCGCGTCGAACTAGTTCTTGAGAATCTCAAGCGCTCAAGGTAGTTATTAATAAGGTAATTCACTCTCGAGCTCCGAGGCTCCGTCATCTAGGTAGCTTCCATCTTCGAGTGCAGGATTACAGTAAGACGGATCTGGTACGTGCCAATCAGTCCCCTGACAGACATAGGGATTCTCGGCGAGCTGCTGATCTCGCAATGCTTGGCACTCCGGATGTGGGCCGTAGGAACCGTCGCTGAACCGAGCGTTCTCAGTCCATGCCCCGCCACCATAAATGCACTCGACAAAGACTGGTTCAGGCACCGGTTCCCTATAGTCGGGATTTAGCGTGGCACCGCATCCAGTTACCGGATTGACGTACCGAGGCCACTGGTCGGGCGTACCGGAGTAGCACACCTCGCCGTACTCTTCACCAGGATTGAATCGGGTGGTCGTAGCAACCGCCTCTGGGACAGCAGCGGGCCCGGAAACTTCGGGTACAGCTTGTGGCTCCTCGGTAGGTGTCACCGTCTCAGTCGAGCTTTCCGTAGTGGTCGGAGTCTCCTTTGAGGTTGTTGCCTTCGTCGAGGTGCTACTGGTTGTTGTCTCCGAAGTCTGAGTCGGTTCCCCTCCATTACCACTCGCACATCCGCTCAAGACGAGCATCAAGGATCCGACCAAAGCAGCAATCGTGCGACGAGCATTCAAGACGTGACATTCCCTTCGGACGGGCCGCCAAGAAGCAGCCAGTTAGTTTCCAGAGAAGCTACTTTAATCTGCCGCGCCCCTGGAGGGGCAGATTTTGGCAAAGCTGCTTCGCCGGAACAGCTAGTTAGTAAGCCTTTCCACCGATGCCATATCTTGAATCGGCGAAAATGTAGTTGGGTACATGATCTTATTCTCCATGCTGACCAGCATCGGGCGAATCTGCTGAATGCATTCCTGCCATCGTTCGTTGGCATTGAGTTCCGCTCGGCGAGACTTTCGGGTTTCAAGATCGTCGAAAGCCCACATGTGCGTGACCTCGTTTTGAATGCCCAACTCGGTCACGAAATAACCGAGAAACCCTCCTAGAATCTCTTTCTGGATCGGCAGCCCGACCTCCTCGTAGATCTTCAGGTATTCGCCGATGTTTTGACCAGGGTGAAGAACGTATCGTCGTTGTTCGACCAGCATTTCTCTTTCATCCTTTGTTCAATCATGTTTGAGTTCAATGACCATGGGCCCCAAGCACAGTCGTGCTGGGGCCTAAGGTCTGAAGGTAATTAGACAGTTGCAGGAGTGCGCTCCGAAGCGTCCAAGTAAGTGAGTTCGCGTGCGCGAATGATGTTGGAAACCGCCTCGTTCACCGGCGTCGGGATTCCGAGCTTGCGGCCTTCGTCGACAACTGCACCGTTGATGGAGTCCACCTCGCAGCGGCGCTTGAGGTTCGCATCGAGGAGCATGGAAGGCTTCGCGTTTGGAATCTTCGATCCAAGACCGCGAACGTGCTCGATGGGATCGCCGACGTCCAGCGTGATACCCTTCGCCTTCGCAATGGCAATCGCTTCCTCGGAGCAGCTTCTAGCAACCCACCATGCGGTGTCGTTGTCCATGACCTGGCCAATCGTCAACCCTGTTGCGCAGGTCGTACCGGAAAATGCGACGTTCATGATGAACTTTTCCCATACCATCTGGTCGGTGTCGGAGAAGGTTTTCACCTCGAAGCCCGAAGAGCGCCAGATTTCTGCGGACCGCTCGATTTCCTCATCGGAAAGCGTGCCGTACGAGCCGAAGCGGATCATTTCCATTCCATTGTGGTGGGCCACACCGGGCCCGGGAACGGAGGCACCGAACCCTCCGACAACCCCGATGGCAAGCCGGTCGCCGCCGATAATATTGGCCACGCGATCTGGCGCTCCCAGTCCATTCTGGATCGTCTGAACCACGGTGTGTTCGCCGATCAGCGGGAGCGCTGATTCTGCCGCGGACTCAACATCAAAGGACTTGGTAGCAATGATCAGCAGATCTGGTTGGGGCAGGTCGCGGACCTCGGTATCGAACGAGGCCAACCGTACCGTTCGATCGCCACTCGCGCCGGTCACTCGCAGCCCGTTTTCCTGGACCGCCTGGACGTGATCTTCCCACTTACAAACGCCGTGAACCTCGTGTCCCGCGTCCTGCATAAGTCCTGCGTAGACGGAGCCCATTGCTCCCGATCCGATGATTACTACAGTTGCCATTGTTCTTCTCGCTTCTTAGTTCTAGAGGTTGTGGAGGCAGTTTGCCTCATGTGACGCTAGCTTTCATGGTTCGAAGAGGTCTGCAGGTCCAAGGCAGCTCCCGTCCTGCAGACCGCCTTCGTCGATACGCGTTAAACGACGCTGACCGACTTTGCGAGGCGCTCGATCACTGCGGAGGTCACCTCTTGGGTATTGCGATCGCCGCCGAGGTCCCGGGTGGCAATGCCTTCGCTGAGCACGGCCTTCGTGGCTTCGGTGACGTCGGTTGCGGCGCGGAGCAGGCGCTCGTCGTTATGCTGCTGGCCCAGCCATTCGAGCATCATCGCGACGCTCAGGATGGTCGCGACTGGGTTGGCAACGCCCTGGCCGGCGATGTCGGGCGCGGTTCCGTGACAAGGCTGGAACACGCCGTGCTCGAGGCTGACGTCGCCGGAAGGCGCGACACCCAATCCGCCAACGACGCCGGCCGCAATCTCAGAAGTGATATCGCCGAAGACGTTCTCGGTGACCACGACATCGAAGCGCTCGGGGTTGGTGACCAGCATCATGGAACCTGAGTCGATGTACTGGCACTCATTCTGGAGCTCCGGGTACTCGAGCGCGATCTCCTTGAACACCTTGCGCATAAATGCGTTACTACGCAGGACGTTGGCCTTGTCCAGGAGGGTCACCTTGCCTGGGGTGCCATGGGTTTCCTTGCGGGTCGCGGCGAGGTCGAACGCGAGACGGAAGAGCTTCTCACTGGTCGCGCGGGTGATGGTGAGTCGGTCACTGGATTCCTCATCGCTTGGGATCATCGGATCCAGGCGTCCGGCGAAGAGGCCCTCCGTGGTTTCGCGAATGACAACCATGTCAATGTCGGTGGAGCGCACGTTGGTCGGCACTTCCGGGTAAAGGCGCGCAGGGCGCAGACTGGCGAACAGGCCGTAGTACTCGCGCATCTCAATCTGCGGGTTGATCTCGGTGCCATCCGGATGTCGAATCACCGGATCGCCCATTGCACCGAGCAGCATCGCGTCGGCTTCGCCGACCTTATCCATGTCTTCTGGAGTAATGGAATGCCCGGTCTTTTCGTAGTGCTTGGCACCAGCATCGAAGTATTCGGTCTCGATGCCGATTCCATTGTTTTCTGCAACGTGGTTGAGGACCTGGATAGAGGCATCGATGACCTCCGGGCCGATTCCATCGCCTGGCAGGACTGCAATTTTGTAGGAAGCCTTAGACATGATTTTCCTTCTTTCTATGTGTGAATGTTCGGGTTAGACCGGGTTAGACCGGGTTAGATGAAGATGCTGAGTACGAGTACCCATACGAGGCCCATGACGGAGGCAACAGAGACTCCGAAGGTGCAGGCTTTGAGTGCGCCGCGGGTGGTAAGGCCGAAGAGACTCTGCATCATCCAGAACGTGTTCGAGGTGAAGTGGATGACGAACATGCTGCCGGCGCCGGCCGCGAGTGCCACGAGAACTGGTGCTACGCCAAGTGAGGCGGCCACAGGAGCAAGGATTCCCGCTGCGGTGATGGCCGAGGTAGTCACGGATCCGACCGCGATGTGCAGAACCGCCGCCAGCAACCAGACCATCAGGAGCGGGGCAAACGATCCTGGCGAGAGGTAGTTGAGAAGGATATCTCCGACTCCGATTGCTTGCACGACTGCGGCAAGGCAGCCACCGACGCCGGTGAGAACCAGGATTTCACCCGAATTCTTGAAGCCCTTTTTAACCACGGTGCTGGTAGTTTTGGCGCTCGCCTTCATCGTGACAAGTGAGCACAGGCCGACCAGGGCGATCAACAGCGCGATTGTTGGATCACTGAACAGTTCAATGAACGGCGATTCGAGACCAAACACACCCGCACACGAGCCACCGATGATCAGGAACAGCGCTACCAGCATTGGCGCGAAAGACACCAGGAAGTGCGGCTGTTTTTCCTTTTCTAATTCAATGTCTGTATCGACGTAGGTGTCAGCGTCCGACGCTTCCATGACGGCGCTTGGGACCGACTTCACTGGTTCGCTCTCTTCAGTCAGAGTGACGACACTGTGGGTAGACGAGGACTCCGAGCCATCGCTGATGTAAGGCTGGGGCCCAGGGGTTGGGCGCGGGCCATTGCTTGCGGATACTCCGCCGCCGCCACGCAGTTCCTCTTCGCGCTCCTTAGCCTTGTTGGCCTTTTCAGCCAGCTTGGCTTCATCGAGGTCAGGCTTCCAGAAACCCAGCTTGAACAGCATCGTCATAATGAAGATCGAGCTGATGATAGTTGCTGCAGCCACTGGGATGCCGGCCAGAATGAACGTTCCCACTGGGACACCGAGGAGTCCCGACAAGGCCAGCGCTGCGACGCCTGGAATCGACATTGTCAATCCGACCTCCACACCGATCATGATCGATGTCGCCATTCGGGCGAGGCCATGTTTGCCAAGACTCGGAGCTACCTGACGTGCAATTGGGGCGGTGATGACCAGGCAGACATCGACGAAAATCGATGAAAGCACTGTGCCAATCGTTGTTCCGAACGCGTATGGCATAAGCCGCTTGCCAAACGTTTTGAGCAAAAATGCTCCAAGCAGTTGGATCGCTCCGAGATACGTGAGCAGTGCGCCGCTCAAGATTCCGAAGACGATCAACAGTCCGATCTCCGCCATGAGATCGCCGAATCCAAGTAAGACTGTCTGCACTGCATCAGCTGGGGCCAACCCATTGACAAGTGCGAGGGCGATAGAAACTCCGACCAGCGCGATCACTGGATCGACTTTGAGTTTCAAGATGAGCCCGACAATTACCAAGATGGCGATAATAGACGACGAGATGACCCATAGATCACTCATTTCCTCACCCATCCTCCGATCCTGAGAATCCCAGGAATTGTATGTTGTACGACACTTTATCTCCGTGTTAGTGAGTGCCATCACATCATTCTGGCATACCAGTTGGAATGCCACAATAGGGTGGGTGAAATTAGCTCTCCTTTTCGCTATTTTTCTCGCTTGCTTTTTAGGTTGGCTGGAAGGTCAGATTGCTCGGTGACAGGCTGTCCAAAATGGGCACCAACGTGCTAATTCCCCGCTCGCGGTGAGCATGGAGAAGCTCAGTAGCTTCGTCTGCTTTCCCTGAAGAAATTAACTCGAAGATTTTTCGGTGATCCTCGTTTGAGCGCTCTGGGCGAGGCCTCAAACGGACGGTTTGGAGCCGCGCACGATGCGCATGTTCCATGACGGACGAGGCCAAGCGGACTAGCTGAGGATTGCCGGCGCGTTCCAGGAGCAAACGGTGGAAAGCATCATCCGCATTTGCCCACCCCACGAGGTCATCGTTGGCCAAGGCATCCTCGCAGTCCTGCACCGCCTGCTTTATACCCGTGAGGTCGCGCTCCGAATTGGACGCCAAGCGGAAAACTGCGGCACCTTCCAGCGCAGAGAGCGCCTCATAGATGTCTTTCATCCTGGACGCGTCGATGACTGAGACCTTTACGCCCGACCGCGGCTCAATGGTTACCCACTCGTCGCGCCTCAAACGGTCAAGCGCCTGGTGCACAGGAGTCCTACTCATTTCCAGCTTTGCTGCGATCTGATGCTCAGAAAACGACGTTCCTGGGGCGAGGGACCCTTCAATGATCCCCTTCTTAATCTGTTCATACGCGCGTCCAACATTGGTTTTTGCGCCATTTGCTGATGAAGACACGTGGAAGCTCCTACTTCAAGATGAAAACCACACTGGTTGCCCTCACACTACTTCAACCATGGAGATGTAAACCTCTAATCCAAAGATTCTCGGCTCTCCGCAGGTGCCTTTCGCGCCCTAAGAAACCGCAGCAACGTCTTTCACCGCACCGTCAGCCACTTCAATCACGCGGGGAGGCGCCTCTCCAATCCCGATCAGCGAGCGGTCGTGAGTGACGAACACGCAGGCCACGTCCGAATCAGCCACGATCGCCGAAAGCAGCTCCACGATGTCGCGGGAACGCTCAGCATCAAGGGCGGCGGTGGGCTCGTCGGCAAGCAATAGCTTCGGTTCGCCCATGAGCGCTCGCGCGATGCCAACGCGCTGGCGCTGGCCGCCGGAGAGCTGCTGCATGCGACGGTCGCCGAGTCCAGCGAGGCCGACGCGGGCGAGGATCTCGTTGGCACGGTCCCGGCGCGCGCGCAGCTTGGCGCCGCGCAGGCCGCGGACGTGGTCGGTGACAAGGAGCTGCTCGGCGACGTTGAGCGAACTGATCAGGTTGGCCTGCTGGAAGATGAAGCCGATGGACTGCAGGCGTGCGGCCGCGGTGTCTTTCATTGCGGTGAGCTCCTGGTCCGCGACGGTGACCGTACCGGAATCGGGCCTGGTCAGGCCTGCCGCGACGGAGAGCAGCGTGGACTTTCCGGAGCCAGATTCGCCGACCAAGTAGGTCATCTCGCCGGCGTGAGCGTTCAGGCTAACGCGGTCGAGCGCGGTGATGCGGGAAGTGCCGTCGGGGAAGGCGACGGTAACGTCGTTGAGGCTGAGGATGGACATGTTAGGCAACTCCTCCGAGTGCGTAGTGGGGATCGATCTTAGAGATGGAACGGGTGGCAAACGCCGCGCCGATCATGCCGAGCACCCAGATGCCCAGCGCCGGCACAAGCGTGGTGGCAAGGGTGAGGGAGAACGGGACGACTCCCGAGGCGAGCGCGCCGAAGCCGACTGCGAGCAGCGTGCCGACGATGACGCCTGCCGCGAGGATGACCGCGGCCTGGCCAAGCGCGTCCTTCAGCAGATAGCGGGTCGGCGCGCCGATGGCCTTGAGGATGGACAGGTCGCGGGTGCGCTGGATGGTCCAGACGGTGAGGAACGCGACCGTGACCAGCGCCGAGATGACGTAGAGGAAGCCCTGCATCATCTGCAGCGAGCCCTGCTCCGAGGAGTACGCGGGCAGAGCGTTGAAGGACTCCTTCAAGGTCAGCGCGTCGTCGGAGGCCTGGTCGCTGATCATCACGGTGCCCACGGCGTCGGTGTGCGCGGTGGCCTGCCAGGTATCGGTAGGCACCCAGAGCACCAGGGAGTGGGAGTAGTAGAGGTCCTCGGTGTTCTCTCCGACCGCGATGGTTGCGGGGCCGACGGTCACGTCTTCGCCGACCGCGAGACCTAGGGAAGAGCTGGCAACGGCGTCGTCGTGAAGCGTGGTGCCATCGGGCAGTACCGTGCCTTTGGGCAGGCCGAGCACTCCGACGGATTCTTGGCTGCCGTCGGCGCGCTCGAGGAGCGTTTGTGTCGCGCCGAGCGGAATGCCCGGGGTGGTTTCGGCGTCGGCCTGCTCGATGCGCGAGGTGCTAAACGAGGGGTCCGACATGTCGGAAAAGAACACCGACTGTGGGCTCAGCGCCTCGAGCGCCGAGGTGTTTTGCTTTCCCAGACCGGCCGTAAGTCCTGTGAGCATGACGATGAGAAGAGTGATCAAGCCGACGACGGTGGCGATCAACCCGAAGCGACCTTTGGCATTGATGATGTCTCTAATTCCAACGAACATGTGCTTCATTGTGTCCGCGAGCAGGGCTGTTCCACATCGCGCAAGGGGTGGAAAGAAAAATCAACCGATCGGTTGAGCCTGAATCAGCCGTGTGGTTACTAGGTTTAAGAGATGTGACCACTACCCCTCGTATCCTGCTGTTTCTGCGCATCGGCCTCCACGTGCTCGTGGCGCTACTGTTGGTGATTGGCATCGTCGGCGAGTGGGGCAACGCTCCCGCGGTTGCTCTTGCTGTGGTGTTCGCACTCGTCTACGTGGCGGGTACCGTCTGGCATAACCGCGGGCGGGAATTCTCCCGCGGAGTAGGGTGGGCGTGGCTGGCGCTGGTGTGTGCGCTGTGGGTGGGCATGACGCTGCTCGCCCCGACGTTTGTATGGCTGCTCTTTCCGCTGGTCTTTCTCATTTTGTACCTGGTTCCGCTGCCACTGGGCCCCGTGCTGGCTGTGGTCGCCTGGGCTGTCGCTGTGGCCGTGACTGGGCCTGCGTATGGCGTAGGCGGTTTCGTTGGGCCTGCCATTGGCACGGTTTTGGCCATTGTTATCTATTACTCCTACGAGGCGCTGAAGCGCGACGCCGAGCACTACCGCGCACTCGCCGCAACGCTGGCCGATACCCGCGAGGAGCTCGCGGCCACCCAACACGAGGCGGGAGTGCTTGAGGAGCGCACGCGCTTATCCCGCGAGATCCACGACACCCTGGCACAAGGTTTCAGCTCCATTGTGTTGCTCACGCGTGCGGCGTCGAAGTCGCTTCGCATAGATCCGCAGTCCACGGCCGAGACGTTGCAGGTGGTGGAAGCAACCGCCAAGGATAATCTCAACCAGGCCCGCCAACTTGTCACCGGGGAGGTTCCCGCGAGTCAAAGCCTAGAGCAGCGCGTCGCTGAGCTCGCACGCCAGGCCGAGGCTCGCCAGCGCGCACTGGGCCAGAAGTTTTCGGCGCAGTGCACGGTTGCGCAGGGCATCGATGGGCCCGCAGCCGACATCGTCGAGCGAGTCGTGCGCGAGGGTTTGAGCAATGTGGTGCGCCACTCCCATGCCAGCCAGGCGGTGGTGACGATTGAGCAGGTCGGCGATGAAATCACCGTGGATGTCTTCGATAACGGCCACGGTATTTCCGCCGAGCCGGGCTACGGCCTGCGAGGTGTGCGCGCACGGGTCGAAGAGGCCGGCGGCGAGTTGGCTGTGGAATCGTCGTCAAGCGGGACCGTGCTTGCGGCACGACTGAAAGGAAACGTCCATGATTAAAGTGATGCTTATCGACGACCACCCCGTGGTCCGCGCGGGACTGCGCAGCATCCTGGACAGCTTCGAGGATGTCAGCGTGGTTGCCGAGGGCGCGGACGGTCGCGTCATAGATGGCATACCCGCAGGAATCGACGTGGTGATCACCGATATTCAAATGCCCAACGTCGACGGCATTGCGGTGACGCGGAAGCTTCGCGAGGCGGGCGGGCCGCCAGTATTAGTGCTGACCACTTACGACACCCAGGCCGACATCGTCGCAGCTATTGAGGCCGGCGCGATGGGTTACCTGCTCAAAGACGCGCCCGAGGAGGAGCTGCACCGCGCCGTGGTGGCTACTGCGCAGCGCCGTCGTACGCTTTCGCCGGAGGTCGCAGGTGTTCTGGCCGAGCGCACGATGCGACCCGACCAAGCCTTAAGCGCCCGCGAGATCGAAATCTTGCAGGCGCTACAGACGGGTAAGTCCAACCGCGAGATCGCGGCCTCATTGTTTATTTCCGCGGCGACGGTGAAGACGCATCTGGTGCATATTTACACCAAGCTTGGTGTGGACAATCGCACCTCCGCGGTCGAGGAGGCGAGGGCGCGGCGGTTGCTGCACTAGCTCGGGCTAGGACTTCTGGCTTAGGAGTTATCGATGACCGCCGGGAACATCTCGGTGTCAACCAGTGCTGGGTCTGGGCCGCCACGCAGGCCGGTGTCCAGCGCATCGATTGCTGCGAGATCTTGATCTGTGAGTTCAAAGTCAAACACGTCGAAGTTTTCCTTGATGCGCTCGGGACGCACGGACTTTGGAATGGCCGAGCGGCCCTGCTGCAGATGCCAGCGAAGCACGACCTGAGCTGCGGTCTTGCCATACTTTTCGGCGATCTCAGTTACCACAGTATCGAGCAGTACATTCTTCTGCTCGGCTGGGTCGTCGCTGGAGTACACGTTGACGCCACCAATCGGCGACCACGCCTGGGTAACAATGCCGTGTTCCTTGTCGTATGCCTCAAGTTGCTTCTGCGTGAAATAAGGGTGCAGCTCCACCTGGTTCACCGCGGGCACGATATCGGTGCGTGCTGCGAGTGCGTCGAGGTCCTGCGGGCTGGAGTTGCACATGCCGATAGCACGGGCACGGCCATCCTTGAGGATCTGCTCGACGGCCTTCCAGGAGCCTACGGTCTTTTCGAAATCCTTCGGCATTGGCCAGTGCATCAGGTACAGGTCAACGTAGTCGGTGCCCAGGCGGCGCAGGCTGGCATCGAACCCGACCATGGTCTCGTCGTAGCCGTAGTCGCTAATCCACAGCTTTGTGGTCAGGAAAGTATCCTTCCGCTCTACGCCGGAGCGTCGCATACCCTCGCCGACTTCGCGTTCATTGCCATAAGCCGCTGCGGTATCGATGAGGCGGTAGCCGGTTTCCAACGCGGTCTGGACCGAGGTGATCGTGTCCTGCGGGCTGGACTGGTACACGCCGAAGCCAAGTGCTGGCATTTCTACGCCGTTATTCAGGGTGAGGTTGGGGTTGGTATTCATGATTAATTCTCCTTGATAGATTCGAGTTGTTCACGGACCGTGGATGGTTCGCGCTTCAGCGGAAGGGTGTCTGGGTCGAGCGCCGCGTCATAGGCGCCGGGATGATCGGGGGTCAGTTGAGCGAAGTCTGGTGTAAGGTCCGCCTGCTCTTCACCTTGTTCGGCGACGAGCTCCAAGGTTTTGCCGGCGGCTTCGGGAATGGTCAGTGCATCGACGAGCACGCGCGCGATTTCGTCGCGGGCGATTACTCCGTCGCTGGAGTTGCCTGCCCGGCGCGTGTCGCCCTGCAGGAATACAATGTGGCGCTCATCAGGGGCGTTGTAGTCGAACCAGCCTGGTCGCACGATGGTGTAGGGGTTGCCGCTGACGCGCACGAGGCGCTCGGAGCGGCGCTTCCAATCGTGTGCTTGGGTCGATCGATTGTGGGGCCCGTCGTGCACAGTGACACCGATGGAGGTCATCAAAGAGATCCGCACGGTGCGGCCTTTCAATGCAGTCAGTGCCGAATGCACCAGCCCATAGTCGATTTCTTCAGCTGCACCCGTGGCTCCGTGCGAACCGTGCGTGAACACGATCGCGTCGATTCCGTCGACAACCTGTTCAATAGCTGCGGGATCGTTTCCGTCGCCGACGACCAATTCGGCAGCTGCCGGAAGCATACTTTCGCCACGGCGCTGATCGCGGACAAGCGCGCGAGTGTCGTGCCCCGCCGCAATCGCCTGGCTTACTACGTGGCGACCAATACTTCCGGTCGCGCCAATCACTAACACCTTCATAATGATCTTTCTCCTGATTTCTGTGCATGCCTTGATACAAGTCCCTGTGCAGGAATCCAACGGAGCGATGGAACCCATCGGCTAAGTGGATACTAGATATCCACTAACCACACTCTAACACAAAATGGATATAGTTCATCCACTTGTGGGCTAAGCTACAAACATGGCAGATGAAAAGTTGCGCAAGGACGCCGAATTAAACCGCCAACGTCTCCTCACGGCAGGCCGAGAAGTGTTCGCCTCTCGGGGTCTCGATGCAACTCTCAACGATGTCGCCCACCACGCCGGGGTCGGCGTGGGCACCGCTTATCGGCGGTTCTCCAACAAGGAAGAACTCATCGAGGCGATCTTCGAGCAGCAGGTCGACGAGTTGGAAAATATCCTCCACGATGCCCTCGCCGCTCCAGATGCGTGGGAGGGGCTCGTTGATTACTTTGAGCGCTCCATCGCCGTTCAGGTCAACGACCGAGGTTTGGCCCAGGTCCTTTCAGGCCGCTGGATGCCCAAGGAGCGCAGCGATTGGAGTCGCGACAAGCTGGCACCCCTAGTCAACCAACTCGTCGAGCGCGCCCAGGAGCAGGGAAAGGTGCGCGCCGACGTGGTCGGGACCGACCTGATTTTCGCAGAGATTGGAATTATTGCCATCTCGGAGGCAGCCCACGACAACTCAACCTCAACGGAGAAAACCCCGGAGGAGCAGGTCTATCGTCGTCACTTGTGGCTCTACCTCGACAGCCTGCGCTCCGATCGCTCCCGCGAACTCGTCCTCCCTGCCCCCGCCTTGAGCACCGAGGAAACTCACCGCCGCTTGACCGACTCATAAGTTCCCGCCGAGAGTTGCAATTACCTATCATGGAAACCGTGAGCCATTATCCAGTTATCATCATCGGCGCAGGTCAAGCGGGCCTGGCCACGGCATACTACTTGCGCAAGCAGGGCATTGAGCCATTGCTTCTCGACGATCAGCCCGGCCCCGGCGGCGCGTGGCAGCAATACTGGGAGTCGCTGACGCTCTTTTCCACTGCCGGATTTTCCAATCTTCCGGGAATGCCGATGCCACCCTACGATGGCTTCCCGCCGCGCGATCATGTGGTGGATTACTTCACCAAGTACGAGAAGCGCTACGAGTTCAATATTCGTCGCCCGATGCACGTGCACTCCGTCGAACATGACGGTTCCCTGTTTACCATCACCGCTGGTCCAGTGGACGATTCTCACGGCGAGACGGAAGTGTTCACCGCCGACAATGTGGTTACCGCCACTGGTATTTGGTCCTCGCCTTTTGTCCCTTCGTACCCTGGGACCATCACGGGCCAGTTCTGGCACTCGGCCAACTACCCCGGCAAGGACACTTTCCGCGGTACCAAGGTTGCCGTGGTGGGTGGTGGCAACTCTGGCGCGCAGATTGCGGCCGAACTCACGGAGGTCGCCGATGTTGTGTGGCTTACTCGCCATGAACCTCGCTGGATGCCCGACGAGATCGACGGTTCCGACCTGTTCAAGCGCAACCGCGAGCGCTTCCTTGCAGTCTCGCGCGGCGAGGCCGACCCAGGTGGAGTGGACAACCTCGGCGACATCGTCATGGTGCCCGAGGTGTTAAAGGCGCGAGACTCCGGCAAGCTGAAGGCGACACCGATGGTGGAAAACTTGGACGAGTTGGACGTGAATCACTTGATTTGGTGCACTGGTTTTCGCCCCGCCTGGAAGGTTGTGCGCAAGCTGGTCGACTTGGAAACTGGAACCCCCAAGGTCGACGGCCTCTATCTGGTGGGGTTCTCCGAGGCCAATGGGCCCGGCGCGGACACGATCATGGGTGTCGCGCCTTTTGCGAAGCAGACAGCCGCCGACATCGCGGAGCGAGTCAACGCGAGTTAACTGCTAATCCACCACCGTGGTCAGCAAAAAGACCGAATGCTCCAGCGCGGTCACGGTGCGACGTTCATGATCGGGCACGAAAAACTCGCCTTCTTGAACTTTCGTGTCCCCCACTGAAATCTCGCCCATGAGCAACAGGATGGATTCACACTTCGGCGCTTCGTGCTCCGAAGTTTCCACACCTTTGGCCAGTGCTATCGCCGTGTGGCGCAGCACCCCCTCGTTGATGACTACTTTGGCTGCTCTACCGTGTGGATGGTTGATGGCTTTGGCAAGAAGGTCGCGGGCTTTTGCGTCGAGATTTTCCATGCCCTCACTCTACTTCGATGTGAGCTGCAACACACGATCTTTTTCCCATTCGACGGAAACCAGTTAATGGTCGTACCGTTAGGCCCGTGAATACCGCCAAGTTCCCGTACGTGCCCCTCATTTCCATGAGTTTCGCCGCGTTTGTCTACGTCACCTTCGAAATGTTTGCCGTGGGCCTCATCACCCCGATGGCCCAGGATCTCGGCGTGACCGAAGGCCAGATTGGCCTGCTCATGACCGTGTACGCGGGCATCGTCGCCGTAGTGACCATCCCGCTGATGTTCTACACCCGCAGGTTCAACCGCAAGCCGCTTTTCATGGTCACGCTGGGATTTTTGCTGGTCGGAATCGTATTGCAAGCCACCGCCTCGAACTATGCCATGCTCGTGATTGCACGTGTCGTCGCGGCGCTGACCCACGGCCTTTTCTGGTCCGTGGTCAATCCGATGGCAGCACGCCTGGCACCCTTCGGTTCGGCAGGCAAAGCCATCGGCGTGGTTTCCATGGGCTCGACCATGGCACTCGTCGTGGGCTCACCGCTAGCCACTTTCGTCGGTGGACACTTAGGCTGGCGCCAAGCCACGTGGTTGCTCGGCGCTTTGGTCATTGTCGCATTCGTCTCGCTGCTTTTTAGCTTGCCGACGATGCCCGCCGTGGAGTCAGGTGCCCACCAGATGGGTTCGGCGAAGCGCAGTGCGCTGCCTTCGCTCGTAATTTATTTGACGCTTATTGTCACCGCCGCGTTCGCCGCATACACCTACTTGGGCCTCATCGTCGAGGTCACATCCGGGCCTGAACTTGTCGCCATCGGCCTGGCCGCTTTCGGCGGTTTTGGTGTGATCGGCGTGCTACTTGCTGCGCGTTTGGTGGACCAGCGCATGCTTCGTCTCAACGCTTTTGTCGCGGTCATGCTGGTTCTTGCCTCTATACTCGGAGTGCTCGCCTTTGGTGCGGACATGCCCGTGTCGGTGGCGCTGATCTTCCTGATGATCGCGGTTTTCGGCACCGGCTATGGAGCACTTCCCACCGTGGCCACCACGATCTTCTTGCATGCGGGGCGCTCGAACCAGGACCGAGCCTCCTCGATTTATGTTGTGACCTACCAGGTGGGCATCGCCTCCGGCTCCGCACTGGGATCCGTGGTCGTCGACTCTGGCTACGTGTACGGCACCCTCGTACTCATGGGAGTACTCGCAGCAATTGCGGGCGCAACCTTGGCTCTCTGGTCACGCCCGCTGCTGCGTTAAGTTCTAGGGTTCGCGGCACCCGCGAGTATCAAAGAGGTTGCACTGCTCAAATCCCAGGAATGAAGGGATCATCGACGAGAGGATAAACGGGCCCCAGAGGAGAAGACCGAATAATGACGACGATGCTGCAATTGGGTCCTCGACCAAAGCCGAGGAATTACTTGCTGCGGACTGGACAAAGGCGTGTGAAGGGGCAGGTGCGGCAACACCCAGGGTCAATGTCGCCGCAACGGTAATCGCAGTAATCCTTTTACGCATGGGAAGCTCCTTTTCGA
Source organism: Corynebacterium lubricantis DSM 45231 (assembly GCF_000379425.1). Classification (GTDB taxonomy): domain Bacteria; phylum Actinomycetota; class Actinomycetes; order Mycobacteriales; family Mycobacteriaceae; genus Corynebacterium; species Corynebacterium lubricantis. Next base: position 22,253 of record NZ_KB902195.1, read on the forward strand.
TTAACTAACGAATGCTAGGGGTGAGTGATGTCGTAGCCCACGAGAACTGACATGACGACTGGGGCCACGATAATGAGCGTCAAAATTTGCTGCACGAAGGATAGTGGGTTCTGAAAGAAGGCTTCGGAACTGCCGACCACGGATTGAACTCGGGCATTCGCCGGTGCTGGTGCCGTGACTCCTAAAGTGAGCGTCGCGACGACGGCGAGGGCGGCAAGCTTCTTACGCATGGATCACTCCTTGGTCGATGAATTGGTGCAGCTAGCACCACATGACGTGATGGTGCTCACACTACGTGAAAAACCTATTTTTGTCATTAGGTTTAGCTAATTTGCATGATCAAATTACACACAAAAGTGCCAGGTACCGCCCGGCACCTGGCACATAGGATCTCTCAGTTCCTTAGAGGAATCCCGCAAGAATCGATACCACGTCACCGCTGCCGCCGGTATCGGCCATCACAAGGCCTAGCGTAATGGCAGCCTCGACGAGATCATTCGGGAACATACAGCACAGAAATGATGCCAAAACCTCTTGCCTCAAGCGCTGATTACCCCTATCGTTACGGTGTCCGAGAACTCTAAGATCTACCTCGATGTTCGAAAAAGGAACACTAAAGCACCAGGTCATCCGATAATCTGACTTGCCGAGACACATATGGTCCAAAAACTTCTCTGTGCCTTGCTCCCTTTACAAGGCTCACTTTTCCAAGGAGGCCATTGTGCACTCAGTTTCAGAAACCGTCGCCCATGTCTTAGCACCCCGAGTAAATACGTATTTCGGCATCATGGGCAATGGAAACGCCTTTTTCGTCAACGCTCTTGAGCAGTTGAACATGGGCATCATCCCGGTGCGCCACGAGGTGGGTACCGTTGCGGCCGCCGATGCCTACCACCGCGTCACTGGCAAGCTAGCCGTTGCCACGACGACGTATGGTCCTGGCTTCACCAACACCATCACTGCTCTCGTCGAATCAGCCAAGGCCCGCGTCCCCCTCATCCTTGTCACCGGCACAGGCCCGACCTCGAACGACCGCCCGTGGGATATCGATCAAGCTGCACTCGCCGCGACCTTTGCTGTGCAGACCTTCACCGTGACACCAACAGATGCCGCGGCTACAACCGTCGATGCCTTTGAGCACGCCATCACGCATCGCACCCCTGTCGTCATTGAGATCCCCTACGACTTGGCCGTGCTTGAAACCACCGACCCCTACCTCCAGGACTCCATCGCCTCGCCCAGCACACAACCGGAGCCAGCCGCCACCGCCCCTTCCCCGACAGCCATCAATGAAATCGCACAGCTTCTTTCCCAAGCCGAGCAGCCTCTCATCCTCGCCGGTCGTGGCGGCAAGCAAGCCGCAGGCCAGCTGAACCAACTCGCCGAGTTACTCCACGCAGACGTTGCCACGACAGCACCCACCCGCGGGCTTTTCGGCACGTCGGAGCACTACCGTAACCTGGGTATTTGTGGCGGCTTCGCAGCGCCCGAAGCTGCCCCGGAGATACACAAGGCCGATGTCGTACTCGTCGTCGGCGCCGGCCTAAATCAGTTCACCATGGCGTTCGGCTCTGCTTTCCGCGAGGACGCCCACGTCATTCAGGTCGACCTCGCGGAGTCCCCCACCAACGCCCGCGTGAACCAGCACGTGGAAGGCGGTGCGACGCAGGCGGTCGCAGGCATCATCGAGGCACTCACGGACCAAGGATTTGTCGCTTCTCGACGAATCCAGCCCGAAAACCTTACCCAGCGCCCCCAGGGGGATCCCCTCGCGCCGGACGGGCGACTCGACCCACGCAGTCTGCTTTACCGTATTAATAAGGCACTGCCTCGAGAGCGCATCATCGCCACCGATGGTGGGCACTTCATTGGCTGGGCCAACACCTACCTCGATGTCCCCGCTCCCGACCACATGGTTTTGCTGGGCACGGCGACTCAGTCAATCGGCCTTGGGTTTCAGACGGCCGTCGGAGTTGCAGCGGCTGCAGGCACCGACAAGATGAGCGTTCTAGTCACCGGCGACGGCGGAGGACTCATGGCTATTGCCGATGCCGAAAGTTTCGTGCGCCAGGCCAACCGCGGTGTCATTATCGTCATCAACGATGCCGCGTACGGTGCAGAAATCCATCAATACGGCAGCAAGGGGCTGGCGGAGGCACCGATGCTTATTCCAGAGGTCAACTTCGCTGGACTATTAAGCGCGGTGGGAGCTCGCAGCCAGATCGTGAGGGGTCTCGACGACTTGGCTGATTTTGAGGCGTGGGTAGCTACCGGCAAGAGCGGAACCTACGCGCTGGACTGCCGCGTGTCCCGCGACATCATTGCCCCGTACATGCAGGAAATGATCCGTTAGTCGAACCCAGGACGGATCAAGTCCCCACCGCGCCTCTTCTTCCGGTGCGATCCCACCCCTCGAAGAACAAGCATGGCGGGTTATCGCAGAACACGGCTGGTGTGAATTCGAGGCGCACCGAGCTTGCTTCCCTGGGCTAGCCCCACCTACTCGCTTTTTAGCGCGTCACCAACCGCAAAATGATTCGGCGGGACAACGTTGACCATCACGCGTACCGACGAAAGCGGCGCGTCGAGGGTTTCCGCGGTGGTCCTTGCAATCTCCTTGATGAAATTCTCCACAACTTCTTCGCTGCGGCCTTCAACGAGAGTGACATTGATGATTGGCATGGTGATCTCCTAAACAGTTTCAGTACGGACAGTCAGTTCAGGGAAGCCTTCAACCCGCGCGGTCACCGTCTGATTGGGCGCAAGCCACACGGCCGAGGTCATTGCACCCGCGAGAATGATCGCGCCAGCCGACAACTCAATCTCATAGGTCAACGCCATCTTCGCCAGCTCTAGGAACGCATTGTCTGGGTTCCCCAGAATCGCATCGGAAGTTGCAGTTTCTGCCACGTCCCCATTGATTTCAAACTCCACAGCAAGACCGCTCAACTCGCGCGGAAAAGATTGCCACTTATCGACGATGAACCCAGCAGCCGAAGTATTATCAGCGACCACATCGGTGAGAGAAAACTTGAAATCTTCATAACGAGAATCGATAAGCTCCATGCCCACGGCGACATCGGTGGTTGCCGCACGAATCCGATCGGCTAATTCCTCTGGTGAATCCTCCGCGCTGGGCACAACCTCGTCACCGAGGCGAAAAACCAGCTCGGGCTCGATACGCGGGTGGATATACCCCTCGAGCCCGATCGGCTGCGAGCCATCGAGCTCCATCGCGTCGGTGAGGAAACCGACGATGATGGAGTCGACTCCCATTTGCTCCATCTTCGCGTGAGATGTGAAACCCAGCTTGGGACCGAGATACTTTTCCCCACGATCCCTATGCAAGCGCAACTGCTCCGCCTGCACTTCGTAGGCCTGGCTAATGGTGAGCTCCGCCCCTAGCTGCGGGGTGGCCGTCGCGCTAGTTTTCGCCGTGTCGAGCTGTTTCGCAATCTCCGTGATACCTGCAGTGTTGGTCATTGCCCAAGGATACCTTCGCGTAGCGCTAGATTTTTGGGGCGGGAGCTCGTCGTCAAGCGAAATACCAGGCAGGAGAACCTGCCTGGCATTATCTCTGGTCTTAGATGGAGAGCTGCGAACCGTCGTGGAACCGGCTGAAGCGGAACGGCGTCGGGTCGATGGAAGGCTCACGACCTGCAACGATCTCTGCCATGAGGTGACCGCCGCCGGGGCCCACCGAAAAACCCTCACCGGCATATCCACTGTTGACGTAGAGGCCAGGAACTTGGTCGACTTGGTCGAGGACGGGGAGGGAATCGGGAAGCGCGTCCATGCTCCCACCCCACCGCTCGATGACCTTGGCATTCTTCGTGTCCGGGAAAACTTCCTCGAGCGCCTTGAACACCTTCTTGTGGCCAGCCGGAATGTGGCGACTAGTAAGCATGCGGACACGCTCGAACTCGGTGACTTCATCGTTTTTCCAACGACGCTTGCGCTTCAGGGAATTGATGAAATCGGGGCCGATAGAAATCCGCAATGGGACGTTCAATGGATCCTTGAGCAGCTCTTTCAGTGATCCCGCGAAAGCTGGCAGCACCTTGAAGCTGTTGATCTCAACGGGAATGATGTGCTGCAAGGTTCCGATGGACACGGTGCCGGGAAGCTCATCGCGCCAAAAAATGTCGCCACCCATCGCTGCTCCTGGGCCAGCTTTCGCCCCGCTGAAGCGCAGGAGCGACGAGGCGATATTCTGCTGCGGCAGGTTGATGCCAAGGTTATTCAGGAAATAGCTGGTCCAGGAACCGCCCGCTAGCACGACCTTCTTGGTCCGGATGCTGCCGTGCTCGGTGACGACTTTGCTGATCGCTTTGCCTGAGTATTCGAAACCACGGACTGCGGTACGCTCGAAGATTTTCACGCCTTCCTGACGCGCGCCCTTTGCAATCAGCGGTACGGCGTGGGAGGGCTCGGCCATTCCGTCGCTTGGCTGGTACAGGGCACCGGCGAACATTTTGCCCACGCCCGGAACCTTTTCTTCAAGTTCTGCCTGGTTCAGTACCTGGGCATCGATGGTTGGGGCAGCTTTCTGCGCCATCACAAGCCACTCGCGGTGCTGGTCGAGCTCCTTCTCGGTAGGCGCGAGCGTGAAATTACCCGTGCGACGAGCGGTGACGTCGAAACCAAAGCGGTCTGCGAAACCGAACCAGTGCTCCTTGGCCTGCTCCGCCATCGGTAGTAGTTCTTGGGCCAGAGCGTTGGAATAGACCCAACCGAAGTTGCGACTGGAAGCCTCGTTGGCAACGCTGCCCTTCTCGAAAACGACCGTCTTCAGTCCGAATTCGTTGAGATAAAGCGCAGTGGAGATCCCGGAAATGCCGCCGCCGATAACAACGACATCGGCTTCCTCGGGGATCTCAGAAATCGGATCGGTTTCAACGCGGATTGCTCTGGACGTGTCGGATTGGGTGTACCAGGGATTCCTACCAGCGAGGAGGAATCCCGCCGCGAGTCCGGCGCCTGCTCCCGCGAGTACCTTCGGTAGTGCATTTGTGTTGGTTTTTGAATTTCGGATAGCCATGGTGACCTCCTAGGTGTGAGCCGATACTTCTCTGCCATTTATCGTGTTGGAAAGCATCGACTCGATGAAACATTCGCCCACACGCCACCAGTTCCGCTGGCATCGAGTGGACCGGACCTCACAGGTGTCCCAGCACTTCAGTATACAAAGTGGGGTGGATTTAGGTAGTTTGCTAGCGTGTCTAGGTTTTTCAGCATTCTTCGACTGACCCTATTTTCTCGGATGTGAGGATCCGTGAGGCACTAAATCGTTTACGCCTACACCCGAAGTAGAGCTGTTCTCAGAAGGGAAAACATGCACTCTCGTGACCAAAGGGCTACTTGGGCTGCCCAGGCCGGTCAAGTCCTTTTGAGTGGTGTATCCGCCAGCGGTTGACTCAGCGATGAACTGACCGCTGACGGAACAGGATTCCTTACGCCACCAGAGCCTCCTGACCGTCACCGACAACGACGCCGACGCCGTCAGCTGCCCGGGCCTTCGCCAGCATCTCCGCCGTCGAGGACAGCATCGCCAGAGGCATGTACCGACGCTGCTGCATCCAGTCCTCATGCTGCTCAGCCAGCACTGCCCCGACCAACCGGACCACCGAATCACGGTCAGGGAAGATCCCCACGACATTGGTC
>NZ_KB902196.1 GCF_000379425.1 Corynebacterium lubricantis DSM 45231
ATCTTCCCTGACCGTGATTCGGTGGTCCGGTTGGTCGGGGCAGTGCTGGCTGAGCAGCATGAGGACTGGATGCAGCAGCGTCGGTACATGCCTCTGGCGATGCTGTCCTCGACGGCGGAGATGCTGGCGAAGGCCCGGGCAGCTGACGGCGTCGGCGTCGTTGTCGGTGACGGTCAGGAGGCTCTGGTGGCGTAAGGAATCCTGTTCCGTCAGCGGTCAGTTCATCGCTGAGTCAACCGCTGGCGGATACACCACTCAAAAGGACTTGACCTTCCTCGGGCTGAAAAAATGCGTGCTAGTTGTCGCTCGCTTAAGTGAAGATCTGTTGCGATGTCGCCAATAGTAAGTTCTGTTTCGATATACCTTTCCGCAATGACTGTGAATGCATTCTGAAATGCGGCTTCACTTTCGGACAATGGGATGGCACTTCGGATAAGTCGCTCAACATCGATTCTATGTCCGGCAAATATTGCGTCCTGCAGGTTACCAAACTCAGTTGTGGTGGCGACGAGAGATCTATGTTTCTGAACGATTTCTGGTGCAATTTCAGCTACAAGCTTTTTGGGGATAAGAAGTGAACGCATAGTCATGTGCTTGCCAAAAATCATCGAATAAGGCGAATCCGTGTCAAATATCAGAAGCGTTTTATGGTTAATGCTGGAGACACCACTAGAATCTTGAAAGTAGAGGTCCCCTCCTTCGACGGTGGATAGCTGGATCATTTGGCTTGGAGTCTCGTCGACGTCAGCACTTGTGCGAAAGATGGTGTGAGCGCCAGCTTGTATTTGAACACTTTGTATCGAAGCGTGGTTTATGCAGCGCTGGAGGCCATGCAGTCGCTGGTCCAGCGTTTGGCAAGTTAATTTCACCATGTGCAGAGCATTGAAACGTTCCCAAGCGGGAATCTCCTCGTATTGGGGGATTTCGCTGGTATCGAGTTGAACATACTTCACAGACGTTTCCTTGCCGGCATCGATTCTGAATGGACTTTTCAGCTCTTTTGGAAGAAGCCTACTTAATTTGAAGTCTCTTATCGTCCTATTTTTGAGGAGCGTGCCATTCCAGCCTCGCTGACGTCGTGGCGTGATAATCCACCAGGAGCATTTTCTGAATTATCCAACACGCTGAATTTCGTGTCAGGTCTTCATGATCCTCGCGATTCTGGGAGCACGTAAACTTATCCCATGACAACATCACTGACATTTTCGGATTCCATTCTCATCGCAGCGACTCCACAGCAGGTCTATTCCACAGTTGCTGATGTAACTCGAACCGGCGAGTGGTCCCCGGTCTGCAAGGAATGCTGGTGGGATGAGGGCGACAGCGCGCAGATTGGTGCGCACTTCACTGGACGAAACGTAAACTCTGAGCGCACCTGGGAGACTCGCTCCGAGGTAACGGCGGCTGATCCCGGCGTGAAGTTCAGCTGGAAGGTCGCGGGCGGAACGGCGAACTGGTCATACGAGATGGAAGAATCCGATGGCGGAACCAAGCTCACTGAATCGTGGGAGTTTACGCCATTTGGCCAAGGATTCTTCCAGGAACGGTTTGGGGACCAGGCTCCGGTTGAAGTAGAGAAGCGACGTGTTGCCGCGGAGACGGGTATCCCAGTGACTCTTGCCAACATCAAGAAAATTGTTGAGCAAGAAGCCTAACTGTTTCGCGCTCTAAACAAGGAAGACGCCTTCCCCTTTGGAATAATTGTGAGCTCAGTCTCAACGATGGAGGGGTAAAAAGTCTAGAATTGTGGCATGAAAATTCCAGATAAATTACTCGAAACCATGAACGCCCAAGTAACCGCTGAACACCAGGCCGCGCTGATTTACACGCAGCTTGCTTATTCCCTCGATGGCCTAAGCTTCCCTGGGATGAGCGGGTGGATGTACGCCCAAGCTGAGGAGGAGCGCAAGCATGCCAAGATGATCGCCGATCATATTCTCGCTCGTGGCGGCGATGTAGAGCTGGGCACTATTGAGATTCCGGCGATGGCCGTGAAGTCTCCGCTCGATGCCTTTAACTATTCATTGGAGCATGAGCAAAAAGTGTCGGAGATGATCCGCAACTTGGCACGCGTGGCTGACGAAGTCGGTGATCTAGACAGCCGTTCCCTGGTGAACTGGTTCCTGAGCGAGCAGATCGAGGAAGAGGACAACGTTTCCGAGATTATCGAGCAGATCAAGCTGGTCGGCGAGGATGGCTCGGGTTTGCTGCGTATCGACTCTGATTTGGGCGCCCGCAACACGCAAGCAGAGCAAACAAGGTAGCCAGCTGTCCGCTGGCTAGGCGTTCTGCGAACGGCACTCTTAGGACCAGCTCCTTGGTTACACTTCTTGTCAAAGGAAGATGAGTTCTCAGACGCAAGGGCGCTGACAAGTTGTGGGGAGAAACCATGAAAGTTGCAGTCGTACAGGCCACGTCCATTCCCTTTGAGACGGAAGCGGCGGTGACAAAGGTTGTCGACAAGCTTCGCGAAGCGGGTAGCGAAGGCGCAAAAATTGCGGTGTTTCCCGAGGCCTTCATTGGCGGATACCCGAAGGGGGCCACGTTCGGTGCGCCTTTGGGCACACGCAGTCCGGAGGGGCGTGAGCTCTATCGTCGATACGCGGAAGCGGCGATCACCCTTGACGGACCTGAACTTGAAAGCATCGCGCAGGCGAGTGCCGAGAGTGGGGTATTCGCAGTTGTTGGAATCATCGAGCGGGTGGGCAAGACGCTTTATTGCTCGGTGGTGATGATTGATCCGGAGCAGGGGCTCGTCGGTAAGCACCGCAAGCTCATGCCCACCGCGCTGGAACGTCTTACCTGGGGCTTCGGTGACGGCTCGACTCTTGATGTGGTGGACTCGCCAGCTGGCAAGCTCGGTGCCGTGGTGTGCTGGGAAAACTACATTCCCATGCTGCGTCAGGCGATGTACGCCCAAGGAGTGCAGATCTATTGCGCGCCAACCGTCGATGATCGCGATACGTGGTCGGCGTCGATGCAGCACATCGCGGCGGAAGGCCGGGTGTTTGTGCTTTCGGCTGTGCAGGTGCTGCACCGTGATCAGATCGGTGAAGACCTATACGAAATTGCCGATGAGCTGGGGGATCGCGAGCAGTTGATCCGCGGTGGCTCGATGATCGTCGATCCTCTGGGACAAGTCCTCGCGGGGCCCGTCTATGGCGAAGAGACCATCCTCTATGCCGATCTGGATCTGGACCAACTGACCCGCGGCTACTTCGACCTTGATGTCGCCGGGCACTATTCTCGCCCGGATGTATTCCAACTGCATGTGAATACGGCACCGCAGGCCTCGGTGGTGTTCGAGTGAAGCCCCCAAAGATCCGTTGATTTAACTCCAGCGCCCCGAGCCTCACGCTCGGGGCGTATACGATGTATACATTGTTTACTTTTAGGCTTAGATGATCTTCGCCACTATTCGCAGGTGAAGGGACCTTTTATTTAAATGCATAATATAAAATGTATATGTTGGATAAACGATGTTTACTTGTATTGCTAAAAGAAAGGCATCTGTGATGGCGCAAGCTTCTCATCCGTCGAGCCGGGTAGTTTCGGTTCGAATGCCTGGGTCAATCATTGAGCGCTTAGATGCATTGGCGGAACGGACGGGTCGCAGTAGGGGCTTGTATATCAAAATGGCGGTCACCGCGATGCTGCCGGAATTGGAGCGGGAGCACTGGAATCAGGTGGCCGCGAAGTTTGAAGATGACATCATCGAGCGCAAATTCTACGAAATTATGCAGAACTCGTTGCGGGATATTGAGGACGAACATCGGGACGGCGAAACGTTTTTGTAGCGGTTTTCCGGCCAAGCGACTAGCGTGGCAATTGAAACCGAATTGAAAATTTGCCGGTTTCTAAAACGCCTAGAAACTCTGGAGGAAAATACAATGCGCGCATGGCAATAAATTGGTGCAGGACAACCAATTACACTAAACGAGATCGATGAACCAACGGCCGGAGCCGGCGAGGTAGCAATCAACGTGCAGGCCGCCGGCCTGTGTCACAGTGACGTGGGCATCCTCGAAGGTGTTATTCCCGAGCCACTCCTCGGCAGCGTGCCTCAGACTTTGGGCCACGAAGTCGCAGGCATTGTCAGCGCCGTCGGCGAGGGTGTGACCAAGTTTAAGGAAGGCGACCGTGTGGCATTCCACATGGGCGCCGACGGTCCCGGCATGGGCATCCCTGGTGGCTACGCACGCGTATGCGTAGCTCCCGAAGCACTCGTTGTTCCCATTCCTGACGAGGTTCCTTTTACCGCAGCAGCTGCAGCGACCGATGCTGGCATGACCCCGTACCACGCAATTAACACCGCGGGTGAGGTCAAGGCTGGCGACAATATCGTGATCATCGGACTGGGTGGACTGGGCTTTAATGGCCTCCAGGTGGCACTGGGCTTGGGCGCAAACGTTTGGGGAGTCGAGCCTCGCGAATCGGTCCACGCAAAGGCACTTGAAATGGGTGCCAAAGAAGTAGTTACCGACATTTCCGGGTTCGCTGGCCGTGACTTCGATGCAGCGTTCGACTTTGCAGGCTTCGGCACTACCACTTCGGATGCCGTTGCAGTCGTGCGTCCTGGCGGACGCATCGTCTTGGTCGGCGTAGGTAGGAACGAAACTACGATTTCCACCCCTGCGTTTATTCAGAAGGAAGTTACCCTGCGTGGTTCTGCTGGTGGTTCCAACGAGGACCTGGCGGGCTACCTGAATCTTGTCGCTGAGGGCAAGGTTAACCCAGTGACCTCCACGATTAAGTTCGAAGAGATCGGGGAAGGTCTTAAACAGGTCGAGGCAGGCACGGTGACGGGCCGCCTCGTCGCAGATCTATCTGATCACACCAACTAAGGCTCAATCGTCGTAAAGCAAAGTGCCCTTCCACAGGGAAGGGCACTTTCATTTACACGGCCAGCGGGATCTCGCGCAGCTCGCGGCGCAGGATCTTGCCGGTTGGGTTCTTCGGAATCGCCTCGATGAAGTCCACGGCGCGCACCTTTTTGTACGGGGTGACGCGCTCGGCGACCCAGTCCATCACCTGGTCCGCTGTCAGCTCGGCGCCGTCTCGCTTGACGACGAACGCACGCGGAATCTCCAGGCCATCGCGGTCCACGCCGACAACTCCGGCATCGTTGATGTCTGGGTGGGTAAGCAGCAGGGCCTCGAGCTCGGCGGGGGCGACCTGGTAACCCTTGTACTTAATCACTTCCTTCGCGCGATCCACGATGTAGACCGTGCCGTCTTCGGCCACGCGAGCGACGTCGCCGGTCCGCAACCACCCATCGCCGATCAGGGTTTCGGCGGTTGCCTTCTCATTGTTGAGGTAGCCGTGGGTGACCTGCGGGCCGCGAATGACCAGCTCGCCATTCTCGCCTTCTGGCACTTCGTTTTCGCTGTCGAGCTCAAGTAACTTGAACTCGGTATTGGGCACCGCGAAGCCGATTGAACCAGGCTGCGCCTCTCCGCTGAGACCCACATGCGTCACCGGCGAGGTCTCGGTCATGCCGTAGCCCTGCAGCATATCGACGCCGAGCTTTGCCTCCACAGTTCGAGCGAGCTCGTTGTCCAGAGGGGCCGCACCCGAGAGCATCACTCGCGAGGCGGTGAAGTCTTCTGATTTCACGGCGGGGTGCTTCGCCAGTGCCACGGCCATCGGAGGCGCGATGAAGGTGAACTCGATTTGGTGCTTCGGGTGGGCCTCAATAAACGTGTTCAGGTCGAACTTTGGCAAGGTGAACACGTGGTGGCCCGAGGCGAGCTGGGATAAGAGCAGGGTGGTCATGCCGTAGATATGAGTAAACGGCAGAGGACAGAGAAAATTGGTGGGTTCGGTGATGCCGTTCTCGCGGATCATGAACGCGGTCTGCTCGATATTGGACACGATGTTGCTGTGAGAAAGCATCACACCTTTGGGCAGGCCCGTGGTTCCGGAGGAAAACGGGATGGCGAAGAGATCATCCGGGGAGATAGAGACGGTCGGCGCGGGCAGACCCATCGCGGCGATCGGTGGGATCTCACCGCTCCAGATCTGATCCAGTTCCTCCATGTCTTGGGTACCGATGTAAAGCTTCGCTTCAGAGAGGTGGAGCAGCTTCTCTAGGTCCGCGCGATTGAGCAGCGCACCAAGTGGCGCGACGGTCGCGCCGGATCGAGCGATGCCCAAAAGCGAGGTGACGAAGTTGACGGAGTTCGGGATCTGCAGTGCCACTACGTCACCTTTGCCAATGCCGCGCTGCGCTAGAGCGCCGGCAACGGAAAGCGCGCGGTCGCGCAGCTCGCCATAGGTAATGGTGGCATCGGTGTTGAGCTCGGTTACGGCCGGGCGATTGAGCTCCTCTTCGGTCAGATTGTCGAAAATGCGGCTAAATACGTCTACTGCTGGGATATCGATATTTGCGAAACGGCTGGTGTAGGCCATGGAAAATCTCCTTAGATTCTTATTTATGCGTGTTGGGTGACAGGCCAGGGGATCTCGCGCAGCTCGCGGCGCAGGATCTTTCCCGTCGAGTTCTTCGGGATCGCCTCGATGAAGTCCACCGCGCGCACCTTCTTATATGGGGTGACGCGCTCGGCGACCCAGTCCATGAGCTCGTCTTCAGTGAGCGCGGCGCCGTCTCGCTTCACGACGAACGCACGTGGAATCTCCAGCCCGTCGCGCTCCGCGCCGACGACGCCGGCATCGAGGATGTCCGGGTGGCGCAGTAGTAACGCCTCGAGCTCGGCAGGGGCGACCTGGTAACCCTTGTACTTGATCACTTCTTTTGCGCGATCGATGATGCGCATCGCCCCGTCGTCGTCGATACGCGCAATATCGCCGGTGCGTAGCCACCCACCTTCAACGAGGGTCTCCGCGGTGGCCTCCTCATTATTGAGGTAACCCCGCATGATCTGGGGGCCGCGGGCGAGGACCTCGCCGGGTTGGCCGCATTCAACGTCTTCGAGGGTGACAATGTCGACGAGGCGCAGCTCGGTGTTCGGCGCCGGGCGGCCCACGGCGGCGTGATCGCCCTTGCCATGGACGTTGACTGCGAGGAGCGGGGAGGCCTCGGTCATGCCCCACCCCTGAATGACTTTGTTGCCAAGGCGTTTTTCGACGGCACGCATGATGGGCGCATCGATCGGGGCGGCGGAGCTAATCATCAGTTCGGAAGCACCGAACCAGGCGGGCTCGATCGAGGGATGCTTCGCCAGGGCGATGGCCATCGGCGGGGCGATGAAGGTGAGCTGAATGCCGTGCTTCGCGTGACCTGCGACGAAAAGTTCCATGTCGAACTTCGGCAAAGTAAAGATGTGATGGCGCTGCATGAGAGGCGCGAGGAGTAAAACCGTGAGTCCGTAGATGTGGGAAAACGGCAGGGGAGAGAGCGTGTTGGTGTAGCGCTCAATCTCGTTTAACCCGAGCATGTAGTCGATCTGGAGGATATTCGCTACGAGATTGCGATGCGTAAGCTGAACACCCTTCGGCAGGCCGGTGGTGCCCGAGGAGAAGGGCAGTGCGGCGATCGAGTCAGGGTCGATCTGTAGGTCGGGGGCAGGGGTATTGCGGTTCGCTAGCGCCGGGATCTCCATGGAGAAAAGCTGCGGGAAGTTCTCCACGTCGGTCAGCCCGATAAAGAGGTCGGTGCCCGCGGCTTCGGAGATGTGCTCAACATCTGCCTGGTTGAGCAGTGCGCCAATGGGGTTCAGCGTGGCACCAGCGCGCAGGATGCCGAAGAGCGCGATTGCGAAATTAATCGAGTTGGGCACCTGGAGGGTCACCATACTTCCCGGGCCAATTCCGCGTTCCGCCAGGCCGCCCGCGAAGGATTCGGCCATCGCCTTGAGCTCGCCGTAGGTCACGGAGTCGCCCGTAGACAGCTCGGTGATTGCGGTGCGCGCGGCATCTTTCGCGGTCAGCTCCCCGAGCACGAGACTAAAAATGTCCGTCTCAGGAATGGTGAGTGATGGGTATGGGCTGGAGTAAATCAAGGTGCCTCCATAGTGTGATATGAATCGCTATTCGTATGAGATGTATCACAGGCTACACCTCGCTTGCGGGAGAGGCAATGAATTTCTTATTTTGCAGCTGAGAAATGGTTTTAGGGTGAGAAATAGGGGAGATTGGCAAATCCTTTGATTCCCAGCCCGAACAATTTGCAACGGGTTGTTGGTTGTCGCTGAAAGTTGAAGGTTTTTGGGTTACAAATGGCTTGTATGAGCTCTGTAGATTTTGATGACAACCTGATTTCCGAGGCCTATGCCTCGCGTCGACGGGAAGAACTCGAGATTGCCGAACAGGCGAGCGAGATTATTGGCCATATGCTCGGGGACGGGTACTCCATCATTGATCCAGGTGTGCGGATCTGGACGGCCGAAGCTGCTGAAGATTTGCGCCGTCGAGTTGAAGACAATCCCATTGAAGGTCCAGGTCCCGGACAATGGGGGAAATTGGATATTCAAATCCAAGGAGCATCAGAGGAAGTAGTTCTTCTCGTGGCCGAAATAGCCTTCTTACGAGAACATGGATCGAGTTCATATTTGCCCAAGACTCGACGCGCACATATTGAGAGAATTCTTGCTCACCTCGACACTCCTGTACAGATTCCTGAACGGATGTCTAAGTGGTTAGATCGGCCGATTCGAAAGGCCGGATTCAGTACTACTCAGGGTTTCAATAACGGGCTGTGGAAGCACATCGTTTGGATAGCCACTTTCGTGCGGGAATGGAATCTTTTAACTGAGGAGACGAAGCAGGAAGCACGGTCTAATCCATGGTCATTGCAGAAGCATATGCTTGAGTCTGGTCAAGACCAGTCCGTGATTCGCAACGCTCTGCAATTTCTTGCCAGGCCTGATGCTTTTGAGCCAATTTCGTCCCGTTGGATGAAGCAGGACATCCAGAAGGAGCTGGCAGACTTACTGGATGAAGATCCTAAAGAAGGGGAAGTTGGTTGTGATCAGGACATCGTAGAAATCCGGGCTAAACTATCGCGCGAATACGAAGAACCATTCAGTTTTTGGGATGAGCCGATAAAGTCCCTGTGGGACAAGGGGAAGAGTGGAAATTCGGAGGAACTCGAGGAAGCGAACCTCGACGAGCCTCGTCCCATTCATTACTGGCTCTATGCCCCTGGACCAGGGGCATCGAGGTGGGAAGAATTCTTTGGCGCAGAGATCATGGCACTCAACTGGGACGAGCTTGGCAGTTTCTCAGATTACGAGAACAAGGAGTCAATTCGGAAAGAGCTCTCAGGAGCAGAAAGCGGTACCTCGTCAAGTAATGATGCACTTGCCGTGTGGCAGTTCCAAAATGAGATCCGAGAGGATGACGTTGTCTATGCGAAGCAGGGTAAGTCGAAAATCGTTGGCCGAGGAATAGTCGCTTCTCGTGCCCGCTATGACGAAAGTAGGCTGGAGTTTAAGAACGTGCGCTCAATTGATTGGACTCACAACGGTTCATGGGAATATCCCGCGAAGGCGCCGAACAAAACCCTTACTGACTTGACCGATAAACACGATATCGTCGAGCAGCTTGAAGAAGCGATTGTAGGAGTGGAAGTTCAGGAAGCGTTACCGGCAACGAAATCCGTTCAATCCTATTTAGTTGAAGATTTCCTCGACGAAGTCTATCTTTCAAGCGACCAATACCAACGACTCCGCAGCCTCCTCAAACGCAAGAAGAACGTAATCCTTGCTGGTCCTCCTGGAGTGGGCAAGACTTTTGCGGCGAAACGGCTGGCTTACTCGATTATCGGAGAGAAAGACCCAGATCGTGTACAGATGGTGCAGTTCCATCAGAGCTACACATATGAAGACTTTATGATGGGCTATCGTCCAAATGAAAACGGTGGATTCGACCTCACCGAGGGGCCTTTTTACCGATTCTGTGAGAAGGCTCGAGCGGATGATTCCGATCGTCCTTACTTCTTCATCATCGATGAAATCAATCGCGGAAACATCTCAAAGATTTTTGGAGAACTTCTGATGCTGATCGAGTCGGACAAACGCGGTGACAAACTTCGGCTGTTGTATAAGAACGAAGACTTCTCTATTCCGCAGAACGTACACCTCATCGGAATGATGAACACGGCCGACCGCAGCCTTGCTGTCTTGGATTATGCACTGCGGCGTCGATTCGGCTTCTTCCACATGGAACCGGGATTTCACACGGAAGGCTTCATTTCGATGCAACAGGATGTGGACAACCAGTCATTCGACAATCTCATCGATGCGACAGTCAGGCTCAATACCGAAATTGCCGAAGACATTTCGCTCGGTGCTGGCTTTGAAATTGGGCACAGCTACTTCAAACGTCCGAAGGACATTGAAGATGAGAGTGAATGGTTGCATTCAATCGTAGAAGACGAACTAATTCCACTTCTCCAGGAGTACTGGTTTGACGACCCCGCCAAGGTGAAGGAATGGAGTGGAAGACTGCAGGCGGCCGTAGAATGAGCAAAAAGAACATTCTCATCCAGAACGTCTACAGGATGATGGCCTACGCCTTCCGAACAGTCCAACGCCCTGAATCTGCCAGCATTGAGACGGAGCAGTTTGAACATCTCCATGATCTCTTTGCCGAGATCATCTCACGGGGAATGGCAGGACAAATTAAGCGCGGACTGCACCATGATTACAGAGTCCGAAGCGAATCACTCAATACAGTTCGAGGTCAGATCGAGGTTTCTCGTACCGCAACCACTCGTGGTTCCGCGCCGGGCAGAATTGTGTGTTCGTTTGATGAATATCTGCCAGACACCGCGATGAACCGGGCAGTGAAGTCGGCTATTGTTCTGCTAATCCGTCATGGTGAGGTGTCCAAGACTCGTCGGGACACTTTGCGTAGAGTCTTGGCCTACCTTGAGTCGATCAAGTTGGTTTCTCCGCGATCGATACGCTGGGGCGACTTCCAATTCAACAGGTCAAACGGGTCTTATCGGATTTTGTTGGGTGCGTGCGAACTGGTCGTCCGAGGACTGCTGCCGACGGAAGAGAGCGGTGAGAACAAGCTCGCAAATTGGTTGTCAGATGACGTGATGAGTACTTTGTACGAAAATTTCCTCCGAGAGTATTACGCGTTTCATCATCCTGAACTCTCTCCACGGGCAAAGTTAATTGAGTGGGATACCACGGCCGAGAACTCGATTGGGTTGGAACAACTTCCCGCAATGCGAACAGATATCACTCTGCAGGCGGGAAAGAACGTTCTCATTATCGACGCCAAGTACTACGGACACTCAATGCAACAAAGCCGATGGGGCAAATCGACAATCCATTCCGCAAACCTCTATCAGATCTTTACGTACGTGAAAAACACTGATCGCGATGCCGATGGGCTCGTGAGTGGGCTTCTCCTTTACGCGAAAACTGAAGGAGAGAGCCATCCCGATCTCGACGCGGAGATTCAAGGAGACAGGATTGGCGCGCACTCCCTGGACCTCAACACATCGTGGGATGAGATCGTGGCCCAGCTTGAAGGAATCCTTACCTGGCTCCCTGCACCTCAGCGAGCGTTGCTTTAGCGATCCATTGCGTTGACAGAATGCGCGTAGCTACCCGTTGCCGGCATCCCTTGAGTGTTCTGGGACCCAAGCCCTGCAACAACCTCCGTCGCCTGCCGGATCGCACGATTCGCATCCAGCTCGGCAGCCACATCGGCGCCGCCGACAACGTGGAAGCGCGGATCGGTCAGATCCCGAACCGATTCCTGGCCAGTGCAGATCACAATGGTATCCACCTCGATCGTGCGCAGCTCGCCGTCGACGGTGACGGTGAGCCCGGAGTCGTCGATACGCTCGTAACTCACCCCGGTCCACTGCTGCACCCCCTTGGCACGCAGCGCCGCGCGGTGCACCCATCCCGACGTCTTGCCCAGCCCCTTGCCGATCTTCGTCTCCTTGCGTTGCAGCAGGTGAATCTCGCGCGGCGAAGGTTCCGGCGCGGGACGGGTCAGGCCGCCAGGTGCGTCCGCATCGACGCCCCATTCCGCGCGCCATTGGTCGCGGTTGAGGCTTGGCGACGACTCCGTGGCCAGGTATTCCGAAACGTCCACGCCGATGCCTCCCGCACCGAGGATGGCCACGCGCTTACCGGCCGTGCGCTCGCCGGAAAGTAACTGGGCGTAGGTGATCACGGAAGTGTGATCGATGCCCTCGATCTCCGGGATGCGAGGAGTGACACCGGTGGCGACGATGACCTCGTCGAAACCTGCGAGATCGGCCTCGGTGGCATCGTGGTTGAGGCGCAGGTCGATGCCCTGAGTATCAATCTGGTGGTGGAAGTAGCGCAGCGTCTCGCGGAATTCCTCTTTGCCCGGGATCTCCTTGGCCAGTGAGAACTGCCCGCCGATGTGGTCATTGCGCTCAAAAAGTGTCACGGCGAAACCGCGCTCGGCCGCGGAGGTAGCCGCCGCGAGGCCCGCGGGACCTGCGCCAACGACCGCAACCTTCCGGCGTACCGGCGAGGGGAGTAGGACCAGTTCGCGCTCGTAGCAGGCGCGGGGGTTGACCAGGCAGGACGCCCGCTTGCCGACGAAAATCTGGTCCAAGCATGCCTGATTGCAGCCGATGCACGTGTTGATGGCTTCCGGTGTTCCAGCTTCGATTTTTGCCACGAGTTCGGGATCAGCGAGGAAGGGGCGCGCCATGGCCACCAGATCGGCGGTGCCTTCTTCAAGCAGCTGCTCGGCGACGGAAGGATCATTGATGCGGTTCGACACGGCGACGGGAATGCTCACGGCCGCGTGAACTTTGGCCGTGCAGTCGGCGAAGGCGGCGCGCGGGACGGAGGTGACAATCGTCGGCACGCGAGATTCGTGCCAGCCGATGCCGGTATTGATGATGTTGACCCCAGCCTCCTCGAGTTCCTGGGCCAGCGTGACAATCTCCTCGGGGGTCTGGCCACCGTCGACGAGATCGATCATGGACTGGCGGAAAGTGATGATGAACTCGTCGCCCACTGCGGCGCGCACCGCGCGGACCACTTCGAGGGCAAACCGGCGGCGGTTCTCAGGAGTGCCGCCCCATTCGTCGTCACGCGTATTGGTGGCCGGTGCCAAGAACTGGTTAATTAGATAGCCCTCGGAGCCCATGATTTCTACGCCGTCGTAGCCAGCGTCTGCTGCTTGTCGGGCTGCGTTGGCGAAATTGTAGATCTCGTCGCGAATCTCCTCCGTGGTAAACGCGGTGGGAGCAAACCTGGTGATCGGCGATTGGACGGCGGAGGGCGCTTTGCTGCCAGGGGCGTTGGCGTAGCGGCCGGTGTGCAGAATCTGCAGGGCGATCTTACCTCCCGCGTCGTGCACCGCGGAGGTGATCACTTGGTGGGCTTGGGCCTGCTCCGGGGTGGTCAATGTGCTTCCCGGAGCTGCGATCACACCCGCAGCGGAGGGGGCGTAGCCACCCGTGATGATGAGCCCGGCGGAGGCGCGCGCGGCGAAAAAGGCGGCCAAGTCGTCGATATTGTCCAGGCTATCTTCGAGTCCGGTGTGCATCGAGCCCATAATGACCCGGTTTTTTAGGGTCGTGAAGCCAAGGTCGAGGGGCTCGACCAGGTGTGGAAATTCTGTGTTCTGTACCATGAGCGACACTCTATAGTGTCATAGGTCACTCTGTACAGAATTGCCATTCGTATTTTTAATCGGTGTGCTTTTTCGCTGGGTGAAAGAACTTCTCCGGCACACCGAATGCAAGAATGTCTTCCTTAGTCGAACCGTTTTCCAAGCAGACCTTCACCACGTGGCGCATTTGATCGCGAGGATCGGCGATGCGGCGCTGCTCGCTCATGAGGCGGGTCAGAATCTCTGGTCGATCGCGAAATTCGTGCCACACAAGGGCCGTGGCCAGGGACTCTAGGACCGGACCGCGGGGGAACAAGGCCTGCTTGGGCTGCGGGGCGCGCTTGCCTCCGCCGCGGGGGCGCACGTGCAGGTCCTGCTGACTAATGCCAACAACGGTTCCGTCCCGGTTGAATACCTGCAGCGTAATGGGCACGTTGCAATAGCCGTCCTCCTCGATTGTTTTCTTGATCCAGTTAATCAAGTAATCATTCAGCTTGACCTCGAGGTAGCACCCCTGGCGGCCAGGGGAGAGGTACTGAAACGAACCCACACGAGTCCACGCCTCGTAGCCTTTGCCGAGGCGACGCTCGGTAAGCACGCCGACAATGGCATCACCCATGGCGTAGAGCGTGCCGCCGTAGGCAACACCATGAAGGTTTCTGTTCCACGGGCGCAGCTTGAGCTCGACGCGGCCGTAGGACCAATCGTCGGAAACATCCGTCCAGCGGGTACCGCTGAGCAAGTTCGGCCCCCAGATATTCATGGTGCGCCGAACCGAGCTCGGAGAGCTCATCGTTTTCTTCGTGATATCGCGATAGAGCTTCTTTCGCGACGAATTAATGCGCTGCTTAATGCTGTTCCCACTCATGGGGCACATGCTACAAGATTGCAGGCCTGCTATCTGGGCTGTTGCGTATTAGTACAGGCTCACAGGTGTTTTAGTGTTATGCAACGATTTGGCCACAATCCTCGTGTTCAACGACCGGCTGGGCTACGCGGTGCAACACTAGGGGAGTGCTTTTCTGGGCATGTGCAATAACCCGGTATTTATATTTGTAGAAAGTGAACCACCGACTCATGAAGCCTCGTCGTTTTTTGAAGTATGCAGTTCCTACCGGCTTCGCGGCGGCGACCTTACTACTGGCACCGCAAGCAGTGGCGCAGGAAGTCGGCGCCGTCGACATCGCCCCAATTGACTCGGCTGCGCTCGTTGAGCAGGTGCGTGACGAAGCAGCGAACTTCGGCGTCACCATCGCCCCAGTTGAAAAGGCGTTGACCGATTTCGTCGACGCAGCAGCCAACCAGTTCATTCCTCAGGCAGAGGCTGCGTCGCAGGAAGCGCAGTCGCTTATCGACGAGTCCTCGGCCGCCGTCCAATCCCAGAGCTACGCGGAGATCGCGAGCGCGCCGGCTACGACCCCGGAGCCACTGGGCACTGTCGCCGAACCTGCGCAACTCGCACAGCGTGAGGAATCCGGTCCTAATTATTGGGTGCGCGATGACATTGTTTCCAAGACTCTTGCTCAAAAGCCGCTTGCTGAAAACGTTGTGCATCGCATTCCTGGATCCACTTTCGATGCCCCACGCAAACCTGCCGAGTCCGATGAAGCTATGACGCGCGGCAACTCCCTTTATGGTCCCGGTACTCCCATTTATGTCGGCGATGGCGCGCTGTGCACCATGACTGTTGCAGGTACTGATGCAGATGGCCGCAAGGTTGGAATCACCGCAGGTCATTGTGGTCAAGTCGGCGACACGGTCACCTCTGCTGACTCATGGCAGGTGGGCCCATCGGGCACCATCGTGCACACCAACCCGAATCTGGATTACGCAGTCGTCGAGCTCGGCTCGAACGCTGAGATTACGAAGGACTACAACAATGTCCACGCAACCAGCGTCGGTGGGACCGCCCAGCCGGGCGAAATTGTGTGCAAGACCGGCGTTGCGACGAACGAAACCTGCGGCATGACCCTGACTGTCGACCAAGTCAAGCAGGTCAACCAGGTCTGTTCTATGGCTGGTGATTCCGGAGCGCCGCTCTATCAAGGCGGTCGCGTGGTTGGCATGATCAACGGCGGAATCATGCCGGTTCCTTTGAACGTAGCGTGCCAAACCCCATGGCAGGGCGCGTTGCACACACCAACCGCATCGGTGCGCATGGATGCCGTAATGAACGACCTCAATGCAACCGGCGCGCCGGGCCGTGGCCTGACGCTGCCGGAGAACTAAGACACCTAGCTCAGCGCACCCAGCACATCGGCGTGCAGCTGACCGTTGGTTGCAACGGCGCTGCCGCCGTGTGGGCCAGCCTCGCCAGCAACAGAGGTAAACGTTCCACCGGCTTCGCGGACGAGAATGTCCAGGGCAGCGAGGTCCCACAGGGAGACCTCGGGCTCGGTGGCGATATCGACGGCACCTTCGGCAACGAGGCAATAAGAGAAGAAGTCGCCGTAGCCACGCAGGCGCCAGCACTTGTCCGTCAGTGCGAGGAATTTCTCGCGGGCACCCTCGCCTTGGTGCTCATCCCATCCGGAGAGGGAAGAAAAGGACAGCGAAGCATCGTCCAAGCTAGCAACACCTGATACAGACAGGCGCTTGAGCGCTTGGCCGTTAAAGGTGCGCCAGGCGCCTGCTTCGGCGGAAGCATACCAGCGGCGTGTCAGCGCTGGTGCGGAGATAACGCCGACGACGGGCACGCCATCGTCGAGAAGCGAAATCAGCGTTGCCCAAACGGGCACGCCGCGCACGAAATTCTTCGTGCCATCAATCGGGTCGATGACCCACTGGCGGCCTTCGAAGACTGGGTCGCCGCCGAATTCCTCGCCGAGGACGGCGTCGTTGGGGCGTGCGTCCTCGAGCTTGGCGCGCAGGGTTTCCTCGACGGCCAGGTCGGCGTCGGAAACGGGGGTCATGTCTGGCTTGGAATTGACCTCGAGGTCGGCGGCTTCGAAGCGCTCCAAAGTGATCGAATCGGCCAATTCGGCCAGTTCGAGCGCGAGAGCTAAGTCATCTGCGTAATTACTCATGCTGAAAATCTTAGCCACTTTGCAGCGCAGCGGTGATCTCTGCGACAACTTGTTTATTGCCGGCAACACTCCACGTCGTTCCGCCGGCATCGACTTTCTCTCCCACGCCGCCGACTCCCTCAATGAGGATTTTGCCGGGCAGCCAGTCCCAGTCTGCGACCGAATGCTGAATCCAGCCGCCCACCCCGCCCGAGGCAACAGTGGCAAGGTCGATGGAACCAGCGCCGAACATACGAATTGTCGCTGCACCGTTAGCCGCTCGTAGCCACGCCTCCCGGATCCCGTCATCTTTCATGGACCGCGGGTGGAGGTAGGAGGCGAGGCTGACCTGAGCCAAACCGGCCTCGTGCAGCGGAGGTAGCGCAATCCCATTTTTTGTGGAGCCCTTAGGTGTGCCCAACCACGTCGTGTCAAAGGCTGGCCGGTTGACGGCGCTGAGAATCAACTCGTCCGGGTTCGAGGTGTCGCCTTCAATCAAGGCGAGGGCGGAGCAGAAGTAATCGGAGCCGGAGGCGAAGTTATAGGTACCGTCGACGGGATCAACCACCCAGACGCGCCCGGAGCGTGAGGCGACGGCGGAGCCTTCCTCACCGACGATGCCATCGGTGGGGCGCAGCTCAGCAAGGGCGTTAGCAACGAAGTCCTCGGCGGCGTGGTCAGCGTCGGTGACTACATCAGAGATAGAGGTCTTGAAATCCGTGGAGACTCCGGCCGCGCGCATCTCTAAGGCGAGCGAACCCGCGTAGCGGACAAGATCGCGGGCGAGAGTCAGGTCGTCTGCGGAGCGGTGGGAGTCGATGAATTCCAAAGTCGATTCGTGCATGAGCACCATTATGGGCCATGAGAGGTATGGAAGGTAGAATCAACCGCTATGCAGCCTGAAACCTCTTCGACCATTGAGCACTTGGACACGACTCTGACCACGATTGAGAAGGTCGTGGATTTAGACGAGCTGGCTTTGCGTGTGCGCGAATTGGAGCAGCAGGCGGCCGACCCTTCGTTGTGGGACGATCCCGATCACGCGCAGCAGGTGACCACGGAGCTCTCCAGCGTGCAGGCGAAGCTGCGCAAGGTCACCGATCTGCGCTCGCGTATCGACGATTTGCCGATCATGTACGAACTCGCCGAGGAAGAGGGGGACAGCTCCGTTGCCGACGATGAGCTGGCAAGCCTGAAGGCAGCGATCGAATCGCTCGAGGTAACCACCATGCTCTCCGGCGAGTACGACGAGCGCGAGGCCCTGATTAATATCCGCTCGGGTGCCGGCGGCATCGACGCGGCGGACTGGGCTGAGATGCTCATGCGCATGTACACCCGCTGGGCCGAAAAACACGGACACAAAGTAGATGTCTACGACATTTCCTATGCGGAAGAGGCCGGCATCAAGTCGGCCACCTTCGCGATTCACGGGGACTACATGTACGGGCAGCTCTCTGTGGAGCAGGGTGCGCACCGCCTCGTGCGTATCTCGCCGTTTGATAACCAGGGCCGGCGTCAGACCTCCTTCGCTGAGGTAGAGGTCCTGCCTGTTGTGGAGAAGACGGACAGCATCGACATTCCCGACTCCGAAATCCGCGTCGATGTATTCCGTTCCTCCGGCCCTGGCGGACAAAGCGTGAACACCACCGACTCGGCTGTGCGCATCACACACCTACCCACGAATATTGTGGTGAGCTGCCAGAACGAGAAATCTCAGATCCAAAACAAGGCCTCGGCGATGGCCGTTTTACAGTCGAAGCTCTTGGAGCGCAAGCGCCAAGAAGAAAAGGCTGAAATGGACGCGCTCGGTGCCGGTGGCAACGCTTCCTGGGGCAACCAAATGCGCTCCTACGTGCTGCATCCTTACCAAATGGTGAAGGATTTGCGCACCAATTACGAGGTCAACGACCCCGCCAAGGTCCTCGATGGCGACATCGACGGTTTCCTCGAGGCTGGCATTCGCTGGAGAATGGCCGAACAAAATTCTGAAAGTGACTAAATGAGTTTCGTCGCTCTTCCCGAACCTATTAGGGTGGGGCACGTGATCAATTTTTCCAATGTCACCAAGTCGTATTCAACATCGACCAGACCAGCCCTAGATAACGTCTCGTTCAAGATCGACAAAGGCGAATTCGTCTTTGTGATCGGACCGTCGGGCTCTGGTAAGTCGACGTTCCTGCAGCTGATGATCCGCGAGGAGAACCTCACCTCGGGCGATATCTACTTCGACGATCTGCACGTCAACGCCCTGAAGGGGCGTCAGATCAACGAGCTGCGCCGGCGCATTGGCTACGTTTTCCAGGATTTTCGCCTGCTGCCCAAACTCAACGTCTATGACAACGTCGCATTCGCCCTCGAGGTGATTGGCAAGCCGAAGAACCGGATCCAAAAGCTGGTTCCAGAAGCCCTCGAACTCGTCGGCCTCGATGCCAAAGCGCAGCGCATGCCGAACGAGCTCTCCGGCGGTGAGCAGCAGCGCGTCGCCATCGCGCGGGCCTTCGTCGATAAGCCACGCTTGTTGCTTGCCGACGAGCCGACCGGCAACCTCGATCCCTCCACCGCCGACGACATCATGTCGCTGCTCGCGCGCATTAACCGCACCGGAACCACCGTGGTGATGTCCACGCACAACTCGCGCGCGGTCAACGACATGCGCAATCGCGTCATCGAGCTGAGCTACGGCAAGCTCGTCCGCGACGATGAGCACGGCGTCTACGGCACCGTCAGCAACTAGGAAGCACAAGGGAGACAATATGAATCTTGGATATATCTTCCGCGAGGCATTCCGCGGGCTGGGGCGCAATTTCACCATGACGATCGCCCTGATCATCACCACCGGTATCTCGCTGGCGCTGGTCGGCGCGGGTATTTTGATTTCGCAGGTCACCAGTGAAACGAAGGACATGTACCTCGACCGGGTAGAGGTCATGGTTGAGCTTAACGACGATATCTCTGCCAACGACCCCGACTGTTCCTCGGACGCCTGCGTGGAAGTCCGCGACTCCTTGCAAAACGATCCCGACGTGGAATCTGTGGTCTATCGCAGCAGCGAGCAGTCCTACGAGCGTTTCGTCGAACTATTCCAGGACACCGATCCGATCCTGGTGCAGGAGACGTCCCCGGACGCTTTGCCTGCAGCGCTGCACGTGCGCCTTGTGGATCCGACCAATACCGAACCACTCGACCGGGTGGCCGAAATGCCACAGGTCTCTCTGGTGGTTGACCAGGCAGAAGGCGTGCGCGCCACGGCCGACAACCTGGATTCGCTGCGCAACGCGGCCTTCGTCGTCGCCGGCATTCAGGCACTTGCTGCGATCTTCCTGATCGGCAACATGGTCCAGCTGGCGGCCTACCACCGCCGCGACGAAATCGAGATCATGCGCATGGTCGGCGCATCCCGCTGGTTCGTTCAGGCGCCGTTTGTACTCGAAGCGATGATGTCCGTACTCATCGGCGGGGTGCTGGCCACGCTGGGTGTGTGGGCCGGCAAGACCCAAATCGTCGACCCCATGTTTGCCGATGTCTACGCCTCGCAGTTGGTGGCCAAGCTGCCGGACTCGGCGGTGTGGACCACGATGCCACTGGTCTCCCTGATCGGTGTCATTTTGTCCGGCCTCGTGGCCTGGGCAACGCTGCGCTTGTATGTTCGCAAGTAGGCGCCGGGTAGACTTGAAAGGATTATGGCAAAGAAGAAGAAAAATCAGGACCGGTCCGTCATCGCGACGAACCGGAAAGCTCGCCATGACTTTCACATTCTAGAAACCTACGAGTGCGGCATTGCGCTGGTAGGCACTGAGATTAAGTCGTTGCGCGAGGGCAAAGCCTCGCTCGTCGAGGCCTTTGCCACCATTGACAACGGTGAGGTGTGGTTGCGTAACCTCCACATTCCCGAATATTCCATGGGTTCGTGGACGAACCACTCGCCGCGCAGGACCAGGAAGCTGCTGCTGCACCGCAGCGAAATTGATACCCTTGACGGCAAGGTCCGCGACGGCAGTCGCACGCTCATCCCGCTTTCGCTGTACCTCAAGGATGGTCGCGTGAAGGTTGAGCTTGGTCTGGCGCAAGGTAAGCAGTCGCACGATAAGCGCGAGGCGATCAAGCGCCGCACCGAGGACCGCGAGATTGCCCGTGATTTGGGCAGGAAGTTCAAGGGAATTAAGGCATGATTTACGCAGTCAAGGTTCACGACATGCTCGCCGGCCGCACCGAGGCCCCAGGCACTCACGTCCTGGTGGATCGCCTCTGGCCTCGCGGTATTGCCAAGAAGGACCTTGACGCGACCTGGCTCAAAGACGTCGCTCCCTCGCCCGAGCTGCGGAAATGGTTTAACCACGACGCATCGCTTTTCGACGAGTTCTCCACGCGCTACCTGAGCGAGCTCGACGAGAATTCGGCCTCTGGCAACGAGGACCTCGCGTCTTTACAGAAGCTTGTCGACGACGGCGATGTCTCCTTGCTTTATGCCGCTAAAGACCACGAGATCAACCACGCAGTCGTGCTCAAGGAGTGGCTGGAGAAATGAAAACCGCACTTGTCACCGGCGCTTCCCGCGGTATCGGCCGCGCAATCGCCGAGGAACTAGGCAAGGACCACCATGTCCTCGTTGGCGCGACCCGCGATGCGTCCGCCGTGGTCGACGCCCTGCCCTCCGCCGAGCCCTTCGAGGTCGACCTGACCGACCCGCAGGCGCTCGCCGCTGCGGTGGAGGGGATCGAGGAGCTCGACGTTCTCGTTCACTCTGCAGGTGTTGCGCCACACAAGAGGATCGACGAGTCGTCGCTAAGCGATTGGCGCAGTGCCTTCGACCTCAACCTCTTCGCCGTCGCCGAGCTGACGCGCCTGCTTCTTCCCGCTTTAGAACGATCCACTGGCCTGGTCGTGGCCATTAATTCCGGCTCCGGCTATCATTCTGGGGCGAAGAACGCGCTGTATTCCGGAACGAAGTTCGCTCTGCGTGCGTTTACCGATGCGTTGCGCGTCGAGGAGCTGGGCAAGATCCGAGTGACTTCTGTGCACCCGGGCCGCGTGGATACTGACATGCAGTTCAAGCTGCAGCAGGATATGGGCGCCGCTGCTTCCGACTACGATGGCTCGCTCTATGTTGCTCCGGCATCGATCGCACGCGCGGTGCGACTGGCCGTCGACGCGGGCTGGGATGCTTCCGTGGATGAGGTTTCCGTGCGACCGTCGGGTCTTGCTAAATAGCGCAGCGGGGCGTAAAGTTAACTTTCCTGTGAAGATACGCATATATCCCGTCACAGGTAATGGGGTTGATTTGGTTTCGACTTTGTTGACTTAGCCAGGGGAAGCGTGCCGGTGCAGGCTGGAGACCACCGTGAGCGTCGCAGCAAAACAATAAGCGCAGAGAAGAACTCTCAGCGTGACTACGCCCTCGCTGCCTAATTCAGCGACGCGTGTCTGTCAGACCGTGTGAGCCTCGCATACGGACCCTGGCATCGACTTCAGAGGCTTACTTGCTTAGCGTGTTAGTGCGTTAAGTTAGGACATTTTTCACTAACTGGGCCCATCATCTGACCATGTTTGCCTGAGTCAGAGGGCCGAGCAGAGATCCCGCGCGAACTGCGCACGGAGAAGCCCTGGCACGGTAACGAAGGACCCGGGTTCAATTCCCGGCAGCTCCACCAAGGCCCCCTAACTGTTAACGCAGGTAGGGGGCTTTTTCTTTGTCTATAGCTGGACCTACTCGTCCTCTTTGGGCACATTTTGGGCACACTCGTTCTTGAAGATGGTGATGCTGAGCGCATCAGCGATGACATCGAGGTCGTCGTCGAACCAGTGACCATACTGGTCCAGCGTCATAGTGGCTGACTTATGACCGAGCTGACGTTGAATGGTCTTCACATGTGCTCCCGAAGAGATCATCAAGGATGTTGCAGTGTGTCTCAATTCGTGGGCAGCGAGAGCTTCCGGAAAGTCCTCGTCTGCTGCATGACACCGCTTGACGGCGGCCTCCAGCCAGTGGCCCTTTGTGGGGGGTTTAAGAGGTCCTCCTTTTCGAGGTGCCGTCCAAATTAAGTCTTCACGAGGGGTGTCTTCGGCATCCCGGAGAATCATCGCCTCAACTTCCATCGGAACAATGACGGTTCGAAGCGAGTGTCCCTTGAGATCCTTGAGGACCTGCCTTGAGTTAGTTTTGGAATAGGAACGAGCCAGCCGGAGGCGTCGACCGCCTAAGAGGTCGCGAGGTCGTAAAGCAACCATCTCGCCCCATCGGATGCCTGAAGTTGCTAACACCCACAGGATGGTTTGGTATTCGGAGGGTGTTTCGTCGGATAGGGCTCGCAGTTGATTAGCAGTGAGAGCAGTTTTATCGACGGCGAGTGTCCGGGGAACTCGTATCTTGCTTCCGGCCGGGTTGGTGACAAGTCGTTGGTCAGATACCGCCAAGTCGAGGATGGCCTTGAGGACCCCGAGGTTATGTCGCACAGTCTTGGGGGCAAGAGGGTTGGGCAATCTGTCTGCTGCAGATAGTCCGGCAACCCAGCTCTGAACATCCCCATGGCTAATTTTAGAGATCTGCCAGTGTCCCCAGTGGGGCTGAACATGAATTCGCCAGATTGATTCTTGACGCTCGTACCAGCTTTCAGAGATATCGACCAGGCTGGCCTTCCATTGAACGGCGAGGTCATCGACAGTAATCCGGCCAGCAGCAGGAGCAATGTAGGCCCCGGTCATCTTCTCGACCTCGATGGTCGCGGCAAAGTCCTTCGCTGCCGCCTTGGTTTTGAAGCCCCGCTTCTTGGTGGACCGGCGATCAGGGGTCCTATAGCGAACCATGTACCGCCGGCCTGACTGGGTATCGTAAGGCTCAATGGTCGCCACGGCGGCTCACCTCCGAGTGAAGCGTCCTGGTTTTCGTTCCGCTTATTGAACGCCCAACGGCTGGGCGTGTGATTGTTGATAGTAGGCGTCTTCCATCTCTTGTGGGGTGATGTATCCCAATGACTCGTGCAGGCGGTGGTTGTTCCACCAGTACACCCAGCGAAGGGTCGCGATCTCGACTTCCCCAACCGACGCCCACGGCCGGTGGGGATAGATCAGCTCGGTCTTGTAGAGACCGTTGACCGTTTCCGCCAACGCGTTGTCGTAGGAATCGCCGACGGT
>NZ_KB902197.1 GCF_000379425.1 Corynebacterium lubricantis DSM 45231
GGCGCCGCAGACCTGGTCGGCTTGGGCGGACAGCAGGAGGTTGATGGTGTCCTGGAGCATCTGGCGCATCAGATCGGGTGAGGCTTGGGCCAGCAGGTCGTCGAGGTATCCGGTGGGGTCGATATGATTGGGCGCGGAGGCCATCGTTGGTGTCCTTTCGAGGATGTGTAGGAGCTGAGTCGAAAGGTACCGCGGTGGTCTCCTTGCTGGTCGGCAGGGGGGGTTCACCAGGCGGTAGCTGTACACCACACTATTGGACGCAACCATTGTGTATAGCTAATTAGCACCCAAAACGGCCCAAAACCGAGCTAATTAGCTATACACAATTAGCCAAAGTGGGTTCAGTCCGCCCCCACAGCCCCCGAAACACCACCCTCGCCAAGAAAAATCCCCACCCCACAGAACCAAACGGCTAGTTCGACAGTCTAACCAGGTATGACAAACAACCTCGCAGAGATCACGGCCTCCCTGATTAACCTCCGAACAATCAAGAACTCTCAGTCAAACATTTGGCGGCAAGTGCACAACCGCGAACTCGTGCGGCTGGCACCCTCCTGGGCAATCCCCGCGGCAATGCTGAACAAACTTCCCCTCTACCAGCGACGATGGATCACGGCGTACGCTCATGGCAGGAATGCCTATCGAGCTGTTCTAGCCGGAAAGTCGGCCGCGCGGATGCAAGGAATGTGGGTAATCAACCGAAAGACAGAACTGGTGGAGCTCATGCTGCCCAGTGGGAATCTCCCCGCCCCGAAACTGTGGCCCCAGGGAGCGCACTACCGTCGTGGCGCCCTCGCCCTGGAGGAAATTTCGCAGATCAACGGAGTCCGGGTGACTCACGTGATTCGCACGGCCATCGACATCGCCAGGTGCCATGGGTTCTGCGAAGGAGTAGTGGCCTTCGACTATCTCCTCAAACGAGGCCTGACAAAAGCCCAGCTGGAAGAACACGTTTCCGCCATGGGTAAAAACCACAACCTCAAAGTCGCGAGGGAAGCCATCGCCGCAGCCACAAGCAGCTCGGGCTCACCGATGGAGTCCTACGCCCGAGCTTTGCTGGTGCGAGCTGGCATCACGGTTTTCAGCCTGCAGAAACAAATCGGACCGTATTATGTGGACTTCCATTTCCCACCGGCGCTCATCGTCGAGATCGATGGGTTTGAGAAGTATGACGGGAGCACCCACGGCCCAACCGATGCAGCGATCTTTAAGGAACGGGAGCGCGAGAAGTACCTCACCAACTTAGGGTTTCGGGTTCTTCGCTACTCCTCAAACGACCTGCTCAACCAGCCCGACAGGTTCATCGAGCAGGTAAGAAGCGAACTTGCCAAGCACGCCTAAGAAACAGCCCTAAATCGCGCAGGCAACTCCCGTCGAGTGGTGCGGGCAGTAGCCGTTCGGCACCTTATATAGGTATTGCTGATGTTCGTTCTCAGCGAGGTAGTAATCCACGCCAGCCTTGACCTCGGTGGTCACCTCGCCGAAGCCCTCGTTGGCAAGCTGCGAAGCGTACTGTGCGATCCACTCGCGGATCTGCTCGACCTCTTCCTCGGTGTCCGGGTAGAAGGCGGAGCGATATTGGGTGCCCACGTCGTTGCCCTGGCGGAAGCCCTGGGTTGGGTCATGCGCTTCCATGGCCATGCGGACGAGTTCTTTCAGCGAGATGCGCTCGGGGTCGTAGACCACCTCGACGACTTCAGCGTGGTTGGTCACACCGGCGCAGACCTCGCGGTAGGTGGGGTTCTTGGTTTGCCCGCCGGCGTAGCCTACCGAGGTGCCCTCGACGCCTTCGGTTTCCCAGTACATCTTCTCTACTCCCCAAAAACAGCCAATGCCAACGATGAGACGCTTTTGGCCAGGCTTCCAGGGCCCCGTGATGGGTGTGCCTAACACGTCATGCGGCAGAGGTTGGGGAAGGACTGGGGTGTCACGCCCCGGAAGTGCATTTTCAGGGGCGACGAGTTCTGGGGTGCGTTGAAAGATCCACGACATACCATGTACAACGCCCACATCAGCCAATCTGTTCCACCCACCCCGTTTGTGGACACGTCCGCAATAAATCGTTGCCAAAATTTCAAAACTGCCTATCATGGGGTGCAGCGCCTGAACTTTAGCGGGCGGAAAACTTTGACGAAAGGATCTAGAACATGGCTGTATACGAACTTCCAGAGCTTGACTACGCGTACGACGCTCTCGAGCCACACATCTCCGCAGAGATCATGGAGCTGCACCACTCCAAGCACCACGCAAACTACGTCGGTGGCGCAAACGCAGCACTCGAGGCACTGGAAGCAGAGCGCAACGGTGACGCAAACGCAGACAAGATCCGCGCGCTGTCCAAGAACCTTGCGTTCAACCTCGGTGGCCACTCCAACCACTCCATCTTCTGGAAGAACCTCTCCCCTAACGGTGGCGGCGAGCCAACCGGCGAGCTGGCTGAGGCAATCAACCAGGACTTCGGTTCCTTCGAGAAGTTCCAGGCTCACTTCAACGCTGTGGCTCTTGGCCTGCAGGGCTCCGGCTGGGCTGTCCTCGGCTACGACCACGTTGCGGGTCGCCTGATCATCGAGCAGATGACCGATCAGCAGGGCAACATCTCTGCTAACTTCACCCCACTGCTGATGCTGGATATGTGGGAGCACGCTTTCTACCTGCAGTACAAGAACGTCAAGGCAGACTACGTCAAGGCTGTCTGGAACGTCTTCAACTGGGAGGACGTGGCAACTCGCTACGCAGAGGCAAAGCAGTAATTTAGCTTTACTTTTTAGGAAAACCGCTCCCTTGGGGGCGGTTATCTCGCTTTACGACGAGCCCCTGAACAACACTTGACCCTGACGCCACGTCATAGTTCATGATGTAGGCATGAGGATTTCAGAGGTCGCAAACGCCGCGGGTTGCTCGATCCGCGCGGTCCGGCATATGCACGCCTGCGGTGCCGTCCCGGAACCGGAGCGCCTGCCCAACGGCTACCGCGATTACGCGATTAGCGATGTCGCGGCGATCATGCGCGCCCGCGCCCTCATCGACGCCGGTGTGCCCCTGTCCCAGATCAACGCACCCAATGCGGTGCCCGAGGCACTCTCGCTTATCGACGATCAACTCGCCCACCTCGAGCTCCAGCGCACAAAGTTACTCGCGCTACAGCAGAACCCTGCCGGCACACCGGCTGACATTCGCGATTCGATTCTCCAGCATTTCGGCGACTCCCCGACCCTGCTCGCCGAGTTGGACAGTTTGGATCTCATCGCCTTAGCCGGTGTCGCCTCTCCTGCTACCTGGGATCAGCTGCGCGCCAACCTTGCAGATCCGACCTGCCTCGCGTCGTCGCAAAGCTATTTCACCTTGTGGGAAAAGCTGGCCGAGCTGCCTGCCGCAACCGAAATCTCGGCCGAAATTGCCGAGCTAGAACAGCTGATTTCCACCGGGTTCATGCGCGGGGTCTTCGAAACGCTACGACCCGGCACGCTGCCACTTTCGCGTAGCGATGTTCCCTTGCAGGGCGCGCAGGCCAAGGCCTTCAAAGCGCTTTCTGGAGCTATCGATGCTTAAAATATTGCTCAGATTCCTTGCCCGCCACCCCGCATTCAAACTTGCACGGTGGGAACTCGGCATGTGGCACGACCTTTATCGCTGGGCGAGAGGAGTGGTACTCGTTCCTACAGATGCCACACCACTTCCCCACCAGCCGGGCAGATTGCAGATGGTTGCGGCATTTACGGTGGTCATCGCCATCGAAGCTGTGGTTGTGGACTTCTTAATTTCAGCACCTTGGCTGCGCATCGTCGCATTAATTCTGGCTGTGTACTCAGTCATCCTGATCTGGGGCATACTCGCCGGCGAACGCATCCGCCCCCACTACATAGACGCAGACCACCTCGTGCTGCGCCGAGGACGCAAGACTTTCGCCACGATTCCCCGTACGTCCATCGCGGGTGCCCGACCCGAGCGCACGTTCAACTCCGAAATGCACGAGCTTCGCGACGATTCACTGGTCCTCGGAGGCTCGCACGGCACCGACACCACCCTTGCTCTAAGCGCACCTGTCTCCGTGGCTCATGACACGTGGCCTTGGCAAAAGAAGCGCACGTCCGAGGTCAGCACAATTGCGCTCTACTCCGGCAACGTGGCCACGTGGTTCCCGCGCCCTGCAACAAACTCTCGGAACTGATCCACAGGAGGAGAAGCGGAGGCATCGAGGCGCCACACCATCCCCAGGTCACGAAAAACAGTGGGTTTAATTTCGCGCAGCACCACTCCCGAGACGGCGAGATAGGGGTCGTCCATGGGAAGCAGCGCAACCCCAAGACCTGCCGAAACAAGCCCGGCAACGGTAGTCAGTTCCATCGACTCGAACACGAAATTCGGGGTGAACCCGGCCTGGGCGGTGAGCTCGTCGAGAATCGTGCGCGTTCCGTATCCCGGCAGCATACCCACCCACGGTGAGTTCGCCACTTCCCCCAGATCGATGGGGCCCGAGCCACCTTCTCCTGATGGAAAGGCAATCGCGAGGCGCTGGCGGGCAAGAGTAACCCAGCCGAGGCGGTCGTCGGTGGGTCTTGGCCCGACGAGTGCCACGTCGGCGTCGTCGCGAAGCACTCTCTCCGTCAAGTAGTCGGACGGCCCCTGGTGCAGGGAAAACTGCACGTGTGGGTGCTCGGCGCGGTATGCACGGAGGAGATCGGGGACAAGCCAGGTACCCAGGGAGTGCATGAAATCGAGGCGAACCGAGCCACGTTCGGGATCCATCAGCCGCGCCACCTGCGCCCGGGCCGCGGAAAGCTCGTTGAGCACCGTCTCGGCATGAACCGAAAACGCCCGGCCGCGGGCATTCAAGATCAGCCGGCCGCTCACGCGATCGAAGAGCTGGGCGCCAGCAAATTTCTCCACGCGCTGAACTCGGCGGGTGAGCGTCGGCTGAGGGATATGGAGTTTGTCGGCGGCCGCGCCCAGATGTCCGGCTTGCACCACCGCCAGGAATCCCTCAAGATCAGCAGGTTTCATGCAGTAATTGAATCATATTTGACCATTTCGAGCATTTTACACATGAACCGGCCCGAGCCATGATGGAAGAATGCGCAAAGGAACAGCGGCCTACAAACGTGCCACACTCGCCATGCTCGCGGTGGGCCTGGCCATTTTCATGACCCTCTATTCCACCCAGGCGCTGCTTCCCTCTTTCGTATCCGACCTCGGCATCACCCCCACCGAAGCCGCGTGGACCGTCTCCGCCACCACCGGTGCCCTCGCCATCTGTGTAGTGCCGGCTTCCATCCTCTCGGAGCGCTTCGGGCGTGGGCGCGTGCTCATCATCTCGGCGCTGCTCGCCACCGCGATCGGTCTCCTTCTCCCCTTCGCCCAAGACGCGACCCAATTAATCCTGCTGCGCGCACTCCAAGGCGTGATGGTCTCCGGCACCCCGGCCGTGGCAATGGCCTGGCTCTCGGAGGAAATCGACTCCGAAGACCTACCCGGCGCGATGGGCCTCTACATTGCGGGCACCACCGTCGGTGGCCTGTTCGGCAGGTTCATTCCCGCGGGCCTCTTAGAGTTCACTAATTGGCGCGGCGCGCTCGCCGGAACCGCGGTCATCGCATTCATCTTCGCCATCGTCATGGCCTTACTTTTGCCGAAGCAGAAGAACTTCACCCCGAAATCCATCAGCCCGAAAACCGAGCTTTACGCCATGGCCGGGCACCTGAAAAACCCACGCCTGGTCTCGCTCTTCCTCATCGCGTTCTTCGCTATGGGCACGTTTGTGTCCATGTATAACTTCCTGGGCTTCCGACTCATCGACGATTTTGGACTCGCCCCGGCACTGGTCGGTTTCGTGTTCATCATGTACCTCTCCGGGACGTGGTCGTCCGCCCAAGCCGGAAACATGATCAAGCATTTTGGTCGCGGCAGGGTCGTTCTCGTCGGCGCGGTCCTCATGTTTGTCGGCCTGCTTCTCTGCGCAGCCGGCAATATCTGGATCACCATGCTCGGCCTGCTGATTTTTACCGCCAGCTTCTTCGCCATTCACTCCACGGCTTCGGGCTGGGTCGGCCAAATCGCCACGAAGAACCGCGCCGAGGCCTCCAGCTTGTACACCTTTTGCTACTACCTAGGCTCGTCGGCAATTGGCGGCTCCACCGGCTGGATCTTCGAGCGGCTTCCCTGGGGAGGCTTCGTCGCGACGCTCTCGGGTATTCTCGCGATCGTTCTGGTCATCGCTACCGCACTCGCGTTGTCCGAGAGGCGCGACCAGAAGTCCGTTCACCATTCGCTTTAATACGGCTAATCCCGTGAGTACTATACGAAAGTATGACTAGGGTTAGAACCAGGGTTAAAGACGCCGTCGGAAAACTGCCAACGAAAGAATGGTCCCGCAAAAGTTGGCACCGCCGGGCCAGCAAACCCGTCACCGTCTGGATGATGATCTTCGTCCTCGCCGGCCTGGTCCACCTGTGGATCCCCGAATACCGCTGGGTACTCATCCACATTTTCACGCTCGGCATTGTCACCAACTCCATCATGTTATGGAGCCAGCACTTCACCGAACGCTTTTTACAACAGAAGCTTGACGACGACACCCGCCCCGGTCAGCTGCGCCGCTTCCAAGCACTCAACCTGGGCATCGTGCTCACCATTGTCGGTGAAATCCTGGTTGAGTGGTGGGACAAGCACTGGATTCTCACCCAAATCGGCGCCACGATCATCATCGTGGTCCTGCTAATCCACACGGTCAGCCTGCTGCGGCAGTGGATGAGTTCGGAAAAGGGCAAGAAGTACCGCCCCGCTGTTTTCGGCTACGTCCTCTCAGCTGCCTTCCTTCCGGTCGGCGGGGTCTTCGGTGCCTTGTTGTCCATGGAGCTGCCTGTCGGCCTGCACGAAAACGTCCGCTTGGCCCACTTGATCACCAATGTTCTGGGCTTTGTGGGGCTCGCTGCTGCTGCTTCGCTGTCCGTATTGTTCCCAGCTATTTGGCGCACCCGTGGCCGAAAAGACCGCACCGGCATTGTCATCTCGCTACTGAGCTTCGGCGTTGTAGTCGCCACCGTTGGGTGTTTCGCGGACTCCACCTGGGTCACGGGCGGTGGCCTCGCCGTGTACACCTTCGGGTGGCTTGTCGGACTCGTGAGCTGGCTGGGCAATGTCATCGACGTCCTGAAGGACCCCCGCGACCGCGTCACCTACGCCTCGGGCTCCGTGCTCATGGCGGTGCTGTGGCTCATCGGGATCCTGGTTTGGCTGACCGCCGAAGTCTTTATGGCCACTGAGCTCCCCGAGGTCTCCCTGCCCACCACCGTGCTGCTCATCGGGTTTGGTGCACAGCTCCTCCTCGGCGTGATGAGCTACCTCCTGCCCACCACCATGGGAGGCGGGCCCGGCGCGGTGCGCACTGGCATGGCTGTGCTGAACAAGGGTGGGCTCTTCCGCCTCACCTTGATCAACCTCGGGCTCGTCTTATGGCAGGTGGCCACCTACTCGTGGCTCAAAGTCGTGCTGTCCTTCTTCGTGTTCGGCGCGCTGGTCGTCTTCATTCCACTGCTCATCCTTGCGGTCCGCGCACAACGCAAGGTCCTGCTCAAAGAGGCCGAACCCACCCCGAAAGACCCGCAGGCCAAACCCGCCTGGAACCAGCTCACCGCAGGTCTTGCAGTACTGACCTTCGTGGTGGTCATGTTCGGCGGACTCGCGGGCCCGTCGACTGGCGGACAAGCAACGCAATCCACGGGCGCTGAAAACGTCACCACTGTCGAGATTTCCACGGTGGGCATGAAATTTATCCCCGATGTCATCGAAGTACCTACCGGCAATTCCCTCGAGATCGTCCTCACCAACGACGACGACCAGGCTCACGACCTGCGCCTTGCCAATGGGGTCGATTCTGGGCGCCTCGTACCCGGAGACTCCATCACCATCGATGCCGGAGTCATCACAGAAAACCTCGACGGGTGGTGCACCATCGCCGGCCATCAAGCCATGGGCATGACGCTAACGATTATGGCCGTGTGATCTCCCAGGTACGCGGGACCCCCGGCGCGCCCGCGTCCAGGAACTCCCGCACCGCGCGAGTCGCACGGCAGTCATCTTCGTTATAGCGCAGTAGTAGCTCGCGCGCGGCCTCGTCGCCGAGGCGGGCCGATCGTCGATAAGCGACCGATGCCTCCCCGTCAACGTCGTCCTCCCAGGCGTATCCTGCGAGCGGTGCGACCACCTTCAGCCCGAGCCCCTCAACGCCGACCAACTGCCGGCGCACATACGCGAACACATCGATCCACTCGTCCGACTGGATAAACTGCTTCACCTCGGCTTCATCGACCGTTTTGAAGCGCCGCGCGGAACTCATCAGCCAGTGGTTCTCCCCTCCTGCCGCGTAGCAGTACGCCGCAAACGTCTGGCCCGCTTCAAGAGCCGCTTCGCGACGACCCATCAGCCAGGTCCAAAACTCCGTGAACATGGCCGACTCTTCCTTGCCACCCACCTCGTCCCAAGTCACAAACGCGTGGTAGGTATCGCCGTCATAGGCTCCCCACATGTACGCGCCCTGGTCAAGGTAGGCCTCCATGTCGATGTCGATCTCGACGTCGGCACGCGGCACGCTCGTCGTTTCGGTGCGAGCTAGCACGGGAATGTTCTCCCGCCAGGCCTGCGCGACGATGGAGGGCTCCCCCAAGTCGGCGTGTATCGCACCCGCGATCGTGTGGATCTCAAGATCGCGGAAAGCCCTGGCGCGCTCGCCGGGGAACACGAGCGAAATCTCGTCCATCTCGCGTAGCTCCGGCTCGCACAACTGCCAAAACCTGCAGCTCGCGCACTGTTTTAGGCGCCGCGGCTGCTCGGGTGTGGGCTGGTCCAACGCTTCGCGTAGCGAGTCAATATAGGGCTCGACGGGAACAAGGAAGGCCTTCGTCCGGTCCTGGCCGATGACGCCGGCCAACTCAGTGCCCAGGCCCATCTCGTCGAGAAGCAGCTTGGCTGCGGCCATGCGGTATCCGTCCAGGGTGTGGTGGCGCGGCTTAGCGCCGAACTCCAGCGGCTCGCGGAGGCCGAGGCGATGCGTGGGAATGGCCAGCATCGTTTTCGACTTCGAGGGCTGTGCCACCCGGTGATTCGAAATCTGGACGGGCAGGTACGTGCGATCGGCCTGACGAACCAGCACGTCAACACCTGTAGTCACATACTGGCCGTCGATCCACCCCGACAGGGTTGCATTCGTGATCAGGTGGGCCCGATCATAGATCGCCTCGTAGGTGGCAAGCTCGGTGTCCTCGCCCTCTGCGGCGTGCAGGTCCACTCGTCGAAACGCTTTGCCACGACCGTCACCAATGGCGGGCTTGGTAGGAAGCAGCCCTAGCACCACGTCTTGGGCGACATCGACCCTTGCCTTGCGCGCATTCCCTTCCCGCGTCGGAGCAATCTGTGGATGCAGATGCCGCTGGCGCAGGCGGTACCTGCAGCCGACAAGGTCGGCGGGGCGCACTTCCCATGGCGCGCTGCCGTTAGATCCGGGGGAAACATTGTAATTTGTCACGTTGACCCTCAAGCCTAATCGCTATTTAGCGGTAAGGTTGAATCCGAAAACGAAAGACGATCAAGGAGACACACCCATGGGCCTGTTGAAGTCGATCCAAAAGTCTCGCCGCAAGACTAAGGCCGAGGTTGCCGCTGCGAAAAAGCGCGCCGTGCAAGAGGCGAAGGAAGCGGCAAAATTAGAGTACAAGCGCGACAAACTCGTCGATAAGGCAGAAAAGCGCCTTCTGAAGGAAGAAAAGAAGGGCCTAAAGAATAAGCGCAAGCACGAGGAAAAGCTGGCGAAGAACGAGCTGGCTAAGATCCAGCAGGGCAGCTTCAACGCCAAGACGGTCAACCGTTGGGTGGGTGCGCTGCGAGTAGCAATTCCTGTGCTTTTGCCGCTGGCATACCGCGGCATTGTTGCGCTACGCGAG
Source organism: Corynebacterium lubricantis DSM 45231 (assembly GCF_000379425.1). Classification (GTDB taxonomy): domain Bacteria; phylum Actinomycetota; class Actinomycetes; order Mycobacteriales; family Mycobacteriaceae; genus Corynebacterium; species Corynebacterium lubricantis. Next base: position 9,933 of record NZ_KB902197.1, read on the forward strand.
CGCGGCATTGACAAGCGCGCCAACATGGTGGGTGTCAGCGCCGACGAGATGGCTCAGTACTCTGGCCACGGCTCCGAGCTCAAGGCACGCATCGAAGGGGTCCGAAAGAACCTGGATTCCAGCTCGAGCGTGCCCGTTGGTTTCAAGCGCGACGCCGACGATCGCCTCAAGGAACTCCACGAAGCCGTCAACAATGCGGAATACATGAACCCTGATCAGCGTCGTCGTGCGCACCAGGCTATTGAGCGCGATGTTGAGGCCCTGACCTCCGAGATTCAGGCGAAGATCAAGGCCTAGTAGCTCCTAACTCGTAGAACCGGTTAGAGAACTCCCTGCTCCCGCGCCGCGGCCACCGCGGAGGTGCGGGAGCGCACACCTAACTTGTCATAAATGTGCACGAGGTGGGACTTCACCGTGGCCTCCGACAACATCAACTCCTGGCCAATTTCGCGGTTTGATGCACCCCCGGCCACAAGTTGGAGGACCTCGAGCTCACGAGGTGTGAGCGAGGAGCGCGGTGTCTTGTCCCGCATCTCAAGTCGGTCGCGCACGATCGGGCTCATCGCCTGATCGCCTTTCGCTGCGGAACGCACGGCCGCGAGCAGCTGCGCCGGTGGCGCGTCCTTCAACAGGTAGCCCACGGCTCCGGCTTCGATCGCCCCAAGGATGTCCGCATCGGTATCGTAGTTCGTCACTACCAGGACCTTTGGCGGATACTCCATGGTCGAACGGATTTCTGCTGTTGCCTCAGCACCAGTAGTTACTCGGGTGCCCTCCGCGCCCGCACCAAACCGCAGGTCCATCAAAATGACATCGATGCCACCTGCCTGTGCGGTTGCGATAGCACCTTCAGCAGTTGCAACCTCGCCGACGACAATGATGTCGTCCGCTTCTTCGAGCATCGCACGAAGACCAAGCCGTACGATTTCGTGATCGTCGGCAAGCAAAACTCGGATCATCTATCCTCCTCAATCTTTCGATTGATACTACTCTCTTCCGACTCAATTGTGGTCACCGGCAACGCCACAGAGAGCGCAGTTGGCCCCCCAGGGGACGATTCCACAAGCAATTCTCCCCCCATCTCGCGTGCCCTGCTCCGCATCGCATCCAACCCAACGTGACCCAGGCCGGATGGGTGATTGTCCAAGGATTCCGGGTCGAACCCCTTGCCGTTATCCACCACGTCGAGGCGTACCTCCGTTGGAGAAAAGGTAAGCGAAATCTGTGCCCTAGTTGCTTCCGAGTGCTTCACCACGTTTCCTGTCGCTCCCTGGGCGATGCGCAAGAGCCCGGCTTCCACGCTCATCGGCAGGACCTGGACTTCGCCATCGGTACTCACCGAGATGTCTATGTCTCCCGTCTGGGAGAAACTCTCCGCAATCCGCTCAAGTGCGCCTGTGAGGGAATTCTCCGACAGCGGTGCTGGCTCCAGCGCCGCAATCATCGCGCGAGCCTCCGCTAAATTATCCGCCGCTGCTTGGCGTGCAGCGTCAATCCGCTTGAGAGGTTGCTCAAGTTCTTCCTCTGAAAGCTGAGTCGCGTGGAGATCTCGCTCAGCGGCATGCAAGAGCATTTGGATGCTGGACAGACCCTGGGCCACGGTGTCGTGGATCTCGTGCGCTAGGCGCTGCCGCTCTTGGACTACTCCGGCTTCCCGCTCGCTTTCTGCAAGCCGATCGCGTGTGGCCACGAGCTCGTCGATAAGTGCCTCGCGCTCCGCCGAGATCTGAGAAATGGCGCGGAAGGAATAATGAATTGCCAACACCACGCCTGCGGAGACCGCCGGACCCATAATGCCGCCAAGTGTGAGCCCTTGGGGAATCTGCACCATAATAGAGATCGTCAGCGCGATGATGACAGCCGCAATGCCACGCCAATTATCCATGACGCGCAGGTAAAGGAAGAAAAGGATAAAGACCCAATAGACCGCAACGGGAGAAACGAATAGTTCCACCACCCAGACCCCCGTGAGCGAAAGCGCCCACAGGATCTGGATCCACGATGGCCAACCATTGCGGTAATACGCGCCATAGAAATACAAGAACCCAAAAAGCGCTGTGAGAACGAGGTGGATTGCTGCCCGGTCGAACTCGTATCCCACCGCGGCTATCGCAGAGACGCCGAGCAATGTGATTGCCAGTGCATGCACACCTGTATCTAGCGCGCGATGATCGCGTAGGTTTGCGGGATCTCGCTCCAATGTCACCTGAGTTGAGCTCATATTGATGAGCCTACTTCAGGCCTCGGTAAGGACTGACGTACTGCCGTCGCACTATGGTGAGCATTATCTTTAGTTCTGCATGCTTTACCATTAGTGGGCAAGCGACGAAGCACAGTGCACTCGCTTCGATCTACAACTTTCAAGGAGGCCCACAGCAATGCGGGAAGCGCTCGTTCTACCGGTTTCAGCTGTGATGAAATTCTGGCATTGGTTGATGTCCGATGTTACCGGGTTGAATAATTCCCTGGCCTGGGTGCTTTCTATCATTTTGTTGGTGATCACGATCCGGGCAATTCTGGCTCCTTTCACGTGGTCTCTCTATAAAAGCGGTAGAACCAGTATGCTGATGCGTCCCGAGCGGGCCGCACTCACTGAAAAATACGCCGAGGTTACTACTCCCGAGCAGGCGAAAGAAGAGCAAGATGCTCTCAACGAGTTGAATAAGCGCTACGAGTACAGGCCTCTGGCTGGGTGTATTCCCCCACTGATTCAGCTTCCGGTCATCATTGGCCTGCTCACGCTCTTGCGGTGGATGGCCATCCCCGATGAGCGACACGAAAGCGGTATCGGGCTGCTCTCTCCCGCGGATATTATGTCCTTCCGCGAGGCGAAGTTTCTCGGCGCCCCGCTGACCAGTTTCTTGAGCATGCCGGATCAGGAGTTCGCGGCGCTTGGCACGACTGAGGCCGAAGTGCGTGCGGTGTTCATTCCGCTGATGGTCTTCGCGATTATCTTCACGACAGCCAACCTCGCAATTTCCGCCGCGCGTTCGACAAAGCAATTGGATTGGTCCATGAAGGCCGCTCGTGTGGTCAACCAATTCCAGATCATCTTGACGGTCATCATGCCATTCATGATTCTCTTCCTTGGTCTCAGTGGTGTCCTGCCGATCGCGCTGATGCTCTACTGGGTCACCAATAACCTATGGACCGCTGTCCAAACCGCCGTGTTCTGGGCAGCTTCGGTGAAAAAGATTCCGCTTGACGACGTCCACCGTGCCCACAACGCCGCTGAGAAGGAAAAGGCCCAGACGGAAATCCGGGCAAAGCGCTTAGCGAAACGCAATCAGCGCCGTCGCCGGCTTTCGGCCATGACTCGCCCAAGCGACTTGAAGGCAATTAATCAGGAGATCGCCGCGGAAAAAGAGGCGCAAGCCGCCGCAAAGCAGGAAGAAAAGGCCCGGAAGAAGGCCTTGAACAAGCAACGTACTCAAGCCAGAGTGGCGATGCGCCAACAGGAACGCCTGGAAAAGAAACAGGCGAAAGAAGCTGCTGAGGGGCCTGCAGAGGAGTCTGCTGAGGAGTCTGGTCGGGAGGAGCAGACCGACTAGATGGAGTAGTCTGCTGGCGGAGCACCAAGCATCTGCTTCGCCAGGTCACGCGCAGTGACAAGTGGTCCCACGTCTCGGACTAGACGAGCCCCTGACATGCCGCCGTCGAGGAAAATCAGTAGCTGGTCCGCCTGAGTCGCCGATGGGTAACCGTTTTTCTTCGTCAAGAGATCGGTCATGGTCTTATGCATCCAATTGCGGTGCTCGCGACAGGCCGCGACGATCCCTTTTTCTGATTCAGTCTCAGGCCGAGGGTATTCATTTGCGGCATTCAAGAAGTGGGAGCCACGGAAATCCTTCTCGGGTTCTTCTTCGATGGCCATATCGAAGAAAGCGAGGATTTTGTCCTCATATTCAGGCAGGTCCTTGGTCCGCTCTTCCCAATCGCTCCGGTATTTCTCGTCGAGGGACTTGATGTACTCGATGACCAAATTGTCTTTCGAGCCGAAGAGGGAATACAACGAAGCCTTTGCCACATCGGCTTCGCGCAAGATCCGGTCGATGCCGATGACGCGAATTCCCTCGGTCGAGAAAAGGGTCGTCGCAGATTCCAACAACCGTGTACGCGGACTCGGCCGATTACGCCGCCTCGATGTCGACTTGCGCTTTGGTTCGGCTTTGCCTTTGTCAGTCATTATCTCGCTTCGTCCTTTCTTCGTAGACCTCATATCTCAATATAGACAAACCGGTTCGTTCATTCCAGTGGCGCATCGACTCGCTTTCCAAAAGCCCAGCTGAAGTGGTTAGATGGGAAGCGAAAGGATCTTATTTTGATCCCTAACATCGGCTGAGGAGAGCAATGTCAACACCACAAGGTGGCAGCAATTACGAGCACAACCCGTTTGATCGCCCCCAAAATGACCAGCCGCTGAATAACCCACCCCAGTACGGGTATCAGCAGCCCCAGTACCGGCAGCCGCAATACCCGCAACCGCAATACCCGCAACCGCAGCCACAGGCCTACAACAAGGATGGCCTTCCGGTTCAACCTCAGGCCGGGTTCAATCAGCAGTACGGTTTCCAACAGCAGCCTGTCCGGCCCAAATCGAAGGTAGCCGCTGCCCTACTTGCCTTTTTTCTCGGTACTCTCGGCCTGCACAACTTTTACTTGGGCTACACCCGACGCGGAGTTGCCCAGTTGGTTACCTGGCTCATCGGGTGGGTGACCGCAATCATTGGAATTGGGGCCGTCATCCTTTTCGTTCTCAGTGTCTGGGTCATTGTCGAGTTCATTCTGATTCTCATTGGCGGCGGAAAGTTTAGGTACGACTCCCGCGGCGTCGAGCTCGAATAGTTACTTTTCCCGCCTGACTAATCTCGGCTCAGGCTAGCTCCCATGCCTGGGCTGCGCGAAAGTGATCGCCGCACTGGGTGTACAGGCTTGCCGCGCGCTTGCTGGCGTCGCGTGCCGCAAGCCGATTATTGATGGCCAGGTATCTGCGAGCAAGGGACTCCGTTACCTCGGCACGCATTCTCGTGGCATTGTGGTCTGTGGAGCTCAATTCCTCGCGTTGGAGGAATTCTTGCAGGATTCCGATGGCGGATGACGAATCACCGGCAGTTAGGAAAGACTTCGAAAGCTGTTCCACTGCCTGTAATTCGATATCAATGCGCCCGGCTTGCCTAGCCACGCGAGCAGCCAACAGTGCTTGCTCGTGGGATTTCCGAAAATTCTGCAACTCAAATAGCGCCAGAGATTCATTCACTCGGGCTTGGGCGGACTCTGGCAACATAGCCGCTTGGACGAAATCAAGACCTGCTGCCCCGAAGAGGTTGGCTCTTAATTCTGGCGCAGGGCTGTGAGTTGCCACGCTGAACATCATTGCAGCGCGTGTGCGTGCTTCAACCCGCTCGAGACGAAAAGTCTCTCCTGCAAAGAAGGCGACCAGACGTTCCGACTCAGCCCTAGCTCCGTGGATCTCTTCTCTGTTGTGTAAGAGATGGATCAACTCCGTCGCTGCCGTGGCGATATCTGTATAGACGTCGCGGAGGCCTGCCTGGTAAAGGGTATCGGCGGTGGGCATCGTTTGGGAAAGGAACTTTTCCAGGGCTCGTTCGCAGCCAGGTAGATCTCCCGCGGCTTTACATACTTCAGCGACTCTTAATTGCTGACGATAGGTTGCAGGTGGCATGCGTCAAGCATACGCGCATGCGAAAGGGCCCCGAGGTTGTCCTCGGGGCCCTGGTCTACGCTGGCTTAGTTCTTTTTGACCATGTTAATGATTGTCAACAGAATTACCGCGCCAATTGTTGCTGAGATGAAGCTGATTACTAGACCGCTACCTGCATCAATGCCGATGAAGGAAAGCAAGAAGCCACCGATAAAGGCGCCGACGATACCTGCAATGATATTCGCGACGATGCCCATGCTTGCATTCTTACCCTTGATCATCGATGCGACCCAACCTGCAAGCCCACCGATGATGATCCATCCGAGAATTCCGCCTGCCATCATGAGAGTTTCCAACTTTCATAGTTTGGCGCTCAAGGCGCGCTTGAACAATTTCCTCACCTATTTTGCACATCTGCAGAGGATTTCGCTACTTGAATCGGCGAATTTAATATAACTTTTCGTTTAAGAAACGGTCTCAGGTATCGCCTAGGAAACGAAATTTGGGAACAAAAAATGTCGAGTTCGGCGAACCGAGCTGGACATTTCCGACGGAGAGTTACTCCGCTGCATTAATTCTTATGAGTTGTGGCTTGGGCGCACAACCATCATTGGGCATGGTGCGCTCTGCAGCAGTGCGCGGGAGGTAGAACCGAGCAGCATTCCCTTGAAGCCACCACGACCGTGGGAGCCGGTGATCAGCAGCTGCGCGCCTTCGGACTGCTCAACGAGGGTGCGAACTGGGCGATCACGGGAAATGATCTTCTTCACCTGAACGTTCGGGTACTTCTCTTGGAGTGGAGCGAGACGCTCAGAGAGCATTGCGATCTGCTCCTGCTCGACCACTTCCCACTGCTCCTGAGCAGCAGCAAGACCTGCCATCGAAGCCTGCACCTGCATGTCCATCCACGTGTGAACCGCGAAGAGCTCGGCGCCACGGGCGTCAGCCTCTTGGAAAGCAACTTCGGTTGCCTTTTCAGAAACCTCGGAGCCATCCACACCGACAACGACTGGGCCGTACTTGGTGGTTTCGCTGACCGGGTTGTCTTCCCTAACGACCACAACTGGGCAGTCAGCGTGGGATACAACTGCAGCAGAGACCGAGCCGAGAACCATGCCGGAGAGCCCACCCAGACCGCGGGAGCCCATGACGATCATGGTGACGTCTTTGGACATCTCCAGCAGCATGTCAATCGGAGAGCCTTCAGCGATGGTGTGGCCGATCTTGATGTCAGGAGCGACCTCATGGGCGATCTCGCGTGCCGCTTCGACCTTGTCGAGGGTTTCGCGCTGGAGATCGTCGAAAAGCTCTTGCGGTGGAACCATTCCCTCTGCGTAGAGGAACTGCGGCATTGTATAGCTTGATGCCAGGCGCAGCGGAATGTCACGCTTCATGGCGGTGTTGGCCGCCCAACGAACTGCATTGTTCGATGCATCTGAGCCGTCGACTGCTACGACTACAATATCTTCCTTGGCCATCAGGATCGCCCTTTCATTGGAGGCTGGTCTCTTTCGTTACACCTCCAGTGTACAGCGTCATGACACGTTGGTCAGCTGGTTAGTACCAGTTGTTTTGAATCACAATTAGCTGGCTGGGTCCGCGTTGGATGGGAAGAAGAGATTGAAAAGGAAGTCGAAGAGGTCTGCGATGAAGTTGCCTTCATTGGTTGACGAGAAGGCTACAGCGGAGTCCATGATTGCATTCAAATCCATGTGGAATAAGTTAGTACATACGATGAGCAGGAAAAAGTCAGGCCATAAAGGCCCCCTCCCCCCGCGTTCCGGTCTTGGTGCGACCCGTATCCGAGTGCCCGACGGCGATCTTGTTACTGCCGGGACCCTTGTGACACAAGTGGTATTTTCTCAGCACCACCGGCACCCTTCCGACGATGAATCAGCTATTGCTGAACGGTTTGCTGCCGGAGAGGTGGTCCTCCGCAATGGCACCATTCTTACCCCCGAAGACCTCGTAGCACCGGGCGAAGATGTGTTTTTTTACAAGCGGCCGGCCTCCGAAAAACCTGTGCCCTATGAGATTGAAACCGTCTTTGAAGACGATGACATTATGGTTGTCAACAAGCCGCCGTTTCTAGCGACCATGCCACGAGCCGCCCACATCACCGAGACTGTCACCGTCAGGATGAGGCGATCAACGGGCAACGAGGAATTAACGCCGGCGCACCGTCTTGATCGGATGACCAGTGGTCTCCTTCTCCTGACGAAGAGGCGAGAAGTACGTGGCGCTTATCAGCAACTCTTCGCTACACGCCAAGTTCACAAGGTCTACGAAGCAATCGCGCCACTACGTGACATCGTCGCGCCAACTCAATGGGCACATCATATTACGAAAACACATGGTGAGATCGCAGCAAAGCTTAGCGACGAGGCGCCTAATTCATTTACCAACCTCCAGTTGATAGAACCCGTGGATGCATCACAGTTCGCTATGCACGGGGAGGACGGCCCACTGGGTCGCTACATCCTGGAACCCATTACGGGAAAAACTCACCAGCTGAGAATCCAAATGCTCGACGCCGGCGCACCGATTCTCGGTGACCCCGTCTATCCCACGGTGAAGGCTTTCGACGACGAAGACTTCGCCGTTCCGATGCGCTTAGCTTCAGTTGAATTGCGTTTCGACGATCCACTCTCCGGCCGGCCCAGACTATTTCGTGCCCTCGGACATTCAACACTGGCTTTACCCGATTAGTAAAATGATCCCTACAGGGGAACGAATACTGGAGGAGGCGAGCCTTGAAAGATACATTTCCGCACAACCCCAACAACCCTAGAGACCCTTCTGACCCTACAGACAGGGAGCGACAAGAACTCCAAGAAGAGCTAGTCCGCGTTGTGGGGCGTGGACGGATCCCAGTGTCGGAATTCGATGAGCTCGTCACTACCATTTGGAGCACCAGCGATAGACGCGACCTCGCTGTAATTCGTCACCGTTACCTGGGTGGGCCAGAGGTGGAAGCACAATCTCATCCGATTGAATACGTCGCCCCGCAACCGGGAACGACCAAACCGGTCAAAGTCAATTGGGAGCTTAAGCGCGTTGGTCAATGGACTGTTCCGCGCGAGTCCACCTACGAAATAAAAGGTGGGACCCTCCTCCTTGATTTACGCGATGCGTCATTCGAGTCCCTTCTAACCAGAATCCATATTTATGCCTCCTGGATGGCAACAGTAGAAGTGATCGTTTTGCCCGAGTTCGGAATTGCGGACAACACCGACAGAAAATGGTGGAGTGATTCCAATGCGTTTGAACCACGTCGGGCACGCGACCAATTCCCTACTGTCCTTTTAGAAGGTGCCGTAGTAGGCGGGAGTCAGATTCGTATTACAACTAAAGGCCCGAAGAAGCGGCTATTTGGATTTCACGGTTAGCCGATCCTTGCCAATATTCATTGATAGTCCAGCGCATGCGAAAGACCCCGGTAGGAGGCCGTGTTGGCTTCCTACCGGGGTGTTTCTATTTAGTTGTTTGTTTTGTTTTAAGGTCGGCGGTAACTTACTCTCCCACATCCTCCCGGATGCAGTACCATCAGCGCGGGCGGGCTTAGCTTCCGGGTTCGGAATGGGACCGGGCGTTTCCCCGCCGCCATCAACCACCGACACACCTATTGGGGTGTATCAGCACTGTTACTAGGCGACTAGTAGACATGATACATATTCACTTCATCACACAAACCACCACCATGTTCGGGGTGTGTTGTGCCAGATACTGCACAGTGGACGCAAACACTTAATCTTTCGTGTTTATTGTTTTTGTT
>NZ_KB902198.1 GCF_000379425.1 Corynebacterium lubricantis DSM 45231
ACCCGCCCCGAGACCGGCCGAGGGCATGGTTGTCCGGTTCGCCGTCGAGGCGGTCGGAGGAATCTCGCCGCGCTCCGGNGGCGTGGATATGCGCCCGGCTGGTAGTCGAGTCCACGGAGATGTCCCATCCGAGTTGTCCCTGGCCATCGGCTCGGGACTGAAGGGCGGCTTCGATCTGTGCCCAGGTGCCGGATAGTTGCCAGGCACGAAACAGGGCGTAGACCCGCGTGGAGGGTTCCCCAGCGCACGCCGGTGGGAGCTGGGGACAGTGTGGAGAAGATCACTAAAGGGGCCGCAAGGTGGATATCGGAGAAGTTCAGGCGTTAGTATTACCTCCGTTAGATAACGGAACGGTAACGGTCTGATCTCCAACGGACATATCGCTGGAATTGCTCAGGGCGGGACAACGGACAACGACGGAAGAAGAGTCATGCGCCTGAAGGCTTCGCGGTCATCCGGAGGAAAACACCGCACGATCACCACCTCGCAGACCAAGGGGCGTCTCGCCCTCGTGGCTGTAGCCGCCGGCACGGTCTCATCCGCCGGCGTCGGTGGCGCCACGGCCGCCACCTTGCAAGCCCCGGCCAAGGTCGAGGCTCCGGTCTCCCCGGAGGCTGCCACCGTCGAGGTGGATTTGGCCACCAACGACACGGCCCTGTCCTCGAGTGGGACGCAGGCCGCACCGCAGATTCTCGCGATCTCCGAATTCAAGCCGGTCGCCAACATCGACGAGCAGCTGGACAAGGCCATCCAGTACAACGCCGAGCGGGCCGAGAACGAGCGCGCTGCCCGCGCGCCCTCGGTGGTCAAGCCCGCTGAAGGCACCTTCACCTCCGGTTTCGGCGTGCGCTGGGGAACCCTCCACGCGGGTATCGACATCGCCAACGTCGTGGGCACCCCGATCCTCGCGGCGATGGGCGGCACTGTCATCGACTCCGGCCCGGCCTCCGGTTTCGGGCAGTGGATCCGCATCCAGCACGATGATGGCTCGATTGCCGTCTACGGTCATATGGAGACTCTCGACGTGACCGTTGGGGAACGCGTCACCGCTGGTCAGAGGATCGCTGGCATGGGCAACCAGGGGGTTTCCACCGGCTCTCACCTGCACTTCGAGCTTTACCCGACTGGCAGCGGGGCGGGCGACCCGTTGCCCTGGTTCGCCGAGCACGGCGTCACCTTCTAACCTTCCCGCACTCACCAGGACCGGCCCCGACACCGGAACCGGCGGCAGTGACTGGGCGTGAGGCACCCGCCTCAGACCGCAGAGACGCTTCTCACTCATCGCCGACACAGCCCGGACTTGATAGCTTCTCCAGGCGGGGCAGACCGGGGCACAGGGGAGGCAGTCCGTGCTCGTCATATATGGGGGCGGCGAGCGTCCCGCCAACGAGGAGCAGGTGCCGTAATCCACGTTTAGTGGGATACTTCCGTAACCTGCCTTCTCCTGCGCCAGCTGACGAGGCCGGTAACCGCAGGCCATGCAAGAGCCAGCATCGCGAGAACCAACAGGGGCGTATCCCCCATGCGCGCATACGGCGTCAAACCAGTATGAAGGGGAACGGTTGCCGTCAGCAGTTCGTTCGTGCCCAGGCCACTGAGTTGTGAGACTGTGCCGTCGGGCTGGATAACTGCGGAGTATCCGGTGGGGGCAGCCTGGAGAACGGTGCGGCCAAACTCGCGGGCACGCATCCGGGATGCGGCCACTTCAATTGCAGGTACTTCCTCGGTCACAAAAGACGCGGCGTTGGTCGGTGCGAGGAGTAGCTGCCCACCATTGCGAACGGCATCGGCGACCCGGTCGGCGAAGAAGACCTCATAAGAAATGACGATCCCCAATCGTGGTGTCCCGCTGGGATCGAGCACCGCCGGTCCCTCTCCGGCAATGGCGTCGCGGGGGATGAACCGTGCGTCCTCGCTGAGTCGTTCAATCAGATTGCGCATAGGGATGTACTCGCCGAACGGCACACGATGATGCTTCTCATAGCGTCCTAACCGGGTCCCGTCCGGTCCCCACACTATGGATGCGTTCCGGAAATGTTGATCCTCGGATTCGGTAATTCCGACGACGATGTTCGTGTCGAGTTGCCTGGCCAGTTCAGCGAAAGCTGCATCAACGCGCGTCCCGTCGATTGAGCCGTCGATATTGACGACGTTTTCGGGCAGCAGAACCAGATCAGGGTCCCCGGTGATATCTTCGGCAGCCTGTAGGTGCCGGCGGGTCGTATCAAACGGATCGGTATTGACCGCGCGAAGCCCGCGGGGGCCTCCACCCTGCACGAGCACGACGTCAAGGCTGCCTTCTGCCGTATCATCTACGATCGTTGGCGCGAACGCCGGTACCGCGAGTACCACGACCACTGCGACCACGGATGCTGCACGGGCTCGTCTCGGCCCGAAGATGACAGCGGTAACAACGGCCCCCGCAACTGCGGCCAACGCGGTCACCAGGAGAGTCCCACCCAGGGGCGCTGCCGCCATGAAAGGACCATCGGTCTGGCTGTATCCGAAAGCGGACAGCGGGAAACCGCCGAACGGGAACCGGTGCTGCACAGCCTCCAATAACACCAGGGCAGCAGGGGTGAGCAGCCACCACCCCGACCAGCGGCTGCGAAAAGCCGCCTCGTTAGGCGATACCGCGGCAACCAGCATTAACAGTAGCGCCTGAACGGCAACAACAGCAGCGTATCCGGCAGTGTTGAAGTCGGTGAGCCAGCGCAGAGCAAGAGCGTAGTGCACCACCCCGCCCAACCCACCGAGCCACAAACGGTTACGTAGTGGTTGACCTGCCAAAGCCAGCATGAACATAGTCACGCCCACCGGGAACAGCACCCACCAACCGCGTGGCGGCAGCGCCAGCCACCAGACCACCGCAGCTCCCATCATGAGCGCGGTGGGACCGGCCAATCTGCGCCAGTTATCGCCGGCTATCCCCCGGGAAAGACGTGAGACTGTCACGTCTGCTGCAGTACTAGCCTTCACCGGAGATCACGGCCTTCTTCGGGTTGCTGCTCAGTTGTGAATATATGCCCAATCCTTCGAGTCATGTGATAGCAACTTTCAGTACTTTCCCAGTGGATCTGGGGGTGTCCGGCAAAGCGTTGACGAATCCGGATTTAGTTCAGGCCGGCGTAGGAGTGCAGGCCGGAGACGACCAGGTTGATGAAAAGCAGGTTGAAGATTACCGTGGCTAGGGCCAGGATATTGATCCACGCGGCCTTGTGATCGCGCCACCCGGCCGTGGCACGGGCATGCAGGTAGGCGGCATAGAGCACCCAGGAGATAAAGGATGCGGTCTCCTTCGGATCCCATCCCCAAAACCGGCCCCACGAGGCCTCCGCCCAGATCGCACCCAGAACAATGCCCAACCCCAGCACGGGCAACGTAATGATGGCGGACTTGTAGGCCAGGGCGTCAAGCTTTTTCGCACTCGGCAGCGGCTTGGCCACAGCACCGAAGAAGCCACGCTCCGCACCCTTCGGCTGCCAGATACGCAGCAGGTAAAGCAGGGAAGCGATGCCCGAGACGATGCCAATCGCCGCGCCCAGGGAGACGGTGTTCTGGTTGTCCCGGAAGACCACAACACCGAGGAAGGTCATCGTGCTGCCCGGTGGGTGGTCTGTAGCGACTCTGCCCACCTCGGCACTCAACCCTGCTGTGGGGTTAGGCGTACCGCAGGGAACTCATCATCCCGGTTTCCTGGTGATAAGCGTTGTGGCAGTGAAATGCCCACTCACCGGGGTTGTCAGCGATCAGGTCGGCGATCATGGTTTCACCGTGGCGGAGAAGGACGGTGTCCTTGCGTAGCCCGCCGCTGCCGGGTAGCGCCCAGGTGTGGCCGTGGATGTGCATGGGATGGGGCATCATGGTCCTGTTGCGCATGACCATCCGCAGGCGCTGGCCCTCCTGCACGGTCGCGGAGGAGGATTGGCCGTCGGTGAGAATGCTCCATTCATACGGCATCATCTGCCCGCCCAGGTCGATGCTGACTTCTCGGTCTGGTGTGCCCTCGGGCAGGAGTGCACGGTCTGCTGGCTTCAGGGAGGACAGAAACAGTCCGGTGGACGACAACTCGGGGAAGTCGACATCGGGGCGGGGGGCCTGGCCGCCGGCGGTGCGGATGACGGCGAAGGCGCGGTCGTCCTTACCCACCGCCAAAGCCGTGAGCGGGAAGATGCCGTCGCCGAGGATGACCTCGACGTCGACACGCTCGCCCATCGACAGGTAGATCGATTCGGTCTCCCAGGGCTGGACAGGGAAGCCGTCGGTGTGGGTGACGGTCATGCGGTGGCCACCGAGAGCCACCTTGAAGATGGTGTCACCGCCGGAGTTGATAAACCGCAGGCGGGCTTTATCCCCCGGTCGGGCATTAAACGTTCGGTGCGCCCGGGGAATGCGTCCGTTGATGAGGTAGTGCGGATACATGACATCACCGGCATCTCCGCCCAGAGCCGGATCGGGCGTGCCGTGGGCCATCATGCCCCCCTCACCACCCATATCCATCCCGCCGTGGCCACCCATGTCCATCCCCGTCAACATGGTCAGCTGATCTTCGGGACTGCTGCCGTCGATGCCGTCCAGCCAGTCGTCGAGCACGATGGTCCATTCGACGTCCTGATCCTCTGCGTCGTCCGGGTCGCGGACGATCAGAGGGGCGTGCAGACCCCGGTCGAGTTGTAGGCCGCTGTGGGAGTGGTAGAAGTAGGTGCCACCGTGGGGGACTTCAAAAACATAGGAGAAAGACTCGCCAGGTTCAATGGGGTCCTGGGTCATGCCGGGCACACCGTCGGCTGCGTTGTGGAGTGCGATGCCATGCCAGTGGATGGAGGTGCTCTCAGGCAGTTCATTGGTGATATCGACCTGGAGGACGTCGCCGGCGGTGGCCTCAATGGCCGCATCCCCGGTGTCAGAGACGTATCCCCACGTCTTGGCTTCGATGCCGCCGATATCCAGAGAGAGGGGCCGGGCGGTCAGTGTCCGGCGCACCGTCGGCTCACCGAGCGCAGTGGGGGTGGGAGTGGGGCGAAGGGAGGGACCTGGTGCCGAGGCAGCGGGTCCAGGGTCGCTGGTGCAGGCGGCCAGGGCGCCGGTGCCGGCGAGTACGAGCCCGCCGAGCAGAAACTGTCGCCGGGAAAAATTACTTGTCATGGTTAAACCGTCCTTGGTGCAAGTCTGAGTGACACAGGGGAAGGATCAGGGGAAGGATCAGGGGAAACCCACTGCTGAGGCATCAGGTCAGGCGCAGGTCCGTGACACAGGTGGCCCCGTCCTCGGTGGTGGAGAACTCGGTGACACCGGTGCGTCCCTGATGGGTGATCTCGATGGTGCCGGTGGTCTCATCGGGGATCCAGAAGCCGACAAACCCGTTGTCGAAGGTGGTGGTTTGCTCATCGATCAGGACCTCGCCGGTCGCTTCATCGGTGATCGTGACCTGGATATCCTCATTGTCGAGTTCCCCCAGGCAGGTCGTGAGGCTGTGGTAGAAGCAGTCGTGGGTGGAGGTGATATACGGAGCAACCGAGACATACGTCTGATTGTCGGGAAGATCGACCACGACTTCCTGGTCATCGCTCGAGAGCAGCAGTTCATCGGCACGCACGGAGGCGATCAGATCCGTGGGACGCTCAGTGACCTTCTGCCGGTCGAGGTGATCAATGATCTCCACCGCGTCCATGGCGGCCAGGCCATGGGTAGTCAGGAATGTATCCTGGGACGCCGTCCCGTCGGCGGTGGGTTCCGGGTCGGCGGCCGAACACCCCGTGAGGGCGAGGGCAAGGGCGGCGGCTGCGATCGCTGCTCGTTTCACGTCAATCTCCTTGGATCGTGGTAGGACCGTGAGAAGACACCGCCTCAAGGTCGATGCCATACCTTTTCTAGCACGGGTGCCTGACGGCCCAGAAATCAAAAACCCTGCTCACAGCCTTATAACAGGGCGAAAAGGGGGTGACTCCGGTGGGCTGGGTCACCACCGGGACACCACCCCACAGCCGTGGGCGATGTCCTTCTACCCGCCCCGGATATGCGGTGCAGGCAGTGAAATCCCTGGTGGCGCCTGCTGAACTGACCAGGGGAGGCGATGCCGCCGGCCCGGGGTGGGGCACAGGGGTGACGGCGGTCGAAGGGTGATGTTTGAAGATTTGATGAAGGTTTCCCCGCCGGGCACTGAGCGAGGGTGGTATTCTCCCCTGGCCGGAGCGATACTGGGGTCTATGGCTGACCGCACACCGACCACCGCCACGCCCCCGGGGCGGGTGCTGGTCGTCGATGATGAACAACCCCTGGCTCAGATGGTGGCCTCCTACCTCATCCGGGCCGGCTTCGACACCCGCCAGGCGCACACCGGCACCCAGGCCGTGGACGAGGCCCGTCGCTTTTCCCCCGATGTTGTGGTGCTGGATCTGGGGCTGCCCGAACCCGACGGCCTGGAGGTGTGCCGACGGATCCGCACCTTCTCGGACTGCTACATCCTCATGCTCACCGCGCGTGGCAGCGAGGACGACAAGATCAGCGGTTTGACCCTGGGGGCGGATGACTACATCACCAAACCTTTTAGCATCCGGGAACTGGTGACCCGGGTGCATGCGGTGCTGCGCCGCCCGCGCACCAGCGCCACCCCACCGCAGGTGACCACCCCCTTGATCGTTGGTGACCTCATCCTTGACCCCGTCGCCCATCAGGTGCGGGTGGGGGAGACGACCGTGGAGCTCACCCGCACGGAGTTCGAGCTGCTGGTTGCCCTGGCCCTGCGCCCCGGCCAGGTGCTGACCCGCCACGACCTGGTCACCGAGGTCTGGGACACCACCTGGGTCGGTGATGAACGCATCGTCGATGTCCACATCGGCAACTTGCGTCGCAAGCTCGGCACCGACACCCGGGGCCGGGGGTTTATCGACACCGTGCGTGGCGTGGGCTACCGGGTGGGGCAGCCATGAATCACGGACCCGGCCTGACCTTCCGCTTCCTGGCCGCCCAGGTGTTGGTCGTGGTGATTAGCCTGCTGGTGGCCGCGGCCGTGGCCACGGTGGTGGGCCCGACCCTGTTCCATGATCATATGTTGATGACCGGCCGGGAGGACCCCTCGCTGGAGCTGTTCCATGCCGAGCAGGCCTACCGGGACGCCAACCTGATCACCCTGGCCGTCGCCCTGCCCACCGCCTTGATCAGCGCCCTGCTGGCCAGCCTGTGGTTATCGCGTCGCCTGCGCACCCCCCTGCAGGATCTCACCCGCGCCGCTACCAGCCTGACGGCCGGCAACTACCGTATCCGCGTGCCCGCCGGAGAAGCAGGCCCCGAGGTCACCACCCTGGCGCATGCCTTCAACACCATGGCCGACCGGCTGGAACACACCGAACAGGTCCGCCGCCAGATGCTCTCTGATCTGGCCCACGAAATGGGCACCCCCTTATCGGTGCTCAGGGTCTACCTCGATGGTCTCCAGGACGGGGTCGTGGACTGGAATAATGCCACCCACACGATCATGGCTGACCAACTCACCCGCCTGACCCGGTTGATGGAAGACATCGACGATGTCTCCCGGGCCCAGGAACACCGGATCGATTTGGACCTGGCGGAGGAAGGGCTCGGGGATCTGCTCGATACCGCCGCTGCTGCCGCGGGGGAAGCTTATGCTGACAAAGGCGTCGATTTACAGGTCGAGACCATTACGGACACCGCCCGGGTGCTCGTGGACCGGCAACGCTTCGGCCAGGTGATGAGCAATCTCCTGTCGAACGCGCTACGGCACACCCCGGCCGGCGGGCAGGTCCGGATCAGCGTCCACCGACAGGGGGCGTCCACCGCGCTCATCCACGTCGCCGATGACGGCGAGGGCATCCCACCTGGCCAGCTCGGACACATCTTCGAACGCTTCTACCGGGGGGATGCCGCCCGCAGCCGGGACAACGGCGGGGCCGGTATCGGTCTGACCATCTCCAAGGCATTGATCGAGGCCCACGGCGGCACTCTCACCGCCACCTCTCCTGGCCCCGGTGCCGGATCGGTCTTCACCATCCGTCTTCCCCTGCACCAGGAAAACGTGTCCCTGATGCTCAGTGACCCCCACTCCCGGGGACAATAATTTTGATGACCTCGGCAGCGATCCGTATCAACCCCTGGACAATACCCCATAGGGGTATATAATGGGAGGGGAAACCCCGCCTGATACCCCGATCCCACAGGAGCGATCCGATGACCACCCCGACTTCCCCCTTGCTGCCGCTGGCCTCCGACGGTTGTGGATGCTGCGCGCCCTCTACGCCGTCCGCGACCGTCTCCGCCCCGGCCGTGGCCGCGGCAACCGACGCAACACCTGAAGGTCCCACCACCTACCAGGTCACAGGCATGACCTGCGGACACTGCGCCGGCAACGTCACCGAGGCGGTGAGCGCTCTGCCCCAGGTCGACGACGTCCAGGTCGACCTCATCGCCGGTGGGGTCTCCATCGTCACGGTCACGGGTTCCGTGCCCCTGGAAACCGTCCACCGGGCGATTGAGGAGACCGGCTACACCGTCTTGTCCTGATCGATTCGCCCATCATCTCGACCCCGACCGGGTTGAGCGGAAGGAACCTCATGAGCACTCCCCACCACCACGGTGATCACCCCGCTCCGGAAACAGACCACACCCACCATCCGAATCATGCCGGTCACGAGCACCATGCGGATGCCGCCACCCACGACCAGGCCATGCCGCACGATCATCCGCATTCCACTGTCGATGAAGAACACCAGGTCCACGATCACGGTGAACACACCGGCCACAGCGCCGCGATGTTCCGGGACCGCTTCTGGTGGTCGCTGATCCTGTCGGTTCCGGTGGTGTTCTTCAGCCCGATGTTCGCCGACCTGCTGGGATATAATATTCCGGAGATTCCGGGAGCCTACTGGATTCCTCCGGTCCTGGGCACGATCATCTTCCTCTACGGCGGCACCCCCTTCCTCAAGGGCGCAATGACCGAGCTGAAATCACGCCAACCGGGCATGATGCTCCTGATCGCCATGGCGATCGCCGTGGCGTTTATCGCCTCCTGGGTCACCACCCTGGGGCTGGGCGGGTTCCACCTAGATTTCTGGTGGGAACTGGCCCTGCTGGTGACCATCATGCTGCTGGGCCACTGGCTGGAGATGCGCGCTCTTGGTGGAGCCTCCTCCGCGCTTGACGCGCTGGCAGCGCTCCTGCCCGATGAGGCCGAGAAGGTCGTCGACGGGACCACCCGCACCGTAGCGATCTCAGAGCTGGCCGTCGACGATGTCGTGCTGGTCCGAGCCGGTGCCCGCGTCCCGGCCGACGGGACCATCATCGACGGAGCGGCCGAATTCGATGAGGCCATGATCACCGGTGAATCCCGCCCCGTCTTCCGGGATACCGGTGAGACCGTGGTGGCCGGCACCGTGGCCACCGACAACACCGTCCGGGTCCGGGTGGAGGCCACCGGTGGGGACACCGCCCTGGCAGGCATCCAGCGCATGGTCGCCGATGCCCAGGCCTCCTCCTCCCGGGCCCAGGCCCTGGCCGATCGAGCCGCAGCCTTCCTGTTCTGGTTCGCCCTGATCGCGGCTCTGATCACCGCCGTGGTCTGGACCATCATCGGCAGCCCCGATGATGCCGTGGTCCGCGCGGTGACCGTGCTGATCATCGCCTGTCCGCACGCCCTGGGCCTGGCCATCCCCCTGGTCATCGCGATCTCCACCGAGCGGGCCGCGAAATCCGGGGTGCTGATCAAGGACCGGTTGGCCTTGGAGCACATGCGCACCATCGACGTGGTCTTGTTTGATAAGACCGGCACCCTGACCGAAGGCGCACACGCCGTCACCGACATCATGGCTGCCGACGGCATTACCGAGGGCGAGCTGCTGTCCCTGGCCGCCGCCGCCGAGGCCGATAGCGAGCATCCCGTGGCCCGGGCGATCGTGGCTGCCGCGGCCGCACACCCGGAGGCCTCACGCCGCCCACTGCGCGCAACCGGTTTCACCGCCGCCTCCGGCCGCGGGATCCGGGCCACTGTCGATGGCACCCAAATCCTCGTGGGTGGGCCGAACATGTTGCGCGAATTCAGTCTGACCATCCCGGGTGAGCTCACCGACATCACCGGTTCCTGGGCGCAGCGAGGCGCCGGAGTGCTCCACGTCGTCCGCGACGGTGAGATCATCGGTGCCGTGGCCGTCGAGGACAAGATCCGCCCCGAATCCCGCGCGGCGGTGCGCGCCCTGCAGGCCCGCGGGGTGAAGGTGGCGATGATCACCGGTGACGCCACCCAGGTCGCCCAGGCAGTGGGCAAGGATCTGGGGATCGATGAGGTCTTCGCCGAGGTTCTGCCGCAGGACAAGGACACCAAGGTCACCCAGCTGCAGGAGCGCGGTCTGAGCGTGGCCATGGTCGGCGACGGTGTCAATGACGCCCCGGCCCTGGCCCGGGCCGAGGTCGGTATTGCGATTGGCGCGGGTACAGATGTGGCGATGGAATCTGCCGGGGTGGTCCTAGCCAGTGATGACCCGCGGGCCGTGCTGTCGATGATCGAGCTCTCCCATGCCAGCTACCGCAAGATGGTCCAGAACCTGGTCTGGGCGACCGGGTACAACATCCTCGCCGTTCCCCTGGCCGCCGGTGTGCTCGCCCCTATCGGTGTGATGCTTCCCCCGGCGGCCGCCGCCATCTTGATGTCCCTGTCCACAATCATCGTCGCCCTCAACGCCCAGCTGCTACGCCGGATCGACCTGGACCCGGCTCACCTGGCTCCGACCGACGGGAAGTAGGAGAAGGCTACTGTGAGCTCTGCAGCCCCCGTCCGCTGACTTTCAATCCTTCATCGACTCCCCCATACACAACCTCCGAAAGGGAACCCCCATGAAGCGCACCATCACCATCGCCGCTCCCGCCTTGACCTCCACCCTGGTTTTGTCCGCCTGTGCAGATAACACTGAGGGAGAAAACACCGACACCACGACCATCGCCACTACGTCCGCCCCCGACACCACCGAAACGACCGGGGCCACCACGGATCCTGAGACAGAGACGGGGGCGGCCGGAGAGGTCTCCGCCGAGCACAATGACGCGGACATCATGTTCGCGCAGATGATGATCCTGCATCACCAACAGGCCGTGGAGATGAGTGAAATCCTCCTGGCCAAGGACGATATCCCGGCCGAGGTCATCGAGTTCGCCCAGGGTGTTATCGATGCCCAGGGCCCGGAGATCGACCGGATGAATACCATGCTCGAGGCCTGGGAAGAAGATCCGGTCACCGGTGATATGGGTGAGATGGACCATGGCGGGATGAGTGGAATGATGAGCGAGGAGGACATGACAGCCCTCGAGGATGCCCAGGGCACCGAGGCTGCCCGGCTCTACCTTGAGCAGATGACCGCCCACCATGAGGGCGCGGTCGATATGGCCCGTGATGAGGTCACTGATGGCCAGAACCCGCAGGCCATCGCTCTGGCTGAGCAGGTCATTGAAGATCAGGAGGCCGAGATCGCCGAGATGGAGCAGATGCTCAACGAGCTCTGAACAAGGACATTCCCCGACCACCCCAGATGAGAAACACGACCATACGGCCATCGGGCCAAACCAGGATTTCCGGGAAGGACAATCAGCATGCCGAATAAAATCAAGGTTGCAGTAAACGGGTACGGTGTCATCGGTAAACGTGTAGCCGACGCGGTGAGAGCCCAGGAGGACATGGAACTCCTCGGGGTCAGCGACGTCACCACCGATTACCGGGTCGCCACCGCCATCACGCAGGGCATCCCGGTCTATGCCTCCACCGAAGAAGCCCACCAAGAGATGAGCGCTGCCGGATATCCCATCGCCGGGAAACTACCGGACCTGCTCGACAACGCGGATGTCGTGGTGGACTGCACCCCGTCCACCATCGGGGCCGGCAACCTCGACCTCTATCGCACCCATGGAGTCAAGTCCGTGTTCCAGGGCGGGGAGAAGCACAGTCTCACCGGCCACTCCTTCGTTGCCCACGCCAACTACAGTTCCACGCTTGGACGCGACACCACCCGCGTGGTTTCCTGCAACACCACCGGCACTGTCCGCACCCTTACCGCACTCCAGGACGCTGGATTGCTGTCCAAAGCGCGGGGAGTGCTTGTCCGCCGGGCCACCGATCCGTGGGAATCCGACCACTCGGGGATCATGAACACCATAGTTCCCGAAGGTCGTATTCCCAGCCATCAAGGCCCAGACGCCCAGTCGGTGGTCCCCGACCTGGATGTGGTGACCATGGCGGCCAAGGGAGCGCACACCCACAACCACCTGCATTTCTGGACCATCGAGCTAACCCGCCCGGCAGACACAGAAGAGGTTCTCGAAGCGTTGAAGGCGATGCCGCGGATCGCTTTCGTGCGGCGCGCCGATGGAATCGTGGCGGTCAACAGCACCGTCGAATTGATGCGAGATCTAGGCCGGCCACGGGGCGATATGTATGAGGTCGCCATCTGGGAAGATATCCTGACCGTGCAGGGCAATGAGTTGTTCTGGACGTACACGGTCGACAACCAGGCCATCGTCGTCCCCGAGAACATCGACGCAATCCGTGCCCTGGCTGGCACCGTGGAAGACGGTGATGAGTCCATCCAGCGCACCGACCGTGCCCTGGGGGTGCGCGCGGACTTTTTCTCACCTCTGCCCAACGGCTGATTCCAGCAGGAGACGCCCACGGCGGTGCCCGACCCAGATCGCTCATGTCTGGGTCGGGCACCGCTGTATAAGCAGTTGATCAGGCGCACCGCGCCTTCTCGGAAGGCGTAGTCAGGTGCGTGAGGCTTCCGCGATAGTGCCGATTGTTTCATCCAGGACAGCGTCGAATTCGCGGTCGTCCTGGGTGACGGTGAGCCCTTCGGTCAGGGCGCGGGAGAAACTGGCGATTATTCCGGGGTTGCGTGCCAGGCGAGCGTTAGCTTCCGCGCGGGAGTAGCCGCCTGATAGTGCCAGCACCCGGATCACCCGCCGATGTTCCACGAGCTCGCGGTAGAAGTCATCAGTTTCGGGAAGCGTCAGTTTGAGGATGACCGCCTGGTCCTCCTTCAGCTGGTCGAGCTCTTTGCGCAGGGTCACCCGGAGCTGGTCTTCTACCTCGATCTTCCGGGGGCTGTGGATGTCGACCTCAGGCTCGACAATGGGTACCAGCCCGAACCGGAGGATCTGCTGAGCGATCGCGAACTGCTGCGCAACGACAGCGTCCACCCCCTCCCCGGGAAGCCTGATGAACGAGCGCATTTTGGTGCCGAACATGTGCTTGCTTACCGCACGCTCGAGCAGGTTGTCCAGATCAGGGAGGGGCTTCATGACCTGAGCCCCGTGGGTTTCTTCCGCCAGGCCCTTGTCAATCTTGAGGAACGGCACAATGTCTTTGACTTTCCACAGATAATCCCCTGTAGGCATTCCCCCGATGTCGCGGTCCATTGTGTCCTCGAACAAAATCGCCCCGAGGATCCGGTCACCGTCGAAACTGGGGCTGGTAATGATGCGAGTGCGCATCTTATGCACCAGACCAAACATCTCCTCCCCACTGGAGTAGGCGTCCT
Source organism: Corynebacterium lubricantis DSM 45231 (assembly GCF_000379425.1). GTDB lineage: Bacteria > Actinomycetota > Actinomycetes > Mycobacteriales > Mycobacteriaceae > Corynebacterium > Corynebacterium lubricantis. The sequence goes on from NZ_KB902198.1 coordinate 13,530, forward strand.
CGTTGATCCCATAAAGTTTCAGCGCTTTCGGGGTACTGCCCCCGCTTTGATCCAACGCCGCGATGAAGCCGGTACCGGCCCTGACCTTGTCGTATTTTCCTACGTCCATGAAACGTCCTTCCGCCTAGCGAGTTGTGACCATGTCGTGGAGCCCACTGTGCCTCGGTCCCAGGCAACTGTGCTCGTTGTCGTATCCCGGTACGGTTCCAGTCTAGTTAGGTAAATACCGAGGATCTGCGTCATGACGGTTCTTCCCCGGTGGTGCCCGGCCAGCGTGGGTCTTCGGCAGCTGTGCTCTCCGCCGAAGGGAACCGGTCATGCTCCTGGCTTCGGCCTGCTTGGTAGACATCATGGGTTTTCTCACCTGGTTAGGTCCGGGGTAGATTTGTTCTGCAGGCCGCCGCATGCACGCTGGCAGTCCGGGTAACGACCCCGTCCATGTCGAACAGCACCGCATCATAGGGCAAAGTGGCGAGATGATTCGACGACAAGGGCGGTGATGTCTTCCGAGGATGTGACGGTGCCATGTTAGAGCGGTTCCTCTCGTGCTTCCTGCTCGCATCGAAGGCCGGGGCCGGGGACAGCTGTCCATTGCCAGTTGTTGATTTCCGGCATGTCTTCGCCGTGGGTGCGGATGTACTGGTGGTGTTCGATCAGGGCGTTCTTGAATTTTTCGCGCACGGTGGCCGAGACGTCCTTGAGCCGCGGCACTCTGTCAATCACCGCCATGGCCAGGTGGAACCGGTCGATCCGGTTGAGTACGCACAAATCGAACGGTGTCGTCGTGGTGCCTTCCTCTCTAAAGCCGTGAACATGGAAGTTCCCGTGGTTGGTCCGCCGGTAGGTGAGCCGGTGGATCAACCACGGATAACCGTGGTAGGCGAAGATCACTGGCTTGTCCGTGGTGAACAGCGCGTCGAAGTCGGTGTCCGACAGCCCGTGCGGGCCTTCGGACTCGTGTTGCAGCCGAAGGAGGTCTACGACGTTGACCACCCGGATGGACAGATCCGGGAAGTGGGAGCGCAAAAGGTCCACGGCGGCGAGGGTCTCCATGGTGGGAACGTCCCCGGCACAACCAAGCACCACATCCGGTTCCGTGTCCGGGTGTGTGCTGGCCCAGTCCCAGATGCCGATGCCCTTGGTGCAGTGAACGATGGCGTCGTCCATGTCTAGGTATTGCAGCTGTGGCTGTTTGCCGGCGACGATGACATTGACATACTGACGGCTGCGCAGACAGTGGTCGGCCACCGACAGCAGCGTGTTCGCGTCCGGTGGTAGGTATACCCGGATGACCTCGGGTTTCTTGTTGAGCACATGGTCGATGAAGCCGGGATCCTGATGGGAAAAACCATTGTGGTCCTGCCGCCAGACGTGGGAGGTCACCAGATAGTTCAAGGAGGCGATCGGCCTGCGCCACGGGATGCCATTGGTCGTGTCCAGCCACTTGGCATGCTGGTTAAACATCGAGTCCACAATATGGATGAAGGCCTCATAGCAGGAGAAGAACCCGTGCCGACCGGTGAGCAGGTAGCCTTCCAGCCAACCCTGGCAGGTGTGCTCGGACAGGATTTCCATGACTCGCCCATCACGGGCCAGATGATCATCCCCGGGGACTGTTCCGACGTTCCAGGCCCGGTCCGTGGCCTCCAAAACCGCTGTCAGGCGGTTGGAGTTGTTTTCATCCGGGGCGAAGACACGAAAATTGTGCAGATTTGTAGCCAGAATGTCCCGAAGCATCTGCCCGAGCACTCGGGTTGCCTCAACCTGACCGGTCCCGGGTTGTTCTACCGGGACAGCATAGTCGCGGAAATCGGGTATCCGCAGGTCCCGCAATAAAGTGCCGCCATTGGCATGGGGGTTGGCACTCATCCGTCTGTCCCCGGGAGGGTGCAGAATGCGGACCTCTTCGACCGGTTCCCCGGAGTCGTCGAAGAGCTCCTCCGGGCGGTAGCTGCGCAACCAGTCCTCCAGGATCTTCCGGTGGCTATCGTTTTCCCGTGCCGCACTGAAGGGAACCTGGTGGGAGCGCCAGGACCCTTCCACGTCCTGCCCGTCCACTTCGGCCGGGCCGGTCCATCCTTTGGGGGAACGCAGCACAATCATCGGCCAGCGGGGCCTTTCCGTCTCTCCGCTTTCGCGGGCACGGTGCTGGATCTCCCGAATGTCATCAAGACAGGTGTCCAGTGCTCGGGCGAAATCCTGGTGCATCTGTTCCGGATCGTGACCCTCAACGTAGTAGGGAGTATGCCCGTAGCCGCGCAGCAAGTCGTCCAACTCGTCATGGTCAATCCGTGCCAGGACGGTGGGACTAGCGATCTTGTAGCCATTGAGGTGCAGGATCGGCAAAACGGCTCCGTCGCGTGCGGGATTCATGAACTTATTGGAGTGCCAGCTGGCTGCCAGCGGGCCGGTTTCCGCCTCCCCGTCGCCCACCACGGCCGCAACAATAAGGTCGGGGTTGTCGAAGGCTGCCCCGTAGGCGTGTGAGAGAGCGTATCCCAGTTCCCCCCCTTCGTGAATGGAGCCAGGGGTTTCCGGAGCCACATGGCTGGGAATACCCCCGGGGAAGGAGAACTGCTTAAACAGCTGTTTCATCCCCTCCAGGTCCTGGCCCACGTCTGGGTAGGTCTCGCTGTAGGTCCCTTCCAGCCATCCCGCCGCCACCGGGCCTGGACCGCCATGGCCGGGGCCCATGATGTAGATCATGTTGAGATCGCGTTTGATGATGCTGCGGTTTAAATGCGCGTAGATGAAGTTCAACCCCGGGGTGGTGCCCCAGTGCCCCAACAATCGAGGTTTGATGTGTTCGGGCTGCAACGGCTCGCGCAGTAGGGGATTGTCCATCAGGTAGATCTGTCCGACGGACAGATAGTTCGCTGCTCGCCACCAGGCGTGAAGGTGGGTGAGTTCGGTCGGTGTCAGGACACCACCATCAGAGTGCGTTCTAGCAGTGTTATTTATCATGTCCTCTGTGCTTTCCCTCGGATTGTCGATGATCTGAGCTACTGCCCTGCACTTCGTGGCCAAAACCGCAGGAGCGGAAGACTAGTGCTGGAGCAACGTCTCGTTCACAATGTTCCGGGAGGTCGAAAACCCCTGCATAGGAAAGATATGGCGGAAACAGTGAGCGTGGTCGTGGGTCGGGGTTAGTCCAAGGTGGCGAGCAGTTCAGTACAGGCCTGTTCGCACCGGCGGCAGGCTTCGGCGCAGACTGTGCAGTGCTCGGGCATCTCAGCGTGGCGGGCGCATTCTTCTCCACAGGCCTGGCAGGCAGTACGACAAGCCTCCAGGACGGAGCGGATAAGGGTGACATTCCAGTCGGTGGGCCGGGAGAGCACGCGGCCGGTGACATCACAGATGTCAGCACAGTCGAGGTTGAGGCGGATGCAAGTGGTCAGCTCCGCGACCATGTCCTCACCCAGGCAGGCATCCGCGCAGGCGGTGCAGGTCTGGGCGCACTCGAAGCAGGCGGTGATGCATTCGGCCAGTTTGTCCTTGTCGATCTGGCCTAGGTCCTTCGGGTGGGTCTCCAGCATGGTGCGTACGTGATGGGTCATGTCGTGCTCCATTCTCGATTCGGTCCGGAAAGACGGGCCGGTCGAGCCGACCGGCCCACACCCTCGACCCTAGAGGCCCGACTGGCCGGAATCCAGGGCTGGACCATGAAGATTTCATGAAGAACCCCAACCTCCACCTAGTGGCTACCAGCCGCTAGAAACTCCCTAAGTAACGTGGCGAATGCTCGGCCGTAGCTACGCCGAGTGGGTCGGCCACAGGCTCCCAAGAGCCGGACGCTGCCCTACCCACAGCCTCCACCCAGTGGCACCTATCGAGCAGGAGGAGTGATAAACCACGACGCACTTGAAGCACCATCCCTCGCTGAGTCTCAGCTCCTGCACCAACCAAGAAACCTAGAAAGCATTATCATGAAGCGCACCATTGCCCTCGCCGCCCTCACCCTGACCTCCTCCCTGGCCCTGGCCGCCTGCACGGACGACACTGCATCCGATGCCCCCGAGACCACGACCACCACCACCTCGGAGACGGCCACACAGTCCTCCGAGGAGACCGGCATGAACCATCAGATGGGTGCAGAGGGCCATGACCATCCGACTGATGGTGGGCAACCCCCGGCAGGGATCGCAGCAGAGGAAAATCCCACCTACCCGGTGGACACCGAGGTCGTCCTCACCGCGGACCACATGCCGGGCATGGAGGGTGCTGAGGCGACGATCGCCGGTGCGTTTGACACCACGACCTACTCGGTCAGCTACACCCCCACCGACGGCGGGGACCCGGTCACCGACCACCGGTGGGTGGTCCACGAGGAGCTTCTCGATCCGGGCCAGGCCCCCCTGCCGGAGGGGTCCGAGGTCGTCTTGGATGCCGAGCACATGTCGGGAATGAAGGGTGTGGAGGCCACCATCGACTATTCCACGGATGAGACGGTCTACATGGTTGATCTCACCGTCGACGGGATGACCATGACCAATCACAAGTGGGTCACCGAAAGCGAGATCGCCCCGGCAGAGTAAGACCCACCAACCGCAACCTCAGCACCTCGGGCTCGGGCCCGGTTCGCCGTGGCCGAGTTGAAGCGTCCTGGTTTTCGTTCCGCTTATTGAACGCCCAACGGCTGGGCGTGTGATTGTTGATAGTAGGCGTCTTCCATCTCTTGTGGGGTGATGTATCCCAATGACTCGTGCAGGCGGTGGTTGTTCCACCAGTACACCCAGCGAAGGGTCGCGATCTCGACTTCCCCAACCGACGCCCACGGCCGGTGGGGATAGATCAGCTCGGTCTTGTAGAGACCGTTGACCGTTTCCGCCAAC
>NZ_KB902199.1 GCF_000379425.1 Corynebacterium lubricantis DSM 45231
GGACACCGTCGAGCTGACACCCGCGTGAGCTGGCACAGCGGGAACAGTTGCCCACCACGAACCGCTACAACCAATTCCGCCGTATGATCACACCAACACGATGGCAATGGTTCAAAGCATGTGTGTCGTTGAACCCCAATTCAGCAGACACAACACGCACACTCATCGCTTGGCCGACGCGTTCTCCAAGTCCAGCCTAATCCTGATCGCTCAATAATTGAAACACACCGCTCACAACAACCTCCTAAATCAAGCGGTGTTGCAACGATCATCTGAACCTAAGCACACCTGCGGAAAGCAAAGTGCCCCTCCCCGATCTCTAATCCGAGACGGGAAGGGGCACTTCGTGCAGAGCGAAAAGCTTAACCCTGACGAGCCTTGAAACGTGGCTCCTTCTTGTTGATCACGAAAACCTTGCCACGGCGACGCACAACCTGGGCGCCCGGCTTGTTCTTCAGCGACCGAAGCGACTTGCGAACCTTCATCGGGCGCTCCTTTCTTTTTATAAGTATTTGGACAACCTACGGATGTAGGTGTCCGCAATGACTCCCCCTCGCGGGCTAGTCATGACACGGGCGTTAATGTTACCCGAGATGTCTCAGAGATCCAAAATGCTACTTCGAGTACTTCTGCTCGAGCTCATGGCTGACTTCCTCGAGGCTACGCCCCATGGTCTCAGGCACCATCGCACGCACAAAGCCAAGCGCAACAAGGCCAAGCACACCGAACATGACGAACGTGGAGGTAGCCCCCAGCGCTTCGACGAGGGGCAGGAAGAACTGCGCCACGGCCCAGTTCGCCACCCACAGGGCGAGGCCTGCAAGACCCATGCCCAGTCCCCTGATCCTGGTTGGCACGATCTCGGAGATCAGCAGCCAGGTTGTCGGCGACACTGCAGACTGCTGCGAGGCGATGAAGCCAGCCATGAGCACCAGCGAGAGCAACGCTAGCCCTGTGTTGCCGTGCGCCATGCCATACACGGGTGCCAGAGCAAAGAGGAATACGATGTTGCCTGCCAGACCAATCGAGAGCAGCTTCTTGCGTCCGATCCGGTCCACCAGCTGGAGGCCGACCCAGCACGCGATCACGCTGACCAGACCGATGACAATCGAGGTGTACACGGAGTTCTCGGTCGAAAGCCCGACCTGGTTCATCATGGTCGGAGCGAAGTAGACAACCGCATTAACACCGGTGATCTGCTGGGTCACACCGAGCAGGGCCGCAACGATGACCGCCACGCGCATCCAGCGGTTCTCCCGCAGTGTCTTCCACTGCCCCTGCTGTGCTGCACGGTCCGCGGAATCCTTTTCGGTAATTGCGGTCAGTTCGCCCAGGTCCATCCCGGCGCGCTGCGCGGTGGAGCGGGCTTCGTCGATACGCCCATTACGCGCAAGCCAGACTGGGGTGTCCGGTAGGAAGTACATGCCCACCGCGAGAATGACCCCTGGGACCGCAGCCAGCCCGAGCATGAGGTGCCAGTTGCCCGACGGTGCAAGCACTGAGTTAACCAGGTAGGCCATCAGCTGGCCGACGACGATCATCAGGGTGTTCAGCGAGACCATCTTGCCGCGCACTCGCGCCGGCACCATCTCGGAGATATACATCGGGGCGACAATACTGACGGCGCCAACGGCAACACCGAGCACCGTACGCGCGGTGGCCAGCATTTCTACCGAGCCAGACAAGGCACACCAAATCGAGCCGAAGATAAAGATGATGCCACCGATAATCAGTGTGGTGCGGCGGCCAATCTTGTCGGCGACTGTCGAGCCGACGAGCGCGCCCACAGCGGCGCCGACGAGCAGCATCGAGGTGACGAAGCCTTCTTGGGATGCCGTCATCCCAAACTCGGGGCTAATGAACAGCAGTGCACCGCTCATCACGCCGGTGTCGTATCCAAAGAGCAAACCACTAAAGGCGGCGATTGCCGCGACGGTGCGCACGTAGCGCCGGATCTCTGCTGTTGAGTAAGGCGAGTCCGCGGGGGTAGTTGCAGAAGAAGTCATGCAGACTATCTTGGTACTTCACTACCATTACTGCCATGTCGAACAACAGCGCTTCACCCCAGGAATCGATCATAAATACGCTGGGTGTGCAGCCCTTTATCGATTCAGAGAAAGAGATCACCAAAAGGGTTGATTTCCTGGTGGATTACCTAGTATCCACCGGCGCTCAAGGGTTTGTGCTGGGCATTTCAGGCGGTCAGGACTCCACGCTCGCAGGCCGGCTGTGCCAACTCGCCGTGGAAAAGCGACGCGTGAGCGGCAACGATGCCGCCTTTTATGCTGTGCGTTTGCCCCACGGCATTCAAGCAGATGAGGATGACGCTCAGATGGCCTTGGATTTCATCGCGCCCGATAAGCGCGTCACCGTGAATATCCAGCCCGCCACCGCTGCCATGGAATCTGCCGTTGCGCAGGCCCTGCAGATCCAGGAGATCGGCGACTTCAATGCCGGGAACATCAAGGCTCGCCAGCGCATGATCGCCCAATACGCCATTGCTGGCGAATTGGGGCTGCTCGTTGTGGGCACCGATCACGCCGCAGAGAATGTCACGGGCTTCTTCACGAAGCACGGCGACGGTGCGGCCGATCTACTTCCTCTCGCTGGGCTGAATAAGCGCCAGGGCGCACAGCTCCTCCAGGCGCTGGGCAGCCCGGCCGCGCTCTACGAGAAGGTCCCCACCGCCGACCTCGAGGACGACCGCCCGGCGCTGCCAGACGAGGAGGCGCTCGGTGTCTCTTACACGCTTATCGACGATTACCTGGAAGGCAAGCAGATCGACGAATCTGCCAGCCAACGCATCGAACACCTCTGGAAGGTGGGCCAGCACAAGCGTCATCTGCCCCCAGGCCCTGCAGAAACGTGGTGGAAGACGAACTAGCCCTCGTTTTAGCCCAGCAAGGCGATGGTGGCCGTTGCCACCTTCTCCAGTTCGCGTGCGTAACCGCTGCCATGGGTCAGCGTGTGCACCGCGAGCGGGTGTAATTGGTGGATGGGGATACGTTCTTGCCAGTCTGGCTCCAACGGGGTGACCGTCTCGTAGCCTTCCACTAATTCTTCGAAATGACTCACGCCGAACAGCGAGAGCATGGCGAGGTCGGTGTGGGCGTGGCCGCCGTGTGCCGAGGGATCGATGAAATGCGGACCGTCAGGACTAAACATCAGGTTGCCCGACCACAGGTCTCCGTGAATACGGGCGACTTCTGCATCTGCGTCTTCCCGTTCAATTGCATCGCAGGCCGTGCGTACAAGGGCTAGGCCTTCTTCCGAGAGGGTGCCATTCTTCGCTGCAGCTTCCGCAAAGGGCAACACGCGCTGCTTGGTATAGAACACAGCCCAGCGATTAGTCGGCGTGCATTCCTGCCGCACCTTTCCTATGAAGTTGGGCCCTTCCCAGTCTTCCGGAGGGGATCCGAATGCCGGGGCGCCCGCGGCGTGAATCTTCGCCAACTCCGCGCCGGTCCACTTGGCGGCCTCAGCGGTGGGCCGAGCGCGATCGAGGCGCTTGAGCGTGAGTGTGTTCGCTAATTCGTCCAGCCCGATAACCTGCACAACTCGGTCCGAGGCTTGACGGAGCCAGCGTAGGCCCGCAGCTTCTGCCGCAGCTGATTGTGGGCTCGAACCCTTCTTAATAAACGTTGTGCTGTCCATACCTTTCAATGTACAGGTAATAGATTTTGTGGTAAATAGGTTTTCTACGACACATTCGGGCCAGCCATCAACCATTACACCCGAATGGCATATTTGCACTTTAGGCAAACTTGCCCATTAGGCAACTTTGTTGCTATTCTCAGCGCATGCCGAAACCAAGCTTGAGGGACCAGAAACGAAAACAAACCTCACACGAGCTATCACGCACCGCCTTTGAATTCACCAAAGAGCGTGGCCTCGACGGATTCACTATCGACGACGTAGTCAACGAGGTCGGTGTTTCCAGGCGCACATTTGCCAACTATTTCTCGTGCAAAGAAGAAGCAGTTGCAGCACTCGCACTCGAACAGCTCGAAGACGGCATCGAAACTTTGCCGGAGATGCCCGAAGATACTCCTCTTTTAGATTGGGTGCGCACACTTGCGCTCCACCAACTTTCCGGTGGCATGTTCGACTTATTGATCGAGCTCCGAGACCTTGCGCATAAGGATCCGGCCCTCAAGCCTTTCGTCGAAAACGTACACGCAGAAATCCGCAGAACAGCTCAATCCGTGGTTTCGGCTCAAGCCAAGAATTCCGCAGCGAAATTCGCTGCACCAATCATCGTTGGCGCAGCGTACGGTGCGCTCAACTCGTTCATCGATGCAGGCTCCGCGCAGTCTGGCACATCGCTCGATGAATTTGTTGAGACTGTGTTTTCAAAACTAAAAGCCGGCCTCTAACCCCACCTTTCAATTCTTTCCACGTAGGTGCCACCCTACGTTTAATTGGCATGCCAGAAAGGCCTCTGATGTCCATTCTCTTGTACCGTTTGGCGCGGTTTTCCTACCGACGCCCCTGGGTCTTCATTCTCGTCTGGCTAATAATTGTTGGCGGAACACTTGGCCTTGCTGCAAACAGTGGCGCCAAAATCAGCTCCGCCATCACAATTAATGGCACCCAAAGCCAGATGGTCACCGAACAGCTCCGCACTGAGTTTCCCGAAACTTCAGGGGGCCAAGGCAGCATTGTATTCACCGCTCCTGAAGGTGAGCGCCTCGATTCAGGCGAGGCCGCACATGCAATTCGTTCAGCAATGACTGAGATTTCTAAGAACGACTATGTTGTCGCTCGTGACGCATCTGCTCTGGCCACACCACCTAGCCAGGCGACCAGTACAGACCAGGCGCAGATGCCAGCCCCGAGCTCAGCAACAAACAGTGCAGCAGCAAACCCTGAACAGCAACAAAAGATGCAGGAAGAGGCTTTGCTCAAACAAGGCATGCTGGCACCCGGGGTGCTCGTCTCAGAAGATGGGACCGTCGCACTCATGCAGATTCAATTCACCCAGCAAGTAGAAGATCTCCCTGCTGGCGTCATTGAAGATGTCATCGCGATCGCTTCGGACAACGCAAACACAGCTGGACTTGTTGCGCTTCCCACCGAATCTCTCAAACCTCACAAGCCACCCCTCGGAGGTCATGAAGCCCTCGGATTACTCGTCGCGGGCCTCGTGCTCTTTCTCACGCTCGGCTCGCTGCGGGCAGCAGGCTTGCCTCTGGTGACCGCCATCTTGGGTGTCGCCGTCGGGCTCGGAGGGGCATTCGCGCTTTCACATAGCATTGAATTAACAAGCGCCACCCCAGTACTCGCCCTCATGATCGGGTTGGCTGTTGGATTGGATTACGCGCTGTTTATCCTGAACCGGCAGCGCCATCTCATTCTGCGCGAGGGCCTCTCGGCAGAAGAAGCCACAGGAAGAGCTGTAAGTACAGCAGGTAGCGCAGTACTTTTCGCTGGGCTGATCGTCATCATCGCGCTCAGCGGACTCACTCTTATCAATATCTCGTTCCTCACCACCATGGCACTCGTGGCGGCAGCAACTGTGCTGTGTGCGGTATTGATCGCATTGACACTGTTGCCTTCGCTACTCGGGCTCATCGGTGAGCGAATCATTAGTCCAAAAACTCGTGCACGTGAGCAGAAGCGTAGCCATGAACAACGCCACGGCTTTGCTCACCGCTACGCAACTACGCTTGTGAAAAGGCGCTGGGTAGTCATTTTCGCCGTTGTTGGTCTGCTAGGTGTGGCAGCGCTCCCGATGTCTCAAATGTCGCTGGGTATGCCAAGCGGAGCCACGGCAAATCTGGACACCACCGAACGCCAAGCCGCGGATGCTATTTCGAAGAGTTTCGGTGACGGATACAACGCACCCCTTATCGCCGTGATTGAAGCACCCCCGGGCACTCGCTTTGAAGACAACCAACTTCCCGGTATCACGAGTGAGCTGGAGCAAAACGAAGCCATCGAAACGGTACGCCCGATGGGCATCTCACCAGATCACTCGCTGGCATTGGTAACAGTAATTCCAACCGCAGGTGCTGATAGCAACGTGACAAAAACGCTCGTGCACACCCTGCGTGAAGACACTGGGAACCTCACCGGGATCAGTGGCACCACCATCGGCGTGACTGGACTTACCGCCGTCAACCTTGACATATCGGAGAAATTATCTAGCGTCTTGCCGATCTACATCACTATCATCGTGGTGCTGTCTTTGCTCGTGTTGCTAGTCGTGTTCCGGTCGGTTCTCATTCCGATTAAGGCGACGGCAGGATTCTTGCTCACAATCGGTGCCACTTTCGGCATTATGACCGCAATCTTCCAATGGGGCTGGTTGAAAGACCTGGTTGGGTTCGACACTCCCGGTCCGATCCTCTCGTTCTTGCCCATCATGGTGACCGGCATTCTGTACGGCCTTGCCATGGACTACGAAATGTTCCTTGTAAGTTCCATGCGTGAGGCCCACGTACATGGCTACACAGGCAAACAATCTGTCATTCACGGATTCGAACAGGCCAGCCGAGTGGTGGTCGCAGCAGCCATCATCATGGTGTCTGTGTTTGCAGGATTCATCTTCAGCGATGACAGCATGGTGAAGCAGTTCGGTCTAGCTCTGGCCGTCGGCATCCTCATTGATGCATTCCTCGTGCGCATCACCCTGGTACCCGCGCTCATGTCCGTTCTAGGTACATCAGCGTGGTGGATCCCGAAATGGCTAGACAAGCTGCTGCCCAACCTCGACATCGAAGGAGAACACCTACTCGCGTATTTGCACACCAGCGAACAACAGGCGCAGATTCAAAAGACCGCATCGTAACCCGGCGCAAGCTTGACCTACATTGCCGTGAATCTCGCCCCGAAACTAGCTGACCGACACTAGAGCGCACAAGAAAACCCGCTCACTCCGAGGAGTGAGCGGGTCTTACCAATTGTGGAGCTAAGGGGATTCGAACCCCTGACCCCCACACTGCCAGTGTGGTGCGCTACCAACTGCGCCATAGCCCCGTACCAGCAGTGATACACACTGCCAAGCAACTTTGTCTACCTTACCTCACAGCGCGAAGCTCAACCAAATCACCTCTGATTGGTCCGCGCCGAGGCGAAGATCAACGAGGTCTTAAGCTACAACCGCGTCAATCCACTGGTTAATTTGTGGAACATCGACGTCCTTGCCATCAACGAGAACGCGTGGGGAGGAAACCTCACCGGTGTGCTCGTTGAGAGTATCAGCGTTACCCTGGCCGATGCGCGCTGCATCCTCGGTGTAGGTACCGTTGCGGATCGCGTCGAGAGTCTCGGAATCTGCACCGAACTGCTCAGCAAGGTTCGCGAAGTCTTCCCCATCCCAGGAGTTATAGATCTCCTGCTGGTTAGCCATCATGTACTCACGGAAGTTCCAGTACAGGTTGACGTCGCCGGAATTGGCCGTGGCCAGCACTGCAGCCAAAACGTGGGTGGAGTTACCCTCTGCACCGCGGTCAAGGAAGGTCAATGGGCGAATATCAACCTCGAGATTGCCCCCCTCAATCTCCTGAAGCATCTGCGCGTCGGTTTCGTCGGCAAGCTGTGCACAGTAGGTGCACGAGAAGTCCTCGTAGAGCTCGGCGCTTGGCACCGAAGCGTCAGCGTTCTCGGCGCGCAGGGTGATAATCCCGTCATCCTTGTTGTAGTTCAGAGACACGCCATTGACATCAGTCATGCTTTCGGCGACTGCCGCTGCCTTTTCACTGCGGCCGTTAAAGACGATCAGTCCGACTGCAATCGCAGCAACGACAAGAACCGCAATGATGGTCCACAGAAAGGCGGTGTTGCCCTTGTCGTTGGGATTCTGAACCTTTTTGTTACTCACTTATTTTCACCTTGCCAATGTTTCTTATGGGTTTTACGGGTAGATCGCGAATTTTTTAAACGGACGATAAACAATGAAGAGGCTCATCGCAAAATAGGCAACATCCCGCAAAATCGTCGCCAGATAGTTCGTGGTTTCTTGATTCGGATCTGGATTGAAGCAGCCACAAGAGATTTCTAGGCCACGTGCCCATGCCGAAGCAAGACCAATGATGAACAGTGTCAGCACAACTGCTGACAATTTCGCCGAAGGACGAAGGAAGAGACCGAAGATGAGCAAGAGGCCACCAACAATTTCCAGTGGCCCAATCACACGTGCGAGCAGATCCGACCACGCAGGGGTGAAAATCTCGTACGCCTCGATCGTTTGAGTGACGTTCATGTGGTCACCCATCTTGGAAATACCGGCGGACAGCCAAATATAGCCAAGATAGAAACGACAAAACGCCCCGATCACGTCGAGAATCCTGTCCTTGGTGAGGAAACTCTTTTTCACCCCGGGCGGGTTTGATTCTGCAGTTGTGTGCTGCTCATTCGTCGTGGTCACAAAATGACCATAGCGAAGAACCTCAACGAAACCCATAGCAGGCCCTGTGAAATAACTGTATTCACCGGTTACAACGCTATGAGCCTTGTCACTTATCCTAAAACGTCGGAGACTACCTGCTGCGCTTCCTTTTGCACCTGCGCAAGATGCTCAGCGCCCTTGAAGGACTCGGCGTAGATCTTGTACTTGTCTTCCGTGCCCGAAGGACGCGCCGCAAACCACGCATTCTCCGTGGTCACCTTGAGCCCGCCGATCGGCGCGCCGTTGCCAGGAGCATTAGTAAGCTTATCGACGATTGCCTCGCCCGCCAGCTCCGTCGCTGTTACATCGTCTGGAGACAGGGCTTTGAGCTTCGCTTTCTGCTCACGGTTGGCTTCGGCATCGGTGCGTGCATACGCCGGCGCACCGAATTCTTCCGCGAGTTCCGCGTAGCGCTGTGAAGGAGTCTTACCTGTCTTCGCAGTGATCTCAGCAGCCAGCAAGTCCAGGATCAAACCGTCCTTATCGGTCGACCACACGGTGCCGTCGTGGCGCAGGAAGGAAGCACCTGCGGATTCCTCACCGCCGAAACCAACGGAGCCATCGATCAGACCGGGGACGAACCACTTGAATCCCACGGGTACTTCGACAAGCTTGCGACCAAGCGAGGCGACAACGCGGTCAATCATGGACGACGACACCAGGGTCTTACCCACCGCGGTGCCTTCGCCCCAGCCTGGGCGGTTGGCGAAAAGGTATTCAATGGCTACGGCCAGGTAGTGATTCGGGTTCATCAAGCCGTGGTCAGGTGTGACGATGCCGTGGCGGTCTGCATCAGCGTCGTTGCCAGTAGCGATGTCGTACTTGTCGCGGTTTTGCACCAGAGATGCCATCGAGTTCGGGCTGGAGCAGTCCATGCGGATCTTGCCGTCGGTATCAAGGGTCATGAACCGCCAGGTGGCGTCGACCGTTGGGTTGACCACGGTGAGGTTGAGCTTGTGGGCCTCGGCGATGGCACCCCAGTAATCCACGGACGCGCCACCCATGGGGTCAGCACCGATGGAGATATTGGAGGAACGAATCAGATCAATGTCCACCACGTTGGGCAGATCTGCCACGTAGTTGTCCATGTAGTTGTGCTTCTGCGCGCGGTCATCCAACACGCCAGTCACGGATGTGCGCTGTACGCCTTCGAGATTGGCGCGCAGGTAATCGTTGGCACGATTGGCAATCCAATCCGTCGCGTCAGTATCTGCGGGGCCGCCTGACGGTGGGTTGTACTTGAAACCACCATCGCGAGGAGGGTTGTGCGAAGGAGTAATCACAATACCGTCGGCGCGCTTCGGGTCAGTGCCGGTCACTCCCCCTGCCAAGTTCGCATTGTGAGCGAGAATCGCGTGACTGACCGCAGGGGTTGGGGTGTAGCGCCCGCGATCGTCGACAAGCACTGCAATGTCGTTTGCAATGAGCACCTCAAGCGCTGAGACCATCGCGGGCTCACTGAGCGCGTGCGGGTCACGGCCGACGTAGACAGGGCCACCGATATTATTGTCGCGACGGTAATCGACGATGGCCTGGGTGGTCGCCCAAATGTGTTGCTGATTGAAGGCGTTATCCAACGACGATCCGCGGTGCCCGGAGGTACCAAAGGCAACCTGCTGATCTGGATTTTCCGGATCAATGTCTCGCGTGTAGTAGGCGGTAACCAACTCTGCGATGTCGATGAGGTCTTCCGGTTGAGCAAGTTGCCCCGCGCGCTCATGTGCCATGACGGTTCTCCTTTGAGAGTTTCTGAAGCGAAATCCACTTTCTTCCCATTGTGGTCAATGGAGAACTATTTGGCCACGAAACTTGAAGTTCTTCACCTTTTCGCCACCTTCGGGTTGAAAAAGGGGGCAAAAGGGGTGTGAGATGCCCGCACTTCACTCGGAATTCCACGGCAATTCTTACACCTTTTCGACCATAGCCATAGGGAATTGTTATCCAATTCACCCCCATATGCGGGGGCAAAAGATACGACTATCTCGAATAACATTTCGTTGATTCCTGCCAAACACTAGTTTTTAATCATGGCTGAGACATTAAACAACATTCTCGTTGCAGCGTCCTCGTTCGTGTGGGGTCCCTGGCTTCTGATCCCGCTCCTGTTAGGCACAGGACTTTTCCTCACAATCCGTTTGGCAGGCATCCAATTCCGAACCCTAGGGCGCGCACTGCGTTTCGGCCTCGTCGATAAGCAAGAAGACGGCGAAGGCGATATCTCCAACTATCAGGCACTGACCACCGCACTGGCCGCCACCGTGGGTACCGGCAATATCGTCGGCGTTGCTACGGCCATTGCTATGGGTGGGCCCGGCGCCTTGTTCTGGATCTGGTTCACGGGCCTGGTTGGAATGGCATCGAAGTACACCGAGGCCTATCTCGGTGTTCGCTTCCGCACCACTGACAGCAAGGGTAACCAGGCCGGTGGCCCGCAGGAGTACCTCCGCCGCGGCATCCCGGGACCTGTCGGCCAGATCCTCGCTTTCACCTTCATGCTCTTTGCCGTGATTGCTTCCTTCGGCATCGGTAACCTCACCCAGGGCAACTCCGTGGCGGCGGGTATGGAAGATACCTTCGGCGTCGACCCATGGATCACCGGCATCATCATGTTTGTTGCCGTGGGTGCGGTCCTCCTCGGAGGCATTAAGTCCATCGGCAAGATTACGGCGGGATTCGTTCCACTGATGATCTTTGTCTACGTCACCGGCGGCCTTGTTGCCCTCGTCCTGATGGCGGATCAGCTCCTGCCAGCCCTGGGCTTGATCTTCACCGATGCTTTCACCGGCACCGCTGCATCCGGTGGTTTCGTCGGCGCCGGCATCATGATGGCCGTGCGCTACGGTGTCGCCCGCGGTATTTTCTCCAATGAGTCCGGCATGGGTTCTGCCGCTATCGCTGCGGCAGCGGCAAAAACAAGCCACCCGACTCGTCAGGGTCTCGTCTCTATGACGCAGACCTTCATTGACACCATGATCGTTGTGTCCATCACGGGTCTGGTCATCGTGGCCTCCGGTGTGTGGGAGATGGGCTCCGACAGCGCCGCCATCATGACCAGCGCGGCCTTCTCCTCCGTCCTGCCCGGCGAATGGGGCGGCACCATCGTGTCCGTCTCGCTGATCTTCTTCGCGTTCTCCACCATCATCGGCTGGTCCTACTACGGTGAGCGCTCCTCCATCGCGCTGTTCGGCGAATGGGCCTCACTGCCCTACCGCTTGCTCTTCACCTGTGTTGTTTTCATCGGCGCGACGACCGAGCTCGACATCGTGTGGAACTTCTCCGACCTGGCCAATGGCCTCATGGCGCTGCCAAACCTGATTGGCCTGATCATCCTCTCCGGCCTTGTTGCACGAGAGACCAAGGCTTACCTGGAATTCGACCCGCACTTGCGCAAGTCTCCGGACGAGGTACGCCAGTTCGTCGAAGCACAAAAAATGGACTGGAAGTGACCAGGCCGTAAGATCATGTAAATGATCAAGGAAGGACTGCTCGTAGGGGCCGGTGCCGCACTAGGCGCGCTTGCCCGCTACGGGCTTCTTTTTGTCTTCGCTCCCCTTGGAAACGACGTCGGCATCACCCTAATCATCAACATCATTGGTTGCTTTGCCATGGGATTATTCGCAGCTGGCCCGTTTTGGGGCACGGGTTTTCTCGGCGGATTTACTACTTTCGCCGCTTTCGCGTTGGCTACGGCGCAATCCGATTTTCCTCAGGCCCTAGCGCTAGCCGCCTCCACATTCGTGGCTTCTGTCGGCGCCTATCTTCTCGCAGACTTCCTCCGGGAGAGGTGGAAGCAATCGACGCATTAATTGCCATCGCTGTCGTGGGTATTGGCGGGTTCTTCGGGGGAATCTCCCGTTGGGCATTGGCCAAGATCCCTGCGCCCTATGTCGGCACTTTTGCCGCGAATGTCATCGGCAGTGCGGTGCTAGGAATCGCAGTGATGGGCCCGGGTTTCGTCCCGCTGGCCTTCGGCACTGGTTTCGCCGGTGGGCTGTCCACCTGGTCAACTCTGTCTCGCGAGCTCGGTGGACTCATCAAAAGCAAACGCTGGCGCAAGCTCGCCACCTACGCGGCAGCAACGTTGCTGGTTGGCATCGTTGCCGCGTGGCGAGGAACGATCTGGGGCGGGCTCATTTTCGCGGCCTGGTAGACCCGCTTAATCAGTGATGGCATCCAGCGGTGGGGTCTTCGCTGCGCGCTGCGCTGGCCACAAGGCGGCCAACACACCCACCACACCGGAGCCAATCAGCATAGTGATCAGCAGGTTCCACGGGATGGAGATCGTCTCCAGGCCTTGATCGGCAAGCACCGTTAAGAAGGCCCACCCCATCGCCAGACCAATTATCATTCCGCTCAGAGCGCCGAAGACAGCGATCTGCACGGATTCCAGAATGATCATGACGCGCACCTGGCCACGCTGCATACCCACGGCGCGCAACATTCCAATCTCCTGGCGCCGCTCAATCACCGACAATGTCAGCGTGTTCACGATGCCCAGAATGGCGATAATCACCGCGAGAGCAAGAAGTGCGTACAGGATCGACAACATCTGGTCGATCGCCATGGAGGCCTCACCCACCATCTCGTCGGTGTCGCGAACCTGGACCACAATCGCGTCCTCCACGGCCGCTTCAAGGTTCGCGCGCAGCTGCTCATGGTCAACCGTGCCGTCACTATTTACGCCCACCATCATTACTGTGGCTGCCTGCGGAGGAACGATCTCGGACACCGCATCATAGGAGATAAGGAAACTTTGGAAGATCGCGGATTCCCCGAACACCCCGCCCACGCGCAGATCCACGGAAGAAGGGCTGATACCAGGAGCGCTCAGCGAAACGGTGTCGCCCACGCTCCAGCCGTTCTCGTCGGCAAGCGCTCTCGGCACGATCACCGTATTACCGGTCAGATCCGCCGAACCTTCTTGAACGTCCATGGTGACAAGGCTGGACGGATCGCCGCTCATGACATCGGACATGCCCCGACCGCCGCCATAGTCATACGCATACTGCCCATCGACTGCGACTGGAACGTGCGAATAGAACACGACCTCGTTGACGCCATCAACCTCGCGGACGGTATCTGGCACGTCATTCGGCACCGGGAATCCACCCATCTGTGGCCCCGACAACACGAATTCTGCGCTGACCTCGTTGTCCGCAAAATCGGCAATGGAGTCACGCATAGTGGCTCCGAACATACCGATCGCCGTCACCAACGCGACACCCAACATCAGCGCGAAGGCTGTTGCCGACGTCCTGCGCGGATTGCGCTGCGTATTCGTCGAGGCAAGCTTGCCCACGGAACCGAAAGGCAGCCCGATCAAACGCCCGAACGGGGGAACAAGCGGCAGCGACAAGGCGGGACCGGCTAGGAAGAATCCCACGATCACCAGTAGCGTTCCCACTCCCACGAGGCTGGCACGGTTGCCTGTTGTGCCTGCCTCCCACTGCACGGCCCAGCCGGCAATGATCAGCCCCAGGGCGATCATGACCACGCCAACAATGGTGCGTGTCTTCAGTGGCTGCGGCGTCGCGGTTTCGCTCGAGCGCATCGCTTCCACAGGCTCGACCTGGCCTGCACGGCGAGCTGGAGCCCACGCCGAAACAACCGTGACCAAGGTGCCCACAATCATCGGAATCGCAATGGCACCCACGGACAATCCCAGCCCGGAATTCGGCAGCGGAGTTCCCGTCTGAGCCATCACCGCCTTGATCACCGCAACTAGGCCCACACCTGCGACGATGCCCAGCGCCGAACCAATCATGCCCACGATAAATGCCTCAGCCACAACGGACCGGCTGATCTGGCCCTTCGAGGCACCAAGTGCGCGCAGCAGTGCGAATTCCTTCGTGCGCTGCGCCACGATCATCGAGAAGGTATTCGCAATCAAAAATGTGCCCACGAGCAGGCCAACGAGCCCGAAAGCAATGAGGAAGTAGTTCACAAAGCTCAACGCGTCTTCGATGGATTGCGACGTCTCGTCGGCAAGCTTTTGCCCCGTCTCCACGCTGAGACCCGGATACTCCTGCTGCAGGTCACCGACCAGATCCTCCGCGCTCACGCCGTCGACCGCGCTGACATTAACGCCAGGGTAAAACACCCCGTCGGTGTAGCGCTCAAGATAAGAGGTGGCGTCCATGAGCAGATTAATCGACGTCCCCTGATCAAGCTCCATGTCGTAGAGCCCCACCACGGTGACCTCATGGCGCGCGACCGGGTCCACCACGATGAGATTCTGGCCCAAGCTCAGTCCGAATTCCTCGGCTGCCGCCTTGTTGAGCACGACCTCGTCGAGACCCGCGGGCTCTGTCCCCTCGGTGATCTCGAGGGCTTGACCGACCTGCTCTGCGGGAGGATAAAAGATGCTTATCGACGAGCTGCCGCCCCGCGTTTGAATCGCCTCGCGAGCATCGTTGGCTACTACCACCGTCGTATTTCCGGTGATATTGATCTTGTCTACCTGCTCATCGGCGGCGATCGCATCCGCGGTTTCTTTCGGCACCCCGGGCTGGGTGTCCCCTCCCCCGACCACGACATCCACGCCGCGATAGGAGCTATTCATAACCGAATCGAAAGTATTCGATAATGAGTTGGTAAACATGAAGGAGCCGGAGATGAACGCCGTGCCCAAGACTACGGATAAAACAGTCAGGGCGAGACGCACCCGATGTGCCGCGATGTTGCGCAGCGACACTTTTCTCATGGTGGAATTCATGAACTACTCAATTCCTGTCATCGTGGCCAAGATCTTGTCGATCGTTGGGTCACGCAACTCGTTGACGATCTGTCCGTCAGCGAGGAAAATCACTCGGTCGGCATAGGAGGCCGCTGTCGCATCATGCGTCACGATGACCACGGTTTGGTTATCGCTGTCTACGGCCGTCCGCAAGATATTGAGCACTTCTTTCGAGGAATTCGAGTCCAAGTTGCCCGTAGGCTCGTCGCCAAAGATGATTTCGGGACGAGATACGAGTGCTCGCGCACATGCCACGCGCTGTTGCTGACCACCCGATAGTTCGGCAGGACGGTGAGTCAGGCGATTGGTCAGCCCGAGGCGCGACGTGACCTCGTTAAACCAGTCCTGATCGAGTTTTCCATCCGCGATATCGGTCGGCAGCGTGATATTTTCTGCCGCCGTAAGGGTAGGAACTAGGTTGAACGACTGAAAGATGAACCCAAGTCGATCGCGGCGCAAGTTCGTCATTTCCTTGTCGTTGAGCGTGGACAAGTCGGTATCACCGATGAATGCCGAGCCAGATGTCGACGAATCCAACCCTGCCATTGTGTGCATCAAGGTGGACTTACCGGAACCGGATGGTCCCATGATCGCGGTGAATTCGTTGCGCGCAAATTCCACGTTGACGTGGTCAAGCGCCGTTACTGCAGTATCGCCCTCGCCATATTGCTTGAACAAATCTACTGCTCGAGCCGCAGCCTCCCTGGGCGCGGATGTCGGTGCTGAGTGTGTCTCAACGACGTAGATATCGTCGTTGTCTTCGTGATCCTCAGCCCGGTGTTTGGACATCATGGGAGCCTCTCCTAACCATAGTTATGAACTCTTATATCGTACGTTCCCTGCACCTGAAGAGCACAGTTGTTAGGGCCTGCGGGGGATGGAAGCAGAAGTCCTATCGCGCTTAAGAAATTCGCCGTAGAATGCGAACATGGAAGATAAAACGAAGGACCCCGTAGATATTAAGCCCCGATCTCGCGATGTCACCGACGGGATTGAAAGCACTGCCTCCCGCGGGATGCTGCGCGCAGTCGGTCTCGGCGATGACGATTGGGATAAGCCGCAGATTGGTGTCGCCTCATCGTGGAACGAAATTACTCCGTGCAATCTCACCCTGAAAAAGCTCGCTGAATTCGCCAAAGATGGGGTGCACGAATCCGGCGGCTTTCCGCTAGAGTTCGGTACCATCTCGGTCTCGGATGGTATCTCGATGGGACATGAGGGCATGCACTATTCCCTCGTCTCCCGCGAAGTGATCGCTGACTCGGTAGAAACCGTCATGTCCGCCGAACGCCTCGACGGTTCCGTGCTTCTGGCCGGCTGTGACAAGTCGATCCCCGGAATGCTCATGGCCGCGGCTCGCCTGAATCTTTCTTCCGTGTTCCTCTACAACGGCTCCACCATGCCGGGGACAGCCACCTTTGAGGACGGATCCCAGAAGGAAGTCACTCTTATCGATGCATTCGAGGCCGTGGGTGCTTGCCGCGCAGGCAAGATGAGCGAGACGGACCTTGGCGCCATCGAACGTGCCGTGTGCCCAGGTGAGGGTGCCTGCGGCGGTATGTACACGGCCAACACGATGGCCTCCGCAGCAGAAGCCATGGGGATGTCCCTGCCTGGTTCCGCGGCACCCCCAGCGATTCACCGCAACCGCACGGAGTACGCGAAGGCCTCGGGCAAAGCAGTCATTGGACTCCTGGAAAAGGGCATTACTGCGCGCGATATCATCACGCGCGAATCCCTCCTCAACGCAGTGGCTGTCGTGATGGCGCTGGGTGGTTCCACCAATGCGGTCCTCCACCTGCTGGCTATCGCTCATGAAGCAGAAGTCGACTTAACTATCGACGACTTCAACGCAGTCTCCGACAAGGTACCTCACCTTGCCGATGTGAAGCCTTTCGGCCAGTACGTCATGAATGATGTCTTCAAAATCGGTGGCATCCCAGTCGTCATGAAGGCACTCCTCGATGCTGGTCTCCTCAACGGCGATTGTCTGACCGTTACCGGCAAGACCGTCAGGGAGAACCTCGAGAATGTCTCGCCTCCAGACCCAGACGGGAAGATCCTGCGCGCACTTAATGACCCGATCCATGAAACAGGCGGTTTGTCCATCCTTAAGGGCTCGCTTGCACCAGATGGCGCGGTTGTGAAGACCGCCGGTTTTGACGCCGATATCTTCGAGGGCACCGCGCGCGTGTTCAACCAGGAGCAGCCGGCCATGGATGCCGTGCTCAACGGAGAGCTCAAGAAGGGCGATGTCGTTGTCATCCGTTACGAGGGACCGAAGGGTGGCCCCGGCATGCGCGAAATGCTCGCAATTACAGGTGCGATCAAGGGCGCCGGCATTGGCAAGGACGTCCTCCTAATCACCGACGGTCGATTCTCCGGAGGCTCAACCGGCCTGTGCATCGGTCACGTCGCACCGGAGGCAGTCGACGGCGGCCCCATTGCCTTCGTCCAAGATAGCGATCCCATCAAGGTAGACATTCCGAACCGCACCATCGATGTGCTTGTCGACGAAGAAACTTTGGCAGCTCGCCGCGAGGGATGGACTCCACCATCTAATCCTCGCCTCCACGGGGTGCTTGGAAAGTACTCGAAGCTCGTGCATTCAGCGGCGGAAGGTGCCGTGCTGTACTAGCACAGAAGAAAAAGAGGAGGGTCGCAGGCTCAATAGCCTGCGACCCTCCTCCTACATGTAAATCAAAAAAGGAGTGTGGTTGTAAGGAGTTCGTATTGATACGACTCAACTCACAACCACACTCCTGTTTCACTGTTAAATTATTTGGTCGGCGGTAACTTACTCTCCCACATCCTCCCGGATGCAGTACCATCAGCGCGGGCGGGCTTAGCTTCCGGGTTCGGAATGGGACCGGGCGTTTCCCCGCCGCCATCAACCACCGACACACCTATTGGGGTGTATCAGCACTGTTACTAGGCGACTAGTAGACATGATACATATTCACTTAACACACAAACCACCACCATGTTAGGGGTGTGTT
>NZ_KB902200.1 GCF_000379425.1 Corynebacterium lubricantis DSM 45231
GGCGCCGCAGACCTGGTCGGCTTGGGCGGACAGCAGGAGGTTGATGGTGTCCTGGAGCATCTGGCGCATCAGATCGGGTGAGGCTTGGGCCAGCAGGTCGTCGAGGTATCCGGTGGGGTCGATATGATTGGGCGCGGAGGCCATCGTTGGTGTCCTTTCGAGGATGTGTAGGAGCTGAGTCGAAAGGTACCGCGGTGGTCTCCTTGCTGGTCGGCAGGGGGGGTTCACCAGGCGGTAGCTGTACACCACACTATTGGACGCAACCATTTTTGTGCGAGTTCAGATTTACCAGCTGCTGGCACTTGCCGTCGTGTACGACAAAAATCCCCAAATTTCAGGATCGAAGGGTACCGAAATTTGGGGAGAGACGTTCTTCACTTTTGAAACGTTAATTGAGACGCGAAGAAGTTGGAATTCTTATTCAAACGTCACGATTGGCTTGATAACTTCGCCGCTTGCGGAGTCCGCAAAGGCGTCGTTGATCTTCTCAATTGGGTAGGTGCGCACGAGCTTCTCAATGGGGAACTTGCCCTGGCGCCACAGGTGGACCAAGCGTGGGATGAAGTCCTGTGGGATGGCGTCGCCTTCGATAATCGTTTGGAACTTCCAACCGCGGGTAAGCGATGCGCCCACCTCGAATGAAACCTCGGTGCCTGGTGCTGGTGCGCCGACAAGGCCGACGGTGCCGTTGATGGCCAGGGAGTCTGCTGCCTGGCGGGTCACTGCAACGACACCGGTGGAGTCCAGTGCGTAGTTCACGCCGTCGCCGGTGATTTCGCGGATCTTTTCTACTGGGTTTTCATTTCGGGAGTTGATTGTGTGAGTGGCGCCGAGTTCCTTGGCCAGTTCGAGGCGGGAATCGTGCAGGTCGACGGCGATGATGGTGGTTGCGCCGATTGCCGCTGCAGCCATGATTCCAGCACAACCAACAGCGCCTGTACCGAAGACAGCAACGGTGTCGCCGGCCTTGACTCCTAGCGAGTTGATGATGGCACCGGCACCGGTGGAGAGGCCGCAACCGAGTGGGCCGAGGAGTTCGAGGGGTACGTCGCCATCAACTTTGACTACGCTGCGGTCAGAAACATTTGTGTACTGAGCAAACGACGACTGGCCGAAGAAGTGCGAGCCAACCTTCTGGCCACCTTCAGAGAAGGCGGTGGTTTCGTCGTCGCGAAGCCCGGAAAAGTTCTTTGCGTAAAAATTCTCGCAGTAAGCCGGGGCGCCAGCCAAACACTTAGAGCATTTGCCACAGGAGTTGAAGCCGAGGACGACGCGGTCGCCGGGTGCGACGGAGGTGACGTCGGAACCTACTGCCTCGACAATGCCTGCACCTTCGTGGCCGAATACTGCGGGGAGGTAGGTTTGGTAAATCTGATCGCGGGCAATGGCGTCGGTGTGACAGACACCGGAGGCGATCATCTTGACCTGGACTTCGTTGGATCGTGGGGCGTCTAATTCGAGGGTGGTGATTTCGAAGTCTTGCTCGGCGGCGCGCACGACAGCAGCTTTTGTTTGCATGGCGGTTCTCCTTGTTAAGAATTGTATTCAACTGTTGTTGATGTCTCCACAATACGCTGTGGTCTGGGATTTTTCATATGGTTTTCATTTCAGGGCTTGACCTTCACATTGTGTCAACGATTGCAATAGAGGTATGGGAAACACAGTTTTGAATGCGCTTGAGGCACAGGATCCGAATATGCGACTGAAGGCGGCACTGCACATTGGTACGGAGCGGGCTGCTGAGTATGTGCAGGAATTGGTGGGGCGGTTCGGCGTGGAAGAGGACTTCTTCGTACGCGAGATGCTGACCTGGGCAATTACTCGCATGCCTGCAGAGGAGACGGTTCCGCTGCTGATCGGGAGGTTGAAAGTTCCGGTAGCGCAGGTGCGTAGTCAGTCGTTGCACACGTTGTCGAAGCTGCATGATCGGGCACCTGTGCAAATTTGGGATGCCATTTCTGATGAACTGCTTTTGAGTGAGGATGAGGAAGTTGCTCAAGCGGCTTGGCGTGCTGCGGTGTTGGTGGTTCCCGGGGAGGAGAAGGTGGGCCTGGCTGAGCGGCTGGCTACTCAGTTTGGGCGGGGGAGCTTTGAGCGCAAGCGGAGTTTGACGCGGGCTTTTGGGGCGCTGGGTAGTGAGGTGCTGGTGGTCGTCGATAAGCAATCTTGTGCTCACGCTGCTGCGACGCGGGCCTGGATGCTGGAGCCGGAGCTAGACTTGAACGCATTGATTGCGGAGGTGTGAGGCGATGCGGATTGGCGAAGTTGCGGGGCGCAGTGGGGTTTCGAAAAGAATGCTGCGCCATTACGACGGCCTCGGATTGGTGAGTCCGAGTGAGCGGACTTCGGCGGGGTACCGCGAGTATTCGGAGGCGGATTTTCGCAGGCTGGTAAAGGTGGAGAGTCTGCGCTCGATTGGGATGAGTTTGGGGGAGATCCGCGAGGCGTTGGAGGGGGAGCCTTCGGTTGCTGAGATTCTGGCGCAGTTGGAGGCGGAGACTGAGGCGCGATTGGAAGCTGAGCGGGCGTTGTTGGTCCGGGTGCGGAGCCTGATGTCGAGTGCTCCGGATAGCGTGGAATCGTTGCTTTCGTACTTGGATGCGGTGCGGACTTTTGAAGAGCGAGGTGACAGTGCACGGTATCGGGCGGCACTTTCGGTGCCCACGGGGTTGGCGTTGGTAGCGCTAGCTCAGGAGAGCGATCCGAATGTGATTGGGGCGCTGCAGTGGTCGATACGCCAAGATGCTTCGGCGGAGGCTGTTTTGTTGGAGTTGCTGCCGAGTTTGTCCGAGCAGGAGCGGGGTCGGTTGGTTGAGTTGCTGCCGGACGTTGTGCCTTCTGAGGTGTTGGAGGCTGAGGGGTCTCGGGTTGCAGTGTTCGAGTTGGCTCGGCGAGGTGAGCGTGGTGTTGTGGGGGCGCTGTTGGATCTGATTGAGCAAGGCGTGGACGATGTAGAGGCTGCCGAGTTGTTGGCGGGGATGGCCTCTGGGGAGGATGTTGCGGAGATTGGTCAGCGGATTTCTGATGCCTCGTCGGTGGAGGTGAAGCTGCGGTTTGTGCAGGCGTTGGCGGAGATTCCGCTGATTGAGGCTGCGGAGTTGCTCCGCGAGTTAACGCGGAGCGAAGACCGGCAGGTTGCGCTGACGGCCGAGGCGATTCTTGGGCGGGCTAGCGGTTCTTAACCCAGTGTACGAAGGCCATGATGCCGAAAATAACACTCATTCCTGAGGTGACGAACCAGCCTAAGATCAGTAGGACTCCTAAGGTCTCAAGATTCGTGCCGGATGTGCCATCGATGAGTGCCGCAGCCATGGTGAGAACAATGAGCACTACGGTAGCGATAATCGATCGTTTGAACCTTCGAGCAGACTTGTTTGGTTCCTTCTCAACCGGTTGTTCAGGTAGAGGGGCAGGTACCGGGTTGGTCGGCGGTGCGAAGTTAGTGGGCGCCACATATGGCTCGACGTACGGTTGCTCGTATGGTTTTTCGATAGTCGGGGAAACGTTGAATGGGTTCGAGTCGAAGGTGGTCGGCTGAGGTTCTTGCCAGTACTCGGGGTGGACAGGGGAATCGTCGTGAAGCGTGGCGTCTTCCCATGTCTCCTCTGCGACGGGCTCGTCGAGATCTTCGGTCTCGAGCGGGACCCAAGCTGGTGTTGCTTGGGGTTCGGATTCGTCGAGCTCGCCCAGCGCGGCGAGCCGGTCGGTGGCCCACAGGTCGAAATCTTCCTGCGTGATAAGTGGCTTGTCGTAGCGCTTGGCCAGCATCATCTTGCCGTCGGTGGAGGTGAGATCATCGGTGACTAGAACGTCGCAACGCGTCTTGCTCACGGCCTGCTTGTAGTCGAGGTTGAGCTCCTCGCAGAGACTTTGCAGTTGCTCGCCGTGTGCGTAGCGCTTGCCATCCACGATAGTTGTGCCGCGGAACGCGATCCGTGTGCCGGCGGTGAGGAGCTTATGGGGATCCGAAGTTAGGGGAGTGTCGGTGGGCTCTGGAACGGAGGGTTCCTCTGGAACTGATTCCGGCTCTGGCGCTGGCTCTGGCTCCTGCACCGTCGCAGAACCGTTCTCGTACCACTGCTCGAAATCGGCCTGTGCGACGATCGGCTTGCCGTACTCGCGCGCGTTCTGAGCCTTGCGTGACATGGACGCCGGATCGAGGGCGACGAGGACGTCGCAACGCGATTTCGAAACACCAGTCTTGTACTCAAGGCCGCGAGCTTCGCAGATTTCCGTGAGGCGTTCGTCGTCGGCAGGCCCGCCCAGCAAGTTATCCCGGCCGGTAAACGCGACGCGGGTGCCTGGGGAGAACAGCTCATTCAGGTCAACGTTATTGTCTTGCACCTCGGGGAGATCGAGATAATAAAGGCCCGCATTGTTGGCGCGTTCTTCGACTTCACGGTAGGTTTGCTCGTTCCAATAGCTGCGCGAGACGGCCCACGCGGAGAGCAGCTCGGCGGTTTCGGAAAGCTCTTCAAAGTCGAGGTCGTTGGTCTCGCCACCGGAGAAGGCAGCCCAGGCGCGATCCGATTCGGTGGCACGCGCAGGATCAAGCACCATGTTTGAGGTGGGTGCCCATGACGGGATGTACACAGAGCCCTCGGCCTCGAGGTCGGCCGTTGGCACGGGGTCGCCTTGGCCTACCTTGAAGGTGCCCAACTGATAGGAGGCGGCCATCTCAAGGCAGCGGTCCTCAACACCGGTGCTGGTGAGTACGACATTGAGCTCGTCGATGTCGTAGCCCACACCGAGTGCGAGGTCGAGGCCTCTTTCCTGATGGCGTACGGCGCGCTCGAGCATGGGCAGGCCGTCGGCGACGACGATTCCGTCTTCAGCCTGGCGAAGCAGGAGAGGCCAGAAATCTCCGAGAGTTGGCGCTAAAGCTAGGCCGCCAGCAGGAATGTTGTTCTTCTTGCCAAATTCGCCCAGGTCAGCCATGGGATTGATCCACGTTCCGAAGTTGGCCACAATCGTCTGGCCTTCCATGATAATGGCGTGCGCGCGAGCAATGTGATCGCTGATGCCGAAGTTGACACCGTCAAAGGAAAGGAAGACGACCCTGTTGGTGGTCACCTGCGGGCTCACTTCGCGACGAATCATGCGCACCAATGAGTTATTCGCCCGGATATGGCGAGGCTCGACAGGCGCGCTAAAGCGCAGTAGCTCCAGGTCGACGGCACGGGAAAGGGCGACGTAGAACTGGCCGTCGGTGGTGGTCCCGCCGTGCAGGTTGATGTAGCACTTCGGGATCGTCTTGCCTTGGGACTTATGGATGGTGATGGCCCAGGCAAGATTGACGGGAAACTGTTCAATCGTGCCGACGACATTGCTACTGATGGATCCGCCGCTAACCGAAGGCTGCTTGATTTCCCAGGTGTGCTTGCCCAGCTCCACCGTTTCGCCGCTGTGGTCGAGGCGGACGGAAATGGTCTCGTTGTCAGCCTCAGTGACGATGCCGAAACTGCCGTTGACGAATCTTCCAAGAGAGTCGTTGATGATGGTCATCACGCGAGCGCCTTTGGCGTAGTGCAATTCCTCGGTGCCGCTGAAGGAACCACCGTTGGTATTTCCGGTGTGCTCAGCAATGGAAACGAGGTGCTGTGCTGGCAATGCTGCGAGGTGCTCGGCGTTGATTTTTTCCACAGTTTTTCGTCGCGAAGCGAGCGTGACCCAGTCATCTGGGGCATGGAAGTCGGCGTCGACGTGATCGTTGAGGACCTCGAGCGCCGCATCGCCGACGCTGCCCTCGCGGACCTGGTTGAGGATCTCGATGAACTCGTTGTCCGACTGGCGCCACACCTTGGTGAGGTTGATGTTCTTCAGGTTCAGGGAATCGAAGCAGTTTGCGGAGAAGAAGAAAGGTGTTTTCCACCGGCTGGTGAAGATTTCGCGTTCGTTGTCCTCGACGACAGGGGGGAGCTGGAGGAGGTCGCCGACGAGGACGAGCTGGACGCCGCCGAAGGGGAGATCGTTCTTGCGGAGGGTGCGTAGGGCGATGTCCATCATGTCGAAAAGATCGGCGCGAACCATGGAAATCTCGTCGACGACGAGTATGTCTACGGCCTTGAGTACATCGCGGACGGTTGAGCTGGGGTGCCATTCGCCGGATTCAAGATCATCGGGCCACATGCCGGGGCGGAAGCCGAAGGTGCGGTGAATGGTGAAGCCGTCGATGTTGAGCGCTGCAACCCCTGTGGGTGCGGTGACCAGGATTTCCTTTGTTGAGCCTTGCTCAAGAAAGGTGCGCAACAGCGTGGACTTGCCGGTACCAGCCTTGCCGGTGATGAGGACGTGGTGGCCTTGGCTGATGAGGTCAAGGCCGCGTGAAAACTCTTCCGTCATGTGAATAGGCATGGTGCTTCCGTCTCTGATTCGCGTTTGGTTGTTGTGTTTATTGAATCAGAGTGGTGCGACTGCGGGGTGGGGTTTGGGGAACAGGTGAGCGGTTGTGGTGGAAGCTGCGGTGCAGGCTCTATCGACGACTATTGCGTGGAATGAGTGGATTTGTGCGTTTATGCACAGCTTATGTGCGAAGTTCACTTCTTAAATCTGTTGTCTACAACACTTTTGGAAGGGCAATATGACATACAACACATAAATGTTTGGGGCTTGAAAGGAATTTGGAATGTCAGTGCAGAGTGAATCTCGGCAGGGCTCATCCGGAGCCGTTGGGAAGAAGAATGAAGTAAAAGGCTTGCGTCGGGTGGTTACTGCTTCGATGGCAGGCACCATCGTTGAGTGGTACGAGTTCTTTTTGTATGCAACCGCGGCAACACTCGTCTTCAATGTAATTTTCTTCCCGCAGTCAGACAATCCGTTTGACGGAATTATCGCGGCTTTCGGAACTTATGCCGTCGGTTTTATTGCAAGGCCACTCGGCGGAATTGTATTTGCGCACTTCGGTGATCGCTACGGGCGAAAGCATCTCCTGCAGGTAGCAATCGTGATGGTGGGTGCCTCGACATTCTTAATGGGCTGCCTTCCGACCTTCGACCAAATCGGTTACTGGGCACCTGTCCTGCTCGTTGGACTCCGGTTTATCCAGGGCATTGCCGTAGGCGGTGAGTGGGGCGGTGCAGTCCTTCTCGTGGCTGAGCATGCACCAAAGGAGAATCGCGGCTTTTGGTCAAGCTGGCCACAGGCAGCCCTTCCATTAGGAAACTTGCTTGCGACGATCGTTCTGTTAGTCCTCTCAACCACGCTTTCTGATGAAGCGTTCCTCTCTTGGGGATGGCGAGTGGGCTTCTGGCTCTCCATCGTGATCGTGGCCATCGGCTACTACGTGCGCACCAAGGTGGAAGATGCCGAGATTTTCCAGAGCACTAAGGAAGAGATCGAGAACTCGGAAGAAGTCCGCTACGGCGTCTTCGAAGTGTTGAAGAAGTACCCGCGTGGCGTGCTGAAGGCGATGGGCGTGAAGTTTGGCGAAAACGTTTTGTACTACATGGTGGTGACTTTCTCTATTACCTACCTAAAGACCTGGGTGGGCATGGATACCTCAAGTATCCTTGGTCTCCTGTTGCTGGCACACTTCGTGCAGTTCCTAGTCATGCCACTACTAGGCCGGCTCAATGACATTATTGGGCGCAAGCCAATGCAAATCATTGGCGGCGTGCTGACAATCCTATGGCCGTTCGTGGCTTTCCCAATGCTCAATACCGCTCAACCGTTTATTGTTTTCGCAGCAATCGCTCTCGGCCTGATTGTGCAGAGTTTCCTCTACTCGGGACAGCCAGTGGTTATGGCAGAAATGTTCCCAACCCGGATGCGCTACGCTGGTGTCTCCTTCGGCTACCAAATGACCGCAATTTTCGCCGGCTCAATGGCACCGATCATTGCTACTGCTTTGCTCAGCAACTTTGAATCCTGGATTCCAGTTGCTATCTACATTGCGATTGCGGGCAGTATCACTTTGCTTACCGCTCTGACACTTCGTGAAACAAAGGGTATTGCGCTCGAAGACATCGACGAAGCTGATCGTAAGGCACATGCTCCGGTGAAAGAGCCTGCAGCCGTGCCAGTTGGTTAATTTCCGTTCGAACTCGGGATCGGATTAAACCGCTCAATCCGCGATCCTTCAGTAAGTGCGTTCAGACACGCGCGAACCGAAGGGTTGCGGATATTTTCGTTTCTCACCACCGCCCAGTACGTCACTTCGTGGGAAAAGTCGTTCTCTAGGACAGGGATGAGCGCCTGATCCACGAAGGCGAACTCTGGTAATAGTCCGATTCCGGCCCCGGCCATGGTTGCCGAAAGATGTGCAAAAACACTCGTAGAGCTTATTCCGTTCTTATAATGCGGAATCTTTCGTGCTCCCGAATCTAGATCATC
The DNA here is from genome assembly GCF_000379425.1 of Corynebacterium lubricantis DSM 45231. Classification (GTDB taxonomy): domain Bacteria; phylum Actinomycetota; class Actinomycetes; order Mycobacteriales; family Mycobacteriaceae; genus Corynebacterium; species Corynebacterium lubricantis. Next base: position 8,332 of record NZ_KB902200.1, read on the forward strand.
AACTTCTAGGGCAGATTCCACGTAGTAATTAAGCCGGTGTTCCGCGAGATCGTCGATGGTTTCAGGAACGCCATTTCTGTCCAAGTAGTCCTGCGTTGCGTACAGCTTTAGCTGATAGTTGAGAAGGTGAGTGGACACCGCTTTGTTGACCTTTGGTTCGCCGATCACCACTTCAATATCCACGCCGCTGCGGCGCTGTCGAACCTGCTGTGTAGCGGTCATGATGTCGATTCCAAGGTGTGGCTCGTTTTGCTGCAATTTTGCCAGCGCCGGAATAGCTATATAAGAGGTATAAGCATCAGGCGCGGCTATGCGGACAACTCCGCCGAGGGCACGGCTTTTCGACGAGTCGTCGACGTCTGTTAGCTCTCTAAGTGCTGCCTCTGCCTTCTCTGCGATCGGCATGACGCGCGTTCCCAGTTCAGTGAGCTCCCACCCATTTACTCCGCGCACGAGTACTGGCTCGCCTAGTGCCTTTTCAAGATCGTTGAGCCGCCTAGAGATTGTTGAGTGATTGACCCCCATGCTCGACGCCGCTGCCGTGAATTTGCCGAGGCGTGCGACCGTGAGGAAAGTGATCAGCCCTTCGAGGTGTGATGTGCCAATTTGGATTGCCATGCTAACGATTGTGCATGAATGCACAACGGCATTGCAATAGTTGCTATCGAAATGCCTTGTTATGCACATTCGACACCCTTAAAGTGAGTCCTACATCATAAAAACAGCAAAAAGTGATGAAGAACTATTTTGGAGGAAAAATGAGTGTAATTGGTTGGCTGGGACTCGGAAACATGGGTTCACGCATGACGGCAAACTTGGTCAAGGCAGGTCATACCGTCAACGGATTCGACTTGAACCCAGACGCCTGTGAGGCTGCAGCGAAGAACGGAGTGAACATCGTTGGCGGCACTGCTGAGGTAGTTGAGGGTGCAGATGTGGTTTTCACCATGCTGCCAAAGGGTGCGCATGTGCGCAGCGTGTTCGAGGGAGACAATGGCATCTGGGCACATGCAGACAAGAGCACCCTCCTTGTCGACAGCTCCACAATCGACATCGAAACCTCTAAGTTCCTCCACGAAGAATCAGCCAAGCGGGGATTCCGCTTTGTCGATGCTCCAGTAAGTGGTGGCATTAGCGGCGCAGAGGCAGCAACCCTGGCGTTCATGATTGGCGGGGATGCTGATGCTGCAGACGAGGCACGTGGCTACATCGAGCCAATGGCCGGCAATATTTTCAACGCAGGTGGCCCAACCATGGGTATCGCCGCCAAGATTGCCAACAACATGATGCTGTCTATCAGCATGTTGGCCAACTCCGAAGGTTCTCAGCTCGCTCGCCGCCTCGGCCTCGACCCGAAGGTTTTCTGGGACATCGCTTCTACTTCGTCTGGTCAGTCTTGGGCTCAGCAGAAGTGGTACCCAGTGCCTGGCATCACCGGAACCAGTCCTGCCGACAACAATTTCGACGCTGGATTCTCTGCTGACCTGGCTCGCAAGGATGTAGCACTCGCACTCGAGGCTGGCGAATCGGCAGGAATCAATCTTCCCGCAGCGACTCTGGCATGTAGCCAGCTCAGCTCACTTATCGACGAAGGTCTGGGCAGCAAGGACTGCACCCTGATTGCCAAGTATGTCGACCCAGCTTCTGAGCTTCAGGGCTTGAAATCCTAATTCTAAAATTCGCATCACAACAAATAGGAGAAAATCATGACCACTGCAGTTGACCTTCAGACCATTCCACACTTTATTGGCGGCGAGCATGTTCGCGATGGAGAGCGCTTTCAAGATGTATTCAACCCAGCAACAGGAGAAGTGATTCGCCAGCTTGCACTCGCTGATGAAGAGACGCTGGAGAACGCGATTTCTAACGCCGCAGAGGCGCAAAAGGCATGGCGACGTGCCGGCCTGGCCAAGCGCAGTCAAGTGTTCTTCAAGCTGGTGGGAATCATCCGCGAAGAGGCTGACGAGCTCGCCCGAATCATCACCGAAGAACACGGAAAAACCATTCCAGATGCCCACGGGGAAATCGCGCGTGGATTGGAGAATGTTGAGTTCTGTGCCGGTCTTGTGCACCACCTCAAGGGTGAAAGTGCAGAGCAGGTAGCAACTGGCGTGGATGTTCGTCAGTTGCGCCAGCCTGTTGGAGTTGTAGCATGTATCACCCCGTTCAACTTCCCAGCGATGGTGCCGCTATGGATGATCTCTACTGCGATTGCCGCAGGTAATGCCGTTATTCTCAAGCCTTCGGAGCGTGATCCTTCCGCATCGGTGTGGATTGCAGATGCTTTCAAGCGCGCTGGCCTGCCAGACGGCATTCTCAACGTCGTCCATGGTGACAAGGACACGGTGAACCGAATTCTGGAGCACCCGACTATTCAGGCCGTTTCTTTCGTCGGTTCGACTCCAATTGCAAAGCACATTTACTCGACAGCAACCTCCCACGGCAAGCGTGTACAAGCTCTGGGCGGAGCGAAGAACCACATGGTGGTTATGCCGGACGCTGATCTTGATGCGGCCGCAGATGCAGCAATCTCTGCTGGCTTCGGTTCTGCAGGCCAACGTTGTATGGCGATCTCAGTGGTGGTTGCTGTCGGCGATATCGCAGACGATCTTATTTCGCGCATCAAGGACCGCATGGCGGACCTTAAGCTCGGTAACGGTGCGGATGCTGACACTGACATCGGCCCGTTGATTACCGCTCAAGCACAAGAGCGGGCCGACAGGATTCTCGCTGCTGCACCGAGCGAAGGTGCAAATATCGTGGTTGATGGACGCGAATCCGCAGCGGGGATGGACGGATTCTTCGTTGGCGCAAGCTTGGTAGATAACGTAAAGCCAGGCATGCAAGTCTACGACGAGGAGATCTTCGCCCCAGTTCTAAGTGTCGCTCGAGTAGACAGCTACAACGAGGCTGTCGAACTAATCAACGCGAACAACTACGCTAACGGTGTTGCGATGTTCACCCGTGACGGTCGCACTGCCCGCGAGTTTGAATTCGACATCGAGGTCGGCATGGTCGGCGTCAACGTTCCAATCCCAGTTCCAATCGGAGCATTCTCCTTCGGCGGTTGGAAGGACTCCCTGTTCGGAGATACTCACATGTACGGACCGGAATCCTTCAACTTCTACACCCGACGCAAGGTAACTACCTCGCGCTGGCCACTGCCAAGCGAATCCCAGATCGAATTGGGTTTCCCAGTTAACTAGGTTCGAAGTTTCTCAAACTCTTACGCACCCCCTCTGCACCGTGTGGTCACTGCAGAGGGGGTGCGTGTCGTTGTGCCGACTAACTCACTTGGAAAACACTCGTTAGACCACATGCTTCTCCGAGTTGCTCGAGGTAGGTCTTGGCATCACGCCTGCTGAGTGAGTCGTGGAAGCGCCGGTTACTGAACGACCGGATACACGAATAGCACGATGTCTCTTCACCGCAGCTACAGTCGGCGACTCGACGATAGGCTGCTGCGACAACCTCTGGAAAATTGTCTTGAATCTTAGCTGTGATACCGGCGCCGCCAGGAACGGAATCATAAAGCACGAGGGCAAAGTCGCTGCCAACGTAGCTAACTGTGCCGTTCAGATCGTCTCGATCGATTTCGAGAAGCTCGGAAGCGGCCTCGATTAGTGCGAAGAGGGCAGAATTCATTTCAGGTCGGGTGAATCCGTATCCGTCAAGGTTGATGACCACGATATCGGTTTCAAAAGTGTGCCCGAAGGAGTGCTGCTCTAAGAACTTGGTGTAGCACTCCTTTCCAGTGCGTGGACTTTCGTGCGTTTCGTTTCCTACGAATGATTCAGCGGCGAAGCCACAAGTTGGGCAGATGGAAAAGCCCATGCTGTGTCGGCCCTGTTCCATCAAACCCATTGATGTGCGTTTCCAATCAGACACAGTTGCCTTGACGTTGTTCTGCTCGAATACGGTCTCGGTATCAAGATGGCCAAGTCGGTTGATGAACTCGACACGGTTCCATGGCCGAGATTCAATACTCATGCCGACATTTTTCGCCGTAGAACTGGCGACAAAACCGTACTCAGGAACCAAGAATGTGTGAGTTGTCTTTTCGCCGACCGAGGCGCCACACCGGGAGCACTCGGCACCGGAAGAAATAGTAGCCAAGCTAGCTTCAATGTGTTCACAGTTTCCGCAGGTGAAGTAATTGTATTTGAGCAGCTCACGTCCCGGCCACTTGCGCACACCTGCGGTTTTCCAAACGCGACCACCAGCTACGGTTTCGTTTCCGGGAGCGTAATCGCTGATAGCCATTTGTAGGTCTCGCTGGAGGTTGAGATCGGCGCCGTACTGTGTGAACGACGTCTGCAGCTCGACGGTGTCTACAGGGAATCCGTATTTCGGCAAGAGGTTTCGCTTGGGCAGGTAGCTGAGAAGGTTTTCGTCGGTAAGCGTTTTTAGCGTTCTGCTGAAGGCGTCGCCCTGCTTTCCGCGTTGCTCATTAAAGGACTCATCGCGAAGACCAGCTAGAACGTCGTAATCGGCGTTGAATGCAGTCTCCACTGTGTCCCATAGATCGTGGTACTTTTCGCGCCATTCACCCGTATCAAGTTTGAGCTCGGAGTGAATGGGCTCAGGGAAGATGCGAAGCAAAGCGTCATTCACGGCAACTGGGAGAGTGTCCACATACTTTTTCAACAGGGGAGTGCCCTTGTCGGACGCGTCAGCAGGCCGTAAGAATTCGCCGACTTTACCCCATTCCCTGCTTGCTGCTGCCTGTTCCTTGAGGAAGGCTGCGAATACAACTGAGTAGACGTGGCGCTCTGCGATGCGGCTGTTTTCTGCATTGATGAACGGTGCCGCCATTTCACCGTCGATCATGCCTACTGGGTCTGCATACACCGAGAAGTCATGGGACGCGCGACCGGCAAAGGTCAATACAAACGCTGCGGAACCGGCACGACGCCCCGCTCGTCCCGCGCGTTGGACGTAATTCGCCGTGCGAGGTGGGACGTTTCTAAGGACCACTGACTGGAGGTCGCCGACGTCAACACCCAGCTCGAAAGTAGTGGAGCAGCTGAGCACGTTAATGTCTCCATCGATGAACTGCTGCTGGATCTGCGCAGCCTTTTCGGGAGTCCACTGAGCTGTGTGCTCCTTAGCGCTCAGTGGCATGATTTCCATCTCGCGAGCGAGTACTCGGTAGTGGTAGTCCTGATAAGCACTTGAGCTTTCATCAACCTTCGCGAGGTGGCCCTCGCACCAACCGTTGGGACAGTGGCCCTTCAGATTGAAAACGGTGAGGTTTCGGCACAAACTGCATTCGTACCAGGTGGAATGTTGCCCATCGGAAATGAGAAGGCTATCCGGCTCAACAGCATAGGCATCCCCACCAACCTTGAGTTTTTGGAAGATGGGACTTTCGGCGAAACTCGCCCACACCGTTTTCAGGACTTCCTCGGTGTTTGTTTTGTTTGCATGTTCAGGGTTCAAGGACGCCAACCATCGCAAAGTCAATTGAAAGCGGCTGTTCGTGTTTTGACCGGGAAGCCAGCAATAGGCTTTGTTCTTCCTTACTTGACCGCCAGATTCTTTGAACGTGTACTGCCCAGTTCGAGGTGCCAGCCGGTCGTCGTCAATGCGCACGCTAGAAGGTGCGAAAAGTGCGCTGCGGTGTCGCATTTCCTGGAGCAAGATATTCAAGTAGGTCAGAGTTTGTTGCTCTGCTTCCCGTTTTGCATCATCGGGGGAGTGCCCTTGTTGCTGGAGTCCATCAGCTGCGAGACCAACCAACTGACTAAATACAGGGAGTGATTTAAGCAGCTCGGGTTTAGCTTCGATGCGTGCAAAGCCCAAGCCCTCCGTAGAAAGGCGGCGGGCAGTTGTGGTCAAGTCGGCGAAGAGGGCGGTGTAAATAGTGCGTTGCCTATCTGCACCCGAGAGGGAGCTAGGCAAGAGCTGGTAGCTCTGAGCAATCCAGAGAGCGGTTTCTGCCCAATCCTCTAAGGATGAACCCTGTTGGAAGGACGGCTTTTTTAACGCCTCGACAAACACGCGGCGTTCGAGCAGCTGGGTGAAACTGTTCTGTAAGTAGGGGGCCGCGAAGGCCGCGGCTTGGCGGGAGTCAGAGAAGGAGAGGAGTTTTCGGCCACCTCCCACCTTCTCGCTCAAGGCTGGATTCTGCGCCTTTGGTAACTGCTGGAACAAAGAGGTGGTCAAAACCGATGGAGCGTTGTTGCGATTGGTTTGCAGCTTACGAATCAGATTTGGGCGGGATCCGCCGCAGATGAGACAGCGCTGACGGCCATTTCCATCTTCAGGAGGCAACACCATGATCTTCGTGATCGCCCCGTCGCGGCACGACAAATTGCTACAGCTAGTTTCAGTGGGGCCTCCGAGCGACCCGCACTTGATACACATAGTTAGCTGCTGTGGTTTTTCCTCGTCTTGGCTGCTCGCTAGGTCGGCATCGTCCATTGAGTCGTCTTCGTCGAGTTCAGCGATGTGCTCCCGATGCCCGAGGACGATCCAGTGCTTCTTAGCCTGTTTCTCATTACCGCCAACCGGAACGAATTGCCCATTGATCTCTTCTGTTTCCAAGTGGGTCGTGCCGCACTTGGTACACGCTCCGAGCTCGTAGATATTGAATCCGTCCGCAGTAGTGCGGGCACGGTCCAAACTAATCGTGGGGTGCAGTTGCTGATCAAAGGAAATAAATGCACCCTCAGTCGCGCGAACAAACATGTGATACCGCGCGGAAAGCGCAGGGACTCGTCCATCAGCGTCGGTGATGGCCCCACCTAGGAGCACTAGGTTGTGCACGCGGCGCATTCCTTGCTGCTCAGGAAGGCCCCGGAAAAGAGCTTTGGCCGCCGATTCCAGTCCCATGGAGCGCTTCGTCAGCAGTTGACGAAGCTGGACAATGTGCTCTTCGGTGCTCACCAGCTCGAATTCAGTGGTGTGCTGCTCGTTGGACATGCGGGTGATGGCATTCTTTAAGCTGCCATCGTCGAACGGTGCGTCTAAGAGCGCGTCGCTCAATTTCCACGTTGCCTCTGTCGGGTGTTCGACGGGAGTGGAAAAAACGACATCCTGGCGAGTTGGATCGTCGTCGACCCATTCAAACGGTTGGCCGAAAAGATCGGAGCCGAAATCCGTGATCCGTTGCTTGGATCCTTGGAGGGACGCGGACGTGGCAATGCACTGCAGCGGTTGGTCGTGGGCGACACGGTCACGGACGCGGCGCAGAAGCATGGCCACCTCTGAACCCTGCGCACCCGCGTAGACGTGAGCCTCGTCGATGACAATGAACTTCCAGTCTTGGGCGAACTCGCCGTCGAATAGCGGAGTGTCTTTGGGCCGCAGGAGCAGGTATTCCAACATGGCGTAGTTGGTAAGCAAAATATGAGGAGGAGCCTGCTGCATCTGCTCGCGGCTAATCAGCTCGTTTTCCAGCGGAATGGCGCCGTCGTTGAGAGCCTTGTACTGCTGGATGGCTTCCTTCGTGGTCTGCTTAGTTTCACCCGTGTAGCGGCCGAAAGTAATCTCCGGCGTATCAGCGAGCAGCGAACGCAAGCGCTTGACCTGGTCATTAGCCAGTGCGTTCATTGGGTATAACAATAGCGCGCGCACTCCCGGCCCGAGCGTGCCTTGGGCTTGCTCACGCAAGAGTTCGTCCACGATCGGGATTAAGAAGCTCTCTGTTTTACCCGAACCGGTACCGGTGGAAACAATCAGATTACGATCGTCTTTGGCCTTGAGGAGCGCGTTCTCCTGATGTTTGTATAGTGCTCGATTGAGCGGAATCTCCGCATTCAACTTGGCAAAGCCCGGAGTTAAGATGCGTTCGTCGATAAGCTGCTGTGGCGTACGTCCCGTGGCATACGCCGGTGACAACTGAAGGATAGGGCCCTTATCCAGCACCGGTGAATCATCGATGGCGCGACTCAGCTCCTGCGCAATCTCCGGTTCAGCCGGGTTAATGAAGGTTTTCAGATAACGACGATAGTCTTTCGAAATGTGATCCGCGGTGACGATGGGATCGATATTGATCTCGGAAAAATGCGCCGAAATTGCAACATCTTCTTTTTCTGCCTGCTCCTCTGGTGTCAGTTGTGGAGCGGAGCCGTGAAATAGAGAGCTAAAGTCGTTCATTTTCTATCCCTTTACGTTCTTCGACGACAAAACGATTGCTTCTGCGAGCACCAAGTCGTGTGCTGTTAGTGATGGTGAAATTCTTGAAATAGCGGCCCAGGTATTGCGATGTGCTGCAAGCGTCGGGAATGAGCGCAGGATGCCATGAGCAACCATGCGGGCTAGTAACGCCAGAGTAAAAGAAATATCAAGAATGAACGGCCATGTCTGACCTTTGATGTCCTCAGTGAGGACACCAAGGGACGCAGTCGCACGGCTCAACAGAGGATCCTCGAGGTCACGCAATAGGTAGTTGAACTTGCTCATTTCTCCATAGAGTTTCGCTATATCCCCGGCTTGCCTGCGCAGAGACGGCTCCTTCTCGATCAGCTCTGATACAGCTCGAAGATAGCTTCGCGACGAGACGAGCTTCTCCTCATCAATCTTGCTGCTAACCTTCTTCCGCAGTTCGCGTATTCCCTCTGAATCGTTGAGATTGAAGCGCTCCAAATGACCGAGATTGCGCTCAACAATCTGCCCACCGGAGTTATTACCCTGCAGAACATCCCATAATTGAGTACTTCCGAGGGATCGAATGTAGTGCTCAGATTCGGCCCATTCGGAAGAAGCTGTTTCATCGGTCCCACGCTTCGATAAAGTCACCACGTCGTTGAGTTCCTGGATCAAGCCAATCCAAGGTACCGAATGAATATCGCCACCAGTCTGATCCGTTTGGAAACTCCGCGTTGTTAACCCGGATGTGATCAACGCTTCTAACTGATCGGATTGGCTAAAGCCCGTTCGATTGAGAACACTCAGTGAATCCCGTGGGTTCTGGTGCAGATAGTCTGAAGTTACCTTTCTAAAGTCCTTGAGCAGGTTGTTGTGCTGTCCAAACAGTGGGGACAGCCCCCACCGGGCTTGCCAAATATCTCGCAAATCGTCGCCAAAAAGTTGACGACTCTTGAAAGGCAGGAACATCCAGCGATTAGGAACGCTAGTAGTCCAGGGGCTCTGAGTGCCATCGTCAAGGAGAATAGATTCAGCAGACGGGCGAGAGGGGTCCCAAAGTGAGAGGAAACTAACTTCCTTGGCATCAATTACTAGCGGTCCAGTATTGATCAGTTCGTCCGGCAACTCAACGGTGTTGCCCCGCACCGATAGTGGAACCGGTTTTTCATTTGGCTTGAAGAATTGCCAGACCCGAAGTTCTACAGTGGACATGGGGGTCAAGTCCTTTTGAGTGGTGTATCCGCCAGCGGTTGACTCAGCGATGAACTGACCGCTGACGGAACAGGATTCCTTACGCCACCAGAGCCTCCTGACCGTCACCGACAACGACGCCGACGCCGTCAGCTGCCCGGGCCTTCGCCAGCATCTCCGCCGTCGAGGACAGCATCGCCAGAGGCATGTACCGACGCTGCTGCATCCAGTCCTCATGCTGCTCAGCCAGCACTGCCCCGACCAACCGGACCACCGAATCACGGTCAGGGAAGATCCCCACGACATTG
>NZ_KB902201.1 GCF_000379425.1 Corynebacterium lubricantis DSM 45231
CACTGGTGGTGCCGTATTCGGCGCCGCAGACCTGGTCGGCTTGGGCGGACAGCAGGAGGTTGATGGTGTCCTGGAGCATCTGGCGCATCAGATCGGGTGAGGCTTGGGCCAGCAGGTCGTCGAGGTATCCGGTGGGGTCGATATGATTGGGCGCGGAGGCCATCGTTGGTGTCCTTTCGAGGATGTGTAGGAGCTGAGTCGAAAGGTACCGCGGTGGTCTCCTTGCTGGTCGGCAGGGGGGGTTCACCAGGCGGTAGCTGTACACCACACTATTGGACGCAACCCTGATTTGTTGGACGACTACTATATATGACTTTCACAACTATATTGGTGAGAATTCTTGGCAGGTAAGAATCATGAATTTGCGGTTGTGAACCAAGATCATGAGCTACTGGTATATTCCCCAATTACCACTGCACGGGCCGATGCAAACGGCGAGTCGGTTCTCCTAGATTTGTCGGCCTTCAGCAACGCAAATAGCTACCACTTCTTTAAACTCAACGATTGAGGAACTTGCTTTACTCAGTTACCGAGAACCGAAAAGTTAGGGAGTAGTATGAGGGATTTGTTTGCCGAACGTTCCTTCAGTATCTATCTAGAAGCATTTGGCGCAAAGCGATTCTTAATGGATTCGAAAAACGTGGAGGAGACGACTCAACTTCCCGGGACCATTCCCTCTATCCCGCTCGCGGATGCAAAAATTCCGACTTCGACGTGATGAGAGGATCTTGAAAGTTTCGGAATTGACTAGGTCTCCGTGTCCGGAAAAGGTCACTGAATCCTTTAGTATCCGCTTCTAAATTGTTGGCGGTAAAACGGATTGAGCTTTTCGATATCCGACTGCGTCGTGATTAAGTATTTTGGTATCGAAAGGTCACTCTATTCTGGGAATTAATAGCAGCTCTATCGAGTGATCACGAATGAAGGTCAAATTCGAATAGAAACGGCGACGCTTCGGAGATTGCTCCAAACGGCAGAGATAAACCAATCCTTACGAATCATGAACCAAGCTTGCGACTTTTAGACGTTGCGCTGTGGCAGTTTGCCATGAACAATTCTGCGTAGTGCCTGCAGAAAAACTTGCAAAGAAGGCTAAGGATAACCCCTACCAGAATGGCCAATCGTAGCGATACGCACACACTATCGAACAGGTCGGGTTATAACCAGTGGTGTGTTTCGTGGAATTGGTTCACTTCGCATAAAGCGCAGCATAGAGTCGGAAGTACGAAGTCAAAGCCCCCCGCAACACATGTAAAGCAGGGTAGAGCCTAGACATCGTGCACCTGAACCAAGAGGCCGAAAGGAGACTAGATGGCAGTAAGTGACAACACTTATTTCAGCCAAGCTGAGCACCCGGTACGCCGAGGGCTGATCGCGGCATAGCCATAATCCAAACTTCAGATTCGCCAGATATGCGAGAAGTCAAGGAGCTTACGCCCGAGAAATACCAGAGGTATCAGTTGCCTGAAGATTTGAAAAGTGAATGAACTCCACTGTAAATATGCACGTCACCCACTTATAAAACCGCGGACGTAGTTACGGGTAAGCACGAACCCGGATTAGAGAAACCTCCGCAAGATGACTTAGCTCCGCAGTAGAGTCCGTTCCTTTCAGACGGGTTCAGAAAACCGCATCCACAACCCCCGTGGATGCGGTTTTTCCTTGTTTTAGTTTCACTCCATAAACTAAAGTGTCTCCATGAGAAAAATCAGCCGTGGGACCTTTGGCCTCGCCTTGTTCACCGCACTCGCACTTACGGCACAGACGCTGGCCGGGGCGAGTGAATCGTCGTCAAGCGAAAGCCCTCACGGCGACTACCCAACTACCGGATCGAGCGCGATCGACGCCGCTTCCGCAGCGGCCGCCGCCTCGAGCCTGTCCTCGGACGTGCCGCTGTCCTCCGGGCCGGCAGTATCCTCCTCCGAACTTGCCGAAGGCCCACTCGGCTCCGCGCTCTACGAGCTGAACTCCAGTCTCGGCAGCAGCGATGTCAGCCAGACTTTCCCCTCCGAGAATGCTGGTGTCGGCGAGTTCCGGGGCATTCGACACCTCGAGGGCGATGTCTACGAATTCGACGTGTACTCGCCGTCGATGGACCGGATTGTTACCAACGACATCTACCTGCCCGGCGGCCCCGACAACACCGCGGAGCGTCCCACCTTCTACCTCATGATGGGTGCCGACGGCGCGCGCGGCGGCTGGAGCTGGTACAACTCATCGAACTACCAGGAGTTCTTCGCGGACAAACTAGTCAATGTGGTCACGCCGAAAGGGGCGACTTCCTCAATGCAGGCCGACTGGTACCGCTTCGACCCCACCACGGGCGACAACAAGTGGACCACGTACATGACCAAAGAATTACCACCGCTTGTCGACGATTTGTTCCACGGAACTGGCCAGGACGCAATTGGCGGGATTTCCATGTCGGGCGGTCCGGCCATCGAGCTGGCCTCCTTAGAACCCGCGCGGTTTAGGGCTGCGGCGTCGTATTCAGGTTGTCCTTCAACAACCGGTGTCGCAGGCCAAGCCTTCGCCCGTTTCGCCCTGAGCTTGAATGACGCGGACCCCGACAACATGTGGGGCGGCTCTAGCGACCCAGCGTGGGCGGCACACTCGCCGGTGCTACACCTTGATCGTTTGCAGAACACCGAGGTGTTTGTCGGCGCTGCTCAGGGAACGCCCGGGCCGGTCGATGGCCCGGACTATTCCTCGCGCGTCGGTAACCCGCAGGCAGGAATCGAGGCGGCGTCGTATGTGTGTTCCTCGCACTTTGTTGACCGTGCCCGGGAAGCCGGAGTCAGCGTGGAGTTCTATCCGCTTGCCGAAGGCACCCATACCTGGGGGCTTTTTGAGGACCAGATGCGTCGCAGCTGGACCACCACCATCGGGCCTGCGCTCGGCTTCTAAAGCTTTTCCATCACCGCATCGGCCATGGCTTCTTGGCCGAGTGGGGTGGGGTGCATAGGGTAGCCATCGGTGTCAATACCGGTCAGGTCAGTCCAGCGCTCCTCGGGGGCAGCGCAGACAGTATGGTCTTCGGCATTTTCCGGCATGACGAAGGCCAACCCATGTTCGCCCGCGACCTGTGCAATGTGTTCGTTGAGCTGATTGGTCAAGTCAACGGCCCACGCGCGGTCCGCTTCGGAAACGAAGGCGGCATCGGTGCACTCGCCCTCCGCGCTGAGCAGCGGCAGGTATCCGGTGACGTACACATAGGCGCTTGGGGCGCGTTCGGTGATGGTGGAGTAGACGTTGGCTAACTTCTCGTCGACACCTGCGAGCAGCTCCGCGTTGTCGTACTCATCCGAGCAGTCCGATTGCTCACCCGAGAGGATTGCGTCCTGGAAGCACTGCGCGAACACCGGGAAATTGATGTCATTGCCCCCAATCGATACCGTGACCAGATCTGTTTCTGGGCTAAGCGCATCGACCTGTGGTGCGATCATGTTTTCGCCTTCGCCACTGGGAGCCACAACATCGTCTGTGACGGCGCCCGAGCAGGACAAATCATCGGTGACCTCGACGCGCTCATGCTGCCCAATTAGGGCGGGGTAGTTGTCTGCGGAGCGCAGACAGGTCTCGGGGCCGCTTGTTGCCGCGTCGCGGGAACCCAAAGCTGCGTAGGAATCGCCGATGGCAACGTAGTGGTTATACGTCACCTCGATGGGTGTGGGTGCGGCCTCCGGTTCCTGGGCAGTATCGGTCCCGCACGCGGTGAGAGCGCCTGCGGCGAGAAGTGTGACTGCGGGTAAGGTCCAGATCTTCTTCATAGTGCCCAAGGGTAGTGCCTGAGATGTCAAACGCACATGAAAAACCCGGTTGCTCGATAATCAATATCGAGCAACCGGGCTTAAAGGCCGGAACTAGACCAGCTTGTGGGTCAGGTTCGCTGGGCGGGTGTAGGTGTTTACCACTGGCGACCACTGGATCGCGTCATCCACGATCTTCTGCAGGGTTTCGCGGTCAGCGTCGCCGTCCAGGTCAACGGACACGCGCACGTCGGACACGCCTGGGCGCTTGTCCTCGGTGAGGTCGCCGACGCCCCAGACAGGGGAGATGTCGATGTCGGACTCGATGTCGATGTTGATCTTGGTCAGGTTCACGCCACGGTGGGTAGCAATTGCCTGGATACCCACAGAGATGCATGCAGCAAGGCCGGCCTGTGCGGTATCGGTTGGGTTTGGCGCGGAGTCGTCGCCAAGCAGTGCTGGTGGCTCGGAAACCAGAACTGGATCCAGATCGCGGATCTGGGTGTAGTTGCGGAAGTAGCCGTCTGCCTCGGTGTGGGTCTTGATGGTGCGGCGGCCGCCTTCTGGGTTATCGATGTTCTTCTGGCGCAGCGCTGCCAGCTTGTCCTTGTCGATTGGCTCCAGAACTTCGCCGTCGTTGTGCTTTGGGGTGAGGTCAGACATCTGTACTCCTTGTAAAAGTCTTTGGTAAAACTACGGTGTTCACCATAGTCCTAGTTGAATAATATTGCTAGACTGATTGGTTCACTGCGACTGAACTAAGCGCGATGGTGGCTGCGCTGTTGGCCGCCTTATCCGTCTCCTGAATGAACCAGGGATCGGTACCTGGGATCGGAGGGGAAATGGTGGTGTCCGGGTACTGCGAGTGCGCCGGAATGCCCACCATGTGCAGGCGTGGATCCTGCACGCCGTCGGGATTGATCACGCGACGGGTCTGCGGGTCCTGCTCCACGGAACCTGTAGGCAGCTCGGTGCCGTCTTCCGCCACGTCGGTGAAAAGGCGCACGCGATCCTTCTCCACGAGATTCAGGCTGAGCGATTCCACTGGTTTGCGCCGGTAGTCAGGCTTGTTCACCCAAGCGTCGAGAAGCGTGGTGCCCTTGTAGCGCACCCCGCCCGACGAAGGCGAACTCATCGTCCACTCGCCGGTGTGGCGATCGGTATCCAGGAATGGATGTGCGCCGATGAAGCGCACAACGCCGGCGTCGACAAGTGCCAGTAGCTGGCGCGTACGGAAGATTGGAGGACCGGAGCACGCCAGCTGGCCCAGCGCGATGGCCTTGTCGAACATGTGGTGCCGAGATTCCACCGTGTACCGGCCTTCCGCGCCGAGCACCTGCGTCGGTTTGCGCGAAAAACCAATCGACCACAGCGCCGCACGGACCGGACTGTCTTGTCCTGCCTCGGCATCGCTGAGATCTTCCTGCATGCGCTGCACGAGGTATGCCGTGAGTTCCTCGGTGTTGTCGAAGGTCGCCGGGATCAGGTGCAACCAGCGCAGCAGCGAGAAGCGCTTCGTGGTGTACTGCGTAATCACATCGTCCATCGCGGTCACGCCGTTGAACACCACGCTCGCGTCGATCTCGGCATCGTCGATAGCTGCGACAATCGTATCTAGGTCCGCCTTCAGCGCCTCAGGCTCGACGCGCGCCAGCGTCTTCACATACGCGTGGTAGGCATCGCGCAGTACGGCCGGCCAGACCTCGACGTCGTAGTCGATGGAACGGCGTCCGCTTCGCGACGAAAGCTGTGCAACAACCTTCTTCAAACGCGGGATTTCAGCTGCCGGAGGAAGGCCTCCGTCATCCGACTGTGGCATGAAGGGGTAGCCGCGACGCGAGCTGGCGTAGAAGGTGGGTTCCTTGCCGGTAGGAATGTAGCGCACCCCGCCGGAGGCATTCTCGTCGTCGACGAACTGCCCGCCGCGCTCGGTGGTGGTCATGATCAGCACGTCGAAAAAGCCCATGCCGAGGCCGCGCGCGAGGACGTTTTCGTTGTCCTTGATCGAGTCAATATCCTGCTCAATCGGGTTATCAGCGCGGATCCAATTCAGGTTCGGGTGGGTCTCCAGCGTGTGCTTGATCCATTTTTCTTGCTCACCCATGCCCTGGTTCTGCCAGCCGGTCACAGCGATCGTGGCAGAGGCAGTGACGTCCTCGCCGTTGTCCAGGGTGATCACGTCGTGGTCGTCAACCGCATGGATGTTGGTGGCGCGGGCCTTGTGCTGCACAACGGTGACCCATTCGGGCACGTCTTTGAGGATGGAGTGGAAGAACCATAGCAGGTAGTAGCCGTAGAGGGCGCGGTGCGGGTAGGACTCGGGGCGGATCGCGCCGAGTTCCTCGTCGCTGAAGCGCTCGTTGACCTCGGGCTGGAGAGGATGCTTCTCGACGAAGGCGAGCTTCTCGGGGGAGACCTCGGAGGTATCGCCGAGGTGGAGGCGAACCCACTCGTAGATAGTTGGCCCCTCAATAACAGGTGCTTCCACCGTTGCCCCTGGCTCCGCGAACAGCGTCATGCCGTGGGCGAAGGTGTTCATGCACAGTGCCTTGGTCTGGTTGATGTCCCACACCTTGCCGCCGCCATGCTGTGCGTCGTCAATGAGGTGGAGCACGAGACGCTCCGGTGGATTGTCCACCGTATTGAGACGTGCAATGAGGCGCTCCAGTGTGGATACGCCGCGGGGTCCAAGGCCAATGATGGCAATGGAAGGTGCTGTAAGTGGCATAGTTCTAAAGATTCCTCGTTCTTGATAGACCGCTAAGTACGCGCTTATCTTGGAAGAACTATACCATTCGGTCTATTAAATTCAGACATCTTTGTGGAGGGCTTTAGCGTGGGCTGAATATATTTGAGCGATTTAGGCCGACTTCCCGCCCTTTTGGGCATTGAGGCCGATGCTGCCTGCGTGAATTTAATTCCTTATAACTCAGCAGAGACCCGTTCCGCGGCACGGAGTAGCTCCTTGCCCCACTTCGCCGCGGGCGACGGACGCAGGCGCTCGGCAGGACCAGAAACAGACAAGGCCGCAACAAGGGTGCCAGAATTATCGAAGATGGGGGCGGAGACGCTGGCCAGGCCCACTTCGCGCTCGCTGACGGACTCGGCTAAGCCGGACCCGCGAACCGCGTCAAGGTCGGTTTCGGAGAAGGGCTCGTCGTGAAGCGAGGTAAACGCCGCGAAGATGCGGGCGGCCGAACCGTGGGTGAGTGGCAGCTGCGAGCCGACGGGGACGGTGTTTTGGAGGCCGATCGGTGGTTCTTGTGCGGCGATGCACGTGCGGGTATGGCCGGTGAGTTGGTAGAGCTGGACTGATTCGCCGGTGGTGTCGACCAGGGTGGCCATAATAGGTGTGGCAATGGAGATCAGTCGCGAGGGTGCGGTTCCCGCCAGTTGGTTGAGGGTGGGGCCGACCTCCCATTTGCCGTCGCTGGTGCGGATGAGCATTTGGTGCGTCTCAAGTGCGGTGGCGAGTCGGTGGGTGGTGGCGCGGGGGATTCCGGTGGTCTCGCAGAGCTCGGCGAGGGTCATTGGTCCGCTGGATACGGCATGCAAAATCGAAATTGAACGATCTAGTACCTGAATTCCGGATTCTACGCTATACTTTCCCATATGCCGGATAATAGCATCTCACTTAATGGGAAACTGGGTGAGGTAATGAAGGAGATGACCATGGCGGACAAGCCATTGACACTGGCCGAGAAGGTCTGGAACGACCACGTTGTTAAGCAGGGCGAAAACGGCGAACCAGACCTGATTTACATTGACTTCCAGCTGCTCCACGAAGTGACCTCCCCGCAGGCCTTCGACGGGCTGCGCATGACGGGCCGCAAGATGCGCCACCCAGAACTGCACCTGGCTACCGAAGACCACAACGTTCCTACCGAGGGCATTGTAAAGGGCTCCTTGCTGGAGATCCGCGAGGCCACCTCGCGCACCCAGGTGGAAACCCTGCGTAATAACTGTGCGGAGTTCGGCGTGCGCCTGCACCCCATGGGCGATGTCCAGCAGGGCATCGTGCACACCGTGGGCCCACAGCTGGGCATTACCCAGCCGGGCATGACCATCGTCTGCGGTGACTCGCACACTTCCACCCACGGCGCGTTTGGCTCCATTGCTATGGGTATTGGTACCTCCGAGGTTGAGCACGTCATGGCTACCCAGACCTTGTCGCTGAAGCCCTTTAAGACCATGGCTATTAACGTCTCTGGCGAACTGCAGCCTGGTGTGACCTCTAAGGACCTGATTCTGGCGATCATCGCGAAGATTGGCACCGGCGGCGGCCAGGGCCACATCATTGAGTACCGCGGCGAGGCCATTGAGAAGCTGTCCATGGAAGCACGCATGACCATGTGCAACATGTCCATCGAGGCAGGTGCCCGCGCCGGCATGGTCGCACCGGATCAAAAGACCTTCGATTACGTTGAGGGCCGCGAGTTCGCACCAAAGGGTAAGGATTGGGACGAGGCAGTGGCGTACTGGAAGACGCTGCCTACCGACGAAGGCGCGGAATTCGACACCGTCGTCGAAATTGACGGCTCCGCCCTGACCCCATTTGTCACCTGGGGTACCAACCCAGGCCAGGGCCTGCCACTGTCCGAGTCTGTGCCTGACCCAGAGTCCTTCGGCGACGATCAAGCTAAGGCCGCTGCAGAAAAGGCGCTGGCCTACATGGATCTGAAGGCCGGCACCCCGCTGCGCGACATCAAGATCGACACCGTCTTCCTGGGATCGTGCACCAACGCGCGTATCGAGGACCTGCGCGAAGCAGCCTCCGTGCTCAAGGGCAAGAAGATCGCGGCAGACACCCGCATGATGGTCGTTCCTTCCTCCACGCTGGTCAAGCAGCAGGCGGAAGAAGAAGGCCTGGACAAGATCTTCACCGAGTTCGGTGCCGAGTGGCGCACTGCCGGTTGTTCCATGTGTCTGGGCATGAACCCGGATCAGCTCAAGCCAGGCGAGCGCTCCGCGTCCACCTCGAACCGTAACTTCGAGGGTCGCCAGGGACCAGGCGGTCGCACCCACCTGGTCTCCCCACTGGTGGCAGCAGCAACCGCAATCACCGGCCACCTGTCCAGCCCGGCAGACCTGTAAACCACGACAACAAACTAGGAGAGAGACCATGGAGAAATTCACCACTCACACCGGCGTTGGCGTGCCACTGCAGTCGTCCAACGTGGACACCGACCAGATCATCCCAGCCGTGTACCTCAAGCGCGTTACCCGCACCGGCTTCGAAGACGGCCTGTTCGCTAACTGGCGCAAGAAGGATGAGAACTTCGTTCTTAACCAGGAGCCATACAAGAACGGCTCCGTGCTCTTCGCTGGCGCTGACTTCGGCACCGGCTCCTCGCGCGAGCACGCCGTCTGGGCCCTGATGGACTACGGCTTCAAGGCCGTGTTCAGCCCACGCTTCGCCGACATCTTCCGAGGCAACTCCGGCAAGGCCGGCCTGCTCGCGGGCATCATGAGCGAGTCCGACATCGAGCTGATCTGGAAGCAGCTCGAAGCCGAGCCAGGCCTCGAGGCCACCGTCTCCCTGGAGGACCGCACGGTCATCGTCGGCGAGAACACCTACACCTTCGAGATCGACGACTACACCCGTTGGCGCCTGATGGAGGGCCTCGATGACATCGGCCTGACCCTGCGCGAGGAAGACGCGATCGACGCTTACGAGGCGAAGCGCCCGGCGTTTAAGCCTGCAGTCGCTTCCTCCTAACACTCCAAAGCTTGGAGAGCTTTCCCGCCACACCCACCCGGTGCGGCGGGTTTTTGCATGCCTCATGACATTTGTCATGAATATTCAGTGACATCGCCCGCCTCGCTTCATGACGAATGGCCCTACCTGGACTTTTACCTTCCCGCGATAGTGGAAGTAGCACAGAAAAAGTCCATTGAAAGGCGCACTCATGAATACGGCAACTGCACCGCAACGTACTCTCACCGACACCGTCTCCGCTGACGTCATCACCGTCCGCGGATTAACCCGCACTTACGGCACCAAGAAGAAAACGTACACAGCCGTCGATGCGATCGATTTCTCCGTCGCGCGCGGCGAGGTCTACGGCCTGCTGGGCACCAACGGCGCGGGCAAAACCTCCACACTCGAAATCCTCGAAGGCCTCGCCGCACCCACCGCCGGCAGCGTCACAGTCCTCGGCATGGACCCCATCACGCAGCGCCAAGAGGTCCGCCGCCACACGGGCATCGTGCTACAAGACGGCGGCCTGCCCAGCCAGCTCACCGTCCACGAAACCATGACTATGTGGGCGGGCACGTGCTCGTCGCCATTGCCTATCGACGACGTGCTCAACCGGGTCGGCCTCGCACACAGGCTCACCATCAAAGTGGGCTCGCTCTCCGGAGGAGAAAAGCGTCGCCTCGACCTCGCCTGCGCGCTGGTGGGCAACCCCAGCCTGCTCTTCCTCGACGAACCCACCACAGGCCTCGACCCGGAATCGCGTCGCAACGTGTGGAAGCTCCTGCGCGAACTCAAAGCAGAGGGCGTCACCATGGTGCTTACCACCCATTACCTGGAAGAAGCAGAGTACCTATGCGACCGCATTTCCATCATGCACAAGGGCACAATCCACATCGAGGGCTCACTTTCTGAAATCGCCGAGTACTCGAGTGCTCGCATTAGTTTCCGAGCACCGGAAGCCCCATTGCCACATCTGCCGGGCACAGCTATCACCCGCGACGGCAACGCCATCTCGATCAGCACCGACAACCTCCAAGCAGACGTTCTCACCATTCTCCACTGGGCAGAAGACAACAACATCACCCTCGAAGGCTTCAGCGCCGACGTCGCCAGCCTCGAACAAGTCTTTCTCGACATCGCAGGAAAGGACCAATAATCATGACCATCCAAACCCGCACCCCAGAAACCACATCCTCCAACTACTCCCGCACCTCGTCGCTAGCTAGGGCCGAAACGAAACAATTCTTCCGCAACCCCACATTGCTATTCACCAGTCTCGTCTTCCCGGCCGGATTCGCCGGCACCATGTATGGGCTCTACGCCGCCATCGCCGCGGACTTCCCGGCAAACTTCCCGGCGGCAGTGAGCATGGAAATCTTCGTCCTGCTCGCGCTCGCATTCGTGCAGTTCTACTCGGTGTTGTCGATGGTGGCCACGCGCCGCGACGAGCGCGTACTCAAGCGCCTGCGTACCGGGGAGGCCACCGACGCCAACATCATCCTGGCCATCTGCACCCCGGGAGCGATAGTCACGCTGCTGTCCTTCTTGGCCTTCGCCACCGTGATCGGCATTCTCTCCGGCAGCGCCCCTGTCAACTTCCTGCTGCTTACCGTGGCCATGCTCGGCGGGCTGGTCATCGCCTCCAGCCTGGCCCTGGTCACCGCAGCCTATACCCGCAACGCCGAGGCCGCCCAGATCTCGTCGCTGCCAGTCATGGGCCTGGCCATGTTGTCCCAGCAATCCATCCGCTCAATGTTCCCTGAGAACATCGCCGACATCATCGCACTGACCCCGTTCGCAGCAATCTCAGACCTAACCTATCTCGGCTGGTCCGGACTGGATCGCGCAGGGGAAGTCCACGCGGGATTCGTCGATACGCTTTCTGAGGCCTGGCCTGCCATCCTCGCCGTCATCGCCTGGTCGGTCGCCACCGCCTACTGGGCAAAAACCACCATGCGCTGGGACTCCCACCGCGACTAACACGCAGATAAAGTAGGCAACATGTTGGGGATGAACACATGGAAGCAAATGGATTCCGTAGAACGATTCGTGTTCTACTTCCGCGCTTCCGTGCACCTCATGATCGTGGGCATTATGGTCCTCGTGCTGCTCGACAGCATGATCGTCACAGGCGTCGAAGTCGACTTCTCCCACCCGGCCGTCATCCTCTCGTGCGTCGTGCTCATCGGGTTGACGGTATTCGGGCTCATTGTCACCGAACTCGACCCCGTGTGGAGCAACCGGCCCCGCGCCAGCGTCCGCCCGTGGCGCCTCACAACCGCCATCGTCTCAACGGTGGCGGTGCTCGCCGGAGCACTCCTCGTCGAATTTTCCGCAGGCCACTGGGCATTCGCCGGCGCGTCCTTCGTCGGCGGAGGAGCCGTGATTCTCGCCTCCGCCGTCATCCCGTGGATGAAGCACCGCTGGTGGTTGATCGCCGCATTATTCCTCATAGTCGGGGTGTTTTTGTCCTGGACCATCGCGACATTTTCCTTCTTCATCTTCGTCGTGATCCTGCTGTCCATCTGGTCCGTCAACGTAGTCAAGGAAGCCGAGCGCGCCCGCTACCTCGAATCCGCCCTCAAAGTCTCCGAGGAACGGCTCCGCTTCGCCCAGGAACTCCACGACACTTTAGGGCAGCACCTCGCCGCGATGTCGGTCAAGGCCGAGCTTGCCCGTGCGCTCGCAGCGCGTAACGACGACCGCCTCGACTCCGAGCTCGCCGAGCTCCAAGCCCTGACCAAAACATCCATGGCCGAGATGCGCGAGGTGGTTGACGGGTATCGTACGATCAACCTCGCCACGGAGATTGAAGGCGCGCGCTCGCTATTGTCCAACGCGGCAATCCAGACCACGATCCGCGGGGGAGCCTTCGACATCGCCGAACCCAACCGCGAACTGGCGGCCTGGTTCATTAGGGAGGCCGCGACCAATATTCTGCGCCACGCCCACGCGACCCACACAACTATTACCCTCGAGCCAACTGTCGTCGAGGTGGTCAACGACGGAGTTACGGGAGATATCGGGCGCGCCGGGGGGATGAGTGCGCTACAGCGCCGTGCTGGGGCGAGTGGCTCGTCGATAAGCTTGCAAAGAGACGGCGCGCACTTCACCGCGCGCCTGGAATTTTAGGAGGTCTCACGTGGCTATCCATGCGGTCATCGTCGACGACGAATCCCTCGTGGCCTCCTCCCTGGCCACGCTCATCGGGTTGGAGGAGGACATCGAGGTGATCGCCGTGCTCGGTTCCGGCGAGGAACTCGTCGAGTGGTGGCAGAAGCAACTGACCACCAACCAGCCGGTGGCCGACGTGATTGTCACCGACCTGCAGATGTCCGGTATTGACGGCATCGACGCCGTGGCCCGCATCCACGAACTCAGCCCGGATGCCAAAGCCATGGTTGTCACCTCCCATGGCCGGCCGCGCCAACTCAAACGGGCACTCTCGGCTGCCATCCTGGGGTTTCTGCCGAAGACCTCCACGGCCCAGGAATTCGCCGCGGCGATCCGCGCCGTCAACGCGGGTAGGCGCTACCTTGATCCCGAGCTGGCAGCCCTGGCGATTTCGACAGGGGAGTCGCCACTGACCGAGCGCGAGACCGACGTCGTTGCGGCCGCCGGCGCCGGGGGCTCCGTGGAAGATATCGCTCGCCAGACCTTTTTGGCAGCGGGCACGGTGCGCAATTATCTCTCCAGTGCGATGACCAAGCTGGGCGCGCAGAACCGCTTCGAGGCGTTTACTATCGCGCGCGATCGCGGCTGGATCTAGCTTTAACGCACAGGCAGAGCGCTCGGCATGTAATCGGCGCCGGTGAGCTCACCATTGTGGAAGGACAGGGACCACACCGAGCCCTTCTTCGCCTTGATCTCCCCATCGATGGGCAGGCGACCATTCGCCGAAAGCCACGCGATCATGTCCGGGATGGCCAGGCCCTGGCCCACAATTACGCTGGTTCCGCCCAGATTCACCACATCCATGAACGCCTGTTGCGCCTCGACCATGTGCTCCAGCCAGTACTCGTCGCCGAAGCGCTTATCGACGACCACGTCCACCCCAAGCTCGTCGGCAAGTGGCTCCGCGGTGTGCACACAGCGATCTGGCTCCGCGGAAAATACCCTGGTCGGAGCAAAAGGCGTGAGCATTGGCACGAGCATTTCGGCCTGGCGGCGGCCCTTCTTCTCCAGCGGGCGCAGATTGTCGTCGCCGTTCCACTTTGCCCGATCATGGGCCTTGGCGTGGCGCACGTACAAGATCCGCGAGGTGGCAGGCAGATTGAAGCGCTTCTGCGCCTTGACCAGTACCTCACGGTCGAGGTCGTAGGTCATGATCTCTTGGGCCTGTTCCATGGGCAGCCAGCGGATTTCGTCGACCTCGTCGTTCGGGGTGAATTCGCCGGAGAGCACCTCGCCGGTCCAGTAATAGACCACCTTCGTGCGATCGAGCACCGGGTAGACGGTGCGACCCAACAGCTTGCCCAGGCGCACGTGGTAGCCGGTTTCCTCGAAGATCTCACGCACGGCTGTGACCGGCAGCGACTCATCGGGGTCGACTTTGCCCTTGGCCAGCGACCAATCGTCGTAATGCGGGCGATGAATGCAGGCGACTTCCTTTTCACCCTGCTCATTGTCGCGCCACAGCACAGCCCCGGCAGCCAGCGTTGTCCGCTTGAACTCCTTGCCGGGCTTCGACGGAATGATCTGGAGCCGGCCGGTGACCAGCTTTTCACCGAGGACGTCTTTATCGGTTTCGTGTAGCGCGTTTCTCTTGCCCATAACTTCTTATTGTGGCGCACTCAAGCCACGCGCGCTATCTCAACTAGGATAAGCAGCAATAAATATTTCTGAAGGGAACACTAAATGGTCAATGTTGCGGTGATGGGAGCTGGCTCCTGGGGAACTACTCTGGCGAAAGTCTTCGCCGACGCGGGCAATACCGTGACGTTATGGGCGCGTCGCGACGAGCTCGCCCGGACCATCGACCAGACCCACGTTAACCCCGACTACCTGCCAGAAATCACGCTGCCGGAATCCATTTCCGCCACCTCCGATGCCGCCGCAGCTCTCGACGGCGCCTCGATTGTGGTCTTCGCCGTTCCTTCCCAGACCATGCGCGAAAACCTCAAGGTGTGGACTCCGCTGCTCCCGCCGGATGCCACCCTTGTTTCGATTTCCAAGGGCATCGAGTCCGATACTTACCAGCGCATGACCCAGGTCATCGCCGAAATCACCGGCGCCAGCGACGACCGCATCGCCGTGCTCACGGGCCCCAACTTGGCCCGCGAGATCGCTGAGGAACAACCCGCCGCCACCGTCATCGCGTGCACCAACGAGAACCGCGCCAAGCTGGTCCAAGCCGCCTGCGCCACGTCCTACCTGCGCCCGTACACCAACACCGACGTGATTGGTTGCGAGGTCTCCGGCGCCTGCAAGAACGTCATCGCCCTGGCCTGCGGCATGGCTTCCGGCAAGGGGCTCGGGGAGAACACCCTGGCCACGGTGATTACCCGCGGCCTCGCCGAGATCACCCGCCTGGGCATGGCACTGGGCGCCGACCAGCGCACTTTCGCCGGTCTCGCCGGCCTTGGCGACCTCGTGGCCACCTGTAACTCGCCCCTGTCGCGTAACCGCACCTTCGGTTACCGGCTCGGCGCCGGCGGCACGCTCGAGGATGCGAAGGAAGCAACGCATGGCCAGGTTGCCGAGGGCGTTACCTCGTCGCGAAGCATCTTTCACCTCGCGAACAGCGTCGGTGTGGAAATGCCGATCACCCAGGCCGTGTACGCGGTATGCCACAAAGGCCTCGGTGTCGATGAAATGATTGTCGCCCTGATGGGTCGCTCCAAGAAGTCTGAGTAAGAGAAAGTAGGCTGTATTCGTGATACGTATAGCAGTAGTTTATGGAGGTCGCTCCACTGAGCACTCCATCTCGTGCATTTCCGCAGGTTCCATCATGGCTGCGCTGGACCCCGCCAAGTACGACATCGTCCCCGTGGGCATCACCCGCGAGGGCACCTGGACCTTGGGCGCACTCGACCCCGTCGCAGGTGTTTCGTTGCCTGAGGTGCCGCAGGGCCGCGAGATCATGTTGTCGGTGAATCCGCAGCGTCGCGGCGAGCTCTGCGACGCCTCGACCGGCGAGACCGTCGCCACTGTCGACGTCGTGTTCCCCGTCATGCATGGCGCCTTCGGCGAGGACGGCACCATCCAGGGGCTTTTCGAGATGTCCGGCGTCCCCTACGTCGGCCCCGGCGTGCTCGCGTCCGCGTGCGGCATGGACAAGGAATACACCAAGAAGCTGCTGGTCGCAGAGAATCTCCCGGTCACAGATGAGGCCGTTTTGCGTGACGACGAGATCCTGCCCGAAGACCAGAAAGCCCGCCTCGGATTGCCAGTCTTCGTCAAGCCCGCGCACGGTGGTTCGTCCATTGGCGTGACCAAGGTATCCAACTGGGATGATTTCCCTGCGGCCGTGACTCTTGCGCGCGAGACCGATAACAAGGTCATCGTGGAAGCCGAGCTGGTCGGCGATGAAGTCGAGGTCGGCGTGCTGGAATACCCAGACGGTCGCATCGTGGCTTCCTCTCCTGCGAAGCTCATCGGCACGGAATCCACCGACGAGGGCTTCTACGGCTTTGAAACCAAGTACCTCTCCGATGCAGTCTCGGCCGAGATCCCTGGCCCCTACGACGAGGTGACTACCCGCCAGCTCAAGGCCATGGCGATTGAGGCTTTCCGAGCCCTGAATTGCTCCGGTCTATCGCGCGTAGACTTCTTCGTCACCGCAGATGGCCCCGTGATCAACGAGATCAACACCCTGCCCGGCTTCACCTCCATTTCCATGTACCCCCAGGTCTTCGCAGCCGACGGGATTGGTTACGCGGAGCTGCTGGACACGCTGGTGGAGACGGCGCTGGCTAAAGCTGCTTAATTCTCATTAGTTGTTGCGCGGTATCTACCGATTTGCTGTTTAGGGCCGGTTTTGCCTGCAAAATTAAGGATCGGTCGATGCTACAGAATAATCTCCCGGGGCAGAGGCACTGCGGGGGAGGGATATTTCTGAAGTGCGTGACGAATGCTGTTCACGTAACCGCAATTTCCGTCTGGGCCTACTCTTAGAGATTCGAAGTAGCTTCGAATCATTGGAAAGCCTGCACTGAGCAATAGACGTTCACGGTCCCGTTCCTGTTTCAGTACTGATTCCGCAGCGTTTCCGTATTCTCCGGAATATTTTGCCCTGCCGTCAATCTCACTAATCAGGTACCCATTAATCAGCTGATCAACATAAAAGGTATGCCATCCGCGCTCAGACTGAAAGATGCGAATTTCAGCTTGAAACTCAACCTTTTTCACCTCCGGCAACTTTGCCTCTGCCAGACGGAACCTCGAGATTGTTTCAAGAGGGCTATCCATACAGCCTTCTGAGCTATTAATCGTGATGCGATAATCCCGGATTCCGGCGCAGTCTTTATAGCGCGACGCCAGATTATGCAGGTGATCACGGGTTAAATTGGGCCAAATCCGTCGCGCGGAATCCATCGCGACCAATGCTTCAAGTGTGCCTTTTGTACGCTGAATGTGGAGGAGTACCTGAGTTATTTCAGCGACGCGCAGTTTTTGT
The DNA here is from genome assembly GCF_000379425.1 of Corynebacterium lubricantis DSM 45231. Lineage (GTDB taxonomy): Bacteria > Actinomycetota > Actinomycetes > Mycobacteriales > Mycobacteriaceae > Corynebacterium > Corynebacterium lubricantis. Next base: position 17,069 of record NZ_KB902201.1, read on the forward strand.
TCGGTGAGCAAGGTAGCGCACGGGTCAAGTCCTTTTGAGTGGTGTATCCGCCAGCGGTTGACTCAGCGATGAACTGACCGCTGACGGAACAGGATTCCTTACGCCACCAGAGCCTCCTGACCGTCACCGACAACGACGCCG
>NZ_KB902202.1 GCF_000379425.1 Corynebacterium lubricantis DSM 45231
CCTGACCGTGATTCGGTGGTCCGGTTGGTCGGGGCAGTGCTGGCTGAGCAGCATGAGGACTGGATGCAGCAGCGTCGGTACATGCCTCTGGCGATGCTGTCCTCGACGGCGGAGATGCTGGCGAAGGCCCGGGCAGCTGACGGCGTCGGCGTCGTTGTCGGTGACGGTCAGGAGGCTCTGGTGGCGTAAGGAATCCTGTTCCGTCAGCGGTCAGTTCATCGCTGAGTCAACCGCTGGCGGATACACCACTCAAAAGGACTTGACCACAAAAATCAATCATCTCCAGCGCCAGATGACTAATGTGGCCTTGTATGCAGCAAGATTCAGTGATCGAAGCCTTACGAGAGTTCTCCATTGAAAGAAACTGGGGTCAGTTCCACACCCCTGCCAACCTCGCCAAAAGCATTTCGATTGAGGCTGCTGAATTGCTCGAATGTTTCCAGTGGGACGATGAGGGAAGAATCGACAAGGCCAGGCTTGAGCTAGCCGATGTATTGACGTATGCCTATTACCTCGCAGATTCTTTAGGCGAATCCCCAGAAGCACTTATCAAAGAGAAACTCGAAATTACTCGCCAAAAGTACCCTGTAGAGAAGAGTTTTGGCTCGTCAACCAAGTACGACGAGCTGTAACCGGAAAGGATGCACTAGAACTAATGAAGCTTTCCGGAAAAACACGCGCCGAAGTTAGGCCTTTTTCGTACTCAGCTGAAAGTCTCCGAGATTTTCTGCAAGCGATTGAACAAGAAGACGAAGAAACCCAAAAGCTATTACTTAATTACCCAACGGTCTACGTTGTATATCATCGCGCAAAGGGAAGTTACCAAGTATATGTTGGTGAAACCAACGACATTGCCCAGCGGACAAAGACTCACCTTACTTCTGACCCTCGCCTGATCGATCTCAGGCAAGAGGACGTAGATAACGTACTTCTGTTGCCAGAAAATTTCGATGCAAAACTTGTGCAGTCGGCGAAGTGGAAAGCCTTCCGTGACAACGATTCAACGATTCTAGTAATTGGCCATTCCTTGTTCAATAAGTCGATGACACTGGATATTGAAGATCGTTTGATGCTGTTTCTCTCCAGCGTCGACGATGTCGAATCGGCTGGAGCTAACTCGGTCAAAATAAACAACTCCCGCCGAAATATTCAAACAGAGTATTTCACTCAGGAATTTGTCAACCAGACATTTCAAGAAATTTGGCGGAAACTTCGCAACCACGATCCTGAACTATTTCCGCTCGAGCGGATGATTCGCGAATCCGCACTTTTCAAGGCATCGCCATTTCACCAATTGAACGAACAGCAAGTGGGCGCAAAAGTTCAAATTCTCGATGCAGTTGATAATGCTCTCACCGTCGACGAATTCGATCGCTCACAAGATCAAGCTCAGCTGATTCTGGTAAAAGGTGGAGCCGGTACAGGTAAGACGGTACTTCTCAGTAGCGTTTTTTATGACCTTTTTCAGATGCGTGACAGCGACGAAACTGCAGGCCTAGCCGACGATTTCAACGCATACCTGCTCGTCAATCACGACGAACAAGTGACTGTTTACACGCAAATTGCAGAGAAATTGGGCTTAGGAAATAAGAAGAACCCTCGCGTGATGAAGCCAACGAAGTTCATCAACGATCACCAGAATTCGGATAAAATAGCAGATGTCGTGCTTATCGACGAAGCCCACCTGCTTTGGACTCAGGGTAAACAGTCTTACCGTGGCGATAATCAACTCGTTGACATCCTAAAACTAGCCCGCGTCGTCATCGCGGTCTTTGACCCGATGCAGGTCTTGGCTGGAAACCAATACTGGAGGGATGAAGACCTTGAAGCGCTTGAGCTTCGTGCGGGCGATGGAAACATTATTGAGCTCAGTGAACAAATGCGCATTGACTCCGACGGGCCCGCCGAGGATTGGATAGCTGATTTCGTACAGAATGGCACGATCCGTCCCATTCCAACGAACGATAAGTACAAGATCGAAATTTTCAGTTCCCCTCAAAAACTCCACGAAACGATCCAGAAGAAGTCCGATAAAGGGGAAGAATCCGAAGTAGAAAAGGGCTTGTCTCGTCTTATTGCAACGTATGACTGGAAGTTCTCTTCTGGAAAAACCCAACCGGAAGACAGCGACACATGGGATGTCACGATCGATTCATTCAGGCTTCCTTGGAACAACCAGGGAAATTACGGCAGAGGCGGCAAAGCAATGTCGTGGGCTGAACGCGAGCAGACGGTTGACGAAGTCGGATCTATTTTTACGGTCCAAGGGTTTGACCTAAATTATGCGGGCGTGATTATTGGGCCTTCAGTGAAATATAGAAACGGCCAAATCGTCTTTGACGCGGATGCCAGCGAAAACCCGAACGTAAAGCATCAACGAACTTTGACTATCGATGGACAGAAGGTGAAAAAAGATGTCAGCCAGGGCCTTCTTAGGAACCAGCTCAATGTCCTTATGACTCGTGGAGTCCGCGGAATGGGCATTTACGCTGTCGACGACGAACTGCGGGAAGCGCTTCTCAAAGCTCAGGCAGACACTGCACCCGAAACACCATAACCACCCCAACCACGCCCTCGTCGCAAAGCAAAACCCCACCACCCAAAAACCTCCCGTAACACTCCCGCCCCACATCTCGATACACATAAGTGCCCCAAATGAGGCCTGTGAGTATCAATCCCTATGAGTTTCGTTTTAGACTGTGAGACTATGACTGCTTCCAAACCTGACCTGACTACCACCGCCGGCAAGCTCGCCGATCTTCGAGCCCGCCAGGCGGAGGCGCAGGAACCTCGTGGCAGCGAGGCCGTTGAGTCCGTGCACGAGGCCGGCAAGTCCACCGCCCGCGAGCGCGTGGAATTGCTTCTCGACGAAGGCACCTTCACCGAAACCGACGCCCTGGCACGCCATCGCGTCGAAGAGTTCGGCATGGATCGCCAGAAGTACTCCACCGACGGCGTGGTCACTGGCTTCGGTCAGATCGGCGGTCGTCGTGTGTGCGTGTTCTCCCAGGATCCTACGATCTTCGACGGTGAGCTCGGCGAGGTCTATGCCGACAAGATCCTGAAAATCTACGACCTGGCCACCAAGACTGGTGTGCCCTTGATCGGTATTTATGATTCCGCGGGTCCTCGTTTCCAGGAGGGTATTGTCACCGCAGCGGCGTACGCGAAGATCCTGCGCGCCTCCACCGAGGCGTCCGGCCTAGTGCCGCAGATCGCCGTCGTCGCTGGCAATACCTCTACTTTGGCATCGCTGACGGTGCCGATCTCGGACATCGTCATCATGACCGATGATGCCTCCGTGCACTTGACCACCCCGGAGGTCGTGTCCAAGGTGACCGGCGTCGAGGCCACCGCAGCCTCTATCGGCGGTGCTAACGTGCACGCGCAGACCACTGGTCTGGCCTCGCTCACCGCGGCCACCGACGCGGAGGCCATTTCCGCTGCTCGCGACGTGGTCAGCTACCTGCCGGTGAACAACCAGGCGGTCTCCCCGCTCGGCACCGCCGCGGAGAACCCGCTGGATACCGAGGCCCCAACTCTCGACGAGTTCATGCCCGACGACGATTCCGTGCCTTATGACGTCCTGGGCATCATTAATAAGGTCACCGACGGCGATTTCTACGAGCTCAAGGCAAACTACGCCGACAATATTGTCACTGGTTTCGCCCACATCTCGGGCCGCGCGATCGGTGTGCTGGCCAACCAGCCGACCTCGCTCGCGGGCTGCCTAAACGGCGCCGCAGCCGACAAGGCCGCGCGTTTCATCCGCATGTGCGACGCGTTCAACCTGCCTATCGTCGAGTTTGTGGACTCCCCCGGTTTCGCCCCTTCCACCGAGGAAGAGCACGGCAATGTCACCGCCCGCGCGGCCGCTCTCGCCTACGCGTACGCCGAGGCGCAGGTGGGCACGGTCACCGTGATCACCCGCAAGGCCATCGGCCCGTCGTACGTGCTCATGGGCTCCAAGAACCTGGGCGCGGACTTCGTTTACGCCTGGCCAACCGCCCAAATTGCGCTGGCAGACGCGCCAACCGCCGCCGAGAAGCTAGGTGTTGACGCCGACGAGTATGCCGACAACAACATCAATCCTTATGTCGCCGCCGAGTCCGGTCTCGTCGACGCCGTGATCGAGCCAGCCGCGACTCGCAAGCAGGTCGTCGAGGGTCTGCGGCTTCTCGAGCGCAAGGTGCTTCACCCCCGTCCGAAAAAGCACGGTAATATTCCGCTGTAAGCAATCAAGGAGATTTCAACCATGTCTACTTCGACCTCCCCTATTTTCAAGGTCCTCAAGGGCAGCCCTTCCGACGTTGAGCTTGCAGCCCTGACCGCCGTGATCAGCGGCCTGCAGTCCGACGCGAAGCGCAACACCAAGGACGCCGAGTCCAACCTCTGGGGCACCCCCAAGGCACGTATGGCCGCGCAGACCCTGTACAACCCAGGTGCGTTCTCCACGGTCACGTTCTACTAATGCAGCTAGTTTTAGCCTCGCAGTCCCCGTCACGCCGCATGATCCTCGAATCAGGCGGCGTGTCGCCGTTGCTGCGCCCCGCCAATATCGACGAGGACGCGCTTTTAGCATCGCTTCGCGACGAAGCACCTGCCTCTCGCGTCGCCGCTCTGGCAAAAGCCAAGGCCGAAACCGTCGCCTCCGACTACCCGCAAGATGTGGTTGTTGGTTGCGACTCGATGCTGCTTCTCGACGGCCAGCTCCAGGGCAAGCCGCTCACCGTGGAGAAAACCATTGCCCGGTGGAAGGCGCAGCGCGGCAAGACCGCTCACCTGCTTACCGGCCACGCAGTAACCTACCAGGGCCAGTGGGTCCAACAAACGGTCTCCACGGCCATCTCATTTGGCGACGTCTCCGACGCCGACATCGAGGCCTACGCCCGCTCCGGTGAGCCCCTCGAGTGCGCCGGCGCCTTCACTTTGGAGGCATTAGGCGGCTGGTTCATCGACTCGATTGAGGGCGACCCCTCCTCGGTGATCGGCCTCTCCCTGCCTTTGCTGCGCCGCTGCCTCTATTCGTTTGGGCTGAACGCCAGCGACTTCTGGAAGTAGCTTCAGCAACAGGTACCCTGGGCACATGGAAATTAACGACATGCTCGCCCCCGAACCACTTCACCTGCCCGAGGATCCTGCCCAAGGCAAGGACCTGCTGGACAACTCCACCGCGTACGCCCACCCGGAATCCCCCTCCGTGTGGGCTGCGCGCGCCGAGGACGAACTCGAGGGCGGCGACCCGCTCGTCGCCTACGCCTACGCACGCACCGGCTACCACCGCTCGCTGGACCGCCTGCGCGGCAACGGCTGGAAGGGCTGGGGTCCTGTCCCCTACAGCCACGTTCCGAACCAGGGTGTGCTGAAGTCCATTGCCATGCTGGCTCTGACTTCCAAGGCAATCGGCGACGAGGCGGAGTACGACCGCTGCCGTGGCATGCTTTCGGATGCAGATCCGGCTGCGGTGGCTGTGCTGCTGGGTTAGTTCAGTTCGGTTAGAGAGCGTGGTCGATAACGGAATCGACCACGCTGTTTTAATGTGCACATATTCGCACCTAAAACGATTTTTTGGCAACGTGGTCGATTCCGCGTCGGCGTAAGTGGCGAACCGGGCAACAAAAATCCCGCAACCAGCTTGAAACAGCCGGGTTGCGGGATTATTCGTCGTTAAGCGTGCTACTAAAACGTGCTATTTTTCTGCCATCTTGCCGGTGTTCTCGGCGGTGCGCACGTTGGAAACGTAGAACTCCAAGGTCAGGCGTGCCATGATCACGCCAAAGAGGAAGAGAAGGCCGCCAACGATGAGGGTGCCCAGGAGCGCAAGGAGGCCGAGACCGAAACCCTCGGAGAAAGCGCTCAGGGAAACCAGAAGCATGAATCCCCAGTACACCGCGAGGATCGCGATGATGAAGATGTAGATGAACTTGGCAAAGCGGATGGTGATGAAGTTGGTGAAGGAGAAGTCGAAAAGCGCGTTGAAGAAGCCCTTCGAGCTGCTTTGCTGCGCTTGGTGCGGGGCGTTTCCGCCAGCTGGGTACTGCGGGTAGCCCTGCTGCTGGTAATTGCCGTAGCTCTCGTGCGGGTTATAGCCGTAGCCGGATGGGTTGTAGCCAGAACCGGGCTGGCCGGCACCGGAAGGGCCAGGCTGACCAGAGCCAGAGCCGGCGCCAGCGCCCGAAGAAGGGTCCTGGCCTGGGCGTTCGTTGTTGGAAGGGTCCTGCGGGGAGGTCATAATGGTCTCCTTAAAATCAGGTAATCGCGAGTACGGGAGACCCATTGAGCGTAACCCGGCTCGGCGCTGCCCGCAGGAAACATTCACAACCCGTTATGCAACAGTGGTCTCGGCCTTTTCCAGCACGCGCGTGATGGCCTCTTCGGCAACCAGCTCCTGAATGCCCATGTGCAGCTCCGAGGTGAATCCCACGCAGGAGCAGTTGATCTCGCCGAGCACGTAGGTGTCTTCGCCGTCTTCGCCGTCGTCGAGCATGAAATCGGCGGTCCAGATCAGCGGGATGTTGTCACCGCCCAGCTTCTCAGCGATCACGGGGCGCGCCTCGGCGAACATGTCCACGAGTTCCTGCCATTTCGCGGGATCGTCGTAGGTGTACTTCGCGCCGGAGAATAAGGTGGCGGAGAAGTTGTCCTCCCCCTCTGCCGGCTTCTTGTGCACCACGAACACGGGATGTGGGCCAACCAGCAGAATGCGGATCTCACCCTCGACGATGCGGTGCATGAAGCGCATGTCCACCAGCATGCCGTTCTCGCCGATGATGTACTGATCGCAAAAATCCATGAATTCGCCGAGCTCGCGGATCTCGGTGTGGTTGTCCACAGCCTCGGTGGCCTTGATCTTGGTGTCCAGCGGCACGGCGGTGCCCGGTTCGAGGGGGGCAGCCAATTCCTTATCTAATAGGCGCACCCGCCAGATGCCGGTGCCGGTGGAGCCACGGTTCTGCTTCAGCACGCGCTGGCCAAAGGACAGCGAGGTGGGAAAGTTCTGGTGGAAGGATTCCAGGTCGTAGTAGGCAGTGGTATCGCTGGGTACCAGATCGGTGTCGTTGAGCTTGACCAACGCGTCCTTCGCCCCGTACGCCATCATTTCTGCTGGCGTCGACATACCGACCAGGCCCTCGTCGGCAAGCTTGCTTAAAAGCGCGAAGTATCCGGCCTCGCCGCCTGGGATGTTGCCGGGGTTGACGCGGGAAATATAGGCATCGAAATTTTTGGAGACGTGGTCAAATAGATCCGCCGACCACTCAGGGCGGTAATACACAACTTCTGCGTGCCAGCCTTTGTCTTGGATGGCGCGAACAATCGGCATGGTGTCGCGGCGGTGTCCGTCAATATATTTGTCCGAACCACCCTCGACCTCAAAAACGACGATTGCTTTGTGCATGAGCACCCCTTTCCTAGCAATACCCAATGCGCTGAGTAGTCCCTGCTTTAAAAATAAAAAACAGCCCGACCACTGTTCGCATTCCACGTCGCTAGGCTGTTGCAAATCACACAATAATGCCGGACCCTGTATTTTGCCGAGTTCGACCAGACTCCATCTCACCAGAAGTAACCAAGGCCACATCGGGCCTCTGATTCGTACGAATCCACGCCGGAAACGGTAAGGTTGCACACGAGTATTCAACAAATAATAGTTATTTCAATCAACGTGCAGGAAAGGTGACGCCGCCATGGCTGTTCCATTTGATCCGAATCCGGAATTCCAAAAGTACGCACACCCAGAAAAGGTCGTCTCCGCATCCTGGCTGTCCGCACGCCTCGGCGTCGAGGGCTTGCGCGTCGTGGAATCCGATGAAGATGCCTTCTTGTACGACATCGGCCACATCCCGGGCGCCGTACGCATCGACTGGCACAAGGACCTGAATAACCAGGTCACCCGCGACTTCATCGACGGCGAAGCCTTCGCCGAGCTTATGAACTCGCGCGGCATCTCCCGCGACGACACCGTGGTCATCTACGGCGACAAGTCCAACTGGTGGGCCGCCTACACACTCTGGGTTTTCGAACTTTTCGGACACCCCGATGTGCGCCTGCTCGACGGCGGCCGCGACGCCTGGATGGGCGAAGAGCGCGACACCTCCTTCGCAGTGCCCGAGTACCCTTCCGCTAACTACCCTGTTGTCGAGCGCGATGATTCGCAGCTGCGTATTTTCGTCGATAAGCTGCAGACCACCCGCGAGGACGTTGCGCTTGTCGACGTCCGCGGCGCCGAAGAATATTCAGGCACCACGGCCGCGGAGGAAAGCACGCACCCAAGCAAGGCCATGGGCGTTTCTCGCGCGGGCCACATTCCGGGCGCGCTCAATTTGCCATGGGGCGACGCGGTGCTGCCGAATGCACGGTTTAAGCCGCGCGCGGACATTGAGGCGCACTACACGCAGCTCGATCCGAAGCAGACCACCGTGACTTACTGCCATATCGGCGATCGTTCCTCGCACTCGTGGTTCGTGCTGAAGTACCTGTTGGGCTTTTCCGATGTGGTCAATTACGACGGCAGCTGGGTCGAGTGGGGCAACATGGTACGCATGCCGATTGCGCAGGGCGACCAGCCTTAAACAGGCTTAATCAGTCTTAAGCAGGATTAAGCACCACAAGTAACACCTGTGGTTTCGCAGGCGATAGTATTGATGATTTCCCCTAGGAAAAAATTAAAAGTACCCTAGACTCGAAACAACATGACGGTTTACTCACGTTTGGTGTGTAACAATGGGTGTTTATAAGCGTTCACATCAGGAGGACTTACTCAAGTGGCAACAGACAAGAAGATCACCAAGGTCTTGGTAGCAAACCGCGGCGAGATCGCCGTGCGTATTTTCCGAGCAGCGAAGGACGCAGGCATCGCCTCCGTCGCCGTCTACGCGGAGCCAGACGCTGACGCACCTTTCGTGGAGCTCGCCGACGAGGCGTTTGCCCTCGGCGGCACCACCAGCGCAGAGTCCTACCTGGACATTGACAAGATCATCGACGCGGTTGCCAAGTCGGGCGCCGACGCTGTGCACCCGGGCTACGGCTTCTTGGCGGAAAACGCCGAGTTCGCGCGCCGCGTTATCGAGGCTGGCGTGATCTGGATCGGCCCATCGCCGGAGTCCATCGACGCCCTGGGCGACAAGGTCACCGCGCGCCATATCGCCGAGAAGGCGAATGCGCCGATGGCCCCTGGCACCAAGGACCCAGTCGCTGACGCCGACGAGGTTGTCGCGTTTGCCGACGAGCACGGCCTGCCTATCGCCATCAAGGCTGCCTTCGGCGGCGGCGGCCGCGGAATGAAGGTCGCTTATACCCGCGAGGAAATCCCCGAGCTCTTCGAGTCCGCAACCCGTGAGGCCACCGCAGCCTTCGGCCGCGGCGAGTGCTTCGTCGAGCGCTACCTGGACAAGGCCCGCCACGTTGAGGCGCAGGTGCTTGCCGACGAGCACGGCAACGTGGTTGTCATGGGCACCCGTGATTGCTCCCTGCAGCGTCGTTTCCAGAAGCTGGTCGAGGAAGCTCCGGCGCCTTACCTCTCCGACGAGCAGCGCGAGCGCATCCACTCCTCCGCGAAGGCAATTTGTAAGGAAGCTGGCTACTACGGTGCGGGCACCGTCGAGTACCTGGTTGGTGCCGACGGCCTGATCTCCTTCCTCGAGGTGAACACCCGCCTCCAGGTGGAGCACCCAGTCACCGAGGTCACCGCTGGCGTTGACTTGGTCCGCGAGCAGTTCCGCATCGCTGAGGGCCAGGAGCTGCGCATCAAGGAAGACCCAGCTCCTCGCGGCCACGCTTTCGAGTTCCGCATCAACGGCGAGGATGCTGGCGCAAACTTCATGCCAGCTCCTGGCACCGTTGCCGTCTACGAAGAGCCAGCCGGCCCTGGTGTCCGCGTGGACTCCGGCGTGCGCGCAGGCTCCGTTATCGGCGGTCAGTTCGACTCCATGCTGGCTAAGCTCATCGTCTACGGCGAGACCCGCACCGAGGCTCTCGAGCGCTCCCGCCGCGCGCTGGCCGAGTTCAAGGTCGAGGGCATGCCTACCGTGATTCCTTTCCACCAGGCAGTTGTTGAGGATCCTGCATTCGTCGGCACCGACGACCACTTCGACGTCTACACCAAGTGGATCGAAGAAGAGTGGGACAACACCATCGAGGCGTATGTCGATCCGGCCGATCAGCCTGAGCCTGACGACAACGAGCCTCACAAGAAGTTCGTCGTCGAGGTCGCCGGCCGCCGCATCGAGGTCGCCCTTCCTGCCGCACTCACCTTCGGCGGCGGCGCTGCTCCAAAGAAGAAGCGTAAGCGCCGTGGTTCCGGTGGTGGCGCAGCAGCTGCTTCCGGCGACGCGATCGCAGCTCCAATGCAGGGCACCGTGATCAAGGTCAACGTTTCCGAGGGCGACGAGGTTGCCGAGGGCGACGTCGTCGTGGTCCTCGAGGCCATGAAGATGGAGAACCCAGTCAAGGCCCACAAGGCTGGCACGGTCACTGGTCTCGCCGTTGAGGCTGGTGGCCAGGTGAACAAGGCTGCTGTTCTCATGGAGATCAAGTAGTTAGGTAAGCTCGGGCGCTATGGATTTCCATATGCGCCGCGCCACCGAATCTGACCGCACGTATCTCTCTCGCCTCTTCTTCCTCACGGACGTGTTCGGCGACGAGACGCGCGAGGTCAGCGAGTACCACCTTCGCGACATCCCCGGTTATATCGATGACTGGGATCCGAATCGCGACGGTGGTTTCGTCGTTTTCGACGCCAACCGCATCCCCGCTGGCGGTATCTGGCTGCGCTACTGGTCCGGCCCCGACGCGCTCGGCTGGGCCAACCTCGGCCCCGACATCCCCGAGCTCGCCATCGCGGTGGAGTCCCGCTTCGCAGGGCGCGGCCTTTCACGCACGCTTCTCGACGAGGCCCTGAACCTCGCCCGCAGCCAAGGCGCCCCGGCCGTCGCTCTCTCCGTGGCCTCCGACAATCCCCGTGCCCGCCACGTCTACGAGAAGTACGGCTTCAAGGACGTTCTGGGGCATTCTCATCCGGGTGCTATGCGCTACGACTTTTAGTACGATTCTCCGAGTGCGTCATAGCGCTGCTGCAGCCAGTAGATATCGCGTTCCGCCTGTTCAACTACGAGACCAATGGCTGCCCTCTTCGGGTTGTCGTGCCCTTCTCGTTCCATGAAGGGGATGTATTCCTCCACGTTGGACTCCAATTCCTCACGCACGTCCTTCTCGGTGAGGGTAGGTTCCGTGAGCGCACGCACGTCGGTCATCCGGGTAACCAAATCTTGCGGGAACATTGTGGCCTTCTTTCATGGAACGTTCCGGAAGCTGGTCTCCGGATCCAACTGCTGACAACCACTAGCGTGTCAAGCCCACTCGACACCACTAGATATGGAATCGAAAGCGCATTCCAACTAGGTTTGCAGGGCCTTCCCCTGCGCTGTGGATGGCCAAGTTCCTGGTTCCCTTTCCCAGGTCCCCAATCCTTTTCCCGGCGCCCAAACCTGTTTGGCTAATTGTGTATCGCTAATTACCTAGGTTTTGGCCCAGAACAGTGCTAATTAGCGATACACAATTAGCCCAAGTGCCGAAACGAGTCGTCGCTTGGGCTGGCAGGGGCCACAAGTTTTCTACCTCGGGCTGTTCATGAGCCTTGCGATGTGAAGCGTCAGATAGATGACCTCGTCGTCCGAAGTTTCTGTATCCAGCTCCATCTCGAGCATCATGATCACGCGACCTGCAATTTGGAAGGCCACGGGGTACTCGTCGGAAATCTTGGTTCCGAGCTTGAGCATTCCGGGCTCCGGTTCGTGTGGTGTGGGACCTCGATCTATGATCCGGCGAAGTAAAAACCGCAAGTGGGTGACGAAACGGGCAGCATCCATGGACTCCCGGTCAATAGGCTCGCCGCCAAGTGCCGAATCAAGAACATCGAACGTCTTGGATAAAAGCTTGGTCACTTGCGTTGTCCTTGCCATGTTCGCCGGATCGGCGCCACGCTGCGCGAACTGAGCATTCACCACGTGCAAGGCCAGGGAGACGGCCTCTTCTTCAGGAAGCTGAACTCCTGTGCTTGACTTGATCTGTTTTAACGCCTGAAGCCCGAAAGCAAACTCGCGGGGATAGAACTGGCTTACCTCCCACTTCAAGGGGTTAGGCATTTCCACGCCTTCGATGGCCCGATCGATGGCGAAACGAATGTGATCAGCGATTGCCACCACCGTTGAGTCCGGAATCTTTACTGAGCACATAAACGACGCTGTGTCGGCTAACTCCCTCGCTAGTGCCAATACTTCTGGGTTCAACTCGGAGATGAGTCGAGCGAGCTGCTCGGGAGGTTGCGCACCTGCTGGGTTGAAGTGCTCCTGAATAGACTCCGGTGGAACGATTCTTCCCGCAGAGCGCTTGTACCCGATCCCGCGTCCGAGGAGAACAGCTCGTTCTCCCTCGCGTTCGGCAAGAACCACGTTATTGTTAAAAACTTTCGTGATTCTCCATGCAGTGCTCGACATACTTTTACCTTATTCTTTCATTGACTACGCCGACGGCAGCGCGTTGTTCTTGATCAGCTCTTGGTACCAGAAGAAGGAATCTTTCCGGATGCGGGCCAAGGACTTCAGGTCGTCGTCAGTTCGATCAACAAAGATGAATCCGTAGCGCTTCGCCACACCCTGGTGTGTGGACACCAAGTCAATGGCAGACCATGGGCAGTAGCCGATCATTTGCACACCATCGGCGAGCGCGTACTGGATCTGCTCAATGTGCTTGGCCAAGTACTCGATGCGGTAATCGTCGTGAATTTTGCCGTCTTCGGTGAGAGTGTCGAACTCTCCGAGACCATTTTCGGTGAGAATCATCGGCAGCTGGTAGCGGAACCAGATTTGGCGCATCACCGTGCGGAAACCACTTGGGTCGATGGTCCAACCGAAGCTGGTGTGCTCGAGGTGCGTGTTTTTCACTGCCTTGTACAGGCCTTCTTCTCCCCAAGCGATCTGTTGGTCGCCGCTTCCATCGTTGATGGCTTCGCCCTCGGCAATCGCTCCCACCGTTTGTGAGTTGTAGTAATTGAAGGCAATGAAGTCCGGCTTGGCGGCCTTCATGAGATCCATGTCGCCTTCCTCAATGGTGGGTTCCCAACCGCGTTCGCGAAGGTAGCCCCAGGCGATGCCGTTGTACTCGCCGCGCACTGCCAAGTCCAGGTAGAGCCAGTTGCGGATGGCGTACCAGTTCTCGGCGGCGATGACATCCTCAGGAGATTCTGTTGCCGCGTAGACCGGAGCGATGTTCGGTGCGGGACCGATCAGGGCGTCGTCGAAAAGCTCATGACATGCGATCATGACTCTGGCCTGTGCGACGAACATGTTGTGGTTCTGCTGGTAGAGGTCCTTCTTGGCCTCCATGCCGCGCAACTTGGTGGTGCCCAGGGCATCGCCATGCAAGATCATCATGTTTTGTTCGTTGATAGTGAGCCAGCGCTTGACCTTGGAGCCGTACTCGCGGAAGAGAATGCGGGCGTAGCGCTCGAATGCGTCGATGGTGACGCGGTTTCCCCATCCGCCCTTCTCGTCGAGTGCGGCGGGAAGGTCGAAGTGATACATGGTGACTAATGGCTCGATGCCGTATTTCAGCAACTCGTCGATAAGCCGATGGTAAAAGGCGATGCCAGCGGGGTTCTCCTCACCGTCGCCGTCTGGGACGATGCGGGTCCACGCGATGGAGAAACGGTAGGTTTTCAAACCGAGCTCGGAGAAGAGGGCAACGTCTTCCTCAACGTGGTGGTACGTGTCAGTAGCGACGGTGTAATCGCATGTGCCCTCGGGGTACTCTTCGCGAACGTCGATGACTGACGGGCCTTTGCCGTCTTCGTTCCATGCGCCTTCGGTTTGATAAGCGGAGGTGGAGGCTCCCCACAAAAAGTCTGCTGGGAAATCCGGGAGTTGTGCGTACTTCATTGAAATGCCTTTCGGTAATCTTATTCCTGCGGAAGTGGCACGGCGCCTCGGGCACCGTGCCGGATAGTGCTTAGGCGGAAGTAGTTTCCTTCTCCCCTACCTCAACTACCGGTTCGCCTACGCGGATCTCGCCGCTGGAGGTCAGGGGCTCCGCGGGATACTGAGCGGAGTTGGTCACCAGCATGATGGTCGTGGTGTCTACCCCCTGGTTCTTCAGCGCTTCGAGATCGAACTCGGCGAGTAAGTCGCCCTTTTTCACTTCTTGGCCCCGGGTCACGTGTGAGGTGAACCCTTCGCCTCCGAGCTTAACGGTGTCGATGCCGATATGGACCAGAACATCGACCCCGTCAGCGGTCCGAAGCCCGTAAGCATGTCCGGTTTTCATGACCACTTTGACGGTGCCGTCGCAGGGCGCATAAACCTTGTTCGAGGTAGGAAGAATTCCAATCCCACCACCCATGGTCCCGCCGGAGAACACTGGGTCATTGACCTCGGAGAGCGGAACGATTGTGCCTTCGACTGGTGAGCTGAGTTGTGTGGAGGTCAGTGCTGCGGGGGCCTCAAGCTGCTCAGGGTGTGCGGATTCTTCGTCGTTACCCTTAGCTTCCCGTGCAGCGCGGTTAGCAGCGATGTCTTCCTCAGTCATTCCGAAGAAGTAGGTGAAGATTGTTGCCAGGAAGAAGGACACCAGAGTTGCTGTAATCAACCAACCGATAGTGTTGCTTTCACCAGTTGGGTCCACACCGATTGGCAGGGTAAGCAGGCCAGGGGCACCCGTGCCATAAACCTTGGCACCAGTTGCGCCGATGATCGCACCACCGACACCTGCCGAGGCCAGGGCGATGAGGAACGGTCGTTTGCGAGGGAGGGTAACACCGTACACAGCGGGCTCGGTGATACCGAAGATACCTGCAAGTGCCGCAGAACCGCTCAGTGCCTTTTCCTTTGGATCGCGCAGTCGGAGGAAAAGACCGAATGCTGCACCTGCCTGGGAAAGTACGGCTGGGAAACACGCTGCCTTGAGCGGGTCAACACCATTGACTGTCACGTTGTTAATGAACACGGGCACGAGGCCCCAGTGGACACCGAATATCACCATGACCTGCCAGAGAACTGCGATCAGGATTCCGGACAAAATTGGAGAGAAATCATAAGCCGTTTGCAGGATGTCAGCGAGGAAGTTGCCCAACCAGACACCTGCTGGGCCCAGAGTTGCCAGCGTCAGCGGAACCATGATGACAAGCACGATAAGCGGGGTAATAAAGGTGCGAATCGATTCGTGAAGAATTTTGTTCAGCTGGCGTTCCAGCAGCGATTGAACCCACACGGCGATAATGATCGGGATCACCGTTGAGGTGTATGACTGCAGAACAATCGGAATGCCGAGGAACGTCACATCGCCGCCCTCCTGGAAGAACTGCAGCAGAGTCATCGACACGATCTCGCCGTTGAGATTGACCGAAACTGCTTGCAATTGGGTGTAAAGCAGCGCACCTGCCAATGTGACCGCGGTATAAACGTTCGCGCCAAACTTTCTTGCTGAAGTGATCGCCAGAATAATCGGGAGGAACATAAAGAACGCGTCGCCCGCTGCCCACAAAATTTGATACGTGGTGGAGGTATTATCAATCCAGTTAAATGCCACCGCCATCGCGAGCAGGCCCTTGAGAATACCGACGCCAGCCATGGGGCCAAGGACGGGAGCAAAAATCGACGAGACAATGTCCACTGCCTTGCCAAGGAATGTGCTCGACCCTTCTTGTTTGTCTCCCGATGCCTTTTCGTTCGACGAATCGTCGGTCAGCGTATTCGGCAATCCGGCATACACCTGAGACACGTTGTTACCGATAACAACCTGGTACTGCCCACCGGATTCGACCGTGGTGATCACGCCGGGAAGCTTCTTGATCACATCCTCATCGACCTTGGAGTGATCCTTGAGCATGAAGCGAAGACGTGTCGCACAGTGAACAACCGACGAGACGTTCTCTTCACCGCCGACATTTTTGAGGATGTCCCCGGCGAGAACCGAGTAATCAATTTTCGTTGCCATGATTCTTCCTTGTTTATGGAGTTCACCCGGCAATCAGGACCCTAGAACGCAAAAAACCTGGCCACAGAGAGCGTGAGGACGAAGACGGCCGAAACCGAAAGGTCCTGCACTCACTGTGACCAGGTTTTGCGTTCTAAACGAATAACAACCCTGATCGAGCATCTAATGCTGGGTGTGGAAGCTGCGGATGCAGCTTCAATGGGTCCATCATAAACAGATCGCGACCAAAGACACAAGCTTTCCACGTAGTGACTTAGCGCACTTGATGGTTTCCTAGGTGGTTTCGTGGTCGCCTTTTCGGTCCACTCTCCTATTTGGCTAATTGTGAAGCGTCCTGGGTTTAGTTCCGATCGTTTCTAGAGGAGGATTGGATCATGCCTAGGAAGTTCAGTGACGAGTTCAAGGACAAGGCGGTGAGGTTAGCCGAGGAGCTCGTTGAGCTTGAGGGGTGTTCGAAGTGGGCGGCGGCGGAGGAGATCGGCGAGAAGCTCGGCGTCTCGGCGCACACGCTCAACAACTGGTTGAAACCTGTCAAAGCGTCCCCCGACGTTCAGCGGAGCACTGGCGAGTCGGTTGACGACGAACTGAAACGTCTGCG
>NZ_KB902203.1 GCF_000379425.1 Corynebacterium lubricantis DSM 45231
GGTTGTCACTGGTGGTGCCGTATTCGGCGCCGCAGACCTGGTCGGCTTGGGCGGACAGCAGGAGGTTGATGGTGTCCTGGAGCATCTGGCGCATCAGATCGGGTGAGGCTTGGGCCAGCAGGTCGTCGAGGTATCCGGTGGGGTCGATATGATTGGGCGCGGAGGCCATCGTTGGTGTCCTTTCGAGGATGTGTAGGAGCTGAGTCGAAAGGTACCGCGGTGGTCTCCTTGCTGGTCGGCAGGGGGGGTTCACCAGGCGGTAGCTGTACACCACACTATTGGACGCAACCGGACATGGGTTGGCGGCCAAAGGTAAGGCTTAACGTAGTTCCTTCGAGGACTGCGTTCGTAATGAGTCGTTTTTTAGTGAACGTTGAAAGATGTGCTGGGCCACTGATGGGGCGTTCTCTGGGTACCGTACGCGTACGGTCGTTCACATACCGAAATTCGTGTGACCTCTTGCTACGCGTGTACCAGACGACTCGAACTGAGTGTTCCGAACTATTCTTAATGCGGTCTAGGATCAGCGATGCAGAACATGCCCATTCGTTCCTTGCACCTGTACTGGTAAGGGGAATTGGGCGCGAAGCCTGGATTCCGCGTGCATCGGCAATCTGAATTTCTGGGTCGTGCACCTTGATGGGAAAGCGGACCTTAAATGCACCCGTGGACTCGACCTCGTCAGTACTAATTGTTTGGTGCGCGGTAGACCAAGACGCGACATCGTCGGCAAGCGGAATTTGGAACCGCATCGTCGGCGCAGTAACTGCGACGTCAAGACTGTAGTTATCGTCGTTGCGAAGCCCAACGGGGAAACTACGCTGACCGTTACCGTCCTCGATGGCATGATTGCCTTGAGGCAACTTGATCTTGGAAGATGAAGAATGACGAAACTCAACTGTCGTTCCAGACAACTGAACCTGATTGTTCCCATTGGAATATAGGAAGCGGAATCCACCATTGTCTTTTTGCCGAGAAATATCGATACGAGCTTCTAGGTCTTCAGCCAAAAACAGATTCTTTGACTGGTACTTCAAATCGTTGCGGTAGACATCGACGCGGATCTTTCCGATCCAGGGTTCATCGGCAGCGTCAAGGACAGGAAAAGCCACACCGCGAAGTTCATCTTCTACCTCGTAGGAATCGAGTGCAATTGCCTTGCCAGAGGGGGACTCAACAAAGTAGTCCAAGCGCCATTCATTCGAATCTTCTGGAATAGTTACACGGGGAATTTGATTCAGAACCAGAACGCCTGGGGCACCATAAACATTCTCGAGATGGCAGTCTTCGAAATCCCAAAGAACCCGTGTTTCCCGATTGACCGGCAGACTCTTCGAAAATTTCTGGTCATGCACCCTGATGGATCGAACACTATCCAATTGGATTCTGAGCAGGCGCCAGCCTTTCCAACCGACTACCTCGCCAATAACAGTCGGCGCAGTGGTAGCTGGCGTCGCCGTGATTGTGGCACTCTCACGAACTAAAAAGATCGTCGATTCCCCGTGCAAAGTCGTTTGATCGCGGTGCAACGATCCATCAGCGCGCAAGAGAAGATATGGGCGATCGTCGGAGATTACCGATACTTTGTTGACTTCTTTACCCGCAACAAGTTCTGAAAGGTGCGTAATCGGGGACTGAATAGGAACACGCAGTTCTTCGAACCCACCATGTGTGAAGTTTGCGCGTTGGCGAACCTCTTTAGGGACACTGTCTAAAAGTAGCGTGCGCTCAAAGTCTGAAATGGTAACTGAGTTTCCAGCTGGAATCGCTCCCAATACTGCCTGAGCTTCCAAAAGTTCGAGGTCAAAAGCAATGGTTGGGGCAGTGGCGACTTTGGAGAGTTTGACGCTATCAGGAATTTCAAGCTCAGGAATTGACTCACCAGAGAAGAGCTTTGTCAGCGCTGCGAACGTGGGCTCTGGAAGATTGTGAGTCCCTTCGAAATCAACGACATTTCCCCAGCCACCATGGGCTTCGGAATGCTCATACAATTCAAAAACGCGCTGGAAAATGTCGTTGGCGCGCTGCCGACTAAACGTCACCAGGTTCGAGAGCGACGAAGTTAGTTGGAACTCAGAGTTTCCTTCACCCGCGTTGATCATCGCGGAGGCGAATTCAGTCTCCGAGTTAAAAGGTGAACCAGCCTGTTTCTGACTTTGCAGGCGCTGATGTAAGAAGATGGCATCGCTGGCGGTTAATCCGGCGTGGAGCCTGATTAATGAGACGTAGTCAGTTCCCTTGAGATCGGCATCGTCGAAAGTAGCGAGTTCGAGGGACTGCAGCCAGTTTTTCAGGCGCACACGGATGAAATTGACCAACCAATCAGTGGTGGGAAGCCCCAGCCTGTTGAACCACGAATCCCAAAATGAGCCATCAGGACTCAGCAACGAATGTCCCGTTAGGCCCGTGAGAAGAACTAGATTGTTGTTCTCCAGAATTGGCTTTGCCACATCCGGGTAGGAAATATTCGCGCGCACGGTGTCGGACAAGATTGAGAAGATCTGCTCGTAGCCTTCAGTAGTGACATGCAAATCAGCGATCGTGGTTCGCTTGATGTCTGCTGCAGATTCAATTCGTTGCGCCTTTTCCAGAGGTATGGTGAGCGCTTGCCTTGCTGCTGAAAGCCGACCAGGAGTAGTTTCCTCCTGGTTAGCCAGTAGGAGAGCTGCGTTGACGTCCTGGCTGCCCAGTTCAGGGGTATCGCCCTCTAGTCCGTTTCCGGAAGGGACCTGATTAGCATGCGATCGGCTCATATTCTCACTATTTACTAAAGGAACGACATAGCTGGTACAGGCTTCGCTCAAATGTTCACAAATGGATTGGGACTATTTTAGATGTTGCGGGAAGTTTGTGTGCACTAACTATGAGAAGTCTGTCCCGTGAACCACACCCTCGTCGCAAAGCACCAAACCCCAACCATCCCTAACCCTCCGAGTGTAGCTCCTCCAGCGCGTCCAAAAAGCGCTGGGTAGCAGGTGTAATCGTGCGCTTCTTATTCCAGAACGCCAGCAAGGTCAGAGGAGCGATGTCGTTAGCTAGCGGGTAAATAGACACGCCACGGGGAGCAATCGTCTCCGTGATTTCGGGGACCACGGCAATGCCGGCCTCGGAGGCGACCAGTGGCAAAACGGTCTGCAACGTGGCCACCTGGATTACGCTTTCGGGATAGGTCTCGGGCGCCGCGGCCCACTCGCGCTCGAGGATCTCGGGAAGGCCCTCGAACCAGACGTTGGCCACCGGGATGAGCCACGGATAATCGGTAAGCGAGGACAAACTCAAAGGCCCCTCGCCAAGATTCCAGCCACTCGGCACCGCCACCGCGAGGGGCAGGACCTTGAGAGTGAGCACGTCGAATGTAGAAGTGTGGCGGTCCATAAACGCTGCGGGATTCGAATTCGGGATGATGCCAATATCGGCTCTGCCCTGGTAGATATTGTCGATGCTTTGGGTGGGGTCGGGGTCGTAAATCGTGATCTCGAGCGACGGCGCACCTTCGCGCACGTGATTGATCAGCTCGGCCAGCCCGGACCAGTTGTATTCGGGGGCGATGGAGAGGCGAACGGAGCCGGAAGTGCCGTCGCGAAGTGCGGCTACGGCGTCCTTGGTCTGTTCCAACTGTTCGTCGAGATTTTTGCTGGTCTCGTACACAATCGTGCCCTCAGGAGTAAGGGATACGCCGTGGTGCTCGCGCTTGAGCAGGGTAGCGCCGAACTCTTTTTCAAGCTCGCGCACGGCCAGGCTGAGCGACGGCTGGGTCATGTGCAGGGCCTTGGCCGCAGCCGAAAAGGAACGGTTTTCCACGACGGCGCGGAAGTAGCGCAGTTGGCGATAGTCCATACTGAAAACTTATACCCCTCTCGAAATATTGGTATTCGATTTATACCATCCCCACGGATACTCTCACTTGTAGTGATCTGCATTACAGAGAGGGAGACAACGTGACACAACTTAAATTCAACCATCACCTACTAGAGCAAGTAGTTCGGTTCGGTACCGGCGATGCTGCCACCAACGTCCGCGAGGCCATCGAGGAGCTCGGGGCAAAACGGCCGCTGCTCATCGCCTCCGAGCGAGAGGAAGAACTAGCCAAGCGAGTCACTGGGGGCATCGAGCTCGCGGCGGAATTCAACGACGTGGTCATGCACGTGCCCGTGGAAAAGGCCGAGGAAGCGCGCGCAGCCGCAGCGGAAAACAAAGTGGACGTGCTGATTTCCGTCGGCGGCGGCTCTACCACCGGCCTTGCTAAAGCAGTGGCGCTGACCAGCGGCCTGCCCATTATCGCCGTACCCACCACTTACGCAGGCTCGGAAGCCACGGCCGTGTGGGGCATGACGGAGGACCGCACGAAAACCACCGGCATTGACTCTAAGGTGCTGCCGAAAGTGGTGGTTTATGATTCCGAGCTGCTGGCCACGCTTCCCACCGAGATGACCATCGCCTCTGGCCTCAACGCCATGGCGCACTGCGTGGATTCGCTCTGGGCGCCGAAGGCGGATCCCATTAACCGCGCTCACGCCCTTGAAGGCGCACGGATGTTGCGCGACGGGTTGTCGTCGTTAGTTGAGGCCCAAGGCGCGGACCAAGTGGAAGCCCGCGAGGAAACCCTGGCCGGCTGCTACCTTGCGGCGCTGAGTTTTTCGTCGGCGGGCTCCGGCCTGCACCACAAGATCTGCCACGTGCTCGGCGGAACTTTTAATCTGCCGCACGCCGAAACGCATGCGATCGTGCTGCCGAATGTGCTGCGTTTCAATGCCGCGGCGGGGGAGCGCGCGCACGTTGACCGCCTGGCCGAGGTCTTCGGCACCGATGCAGTCGAGGGCCTCGAGGACCTCTATGAGCGCATCGGAGCGCCTCGTCACCTGGCCGAGATCGGCTTTAAGGAATCGGATATTCCGGAGGCCGTTGAGCGCATCGTCGCCGTGGCGCCCAAAGACAACCCGGTCGAAGTCACCGCAGAAAACATCACTGAGCTGCTGAAGAACGCGCTTTAAGGAGAAAACCATGGATCAACAAGCTATCGAACAAGACGTCACCGAACGCGTTCTCAATTCTTTCGAGAACACCGAGGACCCGCGCCTGAAGCAGGTCATGCAATCGCTGACCACGCACCTGCACGCCTTCATCCGCGACGTGCGCCTCACCGAGGAAGAGTGGGACAAGGCCATCGCCTTCCTCACCGATTGTGGGCACATTACCGACGACAAACGCCAAGAATTCGTCCTGCTTTCCGACGTCCTCGGCGCCTCCATGATGACCATCGCCGTGAACAACGAGGCCTACGGCGACGCCACCGAGGCCACCGTCTTCGGCCCCTTCTTCGTCGACGACGCTCCGCAAATCGAGTATGGAGGCGACATCTCCGGCGGCATGTCGGGCCAGCCCTGCTGGGTGGAAGGCACAGTCAAGGACACCGAGGGCAACCCGGTCGCGGGTGCGCGCATCGACGTGTGGGAGGCCGACGACGACGGCTTCTACGACGTCCAATACGAAGGCCAGGAAGCCGCGGGTAGGGCATGGTTGCTTAGCGACGACGAGGGGCGCTACGGATTCTGGGGCCTGACGCCCACCCCTTACCCGATTCCTCACGACGGCCCAGTAGGCAAAATGTTGCAGGCCACGGGCCGATCTCCAGTCCGCGCGGCACACCTGCACTTCATGGTGGACGCGCCGGGGCTTCGTCGACTAGTAACTCACATCTTCGTCGACGGCGACCCGCAGCTCGAGATCGGCGACTCCGTGTTCGGTGTGAAGGACTCGCTAATCAAGAAGTTCGAGCAACAAGACGCATCCACTCCCACCCCTGACGGCCGCCAGCTCGACCGCGACTGGGCCCGCACCACCTTCGACATCGTCCTCGCCCCACAGAACTGACTGGAGAAAACCATGACTACGCCATCTACTTCGTTTCAACCTGGTGATATCACTACCGATGTTCTGATCGTCGGCTCCGGGCCCTCGGGCTCGTCGGCGGCGCTCTTTCTCGCGTCCTACGGTATTGACCACGTGGTGGTGAGCAAGTACTCGAACACCGCGAACACACCGCGCGCCCACATTACGAACCAGCGCACCGTTGAAATTATGCGCGACATGGGTATCGAGGAGGACACGAAGGCGATTTCCACTCCGCACGAGATGATCGGCGAGACCGTATTCTGCACCGCTATCGCGGGCGAGGAATTCGGACGCCTGCGTTCCTGGGGCACGCACCCGCAGCGCCACGCGGATTACGAGATGGCCTCGCCCTCGATGAACTGCGACATTCCGCAGACCCGCTTCGAGCCGCTGCTCGTGCGCACCGCCATGTCGCGTGGCTCCAAGTTCCGCTGGTCCACCGAGTTCCTCGCGGTGGTGCAAGACGACGAAGGCGTGCACACCCTCGTGCGCGATCGGCTCTCCGATTCCACGTACACCATCCACTCCAAGTACATGATTGGCGCCGATGGCGGACGCTCCCAGGTGGCTTCGCAGATTGGGCTGCCGCTCTCCGGCGCGATGGGCAAGTCCGGCTCCATGAATATTTGGTGCGACATGGATCTGACCGAATACTGCGAGAATCGCCAGTCCACCCTCTACTGGGTGCTGCAGCCGGGCGCGTCCGTCGGCGGCATTGGCCTGGGCCTCGTGCGCATGGTCGAGCCATGGAACCAGTGGCTTGTGACCTGGGGCTACGACATCAACGGCGAGCCTCCAGTGCTTAACGACGAATCCGCTGCCGACATCGTCCGCGGCCTCGTTGGCCTGCCCGACTTAGAGATTAAGGTCCGTGACTACTCCCTGTGGACCGTCAACGAGGTCTACGCGGAGCAGAACTCCAAGGGCCGCGTGTTCTGCGTCGGCGATGCCGTGCACCGCCATCCGCCAAGCAACGGGTTGGGCTCCAACACCTCGGTGGGCGATTCCTACAACCTGGCGTGGAAGCTGGCGATGGTGCTGCGTGGCCAAGCCGGCCCTGAGCTTTTGGAAACCTATAACGACGAGCGCGTCCCCGTTGCCCGCCAGATTGTGCGCCGCGCTAACAAGTCGATCGACGAGTTCGGTCAGATCTTCTCGGCGCTTGGGCTTGAGGAGGGCGCGAGTGATGCTGAATTGCGTGAAGCTATGGATGTGCGCAAGGAAAACAGCGCGCGAGGCGAGGAGAGCCGGGCTCAGCTTCGTAGTGCCCTTGAGCTGAAGAACTACGAGTTCAACGCGCTTGGTGTGGAACTGGGCCAGCGCTACCAGTCGGGGGCGGTGAAATCTGACGGTACTGCTGAGCCTGTTAATGAGCGCGATCCCGAGCTCTACTACCAGGCCACCACTTGGCCGGGTGCGCGCCTGCCACATGCGTGGGTTGCGAACACCAGCGTTGCGGGTGCGCCGCGTCGCTCCATCTTCGACCTTTGCGGGCGTGGCCTATTTACCGTGCTGACCGGTAACAACGGTACCGCGTGGGTGGATGCCGCGCGCCGGGTCAGTTCAGAATTGGGTTACGAAGTCCGCGTGCACCAGATCGGCCCGGGCCAGGAATTCGACGATCTTTACGACGACTGGGCCCGCCAGCGCGAGGTCTCCGACTCCGGCATGGTGCTGGTTCGACCAGACCTGCACGTAGCGTTCCGCGCCCAGGATGATTCGGGTGATCCTTACGCAGTGCTTTTGTCGGCGCTGCGAGACGTCACGTTCGCTGCTTCGGCGGGGGAGAACGTGAGCACGGGGATCTCGCGCATGGATCACTGGTGATGCTGCGCGGTTGGTCGATTTTGGAATCGACCACACTGAAATAATGCCTGGGATATCAGACCTAAAGGGGCCTTTGAACCCGGTTGGTTGATTCTAAATCTGTGCTAACCCCGCGTCGCCAACTCCACCAGCTCCAGCACGTGCTTGTACTCCTGCCCGGTCGCCCGGGTCATGCCGAGTTCGCAGGTGCGGTTGGTGGATACGTAGTAGTCAGTAGAGAATTCAGCCACGCGGGTAGCCTCCAACTGGGTTGCAGAGGCAGTGAGTTCCGGGTGCAGCATTCCGCGGTCGCCGGCGTAGCCGCAGCAGCCCCAGTTTTCCGGCACATGCACCTCGTTGGCGGCGAACGAAGCCAGAGCAAGGGTGTCATCGTGAAGCGATAAATGCTCCCCTGAACAGGTCGGATGCACGGTGACAGTGCCCACGGGCGAACCCGATAAAAGAGGTATAAGCGAATCCGCGGTGAAGCTGATGGCGTCCATGACGGGGATACCCACCGCCTCGAGGGTGTGCACGAAGCCCTGGGTGCACGAGGAGGCGTCGGTGATGACGGGCAGCCGGCCGCCGTCGGTGGACTCGGTCAGGGTCGAGATGACCTTCCGCTCCATCGTGGAAAGCCCCCGCCGCATGCCTTTCGACGACCAGGTGGTCCCGCAGCACAGCTCGTCGATAATGTCGGGGACGATCATGGACACCCCGGCGCGCTCCAAAAGCGAGACGAACGCGTCCGAGACTCCCGAGCCGAACATCGAGTTCACGCAGGCAGGAACGTAAACGCCAACGGGTGCCGCGAAGCGATTGCCCACCACCTGCCCGAACCGCGAGCGCCTCTGACCGCCCTTCGGTAACTCGGACTGGTACTGCGGAAAGGTCTCGGTGCCTGCAAGCGAGCGTGCAACATCGGTGACCTTGCGCACCAGCGACTCGGGCATGATGTACGCACTCGACAGTGCGAGCGAGGCAGCGCGATTGACCGGCGCCCAATTCTTCGCCGCTGCATCCCAGGCACGTTCCTGCGCCGGCTTCGCAGAATCCGCGCGTAAATTCTTCACGAACTCGCCCGTATCAATATTCACCGGACACGCCACCGCACACATCGAATCGGCGGCGCAGGTCTGCACGCCCCAGTACTCGTAGTCGCGGTCCAACTCTTTCGCGGCCGCGGTATCGCCGGAGTCCAGCGCCCGAGCACGAGCTCGCCTGACGACGATGCGCTGCCGCGGAGTCAGCGTAAGATCTCGCGACGGGCACGAGGACTCACAGAATCCGCACTCGACGCACTTTTCAATCTCGGGCTCCACCTCGGGCAGCAGCTTGATGTCCTTCAGGTGCGACTCCTTATCCTCCGACAGAATCACCCCGGGATTCATGGTGAAGGTCGGGTCGGCCGCGCGCTTGAGCTCCCACATCACTTGGTAGAGCTCGGTGCCGAATTGCTTCTCGACGAAGGGCGCCATCGCCCGCCCCGTGCCATGCTCCGCCTTGAGGTTGCCACCTACGCCAAGGACCAGATCGACCATGCCTTCGTGAAAGTCCTCGAAGCGGCGCATGGAATCACTGTTATCAAAGCGATCCGACAACATGAAGTGAATGTTGCCGTCCTTGGCGTGGCCGAAGATGACGGCGTCGTCGTAGCTATGCGAGGCGAAGAGGTCCTGCAGTTCGGCGCACGCATCGGCGAGCTTGGTCACGGGTACCGCCACGTCCTCGAGCAGGGCAGTGGTGCCTTTTGGCCGCGCGCCTGCGACCTGCGCGTAGAGGCCCTTGCGGAAGCTCCACGCCTCGGCGGCGCTGGCCTTGTCAGTGGAAAATGTGGCAGGCCGCATGAGGGAGTGCTCTTGCAGGATCCGCTCGCCGACTGCCTCCAAGTGGGTGAGTTTTTCCTGCTCATCGGTGTGGTATTCGATGAGCAGTGCGGCTTCCTCGTTGACCTCGAAGCCCGCGATCGCTTGGGGTGCCCCGGCGAAGGTTTGGCCGCGTTTGATGGAGGCGGAGTCCATAAGTTCAAGCGTTGCGGCGCCTGATTCGACGAGACCGGGGAGGGTGCGCGTTGCGCTATCAAGCGAATTGAACACTGCCAGCGACGTTGTGACCAGCGGTGCCACCGGAATCGTCCGGAAGATTGCCTCCGCGACGAACGCAAGCGTGCCCTCCGAACCGATGATGAGGTGCTCGAGGATTTTCAGCGGCCGATCATGATCGATGAACGAATTCATGCCGTAGCCCATCGTGTTTTTGATGCTGTACAGCTTTTCAATCCGCGCCCGGGAGTCGGCATTGCCGCGCACGCGCTCGCGCAGTTCTTCTAGCTTTGTAGCGAGGTGTGGTTCCAGGGTGCGCAGTTTCTCGTCGGCATCGGTGTCGGCGGTGTTGATGACCGTGCCGGACGGCAACACGAACGTCATCGACTCGATGGTTTGGTACGTATTGAGCGCGGTGCCGCAGAACATGCCAGAGGAATTATTGGCGATAACCCCGCCGATCGTCGCTCCGATTTCCGACGCCGGGTCCGGCCCGATCTTGTAGCCGTAGAGGCCAAGGCGTGCGTTGACGTGGCGCACCGTCGCGCCGGGCTGGACCTTGACGCGCTTGCCGCCGTCGAGGACGTCGATGCCGCGGAAGTGCCTGCGGGTGTCCACCAGGATGCCCTCGCCGGAGGCCTGGCCCGAGAGGGAAGTGCCGCCCGAGCGCAGCGTGACCGGCGTGTTTGTGTTCTTGGCGGCGCGGAAGACTGCTGCGACGTCCTCGGCACTGCGGGCGGTGACCACGGCTTCGGGCACGTGGAAGAAGTGCGAGGCGTCGGAGGCATAGGCGGCGCGTTTGATTAATTGCGTGCTGACAGCTTCTTCTGAGCCCAATTCATTCGCAAGGGAAGTAGTCAGTTCGCTGCTGGTCATCGGGAGCCTCGTTTCCGTCGCGCTATTCGTCGGTTTGTGCCTTGCGTCACAGCCTAGTTCGCCCGAGGTACCTCTGTGGCTTGTTTCACATTTGGGCCGTGCGATCGTGTAATAAACGAAGGCTAATTTTGTATTAACTAAGTACTATCGGATTTCACATTCTTGCTTGAATTACCCACCGAGCTCAAGGAGACTTCGATGCGTACTGCACAATCCATGCTGTTTGTACTTGGCTCGGTGGGGATCCTCGCCCTGAGCGCTTGTTCGGCATATGACTCCGGTGGAAGTTCGGAGTCAACGACCTCGACGACACAGGTGACAACCTCGGCGAGCGCGAGTGCTTCCGCGGCACCCTCGTCGACTGCGCAACCGAGTACGACTGAAGCTCCTACGTCAGCTCCTGTGACGTCGGAACAACCGTCCGAAACTACATCTTCCGAGGTCCCCAGCACGACGCAAACCAGTACGACAAACGACACCGGGGCATTGCCTTACGGACCCTTCGAACCTGGTGACATGACAATCATCAACGGTGAACCTGCCAGAGTTTGTATTTTCGGTGACGGTTGGGGCACGAATGTTTGGGCCGCAGGACCGAACACGAGCTGCAAGTTTGTGGTGGCGACTCATCACACGCTTGTCGAAGGCCAAAATGCTACCGAGAACAATATCCGTGACTTCTTGCGCAGCCCCATCAATGTGCAAAGTCCTGTCACCGGCGAATACTACGACCTGACGTGCGCGCCGGAAAGCGCGGAGCTGTTCGCGTGCCGAGGCGGTAATGATGCGGTGATCTACTTCTACTAAGTGAAAGGGGAGTTCGATGCGTACCGCACAATCCATGCTGTTTGCATTTGGCTCCGTGGCAGTTCTTGCCTTGGGTGGCTGCTCGGCTTATGGGTCGGGAGGTGGCTCGGAGGCGTCTTCGTCGACAAGCGAAACTGCGAGTGCGAGCCCCTCGGTGCCTGCAACCCCAAGCCACAGCCAACCTTCAGCCACGCAACCGACTTCCGAGCCTCCTGCCTCGTCTGAGCAGACGACACCACCTGCGACAGAACCCACAACACCGCCGCAAAGTGGCGGCCAAAGCCCATTGCCTCGCGGCAGCGAGATCATTCCCGGTGCCCAGATGCCGATTGGAAGCGACCAGGCGACTGTCTGCGTCAACGGCGATGGCTGGGGGATGAACGTCATCGCGGTCAATGCGAACACCAGCTGCGAATTCGCTTATGAGGTCAGCGACGGCATGGTCGGGAATCTTAACGCCACCCAAGACAATATCCGTGGCCATTTGCCGAAATCCTTCCAAGCGACAAGTCCTGTGACCGGCCAAACGTACGACATGACCTGCACCAAGGAAAACTACGAGCTCATCGCGTGCCGAGGCGGCAATAACGCGGTGGTGTACTTCTACTAGATTCGAGGCGATCTAAATGTGAGCTGCGCATTCGATGTTGTTCGTTCTGGGCTCTGCGGCGATCCTCGCTGTGGGCGGCTGCTCGGCCTACAGTTCCGGCGGGACTGAGGAGATGTCGGCGTCGTCGACACGCGTGACGACGAGTGCGAGCCCCTCGGTGCCCGCTACCGAAAGCCAAAGTCAGGTGCCAACCGAGGCGCCGCCTACCGAGGCGCCTGCGACTCAGGCTCCACCCGCTGAGGTCTCAGCGGAAGCCCCTCCGACTGAACCGCTACCGAGTGAGACTCAACCTGCTATGCCCGACGTGGTGGATGCCGTTCCAGGTGATCAGTTGATGATCGGAAACGAGCTGGTGACCGTCTGCGGAACTCAGGGCGGCTGGGGATTGAATGTCCTGGCGGTTAATGCCAACACCTCATGCGATTTCGGTTTCGACATTGCGGATAGGTTGATCGAGGACATCTATTCAACTAAGGACAATGTCCGAGGCTATCTGCCACAAACCTTTTCAATCTGGAGTTCGGTGACAGGCGGGACGTACGAAATGACCTGTGTTAACCAGACCGAAGCGCTCATTGCGTGCCGTGGCGGGAACAACGCTGCGGCGTACTTCTACTAACCCTTCCGTGGCCACGGCCGCCCGCGCCGGGCTTCTGCGCCTTCGTTGAATCTGCGGAACAGTCGGGTGAACGTTTCTACTTCTTCGTCGGTCCAGTCTTTGGTGGATTCGGCGTATCCGGCGCTGCGTTCGCTGAGTTCCTTGTGCAGTTCCTGCAATCCCTTTTCGGTGGGGCGGTGCAGTTTTGGTTGCGTCCAATAGTGTGGTGTACAGCTACCGCCTGGTGAACCCCCCCTGCCGACCAGCAAGGAGACCACCGCGGTACCTTTCGACTCAGCTCCTACACATCCTCGAAAGGACACCAACGATGGCCTCCGCGCCCAATCATATCGACCCCACCGGATACCTCGACGACCTGCTGGCCCAAGCCTCACCCGATCTGATGCGCCAGATGCTCCAGGACACCATCAACCTCCTGCTGTCCGCCCAAGCCGACCAGGTCTGCGGCG
>NZ_KB902204.1 GCF_000379425.1 Corynebacterium lubricantis DSM 45231
CGGCGTCGTTGTCGGTGACGGTCAGGAGGCTCTGGTGGCGTAAGGAATCCTGTTCCGTCAGCGGTCAGTTCATCGCTGAGTCAACCGCTGGCGGATACACCACTCAAAAGGACTTGACCGTAGAAACCAAGGCAGACGAGCCATTGCTGATGTACTTCACTTCGGGAACCACCTCGCGGGCAAAGCTCGTGGTCCACACTCATACCTCTTACCCAGTCGGTCACCTCACCACGCTTTACTGGATCGGTCTCAACAGCGATGACGTGCACCTCAATGTGGCGGCTCCCGGCTGGGCGAAACACGCGTGGTCGAATTTCTTCGCCCCATGGATCGCCGGTGCAACAATCTTCGTTTACAACTACTCGCGTTTCGTCGCCTCGGATCTCATGGATGCCATGGACCGCGAAGGCGTGACCAGCTTCTGCGCTCCCCCTACGGTCTGGCGGATGCTTGTCCGCGCCGACTTAGACCATTTAAAAACCCCACCAACGAAGATCTTGTCGGCCGGAGAACCACTCAACCCCGAGATGATCTCGCTCGTCGAGAAGCACTGGCATACGACGGTGCGCGACGGTTACGGACAGACTGAGCTCACCCTAGCGATTGCCAACACGCCGGGACAAAAGGTGAAACCCGGCGCTGTGGGCCGATCCCTGCCTGGACAAAACATCGTGCTGCTCGACCCCATCACCGAGCTGCCCGCCAATGAAGGAGAAATCTGCCTCAAGCTGGACAATGACCCCGTCGGCCTGACACCCGGGTACTACAACGAACCGGAGAAGAACGCAGAGACCTTCCGCGAGGGCTACTACCACACCGGCGATATCGCCTCCGTCGACGAAGACGGATACTACACCTACATCGGGCGTAACGACGATGTGTTCAAGGCCTCTGACTACCGTCTCTCTCCTTTCGAGTTGGAGTCCGCTGTGATTGAGCACCCACAAGTTGCCGAAGTTGCGGTAGTCCCATCGCCTGACCCAGTTCGCCTCGCTGTTCCGAAGGCCTATGTCGCACTCGTTGCAGGTACCGAACCTTCCGCTGAGGTGGCTGAGTCCATCCTGCGCCACTGCCGTAATGCGCTGGCGCCGTACAAGCGCATTCGTCGCTTAGAGTTCTTCGAACTACCCAAGACGATCTCCGGAAAGATCCGCCGGGTGGATCTGCGTAAGCGCGAACAGGAAATCCACGCCGCCGACGAGGGCGCAACCAAGGTCGGCGCGGAGTACGCCGACTCCGATTTCCCAGCGCTCAAAGACTAGACCGCAAAGGAGAATGAGCCAGTGAGCGAAGCATCAGAACACTCACCACAGTATGCAACCATGCTTCAGGGCCGAACGGTTGTCACCATCGCGCCGAACCTGCCAGGTCCTGCTGCTGCCCGCAACCTCTTGCGCATGGGAGCACAGGTGATCAAGGTAGAATCGCCTGCCGGTGATCCAATGGAGCTCTACAACAAGGAGTACTACGACTGGCTCAATGCAGGCCAGAGCATCATCACTCTTGACCTGCGTGCCGACCTCAGCACTCTGCATGCACTATTAGAGCGCGCAGATCTATTGATCACCTCTTCGCGGTTGGATTCGCTCGAGCGACTGGGTTTAAGCTTCGAAGAAATCCACGCGAGGTACCCGAAATTAGGCTATATCGCCGTCGTTGGCCACATTGGTGATCAGGCCAGTACTCCCGGCCACGACCTCACCTACCAAGCCGAGGCTGGTGCGCTGCACCCTCCCCACTATCCAAAGCAAGCGGTGGCTGACCTCGCCGGTTCAGAGCGTGCCACCACCTCCGCTCTGGCAGCCTTGATGATCGCCGATGCCACTGGCGAAGGCACCTTCCACGAAGTCTCGCTCGCCGGAATGGCCGCGTACTTCTCCTCCCCAAGTGATTTTGGGCTCTCTAGCCCAGGTTCTCTCTTATCCGGCGGACTGGCTGGCTATGGGTTCTACAAGTCGTCGGATGATCAGTGGCTGGCACTCGGGGCGCTGGAGCCGAAGTTCCTGACAGTAGTGTGCGAGGAGGCAGGCATCGATCCCTCCGCCTCGCAGGACGATCAACGCACTGCTTTCACCACGTTGTTTGCCCAGCGCACCGCCTCCGAGTGGGAAAGCTGGGCCACCCAGCAGTCAATTCCTCTGGTGGCGGTCAAGGACTAAACTGTCCCCATGCCCAACGACCGCTTCCTCAGCCGCGAATCTCTGAGCGCGGTTGTCGCGTTGCTGCGCGTAGCGTCCCAGCTCCGCAATGGCCTTGACGGCGCGCTCGCGCCGCTCGGCATTACTTTTGCCCGCTACGAGGTACTCGCCCTGTTGATGTTTTCGCGCTCCGGCGAATTGCCAATGCATAAGATCAGCGAACAGTTGGATGTGCATCCGACTAGCGTGACTTCTACCGTTTCCAGGCTCGCAGCCGATGGACTGGTGCAGCGCAACTCCGATCCCAGCGACGGTCGCGGCAGCCTGATTTCCTTGACTGACGGCGGGATGATCCTCGTATCTTCAGCCTCCGAAGCGCTCGAGTCATACCTTTCCACCATCGGGCTCACCGATGCCGAACGCCGGCAGATCATCTCGATCTACCGGCGTGTGAGTTAGTGCGGCGTTAGCGCCCGGTGAAGTTCGCGTCGCGCTTCTCGACGAAGGCCGCCATCCCTTCAGTCTGATCCTCAGAAGCGAAAGCGGTGTAGAACACCCGCTTTTCAAACTTGAGCCCCTGATCCAAGGTGGTTTCGAATGCGGCGTTGACAGTTTCCTTGACCATTGCAGAGGCTACGCGCGACTTAGTCGCAATAGCCTCAGATACCTTTTCCGTTTCGTTCAGGAGGTCGGCTGCGGGTACGACGCGAGCAACAAGACCTGCTTGTTCAGCTTCCTCCGCCCCCATGTTTCGCCCGGTCAAACACATTTCCATCGCCTTGGCCTTGCCAATGGCACGGGTCAGTCGCTGGGAACCTCCCATGCCTGGAAGCACTCCCAGGTTGATCTCCGGTTGGCCGAACTTGGCATTGTCTCCAGCGATAATGAAATCGCACATCATGGCCAACTCGCAGCCACCGCCGAGGGCATAGCCGGAGACCGCCGCGATCACTGGGATCCGGATGTCTTTGAGCTTGTCCCACTCGCCGAACCAATCGGCGTTGTACATTTCGATCGCGGACTTCTCCGACATTTCCTTAATATCGGCTCCGGCCGCAAACGCCTTCTCAGATCCGGTGATGACGATGCACCCGATGTCTGTGTCTGCGTCAAAGCTCTGTGCTGCTGCGACCACTTCGTGCATTGTCTCTGCGTTGAGCGCGTTAAGTGCCTTCGGGCGGTTTAACGTAATCCAGCCGACGCGGCCTTTGATGTCGGTCACAATGTTGTTTGCCATGAGTTCTCCTTGAGTGCGATAAAGATGAGTTATTTTGGGTTATGCCTCGAGCAGGAGTGCTTCGCCCTGCCCGCCTCCACCGCAGAGGCTGACGACTGCCTTGCCCCCGCCACGGCGGTTCAGAAGGTGAGCGGCGTGGACGACAAGTCGCGCCCCCGATGCGCCGATCGGGTGTCCAAGGGAACACGCCCCTCCCGCGTCGTTGATCTTCTCAACGTCAATGCCCAGCTCACGCGCGGAAAATACTGACACGTTGGCGAAGGCTTCGTTGATCTCAACCACATCGAGGTCATCCGCAGTCCAACCTTGGCGCTGCAATGCTTGGTCGATCGCGTGCGCTGGCTGGGATTGGAGTGATGCATCTGGTCCTGCTACCTGACCCACGGCACGCAGCGAAGCCAAGATCTCCAGGTTGTTTGCCGCGGCAAAGCCGCGAGTTGTCAACACTGTCGCGGCGGCGCCGTCGGAAATTTGGGCTGAGTTACCTGCGCTGATGGTTCCGTCCGGAGTGAATGCGGGCCTTAATCCGGCCAACGTCTCCGTGGTTGTCTCGGGGCGCACGCCTTCGTCGCGATCCACGACTATCTGCTTCCCTTTGCGCCCAGTGACCGTCACTGGAGCGAGCTCGGCGGAAAACTCCCCTGCTTCGTGGGCTCGCGTGGCTCGTTGATGTGATGTGGCGGCGAAAGCGTCTTGGTCCTCTCGCGAGACCGGGTAAATCTCGCGGTATTTCTCCGACAAAGCGCCCATCGAAATTGCGGCGTCGGCGTCTCGCAGGCCGTCGAAATCCATGTGATCCTGTATCGCCTCGGGCCCGTAACGGAATCCTGAGCGCGCACCGGGGAGCAGGTGCGGTGCCAGCGACATATTTTCCATTCCCCCGGCGACAACAACGGTCGCTTCACCTGAGCGAATCAACCGCGCTGCGTCGATGATGGCAGTCAATCCCGACAGGCAGACCTTATTCACGGTGGTCGTATGGGCATTGCGGGAAATTCCTGCCGTTAATGCGGCTTGCTTCGCTGGGTTTTGCCCTACCCCGGCTTGCAGGACTTGGCCCAAGATCACAGCGTCGACGTCGTCCCCGCTAATTGAGCCCAGCGCCTGCCGGATGGCTACGGCCGCCAACTCGGTCGCGGGCGTGGTGGAAAGTGCGCCGAGCATCTTCCCAAAGGGGGTGCGTGCGGCACCAACGATGACAATGTCTTCGGGTGCAGCAGTGCTATCAATGCTGGAATTGGAGCGAGGGGAACTCATTGGGACCTCTGGTTTCATTTGTGTACGTTTGTTTCCACAATCGTACCCATATGGCCTGCGTCACTTCAGGTAGTGAATGCTGTTCACCCCTAGGCAACTACTCCTCAAACAGCCCCTCAGGCGGTGTGACCGTGAGCTCCCCCGCCTCAAGGTCGACCTCGGGAACGATGTCGTAGACAAACGGGACCAAGACTTCTCGGCCACCGAAATCCACTTCGAGGATTTGTCGACCAGGCGTATGCATCACGCCGGTCACCTCACCAATATCCGCGCCATCACGAATCACGCGCAAACCAATCAGTTCGTGATCGTAAAACGCATCCTCATCGTCCGCAGACTTCAATGGATCCGCGAAGAAGATCGTGCCGCGCAGCGTCTCTGAGACATTCCTATCCGGAACCTCCCGAAACTTAATCAACAAGCGACCCTTGTGCGGCCTGACCGTTTCAACAGTGAGCGTGCGCTCCTTGCCTGCCTGCTTCCCCTTCAACACTTCATCCACCGCGAAGCGAATCTCGGGTTCATCAGTGGTCGCATCCACAACGACCTCACCGCGAATACCGTGGGACTTAATCACGCGTCCGATCTGCAATTCCATGCGGATTACACTACCGCAGGGCGAAAATGCACCCTTTAATAAAGTCACCTTCGCGTAATGTTTCCTTGTATGGATAACCTGCCCGTGAACACTCCGGAATCGTTCGGCGATGCCGCCTCAGGAGACTCCGCCACCGACATGACGGTGTTTTCGCTTCTCGACGACGCGCCAGCCCTCAACCCCGCCCGGCCACGACCAGCGGTACAACGTCTCCTACAGGGCGACGGCGCCAACCTCATCGTGTTTCACTTCGCACCGGGCCAGGACCTTCCGGACCATAAAGCAGCCCACCCGATCACCGTGCAGTGTGTCTCGGGCTCTCTCGAGTTCGAGTGCGGTGGCACGCGGAAGGTGATGCAACCGGGTCAGGTCTTCCATCTGCGCGCCTACGTTCCTCACGCCGTCTATTGTCCTGCCGACGCACCAGCAGAAGGCAGCATCCTGCTTCTGACAATGTTGACGGGCGAGCGACACCAATAGGAACAAAAGAAAACGCCCGTACATTGGACATGATCCAATGTACGGGCGTTAAAGTACGCAGTAATTACTCTGCGGACTCCTCCTCTGCAGGAGCCTCTTCTTCGGAAGCCTCTGCAGCAGCAGCCTCGGCTTCAGCCTTTGCAGCAGCTTCTGCCTCAGCAGCAGCCTTTGCTTCAGCCTCTTCCTTAGCCTTCTTGCGCTTTTCGGTGATTGCCTCAGCGGATGGGCCGTTGTTAGCCTCTTCGAGAGCCTGGTTGAACAGGTCCAGCTTGGATGGCTTCTCTTCGCGGGTCTTCAGGGTGCCTTCTGCACCGTCGAGGCCCTTGTGCTTCTGCCAGTCACCGGTGACCTTCAGCAGAGCTGCAACAGGCTCGGTTGGCTGTGCGCCAACGCCCAGCCAGTACTGTGCGCGCTCGGAATCGATCTGGATGAGCGATGGCTCTTCCTTTGGGTGGTAAATGCCGATGTTCTCGATGACGCGTCCATCGCGGCGGGTGCGTGCGTCAGCGACGACAACGCGGTACTGTGCGTTACGGATCTTGCCCAAACGCTGCAGCTTAATCTTTACAGCCATAGTTGTTTCCTTTTCGGTCACTGGGCAGTTCAGTCACTCGTCGCTTTTCGACGAGCCGGTTCAGCCCTTGGATTAGTCTGCGTGTGACACGACCGGCCGAGCGTACTCGGGCACGGCGCTGACGCAGCTATGAACTTTGGGTCCTGCACCTGCCTGAGCACAAGGCTTGGCTGATACACAACTTGAATAACCTTACCGGCTCGCCCCTTAAGAAACCAAACCATGAATGATTTCGTATTAAGGGCTAAAGTCTACGTGTCAACCACTTTGTCGCGATTGTGAGTAGTGCACGTGTCTTCAATTTCGGCGGACAGTCAGCGCTCGTCCACCTACCGCTTTGACCTCGATGGATTGCGTGGTTATGCCATTGCCCTCGTGGTCATTTTCCATGTTTTCGTCGGACGAGTCTCCGGCGGCGTTGATGTCTTCTTATTGCTGTCCGGTTTCTTCTTTCTAGGCTCGCAACTGCGCTACGCCACTCGTCGCGACGCGATCTTGAACCCGTGGTGGCCGATCTGGCGTACCGCCAGGCGCCTCCTCCCGGCACTGAGCGTGGTCCTACTTGCCACGTTGATCGCGGTGCTCACCCTCGCGCCGGAGTTATTCACCCCGGAACTCGCCTCCCAATTCACGGCCTCGGTGCTGTACTTCCTCAACTGGGAGCTCATCTCGCAGGACGCCGCCTACGCCGCGGCAAGTGTGGATACGTCTCCACTGCAGCACCTCTGGTCGATGAGCGTGCAGGGACAGTTCTACCTGGCAGCGATTGTCTTCGCCATCGTTGTGGGGTTGATCGCCAATCGTCGACACGTGCCACAAGAGGTCACGCGCCGCAACGTCACCATCATTTTGGTCATTGTCACCATTGCTTCCTTCCTCTGGGCATCGCGCTTCGGATGGACGGGCACGCCAGCGAATTACTACTCCACGTTCTCGCGCATGTGGGAGCTCACCCTGGGCGCGGTGTTAGCCATCGTGGCGCACAGAATTACGGTGTCGCCACGCATTGCGCCATTCACTGCAGGCCTCGGTGTCGTACTGATTACGATCACCGGTTTTGTCATCCCAACGTCATTGGCCTACCCCGGTCCGTTGGCGCTGTTGCCCATCTCCGGGGCCGTGCTGGTCATTATCAGCGCAGGCGACCACAAGGTCTCGCACATACTGTCCTCTCGCCCTGCGCGCTGGCTTGGCGACATCGCCTATTCCCTGTACTTGTGGCACTGGCCGCTGCTGATCATCACCACCGTCGTGGCCGGCTACGACACGCCTCCATGGTGGTTGGGAATTTTGGTCATTGTGGCTTCCTTGTTGCTTGCGCATCTCACGCACAAATGGATCGAAACTCCTCTGCGCCAACACGCGAAACGCCCGACGCAACGCGATACCCCGCTCGCTAGTGCCCGTGACTCACTCAAGACGGTCGCCGGGAAGTCCCGTGCCTTCGGCGGAGTCCTGGTTACCGCGGTGCTGATTTTCCTCGGCTCGATACAACCGATCTGGAATAGTGCGACGCAGTATGCATCTGTGGACTTGAACGCCGGCCCCTACCCGGGTGTCCTCGCCCAGTACGGTGCGGAAGTGCCTGAGGCCGAGGCCCGCCCCGACCCCACGTTGATCTCCGGCATCTATCCTCCCACCGGTTTGGAAGGGTGCATGATCGGCTACCAAGACCCCGTCGACGAGTTTGTCGACGACGACTGTGTCTACGGCGATAAATCTGCCTCCACCACCGTGGTCATGGTCGGCGGATCACACACCGAACCCTATGTCCTTCCGCTCGATGAGCTCGGAAAAGAACAGGGTTTCAAGGTCATTCCACTGATGCGTCAAATCTGCCCGATGGTGCTTCACGACGACACCGACGAGTTCGACCCGGAATGCCGTGAGTGGAGCGAAAACGCGTTTGAGCGCCTCGTGGAGATGGACCCCGATCTCGTTTTCTCCACCACGACCCGTCCCGATGATTCTCGTCCCTATGCGCAAGACGGCGTCCCAGTTGGCTACGCCGGTTTCTGGCGCGAGCTTGATGCACACGGCATTCCTTTCATGGGTCTGCGCGATAACCCCTGGGCGCTCAACGCTGAAGCAGCACCCTATAACCCGTCGAAGTGCATGGTAGAGACGAACGGTGATTTCGAGGCGTGCTCGTCGGCACGCGAAATGGTCTATGCCCCTGAAGACCCTGCCGCTGAATTCCTGGATCCACTGCCGCTTTCGTGGAGCGTCGACACGGCTGACTGGTTCTGCAATGAAGAATCGTGTCCGCCGGTCATCGGCAACATCTACGTCTACAGAGACCAAAACCACATCTCAAACGCTTTCGCGGAATCAGCGAAGCCGCTGTTGTGGGATACTATGCAAACTATCTTTGACCGCACCTCCATCAGTGAAAGTTAAATGTAGAATCCGTGCCCACTGTAAAAACCGCTAGCACTGCCCCGACCAAGGGCCCGGCTAAAACGACCCACCGTACCGACCTTGACGGTTTGCGTGGCATTGCTATCGCATTGGTTGTTGTCTTCCACATTTTCGTGGGTCGCGTTTCCGGTGGCGTGGATGTTTTCTTGATGCTCTCAGGCTATTTCTTCTTGGGATCTCAGCTGCGTTATGGTTTGCGCCCCAATCCAAGCCTGAACCCGTGGTGGCCGATTTGGCGCACGATTCGTCGATTAGTTCCCGCTCTTGCCGTCACTTTGGGCACAACGTGGCTGCTCATGGGCATCTTTACCCCCCAGTTGATCGGGCAGGAAACGATCAGGCAGCTCACCGCGGCGCTGACGTACACCATTAATATCGAGCTGCCGAAGCAGAGCGCTGATTATGCAGCCGCAAGCCCGGATACTTCCCCACTGCAGCACTTGTGGTCCATGAGTGTCCAGGGCCAGTTTTACCTCGTTGCAATTGCGCTTGGTTTGTTGGTGGCGTGGTTGGTGCGCAGTGGCCGCGCGGACACGCGGGTCCTGGAACGCACCATCGGTCCGATGGTGATCGTGGCAACGATTGCGTCTTTCGCGTGGGCAAGTCGTTTCGGGTTTATCGGTACGCCGGAGAACTACTACTCGTTCTTCTCTCGCGTATGGGAGCTGGGTCTTGGCGGAATTCTGGCCATCTATGGTCACCGCATCCGCATCCCTGAGCGGTTGCGCAGCGCGGCCACCTGGCTTGGCTTGCTCATGGTGTTCAGCACGGGTTTTGTTATCCCTAACTCGCTGATGTTCCCTGGACCCGCATCCTTGCTGCCAATCGGTGGCGCAGCGCTGGTGATTCTTGCCGGTGGTGGCGGGGCTTCGAAGTTGCTGTCGTCGGCACCTGCTCAATGGCTAGGTAAGACTGCATATTCCTTGTACCTCTGGCATTGGCCACTGCTCATCATCGCCACCGCGGCTTTGGAGCAGCCGAGCCCCGCCTGGTGGCTGGGCATCATTATCGTGGTTGTCTCTTTGGCTTTGGCCCAATTGACCTACGTTTATGTCGAAGAGCCGCTGCAGCAACATGCGAAGCGCCCCACGCGCGACGTCAATGCTGTGGCACGTGGACGGGAATCTCTGCAAACCATGGTCGGTCGTGCCCGCGCGGTGGGCGGACTGGTTATTGCGGCGATCATGATCGCTCTCATCACGGTGCAACCACGGTGGGAATCCCAAACCATGGAAATGGGCATGGAGTTCCTCGATCCGGCGCTGTATCCGGGATCGTCGGCACTGACCGGAGCCAACGTTCCGCCTAATATTGAAGCCGTCCCGACGCAGCAAATTGCGAGTGGCGATTACGCATGGCCCATTGGTGACCACTGCTTCTATCCCGAAGATTTGCCACTTGATGTTCTTATGAACGTGAAGAAGGACGGGGAAACCCCGTGTATCTACGGCGATGTCAACGCGGATAAGACTGTGTATATGGTCGGTGGCTCCCACGTCGAACAGTGGGTCTCGGCATTCGATCTGTTGGGCAAAGAGATGGGATTTAGGATCCTCGTGGATCTTCGTGCCTCCTGCCCGATCGTGCTCAATGACAATAGCGAGGTCAACGAGATCTGCGCCGAGTACAGCGAGATTGTCGTCGATCGCATTATCGACGAGGACCCAGAACTTGTCGTCTCTACGACCACGCGCCCGGAGCCTCGTAACTATGGTCGCGGACCGGACTCCGTTCCGCAGGGCTACATCAACTTCTGGACCGAGCTCGCCGAGCACGATATCCCATTCCTCGGGCTACGAGACAACCCTTGGGGTGTTGACCGCGAAGGCCAGCCACGAGACATGTCGGAGTGCTGGGTTCAATATGAGGACGCGATTGAATGTGGCACGTTGCGCCACGAGACCTACGCACCGGTCGATCCTTCTGCCGAGATTTTGGCAAGCCTGCCAAACATGACGGCCGTGGACACCGCGAATTTCTTCTGCGATGACACGTACTGCCCGGCGGTGATCGGAAATGTTGTGGTCTACCGCGACATCCACCACATCACCAATGCCTACGCGGTCTCTACCCTGCCGATGCTGCGCCCATACGTGGAACATTATTTCCCCACCCAGGAGGCGCCAGCACCTGGCCCAGAGCCAGCACCTGCACCCGTGCACGGCGAACCAGCCCCTGAGCCAGCCCCTGCACCAGAAGAAGTGCCTGCTGAGCCAGTTCCTGCCGAACCTGCACCACTGCCCCAGCAATAACGCGTTTTAGGCAGCAAAAGAGCCTGGTGCTTAAGCCTCCGAATTGTTCGGATTCTCAAGCACCAGGCTTTTTGATTACTGCGCTGAGCTTATTTGTTCTTGCCCATGCGCTTCATTGCTTCGTTGAAGTCGAGGTTATCTAGGTCGATTCCCTCCATGCCCTTCGGCACCTGGCCACCGCTTGGAAGGCCTGCCTGGCCACCCATTTGGTCCTGCATCTTCTGCATTTCGGCCATATTCGGCATGCCAGGCATTCCCTGCATGCCAGCGCCCGGACGTTTGTTCTTTACCGGTTTACGCTTACCGTTCTTGCCCTTGCGGCCCTTCGGCTTCTTCTTGGTAGCACTGCGCCCACCCATACCAGGCATGCCACCCATACCGAACTGGCCGGCCATCTTGCCCATCATCTTCTTCGCCTCGAAGAAGCGCTCGACAAGTTGGTTCACCTCGGAAACAGTGACACCGGAACCTGCGGCGATACGCTTTCGTCGTGAAGCGTTCAAAATCTTTGGATCCTGGCGCTCACCTGGAGTCATACCGCGAATGATGGCCTGGATACGGTCGATCGATTTCTCGTCGACCATGTCGGCCATCTCGTTCATTTCCTTGCCGCCCGGCATCATCTTGAGCAGATTGCCGATCGGACCCATGCGGCGGACCATGAGCAGCTGATCGAGGAAGTCCTCGAGGGTGAGTTCGCCGGAGCCAATCTTCTTGGCGGCGTCCTCAGCCTTTTGCTGGTCCATGACGGACTCAGCTTTTTCAATCATGGAGAGCACATCGCCCATGCCGAGGATGCGGCTGGCCATGCGGTCAGGGTGGAAAACGTCGAAGTCTTCGAGCTTCTCGCCGTTGGAGGCGAACATGATTGGCTTGCCGGTGACCTCACGAATGGACAGCGCCGCACCACCGCGGGCGTCGCCGTCGAGCTTGGTCAAAACGACGCCGGTGAAGTCGACGCCCTCGGCGAAGGCCTGCGCGGTGTTGACCGCATCCTGGCCAATCATCGCATCGATGACGAAGAGGACTTCATCTGGGTTGACGGCGTCACGGATGTTACGCGCCTGCGTCATCAGGGTCTCGTCGATGCCCAAGCGGCCCGCGGTATCGATGATGACCACGTCGTGCTGGGTGCGTTTGGCTTCCTCGATACCGGCCTTTGCTACCTCGACGGGGTCGCCGTGGGAGGTGCCCATCTCGTGGTCGTGAGAATCCACGGACGTGCCCGGGTCCGGCGCGAAAGTTTTCACACCTGCGCGCTCGCCGACGATCTGGAGCTGCTGAACCGCACCTGGGCGCTGGAGGTCACAGGCCACCAGCATCGGGGTGTGGCCTTCCTTGGACAGGTGCTTAGCAAGCTTGCCGGCGAGTGTGGTCTTACCAGCACCCTGCAGACCAGCCAGCATGATCACCGTCGGCGGGTTCTTGGCATAGTTCAACCGGCGGGTCTCGCCACCGAGGATATTTGTCAGTTCCTCGTTGACGATCTTGATGACCTGCTGTGCAGGGTTTAATGCCTCGGAGACGTCTGCGCCGTTGGCGCGTTCTTTCACGCGCTTGATGAATGCACGGACGACGGGTAGGGAAACGTCAGCCTCGAGCAATGCGAGTCGGATTTCCCGGGCGGTGGCATCAATGTCTGCCTCGGTGAGCTTGCCCTTGCCGCGCAGCCCGCTGAGGGTTGATTGTAGGCGGTCGGACAGTGACTCGAACACGTTTCCACACTCCCTTTTTTGCTAGTAATGAATGCTCCTAGCCTAGCGCGTGACCTATCCGCAGGTCACATTCTGCTCTGCTTAACGACGAAAACCTCTCCCC
The DNA here is from genome assembly GCF_000379425.1 of Corynebacterium lubricantis DSM 45231. GTDB lineage: Bacteria > Actinomycetota > Actinomycetes > Mycobacteriales > Mycobacteriaceae > Corynebacterium > Corynebacterium lubricantis. The sequence continues at coordinate 12,776 of NZ_KB902204.1, forward strand.
ATCCCGCGTACTGCGGAAAAGGGAGAGGCTATCGGGCTTATTTGTGCGGGAGCTTCCTATAGGGCTTCGTTGTCTTGCTCGCCAGTGCGGACGCGAATGACGTGTTCGACATTTGTGACCCAGATCTTGCCATCACCGGTTTTTCCTGTGTGCGCTGCGGAAGTAATGGCGTTGACCGCTGCTTGAAGTTTGTCGTCCGAGATGACCACCTCGATTTTCACCTTGGGGACGAATTCTGTGGTGAATTCTGCCCCGCGGTAGACCTCTGTATGGCCTTGCTGCTGACCGAAACCTTGTACTTCGGTGACAGTCATTCCTTTGATGTCAGCTGCAGCGAGAGCATCGCGGACATCAGACAAGGTGAAGGGTTTAACCACTGCCGTAATCAATTTCATCTTCATCTACTCCTTGCTTGCATTAAACGGGACGGGAATTTCATTGCCCAGGCTGGTATGCGCTTGGGTCTGGGCTGTTAGCCCCGTAGGTCGCAGCTCGGTGCCGGAGATGTCATAGGCTGTCTCGCGGTGTTCCGCAAAGTCAATTCCATTGTATTCCGCTTCTTTGTCGATGCGCCAGCCGATTGTCGCCTTGATCGCCAGAGCAATGATCAGGGTAATTACCGCGGTAAAGGCCATGGCTACTACCGCGATGACAATCTGCACGATCAGTAGCATCCAGCCTTCGGTGCCACCTCCGGTAAAGATGCCACGGTCGGTTGCGACGAAGGCAACGCCGATCGTGCCCCACAGACCAGCTACCAGGTGAATACCGACAACGTCGAGGGAGTCGTCGTAACCAAAGCGGAACTTCAGGCCCACGCCGAGGCATGCGAGTACACCGCCGATGGCGCCAAGAATCAACGAGGTTACTGGGGTGAGGTCTCCGGCCGCGGGGGTGATGGTGACCAGACCGGCGACGATACCCGAGGCCGCGCCCAGGGTTGTTGCATGTCCGTCGCGGATCTTTTCCACGAGGAACCAGCCGAGCATCGCCGCGGCTGTAGCTGCGGTGGTATTCACCCACGCCAGGCCGGCGAGTCCGTCTGCTGCGAATGCAGAACCGCCGTTGAAGCCAAACCATCCGAACCATAGGAGTGCCGCGCCCAGCATGACTAATGGAAGGTTGTGTGGTTTGCCAATGTTTTGCGGGAAGCCCATCCGCTTGCCGACGACGAGCGCGAGGACCAGGGCTGCGGTACCGGCCGAGATGTGCACGACCGTGCCACCAGCAAAATCGATCGGCGCGATAAGTGCTTCACCGTTTTCGGTGCCAAACATCCAGGCGGAGAATCCATTTTCGGAGTGCGACAGCAGTCCCCCGCCCCACACCATGTGTGCCAGTGGGAAGTACGCAAAGGTGGCCCAGGCTCCGGCGAAGAGCATCCAGGCCGAGAACTTCACGCGGCCAGCGAGTGCACCGGAGATGATGGCCGTGGAAATGCAGGCGAAAGTGAGCTGGAAGCCAACATCGATGATGTTCGGGTAGCCGGCCGCGCCCTCAATGTAGTTGCCGTTGGCATCCACGATGGAGTCTTTGAGTCCAAAAAATTCGAAGGGATTCGCGAAAATGCCCCAGATTGATTGCGTGCCATAGGACATTGACCAGCCCCACAGCACGTAGATGACGGACACGATTCCCAAGACGCCGAAAGACATCATCATCATATTGAGAACGTTGCGGCGGGAGGACATTCCGCCGTAGAACAGGGCGAGGCCCGGTGTCATCAGCAAGACCAGTGATGCCGAGATCAGCATCCAGGCCGAGTTTCCTGATGCGGCCACGATTGCGTCGGTGGTCATGACGCTTCTCCTTGCGTAGTCGTAGGTACTGCATCGAAAGCATTTCTAACTGTCGGTCGATTGAATCTCGACTGCGCTTAACTATAGGGCGATAGATAGATAACTGAGTAGTCTTCAAAGGAAACTGTGAAAAATCGCACAATAGACTGCATCGCCCCAGCGGCTAGCTCGCAATTACGGAATAGAGAAAGAGGGTGCCCCAGCCATGTGGCTGGGACACCCTCGTACCCGACAACGTTGCTTTAACCAAGCAATGCGTCTACAAATCCTTCAACCTCGAAAGGCGCCAGATCGTCGGCACCCTCGCCGAGGCCGACAAGCTTGACCGGCACACCGAGTTCCTCTTGGACCTGGAACACGATGCCACCCTTCGCAGTGCCATCCAGCTTGGTCAGCACGACGCCGGTGATATTGACGACGTCGCGGAAGACTCGCGCCTGGGTCAGGCCATTTTGCCCGACCGTCGCGTCAAGAACGAGGAGCACCTCGTCAACGTGGGACTTCTTTTCCACGACGCGCTTCACCTTGCCCAACTGATCCATCAGACCCGTCGCGGTATGCAGGCGGCCTGCGGTATCAATCAGCACGACATCTGCCTGCTCCTCGACACCCTTTGCTACTGCGTCATAGGCCACGGAGGCCGGATCCGCGCCTTCGGCTCCGCGGACCGTCGTAGCGCCAACACGCTTGCCCCAGGTTTCCAGCTGATCAGCAGCAGCTGCACGGAACGTATCTGCCGCGCCGAACAACACCTTATGGCCCATGGAAACAAGCACGCGACCAAGCTTGCCGGTCGTGGTTGTTTTGCCCGTACCGTTAACGCCAACAATCAAAATGACGGCTGGCTTACCATCAACCGGCATTGCCTTGATGGAGCGATCCAAATCCGGTTGACCCGCCTCAATCAAGGTCTCACGCAACATTGCACGAGCCTCGTCCTCCGAGGACACACCACGCTCAGCGATCTTGGCGCGCAGGGAGTCGGTGACCTTCATGGTGAGGTCGGCGCCCAGATCGGCCATGATCAGGGTGTCTTCGATTTCCTCCCAGGCGTCCTCATCCAGATCACCTGCGGTGAGAATGCCGAGCAGTCCTTGGCCAATCGCATTCTGAGAGCGCGACAGGCGACCGCGCAAACGACCGATGCGCCCGGAGGCTGGCTCAATTTCGTCGAGTGGCTCGGATGCAGGTGCTGGCTCCCCCTCAGGAACTGGGGTCTCTTCGAGTGCCTGGTCCGCACCGGCTGCCGTAACCTGTGCAACGTCTGCCGCCTCGCGGGCTTCTTCCTCTGTAGAAAGAGTCTCCTGCTCGATCTCAGGGATGCGATCAATTGATTCGTCTAGCTGGGAATCGGTACCGGATTCAGCGCCAGCTTCGGATTCTGCAGTTTGCTGCTCTGCTACTTCTTCGAAAACAGGTGCTTCTTCGTCTTGCGTGACAGGCTCGGCTGGTTCAACAGGCTGCGCGCTTTCTTCGCTCACCTTCTCTTGCTGATCTTCCTGATCTTCCTGGGATTCAGGCTCAGCGACAGGCTCGGCAACTGCCTCTACCTCGGGCTCGACCTGCTCAGCTTCTTGGTCCTTGTCACGTTCATCAGACTGAGCAGCCGACGCTGCCCCAGCAATCACAGCACCGGAGGCACCAGCCGCAACAGCCTGGGATGCACCAGAGATTCGCTGAGATTCCTCGTTAGCCTGTGGCTTCTTTACCTCGCCGCTGAGATCATCACTGAGTTCTTCCGCGGGTTCGGTTGGTGCCTCTTCAGGCTCCGATTTAGGCTCTACCGCAGCTGCCTTTTCCGCGGCCGCCGGGCGAGGCTGATCAGCCAGTGGAGCCACCTTCGGCTCCTTATCCAACGGCTTGACCTCCTGCGGAGACTGCGGAGACTGCGGAGCCTTCGGTTCCACAGGTTTCACAGGCTCGACAGTGGCCTCACGCTGCTGTGGCTCTACAGCGGGTTCGCGCAGTACGGGCTCTTTTTCAGGGGCCGTCGCTGGAGCAAAGTTGAAACCACCCTTGGCCTGGTAATTTCCCGACTTCTCCTGCTGCGTCAGCTCCTTTGGCTGATCTTCTTCCTTCTTCTCAAAAGAAACGGTCTTGGACTTCTTCCGGTTATTGCCCACGATGATGATGCCCACGATGATGAGCAAGATAACGACAATGGCAATAATGATCCAAAGCATGAGTGCATCCATGGAATCCATAGTGTCAGGAAACTCACCACTTATCACCCTGAACGTGGCAATTTCACCCGGTTAATTGTCTAGATTATCTCCAGATTCGCTCGAAGACTCAGTCTCCGACGCCGGCGCGCTTCCCGCAGGACTCATGCGTTGCGAAATAACTCGGGTCACACCGTCGCCGCGCATCGTGACACCGTAGAGCACGTTCGCCACATCCATCGTTGGCTTCTGGTGCGTGATCACAATCAGCTGCGAGTCCTTGCGCAATTCCTCGAACAGGGCGATCAAACGGCGCAGGTTCACATCGTCAAGAGCCGCCTCAACCTCGTCCATGACATAGAACGGCGAGGGGCGCGCACGGAAGATGGCCACCAGCAAGGCCAGGGCCGTCAGCGACTTCTCTCCGCCTGAGAGCAAGGACAAGCGCTTGACCTTCTTGCCCGGTGGTCGCGCCTCAATCTCGATACCGGTGGTTAACATGTCGTCGGGATCCGTCAGCAGCAAGCGCGCCTCGCCGCCGGGAAAGAGCGTATTGAAGACCTTCGGGAACTCCGCCTCCACATCCTGCCAAGCGTCGGTAAATAGTTGGAGGATCTGCGCGTCGACCTCGGTAATCACCCCGGTCAAGTCCTTGCGCGCCTGCACCACGTCGTCGAGCTGCGTCGATAGGAAGCTATAGCGCTCCTCCAGCGCCTTGAATTCTTCCAGCGCCAAGGGGTTGACCTTGCCCAGCGAGGCCAGATCCTTCTCGGCCTGCTTCAGTCGTTTCGACTCCGCATCCTGGTCGAAATCCTCTCCCGGCGTGTAGTCCTCCAGAAGGTCGCTGATCGCGATGCCGAGTTGTTCCGAAATCTTCGCCTCGGCCTCGTCGATACGCACCTGTGCCTGCGAGCGCGCGATATCGGAGGCATGCGCGTTATCGGTCAGGCGATTCAATTGCTGTCGCGCAGCGCTGACGCGATCCTTCGCCTGTGAGGCCTTGACCTGCAAAGACTTCGCTTTCCCGGCCAACTCGTCGCGCGATGCGGTGGCGCGGGCCAGGGCGTCGTCGATACGCGCGACAAGGTCTCGTGCGTGCTTGGCCACGGTGTGTGTGAGCTCGATTTTCGCTTTACGACGAGCCACTGCCGCCTCATGGCGGGCCTTAGCGTGGCGCTCATTCTCGGCCTGGCGACGCAGCGCATCGCCCTTGCCGGCGACCTGCTCCGCGTTGTGGGTCGCAGTGCGCGACTGCAGCGTCGCCTCCATTTCCATGGACTTGACCTGCGCCAAAGCAGCCGATGCCTCGTCGCGCTCTGCGGTAGACGGGTCGGTGTGGTCCTCGGTGTCGTCGATACGCGAGAGACGATCGCGGGTTTCTGCGAGCTCGTCGCGACGCCGATTCAACCTCGCCTCGGCATCCGTGGCGCGTTCCGCGGCGCGCTCATGTTCGGTCTTGTTGGCCTCGTATTGTTTGCGCAGGCGCTGGTAGTCGCGCGCCCACGCCTCGGCATTGGTGTCGTGCTCGTTGAGCGCTGCCTTCGCTGCTGCCGCGGACACGCGAGCGTCCTCGGCGGCGAGCTTTGCGCCCTCAAGCGTGCCGGAAAGCTCCTCGAGCTGCTGGCTCGCCTGGGCAAGCTCAATGCGAGCCGCATCAATCTGGGCGGTGACCTCGACGGTCGTGGTCTGCCCGCGCCCGACCGAGACCCAGCCCTCGCCGACGATGATTCCCTCACGTGTCACAGCACGCAGCCGCGGATCCTCGGTGACCGCGGCGCGGGCAGCGGCGAGATCGTCGGCGAGAACGACGTCGACAAGCAGGCGCGCCACCGGTCCAGCGATGGCAGGATCGAGGTGTACGTGATCGAGCAACCAGGACGTGCCTGCGGGGATGGTGCCTTCCAAGCGCCAATCGCGTCCCTGGCCTGCGGCTTCGACGACCACGGTGCGCGAGGCATCAGCCAGGCGCTCTACCAATTCCGATGTCAGCTCGCCGGTCAGCGCTTCAGCGTGCTCGCCCAGCGCCGCGGCGAGAGCCTGCTCCATGCCTTGATCAGCGCGGATCAACCGGCCCATCGGAGAAAACTGATCACCCAAAATCTCGGCCGCGGGAACCGTCGGAGCGGACTCCTCCAGCGTGGAGATCCGCGATTCCAGCGAATACACGGCCCGTTCGCGCTCACGCTGGGCATCACGGAGCTGATCGAGGCGCTTCTCGGCAGCCGAGGACTCTGCGGCCGCACGCACGTAGGCCTCATCCAGCGGATCGCGCACCGAATAGAGCTCCTCTAGGCGCTGCGATACCTCTTGTGCTTCTTTATCGGCACTGTTGGTGCGCGCGCGAGTTTCCTCCAACGTTTCGCTCAGCCGCGCGATCTCGTCTTCCGCCGCCTGGACCGCCTTGGCTTGGGAATCCTCCTGCGCCAGCAGTCGGACAACGCCTTCACGCCGATCGGCAATCGCACGGACCTGCGCCAAGTGCTCCGCATCCGCGGCATCGGCGGCCACCTGGCGCTGAGAGACTTCCTCGCGAATCGACTCCAGCCGTTCCGCCGCTTCTTCCGCCACCATCAACGCCTCGGCGTATTGCTCGTCGGCAATCTCGGCGCGCGCAAGTAACTCGTCCGGATCCTGGCCCGCATAGGCGATCTCCGAGCCACCGTGCGAGGCGCGTTCCTGCGCAATACGCACCGTCGCGTTAGTGCGCTCCGCCAAGGTCGACAGCGTGAACCACTGCTGCTGGGCCTGCTCCGCCTGCGGGGTAACAATGGCCTGGGCAGACTCGATTTCCATCTGCTCGGCCGTGGCTTCCTCGAGCGTCTCGGTGACGGCCTCTACTTGTTCGGCGAGCAGCTCGGCGTTACGGGTGGCGTCGTTAAGCTTCTCTCTCAGGGTGACCACCTGGTTGCCGGCGAGTTTCAGCCGGGCGTCGCGCAGCGTGGACTGCACCGTCGCGGCGCGCTTTGCCGCCTCCGCCTGACGCGCCAACGGCTTGAGCTGCTTGCCCAGCTCCTCCGTGAGGTCCTCGAGGCGATTGAGATTCGCCTGCATCCCGGTGAGCTTGCGCTGCGCCTTCTCCTTGCGCCTGCGATGCTTGAGCACACCCGCGGCTTCCTCAATATAGGCGCGGCGTTCCTCGGGGCGCGAATCCAGAATCTCGGAGAGTTTGCCCTGCCCGACAATGACGTGCATTTCGCGGCCAATACCGGAATCGGAGAGCAGCTCCTGAATATCCATCAGGCGGGCCTTCGACCCGTTGATTTCGTACTCGCTGGCTCCGTCGCGGAACATGCGACGCGTAATGGCCACTTCCGTAAAGTCGATCGGCAGGTGACCGTCGGAATTATCGAAGGTCAGCGTCACTTCCGCGCGACCGAGCGGCTTCTTATCCCCTGCGCCGGCGAAGATAACATCCTGCATCTTGCCGCCGCGCAGGGCCTTGGCGCCTTGCTCGCCCATCACCCAGGCAAGCGCATCCACCACGTTTGATTTTCCCGAACCATTCGGGCCGACCACGGCACAAATGCCGGGCTCAAATTTCATCGTCGTCGCGGACGCGAAGGACTTAAAGCCTTTGAGCGTCAACGATTTCAGGTGCACCGCTGCATCCTAACATCTAGCGAGTTTCAAACCCGGCTTCTCCACGCGGGTCCGAGTACAGCGTGACAACGGTATCCACGCGTCCGGGTCGGCCGGATGTTGACGGTTGTTCTTCCAAAAGCTCAAGAAGCTTTGCGACGAGCCCCTCGTCCCCCTCAGCAACCACTTCCACGCGGCCATCGCTCAAGTTGGACGCGTGTCCGCTCAAGCCCAGAGCGAGGGCCTGCGAGCGGGTCCACCAGCGAAAGCCCACGCCTTGGACGCGACCGTGGACAAAAGCAGTCAACCGGGTACTTGTCATAGGACCTTATTTTAGTAGTAACTAAACGGGTTTGGCTGCTGTGTATACGAAGGGGTTTTGTACGGCGCCATGTCCTCGCGGGCGGGTACGAAAATGCGGACAACTTTTTCGATACCCACGTCGAGGACGTAGAGAACCGCAATGACCCCGGCAATGCCGAGTGCGAGAAGAATGATGGTTGTGAGAGTGCCCATGGCTCGCATACTAACCCTAGGGGGTATGGTGCACAATCCCCTGCACGCTGCTGGTTATAACAAGCACTACACTTGGCAGGTCGGACAGAAATAACTCGAGCGCCCGTTGACCTTGGTGCGCGCAATCAGGCTTCCGCACCTAGCGCACGGTTTGTCCTCGCGGCCATAGGCATTGAGCGACCGCGCGAAATAACCGCTAGCACCGTTGACATTCACGTATAGCGAGTCGAAGCTGGTGCCGCCTTGTTCTAAGGCGCGCGCCATGACATCGCGGGATTCTTCGAGCAACTTCACGCCGTCTTTTTGGCGCAGTGTTTTGGCCTTCCTGGTGGGCTTGATTTCCGCTGCCCACATCGCTTCATCGGCGTAGATTGATCCGATGCCGGAGACTAGGCCCTGATCCAGCAGAACGGTCTTCACCGCAGAGTTCTTCTTCCTCATCGCGCGCGAGACGTCAACGGGGGCAAACACATCTTCAAAAGGATCCGGTGCAATATGAGCCATCGTGGCAGGAATGCCCGCCTCATCAAGCGCGGTGTAATGCCAGTACCCAAAGGTGCGCTGGTCCACGAAGGCCAGCTCCACATCGCCCATATCGGCGCGTATCCGCAGGTGCGAGCTGGTGACTTCACCGTGCGGTCCGACTAGCATTTGGCCACTCATGCGCAGGTGAATCACCAGTGCATAGCCGTCCGAGAGTTCAAACCAGAGGTACTTCCCGCGACGTCGCACTGCCTCGATGGTCAAACCGGGCAGGATGGACTCAAGGTCAACATCGTTGCCGCGCGCGGCCCGCGGGTGCAGCACCTCCACGGAGCGAAACGTTGCACCGCAGACGTGTTCGTCGAGCCCGCGACGAACAACCTCAACCTCTGGAAGCTCCGGCACCTAGGCCGTCCCCGCCACGGACTCGGGGTGATCGTGCAACATCTTCACGGCCTCCCGGGCAGCTTCCTGCTCTGCGACCTTCTTGTTCGGGCCGGTCCCCGTGCCGCGCGAAACTCCGCCGACCAGCACGTTAGCGGTATACAGCAGCGAGTGTTCGGGGCCTTCCGAGGTCGCCTCATACACCGCGGTCGGTGCCTTCAACTCGGCGAGGCGCTCCTGCAATACAGTCTTCCAGTCCTGGTGGCGGCCGGTGGCCGTGGCGGTGCGCAGCTTCTCGTCGAAAAGCCTCAAGATGACATCGCGCGCGGGCTCGAAGCCATGCTGGCGATACAGAGCGCCGAAGATGGCCTCGGTGGTATCGGCCAGGATGGAATCCTTATTCCGCCCTTCGGTGACCAGCTCACCGCGGCCGAGCAGGATGTGATCGCCGAGGTTGATCTCTCGGGCGATATCGGAGAGGCCATAACGCGACACGATGGAGGCGCGCATCTTCGAAATATCGGATTCCGGCCGCGACGGGTAGAGCTCGTAGAGCTTGTTCGCCACGGTAAGGCCGAGAACCGCATCGCCGAGGAACTCCAGGCGTTCGTTATTCGGCAGGTGACCGTGCTCGTTGGCGAAACTGCGGTGCGTCAACGCGAGGCGCAGGTAGTCGTCGTCAAGCGTGATGCCCAAGGACTCCAACAGCGGGGTGTGGTCGACTGCGGAAAAGGCCTGTTCCCAGGCCGCCTCGCCGGTGATCTTGATCTTCTTGGATCGACTCACAGGAATTTCTCCAGGCCGGACCAACGCGGATCGGTGCGCTCTTCCTCACCCGAGACGCCATCGGGTTCAGGCACATCCGTCTCGTCGTTCTTGCACGCAGGAAGGCAGGTGGGGTTGAACGGCAGGCTGAGGCCTGCTTCGTCGGTAAACGACTGCTCGAGGTCCACCTTGTCATCGCGACTGACATGCAGAATCTCGTCACCGGAGCCCTTATCTTCGTCGTCTTCCGGGTCACCGGTGATGAAGTCATCATCGGAGGAAAAGACCTGGCTGATGGTGATCGACTCCGTCGGGTGCAGCGGAGCCAAACACCGCACGCACTCGCCGTCTAACACGGCGGTCGCGGTGGCATCGACGAGCACACCCGAGCCCAGTGGAGTGATGGTCGCCTCGACGGTGACCTCCCCGCCTTCGGGGATAGCAATCATTTCGGGCCCGATCCGAGACGGGGAAGGTCCGGTCTGAGAGCGGACTTGCGGCATTCCATCGCCGCGCATTACGTCGCCGACGTAGAAAACAAAAGGATTAGTAGCCATAACAAGTCGCTATTCTACCCGGTAGTGCAACTTAGGAGTAGTCGCCGGTTTGGTCCGTCCGTGGGCGACGCGTGCGCTCACTGCGATTCGGACGCTCATAGCGGCCCGCAGTGGGTTCCGACTGCTCACGTTGCGTGCCGGACACGCCGGCCCCTCGTCGTAAAGCACCGCGATCGCGGGTCACCGTGCGCAAAATGCCGGACAGGGATTCCTCGAAGCCACCCAGCTTGGAATCGACGAATTCATCCGCCTCGGTGCGCAGGCGATTCGACTCGGTGTGCGCGCTCTCGACCAGACGATGCGCCTCCTCGTCCGCACGGCGGACAACCTCAGACTCGCTGACCAGGCGTTCCTGCTCGGCGAGGCCCTCGGCCACCGCACGCTCGTAGGAGTCGTTGGCGTCCTGCGTCAGGCGGTCGGCCTCGTCTTGAGCGCGACGAATCGTGGTATCGGACTCCTCGCGAGCACGATCAACCATGATATTCGCCTCGTCCTCAGCGTTGGCCACCGTGGTGGTCGCGCGCTGCTGAGCCTCGTGGAGAATGTCATCCGCCTCGGCCTGCGCGGAGGCAACAATATCGTTCGCTTCCCTCTCCGCCTCAGCGATCAGCGCATCCGCGCGGTCCTGCGCGCCCTGCAGAATCTCGTCTTGTTTGTCCAACACGTCTTGCGCGTGATCGACTTCGACGGGAAGCGCGTTTCGCACATCGTCGAGAAGCGCGAGCACGTCATGGCGCGGGACCATACAGTTCGAGGTCATCGGCACGCCATATGCCTGTTCAACGGTTTGGTTCAATTCATCAAGTGCTTCGAAGACACGGTACATGTTTCACAGGGTACTTGTCCGCGCGATTCAAGGGGAAAAAGGTGGGGGTGTGTCTTTGTGCATTGCTTAACGACGAATCCCCGGTGTCCATCCTTGATCGGATGGGCACCGGGGAGATGCTGTGCTTTATTTCGGGTGCTTAGCCCGGGTGCTTAGATGACGCCCTGTGCGAGCATTGCGTCTGCAACCTTCTTGAAGCCTGCAATGTTTGCGCCGATGACGTAATCACCTTCGCGGTCGTACTCCTTCGCGGTGCTGTCGCAGCGCTGGAAGATGTTCGACATGATCTTGTGCAGGCGCTGGTCGGTGTACTCGAAGGACCAGGAGTCACGCGAAGCGTTCTGCTGCATTTCCAGCGCGGAGGTGGCAACGCCACCCGCATTCGCTGCCTTGCCCGGCGCGAAGTTGAACTTGTTCTTGCGGAACACCTCGACGGCTTCTGGTGTCGAAGGCATGTTCGCGCCCTCAGCGACGTACTTCACGCCGTTGTCCACGAGCATTTGTGCCTGCTCGCCATTGAGCTCGTTCTGGGTTGCACAAGGAAGGGCAACGTCAGCCTTGAGCGACCAGATGGAGCCATCGGCGTGGAAGGTCGCACCGGTGGTTTCGTTGACATAAGCGGTGACGCGCTCACGACGGTTTTCCTTGACGTCCTTGAGCAGCTCGATATCCACACCGTTCGGGGTTTCTACCCAACCGGAAGAATCGGAGAAGCCCACCACGGTAGCGCCCATTTCCTGTGCCTTCTCGATGGCATACATGGCCACGTTGCCGGAACCAGAGACGATGACCTTTGCTCCATCCAGCGAGTCGCTGTGCGCGCGCATCATCTCGTCGGTGAAGTACACAGTGCCGTAGCCGGTAGCCTCGGTGCGCACCAAGGAGCCGCCCCAGGTCAGGCCCTTGCCGGTGAGGACACCAGACTCGTGGCGGTTGGTCAGGCGGCGGTACTGGCCGAAGAGGTAGCCGATCTCGCGACCGCCCACGCCGATGTCACCAGCAGGTACGTCGACGTACTGGCCGATGTGGCGGTACAGCTCAGTCATAAACGACTGGCAGAAGCGCATGATCTCAGCATCGGAGCGCCCCTTTGGGTCAAAGTCCGAGCCGCCCTTGCCGCCGCCGATTGGCAGGCCGGTCAAGGAGTTCTTGAAGATCTGCTCGAAACCGAGGAACTTGATGATGCCCAGGTTGACCGATGGGTGGAAACGCAGGCCACCCTTGTATGGGCCGAGTGCAGAGTTGAACTGGACGCGGAAGCCACGGTTGACATGGACATTGCCATTGTCAGAAACCCAAGGGACGCGGAAGATAACCTGACGCTCTGGCTCGCAAAGACGCTGGATCAGACCGTAGTCGGCGTAGTGTGGGTCCTTTTCCAGGACGATCTTTAGGGAATCAAGCACCTCGGCAACTGCCTGGTGGAACTCTGGTTCCCCGGCGTTGCGCTTAAGCAGTTTGCTGTAATAGCCAGAAACCAGTTCTTCTGTCGACGACGTCATAGGGTTCCAATCTTTAATCAACGTGTGTTGGGGCCATTGGTGCCGGCATGTTTGCTCGGCATACCTAACCCACAATAGTTTTCCCTCACTCGGGAGAGAAATCAAGCGATTCGTTGGGAATTTGCTCACATCTGGTGGCTGAGACCTCTTGTTACCTCTATTTGCCGTGCGACCTTAGAATTAATCGCATGACAAGCTCTCAGAATTTTCCTGACACCGATGATGTAACCGTGGTCATCGCCCCTGACTCATTTAAGGGCACCGCCACCGCCGAGCAAGCCGCGAGGTGGCTCGGCGAAGGGGTGCGCAGCATCATCGCGAATGCAAACATCCTCATCGCCCCGATGGCTGACGGCGGGGAGGGCACCAGTGAAATTTTCGAGGGCGAGCGCATCACCCTGCCCACCACCGACGCGGCAGGGCGGTTGACGGAAGCTACTTATACTTTCAACCGAGCCTCGGCGACTGCATATATCGACGTCGCCGCAGCTTCTGGGCTTCCGGCGGTCGCCGATTCCCCGTGCGCCGCCACCGGCGATACCTACGGCACCGGCGTTCTCATTGCCGATGCTGAAACGCGCGGCGCGAAGCGCATCGTGTTGGGCTTGGGCGGTTCCGCAACCGTCGATGGTGGCACCGGCATCCTTGCAGCACTCGGAGTGACGGGCCTGAATAAGGAGGGCTACACCCTGCGCCACGGCGGCGCCGCACTTGTCGATTTGCACGATTTCGATACCGCCAAGGTCAACATTCCAGCAGGAGCCGTGGAATGGTTCCTGCTTACCGATGTCAACGCACCTGCGACAGGGCCAACTGGTGCAGCACGCGTTTTTGGCCCGCAAAAAGGGGCCATCCCGGAAGAGGTAGAGGTTTTAGACGCGGCGATCGCCCGGCTCTGCGAAGTCACCGGTGTCGATCCCACCACGCCTGGTTACGGTGCTGCAGGAGCGATCCCCGTGGGGATAACCTGGTTGTCCACGCTGCTGCACGGCACGTCTGACAACGTCCACGTTGTCAGCGGCGCGCGCGTCGTTGCAGATTCGCTCGGGTTGCCGGAACAAATTGCTAGCGCATCGCTGGTCATCACTGGAGAAGGTAAGTACGACAGTCAGACCGCAGCCGGAAAGGTGGTCTCCGTCGTACAAGAATTGGCAGAAACGTCTGATGCTGTGGTGGCCGTGGCCGCAGGCGTGCTTGACACGGAGGTTCCTGAAGGCGTGATCGGTGTGGAGCTTGCCCCTGTCTCCGAGGTCGGCAGCGTTGAGGAACAGCTGCGCCGTGCAGGGGCAGAGATCGCGGTGAACTACCTCAATATCTCCACTGTCCAAGGGTAAATCGACGGCTCCTCGAAGTCTGTCTCACGCTCGAGTGCGACTGGGTCTTGGGGCAGGTCCGCCTTCGGGGTCAAGATCCGTGACAACCCCATGGCCAACTGGTTGTAGGAACGCACATCGTCGGCAGTGACAATGATGCGGTGCATGCTGGCCTCGTCCGGGTCCTCTCCCCGATCCTTTTCATACACTTCACGCAGTTGGTCAACGGTAAACGAGTCGTACTCTTGCCCTGGCGTGTGGTCTACCTGCGGGTTCGACAGCATGCCGCGCTTTTCTAAGATTTCCATCGCGCGCGAAAACGCGGCGACAAGATCAGTGGCGGCAGAGGCTGGAGAATTCGGAATTAAGACATCGAATTGAATGGACGGCATGAAACAAGACTAGCCAATAATGTAGGGAACATGACTTTCCCAGTTCACTCGTACCGCGATGCAATTTCGACGATGGCTGACGGCACAATCAAGCAGATCAATCCATTTTCTGGGACAGAAGTGTGGACCGTCCCTGGGCGTGGTAACCGACCGCTGACCACCACCAAGAAGGATCCACAACCGCTGGAGCCGGACGACTTCACGCACTCCTGCAATTTTTGTGAGGCGACCCCACTGAAAACACCGCCTGAGAAGTCACGCATGATCAAGGGTCGCGACGGCGAGTGGCATATCCTCTACGGTCTCCTGCCCAATGAAATGGAGCAGACCCCTGCGGAGTTTCGCCGGGTTCCGAACCTGTTCGAGATCGTCAGTTATGACTACTGGGTGAAAAACTATGGCTACATCATGCCCTCGGATTCCGAGTTCCAGATGAGCCGCTACCTCGGCGATGCCATTGGCCGCGAGCACGTAGCCAATATCGTGCGCACTCGGCTCTCTGCGTCAGGTCAAGATGCCTCCACGAAGTCCGAGGATGAGTTGTTCGAATTGGCGAAGGGCTACTTCGCTGGTGGGCACGACGTGATCATTTCGCGTCGCCACTATATTGATGGTGCGACTGACAGTTCCCAGCTCGCGTCGTCGGGCACGCTCACCCCCGATGAGCACTACGGATTCATCAGCTTCACCGTCGACGCATTGCGAGACCTCTACGCGCATCAGCCCTATGCTCCCTACGTAGCCGTTTTCCAGAACTGGTTGGCTCCTGCGGGTGCATCCTTCGACCATCTGCACAAACAGCTCGTCGCTATCGACGAACGCGGCGTGCAGATGAATATGGAGATCGCTCGGCTGCGCACCAACCCGAATATGTACAACGAGTGGGCTGTTAACTACGGCATTTATCGGAACTTGGTCATCGCAGAAAATGATCACGCCATCTTGATCGCGGGTATCGGGCACCGCTATCCCACCATGAGTCTGTACTCTAAGTCGCCAACCCCAGAGCCGTGGCTGCAAACTCCCGAGGAAATCCGTTCGATGTCCGACCTCCTGCATGCCTGCCACGCCGCGACCGGACCCGATGTCGCCTGCAACGAGGAATGGCACCACAAACCCGCCGATTTGGATGTCCCCATGCCGTGGCGAATCAACGTGAAATGGCGCGTCTCCACACTCGCTGGGTTCGAGGGAGGCACCAAGGTCTACGTCAACACCTTGTCTCCGTACAACATCCGCGACCGCGTGGTCAACGCAATGTACAAGCTTCGCGACGAAGGAAAGATCGAAA
This sequence comes from Corynebacterium lubricantis DSM 45231, assembly GCF_000379425.1. Classification (GTDB taxonomy): domain Bacteria; phylum Actinomycetota; class Actinomycetes; order Mycobacteriales; family Mycobacteriaceae; genus Corynebacterium; species Corynebacterium lubricantis. Next base: position 28,345 of record NZ_KB902204.1, read on the forward strand.
AGACGATCCGCATCGCGATGGAGTGCTCGACTAGCACAAATTCGCTGAAATATAACCCAGCCCTGCAATAATTATGCCCCAGTGTAGGGGCATACATTAGGAGGTTCTCAGCCTCGATGCTTTAAAGATGCTCCAGCCTGCAATATGTTGAGACTACTGCACCTGTCGGTGCATTTTTCTTCGATTTTGTACTGGAGTTGTTAACTCACATGGTAGGCATTGCCCGCTTATTGCATACCGATACTACTGATTTGTCTTGGCAGCGAAGCCTCTACGAATGGTTCCATGAGCACCCAGAATTGTCAGGCCATGAGCATGAAACACACCGGCGTATCCTTGCCGAATTAGAGCGCTTCGATTGCGAAGTAATCGCACCGATCGGCGGGTACGGCATTGTGGCCGTCTTCCGCAACGGTGAGGGCCCGACGGCGCTATTTCGCGCCGATTTTGACGGTCTCCCCATCAAGGAAGAAACGGGCGTCCCCTTTGCCTCCACCCGCATGCGGCCAGGCCCCGACGGTGCCCAGGTCGGTGTGATGCACGCCTGCGGTCACGACATCCACACCACCGCGCTATTGGGTGCCTGCCAGCTTCTCGACGACAACCGCGATTCCTGGGCTGGCACCTTCGTCGCCCTGTTCCAGCCCGCGGAGGAAAACGCCGTGGGTGCCGCAGCGATGGTGCACGACGGGCTGCTCACCCGCATCCCGAAGCCGGATGTGTGCTTGGCGCAGCACGTTATGCCTGGGCGCGCGGGTGAAGTGCAAACGAAATCGGGCCCCCAGTTCGCTGCCTGCGATTCGATTCGGATTCATATTCCCGGCCGTTCGGCGCACGGGTCGATGCCGCATCGTTCGATCGACCCGACCTATATTGCGGCGATGATTGTGGTGCGGCTGCAGGGCATCGTCGGGCGCGAGGTCAGCCCGAGCGATTTCGCTGTTGTCTCGGTGGGCACTCTGCGCTCCGGTGCGACGAATAACATCATCCCCGATCACGCCGAGCTGGTGTTGAATTGTCGCTTTTACGACGACGACGTGAAACGTCGCGTGTACGCAGCTATTCGACGAGTCGTGGAAGCCGAGTGTCAGGCCTCCGGTGTCGAGGAAACTCCCCGTTTGGAGTTCTTCGCGCACGGAGAGTTACTCAACAATAGCCCCGAGGTATTTTCCCGCGTCCGCTCCACTTTTGATGCTGTGTTTGGCTCCCGGTCCGTGGACGCTCAGCCGCGCCAGGTGTCTGAGGACTTTGCCAACATCCCACTCGCCTTCGGTTCCCCGTACCTGTATTGGGTCATCGGTTGTACTCCTCAGGAGGTGTGGGACAAGGCCGTGGCCAACAACCGCGTCGACGACGATGTCCCTGTTAACCACATGAATACTTTCCTCCCCGACTACGGGCCAACAATGGAATCGGCCACTAAAGCGGCGGCCGCTGCGGTCCTGACCTATCTCGCTCAAGAAAACCGGGAACCCCTCATTAACCCGGTAGTTTCTTCCATTTCGACTGATTAAGCGATCCCCCATTTCATAGCCGAACAGATCCTGTGAATGGTTGGTAGAATCCCATGCGTACGGTTTTAGTCCTGATAGCAAAACTCTGACGTGAGGGAATTCAATGAACCAACCAGCTACCCCGCCGCCTTTTGACACGACCGTTGGCGGTCATGTCCGCGCGTATGCGGGTCTAACGCCAGAATCTGCCACCAACAAAAAGTTCTGGTACGGCGTATCCGCAGCAGTCATGGAGCAGATTGCAGACAAGTGGGAAGCTACCAAGGAGGCGTACGCTGGCACCCGTCAGCAGTCCTACTTCTCCGCTGAGTTCCTCATGGGCCGTGCCCTGCTCAACAACCTGACCAACCTCAACCTGGTCGAGGATGCAGAGAAGGCTACCGCAGCCAATGGCCACAACCTGACTGATGTGCTTGAGTCCGAGCATGACGCAGCCTTGGGCAACGGTGGCCTCGGCCGTCTGGCCGCGTGCTTCCTGGATTCCTCCGTGACTCAGGACTACCCAGTCACCGGCTACGGCCTGCTGTATCGCTATGGTCTCTTCCGCCAAGAATTCGTGGACGGTTTCCAGAAGGAACACCCGGATGCATGGAAGGAAGGCGTCTACCCATTCCTCGTGCGTCACCAGTCGCAGCAGCGCATCGTGCGTTTCGACGATATGCATATCCGCGCCGTCCCTCACGATATGCCGATCACCGGCTACGGCACCGACAATGTTGGCACCCTGCGCCTGTGGAACTCCGAACCAATGCGCGAATTCGACTACGACGCGTTCAACTCTCAGCGCTTCTCTGACGCCATCATCGAGCGCGAGGCCGTCCACGATCTCTGTCGCGTGCTGTACCCGAACGACACCACCTACCAGGGCAAGTTGCTGCGTGTGCGCCAGCAGTACTTCTTTGTCTCCGCATCCTTGCAGGAACTGATTGATAACTACATCGAGCAGCACGGCTCCGATCTTTCCCGGTTCCACGAGTTCAACTCGATCCAGCTCAATGACACGCACCCAGTTCTGGCCATCCCAGAGTTGATGCGTCTGCTCATGGACGAGCACGAACTGGGTTGGGAGGAAGCCTGGGAGATCACCACTCAGACCTTCGCCTACACAAACCACACCGTCCTCACCGAGGCACTGGAGACTTGGGACGAGTCCATTTTCAAGCAGCTGTTCTGGCGCATTTGGGAAATCTCCCTCGAGATTGATCGCCGTTTCCGCATCGACATGAACGATCGTGGCATTTCCCCTGAGCAGGCACATCGCATGAGCCCTGTGCATGACGGAAAGGTCCACATGGCCTGGATCGCCTGCTACGCAGCATATTCCGTCAATGGTGTGGCGGCGCTGCACACGGAGATCCTCAAGCGCGATACCCTCTCGGACTGGTACGGCATCTGGCCTGAGCGCTTCAACAACAAGACCAACGGCGTGACCCCTCGTCGTTGGCTGCGCATGTGCAACCCTGGCCTGTCTGGTCTGCTTGATCGCCTCTCCGGTTCGGATGAGTGGGTCACCAACATGGACAAGCTCAAGGAGCTGCGCCACTACGCCGACGATCCAGTTGTGATGACCGAGCTCAACGAGATCAAGACGCAGAACAAGCGAGAGTTTGCTGAGTGGATCTTGGAGCGTCAGGGCATCGAGGTCGATCCTGACTCGATCTTCGATACCCAGATCAAGCGCCTCCACGAGTACAAGCGCCAGCTGCTCAACGCCCTCTACATTCTGGATCTGTACTTCCGCATCAAGGTCGATGGTGAGCAGGATGTTCCGAAGCGCACCTTCATTTTCGGCGCGAAGGCTGCTCCTGGCTACACGCGCGCGAAGGGCATCATCAAGCTGATCAACGAGATCGGCGAGCTGGTCAACAATGACCCAGAGGTCTCCAAGGTCATCAAGGTTGTCTTCGTCGAGAACTACAACGTCTCCCCTGCTGAGCACATCATTCCTGCAACCGATATCTCCGAGCAGATCTCTACCGCGGGTAAGGAAGCATCGGGCACCGGCAACATGAAGTTCATGATGAACGGCGCACTGACCCTGGGCACCCTCGACGGTGCCAATGTGGAAATCGCCGAGGCAGTAGGCAACGAGAACGCCTACATCTTTGGTGCCACCGAAGACCAGCTGCCAGAGCTGCGTGCTAACTACAACACGCAGCAGGTCATCAGCAGCGTTCCTGGCCTGGCTCGCGTCCTCGATTCACTCACCGATGGAACTCTCGACGATTCCCACTCGGGCGCGTTCCACGATATCCGCGCCTCCCTCATCGACGGTGGCGGCTACGAGACTCCCGACAAGTGGTACGTCCTGGGTGATTTCGCGGACTACCGCGAGACCCGCGATCGCATGGCCAACGAGTACTACGCAGATCCACAGCACTGGGCACGGATGTGCTGGGTGAATATCTGCGAATCGGGTCGTTTCTCCTCCGACCGCACCATCCGCGATTACGCAAACGAAGTCTGGAAGATCGAGCCAACTCCAATCTCCAAGTAATTGCTCAACCAACAGCCGGTCTCGTTGCATGGCAGCGAGACCGGCTTTTGCGTCGTTGAAGCGAGCTAGGCTACGCCCCACCCCAGCAAATTTTCCTTGGTTGTGCCCCACGAGGTGCACTTTGCACGACTTTGTTCACCGCGACCTGGGGTTTTATATTTCGCCGTGCGTTAGGTCCGCGCCACCCGGACCTAACGTCGGACGAAATCCAAAACCCCAGGTCAGATAAAGGTGATATCTGGCAAAGTGCACCTCATTGAAGGTTAAAATAAAAAATCTCGCGACACCGCCGGAGACCGGAACGATGTCGCGAGACTTCACTGCGAGGTGAAAGCGAACCTACTTAGGTTGACGCGTGTCTTCGCCCAACTGGTGAACGTGAATCATGTTCGTGTTTCCGGAGACTCCAGGAGGGGTACCGGCAACAACCACCATGGTGTCGCCCTCGTGGTAATCGTCGATGTTGATCAAGGACTCGTCGACCACGTTGATCATGTCGTCGGTGTCGGTCACCTCACGGCACAGGAAGGTCTCTGCACCCCAGGTCAGGGCGAGCTGGGAGCGCACCTCTTGGCGTGGAGTAAAGACCAGCAGCGGCAAGCCAGAGTGCAGGCGAGCGATACGACGAGCGGTATCACCGGAGCTCGTGAACGCGACGATAGCCTTCGCGTTCAAGCGCTCTGCAATGTCACGAGCGGAGTAGGAAATCACGCCACGCTTGGTGCGTGGAATGTGGTTCAGCGGAGGAACGTTGCCGGTGTTTTCTGCCACGCGGACAATACGTGCCATGGTGCGTACAACGTTGTGTGGATCCTTGCCCACAGAGGTCTCGCCGGAGAGCATGACGGCATCCGCGCCGTCGAGCACAGCGTTAGCCACGTCGGATGCTTCCGCACGGGTTGGGCGGGAGTTCTCGATCATGGAATCAAGCATCTGGGTAGCCACGATGACAGGCTTCGCGTTCTCGCGTGCGATCTGCACCGCGCGCTTTTGTACCAATGGCACCTGCTCGAGCGCGATCTCAACACCAAGGTCGCCACGGGCAACCATGATGGCGTCGAAGGCCAAGATGATGGACTCGAGAGAATCCACAGCCTCTGGCTTTTCCAGCTTGGCAATGACGGGGACGAAGCGACCCATCTCTTCCATGACCTCGTGGACCAGATCCACATCGGAAGGAGAGCGAACGAAGGACAGTGCGATGAAGTCAACGCCCAGCTTCAGGGCAAACTTCAGGTCCGCGATGTCCTTTTCCGACAGTGCTGGAACGGAGATGTCCATGCCTGGCAGGGAAACACCCTTGTTGTTGGAGACTGGGCCACCTTCGGTGACGCGGCAGATCACATCGTTGCCCTCGACATCGATGCAGATGAGGCCGACCTTGCCATCGTCGACAAGCAAACGATCGCCTGGCTTCGCGTCATTGGCGAGGTTCTTGTAGGTGGTGGACACGCGGTCGTGGGTGCCTTCGATGTCGTCGATGGTGATGCGAACGATCTCGTCGTTCTCCCAGACGGTTGCGCCTTCCTTGAAACGCCCCAGGCGAATCTTTGGTCCCTGCAGGTCGGCGAGGATGCCTACGGCATGTCCGGTCTCGTCGGTGGCCTGGCGGACCCAGTTGTAGTTCTGCTCATGATCGGCGTGATCGCCGTGGGAGAAGTTCAAACGAGCGACATTCATGCCGTCGTTGACGAGCCCCAGGATTGCCTCTTTGCTTGCCACTGCTGGGCCAAGCGTACATACGATTTTTGTTCTTCTATCCACAGTTACCAACCTAGTCGAATTTGATATGACCTACAGGCTAAGCAGGGTATAAAAGCGCTCATTGAGATCGCTCAGCCAACTTCAGGACCAAAACTACAGGACGCAGTCTACGCTACCCTTTCGAGCGTTTACGCGTGTTATTGCTTGACGACGAAGGCGTCTTCTTTTGGCCTTCTGCGTTCTTTGTGCTGGTGGCGGAAGCCTTCACTTCGCCCTCTGGCGGGTTGCCATCTCCATCACTGTGAGCATTTCTCGGATCGACTTCCTGCGGGGTTTCTTGGCCCTTGGGAAGCATGAAGAAAATCACAATCGCTGCGATGAAGACGATCGCCGAGACCCAGGTGTTGACGCGCAAGCCCAAGATCAGCGTGGCATCGTCGGAACGCATCAATTCGATCCAGAAGCGACCCAGCGTGTAGCCCGCGACATACAGCGCGAAGACGCGACCGTGGCCGAGGCGGAAACGGCGCTCTGCCCAGAGTAGGAAGAAGAATACGGCAACGTTCCAGAGCAGTTCGTACAGGAATGTGGGGTGCACGGAGGTGATGATTTCGCCGGTGGAACGGCCGGTGAGCGGTGCGAAGTCGCCGTTGGCATCGACGCGGTAGTAGATGTCGAGTGCCCACGGCAGATCGGTTGGGCGGCCGTAGATTTCCTGGTTGAACCAGTTGCCGAGGCGCCCGATACCCTGTGCCAGGATAATTCCGGGCGCGACTGCGTCGGCGAAGGGGCCAAGTGGGAGCTTCTTAAAGCGGAACAGAATCCAAACAGCTACGCCGCCGAGTGCGACAGCACCCCAGATTCCTAGGCCACCTGCGGTGATGTTGAAGGCATCCCACGGGTTTTTGCCGGGCCCAAAATACTTATCGTAATCGGTAATGACGTGATAGAGACGACCACCGATAATGCCGGCCGGGATCGCCACGATGGCTGCGTCCCACACCACATCCGCGTCGCCGCCCTTCGCCCGGTAGCGACGAACAGTGAGCCACAAAGCCACCAACATGCCGATTATGATGCACAGGGCGTAGGCGCGAATTGGGATGGGACCCAGCTGCCAGACGCCTTGGGGCGGTGAAGGAATGTTGGCCAGAATCATATTTTGCACGTCTCTCAGTGTGCCTTAATGACTGGCAATTTGCGAGATAACCCGGTGCTACCGGCGAGATGGACAAGCCGGGTGCTGGCCGGCGGCGGCTAAGCGCATCGTCGCAACGCGGATGTCTTCATCGCTCATGACGGATTCAGCTGCGAGGACGACATCGGCCCCTTGCGACGCCGCGGCAAGGACGTCTTTGCCATTGCGCACGCCACCAAGGCTGACGCGCAAAACCTCCGAGGGCAGGCCCGGCTCAATTTGAGAGAAAGCATCGCGGTCGAGATCGTTGGTATCAAAGGACCAGGAGTTCACGGCGATGATGCTTGCACCTGCGGACAGGGCTCGGTCGGCTTCCTCGATTGTGCGGACCTCGGCCATGCACTCCATGCCCAACGATTCGATCCGGTCGAGCAGGCTTTCCAGACGATGCTGATCCATCAGACCTACCTGGAGTGGGATCATGTCTGCCCCATAGCAGCGCGCCTCGTGGATCTGGTAGGGATCCAGGATGATGTCGCGACAGACCATGGGCAAATCGACGGCCTCGCGTGCGGTGGCCATGTCGATGAGCGAACCGCCAAATCGGAGTCGCTCGGTTTGGCACGCAATCAAATGAGCCCCACCAGCCTCAATATCTCGCGCTACAGATGCGATCGATGAGGAAATACCGGTGGGGCCAAATACTGGAGAGGTGCGTTTAATCTCGACGATGACGCCACACCCTTGACGCAATATCGCGGCTCGTACATCGCGGGTTGGGGCCATATCCCGTGATTGTGCCTTGATCTCTTGGAATGGCACTTCGGCCTCGCGCTTCGCTACATCGGCTAGCACGCCTGAAACGATGTCGCTGACATTGGATAATGCCGTCATGACCCACCTCCTGCCAGTCCAAAAACAGGGTCTTCGCTTAAGACATAAGGCTAGCGGGTGACTGGTATAGACAGAAAATCGCGTTGCCTGCTGTTTACTTTGCGGGGGTGGCACAGAGGGTGAAGTGCACCACGTTTCAGCGTGCACTCTTGCGCTTTGGACTGCGAGTTCTATGGCTTTTTGGGTTCGCGGTCCGTGGGGTCGATATCAGCATCGAGGGCATCCCACATGACTCGTCCTGAATCAGGGGTGGACTCCAAATCGTCGTGAAGCTTCTCACGGCGCATGGCAGCCGTCTCGTATTTATTGAGCTTCGGGGAATCCCCGCCGGGACGTGCCGCCATGGCGAGGCCACCTGCAACGGCGATGAGCGCACCCACAACAATCAAAACTGGGCCGATGAAACTGACCGAAATGTCGGTGATACTGGCCCATTCGGCGATGGACACAGGGTTGGAGGCCCGTTGGCTTGCGGCACCAGAGGTGAGCAGGCTGTGTGCACGCTCCGTGTCCGGAGTGCCGAAGAACAGGCTTAGCGGAGACACCATCGCGCCGATTGCTGCCAGAGCACTGATCGCACCGATGATGCGGCGCCCCCACTTACGGACAACAAAGCCGGCGATCATTCCTGCTAGGAGCAGGAGGATGACTGCGGTGACCTCCGTGGACCAGACAGCACCGGTGAGATCGATCGTGCCCGAGCCCGAACGGTCGTCGAAGTAACTCACTGACAGCCACGTCATGCGCGAACCTGCCCACATGATCAGGGCACCAATTCCGAGAGCTAGTGCGCCCTGGCGGGACAGCCCCTTGTCTACCTTTTGTTCGCTCACGGAGCCTTCCTTTCCTGCGCCTTCAACTCGCCTACAACAACTGATCTGCGTCGAAGCAGGTCCGATTGCCAGTATGGCACGCGCCGCCGACCTGATTCACAGTGACAAGGATGGTATCCCTGTCGCAGTCCAAGCGCACACCCGTGACTTCCTGGGTGTGCCCGCTGGTCAAACCCTTAATCCAATACTCCTGACGCGAACGCGAGTAGTAGGTGCCCTGTTTCCGAGCCAAGGTGTAGGCAAGAGCATGCTCATCCATCCAAGCCATCATGAGCACCTCTCCGGTGCCGTTGGCCTGCACAATCGCAGGAACTAAGCCCTGTTCGTTCGGCTTCAACCGCGCTGCGATTGCCGGGTCAAGTTCATAATCTGCGGGGTTATCGCTCATAGTTATTTACGTACCTCATATCCTGCGTTATCTAGGGCCTCTTTGACCTCAGAGATGGACACTTCGCCGAAGTGGAAAATCGACGCGGCCAGTACCGCATTGGCCCCTGCCGCAACTGCGGGCGGGAAGTGCTCAGGCTTGCCGGCACCACCGGAAGCGATCACGGGAATGTTCACGGCGGCGCGGACCCGCTCAATCAGCTCAATGTCGAAGCCTTCCTTTGTGCCGTCCCCATCCATGGAGTTGAGCAGGATTTCTCCCACGCCGAGTTCTTCGCCCTTCTTGGCCCACTCGATCGCGTCAATGCCCGCGGATTTCGACCCGCCGTGTGTGGTGACCTCGAAACCTGAGGGCTGCGGCTGGCCCCCTTCTGGGACACGACGTGCGTCCACGGATAAGACGATGCACTGGGAACCGAAGCGCTGCGCCATCTCCCGCAGGATTTCCGGCTTCGCAATGGCGGCGGTGTTCACGCTCACCTTGTCGGCGCCGGCGCGCAGCAGTTCATTGACATCGTCGACGGTACGCACGCCGCCTCCGACCGTCAGTGGGATGAATACTTCGTTCGCGGTACGACGAACCACGTCGAGCATGGTTCCGCGTCCTGCTTTGGATGCAGTGACATCGAGGAAGGTGAGCTCGTCGGCGCCTTCCTGGCCGTACCTTTGGGCAAGTTCGACCGGGTCTCCGGCATCACGGAGGTTTTCAAAGTTGACGCCTTTAACAACGCGCCCGTTGTCGACATCGAGGCAAGGAATGACACGAATTGCAACAGCCATGGGATAATCAAAACTTTCTTTTGGTTGATTGAGATTTATTGAGCTCAGATATTGACGATGGTGTGGATGGTATCCATGATGAGACGATGCGCTCGAGGAGTACCAGCAATGACGCCCATGGACTGCGGATGCCATTCTTCTCCGAGCCCGTCGGTGACCACGGCACCGGCGTTGCGTGCCAGGAGCACCCCCGCGGCATTGTCCCAAACGTGTGGAGAAAAACTCACCGCGGCCTGGTAAATCCCTTGTGACAGAAACGCCAAGTCAACCCCAACTGAGCCGGTGATGCGAGGGCGCAGCTGCGTATCCGACAACCAGCCCGCGAGGCGTAGGCGGTAGGAGGCCGGGAAACGTTGCGAGTCTGGAGAGCCGATAGTTCCCATCCCCACATGTGAGGCGACGGGGACTTCATTTGCCAGCGGCGGTAATTCCTTCCCGTTGAGCGAGACCGGCTGGCCCGCCCGCGTGGACAGGTGCATGTTCAACAGCGGCATCGCGGTAACAGCGACAACAGGCTGGTTATCGACGATGAGCGACAATAGAATCGCGCAGTTGGGATTGCCGGAGGCAAAATTCGAGGTTCCATCGACAGGATCGATGACCCAGCAGCCCTCAGGGGTGAAGTCTCCCCCTTTTTCTTCGCCGAAAACGGGATAGTCCGTGGCGGTACTCAGGCGCTCCCGGATGTACTTTTCAATGGATAGGTCGATCTCGGTGGCGAAATCGCCTTTGCCTTTAATCAGGGTAGGCGCAGCTCCCACGCCGGCGACAAACATGTCGCTGGCTTTTCTCACCACATCGTTTGCCAGTGAGAGTTGGGCGCTGTAATCATTCATGTTGTTACTCTAGACCACTAGATCGACTTCACGGCCAAAAGTGCCTCGCTGAGGGTGAATCGCTTTTCGTAAAGCGCCTTTCCAATAATCACCGAGTCGATGCCTTCGTCTTGGTATTTGGCTACTTCGAGAACATCGTCCAAGGTGGCGATGCCACCCGAAGCTGTCACCGCAGCGTCTGTAGCAGCGGAAACCTCTCGCAAAAGTTCAATATTTGGACCTGCTAGCGTGCCGTCCTTGGATACATCGGTGACCACGAAACGAGTACATCCCGCAGCATCAAAACGCTCGAGAACTTCCCACAGGTCTCCCCCGTCCGAGGTCCACCCGTTGCCCTTGGTGCGCCATTCGCCGTTTTCCTCGCGCACGGCAATATCAATGGCGACCTTGTCCGCGTATTTTCCCAGCACCTCAATCATCCACTCTGGGTTTTGCAGCGCTGCGGTTCCGATGTTGACCCGCTTCGCTCCCGTGGCCAGTGCGCGCTCTAGGGAGGCATCATCGCGGATACCTCCGGTGAGCTCGACGTTGATATCAAGCTTGCCGGTGATCTCAGCCATCAGCTCGTGGTTGGAGCCACGTCCGAAGGCAGCATCGAGGTCGACAAAGTGCAACCACTCCGCGCCCTGCTCCTGCCACTCCAATGCGGCCTCCAACGGGGAGCCATAGTTTTTCTCTGTACCGGCCTCGCCTTGATCCAACCGGACTGCCTGTCCGTCAACAACGTCCACCGCCGGGAGCAATGTAAAAGTCATGCTTCTAGTTTAGGACACGCACTCGACGTCTCCCCCGTAGTCCTAGCTCAAGGTGTTAATCCAGTTCTTCAACAGGTGTAATCCGACGTCTCCGGACTTTTCCGGGTGGAACTGCGTTGCGCACAGCGGGCCATTTTCCACCGCAGCGACAAAGCGAGCATTCTCGTGATTAGTCCAGCTCACCTTGGGGTGCTCCAGGAAGTCCTGGTCCTCCATTTCCCACTTCTGCACACCATAGGTGTGTACGAAGTAGTACCGGTCATCGGGTGAGAGCCCGGCAAAAAGTTCGGAGCCTTCTGCAACATCGACAGTGTTCCAGCCCATGTGCGGCAAGATGGTGGCGTCGAGCTTGTCCACCACTCCGGGCCACTCGCCGGTGCCGTTGGTTTCCACACCGTGCTCGACACCCTTTTCAAACAGGATTTGCAGGCCGACGCAGATTCCGAGCACGGGGCGTGAACCAGCGAGACGCTGGCCGATAATACGTGCGCCGTTGATCTCATTGAGGCCCTTCATGCACGCCGCATAAGCGCCGACACCAGGGACGACGAGACCATCTGCCTCCGTTGCCAGTTTCGGGTCCGCAGTTACTTCGACATTGACGCCAACATGCTCGAGGGCACGCTGGACAGAACGCAAATTTCCGGATCCGTAGTCAAGAACTGCAACATTGAGGCTCATGGTTGTTTAGTTTAAACCTTCGTGTCAAGCCCAAGAACTTCAAGGTTACTTCGGTGGATCGGAGGGACGTCGCACCTGTTGAAGCCGGGTTTTAATGTTGTTGTATTCGGTTACTCTGTGCGCGCCAATGAAGCGATCCAGCAAGGTCATCACGATGCCGAAAACCACAATGACCGCGCCCGCAGTAAACGCCCCGGGGTAACCAGAAATCGCAACAACAAAGCCCAGCACGGTCGAACCCAACCCGGTGCCACCATCGAAGAAAATGTTCCACGTCGCGGAGGCTTCCGATACTTTCGATCGCGGCAGTCGATGGAACATGGTGAGCAGGGATTCGTTTTGCACGGCACCGAAGCCGCCACCATAGAGAATCGCCGCCAGCACCATCCACCACATGGACGCACCTGTCAGAATGATCACCACAATCAGCAGTAGACCGAGGAAGGCACTGATCTGAGCCGGCAGCATCAACGTTCCTGGTTCACCGCGCTTATCCGCCACAACGCCGACGACGTAGCGCACAATCATCGAGGCCGCGCCAGTTATTGAGAGGATCACGCCTCCCAGCGCCGCCCCGGTTGCGACGTCGGACTCGCGGATCAGTGCCGGCAGGAACGACGTGATCAGGCCATACCCCATCGAGATGGTGGTCAGCGTCAGCGCGGGCACCAGCACCAGTTTCCACATAGGCACATGATTTTCGCTTGACGACGAATGGCGTGGTTCCGCCGGTGCCGCACGCAGGTTGGGGATCCGCAGGCACATAACCGCTGCAACCAGTGCGATGACTGCGGCCAAAATGTACACCGAGTTGTAGCCGAAGGGCTCCGCCATTGCCAGGCCAATAGGCAAGAAGACCATTTGTGCCACACCGACGAACACCCCGAGCATGCCGGTGGCTTTGCCAAGGAAGCGTGAGGGAACGAGTTCTGCGACCAACGCTGATTCTGCGACCGTAATCGCGCCGAAGCCGACACCGCGCAGTGCGCTGAAAAATAGCACCACCGCGGCGTTCATGCTGATCATGTGTCCAAGGGCGGGAACGCCGAGGAGGAAGGCCGCCACGACCATCACCGGTGTGTAGCCCACGCCGCGCAACAGGCGAGGCGTGACGATTTGGGTGAGCACTGTAGCCAACATGAACACACCCGTGGTGGCGCCCGCGAGCGTAGCGTCACCACCTGAGTCCAGAACTGCGACGGGAAGGACTGGGAGAAGCAGCGACCACGCGCCGAAAGCGGAGGCTACTGCGATGAGAGTCGGGATGAACCCCGGCGCCTTCCAGATGCTATCGAGCTTTTCGATTTCTTCCCGGGATAGACGCTGAGTTGCCACGTCGCCTCATCTCTCCTCTCAAAAACCATCAACAAACTATTAAACAATAGTGCTCCCCCGTTTACATGGAGGAGATGCCTGAGCAAGGATAGCAAAGTTGGAGAAAAATACGACTATATGGGCATCGCGTTAAAAAGGTTGAGCAATGCAATCAGCAGTGCAGCGGCAGCTAGGACCGCCATGATCATGGTGGCTGACTTGGATCCATTTTGATATGCCGACCATGCGCCGCCAACGAGCAAGCCCGCGATGATGAAGAGGATCCAAATAAACATGCTGCCACCGATACTCTGCGACTCCTGGGCTGTTGATGCTAAAACTTCAACCACTTAGAGGGCTCCCTTGGTCGACGGGATGCCGGTCACGCGCGGATCCAGCTCAGTCGCCTGACGCAGAGCGCGGGCCACTGCCTTGTATTCCGCCTCGGTGATATGGTGCGGATCTCGCCCGTACTTGCAATTGACGTGCAACGTGATCCGTGAGTTGTACGCCAGCGTTTCGAAAAAGTGGCGGTTAATCACGGTGGCGTAGTGCCCGCCGATGATCTGCCAGTCCATGTTCTCGGGCTCGCCGTTCATCACAAAATATGGCCGTCCGGAAACATCGACGACGGCTTCGACGAGGGTTTCGTCCATGGGCAGTTGCATGGAGCCGAAGCGACGGATCCCCTTCTTGTCCCCCACTGCATCGAGAAGCGCCCATCCGAGCACGATCGCTGTGTCTTCCACCGTGTGGTGGGCATCAATTTCGGTATCACCCTTGGCGTGAACGGTCAGGTCAAAGGAACCGTGTGTACCGAATGCTGTGAGCATGTGGTCGAAGAAAGGCAGGCCGGTGGAGATGTCGGTCTTGCCTGTTCCATCGAGGTTGATCTCTACGGAAATGTCGGATTCGCTGGTGGTGCGGATCGACTTTCCAATGCGGTCTGCCACGGTTATAGCCCCTTCTCTTTCACAATGGCTGCGGCCTTCAAAAACAGGTCGTTTTCAGTATCAAGTCCAATGGTAACGCGCAGGTGTCCTGGCACCCCAACATCGCGGATCAGCACACCCTCGTCCAAAAATGCCTGCCAGGCAGTGGCAGAATCGGTGAAGTGTCCGAAGAACAAGAAGTTGGATTCGCTGGGCACGACCTCGTAGCCCAATTCGCCTAGCGCAGCTTCGACACGGACGCGTTCCTGTGCGAGCTTATCCACCGTGGCCAAGGTGTCCTCGGAGTGGCGCAGTGCCACTGTTGCAGCGGCCTGTGACAACACGGAGAGGTGGTATGGCAGGCGAACGAGCATCACGGCTTCGATAAAGGCAGGTGCAGCGACGAAATACCCCAGCCTGCCACCGGCGAAATCGAAGGCCTTACTCATGGTCCGCGAGACCACGAGCTTGGTTGGATACTTGTCCAGCAAGGTCGTCGCTGAGGGCGACGGAGAGAACTCGGCGTAGGCCTCGTCGACAATAACGATGCCTGGTGCTGCCTCGATGATGCGACCGATATCATCCAAGCTGGTCACGTCACCCGTGGGGTTGTTCGGTGTGGTCACAAAAATGACGTCGGGGGTGTGCTCATCGATGGCCTGCAGCGCGCTGTCCAGATCAATCCGGAAATCCGCGCCGCGGGGCACCGCAATGAACTCGGTCTGCGTTCCAGCTGCCAAAATGGGGTGCATGGAGTAGCTCGGAGTAAAGCCCAAGGCCTTGCGGCCCGGTCCACCGAACGCCTGGAGCAGCTGCTGCAAGATCTCGTTCGAGCCATTGGCAGCCCACAGGTTGTCTGTGGTCACGTGGACTCCAGTTTGGGCGGAAATATATTCCGCCAGCGAGGTGCGCAGTTCCACCGAGTCACGCTCGGGGTAGCGGTTCAATGTGGAGGCGAGTTTGCCTACCTCGGCGACCAAATCGTCGATAAGCGCCTGAGAGGGCGAGTAGGGATTTTCGTTGGTGTTCAACTGAACCGGAACATCAAGTTGCGGCGCCCCGTAGGCTGATTTGCCGCGCAGTTCTTCGCGCAGTGGGAGCTCACCAATTTTTGTGTCGGTGGCAAGGGTGCCTTCCCGAAACTCCATTACTGCTCCTCTCCTTCTGCACCGGTGACCTCGTAGCGAGCGCGGATGGCCTCGCCGTGTGCCGGCAGCTGCTCATCTTCCGAGAGCACGATGATGTGTGGGCCGATCTCCTTGAGCGCTACTTCGTCGTATTCGATGAGGTTGACGGCACGCAAGAAGGTGTGGGTGGACAGGCCGGAGGAAAACCGGGCCGTGCCCGAGGTCGGCAAGACGTGGTTGGAACCGGCGGCATAGTCGCCCAATGGGACTGGCGAGTACGGGCCGACGAAGATGGCGCCGGCATTGGAGATTTGTTCCGCAACCTCGCGGGCATTGGTGGTGTGGATCTCGAGGTGCTCAGCGGCGTACGCATCGGCGACCGCGATGCTGGCGGCGAGATCGTCGACAAGCACGATGCCGGACTGCTGTCCGGTCAATGCCGCCTTGACACGATCGGCATTGAGGGTGACGGTGTAGCGGGCCTCGATCTCCTCGTTGACCTGCTTGGCCAGCTCCTCGGAGTCCGTGATCAGCACCGAAGCTGCAAGCAGATCGTGCTCAGCCTGGCTGATGAGGTCATAGGCGAGGTAGACAGGGTCCGCCGTGGAATCCGCAACGATGGCAATCTCCGACGGGCCCGCCTCGGCATCAATACCAACGACACCATTGACCAGTCGCTTCGCCGCGGTGACAAAGATGTTGCCTGGACCGGTGATCATGTCCACTGGCTCAAGGCCTGCCTCGTCGTCGCCGTAAGCCATAAGTGCAACGGCCTGCGCGCCGCCGACGGCCCACACCTCGTCGACACCCAGCAGCTTGCAGGCCGCCAGGATCGTGGGGTGTGGCCACCCGCCGAAGGCTTCCTGTGGAGGGGTGGCAACGACCATCGTTTCGGTGCCGGCTTCTTGCGCCGGAACCACGTTCATCAGCACCGACGAGGGGTACACTGCCTCGCCGCCCGGGACGTAGAGGCCCACGCGTTGCACAGGCAGGAACTTCTCGGTGACCGTCGCACCTGGGGCCAACTCGGTGGTGTGGGCCGCGGGCTTCTGCTCGGCGTGTACCTTGCGGATCCTCGCGATGGCCTGCTTCAGTGCCTCTTCGACCTCATCGCTGATGCCCTCAAGTGCTGCGTCAATGACGCTTTGCGGCACGCGGACGGACTCCGGGGTGATCCCGTCAAACTTTTGACCATACTCGAGGGCCTTCTTCGCCCCGTGACACTTCACATCCTCAACAATCGGCGTTACGGTAGGCAACACTGCATTCACATCGGTTCCGCCGCGTGGCAATACGCGACGAAGTTCGGATGTGGAGGGGGTGCGACCGCGAAGGTCGGTCACTTTCAGCATGAATTTTCTCCTCAGCGTGGCGGAGCGCTGGGCAGATCCAGCGCAGTGATACTCCACTCATTGTAGGCATTCCACCTGACCGTGGGTCTTTTAGCCCGACCAAGGTGTGGAAGTGTTCACTAAATCACGTATGTGGGCGCAGAAAAGTGGGGATAGATCGCAGTGGAACCACGCACTAGACTGGATTGAACGCAAGGAGGCGAGATCAATTGGGACGACATCGCGCCCCCGAGCCGGCAGAGCTGGGGCAAGCCCGCAATATTGATATTGAACGGGTTCAGAGTGCACTTTATGGCCTCGGATTCGACTCCGAGTTGGGCTTCGATCGCCTGATTATTTCGGCCCATGATTACGTCGCCACAGCATGGATCGACTATTCCGTTCCGCTGTCACTCGTAATTGATTCTCGCGCGCGGGTGCCGATGCACCTCGACTTCGCCAGCGCGCTCGCGGAGTTTTTGGACACGTGGAACATGGAACGCATCGCGCCTTCCGCCTCCTACGAACTCTCGGACGCGGGCACTATCCATATCCACACCAGGAGCTCGGCATTCATTAAGTGTGGCTTGTCGGACAATCAGCTCCAGTCGTTTTTGGGCTCTGCGCTGCATTCCATTGGCACGTTCTACAGAGAGCTGAGAGCAGAGTTTGAGCTTGACGACGATCACCTGCGCCTGCCCACCACAATTGTGCAGGAGCAAGACCACGTCGCGCTCAACGGCCCACACCCCCAGGGGCGCCATCTGCCTGCTGGTGAAGAACCCGAGGTGTACACGGCACCGGATCTCGCCGAAATCTCCCCGAACGAACCAATCGAGGCGTTTGAGTTCGATCATGTCGTCGAGCCCTTGGATCAGCTTGATTTCAGTTATGCCATCGACGAGCAAGAGATCGTCTCTACTGCGGTCAACGGTGTGGGTTTTGCGCTCTGCGTGGATTCGAATGCTTATTTTCGCATCACCGGCGGGTGGATCACCGATTTTGAGCCAGAGAATTTTCTCGACCTGTGGCTCGTATGCAATGACCACAATGAAAAATCCGTGAACACCACGGCGTATACGCGCATGGAGGGTGACACGGTGCTCCTCCACGTGGAAACAAGCTGCGATATTACCCAGGGACAGGCGCTCGACCAGCGCAGTCACTTTGTGATCTCGTCGCTCGTGGCCATTCTCGGTGCCATGGACTCACTGAGCACGCAGACACGTGGCCACTCCATTGTGGAATGGCCGAGCTAAGAGCTAGATCGTCCGACCGGGCAACGGTTCGGGCTCTGGGTCTGGGCTGGACACGATCGCCTGAATCCAATAGGTCAGAACTGCTAAGAGTGGGGCCACTGCCCATCCCACTCCTGGGCTCATCGGAGGGACAATGTGCGCACCGGTAACATCTCCACCACTGGGATCCGGGTACGGGTGAACCCACCCGGTGACGATGTTGCCAAATACGTAGAAGGCAAACGTTGCGGCAAATGCCACGATGCCCACCCAGATGAGCATTCCCACACCTGCCGCATGTCCGACCTTGAGATAGGCCACCATAGCCACAACGATGCCGAGTACTCCGGTGATCAGGATGTATGAGGCAAATGAGCTGAACTCAACATTTCGTGGGCTTTCGGTCTCGTTGGCAATGAACATTCCATCCGTGATGTCTCCCACGTAGGCGGGACGAAATGCCCCCCAGAGTGCTCCGAGCACTAGGCCTGCGACGAGCGCGAAAAACAACAAACCCGCTGCGGTTCCTACCATTGCTTTGCGACGAGTCTTGTTCGTCGCAGGCGTAGAACTCGCAAGCGGGGTCTGGTGAATCGACATAGTCCCCTACCGTACTCGGCGGGGGCTACGGGAGTTTAATTAGTCGCACATCTTCCACTGTCCACCCTCATGCAGGAAACGCTGGGTGGTGGTGTCCTGGCCTTCTTGCGTGCGCACGGTGACATCTGCGGAAGCGCGGTCACCGTTAACGAGGACGTTATTGACTGCATCGACGCCATTTTGGCTGCGATCGATTCCCATTTCAGCGTAGGAAACGTCTGGGATACCCGCGACGCTGAATGCTTCGTGTCCACCGTTGGCAGCGATGACGCTTTCGCAGGTATTGCGCTCAATCGACTGGATCATGCCGTGCATGGAATCCTGTGCATACACGTCTTCGAGGGTTGCACGGATCGCAGCAGTGTCAGCTTCGGTGCCAGGGTTGCCGCCTTCAACTGGGGCGACCTGGGCGCCTTCTGCCTGCCCTTCTGGGAATGGATTCTCCACGGCGTTTGCAGCTGCATCGCTGCCTTCTGGGCCGTTGGAGGCGGCTGCGTTGGTATCTGCAGGTACTTCATTCGCGGCTGGAGCGGCAGCTGCTTCACTTTCCTGCGCCGCAGAAGCGGAGGAATCCTCTGCGGCCTTCTTCTTCGCCTCGTCGTCCTGGTCCGGCTTCTCCTTGGACGTTGTTGTGGTCTCGGCCGCGGAGGATGACGACGGTGCAGGCGAGGATTCCGCTGCTACATCGCCTTCGGAACCGCAAGCCACAAGTGCGAGCGGTGCCACCATTGCTACAGCAGCAAGGGTCTTCTTGGTCTTGATTGAAACCTTCACGTAGTTACTCCTAGATTTGGGCCAAGGTTGTTTCCTCTTTAACTCATCAGTTTTATCTCAATTGAGTACCGATTCGTTTCACAGGACGGTCAACAGCGACGAAAATTCTTTCGGCCTAGATTCAGATGTACATGTAATTACCAATACAAGCAATTAAACTTGTTACTTCAATAAAAATACCGCACCGCACGCATGCAGTCGTTTCACGCAGGTGAAGGCAATTACCTCACGACCCTAACAACTCTTTCGTGACTATTCCTATAAATACATCGCAAAGAATCCTGTGAAAAACAATAATTTCTGTATGAGATCACTTTGAAAACACTTCCCCTCGGCTTGAGTACTCTAAAGGACTATGCAGCTCTCACGTGGGTCAATTGTCGCAGCGGCCTTAGACATCTTGGATAATTATGGCTTTCCCGATATGACGATGCGCCGGGTGGCATCTCACCTCAACGTAGCTCCTGGTGCTTTGTACTGGCACGTAGCGAATAAACAAGAGCTCATCACCGCCATCGCCGAGGAAATAGTGTCCGATGTCCATCACTCCGACGCCTCCGTGTCACCGATTCAATTGTCGGAACTTTTCCGCACCTGTTTATTAAGGCATCGCGATGGAGCCGAAATTGTCACTGCTTCTATGTCTCAGCCCAATTCGGTGGTGCATTCCCAAGTCTTAGATAGCTTCTTGCGTTCGATCAGTGCTCAATTTCACTCTCGTGAAACAACTGATATGGACTTACAATCCTCGGCTTACGGCCTGGTGCACCTCACCCTGGGCTCCGTCCTCATTGAGCAATCAAGCAAGCAGTACGCCGCGGACACGGGACAGGAAGAAACAGCACCCAAAATTGAACTTTCCCGCCGGTCAGTTGAGCTCCTCTTGGAGGGTTTGCGACACTCGTAGTCGACGTTTGGAAACGGCACTCCCCGGCCTCTTGCACTAGCATGAGGGCTTATGACAGAAGTTCCTGCAGAAATACACCAGGTCTGGCCTGGAGAAGCCTACCCTCTCGGATCCAAATATGATGGTGCTGGCACGAATTTCGCCCTCTTTTCTAATGTTGCTGAAAAAGTCGAACTCTGCCTCATTAATCGAGCCGGCGAAGAGACACGCATTGAGCTCAAAGAAGTAGACAACCACGTCTGGCATGCCTATTTGCCGGGTGTCGTTCCTGGTCAACGCTACGGCTACCGTGTCCACGGTCCGTGGAACCCGCAAGACGGCAAGCGCTGCGATCCCAATAAATTGTTGGTCGATCCCTATGCACGTGCCTTCGATGGCGAGTTTGACGGTCACGCATCGCTGTTTTCCTACGATATTCACGCGGACCCTCCGGGGTCCGGCCGCAACGATGAAGACTCCCTCGGCCACACCATGTTGTCGGTAGTTGTCAACCCTTTCTTCGATTGGGGCGACGATCGCGCACCGAAAATCCCGCACAACGAGACGGTGATTTACGAAACGCACGTTAAGGGCATGACCGCCACTCATCCAGAGGTACCGGAGAATCTCCGCGGTACTTACGCTGGTATGGCGCATCCCGCCGTGATTGATTACCTCAAGGACCTTGGCATCACATCGGTTGAACTGATGCCAGTGCACCAGTTCTTGCAGGATGACCGCCTCCGCGATCTCGGCCTGCGCAACTACTGGGGTTACAACACCTTTGGTTTCTTCGCACCGCAACAGGACTACGCGTCCGGCGGTAAGCCAGGTGATGCCGTATCCGAGTTCAAGGGCATGGTGCGCTCCTATCACGAAGCTGGCATCGAGATCATCCTTGATGTGGTGTACAACCACACCGCCGAGGGCAATCACCTCGGCCCAACTATCGCTTTCCGCGGCATTGATAATGAGGCGTACTACCGCCTCGTTGACGGTGACAAGTTCCATTACATGGACTACACCGGCACGGGTAACTCCCTGAACGTGCGCGATCCGCATTCGTTGCAGTTACTCATGGATTCGCTGCGTTACTGGATTACAGAGATGCACGTCGACGGCTTCCGCTTCGACCTCGCATCGACGTTGGCCAGAGAGCTAAACGACGTCGACCGCCTTGCCACCTTCTTCGACTTGGTGCAGCAAGACCCGGTTGTTTCCCAGACCAAGCTCATTGCAGAGCCATGGGATGTCGGTCATGATGGCTACCAGGTGGGTAACTTCCCTGCTCTGTGGAGCGAATGGAATGGTAAGTACCGCGATACCGTGCGCGATTTCTGGCGCGGCGAACCGGCAACCTTGGGTGAATTCGCCTCCCGCATCACCGGTTCTTCAGACCTGTACCAGCACAACGGTCGCCGCCCGACGGCGTCGATTAACTTCATCACCGCTCACGATGGCTTCACACTGAACGATTTGGTGAGCTACAACGAGAAGCACAACATGGCCAACGGCGAGGATAACCGAGACGGCGAGTCCCACAACCGTTCCTGGAACCACGGCGTCGAAGGCGACACCGACGACGAAGTAGTCAACGAGCTTCGGTCCCGTCAGTTGCGCAACTTCCTGACCACGTTGCTGCTTTCTCAGGGCACCCCCATGATTTCGCATGGCGACGAAATGGCGCGCACCCAGGGCGGCAACAACAACGTCTACTGCCAGGACAACGAAATCGCCTGGATGGACTGGGACTTGCTAGATAAGAATCGCGAGCTGCACGACTTCACTCGCCGTTTGCTGCGCATTCGTCAGCTGCACCCAGTCTTCCGCCGCAATCGCTTCTTCGACGGCGGCCCTCTGGGTTCCGATGCGCAAGACCGCGACATCGCATGGCTCGTTCCTGACGGCAAGCTCATGACCCAAGAGGATTGGGATTTCGCCTTCGGTAAGGCACTGATGGTCTACCTCAACGGCACGGCTATCCGCGAACCCAACGACCGTGGCCAGCGCATCGAAGATGATTCCTTCATCATGATGTTCAATGCCCACTACGAGGCCATCGAGTTCACTATTCCCGCTCGAAACCTGGGTTCTAAGTGGCAACTGTTGGTCGATACTTCCGAAAAGACGGGCTACCCGCTTGAGCAGTCGCTGGTAGTTCCAGGCGATAGCGTCACCGTCGAGGCACGTTCGACGCTGATTCTGAAGCAGGTTGAAGCACCTGTGTTCGAAGAAGAACCAAAGCTCAATTTCGAGGTGTCGCCGAAGTCCAAGTCGAAGGAAGTCGTTCCTCCGGCAAAGAAGGAAGTTGTCAAAGTCGAGACAACAGAAGAGGCAAAGCCCGAGGTCAAGGCCGATGATGCAGAGGTCGTCGCAGATGACATCGCAATTGACGACGAAGCCCAGCCGGAAACTGAGGCCGTCGCCGAGGAGGCTGTACCAGAGACCCCTAAGGCAGACTCCTAAATAATCCCAAATATTTGATGTCTGCCACTGCGGGTAGGATGAGCACAATTGCTTGTCCTACCCGCTTTTGCATTGAAGGAGCCCATCGAAGTGATCGAAGCTCATGGCGCAACAATCACCGTGACCAACGAGGAGATCAAGATCGCCCCTACCGTCCTTGCGGCATCGCTCCGCGGACTCTCAGGCGATGCCTCGATTGATGTCGCGTCGGTGGACAATGTTGCACTCGTTGAAGGCGACGCCTGGGACAGTTCATTCGTGTCCATCACTACCTCGGCAGGCACCACAACCATTGAGTTCGCTCCGGGTGCCATTGCTCGTGCCACGGAACTGAAAAACGCAATCGGTGCTGCCCAACAGGGCACCGCACCAAGTGAAGAATCCCAAGCTGAAATCCCTGGATTTAATTTCGTCGGCTTCGATGTGGAAACAGCTAACAGTCAATGGGGCTCCATCTGCCAGATCGGAGTCGTGAAAGTTCTCAACGGCCGCGAAACCGAACGTGCTTCGTGGTTGTGTACGCCGCCTGAGCCATTCAGTTCTTTCGACCCATTCAACGTGCGCATCCACGGCATTACGTCTGACGATGTTGCTAACCAGCCGTCATTTCAGGAGCGTTTGGCAGAATTCCGTGACTTCGTCGGGGAGCTACCGATCGTCGCGCATAATGCGCAGTTCGATACCACGGCGTTGAGGGATGCCAGCGTCGCATCCGGCGAACCCATCCCTCACCTCCTCTTCGCCTGTACTTTGGCCCAGTCGCGGGCAAGCTCTCTGAAGGTAGACAATCACAAGCTTCCTACAGTCGCTGCGGAACTCGGTGTTGAGCTCTCCCACCACCACGATGCGGCAGCAGACGCATCTGCCGCCGCGCAGATTATGGTCGAGTTTGCACGTCGGGCAGGCCATAGTGGCAGTTTGATGGAATTCATCCACGCAAGTGGCTTTACCCTCGGCGTTATCGAGGACAAGCGCATTGTGCCCGTATTGAAGGATCGCTCCGGTGCCTCGCGCGCACTGCAGGCGTCCCAACTCGCCCGGATTGAAGCTGGTGAGAGTGTCCCCGCTGCGCAGCTGTCCCCCGCACCGGAGGTATCGGGGGCCGGTACCGACCAGCCTTCACGCCGTGGACCTGCACCGTGGCAATCGGTGTCTACGCCGGACGAAATTCCTGAGCCAAATCTTGCAGCGTCTCCGTCTCACCCTCTTTATGGGCAAAACGTCACGCTGACCGGTGAATTCGAACCATTTGATAAGGGAACACTGTGGCATGGTATTGCCAACGCCGGTGGTCAAGTGGCGAAAAACGTTACCAAGAAAACCACCATTTTGGTCACCGGAGTCTGGGCAACAATGACATCGAAGGAGAAGCGCGCCCGGGAGCTCATGGAAAAGGGCCAGAACATCGAGATTTGGTCTGAGGAAAAGTTGCTCGGCGTTCTGGGGCTCGACGAGCAACCGCCTTTTTAGTTTCTGGTCTAATTTCTGGGCAGCGATGGAACCTTGTGGGTCCTGGCGCAGTCTAAGTGGGTAAAAGGTTGATTTTCTTCTTGCCTTGCACCGCACTGGAAAGGACCGCCCGTGACCACTGCCTTCGCTCCTCCGTCTTTATCCACCACGCTTGACTTACAGCCGCAGGCGCCGAACGGCGCAGAACCACCACGTGAAAGATTAGCGGTGGACCTGCGGTTGGTTCGTCGCAAAGCGGGCGCTTCAGCGCCGTCGTGGAACGCCGGACTGTCCGCTGGGCGCAGCGCCCAAGTCATCCTTTCTCGTGACTTCTCGTGCGCTCTGCTAACTCACAACGGGGACCCGCTGACACACAGTGAGCTTGGAAATAGCGGCCTGAGCATTCGTACTGCCTGGGATCTCGCCGCGTCGCATTTGCTCAGTCGACATAGTTTCTCCGAGGGCACCGAGTTTTTGGTTCGAGACGCGGGAGTGCGATTTTCTCACAGCACATTAAGTGGCGTCGAGGTGTCATTCAAGCATGCCCCTGCGACCGCTTGGCTAGCTCACCCTGTTACTTTCTCCGTGCTCCATCAGCATTTTCAGAAACTTCTTCGCCCCACTCAGGGCCTTATCTACGCCACCACAAATTACTTAGACCTCTTTGTATTTGATGCACACCCTCACGAGTTCAGTCACGCTTTAGGCAACGCCGCTGGCGAAATTTTTCCCATCGTTCATTCCTTAGGTTTCCCCTTAAGTCGTTAGTCGCACACGGCTACGGGGCCAAAAACCTATAATCTTGATACAAAAGATGTCTGCAAATTGAGGAGTCTCACGTGCGTCGTCCCATTACTTCCACCTACCGCTTGCAGTTGCGTGGCCCAAAAGCTGACCCGGGCGGTCGTTCATTCGGATTTGCAGAGGCGGAAGCCCAAGTACCCTATCTCAAGCGCCTCGGGGTGTCTCACATTTACCTCTCCCCGATTCTGACGGCACTGCCCGAATCGAATCACAACTACGACGTCACGGACCCAACCGAGGTAAACCCGGAGCTTGGCGGAATCGAAGGGCTGCGCTCGCTTGCGCGCGCCGCACAAGAAGCGGGTCTGTCTCTCATTATCGATATCGTCCCGAATCACCTCGGAGTCGACCAACCGAAGCTGAATAGTTGGTGGTGGGATGTCTTGAAGAACGGCCAGGAGTCGAACTTCGAGCCCTATTTCGACATCGACTGGCATGAAGACAACGGTGCAGGCGGAAAGCTCGGCATGCCCATCTTGGGTGCTGAAGGCGATGAGTCCGCCCTCGAGTTGCAATTTCACGAGGACATTGACGAAATCGTCCTCGCCTACTACGACAATTACTTCCCGGTGGCCCCTGGAACCTGCGAGGGCCTCGAGGACGACCCGATACGTGTCTATGACCAGCAGTGCTACCGATTGATGTTCTGGCGTGACGGGGTCATTTCATACCGCCGATTCTTCTCAGTCAATGGACTTGCCGGCATTCGCCAGGAAGACCCCCTCGTCTTTGAGCATTCCCACCGAATCCTGCGTGAGCTCATCGCCGAAGACCTCATCGAAGGTGTACGCGTCGACCACCCCGATGGACTGAGCAATCCCTTTGAATATTTGAATCGGTTGCGCAATCTTGTCGGTCCTGACCGGTGGCTGATCATTGAGAAGATCATGGGGGTCTCCGAGCCCCTGGATCCTCGTCTTGCGGTTGATGGTACGACGGGATATGACGCACTGCGAGAGTTTGATGGCGTGTTCATTTCACGCGAAGCCGAGGATAATTTGTCCATGCTCGCGTTGCAGCAGACCGGTTCGACTTGGAATGACAGCGCAATCGAGGCCACCGAACAGCACCTGAAACGAGAGGTTGCGCGGGAAGAATTAGGTGCCGAAGTGCGCCGCCTCGCACGTGCCATTAGGCGAGATAACTTCTCCACCGCCGGTGCCACGGTGTCGGAATCCGAATTGATTTCCACCATCGTCGAACTCGTGGCCGCCATGCCTGTGTACCGAGCTGACTATGTTTCCCTTTCGCGCATTACGTCGAGTGTGGTTGCCGATATGTCCAAGCGTTTCCCCTCTCGTCGAGACGCACTCGATCTCATCGCAGCAGCCCTTTTGGCTAACGGTGAAGCGAAGACTCGCTTTGCTCAGGTCTGTGGCGCTGTCATGGCCAAAGGCGTCGAGGATACTACGTTCTACCGCGCCTCTCGCCTGGTAGCGCTTCAAGAAGTCGGTGGTGCACCGGGCAGGTTTGGCGTATCGGCTGCCGAATTCCACCTCCTCCAACAGGAACGCCAGACCCTGTGGCCCAAGGCCATGACCACCTTGTCCACTCATGACACCAAGCGCAGCGAAGACGTCCGCGCCCGCATCATCGAGTTGACGGAGCTGCCGAGCGAATTCGCAGAACTCGTGTCCACGATCGGCGCGGTTGTTCCCTCTCCAGACAAAGGAACGGGGCATTTCCTGATCCAAAACATCATCGGTGTATGGCCTGCTGATGGTGAAATCACGGACTCTCTGCGCTCCCGCCTGCATGAGTACGCACTCAAGGCGGTTCGCGAAGCCGGAGTTCATACTTCCTGGGTCGATCAGGATTCTGCTTTTGAGACTGCTATTACGGATTGGATCGACGCTCTGCTTGATGGTCCTGCCACGTCGCAGATCACCGAATTCGTGAAGAAGATTAACCGCGGTGCTATCCAGATTTCCCTGGGTCGAAAGATGCTCCAGCTCGTGGGTCCAGGAATTCCCGATACCTACCAGGGACAAGAATTTTTCGACGACTCACTCGTGGATCCCGATAACCGCCGTTTCGTTGACTACACGGCTCGGAGCCAGTCGTTGGAACAAATCGGCGGCGAAGGTGACCTCGAAAGCATCGTTGCTGAAGCTCGTGCCGAAAAATCCGAGGACGAAGTCTTGGGCGCGTACCCACACTTGAAACAGTGGAAGGACCGAGCCAAGCAGGCGGTGGTGTATCGAGGACTAACTCTGCGTCGACAATTCCCGGAAATCTTCTTGCGTGGCGAACACCAGGCAGTATTCGGTGTGGGTTCTGCCGAGAGCCATCTTGTGGGTACGGCGCGAGGCGATGCCGATCTGCCGGGCACCGACGGGATTGCAGTAATCGGCCTTGCCACTCGTCGTCCGCTGCTCTTGGAAGAAAATGGGGGCTGGCGTGACACCACGGTGACTCTGCCGAAGGGCGAGTGGGTCGACCGGCTCACAGGCAAGGTCTACTCGGGCACCGTATTGGTCGCCGACGTACTCGATCTCCTCCCTACGGCACTCCTGGTATCACGCAGGTTGGACGAACTTGCTGCAAGCATGTAAGAAAAACTTTGTAAAGCAACTGCTCCGACGCTCAGGTAGGGTGTGAAATCTATGCCAGCGAACACCATTGCACTGTTGGGCACGAAGTACCACGAGTGGGTCAAGGCGCATCCCAACGCAGCCGAAGAAGTCAAAGACGCGCTAGAAGATCTGTTGCAAGATGCCGGCGTGAACTTCGACGGAGTCGATGTCCGAGTAAAAACGTGGAATTCTCTCAAGGCAAAGGCGCGGAAGCGTCGCCCCGACGGATCCCTGTCCTACCCGAATCCGTGGACCGATATCCATGACGTTGTGGGTGCACGGGTCACGGTCTTACACTCGACGGAAATTCCGGTCGTGCTCGAGATCATCTCGAACTCATTTAACGTCAAGCGCAGCGTGGATAAGGCCCTCGAGACGAAGGTGTCGGGTGGTTTTGGGTACGGGTCGCACCACCTCATTGTCCAGGTCACCGAGGATTCCGATGGCCTCGAGGATTTCATCGGGTTGGAATTTGAGATCCAAGTGCGCACCGTCCTCCAACATGCCTGGGCGGAATTCGAGCACGACATTCGTTACAAACGCGGCACCAATGAATTAGATCCACAGGTTGATCGGTCATTCACGCTCGCGGCAGGCCTGATCGAACTCGCAGACCAGCAGTTCGACCAGATCGCGGCGCTGCAAGATCCGGAACAATTCCGGGTTGACGAATCCGAGATTCAATTGTCAGAGGAAACGCTTCCCGGCATTCTTGCCATGCTGGTGGGAACGCGGTTCCCTCGTTCACGGTCCGAGCATTACCGGTGGCTGACCGAACTCTTGCATTCCAATGGAGTAACAACGGTGCAGGAGCTCTCTGAACTGCTCAACGACGCCGACATCGAGGCGGTGTCCAAAGCAATGAAGTACCGCTTCAATCCAGGTCAGGTTCGCATTATCGACGATCTCTTGCTCAACCGATTCGGCGAGGACCACATCAAGCGGATAGGAAAGTCGGGGAACCGTTCCGAGCAGCGTAAGGCGCGGTTGAAGAAGCGATTGAAACTACTCCGGGGTGCTAGTTCCGCAGACTAACTAATCTCGACCGCGGAGCCGATCCAATTGGCGGCGTTCACGTTTTGTTGGCCGGCCCGCCCCGCGGTCGCGTTGAGGGATTGACGCCAAGATCTCTTTGGGCGGCGGTGGCGGAGAATGATCGATATAGCACGAGCGTGCCACGGAGGCACCGACGCGCTTTCTCACCGTCGCTGCGACTTCCACGTCGAAGGTGCGGTGATCTTTCCACACCCGAACCCGGTCACCGGGTACGACCTGCTGGGCTGGTTTCGTCGATTCGTTGTTTAACTTGACGTGCCCGGCGCGAACCGCTTTAGCCGCATCGCTTCTCGTTTTAAAAAGGCGCACGGCCCACACCCATACGTCGATGCGAACGGGGGAACCATCGGGCGAAGTCATAGGAATCTGCTTTAGTGCTTGAGTGCTTTAGTAGTTGTCTTTGTGCTTAATAATCTTCTGCACCTTGTTGTAGTTGACTACGCCGCCGACCACTGCGACAACGAAACCAATGATCAAAAGGGTCCAAGAAGACATCAAAAGTCCCAGGGCGATGCCACCGACGACGCCGCCGCCAGCCCATAGAACTGCGTTCCTGGAGTACTTGCGCACGGCATCTTTGCGTGACTGAATAGGGTTGGGATTGCGACGCTGCATAGACATATAACTAGTTTATCCGTTTCAACAACTTTGGTCAGATTCAGTCCTGGCGAGACTCCACCCAAGCATGCCCGGCCTCTTTCGCCTCTGCGCGACCTTGGGTAATGGCGGCCAGGCGATCGTCGAGAAGCGAGCGCTTTCCCGGCTCAAATGCAAGCGTGTACGTGGCGGCTCGACCGTACTCAACGCCGATGATGGTCACGCCCTGATTGCGTAGCTCGGCCTCAATGCGCCCTGCCTCAGCGTGGGGGAAATCGACGGTGACAAGTTCTTGTTTGCTGCGGGTGACGCCGCGCACGGAGGGCAGCGCCTCGCTGACGGAATTTGAATAAGCGTGGACAAGGCCACCGGCGCCCAATTTGATTCCACCAAAGTAGCGGATCACCACGACGACAATGTCGAGCATGCCGGAGCCTTTCACGACATCGAGCATCGGTTTTCCTGCGGTGCCGGAGGGTTCTCCGTCGTCGCTGGAGCGCTCGATGGGGTTGGATCCTTCAACGCTGAGTACATATGCGGAGCAATGATGGCGCGCATCCGGATAGGTCGTGCGTGCGCGTGCGATCACGTCGCGGGCTTGTTCTTCGTTTTGGGCGCGTTGAATCCAAGTGATGAACCGCGAGCGCTTGATTTCCCACTCGTGGGTAAAGAGCTCCCCGTCGGCGGGTAATTCATAACTGGTCAGCATTGATAATTATCATACCTGGCAGAGCGGACTGAATTTCCATAGCCTGGGAAGCATGATTGCACTCGAACCGTACCGCGTGTGGGCTCCTATCGCTCACAACCTTCGCCTTCGAATTAACTCTGAGGAAAACTCTGAGGTCCTTGAGATGCACCGCGATCCGCATCGCTCGGGGTGGTGGGTCTGCGACCGTATTGCTCAGGTCGGCGATCGCTACGGATTCGAGGTATTCGACGGCACCGAGTGGTCGATCACGTTGCCTGATCCCCGCACGACCTCCCAGCCCGATGGGATTCATGGTCTCTCGCAGATCCTCGACCCGGATTTCGAGTGGACCGACCAGGACTGGACAGGCCGGATCCTCTCAGCGCAGGTCCTCTACGAACTCCACGTGGGTACCTTTACGCCGGAGGGAACGTTTGAGGCGATCGTCGATAAGCTGGATTATTTGCGCGAGCTGGGCGTGACGACGATTGAACTGATGCCCGTGCAACCCTTCGGCGGCGAGCGCAACTGGGGCTATGACGGGGTGGATTGGTTCGCCGTCCAGGAATCTTATGGCGGCGCGGAAGGGTTAAAGAAGCTGGTCAACGCGGCACACGAGAAGAATATCGGGGTGGTACTCGACGTGGTATACAACCACTTCGGCCCCGATGGAAACTACACGGGATTCTTCGGGCCGTACACTGCGGGCGGCTCCACGGGGTGGGGCGAGGTAGTCAATATCTCCGAGCATGGCTCAGACGAGGTGCGCCGCTACATCCTGGATGCGGTGCGCCAATGGCTCGATGATTTCCATATCGATGGGCTGCGCCTCGACGCGGTGCACTCCTTGGATGACCGTGGTGCGTTCTCTATTTTGGAGCAGATTCAATACGTGGCCGACCAGGTCGAGTCGCGCACCGGTGTACCACGGGTGATCATCGCCGAGAGTGACTTGAATGATCCCCGTCTGATCACGCCGGAGGAAAATGGTGGCTACGGTCTTGCCGGCCAGTGGGTTGACGATATTCACCACAGCCTGCACACCATCGTCTCGGGCGAGACGCACGCCTACTATGAAGACTTTGGCACCATCGAGATCCTTGCGGAGACGCTACGCAACGGCTTTAGGTTCCGAAATAGCTATTCCGGTTTCCGCGGGCGAACTCACGGCCGCGCGCTTGATCTAACTACTACCCCGCCGTGGCGCCTGGTCACCTACACCACCACCCACGATCAAACCGGCAATCGCGCGCAGGGCGACCGCCCGTCGATGAACCTCACGCCGCGCCAGCAGGTGCTTAAGGCCGCGGTCATTTACCTCTCACCGTTTACCCCGATGCTGTTTATGGGCGAGGAGTACGGTGCGCAGACGCCCTTCCCCTTCTTCTGCTCGCACACGAACGACGAGCTCAACCGCTTGACCCGGGAGGGGCGCTTCCGCGAGTTTGCACGCTCGGGTTGGGATCCGAAGGATGTGCCTGATCCTTCCAGCGCCGAGACATTCGCCTCCGCGAAACTGGAGTGGGATTTCACCTCGGAGCAGGCCGAAATCCACGAGGCCTACGCCACGCTGCTGCGCTTGCGGAAAGATCTGCGGCTAGTGCGCTCTGACTTGCGCGAACTCCAGGTCGAGCACGGCCCGAATTGGCTGACCATGGGCTACGACGACGTCGTTCTGGCCGTGAACTTCTCGAACACCGAGGTCACCCTGCCGATCGGCGGGGACCTGGTGTATTCGTTTAGCTCGCCGCGAGTCACTGAGGACGAGACGCTTCTCGACGAGTGGGGCTTCGCGCTGATCCAGCGCTAGCTGCGGGCCTAGTTGCCGGACTAGTTGCCCCGACTAGTTGCCCACGATGAATTCGTACTCGGACGTGCCCGGCATGAGCCGCTTGAATCCGATCGGAGATTCATCCATGCGCTGAAGCAATGGATCAAGGTCGCGGGCGCGTTGCAGTTCCACACCCACAAGTGCTGCCCCGGTGTCGCGGTTATTCTTCTTTAGGTACTCGAAGAGCGCGATGTCGTCGTTTTCTCCGAGCACGTCATTGATGAAGATCCGGAGCTGGCCAGGCTTTTGCGGGAAGTTGACTAGGAAGTAATGCTTCAGGCCGCGGTGAACGAGGGAGCGTTCCATGATTTCGGCGTAGCGCAGGACGTCGTTGTTGCCGCCGGAGATGATGCACACCACCGTCGAACCGGGCGCGAGGTGGACTTCAGGAAGGCCTGCTACGGACAAGGCGCCGGCTGGTTCCGTGATGATGCCTTCGTTTTGGTAGAGGTCGAGTATCTCAGTCGAGACCGCGCCTTCGTCGACGCTGAGGAGGTGGATCCGGCCCAAGTTCTCGTCGACAATCTTGTAGTTCAAATCGCCGGTGCGCTTGACCGACGCGCCGTCGACGAATGTATCCACGTCGCTGAGTGTGATGGGACCACCGTTGGCCAGTGCTGCTTGCAGCGAAGGCGCACCGGTGGGTTCGATTCCGACAATGGCTGTACGCGGCGACATATCCGCCAGGTACGAGGTCACACCAGAGAGCAGGCCTGCACCTCCCACCGGAACCATGATCGTATCCAGGGACTTGCCCAGGCTAGTGAGCTGGGAGACGACTTCTGCGGCCACCGTGCCTTGGCCGATTACGGTGTCGCGGGCGTCGAAAGGCTCGATCATGGTGGCCCCGCGGGCAGCCGCATCCTCACGCGCATGCTGTGCTGCCTCGTCGAAGTTGCTTCCTACGACAACAAGCTCCACCAAGTCTCCGCCGTGGACCTTGATGCGTTCGCGCTTTTGCTGCGGAGTGTTGTCGGGGACGAAGATGCGACCTTCGACTCCCATTGTCCGACATGCGTAGGCCACGCCTTGTGCGTGGTTGCCTGCAGATGCTGCGACGACGCCGGCTTCGCGCTGCTCGGGAGTCAGACGGGACATGGCGTAGTAGGCGCCGCGAATCTTGTACGAGCGAACGTCTTGCAGGTCCTCCCGCTTGAGGTACACCTCAACGCCGTACTGCTGCGACAGACGTGGGCAGTACTGCAGCGGAGTCGGTGCAATCACGCTGGAAATACTGGCTTGCGCCATCTGTATATCTGATGCGCGGATTGGCTGAAACTCGCTCGATTGACTCATGGGTAATTAGTTTAGACCCTTTGTCATTTCAATCCGGAACTGTGTCCCGTTCAACGGTGCAGTTCGTGGTGACACGTCACTTAGTGTTCACGTGCACTCAACCATTGGTCCACCTTCATGCCATTGCCAGCTTACTTTCAGGTAATAGAAATGTATAGGTTCATGTAAATTTTTGATCTGTCATTATTTGAGAGGTACTCCCCGTGTCTATTCGTCGCCGTGGCATTGCCATTGCCGCCGCAGCTGCAACCTCGCTTGCGCTCGTTTCTGTCCCCGCTCACGCTGCCATCGTGGATAACGTTTACGAAGATAGCGTTGCCAACCCATCTGTTTCTCTGAATGCGATCGGATCCTACGAGTCCGGTGTATTCGATGCTTCTGCAGCAGAGATCGTCGCGTTCCATGCTGACTCGCAGCGCATCCTGACCGTCAACGCACAGTCCGGTCAGATTGATGTCCTCGATGCCAGCGATCCGACTCAGCTTTCTTTGATCGGATCCGTCTCCGGTGGAGAAGGAACCACCATCAACTCGGTCGCTGTTCGCGAGGACGGCTTGGCAGTAGCCACCGTCGAGCCTGCCAACAAGACCGATGACGGCGAGCTGATCTTCTTTGACGCTGCAGAAGCTACCCCAGGCATCGTCCTGGGTCGTGTCGGAGTCGGCGCTCTGCCGGACGCTGTCACGATTGACGACGAAGGCACCTACGCCCTCGTTGCGAACGAGGGCGAACCAGCCGAGGATTACTCCTACGATCCTGAGGGTTCCGTCTCCGTCGTCGAGCTTAACGACGACCTGTCTGCCTCCACTCGGGAGCAGGTGCGCACCGCGGACTTCCAGGCATTCAATGCAGAAGGCGCCCTTCCTGAGGGTGTGCACATCTTCGGCCAGGTCGGCGACTCCACCACCGTTGCACAAAACCTGGAGCCCGAGTACATCACGGTTTCCGGCGATAAGGCATATGTCTCGCTGCAGGAAAACAATGCGATTGCCGTCATTGATATCGCAACGGCTTCTGTAGACAAGATCTGGCCATTGGGCTACGTCGACCGCACCGAGGTCCCCTTTGACCCTTCGGACCGCGACGGTAGCATCAATATCACCAACAAGTTCCCCTTCAAGTCCATCCGCCAGCCGGACTCGATTGGGTCCTACGAGGTCGGTGGTCAAACATACATCGTCACCGCAAATGAAGGCGACGCACGTGACTGGGACGGTTACTCTGAAGAGGCTCGTCTCAAGGACCTCAACGGTGTGAAGGAACCAGCTCTCTGCGAGGACTTCCAGGGTATGACCGCAGAAGAGATCGAATTCTTCCAGTCCGACGCGGGCGCAGGCCGTCAGAACATCTCCCTGGCCTTCGGATACAACGAAGAGAAGGACTGCTACGAAGAGGTGTACAACTACGGTGCCCGTAGCTTCTCCATCTTCACCGCAGACGGCACCCTGGTTTACGATTCTGGCTCTGATTTTGAAGAGATCACCGCGAAGACCATCCCGGACTTCTTCAACTCCAATCACTCCGAATCCAACTTCGAAGGCCGTTCCGACGATAAGGGCCCAGAGCCAGAGGGCTTGACCCTGGGTGTGATCGGCGATCGCACCTACGCTTTCGTCGGCTTTGAGCGCATCGGTGGCATCATCGTCTACGACATCACCGATCCAGCAAACGCGGAGTACGTCACCTACGCCAACAACCGCGACTTCGCCATCTCCATGGAAGATTTCGAGGACGATCCTGTGGCAACCGCGGAGAACCTTCCTAAGGCTGGTGACCTTGGTCCGGAGGGCCTCGCGTTCGTGGCAGCGAAGGATTCCCCGAACCAGAAGAACCTCGTGATCGTGGGCAATGAAGTCTCTGGCACCACGACCGTGTGGCAGGTCGATGACCTCCTGGACGACCAGGACGATGACTCCAATGAGGGCTCGGCACAGTCCAGCGGCTCCTCGAACCTGTCGTCGGGTAGCTCCTTCGGATCCTCGAAGTAGAACAAAAAGCTAATTCCACCAATACAGAACTCCACGGGTGCGCTATATTAGTTTTCATTCCTGATCTCTAAAACCCCCGTAGGAGTTTCCTGTGAAACGTCGTCTGTCTCTTGCTGTCGCAACCATTGCGGCCACTGCCCTTGCTGGCGTTGGCACTGTCTCTGCCCAGGAAGCTCCTGAGGAGTCTTCCTCGATCGCTTCCCTGTCCTCTGGTTCTTCGGCTAACACCGATACCACCGACCCAACCGATCCGGCTGAGCCCGGTGCCGATGCCGGCGACGCTACTGGCTCCAGCAAGCTGGTGGAAATGACCCGGATTAGCCCGGAGACTGAAAACACGATCGCTCAGATCAGCTTGGTTCTGACCATCGTCGCTGCAGTTACCCAGGCTGTCGCGGTGGCAGTCCCTATCATCCGCTATTTCGACCCAGGTTTCTTGCGCTAAAACTTAAGATTCGCGAGCAAGCAAAAGGCGCGGTTTCCACCCCAGCAGGTGGAAACCGCGCCTCTTTTGTCGTCGTCAAGCGAATGCTTAGCCGAATAGCTCCTTGGAAGCGATCTCGGCACCCTTGACCAGGGACTCAAGCTTTGCCCATGCGATTTGGTGGTGCAGGCGACCGCCCAAGCCACAGTCGGTGGACGCAACAACGTTTTCTGGGCCAGCGACCTCAGCGAACTGAATGATGCGGTCGGCAACCAGGCGTGGGTGCTCAACAGCGTTGGTGGAGTGGGACACCACACCTGGGTAGATCAGCTTGCCCGCAGGAAGCTTGCCGTTCTCCCACACGCGCCACTCGTGGCCGTGGCGAGGAGACGCACCCTCGAAGGAGTAGCCGCCGACGTCGGCGCGCAGGATCTCGTCGATGATGTCACCGAACTCGATGTCGGTGGTGTGTGGTCCGTGCCAGGAGCCCCAGCAGATGTGCAGACGAGTCTGCTCCTTTGGCAGGCCCTCCAACGCGGAGTTGATAGCGTCGACGCGGATGCGCAGCCATGCGCGGTAATCCTCAAGCGTTGGCTCTGGGTTGATCTGGTCCCAGGATTCAGCCAGGTCAGGCGCGTCGAGCTGCACGGTGAAGCCAGCGTCGGTGATGCCCTTGTACTCATGCGACAGCGCGTCAGCACATGCTTGGACGAGCTCGGCGTCAGTTGCGTAGTACTCGTTTTTCAAACGAGCTGCGGATCCTGGGGACAAAGCTGCGATGAAGCCGTCGGCTGCACCGGCGTTGTCTACAGCGTGGCGCAGGAACTTGGCGTCTGCCTCGACGTCGTCCTGGCCGATGTAGGTGACCTCACCGGTGAACTTTGGGTTGCCGACCTTGGCACGGCCGGTGAAGATGCCGGAATCAGGATCATTGTAGGCATCGGCGAAGATGACGCGGTCGCGGCGATCGGAGAAGCTGGTCAGCTCGATGTTGCCCGGGGTGGAGCGCTTGACTTCCTGGGATGCCCAACGATCCTCGTCGGTCATGGTCAGGCCGCCGAGGCGGGAGAAGGAGTAGTTCCACCAAGCGCCGTAATCGATCGCGCCGGAGGTGATGTGGCCGTACTCGCCCTCGTTGACAATGTCGATGCCCAGGTCAACCTGACGCTTGACCACGTCATCGGATGCCTTCTGCAGAATCTCGAAGAACTCTGCGTCCTCGATGGTGCCCTCAGCGCGGCGCTTGTTTGCTTCGAGCAGCTCAGGGGTGCGTGGCAGGGAGCCCACGTGGGTGGTACGAATCTTATTTACTGACATATACGTCTCTGTCTCCAAAATTTATAGTCGGAAATGGCAGCCAGGCCGGGGCTCCGGAATTACAGGCTCGCATCGTGCCATTCTAATGTACGGATCGCGCGGTGTTTACTGCCCTCTCCGAATTTTATTCACTTACGCGCCGTAGAGGCGCTGGGAGGCAATCTTCGCGCCCTGGACTAACGAATCCAGCTTTGCCCACGCGATGTCGCGGTGCAGGCGACCACCGAGGCCGCAGTCCGACGAGGCGATCACGTTGTCCGCGCCGACAACCTCGGCGAATTGGACGATCCGATCGGCCACCAGGTCGGGGTGCTCCAGCGCGTTCGTGTTATGCGAAATCACACCTGGGTAGAGCTTATAGCCCGCAGGCAGGGTGCGGTTCTCCCACACGCGCCACTCGTGCGCGTGGCGTGGGCCGGCAGCCTCAAACGACATGCCGCCCACCTTGGCTTCCATGAGCACGTCGATGATCTCGCCGAAAGGAATGTCGGTGGAGTGCGGGCCGTGCCAGGAGCCCCAGCAGATGTGCAGACGAATCTGTTCCTTCGGCAGGCCCTCGATGGCCTGGTTTAGGGCGTCCACACGGACCTTGAGGAATTCTTGGTATCCCTCGACCGTCGGAGCCGGGTTGATCTGGTCCCAGGATTCCGCGAGGTCGGGCGCGTCGAGCTGCAGGTCGAAGCCCGCATCCGTGATGGCCTTGTATTCTTCGTGCATCGCGGGAGCGGATGCCAGGACTGCAGCGTCGTCGTCCTCGTAGTATTCGTTGGTCAAACGCACGGCCGAGCCCGGAGACACGGAAGCGATGAAGCCCTTATTATCCGAGTTATTCGCGGCCAGCGCGTCCTTTAACAGCTTCACGTCGCGGGCCACTTCGTCCTGGCCAATATAAGAAATCGGGCCGGTCACGGCAGGGAAATCACGGACGTCGATATCAGCGTTCTTCGAGGCATCGCCGGCTTCGGTGGTGGCGTACACGTCGGCGAAGGCCGCGAAGTCGCGGCGCTGGGTGAACTCAGAGAGCGTGACCTTGTTGGTTGGCTGCTTCGCCAGTGCCGCCTCGATGCGCTCGCGGGAGACAACTTCAAGACCGGACAGGCGTGGGAAAATGTAGTTCCACCACGCGCCGTAGTTGACCTCGGAGCCCATCGCGTGGCCGTACTCGCCCTCGTTGACAATGTCGATGCCGAGTTCAAACTGCTTTGCGACGACCTGCCGGGCCGAATCCTCAATGATCTGTGCGTATTCTGCGTCGCTGATGTTTCCCTGCGAGCGTCGCTTGTTCGCGTCGAGCAGTTCTTTCGTGCGTGGCAGTGATCCCACATGGGTGGTCAGGATACGAGACATAGTTAGAGCCCCTTTCGCTTGTCGAAAAATGTACAGAACACATTGACGTGATCTTGACAGTGCGACCGGGGCTCCGGGTTTATGCGACCGTTGCTTCCACAGCCTAATGAAAAACGGCTGAAAAGAGTATCAATCGCGGAATTTTATTCACGGGTTTAGCCGAGGATTCCTGCTCCCATCGTGGCCTTCAAGTCCCCCATGAGGCTGCCGGAGCGCTCGACGCGCAGGTGATCGCCAAGCACCATGAGCTGGGAAGAATCACCGTGGACGAGGTTGAGATACACGTCGGATTCGCCGGGGTTATTCGCCAACACATTTTTCAGCTTCGCGATGTTATCCATCGTGCACTGCTCGGTGCGCAACGTCAGACGCAGCGGCAATCCAGCACCGTTGCCTGGCCCGAGCTCGGGTACGCGGACGTCGTCGCCAAATAAGCTCATGCGGTCGTCGCGGATAGACACACGCGCGGAGACCAACAAGATGTTGTCTTCCACCAGCTGCGGTGCGGCAAGCGAATACGCCTTGGAGAATACGAGCACCTCCACCTGGGCTCCGTGGTGGTCTTCCAGGGTAATAATCGCCCAGGGAGATCCATCTTTCTTCGAGAACCGACGGTCAACAGCGGAGACGATACCGCCGATCACCACATCCGTGCCATTGCGCAGCTCCCCAGAGAGCACCGTTGTCAGCGGTGTATCCGTCTGTGCTTCTAGCGCCTCCTCGTATCCGTCGAGTGGGTGGCCGGAGACGTACATGCCCAGCATGTCGCGTTCCAGGGCAAGCTTGTGTTTGCGGTCCCATTCGTCGTCAGGCACATCGATCTTGAATACGTTGCTGGCCTCGCTGTCGTCTCCGCCGAAGCCCGCGAACAGGTCGAATTGCCCCTTGTCGGCCGCCTTCTTCGTGGTCAGCACCGAATCCACGGCGTCTTCTTGGACGAGCATGAGCCCCTTGCGGGAATGCCCCAAGGAATCGAAGGCACCAGCTTTAATCAGCGATTCAGTGATGCGCTTGTTACAGGGCACGAGGTCGATCTTGTCCAAGTAGTCCGAGAACGACGTGAAGTTGCCCTTGGTTCGGCGCGACTCCATGATCGAATCCACGACTTCGCGGCCGACGTTGCGGATCGCGGCCAAACCATAGCGGATGTCCTTGCCCACAGCCATGAAGTCCTGCTCGGACTCATTGACATCTGGCGGCAACACCTTAATACCCAGGTGACGACAGTCCGACAAATAGATCGCCGACTTGTCCTTCTTATCACCCACCGAGGTCAACAGTGCGGCCATGTACTCAGCCGTGTAGTTCGCCTTGAGATAGCCGGTCCAGTAAGACACGAGCGCGTAGCCCGCGGCGTGGGACTTGTTAAACGCGTAGGATGCGAAAGGCTCGATGGTTCCCCAGAGCGCGTCGACGGCTTCCTTGGAGTAGCCGTTACTAAACATGCCGTTGGAGAATTTCTCGTACTCCTTCGCCAGCACCTCGGGCTTCTTCTTACCCATCGCCTTACGGAAACCGTCTGCCTCGCCAGCCGTGTAGTTAGCCAGCTTGCGCGAGATCTCCATGATCTGCTCCTGGTAGACGATAAGACCATAGGTCTCTCCCAGGATGTCCTTGAGTGGTTCTTCCAGCTCAGGGTGGATCGGGGTGATCGGTTTACGGCCGTTCTTGCGGTCCGCGTAATCCCAGTGGGCGTTCACACCCATCGGGCCCGGGCGATACAGCGCCAACGACGCGACAATATCGTTGAAGCCCGTTGGCTTCATGCGCTTGAGTAGCTCCTGCATGCCGCCACCGTCGAGCTGGAAGACACCCAGCGTGTCACCGCGCCCCAGCAATTCGTAGACAGCCGGATCGTCCGTGGTCAACGCGTCGAGGTCAATCTCCTCCCCGCGGTTCTTCTTAATATTTTCCACGGCGTCGCCCAACACGGTGAGGTTGCGCAGACCCAGGAAGTCCATCTTCAAAAGGCCGATGGCCTCACAGGCAGGGTAGTCCCAGCCGGTAATAAGCGCGCCGTCGGCGGGACGCTTCCACATGGGGATGTGATCCATCAGTGGCACAGAGGCCATAATCACCGCACAGGCGTGCACACCGGCCTGGCGAACCACGCCTTCAAGTCCGCGCGCCGTTTCGTAGATCTTCGACACGTCAGGGTCGGTCTCGATCATGTTGCGCACCTCGGTGGCTTCCCCGTACCGCGGATGCTCCGGATCCATGATGCCCGAAAGCGGAATATCCTTCGCCATGACGGCGGGAGGAAGCGCGCCGTTGATCCGGTCAGCCATTTGGAAACCGGGCTGGCCGTAGTTGACCTTCGCGGCGTCCTTGACGGCCTGTTTCGTTTTCACGGTACCGAACGTGATCACCTGGGCGATCTTGTCCTCGCCCCACCGCTCGGCAGCATAGGTGATCATCTCGCCGCGGCGGCGATCATCGAAGTCAATATCAATATCGGGTGCGGATGGTCGCTCTGGGTTCAAAAACCTCTCAAACAGCAGGCCGTGTTCCATCGGGTCGATATTGGTAATGGTCATCGCATAAGCCACCAGCGAGCCTGCAGCGGAACCACGCCCAGGTCCGACACGAATGCCGATGGAGCGGGCGTGCTTAATAATCTCGGCGACGATCAGGAAGTACGAAGGGTAGCCCTTGCCGTCAATGACCTCGATCTCGTACTCGGCGCGGTCGATATAGTCCTGTGGCACTTCCCCACCGTCGAAACGATCGCGAAGGCCATCCATGACCTCGTGGTGCAGCCACGTCGTCGGGGTGAATCCCTCGGGCACGTCCGCAATCGGCATGCGGTCGTGGGTGTGCTCCTCCCAGATTTCACCGTAATCCTGGACGCGCTCGGCTACCCACAGCGTGTTGTCGCAGCCATCGGGCACCATGTCGTCCCACAAATCGCGCATCTGCTCGGCGGACTTGATGTAGTAACCGGAACCATCAAACTTGAAACGGTCTTGGTCGAGCAGGGTCTTGCCCGTTTGTACGCACAGCATTGCCTCATGAGCAGGCGCCTGGGATTCCAGCACGTAGTGGCAGTCATTAGTCACCAGTGGCGGCAGATCAAGAGCTTTACCAATGCGCAGAAGATCCTCGCGCAC
Source organism: Corynebacterium lubricantis DSM 45231 (assembly GCF_000379425.1). Classification (GTDB taxonomy): domain Bacteria; phylum Actinomycetota; class Actinomycetes; order Mycobacteriales; family Mycobacteriaceae; genus Corynebacterium; species Corynebacterium lubricantis. The sequence goes on from NZ_KB902204.1 coordinate 69,518, forward strand.
ACGATTTTCAATGGACAGCCCGTGGTCCATCAATTCCAGGAAGTAGTTATCCTTGCCGTAGATGTCCTGCCACATCGCGGCGGCTTCCAGTGCCTCGTCGTATTGGCCGAGGCGAAGCCTGGTCTGTACATCTCCTGAGGGACAGCCGGTGGTAGCAATGATGCCATCAGCATGTTCGGCGATCAGCTCCGCATCCATGCGTGGCCACTTGCCCAGCTGGCCCTCGTAGGACGCCAACGACGACAACTTAAACAAGTTATGTAGACCGGTCGCGTTTTCCGCGATCATGGTTTGGTGCAGGTACGCGCCCGACGCCGATACGTCGTCGCGTTTTTGATCCGGCGTGCCCCACAGCACGCGCTTTTTATTGAAGCGCGATTCCGGCGCCATGTAGGCCTCAATACCGATGATCGGCTTCACATCGGCATCGACCATCGCCTTATAAAAGGCATTCGAACCAAACATGTTGCCGTGGTCCGTCATGCCCACGGCGGGCATGCCCTGCCGGTGGACTTCCTCCGCGAGTAAATCCACCTTGCACATGCCGTCCAACATGGAAAACTCTGTGTGGTTGTGCAGGTGGACAAACGAGGAGTTCTTAGCCATGCCCGTAGTCTAGTCCAGCTGTCAAGAGTTCCAAACCCCGCAGATTTCCTAACGTTTCCCCAGGTCAACAAGCCTTCCCAGGTGCAGCGCGTTACCTAAGACCACACCGGTGTTATTTAAAACATCGTATGCGTCGATCTCCCCGGCGCGGGGATGATCGGGCTCGTTGAGGTCGGGGCGTTCCAGGCGTACGAAAGCATCCAGATCACCCTCCGGCGGGTTCGCATCCGCCCAGGCATAGACCTGCGCCACTCCTCGGCGCGCGGCGGGCACGGTGGCGGTGGGCCGATCGTCGAGAAGCACATCCGCGGGCGACTCGGGATCCGGCGCGGCGAGGATTCGCACGGTGCCCGCGAGCTGCGGCGCCTTATCGACGATCGCATGTGCCCTCCCGGTATTGTCCCGGTTCGTCAGCTCCGTCACCGGGACCCCGGTGGCTCCGGCAAGCAGCAGCGCCCAGGCTTCGCCCGGGTCGAGCGAGGTGATCAGGTCGACGGTGACACCCCGGCGTGCATTGCCCAGGGCGATGGTGCGCATGAGCGAGGACACACCACTGCCCTGCTCTCCCGTGATAGCGGAGACCGTGCCGGGGTGAAGCGGTCCGAATTTCTTGTCCAGCGTGGTCAGGCCCCAGGTGGTGGGCGCCGGAAGGTCTTCGCCTAATAAGTGCGCGAGGATCCTGCCGGTGTCTCCGGTAAACGTGGTCGGTGTGTCGGCACGCGGGCAGTTCAACAGGGCGAGTTCAAGATCGGCGGGGTCATGGTATTCACCTGCCCACCAGTACAGGGTGTCGATGTAGGCGCGGTAGCTTTGCACGGACCACGGTCCTGTGGGGTCGATCGCGATGCCTGCGCGGTGCAAGGTGGTGGCCACTTGGGTATCGAGGACGAAGGCCTCGGGAGTAATCGCGGCCAAGTAGCGCGTGAAAATGGCCGGGCCGATGTGGCTGAAGGTGTTGCGCGTGCCGGTGCGGAATTTCGCATAGGCGGCGAGAACATCGTCGTTGGCGAGAGCCGCGATTTCCTGCAGCGTTGTTTGAGCATCGGTGCCCGAGATGGCGGCGAGTCGGGCTTTATTGTTGCGCAGGGAGGTCGCGGAGACCGAGGCAATAATTTGGACCATGAGCTGTTGGGCCTGATGCGGGTCCGTGGGGGCAGCTGCGGCTGATTCGGCAATCTCAGTTACTGATATGGAGGTCCTCGGCAGGCGGTAGGAGATTTTGGCTGCCTTGAGCAGTCGGTTCATTCCTGCCCGGTTCAAGGGGTAGTCCTCGAGCATGGGGGTTCTACCGATGTGGAGAGCCAACCATGCAGGAAGCGCTGGGTGGTCCGGGGTCTGCGGGTTCTCGGGATCAGTCACGTCCTAGATGGTAGCGCGGATGGTTTAGTCCATTGCCAGGGAGTAAGGTCCCACCTTGTGACTTACGGACTCATTGCCTATGTGATGTGGGGACTCTTTCCCGCTTTCTTCCCTCTGTTGCTGCCGGCTGGTCCGTTGGAGATCCTGGCGCACCGCATTTTGTGGGCCGCCATCATCATGGCGATTGTCCTTTTCTTCACCAAGGGCTGGCGCGAACTTCGCGACGCCGGACCGAAGACCTGGCTGCAGCTCGTGCTCTCTGGCGCGTTGATCACCGCGAACTGGGGCATTTACGTCGTGGCGGTCAACTCCGGCCACGTGGCCGATGCCGCTCTGGGCTACTTCATTAACCCGTTGTTCTCGGTGCTTTTGGGCGTGCTCTTCCTCGGCGAGCGGCTACGCAAATTCCAAGTAGGTGCAGTGTCCATCGCCGCCGTCGGTGTGGTGTGGTTGCTCTTCTTCGCGGAGCAGGCACCGATCATGGCCCTGGGGCTCACGCTCAGCTTCGGTCTCTACGGACTGGCGAAGAAGCGGATCTCGCTGTCGCCCACCACTTCGCTGGCTGGTGAAACCATTGCGATGATGCCTCTGGCCCTGATCTATCTGACCTGGCTGGAGGGCTCTGGTCAGGGCACCTTCTTCACCGAGGGTGCGTCCCACTCGCTCTTGCTCATCGTCTCCGGCGTGGTGACGGTCCTGCCGTTGTTGTTCTACGGCAAGGCCGCCAAGCTCCTCCCACTGACCACGATTGGCATGCTGCAATATGTCACACCGACCATGCAGATGCTGTGGGCGCTCTTTGTGACCAACGAGCAGCTCTCCGCGTCGCGCTGGACGGGCTTTATCATCATCTGGATTGCCGTGGCCCTCTATCTTTGGGATATCGTGCGCTGGCAAAAAGAACGCAAATCGGTTCGCCACACCGAATAAGCGAGCAGATTATGCGGCAGGTTAGACCGCTGGGACCCCGTTGAACTCGGAGTGCACGTTAACGGGTTGGATCCCAAACATTCCCCAGGCAGCGTCCGAGGGGAGCGCCTCCACGGTGGCCACGTAGGGCTCGTCGTAAAGCGAGCGAAGCGTTGCGGGATCGTCCCACACCACAACCGCATCGATGCGCTCGGGCACGGGCACGTCGCCGATGCCCTGGAGGCTGTACGCGATGCGGTCGAGGTCGCGCTGGAACACGTCGGCGCGATCCTCGCCCGCGATGGGCTCGGGCAGCGCGCGGGCCGAGGCCACGCCGATTGTCATCGCACTGACGCGCTCGACCTCGGTGAGCTGGTTGGCGGCTTCTTCAGGGGTCAGCGAATCGGTAAAGGCGACCAGCGCATAGGAATTTTCCTCGCTCGCTGGATCGAGTGCTTCGACAGAGGCGGAGGCGCGCTCGGAGTAGTCGGCGAAGGATTCGCCGTTATGTTGCCCGAGCTGATCCCCGTTGATGGGTTCCGGAGCAGGCGTGCGCGCCCCGAGGTAAAACACCAGTGCCACAAAGGCAATCACGCAGATGAAGGCGAGGGCGACTCGGCCCCTGTTAAAGGAATTCATCCCCGCATCTCCTTGAGGGCGTTGGCCAAGTCGTCGGGGTACGGCGACTCGACTTCCATAAAGTCTCCAGTGCGCGGATGGTTGAAACCCAAGCGCACGGCGTGAAGCCACTGCCGGTCCAGGCCCACGCGCTTGGCCAGGTTGGGATCGGAGCCGTACATGGGATCGCCCACGCACGGGTGCCCGATGGCCGACATGTGCACACGGATCTGGTGGGTCCGGCCCGTTTCCAGGTGTACTTCAATCAGGCTGGCTTCGCGGAAGGCCTCGAGAACCTCGTAGTGTGTCACGGCGGCTTTACCGTCGCTGGTCACGGCAAACTTCCAGCCCGACGACGGATGCCGACCAATCGGTGCGTCAATGGTGCCGACAATGGGATCGGGCAAACCCTGGACGACCGCGTGATACGTCTTCGTCACCGTGCGCTCCTTAAAAGCGCGCTTGAGCACGGAGTAGCCCAGCTCGCTGGCGGCAACAACCATCACCCCGGAGGTTCCCACATCTAGTCGCTGCACGATGCCTTGTCGCTCGGGCGGGCCGGAGGTGGAAATCCGGTAGCCTGCGGCCGCCAGCCCGCCGACCACGGTGGGGCCCTCCCATCCCACAGTCGGATGCGCGGCAACGCCGACAGGTTTGTTCACCGCGATGACGTCGCGATCCTCGTACAGGATGTCTAGGCCCTCGACAATTTCTTCCTTCGGCATCGGTGGGGTTTTGGGTTCGGGCAGGGTCACTTCCAAAACGACCCCTTCTCGCAAGCGGTCGGATTTGGTCACGGAGTTTCCGTCCACGAGCACATCTCCGGCTGCTGAGATCTCGGCGGCAACGCTGCGGGAAATCCCAAAAATCTTGGCCACGGCAGCGTCGACACGCATCCCTTCGAAGGTATCGGGGATCACCATCCGGCGAAAGTCTCCGCTCATAGGGTTTCCTCTGCGGACTGCTTCTGCTTCCGGCTTTCTCCCCAATCTTCGAAGAGAATGGCCAGGACAAAGATGATCACGCCCACGGTAATCGATGCGTCGGCGATGTTGAATACGGCGAAGTTGCCCACGGAGATGTAATCCACAACGTGGCCGAACCAGAAGCCGGGCTCGCGGAATAGCCGGTCACACAGGTTGCCCAGCGCGCCACCGGCCAGCAGCGCTAGTCCCAGCGCCTGCCACTTGTCCTTGATTCGGGGCGCAGCAATGAGCACGCCGACAACGAAGACCAGCTGGATCGTGGTGAACAGCCAGGTAGAATCCTGCCCCATAGAAAAGGCCGCACCGGGATTAAACAGCAGGTAGAAGCGGAACCAGTCGCCGATAATGGGGACGGGAACGCCAGGCTCCAACCAACTCAGCATGAATTGCTTGACCAGTTGGTCTATCGCTGCAATGACAATGATGATTGCCACCATGCCACCCACCATGCGCGCTCGGTTATAGCCGCGACGCGATTTCTCGCCCTGCGCATTACGTACTTTCCCATTATCCTCGACCATCTCCCACCACATTAGTGCTAACCCACCCGTTTCGAACTATTGCTTCGGCTTTGCTGCCAAACCGCTCACCATTCATGGCAGTGGAAGTCCGGTGAGGTAGTTTCAAAGGTGTGCAATTTCGACGTGTGTTAACGCCCCTTGTTCTCTCCAGCGCTTTAGTCCTTGCAGCGTGTAGTCAAGAACCGGATCCGCTAGCGGAAGTTCCGGCGTTCTCGGTGGACGTGGCCCGCGTTAATATCGTCGAAGTGGGTACCAACCCGCAAGTGCTGCGCTACAGCGATCTTCCAGCAGACGGCGCAGAAGAAGGTGCAGAAGCCACGACTCAGCAGTACACCCTCGATATCGCTGACGGTTTCGATCAGGCCGTCGTCGCCTCGAGCGCACTGGATACCCAAGCTCCCGCGGACTTCGGGTTCGAGCCCACGGAGTTCCGCCTCAGCGCGCAGACCACCCCTGCCCCCGCACCGGGTGAAGAAGAGATTGACGCCACGCGAAAAGTGGACTTCACCCTCGATGGAACCACCGCCCAAGCACCTCGGATCCAGGAAGACCTCGACACCGCGAACGGGTTCCTTATGTCCTGGCGCGCCACGGACCCGGGACGCGTCAGCACGCTGAAACTGCTCTCCCCCGACGAATCCGAAGACGAGGGCCGCGCGGCCGCGGAGGCCGGCATGCTCACCGTATTGACCTCGAACGTCATTTTCCCCACCGAAGAAATTGGCGAGGGCGGATCGTGGACGGTGGAATCACGCGTCACCGGCGACACCACAATGTTGCGGACCACCACGTATACGGTCACCGCACTGAGTGCCGATTCCGTTGACTTGGATGTCTCCATCGAGGAGCGCCCTGCCCAAGCGACGCTGAATTTCGACGAGACCACCAACCCCGAGCTGGCGGGCCAGTCGCTGAAGGTGGAGAGCTCGAATACTTCCTCCGAGGGCAGTCTGACGGTCGATTTTGATTCGCCCATTCCTGTTGCCGGCGGCATCACCAGCACAACGCGCGTCGTCTATGCGGGCGATCAGGCTGATTTCCGGATCGTCCAGGATCAAGGCGCAAGTATCCAGTATCAGTCGTAAGTACCTGCACTCCCGCTGCAGGAAGTAGAGTTACAGGTACAGTTGTCTCTCCTGCCGGAAGGGTGTCACCATGGTTGCTCCACAACACTTCAACGTCGACGGAGTGTCATTCTCCTATCCTGGTGGCAATCGTGTGCTCACCGATATTTCCTTCCCGGTGCCCTCAGGATCTGTCACCGGTCTCATCGGCGAAAATGGTTCAGGAAAATCCACACTCCTCTCGCTGATCGCTGGAGACCTCGTGCCCGATGTTGGCACGATTATTACTCCAGAGATCACGGGCTTTATCGCACAGGAGACGTCCTTGCCGTTCACGGCACCCGCAGCAGCGCTTATCGACGAAGCCGTGGAAGAACTCCGCGACATCGAACGTACCATTGGCGTGCTTTCCGAGACCATGGCCTCCGACCCCGATGCCCCAGGTCTTGCTGACCAATTCGATATCGCCCTCGCGCGTGCCGAGTCCTCCGGTGTCTGGGAGTTGGAAACTCGCATTTCCACGGTGTTGGCTGGTCTGGGACTTGCCAACGTGGACCTTGCAACCCCCTTGGGTGAGATGAGCGGTGGCCAACGCCGCCGCTTCGCGCTAGCCACCTTGTTGCTGCGCCCGGTCGATGGCATGGTTCTCGACGAGCCCACCAACCACCTCGACGACGAAGCGGTGGATTTCTTGGTCGCCGAACTCGAGGCATTCTCCGGGCCTGTGCTGGTGGCCTCCCACGACCGCTATTTCCTGGATACGGCGTGCGACGGACTTGTCGATCTCGATCCCAGTTTGGGCGCCGAGGGCGGTTTTGGCGAAGAAACCCGCCAGGGCCAGCGTTTTAGCGGTTCCTTTACCGATTATCTTGCGGCCCGCGAGGCGCGTCGTCAGCGGTGGGCCAGTGACTATGCCGCCCAGGAACATGAGCGTGCGCGTTTAGAAAAGGCCGCCGGCCAATCGGAAGAGGACGTCTTCCACAGCCACGAGAACAAGACGGAGATTCGCGCGGCTTCGAAATTCTTTGCCGACAGGGCTGCGAAAACCGTGGGCAATCGTCTACGCAGCGCGCGCGCCAACCTCGAGGCACTTGAGCGCGACGCCATCCCGCGCCCACCTGCGCGCCTGCGCTTCCATGGGATTCCGCAGCACGACACGGCTTCATTGGGTGAGCCCGCTGTAAACGCCAAGGACCTGGCCGTGCCCAACCGGCTCGCACCGCTGACCTTGAAGGTCCAACCCGGGGAGCAGCTGCTCGTCGAGGGGCCAAACGGGTCGGGCAAGTCCACACTGCTCAAGCTCATCGACGGTGTGATCACCGACTTCGAGGGTGAGCTGCTCATCCCCGAGGAACTGACCATCGATCGCCTCGAGCAGGACGACGATTGGAAGGACTTGAGCCAGACCGCGGAGGAAATCTTCAGCGCGCGCACGCCGAAAGGCACTCCCTCCCTCGTGGAGATGGGCCTGATGACGGAGGCACAATCCCAGACAAAGCTGGAGGACCTCTCGCTCGGGCAGCGCCGCCGCGTGTCGCTGGGCATCATCTTGGCCAGCCCGCCGGATTTATTGCTTCTCGACGAGCCCACCAACCACTTGTCCCTCGCGTTGGCCGAGGAACTCGAGTCGGCCCTGCTCGATTTCCCGGGCACTGTCATCTTGACTAGTCACGACCGGTGGATTCGTCGCCGGTGGCGCAAGCGCAAGGAACAAAAAGATAATCGCGCCACACTGCTCAGCCTGAAAACCTTGTGGTCCAGCGAGGTGTGGCGCGACGAAGACTAGCTTTTACTGAGCCGGTGCAGGCTCCGAAGCATCAGCAGGTGCGTCGGTCGATTCGCCCTCTGGCGCCGACGCGGCGCACATCTCCGGTACCTGGTCAGGCTCAACGGTGTTGGTGATCAGGGTGCAGGCCCAGGACTGGGAGAGCTGCCACTGACCGTCTTCGTAGATGAACTCGACGTTTTCGGCCAACTGGGTGGCCTGGTCAGGCTGGGTGAAGTTCACGGTGGTGAGCACGGAGTTTGGTGCGTACCCTGGCAGAACTGGATCGACGACCTGGAAGTTAGCGCCAGACTCTTCCTGGGACATGGCCATGGTGTCGAACAACTCAGGAGCGGTTTCGCCGCCCTGAACGGTCTGGACACGGTCCTCCATTGGAAGGCTGGAATCGGTGGCGCGCGCGAGCACGTCGTTGAGTTCCGCTGCCGAAGGCAAGTCAGGGGTCTCGGTTTCTGGTGCGTCGCTAGACGATGCCGTGGTCTCTGCAGCGCTGGCGCTGGTCTCTTCGGTGGTTCCGTTCTCGCCCTCATCGCTGGAGCAAGCGACCAAGCTGACAGAAAGGCCAAATGCTGCAATGAGTGCCGAGATCTTCTTCGCGTTCACGTATTCTCCTTGAACTTGGTTTTCCGGCGCCGTGGAAAGCCGAGGTGTCGCCGGGGCGCCTTTGCATAACTACCCCATACGTTACAGTTTTGTGACTTAAACGCCAAAGTTAAAACGCTATGGCAAGCTGTATTCTTATGCAATTCCCCGGAACTTCGGACCCCACTGTCACCGTCATCGCCACCGGCGGCACGATCGCCTCCACCGCCGATGCGCAAGGCGCGCGAGTGCCAACGCTCGACGGCGCAGCGCTCATTGCGCACAGCGGCACACCCATTCCTACCAGGGTGATCGATTCGACTTCACTCGATTCTTCCTCGATGCGGCTCGCCGACATCGACGAACTCGCCGGCCACATCCAGGAGGCTTTCGCCGATCCCACCACGAGCGGTGTCGTGGTGACGCATGGCACGGATTCCATGGCAGAGACGGCGCTCGCGCTCGATGTCATGCTTGACGACGAACGCCCTGTCGTCCTCACCGGAGCGCAATTACCCGCGGACGATCCGCACGCGGACGGCCCCGAGAATCTCGCGGGCGCGATTGCTCTCGCAGCACTGCCCGCCCAGCAGCCCGGGGTGCAGATTCACTTCGGCGGGATGACATTGCCTGCCCGCGGCGCGTTGAAGCGCCACACTTATGAGATGCAGGCATTTACCTCCTCTGCCACGACCCCACTTTCCCGTCCCCGCCCCGTGGGTGTTCACCGTCTCGCAGGCAAAAATGTTGTTGTTATCGCCGCGTGGCCCGGCGCGGGCCGGGCCGAGGTGGATGCGATCGTCGCAACGCGTCCCGATGGCATCGTCGTCGCTGGCCTCGGTGCCGGAAACATCTCGGCCGACATGGGGCGCGCCCTGGGCGAGTGTCTGCAGGCCGGAATTCCGGTGGTTGTGTCCACGCAGGTGCCTTTTGGTCCGGTCGCCTTCGACTATGGTGGCGCCGGCGGTGGAAATACGTTGGGCTCGCTCGGCGCGCTTTCGGCGGGTTATCTCTCCCCCGGCCAGGCGCGCATGGCGCTGACGGTTGCGCTCGCATCGGGTACGGATCCCGCAGTCCTTCTGGCTTAATCTGGGCTTAGTCGTTGTCTTCGGCGGGAATCCAGTCTTCCCAGGCCAAGGAATCCACGGGGTCAGCGGGTGCGAGGTCGGGGTCGTCGGCACGCAAATTGACGATTTTTCCCGGTCCCGTCGCCCTCGTCTCAAAGCGCACTGTCACCCGTCCGTGCCCGGCTCCTTGCACCCAGCCGTGGCCGTGGTCGGGGTGGAAAACGTCTTGGGTGGCGCGCCACTGCCCCGGCACCTCGGCCGGGGTGATGTCCACCTCGACGTTGCTGGCACCGAAATGGTCGCTGACACCTGATTCATAGTCGCTGTCGGCCGGGGTGGGTCGCACGATCTGCTGGTCGAGTTCCGGGAAGAGGACGTGCTGCAACGAGTCTTCGAGCCCGGAGTAGCTCACCCCTACCAACCGGATGGGTCCGACCTCGTCCGGGTAGCGCACGAGCCGGTAGGCCAGCGCACGCAGGGTGTCTTCGTCTTCGGTGGCATAGGGCAAGGTCGCGGAGCGCGATTCGATGTGAAAGTCGGACATGCGCAGCTTCACGCTGACGGTGCGTGCCCCGCGCCCGTCCTTTAAGAGGCGCCGGTGGGCATCCGCGGCCGCACGTTTCAGGGCTGCGTCGACTTCGACGGGTGTGGTCAAATCCTGCGGGTAGGTGTGTTCGGCGGAGATTTGTTTGGCCACCGCGCGAGGTGCCACCGGGCGGTCGTCGTGTCCGTTGGCCATTTGCCAGAGTTGCTTGCCCACAGTACCGCCGAGGGCGATTTCGACTTCCTTTTCGCTCAGTCGCGCGAGGTCGCCAATGGTGGCGATATTCATTGTGGCAAGCCGAGATTCGGTCACGGGTCCCACGCCCCACAGCTCGTTGACGTCGAGGGCGTGCAGTGTCTCTAATTGGCGCTCGGGGTCGATGACGAACACCCCGTCGGGTTTCGCCAAGTCGGAGGAGATCTTCGCGAACTGCTTGCCGCTGCCCGCCCCTATCGAAGCGGGCAGGCCGGTCTCGTCCTTGATCTGGGCACGCAGCTTCTCGGCCCACTCGGTGACCTGCTCAACGGTGGCGTCGACGAGTTCCTCCGGTTCCATGAACGCCTCGTCGATGGAGAGTTGTTCGACGACGTCGACGTTGCGGGCAACGATCTCAAAGACGCGTTTCGACGCCATCGAGTACACCGCCCGGCGGGGAGTGACAAGGACGACCTTCGGCCCGACCAGCCTGGCCGCCCGGTGGGTCGGCATGGCGGAGTGCGCCCCGTATTTCCTGGCCTCGTAGCTCGCTCCGGCGACGACTCCCCTGCCCGTGACACCGGCGACAAGCACGGGCCGGCCCTGCAAGGTGGGTCGGGTCAGCTGCTCGCATGACGCAAAGAACGCGTCCATGTCGATGTGTAAAACCCAACGCCGCATGGATTCCAGTTTAGGGTCGTCGCAAAGCGACCGCTGCAACGATCATGGCAATGCCGATCACTTCGGCTACGGAGAGCCACTGCCCCAAGGCGATCGTGCCCATGACCGCGGCGGTAATCGGCAAAATTGCCAGCAGGATCGCGAAATAGGACGGGCCCGCCTGGCGCAGAACCACCTGGTCAAGACCATAAGGGATGACCGCGGAGAGCACACCGAGACCCAGCGCGAGGCCAATAATGGTCACCGGCTCGAGATCAACGGCATCAAGGCCCGGCCACCACCACAAAGCCAGCGGCAGCGAGAGGATCGCCGCCCACGTGAAACCGACGGCCATGCCCGTGCGCGAGGAGGCGGCGTTACCGGCGATGCGGTTGCCGGTAAGAATGTAGAGCGCCCACATAACTGCCGCGGCAAGCGCGAATAAGACACCCGTGCTGTTGCCCGCCCACTGGGCACCGCTAATAATGACCACGCCCACGCCGGCCAGGAGCAGCGAGACCCAATCGCGCGGTGTGCGACTGCCGAGGGCGGCGACGACTACGGGTCCTAAAAATTCGATGGCCACTGCGGTGCCCATGGGCAGCCTCGCCAACGCCTCATAAAAGGTGATGTTCATGGCCAGGGTGACCACGCCGTACACGGCTGCGTTGAATCCGGTGCGCCCGAGAAATGCTTTGATCCCAGGGCGGTTCAGGACGAGCAGAATGACGGCGGCTGCTGCCACGCGCATCCATGCCACCAGGCCGGGGGAAAATTGCTCGAACAGACCCACGGCAAGGGCGGCACCGGCGTACAGTGACAAGCCGTTGAGGACCATCAACAGTGGTGCGCTCCAGCGCGCCGCTCGAGTTCTATTCACGCTTTCAGACACGAAAATTCATGCTACACCACTGCTTTTCCCGCGCCGTGTGGCCTGCGGGCACCCACTTTCTGAACCTCTTTGTCTATTTATTCGGAAACACGCGTAATATTTCATTTTCAAGATAGCGCTCCTATTTCTCCCCGTCGCCAGCAGCTTGGAAGCCTGATGCCCTCACCTGATCCCTCACTCACTCCCGAATCCAGACGCATTGTCTGGATCGCCATTCTTGGCGTTTTCGTGGCCCAGTTGCCCATCAACGCGCTCTCCGTCAGCCTGACCACGATCGCTGATGCCACCGGCGCGACCACGGCACAGCTGCAGTGGGTCCAAGCGATTTATTTGCTCTCGATGACCGTCTCCGCGCTGACGGCGACAGCCTTCGCGGTGAACTTTGGGCGCAAGCGAGTCATGGTTACCGCCGCCACGCTGATGGTTGTGGGCGAGGCATTGGGGATCGTGGCCTCCTTGTCGGGGGACTACGCCATTCCCGTGCTGTGGGCGGGCCAGTTCTTCGCGGGCATCGGCGCCGGCGCGCTCGTGCCCACAACGTTGGCGACGATTTCCACCCGCGTTTCTGATGCGCGGGTGCGCGCGGGCTATATCGCGCTGTGGGGCACGGGAACGACGGCGGGCCTTGCCTTTGGCGCGATTTCCTCCGGCGTGCTGCTCAGCGTGTTGCCCTGGGGGTGGCTCTTTGTGCCGAACCTGATTCTGACGCTCGTCACGCTCGTGGCCATTACGGTTCTGTTTAAAGAGACCATCAAGAATCGCATCGGGCTCGATGCGCTGGGACAGATTTTCGCGGTCATTGCCGTGATTTCCCTGGTCTACGGGACTATTCAGGCTGGCGCGCAGGGCATCCTCTCTTGGCCCGCGCTGGTGTCTTTCGCGGTCGCACTCGCAAGTGGTGCGCTTTTCGCCTACCGCGAGTCCAACATCGCGGCCCCGCTAATGGACCTGCGTCTGCTGCGCATTCCCCGTTTCTCCGCAGCCGGATTCGCCGCTGCCGTCGCGTTGTTCTCGGTCTTGGGCACGGGCTTCTTGTTCGCTCTTTTTCTCGGCAACGCGAAGAACCTGGACGCCTTCGGAATCGCTTCGTATATCGCGTGTATGCCCGGCACGGCCTTGGTGGTCAGTCCGCTCGTCGGCAAGCTGCTTTCGCGTATTCGCCCCGACCTCGCCCTAGGCTCCGGCCTCGTCCTGGCCGCCGTGGGTGCATTTCTTCTCTCGCGTACGACGGTCGACTCTGACTACCTCGACGTGTTGTGGCGCATCGTGATTTTCGGCATCGCTATCTCGCTGATGTTCTCCTCGGTATCCACCGTCGCCGTCACCTCGGCGCCCCAAGCGAAGGCGAGTATGGCCGGCGCGATGAACACCTCGTTCCGGCAATTCGGCGGGGCCTTGGGACCAGCGGTGATCGGCTCGGTGTACTCCACGCGACTGGCCACTGGGGCATCGGCCTCGGGTGCTTTCGGAGTGACAATGCTGGTCACCACGGCGCTCCTCGCGCTGGCCGCGATCGGAGTGTTTGCCACTGCCTTCTCGCGCGCCTAAAACACACCAAAGCCCCCGGTAAATTCTCCTTATAAGGAAAATTTGCCGGGGGCGACGTACGTGCGCGACTAGTTCTTGGCCACGGTTGCGGTCACATCAGCGACCACATCATGGACATCGCCAGTCAGCGCGTCGGTGGTCACGGTGAAGCTGGTGGACAAGGTCTCAGCGGCGATGTGGTCCGCGTGACGACGAGCCCACTGCTCCTTCTCGGCTGGAACCGACAGGACGGTGGTGATGCGATCGGAGACCTCGAACTGCGATGCCTTACGAGCGTCCTGCAGCCCGCGGATCACATCCGCTGCCCAGCCCTCGGCCTCGAGTTCCTCGGTGACCTCCATGTCCAGCACGACTAGGCCGTCGAGGCCGTCGATGCGCGCGGTGGACTCTGGGTTCTCGGCCACGAGGCGCTCGGTGTAAAGCTCCGGAGTGAGCACGATGTCGCCGTCGACAACCACGTTGTCGCCCTGGCGCTCGTAGTTTCCGGCCTTGACGTTCTTGATCGCGCGCTGGACGTCCTTGCCCAATGTTGGGCCGGCGACCTTGGCGTTGACCACAACGTCGAAGGTACCCACGGAATCAACGTCGTCGGTCAGCTCTACGTCCTTGACGTTAACCTCGTCGCGGATGATGTCGCTGTAATCCGCGAGCTTCGCGGAATCAGGCAGAGCAACAGTGAGCTTCGGCAGTGGCAGACGGTTGCGCAGCTTGTTGGCCTTGCGTACCGACGACGCCGCCGAGCACACGCCACGAGTCGCATCCATAGCGGCCACCAGGCTGTCATCGGCTGGGATCTCGTCGGCATTCGGGTAATCCGTCAAGTGCACGGAACGCTCACCGGTCAGGCCACGGTAGATCACCTCGGTGATATATGGCAGCAGTGGAGCTGCCACGCGGGTGAGTACCTCGAGCACGGTGTAGAGGGTGTTAAACGCCTCTGGGTGTGCCTCCTGGCCTTCCCAGAACCGGTCGCGGGAACGACGCACGTACCAGTTGGTCAGCACGTCCGAGAAGATGCGCACCTGGTCGCAGGCGCCCGAGATGTCGGTTGCCGCGAGAGCCTCGTCGACGCCCTTGACTAGGTCGTGCAGCTTCGCCAGGATGTAGCGATCCAGCACATCGGTGGAATCCACGGACCACGTGGCTTCCTCGGAGGAGTAGAGCTCCAGGAAGTTATAAGCGTTCCAGATCGGCAGGATCGCCTGGCGCACGCCGTCGCGGATGCCCTGTTCGGTGACAATCAGGTTTCCGCCGCGCAGGATCGGGCTGGACATGAGGAACCAGCGCATCGCATCGGAGCCATCGCGGTCGAAAACCTCGTTGACGTTCGGGTAATTGCCCTTCGACTTCGACATCTTCTGGCCGTCCTCGCCCAGCACGATGCCGTGCGCAACAACCTGCTTGAACGCAGGCTTGTCGAACAGTGCGGTGGACAGCAGATGCAGCAGGTAGAACCAGCCGCGGGTCTGGCCGATGTACTCCACGATGAAGTCGGATGGGTGGTGCTCCTCGAACCATTCCTTGTTCTCGAATGGGTAGTGGAACTGTGCGAACGGCATCGAACCGGAGTCGAACCACACATCGAGTACCTCGGGCACGCGGCGCATGGTGGACTGACCGGTCGGATCGTCCGGGTTCGGACGGGTCAGGTCATCGATGTACGGGCGGTGCAGATCCGTTGGGCGCACGCCGAAGTCGGCCTCGAGCTCATCGAGGGAGCCGTAGACATCGGTGCGTGGGTACTCAGGATTATCCGACTGCCACACAGGGATCGGCGAACCCCAGTAGCGGGTACGCGAGATATTCCAGTCGCGGGCGTTTTCTAGCCACTTGCCAAACTGGCCGTCGCGCACGTGCTCCGGGATCCACTCGATCTGCTCGTGGTTGAGCTCGACCATGCGGTCCTTGAACTCGTCGACCTTCACAAACCACGAAGGCAGCGCCATGTAGATCAGCGGCTCGCCCGAACGCCAGGAGTGTGGGTAGGAGTGGACGATGGTCTGGTGGCGCAGCACGCGACCCTTCGCCTTGAGATCCTTGATGATGTCCTTGTTCGCATCGAATACCAACTGGCCCTCATATTCAGGAACCTGGGAGGTGAACTTTCCGTCCATGTCCACCGGGATCACAAGATCAATGCCGTACTTCTTGGTGGTGGCCATATCGTCCTCACCGAAGGCAGGCGCCTGGTGGACGATACCGGTACCGTCCTCAGTGGTGACGTAATCCGCCAGCAAAATCTTGAACGCGTTCGGCTGATCCTTGAAGTAGTCGAAGATCGGCTCGTAGGTCAGGCCCTCAAGCTCCGCGCCAATAAACGTGGCCACGGTCTCGGATTCCTTACCGAACTCCTTTTTGTACGAGCCCACAAGAGCAGAAGCAAGCAAGAATCGCTTGCCGACGAAGCCCTCTGCCCCATCTTCACCGACCTGCACCAGGGAGTACTCCACCTCAGGGTGCACGGCCAACGCCAGGTTGGACGGCAGGGTCCACGGAGTGGTGGTCCACGCCAGGGCAGCAGCGTCTTGCAACTCTGGGTGCTCGGCCCAGGTGTTGACCGCCGCGGTGCCTTCCTCAGCACCCGTCAGCGGCATGGTCACCGTGAGTGTGGGGTCCTGGCGATCGCGGTAGGAATCGTCGAGACGCGTCTCTTGATTCGAGAGTGGCGTGTGCTCAGCCCACGAATATGGCAGAACGCGGAAGCCCTGGTAGATCAGGCCCTTGTCGTAGAGCTGCTTGAACGCCCAGATGACGGACTCCATGTAGTCCAAGTCCATGGTGATGTAGCCGTTGTCGAAGTCGACCCAACGAGCCTGGCGAGTAACGTACTCTTTCCACTCCTCGGTGTAGCGTAGCACCGACTGAGCACAGTACTCGTTGAACTTGGCCAGACCCATTTCCTCGATCTCGGACTTGTCCTTGATACCCAGCTGCTTCTCCGCCTCAAGCTCGGCGGGCAGACCGTGGGTATCCCAACCGAACACGCGAGGAACGTGGTAGCCGGTCATGGTCCGGTAACGAGGAATGATGTCCTTGACATAACCGGTCAGCAGGTGACCGTAGTGTGGCAAGCCGTTTGCAAACGGAGGGCCATCATAGAAGACATATTCCGCTGCGTCCTTGCGGTTGTCCAAGGACGCTTGGAACGTGTCGTCTTTCTCCCAGTACTTGAGAACTTCTTGTTCCATATCCGGGAACTTGGAGCTTCCTCCGGTCATATCGACCTTGGGGTAGACACCGCCAACGGGATTGTTCATCGCGTGGGTCCGATCCTTTCTTCACACACATTTGTGGGCCTTCGGCTTTACGCAGGGACGCAATTGCTTGCGCGGTACCACCCTGCTTGGGCCTCGCCTGGATGACTGGGCCCCGCTTCGTTGTGTAGTGAAGAAGGTGACGTCTTCTCTCCGTCCGGTTCTACTGGGCTCTGCGTTGGTGCGAAGCTGTTCTTCCGGAAACACTCCCCGGTGATGGCCGGATCATCGTGCGATGTAGAACCTGCGGTGGAGGTTCCTCAACGGTGTGAAAGTATACACGCTTGGTTGTGCGTGGTCACCTGGGAGGTGGGTCCCCGGCTTTCCCGCGTGTTTTCCGCGTGGTCGAAATTGCTCACCACCCGTTATCGACCACATGAAAACCCAGGACGATTGCATAGCGCATTTCCCCAGGTAATTTAGTGATGTGTCCGCTATTTTTCCCATGTGGTCGATAATCGTTTTCGACCACAAGCAAACCGCCAGGCCCAACTGGCCCCAGAAACGCCAAAAGGCGCAACCCCAGCACCGGGGTTGCGCCTTAAGCCTTAAACCTGAAGCTGAATTAGCCTTCGTTGTTCGATTCGCTGTTTGGCTCGGAAGATCCGCGGGTCTCCAGCTCTTCCAGCTGGGACTGCAGCAAGGTCTTCAGGCGAGTGCGGTACTCGCGCTCGAAGGTACGCAGCTCGGCGATGCGGTTCTCCAGGGCGGTCTGCTGAGACTTCACCGTGTTCATGATCTCGGTGTGCTTCTTCTCAGCGTCTGCCTGCAGGCTCGCAGCCTTCTCCTCTGCCTGGCGGATCTGTGCCTCAGCGCGGGAGTTAGCGTCGTTGGTGGTCTCCTCGGCCTTCTTCTCGGCGTCGGAGATCAGCTTGTTAGCGCGGGTCTCTGCATCCTTGGTCTTGGTTGCAACCTGCTTGTCGGTTTCAGCCAGCTGGTTCTTGGAACGCGTATCAGCGTCCTGCAGCTGGGTGTTTGCCTTGGTCTCGGCTTCCTTGAGCTGCTTGTCAGCTGCGGAACGTGCCTCATCCAGCATGGACTTCGACTCAGCCTGTGCCTCGGAGGTGAGGCGGTCTGCCATTTCCTGAGCCAGGCCCAGGACCTTGGCTGCCTGCATGTGGGTGTCTGCGCTAGCAACACCGGTAGCGGCTGCGCCAGCTGCGGCACCAGCACCAGCAGCTGGAACTGCGGCTGCAGCGACCTTCTGTGAGGAGTCTGCGTCAGACTTCTTCGCAGCTGCAGCAGCGGACTCGGAGTCCTTCTGTGCCTTTACGGCAGCATCTGCTTCCTTGCGAGCCTTGTCTGCATCAGACTTTGCGGTCTGTGCGTCCTTCTGAGCCTTGGAAGCATCGTCTTGTGCCTTCTTCAGCTTGGCCTCGTACTCAGCGCGAAGCTTCTCTTCGATCTGCTTGCGCAGTTCGACCTCGTTGACCTGAGGCGCAGCATCCTTCTTGGTCGCTGCTGCACCTACTGCAGCACCAGTTGCGCCACTCGCAGCTGCGGTGGCGCCAGACGCGCCCTTGCTGTCTAGTTCTTCCACCCGGGCACGCAGGTCATCGTTTTCATCCTGCAGATTAGCTAAGGCGTCCTCGACCAGGTCCAAAAACTGATCGACCTCGTCCTCGTTGTAACCGCGCTTGCCAATGGGTGGCTTGCTGAAAGCGACATTGTGCACGTCTGCTGGTGTCAGCGGCATGAGCGTTCCCTTCGAGTAAATTAGTTATGCTCTCAAATCCGAACTTCGCCACATAACTGATTTGTTTCGTAATTGTGACAAAGCCAACGGGTTCAAATGCATTTTAGTTGATTTTCATTGTTCTGCTCCTCCAGTGTAATAAACCCAACACCGGATTCACACAACAAACACCCTCAATCTTTACCGCAGCTTGAACTATTCGACCAGTCGAACCGTTCGATCCGCGCTTGGGGCCACCATCTAAAGTACCCCCAAGTGTGGTTAGAAAACACTCACAATGATCAAAGTGATGATTTGTAGCGCGAAGAAAAGCACAAGGACACTGACGTCCAAGGCCACTCCACCCAGCTTCAATGGCGGGATCACGCGGCGAAGTGCCCTGATTGGTGGATCTGTCAACACAAAGAAGAACTCTGCGATGACCATAAACCACCGAGGCGGGCTAAACCTCCGCGAAAAGGACTGAATCATTTCAATAATCAGTCGAACGATCACGATGAGGGTGTAAATCCTCACCAGTGCATAAAGTATTGCTCCGAGCATGCTCACGGTTTTCTAGCCTACCTACTTATCCTGTCAAGCACGAACACCCGCCTACCGCAGACAACTTCACGGTAAACGGGTGTTCGTAAGAGGTACCCACCAAACTAATGACACGCCAGGGCTAGCGCAGTCCGGCCGCGCGCTCCAGCTCAAGGGTGGTGGTGCGAGCATCTTCTGGCACGATCGCGAACACTTCGCGCTCGGAGCCGGAGTTCTTACCCAAGTTGTGCATCTGTCCGCGCAGTGCGAAGCACAGGCCTGCGGCGAAGTCGACCATGCGCTTGCGCAGTGCGCGATCGAGCTCAGTCAGTTCCATGATGACTGCGTCGCCGTCACGGAATGGTTCGCCGATGTCCTTCGCATCGTTGAAGGAGCGTGGCTCAACAACAACGACGGTCGGTGCGTAATTGCGTGGTGGCTCGGCAACAACAGTATCGGTGCGTCCGTAGCGGTGACCTGCATCTGCGCGGCCGTATGCTGGCTCGCGTTCTACCTCAGGGGCGTACGCCGCGGAGCCGTCGTTGTCGTAGCGTGGCTCGTCATAGTAAGCGTCGTATTCATTCGTGTCGGGCGTGAAGCCGAAAAATTCCTTGGCGCCTTTCATGAAGGACATATGTATTACTCCTACCGTTTGTGAGTTTTGATTCTTGCGTCCCCTGTTTCCTGTTGGCTAGCCTACGTTGCGCGCGCCCAAAACCCCCGTTCCGACACGCACGATATCCGAGCCGTGAGCAATTGCATTTTCGAAATCTCCCGACATGCCAGCAGAGAGTACAAGCCGGCGTCCGACCTGCTCACCGAGGCGATCGGCAAGTGCCCTGGCCTCCGCAAACACCTGGCTTGGGTCCGCATCAAGCGGCGGGACAACCATGATGCCGTCGAAGGAAAGATGCTCGGATTCCTCGATTGCGGCGGCAAGTTCGTCGACATCATCCAGAGGGATTCCCCCACGGGTCGGATCGTTGTCCATGGACACCTGAGCGAGGCAGCCAAGCACCCCGGAATCGCGGTCTCCGCGCTCGAGCGCAAGGCCCACACCGCGGTCGAGCCCGTGCGCCAGCTTCACCGAATCCACGGAGTGAACCTGCTTCGCCCAACGCGCGATGGCGTTGGCTTTCTTCGATTGAATTTGGCCGATCATCGCAATGCTTATCGACGATTCGCCCGCCTCCTTCAACGCTTCCGCCTTTTGACGGGCTTCCTGCTCGCGGTTCTCCCCTACCAGTGTCACACCGAGCTGGCCCAAGATCACCAGATCCTCAACGGGGTGGAACTTCGTCACGGGCAGCAGCGTGACACTTCCCGCTTCCCGTCCGGCTTGGGCCTCGGCGGCGCGGATGCGGGCGGTGACTTGATCTAGGTTGGCCTTAATTTCGTCGTAACGCGACATTAGTGAGCTGCCTTTCCGGTCAGCCAGACCACTCCGGCTTGGCGGCCGGTGGTGCCTTGGCGACGATAGGAGAAGAAGTCCTCGTCGGTGATGGTGTCGCGCGGATCGGCCTCGATGGCCGTGATGCCAAGCGACATGAGCTGGTGGACAAGGCCTGCGCGCACGTCGATACCCGGTGTGCCCTTTGTGGTCTTCGTCTTGGATCCCGGGAGGTGAGCCTCGACGTCATCGGCCATGTCTTGTGGAACCTCGTAGGACTCGCCGGCGGCGGCCGGACCGATGAGTACCTGGATGGAGGCGGGCTTCGCGCCAAGTTCCACCATTTTCTCCACGGTTTTGGGGATGATGCCGTTGCGGGCGCCGATGCGACCGGCGTGGGCCGCGGCGACAACACCGTTGGTGTGGTCGGCCAAGAGGACTGGGGCACAATCGGCGACAAGCACGCAAAGAGCCAAGCCGGGCTGGGTGGTCACAATCGCGTCGGTGGCTTCGATAGGTTCTGTGACGGGGCCGTCAACGACGGTGACGTTGTTGGTGTGGAGCTGTTCCATCCACACGAAGTGTTCTTCCGGCAGACCCAACGACTGCGCGAGGCGGGCGCGGTTTGCTCGCACGGCCTCGGGGTCGTCGCCGACGTGACCGCCGAGGTTGAAAGAATCAAAGTGGGATTGAGAAACCCCGCCTGCACGGGAGGTGAACACCATGCGGACGGGGCGATTTTCTAACTGCGACATACTCCCAAGGCTAGCGCATTAGCGCATGAAGCTTGGAACATCCAGATCGTCTTCGTCGTCACCACGGCGAGTGGTGCGCTCTGATTCACGATCGTTGGTGAACAGGCCGGAGCGGGATGGCTCCTCACGGCGTGGCTCGTAGCGGTGACGTGCGGCTGGTTCGGGCGCGCGCTGCTCGTTATCGTCGCGGGAGCGCTCGTCGAAAAGCGAACCGCGCGAAGGCGCCGGCGTTGCTGCCTCGGAGACCGGAGCTGGCTTCTCCTCTGGGGTGTTGGAGTAATCGGAGACGAGCGCGTTGGCTTTCTCGTCGAAGCCGGTGGCGATGATGGTCACGCGGACTTCGTCGCCCAGGTTGTCATCGATGATGGTGCCGAAGATGATGTTGGCATCGTCGTCAGCCTTTTCCTCAACGATGGAGGCGGCGTTGTTGACTTCCATCAGGCCGAGGTCGGAGCCGCCCGCGACGGAGATCAGCACGCCCTTCGCGCCTTCCATGGTGGACTCGAGCAGTGGCGAGTTGATCGCCTGCTGGGTTGCAGTCATGACGCGGTCGTCGCCGCGGGAAGAACCCACGCCCATGAGTGCGGAGCCTGCATCAGCCATGACGGAGCGGACGTCGGCAAAGTCGACGTTGATCATGCCCGGGATGGTGATCAGGTTGGTAATGCCCTGGACACCGTTGTAGAGCACTTCGTCGGCTGCGCGGAACGCTTCCATCATGGACAGTTCCTGGTCGCCGAGCTGTAGGAGGCGATCGTTAGGAATGACGATGACGGTGTCACAGACTTCCTTGAGGTTTTCAATACCCTCCATTGCCTGGCGGGTGCGACGCTTGCCCTCAAAAGAGAAAGGACGGGTGACAACGCCGATGGTCAGCGCGCCCATCTTCTTTGCAATGCCTGCGACAACAGGTGCTGCACCGGTACCGGTGCCGCCGCCCTCGCCTGCGGTAACGAAGACCATGTCGGAGCCCTTGAGGGATTCCTCAATCTCGGACTTGTGGTCCTCAGCCGAAGTACGGCCTACCTCTGGGTTAGCGCCGGCACCGAGGCCGCGGGTGGCCTCGCGTCCGATGTCGAGCTTGGTGTCTGCATCGGTGAACAGCAGTGCCTGGGAGTCGGTGTTGATGGCCACAAATTCAACACCTTTGAGGCCCTCTTCGATCATGCGGTTGACCGCATTGACGCCACCGCCGCCAACACCGACGACGCGGATCATGGCGAGGTAGTTGTTCGGGGAAGTCATATGTAAATGCTCGCCTTTCAATTGTGTAGAGAGAGTTTCAGTCGCAGTTACTTGTGTTATCCATATTGGGCCACAGCGAGCAAAAAAGTGAGTTAATTTTCGCGGCGTGTCGGTACCCTCAACCTTAACTTTAGGGTTATGGCCTGCGGTTATGCAGGTGACAGCGGTGCGATGCGCCTAGCGCACACCAATTTGTGAAGGATTCGAAATATCAAATTCTTGGCCTTCACGTCCCAGCACCGTATCAAGGGCCAAAGCCTTGTCGTGGTTGTCCTCAGACGCGCCCCACACGACCTGACGACCATCGTTTAACGCAACAATAAAACGATACGGCCCCTCGGCCTCGATGGCAGAAATCTGGGTGCGCGTCTCCGTGCTTATCGACGAGGCGATCTCCACCGCACTAATCCGCGCAGCTTCATCGCCGCGGGCGCTGCCGGTAATTTCCACTGCTTCTTGGGGTGGCTCCTCGATGGCGAACTCGCTGCCAGCTTGGTTGAGCAGATGGGGCCCGTCGCCCTCGCGGGTAAAGGCGACGGCTTCATGCTCGGTCACTTCTACCTTCAATGAGGACGGCCAGCCCCGCTTCACAGTCACCGTGCGCACCCAGGGCAAGGCAACAACCTGACGCGCGGCTTGCTCCACGTTGACCTGTGCAAGGATTTGGCCTTCGGCCACGTTGGTCGCCTCAATGACTTGCTCGGTAGTGACGTGTTTGTTGCCCTCTACCTCGTACTGCCGGACAGAGAACGCAGGCGTGAAGTACACGACAGCGCTTAAAATCACGGCGATGATTGCGACAACCGCCACGCTGATCCACACGGTGCGGGCAGAAATCCTTTCAAAAATACGCATAAAAACTATTCCGCTAACGCGTCGAGGATTTCGTCGGCCAACATGGTCACGGAACCTGCGCCCATGGTCAACACAATGTCACCAGGACGAGTCAGCCGCTTGACTGTCTGAGGGGCCGCCGAGAAGTCCTTTTCAAAGACTGCGTTTTCGGGAGCCAAGGTCATCTTGTCCACGATGATGCGCGAATCAACCCCTTCGACGGGGGCCTCACGCGCACCGAAGATGTCCAAGACCACGGCTGCATCGGCCAGCGATAAAGCTTCCGCAAACTCACCCGCGAACTCCATCGTGCGCGAGTAGAGGTGCGGCTGGAAGCACACCACCACGCGTGATCCGCTGCCTTCGGCTTCGACCTTTTCACCTGCTGCGCCCAAAACAGCAGCGACCTCGGTGGGATGGTGCGCGTAATCGTCGTAGACGCGAGTACCTGCATACTCACCCTCGGCGACGTCGCCTCGGTATTCAAAACGCCGACGCACACCGGTGAATTCACCTAGCCCGGTCGCCAGACGCCGCGGATCCGCGTCTGCGAGAACTCCCGCCAGCAGAGCTGCCGCGGAGTTCAGCACCATGTGGCGCCCAGGGATAGCGAGTGAGTAGGACAAGGCGACAGTCGGGGTGACGGTGCGCAGGTCGACCGTTACTTCTGTGGCGGTTGCCTGCACATCCTCTTCGGTAATGACTACCCCGGCGGTGATATCGCTATGGCGCTCACATGCTTCCAGCGTGCCGTAGCCGAGCACGTTGATGCCGCGGTTTTGGGCGTTGCGACCGCATTCGGCCGCGTGATCGTCGTCAAGGCAGACAACCAAGTGCCCGTCGGGGCTGACTCGGTCAGCGAACTCGTCAAAGACCTGGAAGTAAGCCTCCGGGCTGCCGAAATAATCAAGGTGATCCGGTTCGATATTTGTGATCACCGCGATGTCGGGCTGGTAACGCAACAGTGAGGCATCCGATTCGTCGGCCTCCGCAATAAACGCGGACCCCGTGCCGTGGTGGGCGTTCGTGCCCGCGCGATTGAGCTGACCACCGATGGCGAAGGAGGGATCTTCGCCCGCGGCCTGAAACGCCACGACCGCCATAGAGGTCGACGACGTCTTGCCGTGAGTTCCCGCGAAAAGCACCTGGGTGTAGCCATCCATGAGCTCAGCCAAGAGATCCGAGCGGCGAATCACGGGAATGTTTTCCTCTGCCGCGCGAGCCAGTTCGGGGTTGTCCTTGGGAATCGCCGCGAAGCTAGTCACTACGACCGTGGGCAGCTCCCCTGCCTGCTCTAGATTCTTCGCGTCGTGGCCGATCGCGACTTTTGCTCCCATGGTCACCAGCGCACGCACCGGACGTGAGTTCTTCACGTCCGAGCCCGTGACAACGCTGCCCCGGTTCAAGAGGATCCGAGCCACACCCGACATGCCGGAGCCGCCAATACCAATGAGGTGCACTCGGCTGAGATCAATAGGAGTATTGCTAGAGCTCACGTTGGGATTCTCCTTGGTAGGTAGCTGTTTAGTACTTAGCTGATGTTGATTCTATTGTGTCAGAACGGACGAAGTTACTTGCTTTGTGCAGCGTCCATGACGCGGCGCGCAAGAGTATCGGCGACGTTGCCTGCCCCGCTATCTGCCAACGCCACGCGCATCTTGTTGTACGTCTGCTCGTCGGAAAGTATTTCTACGACATTTTCTACCAGCACATCGGCAGTCAGAGCGGCGTCATCGATCATGCGTGCGGCTCCGGCCTCAACCAGATGCTTCGAGTTCAGGCCCTGCTCGCCGTTGCCGTGTGGCAGCGGGACATAAATGGCGGGCACTCCCGCGGCGGCATTTTCGGCCACGGTCATCGCACCCGAACGACAAATCACGAGATCGGCGACTGCAAGAGCTGCCGACATATCGTCAATATAGGGCACTGCCACATAATTCTCATGCGGCTCTGGCGCGTCATTCTTGCGACCATAGGCATGCAACACTTGGTAGCCTGCAGAGGTCAACTGCTCAATGCTTTCCTCAATCGCGGTATTGAGGCTGACGGCACCTTGGGAGCCGCCCGTGACCAAGATGGTCTTCTTTTCCGGATCGAGGTTCCAGGTGGCGTAGCCGCGGCGCGCCTTTTCTCCATCGTCGTCGGCGCCGACGGATTGGCGCACCGGAATACCCACGACCTCGCCCTTCATGCCGGAATTAGCAACGGCGTTGAATCCGGTCCCGCCGAGGCGCACGCCAAGTTTGTTGGCCACACCTGCCAGCGCATTGGATTCGAGGACAAAAATCGGCAAACGCAACGACGCAGCGGCCATGTAGGCCGACGCCGAGACGTACCCGCCGGTACCAAAAACAACGTCTGCCCCCGCGTTCTTCATCGCTTTGCGAGCCTGCCCCACCGACTTGATCACTTTAAAGGGCAGCGCCAGAAGCTTCAGCGGTTGCTTACGTGGCACTGGCACCGGATCGATCAGTTCGAGAGTGAATCCGCGAGCGGGCACGATCGACGTTTCTAATCCCTTGGGAGTACCCAGCGCAATGACATTCGCACCATAGTTGTCCCGCAGAACCTCGCCTACCGCGAGCGCCGGTTCAATATGGCCTGCTGTGCCACCTCCAGCGAGCACGACGGTAGTTGATGCGGAGTTGTCTCGGGCCATGGGTGTGCCTCACCTTCTCAAAGTCAGCTATCAGGGGGAAAGTTCTATTATCGCCTATCGCGCCGGCGATCTCTGCGATCAACGCTCGCTGACGGTGCGCGGCGAGGGCGATCCGTTTGGCGGCGCTGTGAGGCGGTGGGCACGGAACGTCGCGGTGCTTCACGACGATCGACTGTGGACGTCCGCTGGCGTGGCGAATTGCGCCGTGCTGTGACCGGTTGACCATAGCGACTCGTCTGATCGTCGTGCGGTGTGCGGCCGGTGTGGCCCTTGTCGTCGGATTTCTTCTTCTTGCCTGCGTTTGGCACGTAGGGCTGTGGCTCTGGCACAGCGAGCATCCGGTCAAAGAAGGGACGACCTTGGTTTTGCATCGAGGAGATTGCATCAGGTTCGTGCCGAGCAACCGAGGCCAGGATACCCATGGACCCGATGGTGATAATCGCCGAAGTACCACCCGCCGAAATCATGGGCAGCTGGATGCCTGTTACCGGCAGCAATCCCACAACATATCCAATATTGATGAATGCCTGCGAGACCACACCCGCTGTCAGCGTGGCGGCCATCAGTGATTGGAATTGTGTTTGGGCGCGACGTGCTGCCCGGAAGCCGAACCAGCACAGACCGAAGAACAAGGCGATGACGAGCACTCCGCCCCACAACCCGAGCTCTTCCCCAATGACGGCAAAGATGAAGTCGTTTTTAGCTTCAGGCAGGTAGAACCATTTTGCGCGGGACTGGCCAAGACCGACACCGAACCAGGATCCGTCCGCCAAGGACAAGAATCCCTGGTAGGTCTGATAGCCGCTGCCTTGGGTGTCGCTGATATTTCCGGTCAAAGCGTCAAAGAATGTGTGGAAACGCTCTGAACGGAAACCTCCGCTGACAAACACGAAGCCCATCATCAGCACAGCGAAACCGACCACTACCCAGACAAAGCCCCATGGGATGCCTGCAAAAATCAGCAACACACCGACGACGATGCCGAACGAGACGGCCATACCCAGGTCGCCCTGGGCCGCAATGAGAATAAACGACAAACCGGCAATCAGGCAGAACGGCAGATAGCCGTTATTCCAGGACCAGATCCTGCTGGGGTTCTTATTTGCCAGGATGCTTGCGCCCCAGATCGCGATGGCGACCTTGGCAAACTCTGAGGGCTGGATTTGCACACCGAACAGTGGCAGCCACGACTGGGAGCCGACGGTTTCGCGACCGGTGCCCATCGGTGTAAGCACCAAAATCAGCAGGAGGAGTGCGACCCCCATGATGAGCATGGACCATTTCTGCAGATGTTCGGGGGAAAAGCGCAGCATCACCCAAAACACCACCAACCCGGCCAGCACCATCACGGCCTGCCTCAGTGGCTGTGCCCAGACGTTGTCGTTTTCAAATACAGACATCGACATCGACGAGCTGGTCACCATGACTACGCCGAGTGCGGCGAGTACTAGCACGATCGTTCTGATCATGGAATAGTCCAGCAATGGCTGGCTATTCATCCACTCCGTGGCCTTATGCAAGGCCTGGGTGACGCGCGAACGCGCCGGAGCCTGCTGAGTCGGACGATCGCGTGTAGTGGTCATGGGGCTTACCCTTCTTGAAAGTTCTCTTGTTCGGGTGTCGGGATAATGGCGTGAGTTCTCGCCGCCCTGGCAAAAATATCACCGCGCTGCGACATCCCCGTATACATATCGAGGCTGGCGGCTGCTGGAGCTAGGAGCACGGAATCGCCGGGGCGAACTTGCCCAGCGACATAGGAGACGACATCATCCATGGCCTCGTCGGGGTCCTGGGACTGCGTGACAAACACGGGGACCTCTGGGGCGAGCCGGGCGAAGGAATCGGCGATGATGTCTTTGTCTTCTCCAAGAATGCCCACTGCCCGGAATTGCTCGCGGTGCGCCAGGATCAATCCGTCAACGCTGGCGCCCTTGAGCTGTCCGCCGGCGATCCAGGCGACGGTGCCTGCCCCTTCGAGTGCTGAGTGAGCAGCGTGTGGGTTTGTAGCCTTGGAGTTATCCACCCATGCCACATCACCTGCACGGTGTACTACAGTGCCGCGGTGCCCGTCCACGTGGAAGTTCCGCAGCGCATTCGCGATATCGTCGGAGGTGGCACCCTGGCTGCGTGCCACGGCCGACGCCGCGAGTGCATCCAGGATTCCTGCTTGACCCGCGGGCTCAATGCCTGCTGCGGGAGCCAAACGTGTTGCTGGTTCGTTCCAGTTTTCGCCCCAAGCCTCGACGAGGAAGTCGTCGACAACTCCGTAGTCTCCCGAGGCTGGTTCGCCGAGAGTAAAACCAATGATGTCGTCGCGCCCTGTTGCCTGGACCTGGGTGCGCACCTCGGCGTCGTCGATACCCGCGACTGCGACCGGTGCCTGAAATACTTTCGCTTTTGCCTTCGCGTATTCCTCGAAGGATCCGTGCCAATCGATGTGATCATCGGCGAGGTTGAGCAAGACGCCGGCATCGGGGACGAGTTGGCTTGACCAATGGAGTTGGAAGCTGGAGAGTTCAGCAACCAAGATATCCACTCGTTCTGGGTCGATCAGCGCATCCGAAATGGCCACGCCGATATTGCCACAGGCCTCGGCACGCAATCCGGTGTGTAGACCGGTCTCTTTCATCATTGCGGTGAGCATGCCGGTGGTGGTGGTTTTGCCGTTCGTGCCGGTGACCACTAACCAGGTTCGGGGCGCACCGAATACCTCTGCCCGATCGAGGCGGAAGCACAGCTCGACGTCTCCGATGACTTCAACGCCGGCTTGCTGCGCAGCAACCAGCAGCGATGTGTCCGGCCGCCACCCCGGAGAGGTGACGACGAGAGAAAACTCGGACACCCGTGCTTGCGCATCAGCCACCGACAATGTGGTGGCCCCGGTGAGCTTCTCCACATTGTCGCGGTTGATCTCGTTGTCGTCGGCGACGGTGGTGTTCGCGTTGAGTCCGCGGAGCAGTTTCGCCGCACCGAGGCCGGATACTCCGGCGCCAGCGACGAGGATGGGTCCGCGAAGAAACTCGGGGATCAGAGCCATATCTGTCATTACAAGGTCACTCCCGAAGTGGTAAACCATTCCGCGTAGAAGATGGCCAAGCCGATAGCTGCCGCGATGCCTGTGATCAGCCAGAAACGAATCACAACTGTGGTCTCTGCCCAGCCACCATTTTCAAAGTGGTGGTGGAACGGTGCCATGCGGAAGACACGCTTTCCTGTGGTCTTGAAGGCCGTCACCTGGATCACCACGGACGCAGCTTCCATCACGAAGAGTGCGCCGATGATGACCATGAGCAGTTCGGTATGGCTTGCTACCGACAGGCCAGCAACCAGACCACCGAGTGCCAGGGAGCCGGTATCGCCCATGAAGATCTTTGCTGGGGAGGCGTTCCACCACAAGAAGCCCGCGCAGGCGCCCATGCCAGCGGCTGCCAGTACGGCGAGATCCAGCGGGTCGCGCACGTTGTAGCAGCCGGGCTCGGCTGCAACGGAACAGGAATTCCGGAATTGCCAAAACGTGATCAAGGTGTATGCACCCATGACCAACGTGGTGGAACCTGCGGCCAGGCCGTCGAGGCCGTCGGTGAGGTTCACCGCGTTCGACCAAGCAGCAATAATCAAGTAGATGAAGACAAGGAAAATGATCGTGCCGATAATTCCGCCACCGACCGCAAGGTCAAGGGTCGGAATGTCGCGGACGAAGCTCAGCATCGTCGAGCCTGGGGTCTGTCCGTTCTCGTTCGGGAACTGCAGAATTAAGAAGCCGAAAACGAGTGCGATCACCAGCTGCGACACTAATTTTGCTGTCTTATTCAGGCCGAGGTTTCGGCCCTTGAACAGCTTGATGAAGTCATCGGCGAAACCGACGCCACCAAGTGCCAGGGTCAGGCCGAGGATGATCCAACCCGAGGCCGTGAATCCGCCTCGCCCGACCGCCATGGACCAGAAACCTGCTGCCAGGTAGGCCACGGTAATGCCGAGCAAAATTGCTATGCCGCCCATCGTGGGTGTGCCACGCTTGCGCATATGTGAGCGCGGGCCGTCTTCGCGGATCTCCTGGCCGATGCCTTCGGCGGAGAAGTACTTAATTAGGAGTGGCGTGGTGAA
This sequence comes from Corynebacterium lubricantis DSM 45231, assembly GCF_000379425.1. Lineage (GTDB taxonomy): Bacteria > Actinomycetota > Actinomycetes > Mycobacteriales > Mycobacteriaceae > Corynebacterium > Corynebacterium lubricantis. The sequence goes on from NZ_KB902204.1 coordinate 99,311, forward strand.
AATGGACACCAGGAAGCTGACGACTCCAGCAATGATAATTTGTGTCACGACAATCTACCTTGTGTTCCTTTGTTTATCTTCCAATAGCGATTCAGCCACCTGCCACAATCCGAGTGCGTTGGACGCCTTCACTAAGACGACATCCTTGGCCTCACGGGCATGCCAGTCCTCTTCGCCAGCGGGTGACGTTGAAAGGATACCGCGAGTGATCTCGATTGCCTCACCGGCATCACCGGCAAGCCTTGTGAAAATTCCCTTTGCATGAGCGCTCTCTGCCATCGCACGCACGGCTGGGCTCTCGCCCACTGCCACCAAATCGCTGACTCCGTAGCGCGCAAGCTCGTCGCCAAGCGCTGCGTGCTCGGCAATCGCATCATGTCCAAGCTCACCCATCTCACCGAGCACCGCAATGGAGCGGGCCCCAGGACGAGCTGCGGCGGTGTATCCCAGGGCGGCGATACCGGCGCGCATGGATTCGGGGTTCGCGTTGTAGGCATCGTTGATGACGGTCACACCGTCGGTGCGGGTGTTCACGTCCATCCGGTTCGCGGAGGCAGTTCGTGCCTGCGACAGCGCCGAGGCCACCTCGGCGGCCTGCATTCCGGACTCAATACCCACGGCTGCTGCCGCGAGCGCGTTGGAGACCTGGTGGGCACCGAACACGTTCAGGCGTACCTGTTGTGGCTTGTTGCCCGGCGAGTGCATCACAAAGGAGGCACGCGCGATATCGTCCAGCTCAATGTCCGTGGCAAAGTAGTCGGCTCCCGAGGCCAGGGGCTGCGCCGCGGAGTAGGTGACCACCCGCGCCGTGGTGCGTGACTTCATCGCGATGACGAAAGGATCATCGGCATTAAGCACGGCGACTCCCCCGTCTGCGGCGGCGGGCAGCGCCTCGACGAGCTCGCCCTTTGCCTTAGCGATGTTTTCCCGAGAACCGAATTCACCAAGGTGGGCCGTGCCCACGTTGAGGACAACGCCGAACCGAGGTGGGGCGATCGAGGCCAGATGCGCGATGTGGCCAATGCCTCGCGCCGACATTTCAGAGACGAGGAACTTCGTCTGCTCGGTACACCGCAACACCGTGTATGGGTGTCCGATTTCGTTGTTGAAGGATCCCGGAGGTGCGACGGTTTCCCCGGCCCGATTCAGCACCTGCGCAATGAGGTCCTTCGTGGAGGTCTTGCCGGCAGAACCAGTGACTCCCACAATATTGAGTTGATGCTTTTCGGTGAGTTCGTGCGCGACAAAGGTGGCCAAAGCGGACATCCCGGCGACCACCGCGCGGGCGGAACCATCCGGGTCATTCGCTGCCAAGTCTGAGTTGTCACCTGAGTGATCACCATCGCGCGCTTCGAGCGGAGGCACCACAACCGACGGGACACCAATGGTGCGCGCAGCTAGAACTCCTGTAGCGCCTTTATCCATGGCTGTCTGCGCGTAGTCATGGCCATCGACCTTTGCTCCAGGCAACGCGACGAACAGCCCGCCTTCGGCGACCTTACGCGAATCGAATTCGACGAATCCGGTGACTTCTGCCTCCGGATTGTCAGTGTCGTGGACTTGACCCCCGGTGACCTCAGCGATCTGATTCAGGCTCAGTGGAATCATTGTTCCTCCTCCGTAGTTTCGCGTTGCGCGGCACGCAATTCGCCGAGAGCGCGGCGGACTTCCTCGCGGTCGTCAAAGTGATGCACCTGATCGCCGACGATCTGGCCCACCTCGTGCCCCTTGCCGGTGACAACCACGGCATCGCCGGGTTCAGCCCAAGCGATCAGGGCGTCGATAGCGTCAGCGCGCGAGGCGATCTCAACTACTTCAACGTCGCGGTCCTGCGCCTCAGCTTCCGCACGGGCCCCGTCGACAACGGCAGCGCGAATCAGCGCCGGGTCTTCCGAGCGAGGATTGTCGTCGGTGATGATGACATAATCGGCACGCTTGACAGCTTCCGCACCCATCAACGGGCGTTTCGACGAGTCCCTGTCCCCGCCTGCGCCGACGATGACACCGAGTCGGCCATTGACCTGCGCGCGCAGCGTGTTCAACACCGCAGCAACCGCTCCGGGCTTGTGCGCGTAATCAACAACAGCGACGAAATCCTGCCCCTCGTCGATACGCTCCATGCGCCCTGGGACACCGGCGGATTCGATGCCGCTGAGGAATTTTTCCACATCCACGCCAGCACAGTGCGCCATTCCGGTCGCCAGTGCCGCATTGGCCACGTTGAAGTCGCCGGGCAGCGAAATGTGCGCGTTAAATACGTCCGTACCGATGGTTAGCTCAATCGATTGAGCGCCGCTTGCTTCCACGTTGGTGCGTCGCGCGGACTCAGACACGTTCGCCTGACCGTGGGTTCCTACGGTAAACGGTGCGCTGGCTACCTCAGCCATGCGCTCGCCCCACTCGTCGTCAACGCAGATCACTGACTGCTTGCCAGCAACAGAAGAAGCCGGATCGAAGAAGCGTGCCTTCGCCGCAAAGTAGTCTTCCATGGTCGGGTGGAAATCCAGGTGATCCTGGGACAGGTTCGTAAATCCCGCGACGGCAAATTCGGTGCCATCTACTCGACCAAGGCTCAGCGCGTGGGAGGACACCTCCATCACAACGTGGGTCACTCCTTCAGCCAGCATGCTCGCGAACAACGCCTGCAACGTTGGCGCTTCCGGAGTGGTGAGCTTCGTGGGCACCTCGCGTCCGTCAATGCGCGTGCCCGTCGTACCAATAATGCCGGTTGTATGGCCGGCCGACATCAGGCCCTTTTCCAGGAGATACGTGGTTGTGGTCTTGCCGGAAGTACCTGTGACACCTAGGACAGTGAGTTGTTTCGACGGATGCCCGTAGATTTCGGCGGAGACATCACCGAGGACCGCGCGCACGTCATCGACAACAAGGATCGGGCGGCGATCGGAAGTCTTTTGGATCAAGGCAAGGCCGGCCTCATCGGTCAGCGTCGCAGCCGCCGGCGAGTCAAAAGCAAAAGAAGCGCCGTGCACACGGGTGCCTGGCACCGCGGCGAAGAGCCCTCCAGGTTCAACTCGAGCTGAGTCCAAGCTTATCGACGACACGTGCGTCGGCATCTGGGTGGCGTTAATAATACGTGCACCGGCGATCCTTGCCACGTGCTCCAATGTTGGCGCACTAGTGGGTGAGTCTGCCATGCGATTTCCTACTTTCTTCAGCCGTTGTAACTTCAGCCTTTAATATGCCTTTTAGTTTGCCCGATCGTCGCGCTCTAAGGAGTCTGCAACACGATCTGCTCCTCGTCACTTGGTTGCGGTGCAATGTTGTCGCGGTTGATCAACCAGTTCGCAATCTCACGGAAAATTGGTGCCGAAGACTGACCTCCCGCACCACCTTCCAGTGGTCCGCGTTCCGGCTCATCTAACATCACGGCCACCACGAAGCGCGGATCATCTGCCGGTGCGATGCCCGCGAACGTGATCCAGTACTTATCGTTCGAATAGGCTCCGGTGTCCGGGTCGACCTTCTGCGCGGTGCCGGTCTTGCCGGACAACTGGTATCCCTCGATGCCTTGTCCCTGCGCGGTACCAGAGTTCAACCCAGTGGGATCTTCCTGGAACACGGACTCGAACATCTTGACTACAGTGTCGGCAGTCTCCGGGCTAACCACCTGGGTACGCTCCGGTTCTGCTTGTTCAATGACATTGCCTTCTGGGTCACGAGCTTCTTCGACAATGCGCGGTTCGATACGTTCACCGCCGTTGGCCAACGCCTGGTACACGCTGGCCATCTGCAAGGTGGTCCAGCTCATGCCCTGGCCAATCGGCAGGTTGGCAAACGTACCACCCGACCATTGCTCCAACGGCGGGTACAGGCCGGAGGATTCATTCGGCAGTTCAATACCGGTGGATTGACCAATTCCGAACTTCTGTAAGTATTCGGCGAACGTTTCTTCACCGAGGCGCTCGGCGAGCATCAACGTGCCCACATTCGAGGACTTACCGAAGATTCCGGCAGTGGTGTACGAGTCAACCCCGTGCTGCCACGCATCCGCGACGGTCACACCGGCCATCTCGATCGAGCCCGGTACCTGGAGGACTTCCTCCGGCGTCGTCGTCCCCTCTTCGATAGAGGCGGCAGCGGTGACAACCTTGGCCACCGAGCCCGGCTCGAATGGGTGCGAGATGGACGAGTTTTCAAAACCTCGGCCACGCTCGATCTGCTCCTGCAGGTCTCCATTGGGGTCGATGGTGTCGGTATTGGCCATCGCTAATACTTCACCAGTGGCCACGTCGAGCACGACCGCCTCCGCGGATTGTGCTCCCGAGTTTGCCTTCGACTGCTCGAGAAGCTGTTGCACATAGGTCTGCAAGTCAAGGTCGATGGTTAATTGCATATCGGTGCCGTGGACGGCAGGTGCCTCGTCGCGAAGCGTGCCTGGAATCTCTTGGCCCATGGCAGAAACATCCTGGGTTTTGCGTCCGTTGATTCCGCTCAAGGTGGAGTCGCTCGAAGCCTCGAGACCGAATTGGCCTTGACCATCCATGGACACCTTGCCAATGATGTTTTCTGCGATCGCGCCGTTGGGGTACTGGCGGATGTCTTGGTGGTCGGCGGCAACACCGAAGTACTCGGCGGCAACCTTCTCGGCGACATCTGGGTCAACGTTGCGCACCAATACCTCGTATTGAGTATCGGCTTTGAGCTTGTCCAGGATTTCCTTGGAATCAACGTCCCCGGAATTCTCGCGGCTGGTTTCTCCGCCCTCGTCAATCATCCGAGGGATTCCGTCGGCCATCTCCTGGAGACGATCGTCGAGACGCCCGGGTGTTTCCGCCTCAATGGTCGCGCTATCGGCGCCGTCGATCTCCATTTGCTGGCGGATCTGCTGGGACAATTCGTCGCGCAAACGCACGGGCGACACCGTCAGCGAACGTGCCTGCATGGTGTATGCAAGCTGATTGCCTTCGGTATCTGTAATCGAACCGCGCCTCGCCGGCTCGACGTAGACGCGCTCGCGCTGATCTTGTGCGGACGCCGACAAGGCTGGCCCCCAGACGACCTGGACCCACACGAGGCGCGAGGCCAAGAGTAGTGCGATCACCACAAATGCTACGAGCACCCACGTGATGCGGTTACGTGTAATCGCTTGCTGGGATTTGGCAGGTGCAGGCTTGCGTCCGTTGGACCCACTAGCGCCGTGCGAGTTTCCGTTTCTGCTCGGGGTACCCACGAGAGTTGTTCACCTGCCTACTTCCCTTGTCGATCTGTTCTGGTGGCTCCTTCGGGGCCGTGCTTCCCGTCCCCTTTGATCAGGCACCATGTCCATCAAGTGCCTTCCACCTTTGGAAACAGACTAAAACTGCGCGGGAACGTTGGGGCTATAAGGTGCGACCGCAGGGGCTTGAGGAGCTTGAGGGGCTGGTGCAGGTTCGTTGTTTGGACGAGCCTCAAGAGACCGCGAAACTTCATCGGTTTGATTCGGATCGCTCGACGCGCGCCCAGGGCGAACCGGAGCTCCATTGACGTCAATGATAGATTGCGTTTCCGGATCAGCCGGGCGACTCTCTGTAACCGCACCGTCGTTTCCAACTTCTACGATTCCGGGGCTGACCGGAACGACCATTCCCGCATCCGAGGCCCGACGTGCGATCTCAGCCGACGACTGCAGATTCTCCAAGTCACGGTTGAGAGTTTCCACCTCGTTCGACAGCGACGTCTCCGTTGCCTGCAGTTGCTGGATAGTAAAGGTCTGCTGCGTGGACAGGCCCGAGAAGATCATCGCCAAAGCGACACCGATAGCTAGCAGTGGCAGCCCAATAATAGAGACCGACGTGAAACGTCGCTTCACCTCGGTAGTGGGTGCCTCCACCCGACGTCCGCGGACGGACACCACCTGGTTCGAGCCGAGCCGGCCGCGCTTGCGGGGTTCGTGGGGGCGGACACCAGGGCGTAGGCGACGCGGCGCGGGAGCAGTCGTCGCAACGTTGTGTTCTAACGCTTCACGACGAGCACCTGAGCGGCGCGCACCTTTTTCAAGCAACGTTGCAGAGTTTCCAGTTTCGTAACCGGAAGTCAGGTCGCGGCTTGCTCCCATGATGTTCGCTCCTTCGGTAGCTGGTTCAGTCTGATTATTGCTTGTCGCAGTCGAGTTGCATAGTCGGAATATTATATTGCCGGTTCGGGGAGTTTCTCTATACCACGAACCCTAACAGGTGCAGCTCGTGGGTTTTCTGATATCTCCGCCTCCGAAGCCTTTTCAGCCCCGCTGGTAATCGTGCGGAATTTCGGCGCGGTACCAGGCAAATCCATGGGCAACCCCGGCGGGGTCTTGGAGGCCGTCAGGTCCTTGAATGCCGACTTCACGATCTTGTCCTCTAAGGACTGGTAGCTCATGAAAACAGCCCTGCCGCCCACCCCTAGCGCCTCGGCGATCGCCGGAATGACGTTCTTAATGGAATCCAGTTCGCCATTAACCTCGATGCGCAATGCCTGGAAGGTCCTTTTCGCAGGATGGCCTCCCGTGCGGCGCGTAGCCGCTGGAATTGTTGCATAGAGGAGTTCGACCAAGCGAGCCGAGCGATCGAAAGGTTCTTTCTCGCGCTCTTTCAAAACGGCGCTAGCGATTTTTCCGGCAAAGCGTTCGTCGCCGTAGGTCTTGAGAATGCGTGCCAGGTCTCCGTGCGAATACGTGTTAAGAATGTCTGCCGCAGTGATGCCTGTCGTGGGATCCATGCGCATGTCTAGAGGTGCATCGACTCGGTAAGCGAAGCCTCGCTCCTCCTGGTCGAGCTGCATGGATGACACGCCAAGATCGAAGAGCGATCCAGCTACTCCGTGTTCCCGGGCGGTATCGAAAACTGGGCCAGCGTTATTAGAAATTGCGTGGCCAAGCTCGTCGAAACGCGCCTGAACGGGCACAAAGCGATCACCGAAGGGTGCGAGGCGTTCAGATGCATCGCGCAGAGCGTTAGGGTCTCGGTCGATACCAATGACGGATGCTTCAGGAAAGACCTTGAGGAAGTGCTCAGTATGTCCGCCTGCTCCGAGGGTGCCATCAACGATCACTGCGTTTTTACCGAAAGCTTCGATTGCTGGTGCAAGGAGCTGAGTCACCCTGTCACGCAACACGGGTACGTGCCCGTAATTGGAATCAATGTCGTAGTCCATTGGCTATCGCACCCCCTTCTGATTGCCTGCTCGTGGTGATTCGCTACATTTCCCTGAACTTACGTGCGGGGAACGTATAGGGCCCTGCTCGGAGCGGCAGATCTGATGTCGGGGAAGTACACCAGAACGGCTCGCGCTCCGAGCAGAGTCCGTACACGCTCTCCTCGTGTGGGCGGCTGTATTACAGCAGACCAGAGAGTATGTCGTCCTCGTCAGCTGCAGCGAATGCAGCTTCCGTCTCTTCTTGGTAGTTGGCCCAGGACTCGGCGTCCCAGATCTCAAGAAAATCCACTGAACCGATAACCACGCATTCCTTGGACAGGTTTGCGTACTCACGGTGCGCCGGAGACAAGGTGATACGACCGGACCCATCGGGAGTTTGCTCATCCGCGCTCGCTGCGAGGTTACGGATAAACGCACGTGCCTGTGGGTTCGTACGGGATACAGCTGCTGCTTTTCGTGCTCTCGCCGCAAATGCTTCCCGTGGGTAGACCGCTAAAGAGTGGTCTTGCCCTTTCGCCACCATTAACCCGTCCGCCAATTCCTCACGGAATTTTGCCGGAAGAGTCAACCTGCCTTTGTCGTCGAGCTTCGGTGTGTAGGTACCCAGAAACATCCCTGGCCACCTTCCTTAGCTTGACTACGCCGGTGCGAATCTTCGTTCAACGACTCCTCCTGAACGCTGGATACGTCCCATCGGTCCGTTGCTGTGCCCCACTTTAACCCACTTTCCCCCACAATCGCCACACAACCACCCCACTTTTCACCTTTCGAATCAATACCTGCAGGTAAATGACCTAAATTCCGGTGGGGAGATTTTCCAGAGCATTCTGCAGACCAACGGAAAAGTAATCACACCAATCACAGTAAAGGGCTTTTTACCCTTCTGTTGCGGAAGAAAGTACCTTTTGAGATCGTTGCTGACCTGCAGATTCAGAAAGCTGCACGGGGCCGAGGACGAGAAGTAGGGCAAAGTGGGAGGGATTTGTGGGGAGAAGTGGAGAATGCCGTCGACTGAGCTCGCCACCCCCAGACAGGGGACCCTCCGACACGCCGGCGGAATACGCCTCACGGCTCACGCGGATCCCTCACATTTCTCCTGAGGGCATGCAAAAACCGCATCCCGCCTGACGGCGAAATGCGGTTAGTTTGACAGTTAATTTATCCTTCGTTGTCTTCGAAGCGGCGACGGAAATTATCTTCCATCCGGGAGCCTACGCCCCCACCCTGCCCATCGGCGGGGGCGGATTTCTTCCGCGAGGACGACGAAGATCCACGAGATCCCCCTTGCGGGGAACGGAGTACCCAGACCCCTGCGCCGAACATGACGATAAAACCAAGCACGCTAAGTGCAATAAACCACAGACTTACCTGAGCTAAGGCCACTCCTGCGATCAGTAGTACGAGGCCGAGAACCGCAAGCGCGATTCCCCGAAACATGGTTTTTCCTGACGGAGCACCGCCCCCGAAAGAACTTTGTGCTGACACAGATGCACCGAACTTTGGGTCTTCAGCGAGCAGCGACTGCTCGATTTCCCGGAGCGCGCGCTGCTCCTGCTCTGAAAGGGCCACAATTCCTCCCGGCGGTAGATGTTAGGTGTCCCTGAAAAAAGAACCTCTTACCCTCTTAACGTACAGCGTAACCTGTTTGTTCCCCATACCGGAATCGCCTTTGATTGCCACCCCCTGCGCCACTATTAAGCAGCCGAAACTACACCGTTTTCAGGCAAAGAATCTCCGTAGAAAACCTCGGCATAGAACTCTGCAGCAAGGCTAAACACACGCTCGACCACTTCCCTATTCGGAGAGGTGACAATCCCCGATGCGACGCGACCACGCAAGGTCGAATACTGCTCGAACTCTGCAGCCCACTTTTGACCGCTGACGCCGGTGAGCGCCAAGCGCTGCCATGCACTCGAAGGCAACCGCTTCCGTTTCTTAATTACGGGAGAATCAGCATTGACCGCACCCGCAACACGCAGGGCCGCACGGTAGGCATATTCAAGAGCCAGATCGAGCTTGCCTTGCTCAAGGTAGACCTGCGCGGAGCGAAGAAGGGATTCTGCGGTAGCAAGGAAATTCCCACTCTTTCCCAAGCGACTAGGCGCTCCAGAAACTGAGCCGGTAGTTGCTGAAATTACGCTGTTCATTACTGCCCCTTACCTTCCCTTATGTATGCCCTCGTGCAAGTTCTTATGCGTGCCGTTCGTTCGTATGAATTGAGACTAAAACTCCTGTTCGACTACCTTGACTCAATTATAGATCATGTGTTCGAATATGGCTAGGTTTTTCGCCACTTACCTGCGATAATCTCCAACCGGGCGACCAGCAACCAATTTCAACCGGTTTATTCTGCTAAATGGCCCCCACTTTTAGCGCGAACGTGGTTCGATAAGTGTTGTGAGTGTAATGATTCGTCGCCTAACAGGACCTGAGTTCTCGGTCCTCGCCCCCGAGCTCGTCGATATCTATATCGAAGCAATGGGATACTCACCCTCCATCCGCCTCCAGCGCATCCACGTCTGGCGCCGAGAAATCGCCCAGCCAGGATTTACCGCGCTCATCGCCCAACTCGATGACCAAGTCGTCGGAGTTACCTACGGTTTCCTCGGTTCATCTGACCGTTGGTGGGACAAGCAGCTTCGCCGCGGTTTCGAAGAAGCAGGCGGTGCAACCCCAGAACAACTCGAACTTCTGCGCAGTTACTTTGAGGTTGCAGAGATCCATGTCGCGCCGAAGCTTCAGGTGCGCGGAATCGGACGCCGGCTGATCACCGAATTGCTGTGGAATGCCCCCGCTTCGTATGTCGCTCTTTCTACCCCAGAAGTAGAAAACGAGAATAACCCTGCTTTCGGCCTGTACCGCTCGCTGGGATTCAAGGACGTTTTACGCCACTTCTATTACCAAGGCGATGAACGACCCTTCGCCGTGCTTGGGCGCAGCTTGCCACTCGACGCAAAGAATTAATTCACGCCTCGAGGTTCACTGGCTTCCCGAACTCGACTCTTTAGTATTAGTTCCTCCCCTTGGTGGGTACTGTTAGGGAGACGACGATTCACCGACCAAGGAGTTTTCGCGTGAGCGCACCGGACAACCAAGCCAAAGATCTCCGCCAGCTTTCATTGAATGACGTTCCTGAAGAAGCGCAAAAGTTACTCGCGCAATTCTTTAATGAACAAGAGGAGAAAGTTGCCGGTATCGGCCGTCCGGTGACTGAGGCCGTTAGTTACCTTCGGGATTTCGTTCTCAATGGTGGAAAACGGGTCCGCCCGCTGTATGGATGGGCCGGGTTTGTCGGTGCCGGTGGCCTGAAAAATCTCAATGGCACCAACGAAGACCCGCAGGCCGTCCTCCGCGCCGTGAGCTCGCTCGAGTTTATTCAGGCATGCGCGCTGATCCACGACGACATTATTGATTCGTCTGATACCCGGCGCGGAAATCCCACAGTCCACCGCGCTGTCGAGGCCGCGCATCAGGAGCAGCAGTGGACAGGAGATTCCGCCCACTTCGGCGAATCGACCGCAATTTTGGTCGGCGATCTCGCTCTCGTGTGGGCTGAAGATATGTGGCGCTATTCCGGCCTCTCCCATGCTGCTCTCGATCGCGCGGCAGAACCATGGCGCGCCATGCGCACCGAAGTCATTGGTGGCCAGCTCCTCGATATCTCCCTCGAGGCCTCCGGCGACGAGAGCCCAGAATTGGCCAACGCGGTGAACCGATTCAAAACCGCTGCTTATACAATCGAGCGTCCACTCCACCTAGGTGCCGCGATTGCGGGAGCTTCTCCGGAGGTCATCGAGGCGTTTCGTGGTTACGGTACCGATATCGGCATCGCGTTTCAGCTTCGCGACGATCTCCTGGGCGTGTTCGGAGACCCATCCGAGACAGGAAAGCCCGCCGGAGACGACCTGCGCGAAGGCAAACGCACGGTCTTGCTCGCCACTGCGTTGCAGCGTGCCGACAAGTCAGATCCGGCAGCAGCTGCGCAGCTGCGCGCCGGAGTAGGTACCGAAACCAATCCCGAGAAAATTGCGGAGCTCGCATCGATTATCGCTTCCACGGGTGCTGTTGAATCCATCGAGGAGCAAATTTCTACGCTGACAGTCTCCGGTTTGAAGCATCTCACGGATGCAGGTATCGAACCTCAGGTCACCGAGGACCTGCACAAGCTCGCGATCAGAATGACTGAGCGGCGCAAATAATGTGGCAGAGATTGGCACGTGTCTCCCCTACGACATGGGGCCTGATCGGCACCATTTTGATCACCCTGGGTTCCTTTGGCGCCGGCGCTACCCGTAATCGTGGTGGTGCACTGGACGCGCTGGGATGGAACTTTCTCGCGTTCGGTCACGGGAAGGGAATCCTGGAAGTCACCCTTCTGATCGGAATTCTCCTCCTTATTCTCGGCTGGCTCCAGGTTGGGCGCCGGACAATCGTCGATAAGCCTGAAAGCGACGCTGAACGCTTCGCCACCGTGCGACGAAGCTTGTGGCTGTGGGTGGCTCCACTTGTCGTGGCGGCGCCGATCTTGTCGCGTGACGTGTACTCGTATCTCATGCAGGGCGCGATGGTGCGCGACGGCTTCGATCCTTATACCGAAGGTGCCGCAATTAATCCGGGGCCGTACCTGTTGGAGGTCTCCCACGACTGGCGTAACACCACAACACCTTATGGTCCGCTGCATATGTGGATCGGTGAAGGGGTAACCACCGTCGTGGGAGATAATGTGGCCGCAGGTCTGATCGCCTACAAGCTGATTTCTTTGGCCGGTTTTGCGGTGATCGCTTGGGCAATTCCGAAGATCGCCACGAAGCTGGGCGGCGACCCGGCCATGGCGCTATGGCTCGGTGTGGCCAACCCCGTGATGATCTTGCACATGGTCGGGGGCATGCACAACGAATCGATCATGGTCGCTCTCGTGTCCGTGGGAATTCTGTGCGCGTTAAACCGGAAGTTTGTGGCCGCAGTTGTACTGATCTCTGTTGCCGTTTCTCTGAAGGCAACCGCCGCGATCGCGCTGCCCTTCGTGGTGTGGATTGCGACCAACCACTTCGCCGGCAAAGACACCCCAGTACGCAGGAAGATCATCGCCTTTGTGGCGTCCGGTGCCATTGGGGTCGCGTTGACCTTGGCCGTGGTGAGTTTTGTGACGTGGGCGTCCGGTTCTTCGTGGGGTTGGCTCGCCGAGATTTCGGGGAACTCCAAGGTGGTCAATCCTTTGGCACTGCCCACGCTTGTCACCGACCTGGTGATCCCGTTCATTCAGCTTTTCGATGAGCTCTTCCCTTATAACCAAGTGCTTTCGGCAGCCCGCACGGTGGGTACCTTCGCCATGCTCGCCGGCCTAGTGGTGATCTGGTGGCTGTTTCGCCAAAACGACAGGCGCGCAATCATGGGCACCACGCTCGCCTACCAATGGGCGTACTTGGTCAACGCTGTCTCACTGCCGTGGTACTACGCGTCGGTGATCAGCCTGGTCGGTACTTTCCGCCCGCCGGTGTGGCTCCTGCAGTTGACCACCGGCGCATCGGTGTTCATCGCGCTGGCCTTCACCGGTGGAGGCAACCACAGGTTCTACGACCTGTGGTTCATCGGCATCGGGCTGATTCTCGCGTGGCTGGCCGCCACGTACGTGTTCCCGTTAGGTACTCAAAAGCCGGGTACTAAAAAGCCATCGCCTGCGCGCGCCGAATAACTTCGCGGGCGCCATGCCCGTGGAGTGCATCGACAGGGCGGCCCGGCAGCGTGTCATCGGGAGTAAAGAGGAATCGGAGGATTTCTTCGTCCGTGAAGTGGTTGTCCTTTAAGACGGTGACAGCGCTTCCCACGAATTTGTTGAGCTCGTCCCCGTCCAACAACACCGCTGGGATGTACTTCTTGCCATCGACGACGTAGGCGACCAGTTTGTTGGTGTTCAACAGATCATGAACCTTGGTCACTACTACTCCGAGGCGCTCTGACACGTCTGGCACGGCGAGCAGCTCTTCGCCATCGAGCAGCGCTGCGAGTTCTTCACTTAAGTTATTCACATGAGTTAGTTTACGTTTTAGAGGCGTTCGACTACCACTTGAGCGCCGATGTGCACCATACTTGGTGCCATGAGTCAGCTCGCAGTTGGAGATTATCTGGAGGATAGGTACCGCATCGATCGCCCGATCGCTCGCGGTGGCATGTCCACGGTGTACCGGTGCGTCGACGAGCGTTTAGGCCGGGAAGTCGCGGCGAAAGTCATGGACGAGAAGTATGTCGATGACGAAGTGTTCATGTCTCGCTTCACCCGAGAAGCGCGCGCCATGGCGCAGTTAACGCACCCAAACTTGGTTAATGTGTACGACTTCTCGGTGCACGGCGACCACGCCTTTTTGATCATGGAGCTGATCACGGGTGGCACCTTACGCGAGCTTTTGGCCGAGCGCGGCCCGATGCCACCGCACGCTGCGACCTCGGTCATGCGCGCCGTACTCACTGGACTTTCCGTCGCACACGCCAAGGGTATGGTGCACCGCGATATCAAGCCCGACAACATCTTGATCAATGGCGATAATCGGGTCAAGCTCGCCGATTTTGGCCTGGTTCGCGCTGCCGCCGATTCCACGCATTCCACCGACCAGATCGTGGGCACGGTCGCCTACCTCTCCCCCGAGCAGGTCAACGGCACCGAAATCACGCAGGCCTCGGATGTCTATTCCGCCGGCATCGTGTTATTCGAATTGCTCACGGGCGAGACTCCTTTCTCGGGGGATACTCAGCTCACGCACGCGTTCGCCAGGCTTAACGACGATGTGCCCGCGCCCTCGTCAAAGATCGCCGGTGTGCCTAAGCTTTTCGACGAACTTGTGGCCACCGCGACAGCCCGCGATCCGCATGATCGGTTCAGCGACGCGGGGGAATTCCTCGCCGCCCTCGACGATGTCGCAGCCGAGCTGAATCTTCCTGCTTACACCGTGCCCGTGCCGACGAATTCTGCAGCGCACCGCGTCGCCGCGATCCCGACGAATATGACTCCGCCTCAGGGAGCTGACGCAGACCCTGCTGAGAATGTCACAGAGGTAGTTGACGGGCCCGAGAGCAAAACGTCGATTCTGGAGAACAACGCGCGGGACAATGCGGAGACCTATGTCTTTCCCGAAGCCGATCCGCAGCCCGTCTCGCCTGTCGCCCCAAAAAACGAGACGGCGATCTTCCCCGCCGCGGCGTCCCCTCGACCAGAGACGCAGATCCAACACGAGGTGCCCGCGCAGCAACCCCAGCAACCGGCGCCTCGCGCTGAGGTGGACACCCAGGCACCTGCCCCGGAGACTAATCGCTCAAAGGTGACCTTGATCGTGTGGCTCGTCGTCATCGCAGTACTCACCGTGGCGGTGGCAATCGGTGCGTGGTGGTTTGGTTCAGGACGCTACGGGGAGATCCCCCAGGTACTGGGCATGGATCGCGAGCAGGCCGTGACCGCTGTTGCCGATGCAGGTTTCGAAACAGCGACCGAAATCGTCTATCACGACTCCGTCCCCGTCGACCAGTCCGTGGGCACGCAACCACCCGTGGGTGGAAAGGCCTTACCCGGCGACGTGGTCACCGTCTTGATCTCACAGGGGCGGCCCACGGTGCCGGAAGTCCCCGCAGGCATCGGCGTGGAAGATTACCGCGCACTGGCCAACGAGCGCACCTTCGAGGTAGCCACGGGTGAATCTGTATATTCCAGCGGCGCACCAGTGGGATCAATAGCCAAGACAGAGCCTGAGGCTGGCACAGCCTTGGCCATGGGCAGCACGATCACCGTTGCCGTATCCAAGGGCCCCGAACCCATCGCCGTGCCCGATATTCGTGGCATTCCGCAAAGGGATGCCATCGCCCAGCTCGAGGATGCTGGTCTCAACGTCGGAGAGATTACCGAGAAATTCGACGATGAAATTTACAGCGGAAACGTCATCAGCACCTCGCCGGCACGCCTGTCCGAGCTCGAGCGTGGCGACACCGTCGACTTGGTAATTTCCAATGCTGTCACTGTCCCCGATGTCACCGGCTGGGATGTCGAGGATGCCACAAGCGCGCTCGAAGAGGCAGGCCTCGATGTGGGCAGGGCCACGCGCGACAAGGACGTCGTCTCCGATAACGCTAACCGGGTCACCACCACCGATCCCGCGCCGTGGACCAACCTTGAGCCCGACGATGCCGACGTGCGCCTCGTGCTGCCGGGGCGCGTGACGGTGCCGAATCTCGAGGGGATGCGCGTCGAGGATGCCAGGGACCAGCTTGAAAGTATCGGCCTCAAGCTCAACCGAGGATCGCGTTACGACGATGAACTGATCACCACGCAGAACACGAAGGCTGGCGAGTCAGTATCCGCAGGCACCACAATCCGGGTCAGCAGCAAGAAATAGGCGCGAGAAAACACTAACCGCCCGCTCCCTCACACACAGTTGTGGGTGGGGCGCGGGCGGTTTTGTCGTCGTAAAGCGAAAACCTAGTAGCGCAACATCTCGGCGACCAAGAAGGACAGCTCGAGAGCCTGCTCGGTGTTCAGGCGAGGGTCACAGGCCGACTCGTAGCGACCAGGCAGATCGACATCGGTGATGTCCTGCGCACCGCCGAGACACTCGGTGACGTTCTCACCGGTCAGCTCGATGTGGATGCCACCTGGGTGGGTGCCCAGCGCGCGGTGGACCTCGAAGAAGCCCTGCACTTCGTCGATGATCTTGTCGAAGTGGCGCGTCTTGTACCCGTTGGATGCGGTAAACGTGTTGCCGTGCATCGGGTCGGACTGCCAGATGACCTTGTGGCCGGAAGCCTCAACGGCCTTGATCACCTCAGGCAGAACGGTGCGGACATTCTCATGGCCCATGCGTGCCACCATGGTCAAACGGCCCGGCTGGAAGTTGGGGTCCAGCTTATCGGCGTAGGCGACGGCTTCCTCAGGGGTGATCTTCGGACCAATCTTGATGCCGATTGGGTTTTCGATCATCGCAGCGAAGTTCACGTGGAAATCGTCGATGCCGCGGGTGCGCTCGCCGATCCACAGCTGGTGCGCGGACAGGTCGTAGAGCTTCGTCTCGCCATTCTCGTCCTCGGCGAGGCGCAGCATGGCGCGCTCGTAATCCACCAGAAGAGCCTCGTGGGAGGCGTAGATATCGGAGGTGCGCAGGCTCTCGTCATTGACGCCGCAGGCATCCATGAACGCGAGCGAGCGAGAAATCTCGCGCGACAATGCCTCGTAGCGCGCGCCTGCAGGCGAATTGGCGACGAACTCGCGGTTCCACTCGTTCAGGTTGTGCAGATCCGCCGTGCCCGACTGGGTCAGCGCGCGAACCAGGTTCATTGCCGCGCCGGAGTTCGCGTACGCGCGCACCATACGTGCAGGATCGTGGCGACGAGATTCCTCGTTTGGATCAACGCCGTTGACAATGTCGCCACGGTAGTTGGGCAGGCCATTGGCATCCAGATCAGACGAGCGTGGCTTCGCGTATTGGCCAGCGATACGCGCGAGCTTGACCACGGGCATCGAGGCGCCGTAGGTCAAGACGACAGACATCTGCAGCAGTGTCTTGATGTTGGCACGGATATGTGGCTCTGTGTTCGACTCGAAGGTCTCTGCACAATCGCCGCCCTGAACCAGGAAGGCCTTGCCGTTGGCGACATCCGCTAATTGTGCCTTGAGCTTGTGAATCTCAGGGGCCACCACGACAGGTGGAACCGACTCAAGGATCTTGCGGACGTTATCGGCTTGCGCCTGATCCCAGCTGGGCTGCTGATGCGCCGGGCGGGAAATTACGTCTTGGAACTTCTCGTTGAGGTCACCCGGCAAAGGAGGCAGGTCCGGGAGCATCGTTTCAGGGATATCAATTGTCCAACTCACATACATAGTTGTAGCACGTCAACTGGAGAATCCCTAGAGGAGGGAAGAAAGTGCCCACATAGTGAGAAAGGTACTAGCGGTGTGCGCGCCCTCGGCCGTCGATAGGCATGACCTTCATACACGCCTTGAACTTTTCGAGGTTGTGGCGGGCATCAACCAAGGCATCATGGTTGCCGTCGGGCGACTCGGGCAGGCTCGGTCGGCCCGCGATTTCCCAGTATTGCTTCAGCTCGTGGGTAAAGCGGGGAAGATTCTTTGGCATCGCAGCCATATCTCCCCACAGTTGCGCGAAAACGACATGGTCGTAGGCTCCCACCCATGCCCACAGCTCGGGGCGTGCCACGCGCTTCGTGATGAATGCATGAACTTCGTCGCGAATCGTGTCTTTCGACTTCCACACAGAATCCTGCGGATTAGGCAACTTCGCCAAGACGTTTTCGCGCACCCACGCGTTGGCCTTGGTGGAATCAAATTCTGTGGACACGGCGTAGTACTCGCTGCCGTCTTCTCCCACGATACCGATGGAAACGAGGTCGATTGTCGTCCCATTCTCGATGAACTCGGTGTCGTAAAAATACCTCACGTGGCTGACACGCTCATTTCCATTGCTCTTGAATCTTGTCCACGATGTGGCTAGTCACCATCTGATTCTAATGGTGCGCCTAGCGGGACTGCGCTGAGTCCTGCTTCGTCGCCTTCTTCTTGCCCACTGGCACAAAAAGAACCAGGATCAACGCCAACATCAGGATCGGCGACAGTGTGGTCACGTGGAAACTAAGGCCCGCGATGACGAGATAGCCGATGATGATGGCCACTGAGAGCGCCAATCGGGTTGCTAGTACTTTGTCCATCTATTGGCTACTTTCTTTTGCTCACGCCACTTGTAGAAACCCCCGCTGCGCCGACCGAACGGATTGCCTCCGCGTCGTGGGCCTTGTCATCAACCTTGTCGGAGACCTTCTTAGAGACCTTCTTAGTAACGCCAAGCTCCGGCAGCATTGGTGGGTAGAGACTCCAGCGTACTCCGGGGATTTTACCCAGCAGCCACATCCCCACTGCACCAATGCAGGCCGCAAGAAGTGCCAGCGCAATCCAGAGGTACTTGGACATCCATGGGTTGGCCTCATCGATGCCAATCGGAAGGTCGTAGGCTTCTCGCGGCATGGAAATCAGCAGGGTCATCCCGATCGGGTGGCCGAGGTAGATCGGCAGGGTGTTCTGCCCCAGCTTCTGAAGCGGACGAGCGATAAAGCGCACGTGCGACAGGGCGACCGCCAGCATGACACCGCTGGGCAGCATCAGCGTGTACTGCGCCAGATTGATCAACAGCTGAACCTCGGCGAGGCTAAACGGCGCCAAGCGTGGCACGGGGATTTCCAGTGGCGCACCGGAAGCCACAAAATTGTTCCACGACACCATCAACGCCACAGCGGTCAGGAAAGTGCCCAGTGCGATCAGGATGTTCTTTGGCTTCCCCGCCTCGTCCGCGAACCGCATGATGTAGCGTCGCAGGTACGCACCAGCGATAAAGATCGGCAGGTACATGATCGCCTTTGCGACGATGGGCACCTCGTGATGCAGTGGGATCGCGGCGATGGGGCTGAGCGCCACCGCGACAGTTCCCCACCACGGCAGCTTCTTGGTTGCCCAGAGGGCGACGTTGAATAAAATCAGGGCGTAGAGGAACCACGCCATATTTCTGCCCGTGGCAATGAGAGTGAAGTATTCCTCCCCCGTCATCGGCCCGGCCATGCCCGCCATTTGGAGCATCTGATTATTCAGCGATACCTCGATAGGCACCCCGATCAGGTAGGGCACGAGGAAAAACCACAGGCGACGACGGAACAACTCGGTGAACGAGAAGTTAAAAACCTTTGCGGAGAACAAGCCACTGACAAGGAAGAATAGTGGCATCCGCAAGGGGTCGAGGAAGGTGTTCGCCTGAGAAAGCAGCGTGTCGCGCGCTCCAGGGATCAACAGTGAGACGTGAAGAACGACAACGCCAATGATGGACAGGCCTTTTGCAACATCAGGCCAAATCAGGCGTTGTGCTGCCATACTTTCATCCACCTCAGATCAAGATATTCACATAATTGCAAGCTAATGGCTTGCAAACGATGTCTATCTTACCTGTTCAGGGACTCGAACCCAAACACTTTGAGGGGAAAGTGTCTCACACAACTCTCAAGCTAGGCTTTAAGGTCCGGCTCGGTACCCGCCGGATAGCCCTTGCCTGCTTCCAACGACTTCTTCACGTCTGAGGCGTACGCATCCACATAGGGATAACCGGTCAGCTCCGAAAGGGCGTGCATGACATAGTCCGTGAATGGACGCATGACCTCACGAGAGTCCGGGTCGTAGCCATTTTCTTTCGCCCACTCCCGAGGATGGATGGGCTTTCCAATCCGGACTTCAACCTTGACTGGGCGAATCAGGGTGGTGCCAATCGGGTTGGCCTTGCCCGTGTTTAGCATGCCGACGGGCACAACTGGAACGTCGCTCGCCATGGCCACACGCGCCATGCCGGTACGTCCCTTGTAGATCCGCTCATCCGGGGCGCGGGTTCCTTCGGGATAGATGCCAAACAGGCCGCCATCCTCGAAGACCTTGGTGGCGGCTTCTGTCAGTGCGTCACCCGCGCTTTCCGACTGACGATAGATCGGGATCTGTCCCGCCGAGGAGAAGAACCACTTCTGGAAAAGACCCTTCAGGCCGGGCTTGGTGAAATATTCGCTCTTCGCCGGGAATACAATCTGGCGAGGGCACACGAGTGGGAACGCGAAAGAGTCATAGACCGACTGGTGGTTCGAGGCCATGATGGCCGGGCCTTCCATGGGAACATTCTCTCCGCCGACGTATTTAGGGCGGCTCCACACACGCGCAATTGGGCCGAGGAGGACGTACTTATACAGCCAGTACCACTTATTATGCATCTGTTTCTCCTTGGTCGTTCCGCTGGCGAGTACGCTGCCGTGTATCTTCTCGGGCTAGATCAGCGACACCAATCATACCCGCCTCGGGGCCCAGTTCCGCGCGAATCACCCGCGGAAGCGGTCGGTATCCAGCTCCGACAATATTCTTGCCCATGACCTCAGAGGCCTGGTTGAGATAGAGATCGGAGTCCGCGCTTAGGCCACCTCCGACGACGATCAGCTCGGGGTCCAAGATGTCCGAGACCATGGCAAGGCCCTGACCGAGCCAGGTCGCGAATTCTTCAATCGTCGCAACGCCCAGTGCATCCCCTGCGCGCGCCGCGTTCATTACGTCATTGCCCGAAGCACGCTTTCCGACGACCCGGCGGTACAACTTTGTGTTTTCGAAACCACCCCGGGTGGCGATCTCCATCGCCGTATCGACGAGTGCCGTGCCGGAAGCGTAGCGCTCTAGGCAGCCTCGCTTGCCGCACGAACACGCACGCCCACCAGGGACGACGGTGATGTGGCCGAACTCGGGTGCGGTACCAAAGGAGCCCCGGAAGATTTCGCCGTCGATCATGAGCGTCGCGCCGATACCGGTGCCGAGAGCAAAAAACACCCAGGTATCTACGTCCTTGGCCACGCCGTGGCGGAACTCTCCCCACGCTGCGGCATTGGCGTCGTGTTCTAGGCGGACCGGCAGTCCCGTCGCCTCCTCGAGGATCGCGCGTACTGGAGCGTCGTCGCGCCACGGCAGATGCGGTGCGAAACGCACGATCTCACAGTCGCGGTCCAAAAATCCCGCTACAGCAACGCCAACGGCAGAGATGTCAAAGGAGGAGCGCAATTCGTCGATAAGCGAAACGATGGTGCGCACCATCTCTTCCGAGGTCTCCGGGGTGCGGTCCGACGCTCGTGCCAGGATTTCTCCGCGGTCGTTGACAACGCCGGCGCGTGTGTTCGTGCCGCCGATATCGAAGCCGACGGTGAGCGCACCGCCTGAAGATGAGGGGGTAGACATAGCGATTAAGCCTATACGTCGCCGGGCTCGACCGCTTCCGCAGCCTCACCTTCTAACACCCGGTTGAGCTTTTTGCCCAGATGATCCCAGGTCCACTGCTCGCAGACGTGGCGTCGGCCGGCGGCACCCATCGCTTCGCGACGAGGGGCGTCTCCCAGAAGCCCCAGCAAAGCTTCTTCTAACTCGCGTTGGTTATTTCCGTCCACGACGATGCCGGTCTCCGGGGTGACAGTTTCTGGAGATCCACCGGAGTTGCCCGCAACGACGGGCACTCCGCAGGCCTGCGCCTCGAGGTAGACGATGCCGAGGCCTTCGACATCGAGGCCTCCTCCCCTCGTCCTCGACGGCATCGATGCGATATCGGCTGCAGCGACAAGGTCGCGCAGATCGTCCCGTGGTACAGCACCCGTGAAAGTGATGTTGTGGGGAAGCTCCTTGGCCAACGCTTTCAGTGTCGCGTCGTAATAGCCCTTGCCCACGATGACCAATTGGGCATCCGGGAAATTCTTGGTCACCGCTGTCATCGCGCGAATGAGTTGGTCTTGGCCCTTGCGCGGAACCAGCCGGGAGGCACACACGATCAACGGGCGTTCCCCGATCCCAAACCTTTCGCGAGTCTGCGCTCGCTGCTGTGCGGTGGCGGGACGGAAATACTCCGTATCAACGCCAGATGGCAGCCGGACGTAGTCCGGCTGTGTACCCACCGCGTTGCGGAACCGATTGAGCGTGTACTCCGAAATGTAGGTGACAACATCCGAAGAGCGCCCAATCAATGAGAGGACTTGTCTGGCCCCGGGGATCATCGACCACCCGACTTCGTGCCCATGGGTCGTGGAGACAACGCGTGTGGCCCCTGCTGCGCGTGCGGCGGAGCCCATCACGGCCAGCGGGGCGGCTGCTCCGAACCAGACTGTATCAATGCCGCGCTCGCGGATAATTTTCTGTATGGCCCGGGCCGTCGCGGGAGTGGGAAGCATGACCTTGCGGGGCCAGCGGATGACCTCGTAGGGGAAGTTCACATCGAACTGCTGCGCTTCCGCGGCATCTTGAGTGGAGGCAAAAATGATAATCCGCTCAGGTGCGACGGTGGAGACGAAGTCTCTAAGATACGACTGAATCCCGCCAACCGTGGGCGGGAAATCATTCGTAACGAGCAGCGTGGCCATTTAGTAGCGGGATGCGCCCTGAATCGGCATGGAGTCGTATGGAACGACCTGTACCGGGATACCGTAGTCGGATGCATGGACAACCTGTCCGTTGCCGATGTACATGCCCACGTGGGTGACACCTGGGTAGTAGCCGATGATGTCACCTGGCTGCAGATCGGAAGTCGACACCGACTGTCCGCCGGCCAGCTGGGCCTGGGAAGTACGAGGAATGGACTTGCCCTGCTGCTGGTACGCCCAGTACATCAGGCCCGAGCAGTCGAAAGCATCGGGACCAGCTGCGCCCCAACCATAAGGTGAGCCGAGCTTGGAAAGTGCCGCGGAGACTGCGGACGATGCCGCTGCCGAAGCACCTGCTGGCGCATCAGTGGAAGACCCAGGCATCTCGATCGCCGGGTTAGGAACCTCGATAGGGTTGTCCTTTTCCTCCCAGGCGCGACGCTGCTCTTCGCTCAGCGAATCGATGCGCTGCTCCATGTCGGTCACCTGAGATTCCAGGGAGCTCCGCTCCTGGTCCAGCTTGGTGTACTTAGCATCAAGCTGGTTGCGGTAGAACTCGGCCTCGACAACGGCGATATTGGCCGCGTTGGCACGATCCGCTGCCGTGAGAGTGGCGTCCTGCAGCTCGCCGAGTGTGCGCTCGGTGTTGCGGGAAATAGCGCCGAGGTACGCAGCGCGGTCAATGACGGTTTGAGGGTTACCCGACTCCATCGTGGTCACCAGAGAGTCATTTTGAACATTGCGGTACTTCGAGGCTGCGATGCCATCGACGTCACCCTGGAAGCCGGTTTGGCTCTTGTTGGCATCCTGGACAGCTGCATTCGCTGCGGCAGCCTCGGAGCCGAGGGCGTCGAGCTTGCCCTGTGCCTGCTCGATTTCAATTTCGAGCTGCTTGACTGCCTCGTTCTTGGCGCCGGCCTGCTGCGAGATCGCTTCCATCTCTTGAATCAGATCATCGACCTCATCCGCCTGGGCGGGAACGACGATGGTGCCTGCAACAACTGCCGTCGCGACAGAAGAAGCAACAAGAGCGTAACGACGACTGGTTGCGCGGTGCTTTCCCACGGGTAAATCTCCTCATATAACACGCCCCTTAGCCGAGGATTTCAGTGATCCTGCCAGGCCGAAGAGGCGAAAGTCATGCTTTGACGGTAGCAACTTTAGCTGCTGCCAAGTCGTATAACAAGCGTAACTAAACCGTTATCTAATGAATGTCTGGTGTTGTTAATCACAAATGCCCCGGGCGCTCAATGCGGAGGCCCAGGGCATAACGTGCGATGAAATTAGAAGCGCACGATGGAGTGGATTGGCATGTAATCGATTGGGCGCTCTGCAACTGGGGAGCCCGAGTTCAGTGCGTCGATCATGGTGCCGTTGCCAGCGTAGATACCAACGTGGGAAGCGCCACCGTAGTAAACGATGATGTCGCCTGGCTGGATCTGGCTGCGGGGAATGGTCTGACCCGCAGATGCCTGTGCCTGGGAGGTACGTGGGATGGACTTGCCAGCCTGTGCGTAAACCCAAGAGGTAAAGCCGGAGCAGTCGAAGGAGTTAGGGCCCGCTGCACCATAGACGTATGGGGAGCCAATCTTGGAACGTGCAATGTTCACGATCTGCTGACCGGAGGACTGCTGTGCCACAGGTGCAGGTGCTGGAACGGATGCGCGTGCCGCTGGAGCGGTTGCAGCTGCCTCGTAGGTAGCAGGTGCCACCTGCGCTTCAACACCGTTGAGCCACTCGGTGAATCCTGGCACAGCAGCTGCGCCTGGAATCTGGCGAACCTGGGAGATAGCAGCCTGGACGTTGCTGTTGTCAGACTGGCCAGCCAGGGAAGGGATCCACTGCTCGATGCCTGGGATGTTAGCGATGCCCGCAATGTTCTCGATGCCAGGAACTTCCGAGCTCAAGTTGGTGCCAGGTACGGTGACCTGAGCAGCGTTTGCTGCAGTTGGTACCAAGAGGGTGGTGCTCAGTGCGACTGCAGATACTGCAGCGATGTTGCGTGCGGTCTTCTTATTCAGGCGACGGTGCTGTCCCACGAATGTTCTCCATATCTTCCTATAGCGCCTACCGAGTTAGCTGACGGGCTAGGTTTCGGAAATAACCTTCGACTACTCCATGGCAACGGATATCGGATCCGGCCACCCTCGTAGCGTCTTCGCCCCAGATAAACTCTGTGGTTCCCCGGTCTCCCCGCTCACATTGACATTGGCCAAGCGAATCGGATGAGTTCGGCAATATATGTTCAGTTGGTTCCGTGCGTACCGTTTGGCCGCAAGGTCTCAATTAGGTTACGAAAGCGCAACAAGGTTTGTCCAACGACGCGGCCGTTATCATCCCGTTATTTATATGAAACCATTCCGAGTTCATTTGGGACGCAATTTGCACTACCCTGGCAAAACTCCGAACATTGCCACCAAAACATTCCGCTAACCAGCAGGTTCCCTAACACCATTTTGTGCACCTAAATACCAAAACCGGACCCAAATCTGGCCACATAACCGCCCTGGCGACATAGTGTGATCTTAATCACTTACGACAAAAAGTTGTCACATCTACATCATTCATCACAAGTCATCGCGAACCGCTCGCTCTCCGTGACTGGTTGATAGGTAGGCATGAACGCAAAAACGCGCCTCACACTAAGTGCGAGGCGCGTTTTGTGAGCGCTATTTCTAACAGATCTTAGTCACGGCCGGACTCGATGTCGCGACGACGGTTTTCCTCGTCGAGAGCTGCGAGTGCACGCATTTCTTCGTGATGGTTCTCACGCTTGATCTGTGCGCGACGAGAAGTGATCTCAGGATCATCTGCGGAGAAGATACCGGATCCCTCATTGTCTGCGTAGCCGAGCTGGTTCATCTGCTTAGGAACGCGGCCACCGGTGTACTCCAGTGGAATTGCATTGCCTTCAGCGTCTGTAGCCAATGGCTGGTGGATTTCAACGAATGCACCGTTTGGCAGCTTCTTGATCACGCCAGTCTCGATGCCGTGCTCCAAGACCTCGCGGTCAGAGCGCTGCAGACCAACACAGATGCGGTAAGTGATGAAGTATGCCAGCGGAGGCAGGATGATCAGACCGATACGACCCACCCAGGTCATTGCGTTCAGCGAAATCTGGAAGTGGTACGCGAACAGGTCGTTACCGCCAGAGAGCGTCAACAGCAGGAAGAAGACGATGCCCATGACACCGATACCGGTGCGGGTTGGAACGTCGCGAGGACGCTGCAACAGGTTGTGGTGAGCGTTGTCGCCCGTTGCCTTCTTCTCAATCCATGGGTAAGCGAAGAGCAGGATCACCATGACCATAGCCATGATCACGACCCAGAACGCACCAGGGATTGTGTAGTTACCCAGGTAGAGCTCCCACGCAGGCATGACACGAGCAGCACCATCTGTCCACAGCATGTAGATATCCGGCTGCGAACCGGCAGAAACTTGGGACGGGTTATACGGTCCGAGGTTCCAGATCGCGTTAATGGTGGTCAAACCAGCCATCGCGGCAAGGACACCGAAGACGAGCAAACCCATACCAATAGCCTTCGTAGCGAAGACCGGGAGAATACGGACACCGACAACGTTGTTCTCGGTACGACCCGGTCCAGGGAACTGGGTGTGCTTCTGGTACCAAACCAAGAGGACGTGAGCTGCGATCAGTGCCAGGAGCAGGCCTGGGAGAACCAGCACGTGGAGGATGTAGAAACGATCCAGCATCAGATCCGATGGGAAGTCGCCGCCGAAGATAGCCCAGTGAATCCAGGTACCGATGATTGGGATAGCCAGGATAATCGCGGACATAATGCGCAGGCCGACACCGGAGAGGAGGTCGTCTGGCAGGGAGTAGCCCATGAAGCCTTCGACCATGCCCAGAAGAACAAGGGTACAACCGATGATCCAGTTCGCTTCACGAGGGCGACGGAACGCACCGGTGAAGAAGATACGCATCATGTGCGCAACCATGGACATCATGAACATCAGTGCAGCCCAGTGGTGCATCTGACGGATAAACAGACCACCGCGAACATCGAAGGAAATATCCAACGCTGTAGCGTAGGCACGCGACATCTCAACACCGTTGAGTGGCAGGTAAGCACCGTCGTAGATGACCTTCGTGATCGAAGGGTCGAAGAACAGTGCCAGGTAGATGCCCGTCAACAGCAAGATGATGAAGCTGTACAGTGCAACCTCGCCGAGCATGAACGACCAGTGGGTTGGGAAAACCTTATTCAGCTGTGGGCGCAGAAAGCCTGCAATTGTGTAGCGCGAATCTACTGCATTCGCGGTTTTTCCGAGTTTTGTGCTCATTACGACTTACGCTCCCAGAATGCCGGGCCGAGAGGCTCAATGAAGTTGCCCCTGGCGATAAGGTATCCCTCTTCGTCGATCGTGATCGGCAGCTGTGGCAAAGCACGAGCTGCAGGACCGAAGACTGGCTTGCCGTGCTGCAACGCGTCGAACTGCGACTGGTGGCAAGGGCAAAGAATACGGTTGGTTTGTGCTTCGTACAGAGAGGTCGGGCAACCAATGTGCGTACAAATCTTGGAGTACGCGTAGTAGTCGCCATAGTGGAAGTCTTCCTGACCTTCGCGCTCGATGACCTTGGCAGCGTCGTCGCTACGCAGGCGGATCAACATAACGGAGTTACGAGGTCCGTGAATCGAGTGCATGTGGTTGGTGTACACATCGCGGGATGGATCGTAATCGTTGCCATCGTTGACATCTTCTTCAGCCAGTGGGTAGACGGTTTCCATACCTGCTGCCGCGATGTCCTCAGGACGAACGCGGACCAAGCGGGAAACACCCGTGGTGGTGAAGTGAGTGCCGGACTCACCAGTGTGCTCTTCAGCAATAGCACCGGTATCGCGAGCAAGGTACAGCTTCGTGCCTTGATCGAAGAGGTGCCAGCCGGAGGTCCACAGGGTGCCGTCACCGTTGTAGGTCATTTCGCCTTCGCGCCAAGGGTTCTTGATCATGCCACCCATTGGGGCAATGATGATCAAGCCCGCCAGCAGACCGGAGCCGCCAAGCAGGCCCTTGATCACTTTGCGACGACCCAGTGTGGAAGTATCCCACGCGTCATTCAGAAGAGCAGTGGTGGTACGACGGTCGACCTCGCTGGAAAGTCCATCGTGGCGGTTCTGTACGGCAACCTCTTCAGGAATGAAGCGCTTGACGTACTGAACAACAGCGATACCCAGCGAAATGATCGCGATACCGGAGGTCAGGCCGAGCAGTGGGGTGTATGCGGTGTACAGACCCAAACCCTCATCACCGTGGAAGCGAGGCTCCCAAGGCCAGAAGAGGTAGACAGCCAGGAATGCGATACCGAAGATAACCGACAGTGCCAGCCACACGGTGACGTTTGTCGCCGCGCGCTTTTCCTCAGGATCGTTCTCGATTGGGAAACGTTCCTTGCGGTACGCCATGGTGACGTCATCGAGCTCGAGACCTAGGGTCGCCAGCTCTGCATCGCTCATCTTGTCGAGCTCTGCGTCAGTGTAATTCTTCTTCACTTCATTGCTCATGAGCGCGATCCAATCCACATCGCGGCAGCACCAACGAGGGTAATGCCAATCATCCACATTGCGAGACCCTCAGAAACTGGGCCGAGACCACCAAGTGCGTAGCCGGATGGGCTTGCGGTTTCCTTGGTCGACTTAATGAAGGCAATGATGTCCTTCTTCTCATCAGCGGTGAGCTGACGATCGGAGAACTTCGGCATGTTCTGTGGACCGGTCAGCATCGCCTGGTAGATCTCCTGCTCGTTAGCAGGGTCCAGCGTTGGCGCGTACTTACCGGAGGACAGCGCGCCACCACGACCGGTGAAGTTGTGGCAGGATGCGCAGTTTGTACGGAACAGCTCGCCACCGCGAGCCACGTCCTCAGTTTGAATCTGGCCGTTGTAGTTCTTGCCACGAAGTTCGTCCATTGCAAGAGTTCCATCCTCGTTGTACACGAGCTCTGGGCCACCACCGTTGGCAGCAACGTATGCGGCCAGTGCGAGAGACTGTTGCTCGGTGTAACGAGGCTGCTTACGCTCAGCCTGTGCGTCGTTGGACATCATTGGCATACGACCAGAGTGAACCTGGAAGTACACGGCACCCTCACCGATACCGATGAGTGATGGGCCACGATCCTGGACACCCTGCAGGTTTGCACCGTGGCAAGTGATGCAGGCAACGTCGTACAGATCCTTACCTTCTTGAATCAGAGCCTGGTCGTCGCGCTGAGCGGTAGCGACCTGTGCGTCTGGGGTAAGGGCTGAAGCGATGATGCCAGCACCAGTAAGACCAACGGTCAAAGCGGCTGCGCCAGCGACGGTGCGCTTCACCTTGCGGTTGCGCACCTTCTTTTGGTTCTTATCCATCTTTTTCCCTTTAGTGACTATGTAAAAATTGAAAGTCGCCGTAAATGGCCACTACTGGATGAGGTAAAGCACGGTGAAAACGCCGATCCAAATAACATCGACAAAGTGCCAGTAGTAGGAAACCACCATCGCCGCAGTTGCCTGCGCCGGCGTGAACTTCGATTTAGACACACGCAACAAAATGATAATGAAGGCGATAATGCCCGCTGTCACGTGTGCCATGTGGAAGCCGGTAATGATGTAGAACACCGAACCGTAAACACTGCTTTGAATGGTTACTCCAGCGTGGATCATCTCGTAGTACTCGAAAGCAACCATGCCCAAGAACACAACACCGAGAAGGATCGTGATGGTAAACCACTTCCTCAGCCCGTATACGTCACCCCTTTCTGCTGCAAAGACGCCGAACTGCGAAGTGACGGAAGAGGAGACCAGGATGATCGTGATGATCAATCCATAAATCACGTTGAGATGGGAGGTTTGTTCCGCCCAGTCCCCTGTTGCCATACCGTTCGCACGCGATGTGAAGTACATCGCGAAAAGTCCGGCGAAGAACATCAACTCCTGCGACAGGAACAGGATGGTACCCACGCTGACCATATTTGGTCGGTTCAGCACGGGCACACGCTGTTGCTGCGCAGCCGTATTTTGGTTAGAAATTGCGCTCGTCACGTCTAACAGTATGGCTGGTAAAGACCTGAAAGTCACCTCGTTTACCCCCGCAAATTTTTGGAGCTTTATGTGAGTCAAGACGAGTACCTGCGCTTTTATAGCTCACAAAAGTGTCAATTAAATAAGTCTTAATTTCCGGGAACTTTTTTGTCTTATTTTCGACGTACGTTGTTGCTGGTCAATTGCACCAATCGAAATCCACTCCCCTACGCGGCAAGATTTTTGGCTAAAAGTGACCAACCGACCCCGGCCGCGACGCCTTAGTTTCGTTAAACCGTTGAGAGTGATGTCACAGTTCCCGAAAATCTGAAATCTCCTGGAACCATACTTTCGGTTGACCCCTCTCCCTTGGAACATCACGTCCTCCATGGAATTTTCTACCCCCGCCGACAATCAAATATCGTCGAATTCTTTTCCCATTTCCGCACGTACTCGCGTTTTCTGTGGTATTGGACCGTTCCCCAATCGCCATGGAAAAGCAAAAACGAGGGTGGAACTCTTGGATAAGAGTTCCACCCTCGGGTGTGTCTCAGGAGGCGTTCCCGCCGCAGGTTCTAGGACCCAAGCAGGTTAGTGCTTCTCGCGTGGAATGCCGTACTGCAGGTTGAGCATTGCAGTCGTCCAGATCAGCAGGACTGCGCCGAAGACGACCATCCATAGCTGCCAGAATGCGATGCCTGCGCCCAGAACGAAGATCGAAGCAGCCATGGCCAAAGGCCAGATGGAGTTTGGTGCGAAGAAGCCCAGGACGCCAGCGCCGTCTTCAACTTCAGCTTCTTCCCAGTCTTCTGGAACGACGTCCATGCGACGCTCAGTGAAGTGAAGGTATCCACCAACCATGAGGGCCATTACGGTAGCCAGGATGATGGCCACGCCACCAGCCCACTCAAAGCCGAACAGGTAAGCGTCATCGGAAATCCAGCTAGTGCCGAGTGCGTAGATGACAGCGACTACAGCCATGAAGGCTGCGAGGCCGTAAAACAGTTTTGATGTTGGTCCCATTTTATTACCTAACCCTTCCTATGCCGGCTCGTTGTTGTCAACGTAGTTACCGCCCTCGCGGGTACCGGTACGATCCGACACGAATGGGTGTGTCGAAGTTGCGAATGGTGCCTCACCGATCGACGCAAGAGCCTCAGAGTTCGCGGCTTCTGGGTTATCGATGCGGAACTGCATGTAATCAGCGAATGCTTCTTCAGAGACTGCACGAATCTCGAAGTTCATCATTGCGTGGTAGGTACCACACATTTCAGCACAGCGACCAACGAAAGCGCCTTCTTCTTCGATAGCTTCGATCTGGAAGGAACGCTCCTGCTGGTTCACCTCTGGGTGGGAGTAAACGTCACGCTTGAACAGGAACTCTGGAACCCAGAAGGAGTGAGAGACGTCGCCGGATGCCAGACGGAACTCGATTGGAGTATTCGTAGGCAGAACCAGGACTGGAACTTCCTCGGTGGAGCCGAGGGTCTCAATCTGGTTGAAGTTCAGGTACGACTGGTCACCCTTGGACTGGCCGTGAATTGGGTTCGCGTTCGGCAGATCTTCATCGTCGTAACGCGTTGCATCTGCAGCGGCCTGACGTTCAGCATCCGAACCTTCGTAATCCTGGCCGTTTGCAGTGAAGTCACCGCCGACGTTGGCGTAGCCGAACTTCCAGTTCCACTGGAAACCGGTGACATCGACAACGACCTCTGGGTTCTTGTCGTTTGCAATCACCTTCTGCTGCGTCTGGACGGTGAAGAAGAAGATCACCATCACGATAACGATTGGGGTAATCGTCAAAACCAGCTCAAGCGGAATGTTGTACTGCAGCTGCTTCGGGAATTCACCCTCGCCCAGGCGCTCCTTGCGCTTGCGGTTCCAGCGGAAAATGGCCACGAGGAAGATGCTCCACATGATGATGCCGATTGTCCAAGCTGCGAGCCAGATCCATACCCAGAAGTTGTACATGCCTTGGCCTTCTGGGGTGACCGGATCCGGCCAACCCATATCCAAAACGTTAGAGAGAGCTTCTGGAGGTGCCACTTCACAGCCCGCGAGAGCTAAGCCACCCAACGCAACGGCGCCTACAACGCCCAACTTTCGCGCGAAGCCACGATTGTTTCGCTTTTCCACGTGTGTCTACCTTCCTGTCCACACAACACGTCTCGAATCAGAATTCGAGCATTACTACCTTCTCAGGATAGTTCACTGAACTCTCAGACATGTTTCAGTTCGGCAGATCAATCGACTCCCC
The DNA here is from genome assembly GCF_000379425.1 of Corynebacterium lubricantis DSM 45231. Lineage (GTDB taxonomy): Bacteria > Actinomycetota > Actinomycetes > Mycobacteriales > Mycobacteriaceae > Corynebacterium > Corynebacterium lubricantis. Next base: position 130,666 of record NZ_KB902204.1, read on the forward strand.
TACTTTCGGATGACCCACCCGATTGAGCTCCACCACAGGATAAGGGCACAACATCCGCAGGTCGCTACTACTCAATCCCAATATCCAGTAGCCCACGTCACATCTGACAGTAGGGTCATCAACCTTAAGTTGGCCCCCTTATGGGGACCGGCTAAAGGTGTACCAAACTCGGAGGTAACAAAACGGAATGTCCGGTTCGCCCGAACGCCCCGCGCGCCCCTAAAGTAGTGGCATTGAACCGCGTAAGATTTGTCTGAGATATCCGACCAAGATCCTCTCTCGAGATGGTCTTGCCGGTGGATCAAGAATTGTTTTACGCCTTATATATTAGGAGCGATATTCACACATGTGCGGCCTTGTAGGAATGCTGACCACAAACAGCAATGCGGAACACTTCGTGTCGGCCATCGAAGACGGACTTCCGTGCATGCGCCATCGCGGCCCAGACGCTGCCGGAACCTGGAACGACAACGATGTCGTATTTGGCTTCAATCGCCTCGCCATCATTGACCTCGAGCACTCCCACCAACCGTTGCGCTGGGGCCCAGAGGATCAACCTGACCGTTACGCCTTGATATTCAACGGCGAGATCTACAACTTCGTGGAGCTGCGCGCACAACTTCAGGCTGCGGGCTACGAATTCAAAACCTCGGGCGATTCCGAGACCATCGTTGTGGGCTATCACCACTGGGGCGAAGACGTCGTCGAACACCTTCGCGGCATGTTTGCTTTCGTCATCTGGGACACCCAGACCCGCACAATGTTTGCCGCTCGCGATCAGTTCGGCATCAAGCCTCTGTACTACGCCACTACCCCAGCCGGCACCGTCTTCGCTTCGGAGAAGAAGTCGATCCTGGAGATGGCAAAGCCTCTCGGTCTAGGCCTCGACCTTGATAGGCGCGCGATCGAGCACTACGTCGACCTGCAGTACGTGCCAGAGCCAGAGTCTCTGCATAAGGAAATCCGTCGCGTTGAGTCCGGCTGCACCGTGACTCTGACCCCGGGCGGCAACGTGGAGGCGAAGCGCTACTTCAAGCCTCAGTTTGAAACGAAGCCGGTACCGAAGGGCAGCGAACAGGACCTCTTCAACCGTATCGCCGGCGCACTCGAGGACTCTGTAGAAAAGCACATGCGCGCCGATGTGACCGTTGGCTCTTTCCTCTCCGGCGGCATCGACTCCACCGCGATTGCGACCCTGGCTAAGCGCCACAATCCCAACCTTCTGACCTTCACCACGGGCTTTGAGCGCGAGGGCTACTCCGAGGTCGATGTTGCAGCAGAATCCGCTGCCGCGATCGGTGTTGAGCACATCGTCAAGATCGTCTCCCCGGAAGAATACGCCGACGCGATTCCCAAGATCATGTGGTACCTGGATGACCCGGTCGCCGACCCATCACTGGTGCCGCTCTACTTCGTGGCCCAAGAAGCACGCAAGCACGTCAAGGTCGTTCTGTCCGGCGAGGGTGCCGACGAACTCTTCGGTGGCTACACCATATATAAGGAGCCACTTTCCCTCGCACCGTTTGAGAAGATGCCAGATCCTCTCCTCAAGGGCCTGCGCAAGCTTGGCCAGGTCCTGCCTGACGGCGTGAAGGGTAAGTCGCTGCTTGATCGCGGTACGCAGCCGATGGAGACGCGCTACTACGGCAATGCTCGTTCCTTTAACTGGGAACAGCTCCAGCGCGTTCTGCCTTGGGCGAAGCCAGAGTGGGATCACCGCGAGGTCACCGCACCGATCTACGAGGTATCCAAGGACATGGATCCCGTGGCGCGCATGCAGCACCTGGACCTGTTCACCTGGATGCGCGGTGACATCTTGGTCAAGGCCGACAAGATCAACATGGCCAACTCCCTCGAACTCCGCGTCCCTTTCCTAGACAAGGAGGTCTTCGAGATCGCGCAGACCATCCCGAAGGAACTCAAGATCGCCAACGGCACCACCAAGTACGCGCTGCGTAAAGCGATGGAGCAGATCGTGCCTGAACACGTCCTGCACCGCAAGAAGCTGGGCTTCCCGGTACCGATGCGTCACTGGCTCGCCGGCGACGAGCTCTACGGTTGGGCCCAGGACACCATTAACGAGTCCCAGACCGATGACATCTTCAACCGCCACGAGGTCCTAGAGATGCTGAAGGAACACCGTGATGGTGTCAGCGACCATTCCCGTCGTCTCTGGACGGTTCTGGCGTTCATGATTTGGCACGGTATCTTCGTCGAAAAGCGAATTGATCCACAGATCGAACAGCGCGACTACCCGGTCAAGCTTTAGCGGTATCGGCGAACGGCAGGACAACCCACGGCGAGGTGTCCTGCCGTTCGAAGTAGTTGAGGTAGAGCATGTTCATCCATGCCACATGCCCGCCCTCGGAATGCATGACTAAAGCGCAGTGATATGCCTCATTGAACCCGCGCCACGAGGTGTAGTGGTCCCGTGCGCGCTGACCGACCTGCGCCATCGGCGCGGCAAGCTCGTCGACATTCGCCCAGCCCAGCGAACCACCAATATAGGCAAGGCTAGCAATGCGCCGCAGCGTCCACGCTTCCAAAGAGGTAGGCAGTGGCGAAGGAAGCAGGACACCCGTCGGGTCGCAGTGCTTTCGCATGCTTGACGACGACAGCGCCTCCCCTAATTCTTCCGTGCCCGTATCTTGCCCGCTGAGCAAAAACTCGAAGGCACGGTTGTAATCCGCCTCGTCGTGAATATCCCACGCGTCACGGAGAAGACCTTTGAGCTGACGGCGTTGCTTGAGCCCGGTGATACCCGACAAAGACTCGGGAGCGTTGACCGTGCGCTTGAACCCCTGTGTAGCCTCCGGGAATCCCAGTGCGAAACCGAAGCCCGTCTTGTCATTGGGTTCCGCGCTATAGCGGAGAGTATCCGGCATGATCAAACGATAACTGCGGATCGAACCCACGTCGTAGTTCATGAATTCGTCGAAGGTGCGCAGGCCCCTTTCCCTGACAAATTCTGGGACTGGCTGCATTATTCCTCTTTCTCCACATTTTGATTGATACTCACAAATATAGCCCCAAAAACCATGCAGGTTTTTGGGGCTATAGCTTCAGTAGCTTCAACGAGGATTTAGTTGAAAGAATCTCCACAGGCGCAGGATCCGCCAGCGTTCGGGTTGTCAATGGTGAAACCCTGAGCTTCAATCGAATCAGCGAAGTCGATGGTGGCACCAGCGAGGTATGGAACACTCATCTTGTCTACGACCATGCGTACACCGCCGACGACATCAGCCTTGTCGCCGTCGAGCTCACGGTCATCGAAGTAAAGCTGGTAACGCAGACCTGCGCATCCGCCAGGCTGAACTGCGATGCGCAGGGACAAGTCGTCGCGACCTTCTTGGTCGAGCAGGCCCTTTGCCTTAGCTGCGGCCTCGTCGGTGAGAATGACACCAGTGGAGGAAGTTGGCGCGGTCATATTTTCTCCTTGAAACTTCTAGGGACCTTTTAGATATTTGCTTCATTCACCGGACAAACAACCGGGTTTGCTGTACACCCTACTCTTCAGAATCAGAAGTTGGTAGGGAGCAGAGCTACCCGCCGGCATTACTTCGTTTAACACCATTGATCCCACCCTTATTCCCGAAATCTTTTTGCACCTTGTAGCCTTAATAGGGTGAAACTCCCCTGGCAGAAATCTGATTCAAACGACACCGACGCAACCGATGCTCAGGCGCAAGAAGGCGCCGCTGGCTCTGCTGCGTCAGAGAACGCCGAAAAACCCCTCCCCAAGGGCTACACCCCTCCGAAGGGCAAGGAAACTCCGAAGCGCCGCGATCAAGAAATCGCCCGCGGCGTCGTGCGCGACCCTAATGCGATGACCACTGCTGAATCTGCTCAGCGTCATAAGGAACTGAAAAAGTCCATGACGAAGCAGGAGTGGAAAGAATATAAGCGCAAGAACCGCGAAGAAAACCGCGCGCGCAATAAAGAGGTCCAGGCACGCATGGATGCCGGCGACGAACGCTACCTCATGGACCGCGACCGTGGCCCGGAGCGCGCCTATGTCCGTAACTGGGTTGACTCCCGCAAGCACATGAACAACTGGGTCATGCCGGCCGCATTGATCCTGTTGGTTGTCATGTTGCTGGGCCAGTGGTTCCCAGCTCTGGCCAATATCTTGTCGCTGGTCGCCCTAGTCTTCATCTTCGTACTGATCGTCGAGGGTGTGGCCATTGGTCGCGGCGCGAACAAGGCGGCTCGCGAGAAGTTCCCTGACTCCAACGTCACCGGCTTTGGTCTGGGCATGTATGCCTATTCCCGTGCCTCCCAGCCACGCAAGTGGCGTACTCCGAAGCCTCAGGTAGAAATCGGAGCGGACGTCTAAGGGTTATGCTTGGTTCTGCTTCTTTAACCGTGCATCCTTTCGGAGTGTGATCTTTGGTGTTTCCCGCTGTTAATCCCCCAGACCAGGCAATTTACTCGCAAGTAGTTGCTTCCATCAACACAACTCCGCGGGGTCGCTCCTTTGGCCGTTTGACCGACGTGGGCGCGTGGGCTGCGTCCTGCCAGGGCACGCATGTCCCCCGCTCCTTTGAGCAGACCCGCACTCTTGTCATCGCTGGCGATCACGGCATCGCGCAGCGTGGTGTTTCCGCCCTTGATGCCGACGCATCCGTACAACAGGCATTGGAGATTCAGTCCGGTGGAGGCCCAGTGCACACGCTGGCGCGCACAACCGGTTCGTCTGTGCGCCTGATTGATGTCTCCCTCGACCATGAGGCCTGGGGCGACGAGCGCGTGTCGCGGTCTACAGGTGCTATCGATGTCGAGGATGCGATGACACCTGAGCAGTTCCAACGCGCACTCGAGATTGGCAAGCACCTCGCCGACCAGGAAATCGATGCGGGCACCGATCTGATCATTCCGGCGGATTTGGGTGTGGGAAACACCACCATTGCCGCTGCCGTTTTCGGCGCGCTGACTCGCACGGAACCAGTCGTCGCGGTGGGGCCAGGTTCCGGCATCGACGACGAAGGCTGGAAGCGCAAGGTTGCCGTCGTACGCGACGCGATGTTTCGGGTCCGCACACAGCGCGACGATGTCGAGGCCGTGCTGACCAAGATCTCCGCGCCATGTTTCGTCGTCCTTGTCGGTCTAATCGCGCAGTCCGCCGTGCGCCGCACGCCTTTGCTTATCGACGGAGCGTATGTCACCGTCGCCGCCTATGTGGCGGAGCGGCTCGCACCGGGAACAAAGGATTGGCTGCAGGCAGGTCAGCTCTCACCGGAGCCCTGCCACCTAGTCTGTCTCCAAGCCTTGGGCCTGACTCCCCTGATTGCTCTTGAGATGACCACCGGCCAGGGCGCGGGCTCGCTCGCAGCACTGCCACTGCTCAACGCTGGCGCCCAATTAGTCGGTGAGGAAATGGAAGCGCGGGAATCGTCGTAAAGCGAAAGCTCTTCTTAAAAAACGGGCAAAGAAAAACTCCGTGGTATGGGTGGCCACGGAGTTTTTTGTCTCTAGATTTTGTCTCTGAACGTGTCTCTTGGGTCGTGCGGGTTACGCCGAAACGAGGGTGTACACCCAACCGTGGGTGTCTTCAACGACGCCGCGCTGGATGCCGGTGAGGCGCTCGCGCAACTGCATGGTGACGGTACCTGGCTCGTTGTTGTTCACCAGGAACTCGCCGTGGTTGGAGAGAACGCGACCCACCGGGGTGATCACCGCTGCGGTGCCACAGGCCAAGGTCTCGGTCATCGCGCCCGAGCGGGCATCATCGGCCCACTCGAACTTGGAGATGCGACGCTCCACCGTCTCATAGCCCAAGTCGCGCGCAACCTGGAGCAGCGAGTCACGGGTCACGCCGGGCAGCAGGGAGCCGGAGAGCTCAGGGGTGACAACCTTGGCGTTCTCGCCCTCGCCATAGACGAACATGAGGTTCATGCCGCCCATTTCTTCGATGTAGGTGTGCTCGATACCGTCCAGCCACACGACCTGGTCGCAGCCCTTTTCCTCGGCCTGAGCCTGCGCGAGCAGCGACATGGCGTAGTTGCCGGCGAACTTGGCATCACCGGTGCCGCCTGGGGCTGCGCGGGTGTAATCCTCGGACAGCCACACGGACACCGGCTTCAGGCCGCCCTTGAAGTACGCGCCCGACGGGGACGCGATGACAGCGAAGCGGTAGGCGTTTGCTGGCGAGACTCCCAGAGAGACCTCGGTGGAGATCATGAAGGGGCGCAGGTAAAGCGCTGCTTCTCCGCCCGCGGCAGGAACCCAATCACGGTCAACGTCGACCAGCAGGCGCAGTGCCTCGATGAAGGTGTCCTCCGGCAGCGGTGGCATAGCCATGCGCTTAGCGGAGCGCTGCATGCGCTGCGCGTTTTGCTCCGGCCGGAACGTAGCAATCGAGCCGTCCGGCTGGCGGTAGGCCTTCAGACCTTCGAAGATGGCCTGGCCATAGTGAAACACCGTCGAGGCCGGGTCCATGGCGAATGCCTCGTAGGGGCGCAGGCGGGCATCGTGCCAGCCCTTCTCCTCGGTCCATTCGATGGTGATCATATGATCGGTGAATTTCTTACCGAAATGCGGATTTGCCAAGATGGCTTCTAAGTCCGCTCCTGTCGTGGGGTTTGTGGTCTTTTCGACCGTGAATTCAAGAGACGTCATGGGTACAAACATACTCGCGCCCATTTCTGGGAAGTAGATATGCTCGTGGGTAGTCAAAGAAAGGACAAGATTTTATGAGTTTCACATTGCCTGTCACCGGTCGCGTGCCCAACGTCGAGTTCGCCACCAAGGCTCCCAAGCACCCGGGTGCGGTGTTGGTCCCCGTCACCAAGGGTGACTCGCTGGAGGTGCCGGTCACCGCGTTGGTTCCGGAGGGTTTGCTGGCCTCACTCGAGGCCGTGGGTGCCACCGGTGCGGCCGACGAGGTCACACGCGTGCTTGTCGACGATCAACTGGTCATCTCCTTCGGTCTCGGCGACTCCGACGACATCGATGCCGAAACCGTCCGCCGTGCCGCCGGCACCGTGGCGCGTTCGCTGAAAAAAGTTGAGACCGCTGTAGTGAGCTCTGAGTTCGGCATCGGTCCTCTTGTTGAAGGTCTGCTGCTCGGTGGCTACGCATGGGATGGGTTCAAGTCCGCTTCGTCCGATTCTGATTCCGACGACACACCCCCAACGATTACCGTTGTGGGCGACAAGTCCGAGAAGGAAGAATTTGTCACGGCCACCGTCATTGCGGAATCGGTCAACCTGGCGCGCGACTTGGTAAACACCCCGTCGAACTATCTCTACCCCGAGGTCTACGCCGAGTTTGTGGCTGATACCGCCAAGTCCGTCGGTCTTAAGGTCGACGTGCTGGACGAAAAGGCGCTCGAAAAAGGTGGCTATGGTGGCCTGATCAACGTGGGCAAGGGTTCTTCGCGCCCACCGCGTTTGGTACGTCTGACCTGGGCTCCGCGTAAGGCGACGTCAGAGGTGGCCCTGGTGGGCAAGGGCATCACCTTCGATACCGGTGGTATTTCTTTGAAGCCGGGTTCGAAGATGGAAGACATGATCTCGGACATGGGCGGTTCGGCAGCCATGCTCGGAGCCACCATTGCGGCAGCTCGCCTAAAGCTACCGATCCACATTGATACCTGGCTGTCCATGGCCGAAAACATGCCTTCCGGTACTGCGCAGCGCCCCGGCGATGTGATCACACACTACGGTGGAAAGACTTCGGAGATCATCAACACGGATGCCGAGGGACGCTTGGTGCTAGCCGATGCCGTGGCACGCGCCTCCGAGGAAAAGCCCGATTACCTGATCGACGCTGCAACACTAACCGGTGCCCAAATGGTGGCACTTGGCGCACGCACCGCCGGTGTGATGGGCACCGAGGAGTTCCGCGACCAAGTCGCCGAGATTGGTCGCGACGCCGGCGAGCCAGCCTGGTCGATGCCTCTGCCAGAGGAAACCGCTGAGGATCTCAAGTCTCCCATCGCCGACGTGCGCAACAGCCACAACTCGCGCAACGGCGGCATGCTCGTTGCTGGACGCTATATCGAGGCGTTCGTGGGCGAAGACATTCAGTGGGCACACATCGACATCGCCGGTCCTGCTTTTAATACCAGCTCGGTGTTTGGTTACACGCCGAAGCGCGCAACCGGCTTTGGCGTGCGCACCGTCGTCGATGTTTTGCGTACACTTGCAGAGAAATAGTTAGACTTTTCTCTAACAATTACTGTCCGGCCCTAATCTAGCCTTAATTCAGGAGGTCCCCATGAGCGAGAACGACACCAATGCCACCGAACTTTCCACACGGATTATTTCGGAAACCACACTTGATGCCGTGATTTACGCCGATAAGACTGGCGTGATCCGCTTATGGAACGACGCAGCCACCACCCTCTTCGGCTATTCCCGGGAGGAGGCCTTGGGTAAGTCCCTGGACCTGATCATCCCCGAGAAGCACCGGGATGCCCACTGGACCGGGTGGGACCGTGTGATGGAAACCGGCGTGACCCGCTACGGGCAGGAACCTTTGTCCGCACCGGCGTTGAAGTCCACTGGAGAGAAGATTTCCTTGGAATTCTCCATCACCATGCTCAAGGATGCTGAAGGCAAGATCGAAGGCATCGCAGCCATCCTGCGTGACGTGACTAAGCGGTGGAACGCAGAGCGCGCTGTGCGCGACGAACTACGCCAGCTCAAAGAGTCTCAGGCCTAGCGCACCTTCCGCACGCCCGACCCGACACCCGGATGCCATAGTTGAGATTTTAGGCGTCCGGGTGTTCGCCTTTGTCGAACTTCGCGCGGCGTTCGCGTTGCTCGGCGCGCTTCCGCAGGATGCGCTCTTGCTCTATACGACGACGCATCCGCTCCGGATAGCCGGTCTCTTCCACGTCGTAGATGGGGATGTCGAGCAGCTTGGTCACCGCGCCGATCCCCTTCGGTCCGCCGATTCTGCGGCGGGTATGGTCGCCCTTTTCATCCACCAAGACAATGGACATCTCATTGACCAGCGTCTCGGGTTCGATGAACCCTTCCACGAAGGCGCGCCCTTGCAGCCACTGCTTTAGGTATGTGGCATCCTCAGGCCGGATCGTCTCCCCTGGGCCACGCGGTGGCTTGAGCGGGGACGACCGCTTTTTATTGCCGAATAGGTTGAACACTCCCCCATCATACGTCGGAACGGGGGTAGGAAAAGAATGCCCCAGTGTCTAGACCCTTAGACCCCAGAACACTTATAAAGCGGGTATCCTTGTGGGACAAATGCTTCCGTTTAACTAATTTCGAGGAGACTTTAAAACATGGCGCACTCTGTTGAGATGCCCGAGCTGGGCGAATCCGTCACCGAAGGCACGATTACCACGTGGCTCAAGCAGGTCGGAGATACCGTCGAGGTTGATGAACCATTGCTCGAGGTCTCCACTGACAAGGTCGACACCGAGATCCCATCGCCAGTAGCAGGCACCCTGGTAGAAATCTTGGCCGAAGAAGATGACACCGTCGAGGTCGGCGAAGTTATCGCACGCGTCGGCGACGCCAACGCAGCACCTGCACAGGCAGAGGCACCAGCTGAGCCTGCAGCACCTGCACAGGCAGAGGCACCAGCTGAGCCTGCAGCACCTGCACCAGCTGCTGCTTCCGGTTCCGCAACCGACGTAGAAATGCCAGAACTCGGCGAGTCCGTCACCGAGGGCACCATTACTACCTGGCTCAAGCAGGTCGGCGACACCGTTGAGGTCGACGAACCACTACTCGAGGTCTCCACCGACAAGGTCGACACCGAGATCCCATCGCCAGTAGCAGGCACCCTGGTAGAAATCCTTGCCCAGGAAGACGACACCGTCGAGGTCGGCGAAGTNATCGCACGCGTCGGCGACGCCAACGCAGCACCTGCACAGGCAGAGGCACCAGCTGAGCCTGCAGCACCTGCACCAGCTGCTGCTTCCGGTTCCGCAACCGACGTAGAAATGCCAGAACTCGGCGAGTCCGTCACCGAGGGCACCATTACTACCTGGCTCAAGCAGGTCGGCGACACCGTTGAGGTCGACGAACCACTACTCGAGGTCTCCACCGACAAGGTCGACACCGAGATCCCATCGCCAGTAGCAGGCACCCTGGTAGAAATCCTTGCCCAGGAAGACGACACCGTCGAGGTCGGCGAAGTCATCGCACGCGTCGGCGACGCCAACGCAGCACCAGCTGCAGCAGAGCCAGCACAGGCAGAGGCACCAAAGCAGGAAGCAGCACCTGCAGCACCGGCACAGCCAGCAGCACCTAAGGAAGAGCCAAAGCAGGAAGCTCCAAAGCCAGCTGCTCCAGCACAGCCAGCAGCAGCTGCACCGAAGGAAGCAACCACCTCCACCCAGGTCAACAACTCCGGCAACGTGCCTTACGTGACCCCACTGGTACGCAAGCTCGCCGAGAAGCACGGTGTGGACCTGAACTCGGTCGAGGGCACCGGCGTCGGTGGCCGCATCCGCAAGCAGGACGTTCTGGCAGCAGCTCAGGGCGAAGCTCCTGCAGCAGCAGCACCTGCCGCAGCAGCGGCACCGAAAGGCGAGCGCGCGAACTGGTCCACCAAGTCAGTTGACCCAGAGAAGGCCTCCCTGATCGGCACTACCCAGAAGGTCAACCGCATCCGCGAGATCACCGCTTCCAAGATGGTCGAGTCCCTGCAGACCACTGCACAGCTCACCCACGTGCAAGAAGTCGATGTCACCCGCGTTGCTGATCTGCGTAAGCGCGTGAAGCCGGCATTCGTCGAAAAGCACGGCGTGAACATCACGTACCTAGCCTTCTTCATCAAGGCTGCTGCTGAGGCTCTGGTCTCGCACCCGAACGTGAACGCTTCCTACAACGCTGAGGCGAAGGAAATCACCTACCACCCAGACGTGAACATCGGCGTGGCAGTGGATACCCCACAGGGTCTGCTGGTTCCAGTGATCAAGAAGGCACAGGACCTGAGCCTGGCTGGTATCGCAAAGGCCATCGTCGAGCTGGCTGAGCGTGCACGCAACAAGAAGCTGCGCCCAGACGATCTGGCTGGTGCTACCTTCACCGTGACCAACATTGGTTCCGAGGGTGCACTGCTGGATACTCCAGTGCTGACTCCTCCACAGGCTGGCATCTTGGGCACCGCTGCGATTGAGAAGCGCCCAGTGATCATCACCGAGGATGGCGTGGACTCCATCGCGATCCGCCAGATGTGCTACCTGCCATTCACCTACGACCACCAACTGGTCGACGGCGCAGATGCAGGTCGCTTCGTCACCACCATCAAGGACCGCATCGAGGCCGGTGACTTCGAGTCTGATCTCGAGCTCTAATCCGACATAAAAACCGGATAAGTTAGAACAAAACCGCCATGTCCCACCCCTGGGACATGGCGGTTTTGTAATTCCCTCCCACCGGTTGGCCCAAACAGAATATGATCTGGGACATAACTAATTTCTCCCCTATATAAGGAGCATCAGTATGGCATTGCCACCGTTGGCAGAATCAGCGGCCTTCATTCACCGTCATGTAGGGCCAGATGCCCTCGAACGGGAAGGAATGCTTGAGAGCGTTGGTTATGAATCGCTGGATGCCCTCGTCGACGCTGCTCTTCCACCGAGCGTGAAGGCTGAGGTTGCCCCACAACTTCCACCCGCACTCACCGAGAATGAGGCTCAGAACCGCCTACGCGAGCTCGCCGGCAAGAACAAGGTCCTCAAGGCATTTTATGGCCAGGGTTACTCCTCTACTCTCACGCCACCGGTGATCCGCCGCGGTGTCATCGAGGACGCCGGCTGGTACACCGCGTACACCCCGTATCAGCCTGAGATTTCCCAGGGCCGCCTCGAGGCACTGTTGAATTTCCAGACCATGGTCCAAGAGCTGACCGGTCTGCCGATTTCGAATGCATCGCTTCTCGACGAAGCCTCTGCCGTCGCCGAGGCAGTCGGGTTGATGAGCCGTGCTGTGAAGAAGGGCCGCCGCGTCGTTCTTGATCAGCGCCTGCACCCACAAGTAATTGCCGTTGCTTCCGAGCGTGCCCGCGCCATCGATCTGGAAGTGGAGGTCACCGCCCTTGATTCTGCCCTGGTCGGCGAGGATTTGGTCGGTGTGGTTATTGCCTACCCAGGCACCGAGGGCGATATTGGCGATCCGAAACCGATCATCGACGCGGTCCATGAGCGTGGTGGCTTAGCGTCGCTGACCGCTGATCCACTGGCTCTGATGCTGCTGGAGAGCCCCGGTGCCATGGGCGCTGACATCGTGGTGGGTTCGACCCAGCGCTTCGGTGTGCCGCTGTTTTACGGTGGCCCACACGCCGCGTACATGGCGGTCAGCGACAAGCTGAAGCGCCAGATGCCCGGTCGCCTTGTCGGTGTTTCCAAGGATGCCGAGGAGACCCCGGCCTACCGCCTAGCGCTGCAAACCCGCGAGCAGCACATCCGCCGCGAGCGCGCGACCAGTAATATTTGTACGGCTCAGGCGCTTTTGGCCGTCACTGCGTCCTTCTACGCCGTCTACCATGGCCCCTCCGGTTTGAAGGCCATCGCGGAGCAGGTGCATTCCTGGGCTGAGCGCTTCGCGTCGTCGATAAGCGATGCGGGCTTGACCGTCAAGCACGCGGACTTCTTCGACACCGTGACCGTCGAGGTGCCGGGCAAGGCGCAAGGCATCGTGGATACGCTGGCCGAGACCGGCTACCTGGTGCGCGCCATCGACGCGGACACCGTGGCCGTGAGCTTCGGCGAGGACACCTCGATGGATGATCTCGGTGCACTGCTCGGCGGTTTTGGCATTCTGAAGATTTCCGACGAGGGCGCCTTCCCGCTGCCGGAGGCGCTGCTGCGCGCGGAGACCCCGCTGCAGCACGATGTGTTTAACAAGTACCACTCCGAGACTCAGATCATGCGCTACATCCGCCTGCTGGGTGATAAGGATCTGGCTCTTGATCGCACGATGATCCCGCTGGGTTCGTGCACCATGAAGCTCAACCCGACCGCTGGCCTCGAGGCGATTACCTGGCCTGGGTTTGCCAACGTGCACCCATACACCCCGGATGCCTACACCGAGGGCTGGCGCGAGCTGATCGGCGAGCTGGAGACCTGGCTGGCGGAGCTGACCGGCTACGCCAAGGTGTCGGTGCAGCCTAACGCTGGTTCCCAGGGTGAGCTGGCTGGTCTTCTGGCTATCCGCCGCTACCACGTGGCCAATGGCGACAATGACCGCGATATCTGCCTGATCCCGGCCTCTGCACACGGCACCAACGCCGCGTCCGCGACTCTTGCGAACCTTCGTGTCGTGGTGGTCAAGACCGCTGAGAACGGCGCGATCGACTTGGCTGATCTGGATGCGAAGCTGGAAGAGCACGGCCCACACGTCGCTGGCATTATGATCACCTACCCGTCGACTCACGGCGTATTTGACCCTGAGGTCCGCGACGTGACCGACAAGGTCCACGCGGTCGGCGGTCAGGTCTACATCGACGGCGCGAATATGAACGCGCTGACTGGTATTGCCCGCCCGGGTGATTTCGGCGGCGATGTCTCGCACCTGAATCTGCACAAGACCTTTACCATCCCGCACGGCGGCGGTGGCCCAGGTGTTGGCCCGATCGGCGTGGCCGAGCACCTCGTGCCATTCCTGCCGACCGATCCGAATGGGGTCGATCCGATCGCTCCTGCCGAGGTGGGCACGGGTGTGCCGAACAACGGCTCGAAGTATGGCTCCGCCGGTGTGCTGCCCATCTCCTGGGCCTACATTGCGATGACCGGTTACGAGGGCCTGGCCCACGCGACGGCGCACGCTATTCTGGGCGCGAACTACATTGCCCGCGAGCTCGGCGATGACTTCCCTATTCTCTACACCGGCAACGAGGGCCTGGTTGGGCACGAGTGCATCTTGGATCTGCGCGAGCTGACCGATCGCTCTGGCGTAACGGCCACGGACGTGTGTAAGCGCCTCGTGGACTTCGGCTTCCACGCCCCGACCCTGGCGTTCCCTGTGGCTGGCACGCTGATGGTCGAACCCACCGAATCGGAGGACAAGGAAGAGGTGGATCGCTTCATCACCGCGATGCGCACCATCCGCGCGGAGATCCAGGAGATCATCGACGGCGAGGTTGCCTACGAGGACTCGGTGATGGCGCACGCACCATTTACCGCACTGTCGGTCAGCCGCGACGAGTGGGAGTACTCGTTCGGACGCGAAAAGGCCGCCTACCCCGTGCCTGAGCTGCGCCGCTACAAGTACTTCCCGCCAGTACGGCGTATCGACGAGGCCTACGGCGACCGTAACCTCGTCTGCTCCTGCCCACCACCTGAAGCTTTCGATATTTCCGAATAAGAATAAGGAGACCCTGAACCCATGGCTCAATCCCCACTCCACGCGGCCCACGAGAAATTGGGCGCTTCGTTCACTGACTTCGGTGGCTGGGACATGCCCCTGAAGTATGGCAACGAGCTCGACGAGCACCGCGCCGTGCGCTCCACCGCCGGCCTGTTCGATCTCTCGCATATGGGCGAGATCTCGGTGACTGGCCCGGATGCGGGTGCGTTTTTGGACTACGCGCTCATTTCCACTTTGTCCACCCTGAAAGTGGGTAAGGCAAAGTACTCGATGATCGTCAACGAAGACGGCGGAATTCTCGACGACCTGATTTCCTACAGGCTCGCCGAGGAGGACTACCTCGTTGTGCCGAATGCCTCCAATACGGATACTGTCTGGCAGGCCTTCCAGGAGCGCCTCGGCGATTTCGAGGTCGCGCTGAGCAACCAGTCCCTAGAGACTGCGCTCATTGCAGTGCAAGGCCCGGATTCCGTAGCTATCCTTCAGCCGCTGCTGGACCAGGATCCCGACCAGCTCTCCTACTACTCCGCCGCTCCTATGAGCTTGCAGGGCACGGACGTGCTGGTAGCCCGCACCGGCTACACCGGTGAGGACGGCTTTGAGCTGTATGTGCCGAACGAGGATGCCCAAGTTATCTGGGACTACCTAGTCGATAAGGCTGCACCGGCTGGTCTCGCGGCGCGTGATTCCCTGCGCCTGGAGGCATCGATGCCGCTGTACGGACACGAGCTGTCCACAGAGGTCACCCCTGTCGAGGCGGGGATGACGCGGGCGTTTGCGAAGAAGGAGATGGACTTCGTCGGCAAGCAAGCGATCGCCGACCGTGCCCCTGAAACCGTCATCGCTGGCCTGACCTCCGATCAGCGTCGCGCAGCGCGCGAGGGCGCCGAGGTTTATCGTGGTGATCACAAGATTGGTGTGGTCACCTCGGGCCAGCCTTCGCCGACCTTGGGCTACCCGGTGGCGCTGGCGCACCTCGACCCTGAATGCGCGGACATCGGAACGGATGTTGAGATTGACATCCGTGGCCGTCGTTATCCGTTTACTATCAGTAACACACCGTTTTACACGCGAAAGGAAGCTTAGAACATGTCTTTGCCGAACGATTTCTCCTACTCCGAAGACCACGAGTGGATCAACTCCACCCCAGAGGCTGCTGCGGGCACCACCGTGCGCGTGGGCATCACCTCCGTGGCTACCGAGCGCCTCGGCGAGGTCGTCTTCGCCGAGCTTCCTGAGGTCGGCGACACCGTTACCCACGGCGAGACCTGTGGCGAGGTGGAGTCCACCAAGAGTGTCTCTGACCTCTACGCTCCTGTCACCGGCACCGTTACGGCCGTCAACGAGGCAGTAGACGCAGACTACTCGCTGATCAACTCGGATCCCTTTGGCGCGGGTTGGCTCTTCGAGGTTGAGGTTGAAGAAGTTGGACCTTTGATGAACGCCGAGGAGTACGCAAAAGCTAACGGTGTGGACTAGAGTCACGGGGTATGACTGCACCCCGTGATCCGTTCTTTCCTGCAGACAAATCTATCCGAGCCTCGGCTGAGCCACTTGAAGTGCGCCAGCTGGGGCTTGTTGATTATCAAGAGGCGTGGGACCTCCAGGCCGACCTAGCTGCCAAACGCGCCACGGGCGAGGTGAGCGATACGATCCTCGTGGTCGAGCACCCCAACGTCTACACGGCGGGCAAGCGCACTCAGCCCGAAGATCGGCCGACAAATGGCCTGCCCGTGATCGACGTGGACCGCGGTGGTCGCATCACCTGGCACGGGTTGGGCCAACTGGTGGTCTACCCCATTTTGAAGTTAGCCGAGCCCGTTGACGTGGTGGACTACGTACGCCGCATCGAGGAAGCTCTGATCCACGCAGTGCGCCAGTCTGGCGTGATCGCTGCCGGTCGCATCGACGGGCGCAGCGGCGTGTGGGTTCCCGATACGGCACCGGCGCTCGATCCAGCCGCCCCGAAGCGCGACCGCAAGATCGCCGCAATCGGCATCCGGATTACCCGCGGAGTGACCATGCACGGCATGGCCCTGAACTGCAATAACACCCTGGATTACTACGAGCACATCATCGCGTGCGGGATCGATGACGCCGACAACTCCTCCATCAGCTTGGAGCTGGGGCGCGACGTGACCACCGACGATATGGCCGGTCCCCTGCTCCAAGCGTTGGATGACACTCTTTCGGGGCGGATGACGGTAGCAGATCATTCGTTCAAGTCAGCCCCGGACCCGTCAAAGGGCCTGCGCAAAAAGCACTAATACTCCCATAGGTTTATGGGTACTCGACACATCTCGAAACGAAAGATAACCTAAGTAACTGTGACTATTGCACCTGAAGGACGCCGCCTACTCCGCATCGAAAAGCGCAACATGGAGACTCCTATTGAGTCCAAACCGCGCTGGATCCGAAACTCCGTTAAGACCGGTCCGCATTACGAGGACATGAAGAAGAAGGTGAAGGGCGCTGACCTGCACACCGTGTGTCAGGAGGCAGGATGTCCGAACATTCATGAATGTTGGGAGTCCCGCGAGGCTACCTTCCTTATCGGCGGCAACAACTGCTCCCGCCGCTGCGACTTCTGCATGATTAACTCTGCGAAGCCGGATCCCCTCGACCGCGAAGAGCCACAGCGCGTCGCTGAGTCCATCCAGGAAATGAACCTGAACTACGCCACCATTACCGGCGTGACCCGCGATGATCTCGACGACGAGGGTGCCTGGCTCTACGCCGAGGTCGTACGTAAGATCCACGAGCTGAACCCAAACACTGGTGTGGAGAACCTCACCCCTGACTTCTCCGGCAAGCCTGATCTGCTGCAGGAAGTCTTCGAGGCCCGCCCCGAGGTCTTCGCCCACAACCTGGAGACCGTGCCAAGCATCTTCCGTCGCATCCGCCCGGCTTTCCGCTACGATCGCTCCCTCGACGTGATCAACCAGGCCCACGAGTTCGGCCTGATTACCAAGTCCAACCTGATCTTGGGCATGGGCGAGACCCGCGAGGAAGTTCTGACCACCCTGCAGGACATGGTTGATGCCGGCACCGACATCATCACCATTACTCAGTACCTGCGCCCGGGCCCTGGCTACCACCCAATCGAGCGTTGGGTGAAGCCTGAGGAGTTCATCGAGTACCGCGACGCTGCCTACGACATGGGCTTCGGCGCCGTTATGTCCGGCCCGCTGGTCCGTTCTTCCTACCGCGCCGGCAAGCTTTACGTCGAGGCGATGGAAAAGCGCGGCTTCGAACTGCCTGAGAACCTCAAGCACCTGAAGCAGACCTCCCAGGGCGCCACCGACCAGGAGGCCTCGACCCTGCTGGAGAAGTACGGCGAGTCCACGGACCACCCTGTCGCTTCTCATTAGTTGTTCCTTACTTAAATGAACTTAACGACGATTACCTGCCGCGCAGGTAGTCGTCGTTAAGTGTTGGTGCAGTTAAACAAATTGGGGGCAACCCGCTAAAGTAGAGGCCATGGCTGAATCCAAACGTGACAAGGCTGCCAACAAGGCGGCGAAGAAGGAAGAGCGCGCCGCAAAGCGCTCAAAGCGCAAGCAAACGCGGTCGCAAATGTGGCAGGCATTCCAGATGCAGCGCAAGCGCGACAAGAAGCTGATCCCCTACATGGTGCTTGCCGTGGTGGGTGTGGCTGTTGCCTTCTTCCTGCTTGGCCTGATCTGGGGCGGCGAATGGTACATGCTGTTCCTGGGCATCCTGGTGGGTGCTGTTCTTGCGTTGTGGATTTTCACCCGTCGTCTGGAGAACTCCATGTACGACCAGGTCGGCGACACCCCGGGTGCCGCCGGGTGGACGCTGGAGAACATGAAGAACTCCGTGGGTATCGCCTGGGTCACCAAGACTGGTATTGCCGCGAACACCCACATGGATACGATTCACCGCGTCGTAGGTAACCCCGGTGTGATCCTGGTCGGCGAGGGCAACCAGAAGCGCCTGAAGCCCATGATGTCCAAGGAGCACAAGCGCGTTGATCGCCTGCTCGCTGGCGTGCCCATCTACGAGGTCTACGTCGGCTCCGACGAGGAAGCCGGGCAGGTGCCACTGAAGAAGTTGCAGCGCCACATGCTGAAGTTCCCACGCAACTACAAGAAGAACGAGGTCTACTCGGTCTCTGCGAAGGTTGACGCGATGGACGCTGTCCACGGTGGCAACATGGCAGGTATGCCGAAGGGCCCGATGCCACAGCAGGCGCAGAACATGGCAGGTATGAACCGCCGCATGCGCCGCATGCAGGAGCGTCGCGGAGGCAAGTAGTACTGCCTCTGGCTCAGCCTGGATTAGTTTGGCTCAGCACCCCCGTACCGGATCGTTTCGGTGCGGGGTGTTTTGCTGTGCTGGGCCCGTGTGGTCGAAAATGCTGGCGGCCCATTATCGACCACGTGGAAATCCACGACGTTTGCATTATGCATTTCCCCAGGTCACATGTTGTCGAGGCAACGAAAAATCCCGCATGGTCGATAATGGTTTTCGACCACACGGGAATATCAGCCAGTCTCTCCTACGCCATGATGACCGTGGTGCCGGTAGCGCGATCGTGCATGCCACGTCCATCGGAATCTACGAGTGCCGCCGGGAGCACAAAGGCCGTCAAAATAGTGCGCACCGCTGCACGCCACAGGCCGACGCGAGCACCGTCGACATCGATGCGCGCGACACCCATACCCAGCAGGGCCATCCCCGGAGTGCGGGCAAAGAGCCAACCGCCCACAATGCCGATGACGATCCAGACTAAGAGCTGCACCGTTGCTTGCCCGCCGAGGGCATCAGTGAACATAATGATGAAGGAGGCAATGATCATGGCAATTACCCAGTCAATGAGCACTGCCCCGGCGCGTCGAGCAACAGAGGCTTGAGCACCGGATCCCTTCTCGGGGAGACCGATTCTCTCACCCGGCCACTTACCTTCCCCGATCTCGTCGTTTTCACCGGGGATCTGCGGTCCGTCGAGCCAGCTGCGCTTTCTTTCTGCCATACGCACTAGCCTAGCCGGGGTTATTGTGGGGGTAAAAACGTGAGATATGACGCGTTGTTTTGATAGGGCGATAGATATTAAAGTATCATCGTTTCACGTACACATTAGTCAAGCGAGGAGACGTCACAGTGGCCTTCGAAAATGTTCAGGACATAATCAAATACATCAAGGACGAGGAAATTGAATTCCTCGATGTCCGTTTCACTGATGTCCCCGGTATTGAGCAGCACTTCTCCATGCCAGCTAGCGAATTCGACGAGGATGCCGCTGAGGAAGGCTTGGCATTCGACGGCTCTTCCGTGCGTGGTTTCACCACCATCGACGAGTCCGACATGATGCTCCTGCCTGACCCAAGCACCGCCCGGATCGATCCGTTCCGTTCCACGAAGACGCTGAACATGAAGTTCTTCGTCAACGATCCTTTCACGCGTGAGCCTTTCTCCCGCGACCCTCGCAACGTCGCAGCGAAGGCCGAGGAGTACCTGCAGTCCACCGGCATCGCGGATTCCGCTTCCATGGGCGCCGAGGCCGAGTTCTACATCTTCGACAAGGTGAAGTACTTCGCTGACACCAACAAGGCGTACTACGAGCTTGATTCCGATGAGGGTTGGTGGAACCGCGGCAACGACACCCAGCTCGACGGCACCCCAAACCTGGGCAACCAGACTCGCGTCAAGGGCGGCTACTTCCCTGTTCCTCCTTATGACAAGACCATGGAGCTTCGCGACGCAATGGCGAAGAACCTGCGCGACGCTGGCTTCCACCTGGAGCGCTTCCACCACGAGGTGGGCACCGGCGGCCAGAACGAGATCAACTACCGCTTCAACTCGCTCTTGGCAGCGGCGGATGATCTGCAGTCGTTCAAGTACATCATCAAGAACACCGCTGCACAGCACGGCAAGGTAGCAACCTTCATGCCGAAGCCACTTGCAGGCGACAACGGCTCGGGCATGCACGTCCACCAGTCTCTGTGGAAGGACGGTGAGCCACTGTTCTACGACGAGTCCGGCTATGGCGGCCTGTCTGACATTGCTCGCTATTACATCGGCGGCATCCTGCACCACGCTGGCGCTGTGCTCGCGTTCACCAACCCCACCCTGAACTCCTACCACCGTCTGGTGAAGGGCTTCGAGGCTCCGATCAACCTGGTGTACTCGCAGCGTAACCGCTCGGCTGCCGTGCGTATCCCAATTACCGGCTCCAACCCGAAGGCAAAGCGCATTGAGTTCCGTGCGCCGGACCCATCAGGCAACCCATACCTGGGCTTCTCTGCAATGCTCATGGCTGGCCTGGACGGTATCAAGAACCGCATCGAGCCACACGCTCCAGTGGACAAGGACCTCTACGAGCTGCCTCCTGAGGAAGCTAAGTCCATCCCGCAGGCACCAACCTCCCTCGAGGCTTCGCTGGCTGCTCTCGAGGCAGACCACGAGTTCCTCACCGAAGGCGACGTGTTCACCGAGGACCTGATCGAGACTTACATCAACCTCAAGTACGAAAACGAGATCCAGCCTTCTCGCGTACGCCCAACTCCTCACGAGTTCGAGCTGTACTTCGACGTCTAAATAGCGCCAGAAGCCAAAAGTAAACCCCGAAGAGAATTCTTCGGGGTTTACTTATCCCCGCACCGCGTTGATATCCACCGCAAAGCCCGCAACCTGGGCGTTCGAACCGAACTGCCACATCACAGGACTTTGCCCACCGACCCGGCGCGACCACACGCCAGCCGAATCGCCGCGATAGATTTCTGCAGGCGTGCCCGGGATATCCAGGCCATAGTTAGCCAGCCACAGCGAGCCGAATTCACGCGAGTCTGGGTTGCCCATGCGCCAGCGCCAATACCGGGCATACGTGTACACACCTGACACCGGCACCCCGCGCGATCGGTACTCCGACACAGCAGCGCGGACATCAGCAACAGACAAACCCGCCGGGGTCTCGCAATCGATCCAGATCGGCACCACATTAGCGCCCATCACGGAGACGGAAGCCGACACCTGTTCAGCAACCGTGGTGCCCTCCGAAGGGCTGCGCAGATAGTGATAGGCCGCGACGTCGAGACCTGCGGAGAGGGCGTCGTCGATATGCGAGCGATACGTGCGATCCCTGTACGTGCCGTCGGTGGTGCGCACCACCGCGAACCGGATGCCCTCGGCGGCCGCGCGCACGAGCGACATGCCGTCCTGGTGCTCGCTGACATCAACGCCGAAGCTTATTACATGTCCCATACCGCGAAGCAGACGGCACAGGCCGAATCACCGACGGCCACGGTGGCCGATTCGTGGACCTCGCGTGGCGAGGGATGATCCGGCAGATCGGCCAGGTATTCCTTGTGCGCGGCCAGCGAGGCGATGCCCTTGTCAAAGGCCTCTCCCTCAACATTGACATAATGCGTCGGCTCCGCGGCACCGCCAACGAGGAACTTCGTGGCCTTATGCGGCTCGCCGAGTTCCGGGAAGAGCCAGCGGTTGTCGGCGTCGCGGATGGCGTCGCCCGTGGCCTCGCCGGTGATGCGGTGATCGATGTGGTTGATGCCCCACGGTGCCTGCCACGCGAAATTGGAGGTTACTACCCAGTCCGGCTTCCGCTCGCGGATCACACCAGCAATCGCGCGGCGCACGGCAACACCCGGTTCCATCTGTCCGTCCGGGAAATCAAGAATTGTCAGAGACGAAACCCCGACGATGTCGCAGGCGGCCTGCTGCTCCGCCGCGCGAAGTGGAGCCACAACCTCGGGAGGCCGCTTCATTCCGGCCTCACCGGCGGTCATGAGCAGGTAATCCACCTGGATGCCTTGTGCGGTCCACGCGGCAACGGCGGCAGAAATGCCATATTCCAGGTCGTCGGGGTGGGCAACGACGCACAGGATGCGCTCGACGCCAGTAGTGTCTAATTTCTCAGCCATGGCCCCACAATAGCCAGAAAATAATTAATTCCGCTTGGTAAAGCCCAGCCGCGGGGTGAACTGCTGCGGGTGCTTGCGCTGAGCTGCAGCATCGGCGATGATCAGGCGCCACTTCGGGTCTTTAACCGGCATGTGCGCGATGGAATACCAGCCCACCTCGACGTTTTCCTCGTCGCCGACTACGGGATCGAGCGTAGGATCGTCGGCCTCGAGGCGCACGGCGATGGACATGTAGCTGGCATGGTCGCCGTTGACATGGACGACGGGACCGACGGTGCCCACCCCCAGGAGTGCGGCAGGGGTGACATGGAGTCCGGTTTCTTCCAGAACTTCACGACGAGCCGCGTCGTGCGCCTCCACGCCCGGGTCACAAATGCCGGTCACTGGAGTCCATGCCCCGTTGTCGGCGCGCTTGACTAACAACACCTCGGGCACGGCCCACGGCGAATCGTCCGTGGAGTCGCGGAGCACAACGGCAGACACTGCCGGGATCCACATGGGGTCGTGGCCAATCTTTTTTCGCGTTTCGACGATGAACTCTGGGGTAGCCATGATCCACACTCTAGCGCGCCTCCTCCGCTACCCTGTGGGATACCTCCCGAAAGCATCAACGAGACGATTGACAAGAAGGAATACGAGCATGTCCCACACTCCCCGCCAGAACCCCTTTGGCGAATACAAGCCAGGCGAGGAACCTTCATCGCAAGAGAGCTCGTCTCAGGGCAGTTCTGTAGGTGTGGTGTTTGTTGCTATCGCGGTGATCGTGATCGCGGTTGTCGTCGCGGGTCTTGCTGTGTGGTTTTTCCAGGACCGTGGTTCAGGAACATCGGCAGATCCGACGCGCCCCACAAACCCAGTCCCCACCCCAACTACAACCACGAGCACAACCACGAGTGCTCGATCCACCTCGAATCTCACCGGCGATGCCCGCCCCGATGATTCCACGGGCACACCGGTTGATTCCTTCATCATGTACATCGAATTGCCCCCTGCGATGGCCGAGGCGTTGGATCCGGAGTATTTCGCCGATGCAACGCTGACGAAGTTCACCTCGTCTTACTTCGAGGGCAAAGAATATGCCGTGGACGCGGTGATGACACCTACCTCGCTCGACGATCCTGAGGGGTTGGTTAACACGGTCAACGCGATGACTACGCAGTGGTGTTTCAACGGTTTCGACGCCGCTGGCATGCAAGCCCGGGACACGAGGATCACCATAAAATCTGCCTGCGAGGAGGAAGCGAACACCGCAGAATTTGCCTCCGTGATTGAAGCTTTGCAGGACTTCGCTCCGCATGAAATCCGCCAGTCAACCGACCCTGCAGGCGGCTACGACGCTTACTTCTTTGATGCCACCGAGTCCGACCTCGCCGATCTGCGCGCAGTCCCAGGAGTAGACATCCGGGCGTACGTCGCTCAGGGCAACTCCGAGATCGTGGAATATGCGGTGACCCCGGATGGCCTTGAGCGGACTGCCGATAACCTAGGATAAGAAAGCGTGACGAGCACTTCTTCCAACAGCCGCTTCAAGGTTCCCGCACCTGTGTACTATCTCGGTGTCGCGGTGTTGCTCATCGCCGCGATTACTGCGATCGTGCTGCTGGCACGCCACGAGGCCGACGCCTATAACCGCCCCGGCGTCACCTACGGGAAAGAACCCCCAGCTCCAGACTTCAACGGCGACCCGGCTCCGGCCCAAGCCCAGGTCCAACCCTGGCTGATTGATGGCGCAGTGGTTACCGATACCCACTCCGGCCTCGAGCTCACGGGCACACTCACCCCGGATGCCGAGCTCAACCCGAACACCGCAACGTCGCATATTAATGCGCTGCTCGCCGATCATTGCCTGAACACGGTGTCGTTGCAGACGCAGGACAACATGCAGTTCGACCTGTTCGGATTCTGCCACTCCAGTATGGATCCGGCGGCAATGAGCGCACTGTATAGTGCAGCGCTTAACGACGACGCCGACGCCGTCACCGTGCTGGACTTCCCGGGAGAAGCACGCCAGACTCGCGCCGAGTTCGTGTGGTTTACCGACTCGACAGCCGAGCAAAAGGCCATCGTGGATTCCTGGGATTCACTCTCCCAGACGCTGCCGAAGCTCCGGCTCATCACACTGACGGCATACGGACCGGACGGGGCGCAGACGCGCGATTTGTGGTCCCGCGTCTAACTTTTCAGTTACCAGCCCTGTTCGTTCCAGGCGACATCGGGAACGACTTGATCAATTACTTCAAGAGCCTGGGCCGTGGTGGAAAAGGACATCAGCATGTTCTGTCCTGCATCGGTGGAGCAATCCTCCACTGCGGTGCCCGCCTCGGTGCCTGAGACAACACCGATGATGGCAGAGCGCCCATTGACCTCGTTGAACACGGGTCCGCCCGAGTCTCCTTTGGCTGCGCACACCTGGGCAATATCGCCGTGCGTGCGTACTTCATCGCCGGAATCCGCCATCACCACTTGCGTCCGATTCGACTGGGTGAATGCTCCACACGTATACCCCGTCGTTCCACCGGTTTTGCACACTTCGGCGGCGGGATCGCTATTGAGAATCAGGCCGGTCTCGATGGGCTGGCCCACGACTTCCATCTCGCGGTTCGGATCGGTGATCTCGATGATTCCGATGTCTGTGCCCATCTCGTTGCCCGCGGCGAGCTCGGTGTACATGCCCGAATAGATGTAGTGGCCCGCCTCGCTGGCGTAGTCCCAGGCGTACATCGCGTTGGTGGGCCACACGAGGTCGCCCTCTTTGCCGCAGTGACCGGCGGTGACTGCATACGAGCGACCGTCTTCACCGGTAAAGCTAAATGCCACGGTGCACGACTGGGCGCTAAACATTTCCCCGGGCTGCGGGTAATGATCCGTGGACTGAATCAGAGTGCCCGGCGCCCACGGCGCTGACACTGGAGTGAGCACGCTGGCGGCATTCGTGTGCAGATCAGTCTGCGAGCCCGGTTCGGGCGGAGCTGCGGCCCCCACATTGGACTCGGGGTTGCTGTTTGCTTGAGCGCCCAGTTCCCCTCCGTATTCGGAAAACCCCAACCAAGCCACGGCAGCGACGGCGAAACTGACCACGACGATCAGGGCCGACCACGTGGCCAGCCCACTATCGTTGCTATCCGAATCAGACGACGGTGTCACGCTCACTGCTGCTCCGCGTCGTCTTCGTGGCTTTCGTTTTCGTCCGCTGCTGCCTCAGCCTCTGCATCAGCCTGGGCCTTTAAATCCCGAATGAACTTCTCCGGGTCAAAGGAGGTGTGATACTCAGGGCCGGCAAATTGCTCTTGTGCCATGCGCTCTCCTTAAATCTTGCCTATTTCACATCTACCGCTGCGATGGAATCGGCGATGAACTGCTTCACCTGCTCGGCATCGTTGGGCAGATCGGTCACGAATCGCTCCGCGTCCATGATCCCGGCGAAGCGTTCCGGTGTGGCGGGTGCTTCCCCGGTTGCTTCGACAATAGTATCCGAGAATTTTACGGGCAGCGCTGTCTCAAGCACTACAATGTCGGTTTCCACAGAGTCCTGCCAGTCGCGAGCCACCTTCACACCGTCGGCGGTGTGCGGGTCGATCATGACATCGAAGTTGTTCTTCGTCTCGCGAATAGTGACCAGACGATCGGCGTGCGTGGACTTGCCGGACAGGAAGCCGTAGGTGTCGCGGACCTTCGCACGGTAGTCCTCTCCTTCCAGGGAGAACCCGCCCTGCTTCACGTCCACACCGAAGTACTGCGCGGTGCGCTCAGCATCGCGGTCGAGTACGTCGAAGATGAAGCGCTCGAAGTTCGACGCCTTCGAAATGTCCATGCTTGGCGACGAGGTCGCCACCGTTTCCGCTGCCGAACGAGGGATGTACTTGCCGTTGGTGAAGAAGTCATTGAGCACGTCGTTCTCGTTGGTAGCCACGATCAGGCGATCGATTGGCAGGCCCATCTGGCGTGCGACGTGGCCGGCGCAGATGTCGCCGAAGTTGCCAGTGGGCACGGAGAAGGACAGCTTTTCGCTGTTGTTCTCGGTGACCCGCAGGTACGTGGAGACGTAGTACACGGTCTGGGCCAACAGGCGTGCCCAGTTGATCGAGTTCACGGCACCGATGCGGTATTGCTTCTTGAACTCGGCGTCGGCGTTGACTTCCTTGACCACGTCCTGGCAGTCGTCGAAGACGCCGTCGAGGGCAATGTTGAAGATGTTCGGATCATCGAGGCCGAACATCTGTGCCTGCTGGAATGGGGTCATGCGCCCGGCTGGGGTGAGCATGAACACGCGGATGCCCTTGCGTCCACGCATGGCGTACTCGGCAGACGAGCCGGTGTCACCGGAGGTGGCGCCAAGGATGTTGATGGTCTCGTCGCGGCGCGCGAGTTCGTACTCGAAGAGCTCGCCAAGCAGCTGCATCGCCATGTCTTTAAACGCCGCGGTCGGTCCGTCGGAGAGGTGAGCGATGAGCAGGTGCTCGTCGATACGCGTCACCGGCACGATGTCTTCGGTTTCGAAGACTGGGGTGCGGTAGGCGCGCGCGGTGATCGCTTCGATGTCGGCGGCCGGGATGTCGTCGATATAGAGCTTGAGAATTTCGGCGGCGAGCGCCGCGTAGCCCTTCTCCGCAAGCAGCGTGCGCCACTGTGTGAGCGTTTCCCCGCTGATCTGCGGGTACTCAACTGGCATGTACAAACCGCCGTCGGGCGCCAAGCCGGACAGCAGGATGTCGGTGAACTTGTACGTCGTGCGGGAGGCATCGCGAGTTGAAATGTAATCCACCACCTACACATTACTGATTCCGCTCGACAATGAGGCATTAAGGCACGGGTGCGCCTCTCCCCCATACAACTTCTGTCTAATTTGGAGGGAGAGAGTAGAGTGACCAGCCATGGCCACACCCGATCCCCGTGAAGTTGTTACGACGAAAGCCCTGACTGTTTGGACAGCTGCCTGCATTGTCTACATTGTGGCCATTCTTGGGCGCACATCTTTCGGTGTGGCCAGTGTGGATGCGATTGATCGCTTCCAGGTCGACGCGTCGCGGATCGCCGTGTTCACTTCGGTGCAGGTGGGTGTCTATGCCCTTTCACAGATCCCGATGGGCCTGCTCATTGACCGCTTCGGTCCGCGCCGCATGTTGGTCGCCGGTGCGCTGATCATGGCGATCGGGCAGATCATGCTTGGTTTCACCACGAATTATTGGGTTGCCATTGCTGCCCGAGTTCTCATCGGTATGGGCGATGCAACCGCCTTCCTGTCGGTGATGCGCATCCTGCCGTACTGGTTCCCACTAAAGAAAACACCGGTGTTCACGCAGCTCACGGCTTCTTTTGGGCAGATCGGCCAGTTCCTGTCCGCCGTGCCGTTCTTGTGGTTGCTCAATACCAGCGGCTGGACCGTTGCCTTTGTCACCCTCGGTGCGATTGGCATCTTGGTCTCGCTGGCGGCGTTTGTGGCGGTGGCGGACGCACCGGAGGATTCCACACCAGTTAAGGCCGAAGAAAAGGCACGCTCCGGGGAAGGACGAGTGTCGTTGGGGCAGGCACTGAAGACAGTGCTGACATCGGCAATCTGTTGGCAAGCCTTCTTCATTCACGGTGTGTCCATGCTCTACGTCAACGTCTTCGCGCTTTTGTGGGGCATGCCACTGATGACACTCGGCATGGGTATCCCCGAGACAACCGCCGGTTTAGTGCTGCTGGCGAATACCATTGCTGCTGTCATCGCGGGCCCCATCATGGGCATTATCTCTGCCCGCGCTGGTAACAAACGCACCAACGTCGTGTTCATCGCAACGCTCATCAACACCGCATCCTGGGTGGTGTTCTTCCTCTCCCCTGATGCACGCGGACTGATTGCGATTGTCGTATTGAACATCATCATGGCGTTTGCAACACCAGCGGCAAACTTTGGCTTCGACCAGATCCGCGAGAAGCTGCCAAACGGCGTTGTGGCCACCGGTACCGGCTTCGGCAACATGGGTGGCTTCCTCGCCGCCATGATCGCAGCCCAGCTCGTGGGCTTTTTGCTGGACTTCTCGTCTAATGGTCAGTCCTACGAGTGGACTGATTTCCGCTTCGCGTGGCTCGCCGTGTTCGCCGTGTGGTTCGTCTACATGATCGGACTGATCACCACGTTCGTGACCATTAAGCGCAAAGCTGCACAGGAGAAGGCAAAGAAAATTGTCATCGTCGACGAGGCTGAACCTCAGCCTCACGACGATGACAAGTAGCGCGGAGTAGTTGCTTACTGATTAGAACGTGGCGGTTCTTGGCGGCCGGTCAAAATATCGATCACGCTGCGGATCGCAGCATCGCCAATGTTCGGTTGCGGAGTGGTCCGGTTGTTGGATTGATCACTGCCTAAGACCGTGACTCCAGGGGTGGTCACGGAGATGGAGAGCTCAGAGCCTTCCAGGGTCAGGGGTGCGCGCTTATCAATGCCTGCTACCTCGGCTGCTTTGACCAAAGCCACGAGGTCGGAGAAGGTTGCGTCGTCGAGGTTGATTGTCATGTTCAGTGCCATGCCCCCATGCTACGACCGCGGTGGGCAGTCGTGCATCGGGGCAAACCCTGAAAACAAACCCTGAAAAACCAGCACAGAACTTATTCGTCGTATTCGTGGCTGGGCTCTTCACCCCAGAACACTTCTTCCACCACGCGGTGGCTACGCCGGGTCACGCGCAGGTAATCCTCGAGGAACTCCTGGTTATTGTGCGGATCGTAGCCCGCGGCACCGGCGACCTGCGCCAGTTGTGGCCCGGGGCTAGGCAGCTGGTCGCTGCGCTTGCCGCGCACAAGCACAAGCGCGTTGCGCGCATTCGTGGCCATCAACCAGGCCTCTTCCAAAATGGTGACTTGCTCCGCGCGGATAATGGCGGACGCCTCGTCGGTTTTTAAGAAGTCGAGCACCTCGAGCGTCGAAGTGTTGTGCAACTGCGGATACTCATGAGCGTGCATCATCGTGATCAGCTGGATCGTCCACTCAATATCTGAGAGTGCACCGCGGCCCAGCTTGGTATGAGTATTCTTATCCGCGCCGCGCGGCAGGCGCTCGTTGTCCACGCGCGCCTTGATCCGACGGACTTCGCGAAGATCCGCATCACTCGCCCCGTTTTCTGGGTAGCGAAATTTATCAATGGTGTGTAAAAATTTCAGGCCCACATCCGGGTCGCCCGCAACATGCGAGGCACGCTGGAGTGCTTGTTTCTCCCAGACCTCTCCCCACTCGGAGTAGTAGCGCTCATAGGAGGCGATGGTCCGGGCGACAGCACCCGAGCGCCCCTCCGGACGCAATCCCAAATCGACCTCAATCGGCGGATCGCCAGAGGGCTTCGCTAAGCGACGACGCATCTGATCAATCATCTTCGTCGCCCAGGTCAGAGCCTCATGCTCGTCAACCCCTTCGACGGGTTCGGCCACAATCATCACGTCGGCATCGGAACCGTAGCCGAGTTCTTGACCACCCAGCCTGCCCATCCCGATCACCGAAATGCGAGCCAAAGGCTCGTCGCGATCCTCGCGTGCGGCAAGGTCGGCGCGAACTTCGGCGAGCAGCGCCGCCTGAAGCACCGCCTCCCACACCCAGGTCAGCTCCATACAGACCTGGCGCACGTCCATAAATCCCAACAGGTCCGCCGAGGCGATGCGCGCGAGTTCGCTGCGACGCAGGGCGCGGGCCACGCTGACGGCCTTGTCCGGATCTTTATGGCGTTTCGACGAGGCGATCAACGCCTTGTACACCTGATCCGGGGCGGCATCGAGCAACTTGGGTTTTTGCGCGCCATCGCCGAGCAGTTTGACTACATCGGGGGCCTTAATAATCAGGTCCGCGGTGTACGGGGAGGTACCCAAAATGTGCATGAGCCGCTGGCCGACCACGCCTTCGTCGCGAAGCATGCGCAGGAACCACGTGCGATCGAAAGCCGCATCGGACAGCTTGCGGTAATTGAGCAGGCCGGCGTCGGGATCGGCTGTCTCCGAGAGCCATTCCATGAGTGTGGGCAGCAGGATCGCCTGCAGCTTGGCCTTGCGCGAAGAGCCCTTCGCCAACGCGGTGAGGTGCTCGAAGGCGCGCTCGGGGTGCTTGTAACCCAGCGCAGAGAGCTGCAGTTTCGCGGCCTCCGGTGTGAGATTGACCTCGCCGTCGGTAAACGTAACCACGGAATTGAGCAGCGGGCGGTAAAACAGCTTCGCGTGCAAATTCGACACCACGTGGCGCACTCCGCGCAGCTCGCTTTGGAGCTTTTCCACCGCGGATTTTTCCATCGAGGAGGTCAGCCCGATCGTCGAGGCCAACCATTTCAGGTTCTGGGTATCGTCCGCCGCGGGCAGCGTGTGGGTACGCTTGAAACGGTGCAGCTGCAGGCGGTGCTCGAGCAGGCGCAGGAACTCGTAGGTGTTGATCAGGTTCGCAGCGTCTTCTCGTCCGACATAGCCGCCGAGGCTCAGCGCCCGCAGCGCCCTGACGGTGTTCAACACACGCAGCGATGTATCCACGCGACCGTGCACCAATTGGAGGAGCTGCACGGCAAATTCGACATCACGCAGGCCGCCGTTGCCCAGCTTGAGCTCGCGGTCGCGCATATCCTGCGGCACCGTTTCTAGTACTCGGCGGCGCATGGCCTGAATGTCGTCGACGAAGCTTTCGCGCTGGCTAGCTTCCCAGACCATCGGGTCGATGCGTTCTTTATATTCGCGTGCCAAAGGCAGGTGCCCGGTCATGGGGCGGGATTTCAGAAGGGCCTGAAATTCCCAGGTTTCGGCCCAGCGCTTGTAATAGGTTTCGTGCGAATCGACGGTGCGCACGAGCGCGCCGGACTTGCCCTCGGGGCGCAGGTTCGCATCCACTTCGAAGAAACACGCCGATCCGATGCGGTTGAAGTCGCTGGCAAGACGTGTCGCCTTCGAGGTGGCGGGCTCGGCAATGAAGATGACATCCACATCCGAGATGTAATTGAGTTCCTGGGCCGCGCATTTGCCCATCGCCATGACGGCCAGCTGGGTATCCATTTCCTCGTCGCCGTAGACCTGGCGCACCGCAACCGAAAGCGCGGCGGTCAGCGCCGCGTCGGCGCAGTCGGTGAGAAGACCCGTGACCTTAGTAAATTCCAGTTTTGGTTCGTCTGCCCCGAAGCCCTTGCGCGCGGCGAAGGTCCCGGCCAGGTCAGCTGCGGCGATGCGCATCATCAGGGTGCGGTAGGCCCCGCGCAGCGCCACCTTGGCGTCCTTGCCCTCAATCCCGGCGCGGTACGTGCCCGCCCGATCGAGCTCGGGTGTGCCCACGCACCACGGCTCCGGCACGGCGCTTACCGACGAGAGCATGGCCTGGTAAATCTCTGCCGTACTCAGTCCAGGTTTCTCAAATTCGCGCCATAATTCTGGGTGGGCAACCAGGTGATCTCCCAGTGCTGTCGAGCCACCAAGCAACGCGAAGAAGCGCGTGCGCAGCGTCGAGTTCTCCTGCAGTTCCGCGCGCAGTTCGCTATATCCGGCTCCCGAGCCCTCAACACTGTCCAGATTCATCTTCAGACGCCTGGCCGCATTCAGCGCCAAGTCCGGATCACCCGAACCCGCCAGAGTGTAGAGCAGCTCTTCGGTATCGAAGCCGAGCTCGACAATATCTGTGGAGGCATGTTCGCTTCTCAGGCCCAGGCTGGCCGCCGAAGGCAGTGTCGCGCGCGTCATGGTAGCTCCTTAACAATCAAGCTAAAAGTCAAGATTTCGATCAATCTCCCACGGGGTGATTTGCTCGGTGTAGTCGTGCCATTCGTTCCACTTCGAGCGCAGGAAGAATTCGAAGACCTGCTCGCCTAGCACCTCGGCCATGAATTCGGACTTCTCCATCAGGCGCAGCGCCTCGTCGAGCGAGGTCGGCAGGTCGCGGTACCCGAGTGCGCGGCGCTCGCGGCGAGTCAGCGCGAACACATCGTCTTCGGCTGGCTCCCCCAGCACGTATTCCTCGCGAATACCACGCAGGCCAGCGGCAAGCACGACGGCGAATCCGAGATAGGGATTGACGGCCGAGTCGAGGGAGCGGACCTCAATTCGTCGTGAAGCTTCCTTGTTCAGGCGGTACGTGGGCACGCGCACGAGCGCCGAGCGATTCGAAATTCCCCAGGTCACCGCCGTCGGTGCCTCGGCGCCGAACTGGAGGCGTTTGTAGGAATTGACCCACTGGTTTGTCACCGCGGAGATCTCCGGGGCATGCTCCAAGATGCCGGCGATGAACTGCTTGCCGGTTGTCGACAGCGCGATCTCGTTGTCTGGGTCGTGGAAGGCGTTGGTGTCGCCCTCGAAGAGCGAGAAGTGCGTGTGCATCGCCGAACCCGCATGCTCCTTAAACGGCTTCGGCATAAACGTGGCCTGGACGCCGTTGGAGGCGGCGACGTTTTTGATCAGGTAGCGAAAGGTCATCACGTTGTCGGCCATGGAGAGCACGTCGGAGTAGCGCAGGTCGATCTCTTGCTGCCCCGGGGAGGCCTCGTGGTGGGAGAATTCGGTGGCGATGCCCATAAATTCCAGGGCGAGCATCGCCTCACGACGAAAAGTCGGCGCGGAATTAAAGGTCGCCTGATCAAAGTAGGCACCGTTATCGGTGGGCGAATGATGCTGGTCACGCTCGAGGACGTAGAACTCGATCTCGGGAGCGGCCATACACGTAAACCCCTCGTCGCCCGCTTTGGTGACCTGGCGGCGCAGCACGTCGCGCGGGTCGGCGTAGGCAGGACTACCGTCAGGGGTGGTGATGTCGCAGAACATGCGCGCTGTTTGCAGGTTCGGGTCGTCGCTATCAAAGGGCAGGATCCGGAACGTCGACGGGTCGGGCAGCAACAAGGTGTCGGACTCGGAGATCCGCGAGAAGCCCTCAATGGAGGAACCATCGAACCCGGCGCCCTCTTCAAAGGCCCCTTCGAGCTCGGAGGGGCTCATCATGATCGACTTCAATGCACCGGAAATATCCGTGAACCATAACCGAATGAACCGGATGCCACGTTCTTCAACGGAGCTGAGCACAAATTCTTGTTGGCTGTTCATACTCTAAACTGTAGCGGGAATGCAGCAGTAGAATTAAGAAAATCAGACCCGCGTGGCCAAACGCCCGCTCACTTGTCCGATCTTTAGTGCCAGGAGGCCAAGACGTGTCCACCCCGAGCTTTCTCGAAGTAGAAGCGAAGTTTTCTGTCGACGAAACGACTCCCACCCCAGATCTCACCGCATTGAAAGCCGTGGACCATATTGCCTCGACCACTGAGCATCATCTCTCGGCGATTTACTATGACACCCGCGATCTGCGCCTGACCCGCGCGAAGGTGACCCTGCGTCGTCGCACCGGCGGCAAGGATGATGGCTGGCACTTGAAGCTCCCCGCCACCCAGGGCCGCCTCGAGCTCTCCGCGGAGTTGACTGACCCTGCAACCATCCCCGACGAGCTGCTCTCGCAGATCCGGGCGATTGTGCGCGAGCAGCCCCTTGAGCCCATCGCGCAGGTAGATAACCACCGCACCGAATCGGCGCTTGCCAGCGCTAGCGAGTACGGCGAGGAAAAGGTTGTGGCCGAGTTCTGCGACGACCGCGTTACCGCTTGGTCGTTGCTTCCCGGCGGCGAGCGCACCTCCTGGCGCGAATGGGAAGTTGAGCTTGCCGGGGATCTGGCTGGTACCGATGACGGTTCCGAGCTGATCCGCCAGGCCACCACTTATCTCATTGCTCATGGTGCGCGCGTGTCGTCGTCGCCAAGCAAGCTCGTCTCGGCGCTGGGCCACACGCAGGACGAGGCACCGCTGCCACCGCATCTGGCCGGCGAGACCCTGGACTTCGATCATCCGGCGCACGCCGTCGTTGAGGCGCTGAAGGGCAACCGTGACTCGCTGATTAGCTGGGATCCGAAGGTCCGCCGCGACGAGTGGGATTCCGTGCACCAGATGCGCGTAGCCACCCGCGAACTGCGCAGCCACCTGGAAACCTTCGAGGGCATCTTGGTCTCGGATAATCTCGCGCGGATTTCCACTGAGCTTAAGGAACTCGCCAGCATCTTAGGCACAGCGCGCGACGCAGAGGTTGTCGAAGAGCGCTTCCAGGACCTGCTGGAATCGGATGTCACGGGTCTTGTCGACGAGACTGCGGCCTCCCATATCCGCGGCGATATGCGCGCCGAATACGAGGCCGCACACGCGAAGATCGTCGAGGCGCTGAACTCGAAGCGCTACCTTGAACTACTCAACGATATCGACGAGCTCATCGCGCATCCTCCTGTGGAGACGCAGCAGGACGCGGAGCAGGCAGAGGCTGCGACCCCGCCGGCGGATGTGCTCTACGACCACCTGGCCGAGGCCTACAAGAAGCTGATGAAGCGTCACCAGCGCGTGGTGGATTTCTACAACGATCCGGAGCTTTCCCTGCACGAGCGCGAGGATTATGTCCACGACATGCGCAAGACCGCGAAGAAACTGCGCTACGCCGCCGAGGCGGTCGGTGAGGCATCGAAGCTGAAGACCACGAAGCTGGCTCGCTCCTGCAAGAAGCTGCAGTCGCTGCTGGGCGATTTCCAGGATGCTGTCACCGCACGCGAGCGCCTGCATGATTTCTCCGAAGCAGCTCGCGAGCGCGGCGAGGACACCTTCGCCTACGGCATGTTGTACCAGGTAGAAATGGATAACGCCGCCGCATCCCTCAAGGGATACGACGA
Organism: Corynebacterium lubricantis DSM 45231; assembly: GCF_000379425.1. Classification (GTDB taxonomy): domain Bacteria; phylum Actinomycetota; class Actinomycetes; order Mycobacteriales; family Mycobacteriaceae; genus Corynebacterium; species Corynebacterium lubricantis. Next base: position 165,525 of record NZ_KB902204.1, read on the forward strand.
CGTGGTTTCGGATATTAAGTTCGGTTTTGCCAAGCTGAAGAAGAAGCGCCGCTAGCTACTTCTCGTCTTTTTCCCAGGAGGCCGGCTCACCCCAGTTGTCATCGGCTTCCTCAGCTCGGTCTGCTGCCGCATTGCGCTTGTTCGCAATGGACAGGGCTTCGGCGGCTTCCTCGGCGGTGTCGTAGGGGCCCATCCGGTCGTCCCAGCCTGCATGTTTGCCCTGGCTTACTTCACCGCTGGAAGGGCTGTAGTAGAACTTGTCATCGGACACAGTCTTGTTCCTCCTTGTTCAATTAGGTGCAGGCCATCCTACTCCCATCGTTGGTAGTCTTGTTATATCCTCAAGAGTTTTGAAGTCGAAAGGTTGGTCAATCTCAATGCCATTGTGGACCACTCCAGATACCCCACCAGCCGATCGAGTCCGCGAGTCCCACGAGCGCATCACTGGTTCGAGCCCAGTGCACATCGCAGACGCACCAGCCACCTGGGTACTGATCGGGGAAAATGTTGACTACTACGGTGGTGTCACCATTGTTGGTTTAACCCAGCTGCGCGCCGCGGTGGCGTTTTCTTCGCGTGACGACGATAGCGTGCACGTCACCTTCCGCACCGCCGAAGTCGACGAAGCAGGCGGCCAACATGTCCGCGAGGTCGTCGGCGAGGCCTCCCTGGCCTCTATCAACGATGCCGCGCCTGGCTTAGGCACGCGCTATGCGGGTATTGTGCACAACCTGATCTCACGGCAGATGCTCTCGCGGGAGACCACCGGGATGGACATCACGGTGGAATCTGACATTCCTATCGGTTCCGGTATGGGTGCCATGTACGCCGCCGATGTGGCCCTTGCCCTGGCGCTGCTGGCTGATCATGAAGATATTAATGAAGCACCGCTGCGCACGCGCATCGCTGAGTTGTGTTCCCAGGCCGTAGATACCTATTCCACGATGCCCGTGCTGCGCGCCCGCCACACCGCTGCCCTGCGCGGCGTTGGTGAGACCGTGTCCGTGGTGGACTACGCCGATGGGTCGGTCACCCAGGCGCCGCACCCGCTGCGCTCGGGGGTGGACATCTTCTCGGTGGCTAAGGATCTCGGCGAGCCAGATGCCTCGCAGGCCGAGTTGATCGCACGGCGTCGCAAGTTTATCGACGCGGCGACGCACAACTTCGGCACCGAGTCGCTGCGTTCAATCCCGGATGCCCCGGCGCGCGTGGTGGAGTGGTTGCAGGCTATCCACCAGGTCCGCGGCACCGACGGCACACCCACCGAGGAGCAGGCGCACGATTGGATGCTGTTTAGCGAAAATGAAACGCTGCGCGCCCTGGCTGTGGCGAAGGCGTTGCGCTCGCGTCGCCAGAACGATCTCTTTCACCTGTTGAACACCCCGCACGATACGCACGGGCTGGACACCCCGAATGAGCTGGTGAAACTGCTCAACCTGCGCGGTGCGCGTGCGGCGCGACCAGCTGCGGCTGGCATGAGCCAGGCAGTGGTCGCCTTCGTGCCTGTGCCGCACACGCAGAATTTCGTCGCCGATCTTGTCGACGACGGCTTTTACGTTTTACCTGTGCTCCAGGGCGAGGTCGCCCGCGTGGTGAGCTAGTCTGCGGGCCACGCGAAGGCGACTTCGCGGGTCTGCACGTCTGCGCGCACAAGCGAGAAGTTGGTTTCAATCCCTTCTTCCGGAGTACCCAGGGATTGCCCCAGCACAGGCGGCTCGATGATGAAGATGCGCGACTGAGCGGACTCCGGATTCGTCTGCAGCACCACACCGTCAAAGTTTTGCCCCAACCACGGCGCGAGCACTGTGGCCTCCGTGAGATTGAGGCATGCCCGATCCACCGAATTCGCCAGTGGAGAGGTCCGCCCCATGGATTTCACCACGGCAGGCGCGCCCTCTGTTACCCAGCTGGGCACTTCGTAGCCACCGGAAATAGCGAGGCACACCTCGGTGGCATAGCGGTCGATCAGGCGGCGCAGCGGTGCCGTGACGTGTGAGTAATACCCGCCGATGCCGGCGTGGACCTCAGGATCCTTTTCAGGAAGCGCAACATAGCCCGCACCGCGCAGGAGCTTTTGGGCTTCTCGTTGTACTGCCATGCCACGCGGGGTGTCTGGATTGACCACCGAAAGGAATTCGCCGATGGGCATGTCCGCATCAAACGCGAAGCCTAGAGCATGGACCTCGTCGCGGAAGACCTTTTCGGATTCCTCGGTGGCGGGCCGCAGGGTGCGCAAGAAACCAGTGTCTGCCGATTCCATCATCTGACCGGCCGCCATGCCGGTGAGCAGGGAGATCTCCGAGTTGTAATCCATGATCGGGTGGCGCGGTTCGATCTGTAGCTCGTAGCGGCCGTCCTCGAGTTCTTCCACGCGCACCGACGGCAGGCGCAGGTTGATCGCGTGCCGGCGCAGCGAAGATTCCTGGCGTAGCTTCCCCACCGCGGGCAAGTGCTCGATAGACGGGTGCATGCGCCCGGCGTCCAGGTCGGCCTGCACACCGTCGTAATCCAGCCTGGCTACCGAGTGCACCAATGCGCGCTCGAGGTGGACGTTGTCGACCTCGCCGGCCTCATCCAAGTCGAAGGTCCACAACACCGCCGGGCGATCCACGTCAGGCAGCAGCGAGGCGGAGCCTTCCGAGAGTTCCTCGGGGTGCAGGCGTGCAGGCTCATCGGGCAGGTAGATGGTTTGCCCGCGGACCAGGGACTCGTCGCTAAGCGCGGAACCTGGCTCAATGAAGGCCGCAACGTCCGCGATGGCGTAGTACACCCGGTAACCGCTGTCTTTTTGCTCGATGCAGACCGCTTGGTCGAGGTCGCGCGATCCCACCGGGTCGATGGTGACCAGCGGAATCTCACGCGCGTCACGACGCTGACCTGCGAACTTGTCCGTTGCGGCGGCCGCCTCCGCGTGGAGCTCGGGCGTAAAGGCGGTGGGGATCTCGAATTCCGCGGCGATCGGCCGGAAATTTAAGGGTGCGGCATAAAGTTTCATAACTGCCAAGTATGGCAAAAAATTGGCGAATGAGCTGACCTGTAAGCCGGATTCTGTACTACGAGGCGGACCTCGCAGCGGCAAACATCCATCTGGACTACCCATTGCTGGGTGCCTCAAGCAGCTACCTTCGGACTAGACGAGCAGCCATAGCGTCCGAACCACCGCGCAGTGTGCGCGGTGTAATGCCTTGCTCCCGGTGGGGTTTACCTGGCCACACGTGTCATCACGCGTGCCGGTGCGCTCTTACCGCACCCTTTCACCCTTACCTGGTTTCCCAGGCGGTCTACTTTCTGTTGCACTTTCCCGCAGGTCGCCCCGGGTTGCCGTTAGCAACCACCGTGCTCTATGGAGTCCGGACTTTCCTCGACACCTGCTGTCCACGTTCCGTGGGGTTCAGGAGCCGCGATTGCCCGGCCAGCTCATTCGCGAGTTCCTATTCTACGTCTCTGACGCTGCGATTCACTAATTCCTTGCCGATTTCGTGCTACTTGATCTGCGTCAAGGAACGGTGTGGGTCCGCGCCATAGAGTGAAACATGTAAGGAATTAAGGAAAGGAAAGAAACAATGCCAGAGACACTGAAAAAGACCACACTTCGTTCCGACGAGTTCACTTGCCCCTCGTGTGTGACGAAGATTGAAACCAAGCTCAATGGCCTCGAGGGCGTCGAGGACGCCGAGGTGAAGTTCTCCTCGGGCCGCATCCTGGTCGAGCACGACCCACAGCAGGTCAGCGTGCGCAACCTCGTCGACGCGATCGCCGAGGTGGGTTACAAGGCAAAGCCCTCGAATATCTAATGAGAGCACTTAGTTAGAACATCAGGTGCGCCGTGTCGTTGACGCGGCGCACTACTGCCGATTCGGGGTAAAACTCCACCACGGAGATCGACGCCAGATCCAAAAACAGGTGCGTGTAGGTATCCGCACCGGAGTTCAGCCCCTGGCGCACAAACGACTTCACCGGCGTGACATGCGAAACCACCACGACGGTCTTGCCCGCGTACCGCGTCTGCAGTTGCTTGCGTACCTCGACGATGCGTTTGTCCATGTCTTCGACGGACTCGCCGCCCGGCGGAGCCACGCTATACGACGAATACCAGGCCTGGAACTGTTCCGGATCTACCTTCACGGCCTCGTCGCGAGTCTTGCCCTCAAAGTCACCGAAGTCCATTTCGCGCAGGCCCTCGACGGTTTCCACCTTGACACCTGAGACCGCAGAGACTGCCGCGGCTGTTTCCAGCGCGCGGGTGCGCGGGGACGAGACAATCACATCGATAGATTCCGTCTGCGCGATCCACTTTGCGGCTCGCTTCGCCTGGTCCTGGCCCACCTCGGTGAGTACCGGGTCAGACGAACCCGAGTAGCAGTGCTTCGCCGAGTGCTCGGTCTGTCCGTGGCGCAGGAGCACGAACCGGGTGGGAGCTTCGTCGATGCCGTACCAATGCGCATGACTGGCCACCTCGTGGTTTGGGGCCTCTGACTGCTCCGGCTCAGCTGCTGGCTCCGGCTCAGCTGGCGTTTCGCCACCGACAACACCCGGCGCGGCGCCCTGTGCTGCGGCATCCATGGCCACGTTTGATAGTTCGTCGGCCTTCTTATTCTTGTTGCGCGGCACCCAGGTGTAGTCCACCGTGTCGAACCCGGCAGCAATCTTTTTGGCTTCCAGCGCGAGCTTTTGCATGTCCGGGTGCTTGATCTTCCAGCGCCCGCTCATCTGCTCGACGACAAGCTTGGAGTCCATGTAGATGTCTACCTCAGTAGCACCCAGATCGCGCGCGGCCTCGAGCCCGCGCAGCAGACCCGTGTACTCGGCCACGTTGTTCGTTGCCTTTTGGCCCACGACGTAGGCAATTTCGCGCAGGGTGTTGCCTGCTTCGTCGTAGACGACGGTGCCCGACCCGGCGACACCGGGGTTTCCGCGCGAGCCGCCGTCTGCGTAAATGGTGACTTTCATCGAACCAACAACACTCCACAGTTGGGACACGTAGGAAGCTCGTCTTCCGGCGTGTTCGCCACTTCGTCGCGCTCGGCGCCGGTCAGCTGAATGAAGCAGCTATTGCAGGTGCGTCCTTGGGTGAATGCGGCTGCCCCCTGGTCGTCGTAGGCTTCGACAGCGTCGGCGGGAAGCTGTGCGCGCAACTGTGCCGGATCCTGCTCTTCTACCTCGGGAACTGCCTCGACGTCGCGCTTGGCCACCTCGATCTTGCGGTCGAGCTCATCCAGGCGCGCGCCGTGCACATCGCGGTTGTTGCGCAAAGCAGCGATCTCGTTGTGTGCTTCCTTCAACTCAGAAAGCAGGTCAGCGATGCGCGACTTCGCGGCGTAGCGGTCATGCTCCAAGTCTTTGCGACGCTGCGGATCAGTCTCCGCGCCGAGCTGGCGCTTGTCGTCGAGCTCGCGCTTCTTTAACTTGCGCTCATCTTCCTGGATGCGCAGGATTTCCAGCTCCATATCGTCGACAGCCAGCTGTGCGGAGCCAGCCGCATCGCTCATGCGTGCACGCTCTTTGATCAGCTTGTTCAGCTCTTCCTGCTCTGGGCTGATCTGGGTTGGCTGGCCGGCACGACGCTCAGCGTCCGCCAGCTGCAGCAGGATCGGCTGTAAATCTTTTGCGAGTTTCATCCTTTAAGTCTCTTTCTAGTTTTCCGGATGTGCTGACACAGTCCACGGGTCGGTGCGAATCGAAATAATTTCCGTTGTCACCCCTAGAGGTGCCACGATACCCGCTGCCTGGGTAGTCCACGGAAATTCACTAGCCCAGTGTGCGGTATCGATCACGGCTGGCCCGCCCGCACGCAGGTGTTCGTCGACCGGGTGGTGGCGGAGATCACTGGTGACATATACATCGACCCCCAGCCGGGACACGTCGGCCAGGAAGCTATCTCCCGACCCGGAGCTGACGGCAACCTTCTGCACCAGCTGGTCTGGGTCGCCGGCGGCGCGCACACCCCACGCGGTCTCGGGCAGCGCGTTGGCCACCTGCTGAGTGAAGTCGCGCAGCGTCATCGGCTCGGGCAACTCGCCCACTCGGCCCAATCCGGTGGCGGTGGCGAGATCCACGTCCTCTTCCATGGACACGATGTCGAAGGCGGGTTCCTCGTAGGGGTGGGTGCGACGCAATTCGTCGATAAGCGATCTGCGCAACCTGGCATCCGCGACGAATTCCACCCGCGTCTCTGGCGCCGAGAAGTGCTGACCCACCTCCCCGTCGGTGGGATCGGCGCCCTCGAGCGGGGTGAACCCGCCCTGGCCGGCGATCTCGAAGGCGCACTCGGAGTAATTACCAATCTTGCCCGCGCCCGCGGAAAAGAGCGCGTCCATGACGGTACGCACCGAGGCCTGCGGGATGTGCACGCCCCATTTGTCGCGCGCACGGGGATCGACGACTTTGATGGGACGGCCCGGGGTAATGCCCACGAGCTCCGCCAACTTATCGGACACACCAGGACGTGCCGAGTCCGCGTTGGTGTGCGCGGAAAAGAGCGCGCAGCCGCCCTTTAATAAGGTGTGAATCACTTTGCCCTTCGGCGTATTCGCGGCCACCGTGTCCACCCCACGCAGAAGCAGCGGGTGATGCACAACCAATAGCTCGGCGCCCAGCTCCACCGCGCGCTCGGCCACAGCGAGGGTGCAGTCCAGCGCGAAGGCCACGCGCGTGACCTCATCGTCCGGGTCGCCGCAGACGAGGCCGACAGAGTCCCAGCTCTCCGCCAATTCGGGCGGGTAGGCAGTATTGAGTTCCTTGATTACGTCGCCGACAGTAGTCATGCGCCCCATCTTAGATCACTCCCCCGACATCGTTTTATGGGATGCTGTGCAGGTGACTACATTGCTTTTGGACGTCGATGGAACCCTGATTGATTCCATGCCGGGAATTCGCGCCGGTTTGCTCCACGCTCTCGATTCCGTGGATTGGCAGCACCCCGACGAGAAGTTCCTGCGGCGCATCGCGGGGCCTCCCATGGAGGAAACGCTGCGTGGCCTGGGCCTGCCCGAGGAGCTCGTGCGCAAGGCCTTTCGGACTTATATGGACTACACGCGCGACGGAGGCTGGGCCAACGCGACGGCCTTCCCCCACATGCTCGACCTGGTATCCACCTGGGACAGGGAAGATTTCCGGCTGATCACGGCGACCTCGAAGGGTGAGGGTTTCGCCCGCGCAATCTTAGAGCGCGAGGGTTTCTTGGACCATTTCGAGTTTCTCGGTGCCGCCGAGGAGGACGGCGCGCGCCGCACCAAGCAGGCCGTGATCCAGTATGTCTTCGACAACGTCAACCTCGAGGGCGAGGAGATCTTGATGGTCGGCGATCGCCACCACGACATCGAGGGTGCCGCCCATTTTGGTGTGGACACCGCAGCGGTAACGTGGGGGTACGGCGAACAGGCGGAATGGGACACGGCACAATATATTGCGCACTCCCCCGCCGAGCTGGACAAGATAGTAAGGAATATCCATGCTGCATATTGATTTCGTTTGCACCGGCAACATCTGCCGCTCCCCCATGGCAGAGGTGATTGTCCGCGACGCATTAGCGCAAGAATCGCTTGACGACGACGTCCGCCTGACCTCTTCCGGCATCGGCAGCTGGCACGTGGGTAAGCCTGCCGACGAGCGCGCCCTCGCCGAGCTTTCCCAGAATGGTTACAACGGTTCCCAACACCGCGCCGAGCAATTCGGCGGCGACCGCTATGAAGCCGACCTCATCGTGGCCCTGGCCCCGAACCATGTCTCGGAACTCATCGCGCGCGGCGTGCCTGAGGACCGGATCCGCTTGCTGCGTTCCTTCGACCCCGCCTCTCCCGAAGGAGCGGGTGTCGACGACCCGTACTACGGTGGGCCCGAGGGTTTCTCCGAAACTCGCACCCAAATTGAGTCAGCCACCCCGGGTATTATTGAATGGGTTCGGTCTAATAAAGACTCGCAGGTAGAGTAGGTAATTGTGAGCCGTAGTAGTGAAACGTCCTGGTGGAAAAAGTTTTTAAGCCCTGGTTGGGTGATCACAGCTGTGCTGATTGTGATCTTTTCCTACTTCGCCTTTTCCTTCCTCGCGCCGTGGCAGCTGGGCAAGGATGACGCAATCGTCGAGCGCAATGACCGCATCGAGGCATCCTTCGAGGTTGACCCTGTGCCCGTCACTGATCTCGTTGCACCGGACGGCACCTACGACCGTGACCAAGAGTGGACTCGCGTGACTCTGACCGGTCACTACCTGGCAGATTCCGAGGTTCTCCTGCGTCTGCGCCCGGTGGAATCCCACCCAGCGTTCCAGTCGCTCGTGCCTTTCGAGCTCACCAACGGCCAGGTCATCTTGATTAACCGTGGCTGGGTCGACGCCGTGGACGGCACTAAGGTCGCCCCGATTGCGGACCCACCAACCAGTGAAGTCACCGTCACCGGCATGTTGCGTGTCGACGAAGGCGTGCACACCTCCCAACCGCTCGTTGATCAGGGCTACCAGCAGGTTTACTCCATTAACACGGAGCAAATCGGTGAACTCACCGGCGAGCCTTTGGCCGAGCCGTGGATCATGGTCACCGACGAGCAGCCCGGTTCCTTGAACCCGCTTGTGCTTCCTCAGCTGGAGCGCGGCAACCACCTGTCTTACGGTCTACAGTGGATCACATTCGGTGTGATGGCTCCACTTGGTTTGCTGATCTTCGTTCGTTCCGAGATTAAGGAACGCCGCCGCGTGCGCGAAGAGGAAGCCGAGCTAGCCGCTGCGGGCCTGGATCCACACCCGGAGAATGACCCAGATACCGAACCTAGCTCTGATGACGGTGAGCCCGCCCAGGCTCAGCGCATGCGGAACCGCTACGGTGATTCTCGCCGTAGCCACTGGGCGAAGAAGTCTGATCGCGAACAGGAACGCATCTAGCAACATTTCTAGGAAAGGGCGGCCACGTCATGAGTCTTTGGGAACCTTCCAGCACGTCTCTGACTGAATCCGATCACACGCTTATCGACGAGTCCGTGGCTCTCCTCGAAACCGTCGGCGTGTACCCGCACCTTGGCGTCGAACACGAAGACATCGAGGATTCCGTCGCCGATGACCTCGCGCTCTTTCGTCGTCGCCCTCTTTTGACCTTGTTGGGTGCCTGCGATCCCGACGATGACCGCGTTTTCTACTACGTCTTCGTCGACGATTCCCGTCGCGCCCGCACCACCCGTTCTCAGCTCCTCGCCTTCTTCACCGAACTCGCCGAGTCCGCAGGGTCTCTCTCCCAGGTCTCGGACCTGTTTGATTTCCCCGATGCCAACTCCCCTGGCTCCGGTTCCCTGCGATTCCAGGTCGGCGAATGGGATGTCCACGACCTTGAATACGACCTCGACCCTGACTTCGGAGATGTCTGCGCCGAACTCCGTCTCCCCCAGTTGGTGGCTCTTCCCGGCATGACCGCGCTCACATATGAGGGCGCCTGCCACTCCAACCCGCTGACGGTCTGGGTGGATACCCTCGCAGCCGAGGAGACGGGTTTTGGCTCTTTGATCGAGGCCGAGCTAGCGCATTAAGTTTCTCCCACAAAACTAGGTGCACTTTGCCAGATATCACCATTATCTGACCTGCGGTTTCTTACTTCGCCGTGCGTTAGGTCCGCCTCAGGGCCCCGCATGGTCGAAAACGGCCCCCTCCCCCGAACCTAACGCACGGCGAAATCTAAAACCGCAGGTCGCAGCAAACAAAGTCGTGCGAAGTGCACCTCTTTGAAGTTTCAAGAAAAGCCCGTGTGTACCACGCGTGAAATCCCATGTGAAAAAACAGAAAAGCCACTACCCGATTTCTCGGAAAGTGGCTTTGACCTGCTATTTCATTTGTGCGCCAAGAGGGGATCGAACCCCCGACCTACTGGGTGTAAACCATTAGATTGTCGCTCTATCAGCCCTATTAACTAGCAGATTAGCACCATTACCTTGAGGTTCGTAAATTGTGACAAGACTCGACACGACTGGAAACGGCCCGAAAATATCCCACAAGTCGTGGAATTGTCGTGGAGTTCTTGCCCTACAAGTCCTCGACAATCTCAACTGGTATGTCGATCCCGCTCTCTGGGTAGGCAGCACGGTAGGCACGAATCGTGCGCAGAGACAGCGTGTACTTGGAATCCAGTATCGCCATTCCGGCGCGCACATCCTTTAGCTCAGACTTAATGCCAGCAATCTGGCTCATGAACGATTCCACTACAGCATCCAAAGCACTAGCCGTTTCTTCATCTGTCTCTTGGTCTTTCTTCTTTCCGGTGATCTTGTCCCATGCCCAGGTGCCACCCCCGCCGACGAGCACGACGAATGCGACGGTAAGGAATCCCCATACATCATTCGGCAATTCGTCGGGCCACGTCATGCAGCTTCTCCTTATCCACTCCCTTGTTCTCTCGGGAAGTCTCGTATGCATCATGCAGGATCAGGAACGGCAGCACGGTGAAAAGCACCGCCATTGCAATCCCTCGATCAAGCGTGCCGTGAATAAAACCGAGCCAATACGAGACTGCCCAAATAGAGCACATCGTGAAGTACAAGAAGATCACCACCGACGAGGCAGCACGATAACCGCGCGTTGTCCCCTTAGGCCACAACGCGAGCACACCAGCAGCAACACCGGCGATAACCCACAGGGTGGCCCAAAACTCGATCGCAGTTAGATTCTCAATCGGATGGATACGGGCCTTGTAGGTTCCGAAGATGCCGAAGTACGACAGGCCGAATGCCAGCGCAGTCACGGACATAAACGCCATGATTGGCCCAAACGAGCGCCACCACAGGTCACGGAACGAACGCAAACCAGGGCGCACCGGTGCCGGTAGATGCTCGATAGGCATGATCACACACCAGGCTTCTGGAACGTCGGCAGATCGACTTCCGGGGCCAGGCGCGCGTGCTTGCCAGGCTCAGAAGAGTTGTAGGACTCAAGCTGGAAACTAGGGTCATACGCCGCGGGTACTTGCGGCACAGGTGGAACCTCAACCAGCTCGACCTCTTCGACGGCGGGAGTCTGCAACGCGATTTCCTGCTCGACCTCGCTACGGCCCTGAGCCTTCGCCCGCTCCACATCATCCTGGGTTACAGGATCGTCCGAACCATGCTTAGTCTTGGCGACTGCATAGAAGTTACCGAGAGCGCCCACGAACGGCACAGCGGTCTCAGCGAGCAGCATGATGGCATCCTGCCACTGGGCGATACTATCCGCGGTGATCACGTTGAACACGACGAGAAGGGACAGCAGCGAACCGGAAACGGAATAGATTACCTTGCGGTTTTCAGGTGAAAGTTGAGCAGCCATTAGTCGTTCTCCTTCTTGAGTAGTTCGTCCAGTTTCGACTCGATGCGGGCATTGTCTTGGCGAGATGCGGCAATACCATCAATCGCGGAAAGGTTGTTGCCGTACTGGTCTTTGCCCAACTGTGCCCAGCCGTTGATCTGCCCCTTATCTCGGGAATCCTTACCGAACAATTGCTCACGGATGTCCTTCACATCGGAGCCAATCGGCCCGTTGAACCCCTTGGTGTAATCCGCCATGTACTTGCGAGTTTTTGCGCCTTCCTCGCGGATAGCGGCAATGATCTCTTGCTTGTCGGACATGCTTAGTTCTTCCTCTCCATAGAACAGGTTCCGAATTTGCTCTTTAGTGCCCTTATAGGCGTTAATGTCCACCGAATACCCAGCCACGGCAGCGTTAGATCCGAATTGCCACAGTGCGGGTTTCTGATTGCCCAGCGGGTACGACCACTGCTGCGCGTTGTCCCCTGGGTAGATTGCGGAAGGCTTACCCGCGCGGTTCGCGCCGTACGCAGCCACCCAGAACGCGCCGAACTCGTGGCTGTCAGGCTCCCCCGGCGCGATTTGGCCTTCCCAATAAGGCACATACGAATATGCGCCCACCACAGGCACACCACGGGCTTCAAACTCTCGTTTAGCCTCACGGATGTGGTCAACGTGTAGTCCTCGCGGTGTTTCCACGTCGATCCACATTGGGCGCACCATGTCCCCCATTACTGCAAGGGAAGCTTCGACTTGCTGGCGAATCGTTGTGCCCTCGGAAGGGTTGCGCAGATAGTGGTAAGCAGCGGTTACCAGGCCACCGTTTTCCGCATCCGCCATGTGGGACCGGTAGGTGCGGTCCTTGTAGGTGCCATCGGTTGTTCGGATGATGGCGAACTCGATACCTTCGCGCGCGGCCTGTGTCAGGCTCATGCCGTCCTGGTGCTCGGACACGTCTACACCAAATATTGTCGATGCGCTCCCAGCGGTCTTAGCCGCGGCGGTTGTGGCCTCGCCGGGGTGTAGTGCGTTTTGCAGCCACACTTCTGGGTCAATGCGGACGGAACCATAGCCTGTCTGCCATACCGTCAGGTGCAGGTGTGGGCCCGTTGATTGGCCATTACTACCCACGTAGCCAATCAGATCACCAGCGTTTACCCAGTCACCAACTTTCAGGCCCGTGGCAAACGCATTCCACATGTGCCCGTACTCGGTGCAGCCACCACCTTCACTCGAAGGGTGGTCAATCACGATCCACTGCCCGTATCCAGTTGCGGCACCAATGTATTGCACAGTGCCACCGGCGCAGGCGTAGAACGGAGTGCCATCAGGGGCACCAAAGTCTAATCCTGAGTGCTGGGCACCCCACCGGGGACCAAACCCCGAAGTCAGGGTGTATGCACCCCTTTTCATTGGCCATTGTCTACCCACTGGTAAGTCACCTCCTTAGTGTTTAGTTTTCCGTGCTCAGGGATTAGTGAGTCGTTCTGCTGCATCTCGAAGTAGGCGAGACAGGTAGTTTAGCGAGTCCCCGGTGTTCATGTCCTGGGTGGATACAGAGCGCAGTTCGTCATTCGCTGGGGCTAGTGGTTCAGCTGGCTCGATGTTCGCGGTGTAGGTGTAAGTGCCGTAGGCCAGGTGGCTATCGCCAGCATGTGGCCACGACGAGATGTTGAACGCAGCATTCGCCATGTCCGTATTCCACGGGTGCAGCGATGGTGCATACATCGAGTTGGTAATCGAGGTGATGCCGTCGATCATGACTACAGGATCAGACCACACAGCATCGGGCGCATCGGCGGTACGACATACAGCACCAAGGGTGCCATCCATGTATGTCAGGCGCACCTTGCCACCCAAGTATTGGGCACTGATTTCACCGATGGAAGAACCCGGCATGGTTGGTTCAATGATCTTGGTAGGCCACACATCGCGGCCCCACTGCCACTTGCCGTCTTTGTAGCCCCAGAACTCCCACTTCGAGCGCTCCCAGGTGTGCCGCCAATCGCAACGACGTAGATACACGCCAGCCTTGGCTAGACCGAAGTGACGGCCCTCAGGGGTGCCGAACACGTAAACGTTGTCATCGTTTGGAGCCATCAGGAACGTTGCGTTTTGAAAGTACTGGTCTCGGCCTTCGTTCCACCACTGGTAGCCAAGTCCCTTTTCGGTGCCTTCGCCCTTCTCTACGTCGTAGGCGAAGTTCCATACCTCAGCGTGTTCACCGGTTGAATGGAACCAGGTGTTCGAGTGCGTATGGCACATGGCTTGGGAAGCGTCAGCATCCCAATTCTTTACGCGGAATCCCATACCCATGTAGTGACCATCTGGCAACTGAATGGCATCGTTCGGGATGATTGAGAAACAGCCCTGGTCTCGACGGCGCGCATCACCATTCTTGATACCCATTGGGTAGTTAAGTAGTTTTCCGCCACCTCGTGCCGCGTTATCCCACTTGATTCCAGCAGTATTGAAGTCGCGGTTAGATGTGCGCATCATCACCGGGGAGCGCCACCCACCCTCGTTGGGAAACCCGTTGAATGTGTCACCGAACAGGCCACCGACCCACTGGCCCTTATTACCCTCGAAGAGGAATCCTAGGTCTGTTCCTCCCACACCGATACGGGAAGTTGGTGTGCCGTCGAGAATGGATTTTCCAGCGTTGAGATTCAATTTTCCCATCAATAACTCCTAATGCATTGATTTAAGTTCACCACCAATCCAACTCCCCCGAAAGTGTGACCTACATGGTCTGCGACGTAACAGGACACTTTTCCGTAGCGATGAAACGATTAGGTTTAACCGAGAAAGGAACCACACCACATGAGCAGTATCAATGATCTATTCATTTCCATCGGCGGGGTACTCGCAACGCTCGCAGCTATCCCCCTCTTTATCGGGTTCATCCCAAAAGTTGAGGCTTACGGGAGTGCCGCTGCAATCGGAGAGCCACTACTGAATAGTTCCAAGTTTTTCTTTGAACTTGGCGGCATGCCCGTCGAGTAAAAGCACATAAAAATACCCACCAAGGCAATCGCGCCAAGGTGGGTTATTCTTATGCTGTTCTAGATACGTGCACCCCAGTAGTTGAGGTGGTTCAGGGAGTGCTCAACAGCGGTACGACCGTTGAACACCGCCTGAGTTGGGTCATTGTATCGACCGTGAGCCTCACTGGTCACATGGTTAGAAAGCGCAGTCAGAGTGCGAAGCATCGTGAGGAAGTCTGGGTTCGCAATTGGCTCAACGGAGGAACCAACAGACGAAGAGCCAGAGGAACCGAACGATGCACCGAGAAGCGCCAGAATGCCCTGAATCGTGGCAATCGACTGGATTACTTCGCTCGGGGTCTGGGTGGAGACTTTGATAGCCCGATTGTAGATCTCTACACCGTAGGTGTTCTTAATGTCGCAGTTGGTGAACACATCATCAGGCAGACCATAGGCGAAGTAGTCAATGGTGTCGGTGTTGGTCACTGGATCACCAGCGATGCCTTCGTACTTGAGCCGGTTCGGGTTATCGAGGTGGAACGTCTTGCCCTTTGCGCGATGTGGGGATGCGAACGCATGCACCCACAGGCAATCCTTGAGGCGATGCTTCATATCGCCCTCGACCAGGGCACGAGTCACGAGATCAACGACTGCGCCACCCTGGGAGAAACCAACCAGGCCAAAAGTGCCAGGGGTTTCGTTGATCATCTTCTTGAGCTCGGCGATACCTGCATCGCGGGATTCCGCATAGTCAGGGGTCTGTAGTCCCTGGTTTGGTGGGATTGGGCCGAACGCGGCGGAGTAGTTCACGAATCGCACATCGAACAGGTCAGGATTCAGTCGATGCGTGTACGGGTAGAGCAGGCCTTCCTTGGTTGGGCCACCGGTTGCGTGATCTACTTCCCAAGTGCCTGGGACTACGAAAAGCGTATGCTTTGCCATGTTTCTCCTTATCGGACTACGCCCAGCGTTTTACTAGGCTCCCGTAAGGTTCGCACTCGGCGCGAATCCGATACCGGTGTGCGACGCTACTGCTCATGCAGCAACGAGATTGAATACTCCGAGTGCATACCACGCTCCGAAGGCGACATATCCACCAGTGCGGCACCTCGCCACACCCACGGGTACAACGTTGTGCCAGCAGACAGAAAACGAATCGCGGTAACGGTACCGAACATCGAATTGTTGACATCCGCCCACAGTTCCAAACCTGCGGCACCATCGGTCATGGAAGCACCTAACCCCATGCCCTTCTCGGAAGCTCCACGGCCCCATGTCTGAGTCGCAGACAGTACGTACACGCCTGTCACGGGAGCGATCAGGCAAGGATTATGCAGCGTGCTCGATGCAGCGCCACCGTGGGATGCATGCACATATAACCTGCCATCATGGTTGGATCGTAAACGCGTAAACGCCGTTGCCACAGGGTTGTACATTGGCCCTGACCATCTCAGCGACCCATAGATTTTGGGTGCAGCCTCCCCAGCCGGCCCTTGCTCACCTTGCGGGCCTTGTATCCCCTGGATACCTCGCTCCCCTTGTGGACCTCGTTCACCTTGTGGCCCACGGAGGGAACCTTTCGGACTCCATGCCATCGCGTTCCCCTCTTAATCCAGCTGGTAAACAACGCCGGTCACGTTATCCAAGTAGTTATCGCCAGGAAGCGAACCAGTGATCTGGCCAGGCGCGCCATCGCCAAAGAACCACTTAGATCCTCGTTGCCCAGTGTCACCTTTCACGCCTTGCAGGCCACGTTCACCTTGTGGGCCTTCTGGGCCTTGTGGTCCACGGTCACCGACAGCGCCGGTGTCACCCTTGGGGCCTGGCGCGCCTTGCGGGCCCACGAAGTCCACACCACTACCCGATGGTGGAAAGGACGTACCAGTCCACACGTAGAGGTCACCGTCAGCATCAACGATGTACGCCTTACCAGCGTCAGCAGCAGTCAGATTCGTTGGCAGGTTTGCGTAAGTCGCCACCTGGCCTGCAATCTCAATGCCCTTGCCGTCAACACCAGGTTCGCCCTGCTCACCTTGCTCACCCTGCAATCCTCTAGGGCCTTCGGGGCCACGGGGACCCTCCGCTCCCTGGGGGCCACGCGGCCCCTCGGGGCCAATCTCACCCGGGGCACCAGTATCACCCTTCGGGCCTTTCAGGCTTCCCCTTTGTGTCCATGCCATAAGAACGTGCTCCTATTTCAGCTCGAAAATGTTTCCGGTAATCGAATCAATCCAGGTATCCCCAACCTTGGAACCTTCCACGTAATCAGGTGGGGAACCTGGCCCCACCCACACAGCAGGAAAGTTGTTGGAAGGGCCAACAGGGCCACGCTCACCGCGCTCACCTTTTGGCCCCACCGGGCCAGCAACGGGAGTGAGAATGACATCACCAGCAATTAGCCTTCCCCCAGGAAAATCACCAACCGCCACGACCATTTACCCCACTTTCGTTACAAAACCCTCGGCCAAAGTTTCCCACCCAGCACCAGTATCAATGCTGATATGCGCCGGGGACCGATCCACCACCGCTGCAACCTGGCCATCGGTAAGCCACAACTGCGCTGAACCGTCACCGAGCGCGAACGGCACACGCAACTCCCCAGCCTGCACCTGAAACACAGCCTCCAAGCCTTGCAACGACTCGCCACGCTCTACATCGAACGTGATACGAAACGTTTGCCCTGCACGTAGTACGGGCTTCCACCGGTACGGCACCCACGACAAACCCATTAGTCAGCCACCGGATACGACAGATGCATCGTGTACACATCACCCGTCGAGTGCCACCCTGAAGCTAACTTCGGAACACCCGTACCGGTAGTGCCGTCCTGGGAGATGCGGTGAGGATACGTATTCGAGTAATCACCAGAAGCAGGCGCAAACAAAGTGCCGCGCATCCAACCGCTCTTGATAAGAATCTCCATCGGGAAATCCAGCGGTCGATCCGCGTTGATATAGATATGGCCTGTGGACCATGTATCTGGCATCCAGTCTGCACACGCTAGCGGCAAATCCACCGTGATCTGTCCACGCCCGAAGTTACGACCCGTTGCCGTAGTAATCGAAATGAAGCCATCGAGCATGCCATCAACCACACGGTAATAGCCACGGTACGAACCACCAGTGCCCAGGAATACCGCCGTGCCATCATTAGGATTGTTGCCACCGTAGCCCTTATCTCCGTAGTAGCGAAGAATCGGTTGCCATTGCTTCCACGGATTCGACGCGGTACCCACATCGCGCCACACCATGTCATCATCCAGGCGACGAGTATAAGAACCACGATCAACCGTAATCATCGAACCGGCGCGCATGTCCAAGAATTGTGGGTAGTTCAATGCCTGCTGGGTAACTCGGATGGGGCCACCATCTCCGCCCCACGGGCGATAGTCAATGAATTGCGAAGGCGAGGTGTAGCCACCGGCAAACACGACATATGCAATCACCGCATCGTAGAGCACGCCTGGAATCAGGTTGATCTTCGTCGTGTCAGGTGCGGACGTGGTGTTGAATGTAGGTTCTTGAATCGCTACCAGCTGTGCAGAGTCGTTGACTCCCTTAGACCAATCCACGCGCAGCACGACAGCGTACCGACGAGTGGACAGGCCACCAGAGGCTACGGCCACGGAGTTTGAGCCAATCGCGTTGACGCGAGTGCCCGCCACAGTCGCGGAACCAGACTGAACAATCACACTTCCGTTGGAATACGACGGGCGCAAATCCCCAGGCTTATCGACCAGGAACCGCGGCCCCAACGCCTGGGTAATGTCAGCGAACTGTGAAGGGCCAATCGTTGTGTTCGACGTGGCCACAGTTGTAAATGCCATTTATCGTGCTCCTCGTTCTAGTAGCATCACGCGCTTTTGTAGATCCGCAGTCAAGTCAAACGTGTCGAGAGGCTTAGCGTCCTGCTTAGCGACAGTTGGAGTAACCGTGAACTCGCTAGGGGTTTGGCGCACTTCCACAGATTTCACGGTCAGTTCAAAGTCGCCTGCTGGAAGTTCCACGCGCACGAGATCACCTAGAGAGAACACCCTTGCGCCTTCCTCCTCAGGTGGCCCAAACACCCACCCAAACGTTGCATCAATCGACGCTTCAATCTCCGACGATGCGCCTTTCTCAGCCATAATCCGCAGGCCATTGTTTTCCATCATCCCGAAAATCTCGGACGATAAGAGGTCCGACCACTTCCTCGGTTGATCATCTGGATACTGCCATTCAGATACTTCCTCGCGCGTGTTCCAGCGTGATGGCTCGGTCCCGTAGTGCAGATACACATGGGTAAACCAGCCAGGCGCATCTCGATGGTTCGGGTGATCATCTGGCCTGAAAATGGTGTACACACGGTTAGCCTGCGCCCTGCTGTGTGACACATTCCAGTCGATTACGTCACCACCTTCCACAGACCACACAATGTCCCTGCGCCGGTACGGTTTCACGTCTACCCACACTGTTGGTTGTGAGATACCCACGGTGCCATCGGGGGTCATATCGCCGGTCATGAGACTACGAATGTCCACGTAGTGTTCTGTCCGTGGAAGTACTTCCATGATTCCATCTGCTACTGATTGCCATTCCCACATGATTGTTGTGTCTCGCCCCTCGCCGGTCAGCGGTGCCGTCAGGATGGGTGCCGCTGTTTCTTCCGCGCGTGTTTTCACGGCCTGCTTAATCGCATTGGACAATGGGCCTACTGTGGACCAGGTGTACGTGTCGTTCCAGCGTCCAGGCGTTGAGAACCCTGCCCTGCCCCACGATTCCGCAAAGTACGGGATCAGCATCATCCCGGTAAGCATTTGCCATCCGCCCTGAGCGGTCACGGTAATCATGCCCTGCGCAGGGTCACCTTCGAGAGCGTTAATGTCCGAGTGGGTAGGAACCGCGATAAGTTGCATGCCACGGTACTTTGCGCGCACCAGCGTTGCACCTGACTGGTCAGCCAAACGCGCTGACAGACTATCTAACGGCGCGACGAGCTCAATTACATCCGCCTCGTGCACGTTCCACGTCAGGCTGATTTCTTCCACCCTGCCCAGGTAGCCCAAACGCTCCCCGGTATGGGTAATCACCTCAACCTCGATGGGTGTTTCCGTTGCCCCGCCCTGGTCAAAATACAGTGTTGCCAAAATGATTCTCCTTAGAACGGTGAAGCGTAGGTAGCGGCACCAATAGCACTCATGCTGGATGCATCGGTCATACCGTCAGATGACATGACCAGCGGGACACGAGACCCAATTGGAACGGCACCCCAACGGCCAGAGACAGCGTTGTACAACGACATTCCCGAGTCATCGGTAACCGTGCGCTCGACCGGATTCGTGTTCACCGTGACCACCAAACCTTCGGGGATTTGTCCACGCAGCGACAGCAACGAGTCACCCACACCAAACACCGGATTAGCCAAAGGGCCTTCCAGTTTCCATGTCAGCCACATCGGACCTTGCCCACGGTTTTCCATGTACAAGTCGCTGACTGTGTTCGAGGACGAGATGTAGAACGGATAGGCGTGTCCCTGCATGCCATAGAACGGAACACTCCCAGACTGCCCAGAACCGGACAGAGAGAACGTTGCAATCTGTTCGGGGCCAAACCACCACGGCCCGTTACCAGTG
The DNA here is from genome assembly GCF_000379425.1 of Corynebacterium lubricantis DSM 45231. Classification (GTDB taxonomy): domain Bacteria; phylum Actinomycetota; class Actinomycetes; order Mycobacteriales; family Mycobacteriaceae; genus Corynebacterium; species Corynebacterium lubricantis. The sequence continues at coordinate 185,373 of NZ_KB902204.1, forward strand.
AGGCTCCACAGTTCTATCGGTGGCTCACCTCCCAGCCCAGGGTCATAGGTGTATGACGTGCCAGGCGTATCGAGTAGATGAAGCTTCCGCCAACGAGTCTCGCCACCAGGGCGCGTGAACCGCAAAACACCCTCATTCCACGGGCTATTTGCCTGAAACCACCACTCCTCCCGCAACTGGTAGTACTCCTCGCCTTCCAAGCCAACACCCACTTGGACCTTCAAATCATGCTCAGCACGCTTCAACTGGGTAGCAGTACGCACCTGCCCACCACGAACATGAACATGCTCCATCTCAGGCCACGAGAGACCCTCCTGATCTAAGTCGAGGATGACACCCTCAGTGCCATTACCTAGATCCCAGGTCTTACCTCGCCAGTCAATCCATTCAATTTTTCTCATGACAATCCTGCCTTAATCTGTGCCCTACGCTGCTTACGCTCAACCTCGCGGATTGGAGCATTTGGATCAGCAGCAACCAACGTGCCAATGTGCACCGAAGCATCCACACCAGAGCCACCGCCTGGGGCATTTGTACCGGGCAGCGACGAGTTAACCCCTGACTTGTAGCCGTCGAGATTCCGTTGGACCTTCTTCATCATTCCCCCAGATGCCGCGGCTGCATCCGCAGCGGTATCGGCGATGCCTTGGGCAAACGTTGTACCAATCGAGCGGCCTGAATACAGCACCCAGCCCCTGCCCGAGAATGGGCCCTTCTTCGCCGGGGAGAACGGGAAGAAGTCACGCGCAGCCTGAACAACACCGCGCGCTGCATCCGCCACAGAACCGATCATGGACTTAATGCCGTTGATAAAGCCCTGAATCAAGGCCTTACCGGAACCAACGAGAAGCGAGCCCACGTTTCCCAGAACACTAAGCACCCTGCTTGGAAGTTGCCCTACCGAGCTGACTGCGTTGGATACACCAGACGAGAACGCGGATACAACACGGTTCCACATATTCGATACGAAACTTGTCGCGCTCGATACCAGGTTCGAGATGAACCCAAGCACCGAGGACACCCACCCAGCCACAGCGGCAATCACTGTGGACACCATCGACACGAACCCGGAAATGACACCAGCCACGAACGACACGATCATGCCCAGAGCACTACCAACGAAACCAGCGATGGAAGCGAGCAATTGCAAGAACGCTCCGGCCACCTGGATCACGATGGCAATCACCGGAGCCAGGGCAGAAACAATGGAAGAAACAACCTGAATCACCGCAGAAATCACAGGAATCAGGGAAGTCAGCACAGGCATCAGAGCACTAATCACGGAAGCAGCAACCTGTAGAACCATGCCGATCAACGGGGCCAGCGCCGTAACGACCTGGGCCACTACCTGGACGATCTGCACGATCACTGGCAGCAGTGCCGCGATAACTGGCATGAGCGCACCCATCAACGTGCCCGCGACTTGCAGGAGCACGGGGAGCAGCGGGAGAACAGCCTGCAAGATTTGCATGAATGCTTCCGCAAGTTGCGGGATGAACGGCGCAAGCATCTGGATACCTTGAAGAAGAGCGCCGCCTATGGCCACCGCTAGTTGCTCGATGTAGGGCGCGAGCATGGCCACGACCTGGCCAAGCATGCTGAAAATCGGGGTCACAGCCTGCAACGCAGCCGTAAGCACGACTCCCAGCACACCTGCAATCGTTGAAACGACCGGCGCGAGCGCGGAAAACGCCTGAGCAATGATGCTGACAATTGGTGCGAGCGCAGAAATCACCGGCGCGAGCGCACCACCGATGGCACCCACCATCTGCCCGAGCACCGGTAGGAGTGGCGCAGCAGCAGCCAGTATTTCACCGAACGCGGCACCCAACGGGGCAAGAGCAGGCGCAATAGCCGCCAGGCCCTGAGCAAGCCCATCAACCGCCACCGACAGGCCAGGGCCAATAGCCGTAATGAACTCCGAAACGGCAGGAATCAGGGTCACCGCAATAATCTGCCCAAGCTGGCCAAGAATCGGCATGAGTGCAGCCATAGCAGCAGCCATAGCATCAAACATGCCCTGCAAAACGGACATGCCCTCAGCGGAGTTCACCCACTGGTTCATCTGCTCGATAGCCCCAGACATAGTGCCCAGATACGACTGCCCCGATGCGGTCATGGCTGTCCAAACACCGGAAATGATGCCACCAACATTGGACATGACTTCGCCCATGTTCTGAATCTTGGTCACCATGTCTTGGAAAGACTGCTGTAGCGATCCATCCTGGAAACCAGCCACCATGCGCTCAGACCACGCATCCGCAGCGTGATTAATCCGCTCCGTCAGGTCGCTAAGCACGGGGCCAGCAGCAGCACCAACGGCAACGAGCCCAGGCACAGCACCAGCAATCGCATAGGTTAGGTCGCTTGCAGCCTGACCAGAGTGATGAAACAGGGTTTTCATGGCAGAAAGACCGACACCCTGAGACACGAAATCCACTACACCAGCAGCGGCATTTCCCATGTCCATTGCAAGCCCTGACATGGTATCTCGCAAAGGTTGCACGAGAGCAGACAAGTCACCAATGTTGGAGAAGTTAGCCCAGAACTTCTGCTGGACTTCTTCGCCCAGGCCTGAGAACTCTTCTTTTAGTCCACGAATCGACGTGGCAGCAGTCTGGGCAGCGGGTGGCAGTTCTGCAATTGCCGCGGCAAAATCCTCAGCGGATTCAGCATTAATGGCATCGCCCATGCCGTTGAACGCGCTCTTGAGCACGCCTACGGCCATTGCAGCAGCACCAATCGCCGAGGGTACCAACGCGCCACCCAACTGACCTAGGGCCACCACGGCAGGCCATGCAGCGGAAGCTACCGCAGCCAACGGGGCAGCAAGGCCACCAATTGCCGTTCCGAGTACCGCAATGGAACCCATCATCTGGGGGAGCATGCGCAGGCTAGAAAGCATCTCCGAACCGAAGAACCTCGATGCCACCTTCGTAGCAGCCATCGCAGCAGCCAGAGACGCGTAGAAACCCTTAGTATTCAGTTTCAACGCAACGTTGATTGTTGGCCTGCCAGCAGCAGCCACAGTGCCCGCCACGGCAGACAGGAACCGGACAGCATTAATCTTGAGGGTGCCGTGAATGTCATCGACTAGTTCCTGCGCCCGATTCGCGGCCTGCTTCACCTTCTGAATGAACCCACCGGTATCAACATCAATATCGGTCTTAATAGATTCCGTGGCCTTCTCAGCAGCCTTCGCCGCAGAAGTCGCCTCGCGCGCCAACTGGGAGGCATCCACCCCCATGTCAACATCAACATTGCCCACCGCAGCCTGAGCAGACTGAACGGCAGACTTCGCCGCGCGCGCCACCTGGCCGGGGTCAAAATCAATCTTGACGTTGAACTTGATCTTCTCTTCAAGACCACGAAGTTCAGCCTTTAACGACTTGCTGAAACCCTTGGAGTTGGGCATCACTTTAATGTTGACGGCACCAATCGTGCGCCCCATATCAGCCATACCCACTACCTCCTACTAGGTTTTCATTGCTTGACTCGTTGCCATCTTCCGCCACGAGGCCAGCTTCCTTTTCTGTCTGCGACGCTTCGCAGCTTCAAACCCTGGGTAGTTCTCCCACTCGCGGAATTTCTCGCCCTTGGCCCCCTTCTTCCGTCCGGAATTAACTTTCATGACACGCAGGGCTTCTATGGCATTACGCACATCGAGCAGCATGAAGTCTTTCTCGGACCAGCCGACTCCGTTCTCTTCGCCCTGAACGCGCGCGAAGTAGCGCGAAGTGCTTGGTAATCCCCGCACGAGCAGCAGCACTTCTACCGGCTCCCACTCCAAAACAACTTGGGATAGCCGCAAACCGTAGAACTGCTGAAAGTCCGGGACAAGGGCACTCCCGAACTTCTCAACTTGCTCATGCAGGGCAATTAGTTTCCCATGCGCTCAGCAACACGACCGAAAGCAGCCATTACCGCTGACTCTCCATCTTCCTGCGCAATCAACCACTTGGTCATGGCCTCGCGGTCCTCCGCCTGGTCGAGCACAATATCTTCCGCAGCGATAATCAAATCTTCAAGCTTCTGAAAGGTGGAACCATCCTTTAAAAGGTCCTCTTCCGAGATATTGATCTCCCCGTCCTGCCAATCCTCAGGCAGCATCGCGGCAACATCCAACACCTTCCGCTTAAAAGCGAATCGAGCAGACGGCAGTAAATGGTTCATTCCCTTCAACGCAGGCATGGTGGAAAGATCGTAAGATTCTTCCGCAGCATCGAACTCGTTGGCAACCTCAGCCAATGCGGGCTCCTGGTCCTCGACAGGCTCAACATCTGGGGTGGCAGCCTTCGTGTTGTTTTTCTTGTTTGCCATGAAAATATCCTCCTGAAATGCAAAAAGTGTGGGGCAACAACGACTTTTATTGTCATTGCCACCCCACACTGGGCAGTCAGTCAGCGACGAAACTACAACTTAGGCAGCGCCGCCAGATTCAGTACCACCAGCCTGGTTCGCCGGGTCCAGGCCAGAGTGCGTAATGTTCTGGCGATTCTTCCCCGGTGCCTGAGTCACGGTGTACACAATCGGCGCACCCACAAAGTTCTCAGTATCGAACTCAATCGAATCACCAGGCTTAGTCTCAGTACGCGGATGCTGAAACACCAAGTAACCATCACCATCGACCACGATCACGACCAACGACAAGCGAGTGGACTTGTACACCGCTGGAACAGAAAAGTAACCAGTCGCAGCATCGATAGATCCGTTATCGCCGAATCGCTGCTTCAACGTCTCCTCGGACCACTGGATTGGGGTCACAGTCCACGAATCAGCCTGGGTGATCTGGGTAGTACGCAGTGCCCGGTTCTCCCACGCACCCTTGACCTCGCCACCCTCAATCTCGGATTCAAGAGAAGGCAGTTCATCAAGCGAGGTGTAGCCAAGCGGCACATAAGTACCAATCGAGCCAGTCATGCCACCGGCGATCCACGCCTTAATTTCTTCATGGGTGGGAGGCTCAGCCCCATCCGCACCGCCCATTACGGTGCCAGTTCCCGGCATGAAGACGGCATTGTCATTGTATTCAGCCATTGTTCACTCTCCTAAGGAATAAGTTATACGTTGAGGTGACCAGTTCCGCACCACTCGGATTATGTGGAGACACGCGCGCAGGCTCGCTGTCACACTTCACACTAGAAACAGCAATATCATCCACATTGGTCAGCGACAGCAGCGCATCCGCCACCTGTTCATGAACTAGAAACGCTTCATCCTCCGTGGGAGCAGACGTAGACAACACGACAGTCACATTGAACAGCCAACGATTCCACCCACCACCAACCGCGCTCGCAGGTGGCACCTGCACCACAGTCACAGGCGAACCATCATAAGAAGCATCACGCCCCAACTCGATCACCTCACCAGGGCACGCAGCGCGCAAACCATCGAGCAACACCTTCTCAGGCGAAAAACGCTCATGCTTAGGCTGAACCATCACGCACCACCCCGAGCGGCACGAGTGAGATTGAACTGACCAGGCACCCAATCACCAGGCCGGCCATCCTTCCCTCGCGCAAAGTGCCCAAACTCAACGTGGGCAGCAGCCGGATGGTCGTTGTACACAATCCGGTCAGTCACACCCTTAGGTGCAGCCTGTTTACCAGTCTTGAAGTTACCCGAGTACTCCCCGGTATCCCGGCGCGCCGACGCATTCGATGCAGCGCTCGCACGTATCTTTTCCGCGGCCTCGTCCAATGCAGTCGAATCGCTAGCCATGCGGGCAACGATATTGCCCACGCCTTTATAAATCTCAGCCATTCCTTAATCCTCGTTTCACGCTTGTTTGCCTCAGTGCAACTACGTCACGCGCAGTGCGCCTAGATCCGCGATGCCGTTTTGGTTCGCCTACGACCTGGTGCACAATCCCTTCGCCATCAATCACAAGTGAGAGATCGTCCCCGGGGAATGAACGGGTATAGAACCGTTTCAGATTCAGCACACCAGTCTCGCCAGCGCTCGCATACGCGGTGATGTCATCCGTAGTGGATTGCTGCAACCTTCCCCAACAATCCACCATGCCTACCTCGACAGGTTCCTTACGGCCACGGTCGTTCTCGCGCATCTCGCGCAGCACCACAGTCACCTTGTCCTTCATCGCAGTCGAGCGCAGCATCAGGAATCACCTTCCGAATACCACGGGAAGCCAAACTCACTGCCGTCAGGAACGTAACCACCACCGCGCATTGGTTCCTCGCGGTACGTCGAAATAGTCCCGATGCCTTTCGGTCGCGCGCGCCTACGGAATTTCCGAAGCTCGGCCTGCTCGGATGCGGTGAACACATCGGCCTTGGTAACCGTTGCATCGAGGCCATACGAGTAGTCGCCCTCAGACTCACGGGTAAACCGGTCAGGGTTTGTGTACAAGCGACGAGTAGCAAGCGCCATCACAGCCATCGCGCCAGGGGGAACATCCAACGAATCGCGCCAATCACGACCCGTAATACTCAGGGCAGTCGCGGAAACAATCTCAATCGCCCAGAATGCAAGACCGGTATCAATCGGCCCATGATCAGAGGACAATGACGCTTCCAGGTCCCCGAGCTCAATTAACCTTACTCGATCCATGCCCTACCTCCTTTCGATATGGAAAAGCACCCGCACCCTGGGTGGGTACGGGTGCATTACTAAGCCTTGCGCTTATACCGCAGGTTCAGCGGTTACAGGTGCCGCTGGCTCCTCGATGCCAGGCTCAGCGGTCAACTTCACGATGCGCTGACCATCAAGCACCTCAGCACCAGCAAACGTGTCAACAACCGCGCGGTCCTGCAAACGATTCACGTCGTAGTCATGCAGGTAACGCAGGGTAAAGCCCTGGGCAGATGCAGTAGACGCGAACGGCACACCACGAGGAACCGCAGGAACACGAGTAACCAAAGTGACTGCATCGCGGTTCAGAGCGTAAGCAGCGTATGGGTCAATCGTGTTGTCCTCGATAATGGTGAAGCCATACAGACGGCCAAGGGTAGCGTCACGCAGCAGACCATCGGTGCCCGCCTCGTTGACCTTGAACAGGTTCGGGGTGGACAGCAGCGCGCCAGCCCAACCAGTGCCCACAACGAGGTAACGGTTCTGCGCAGGGACACCACGCAGGCCAAGCAACTGTCGAGCAGCACGAATCGCAGGAAGAACCTGGGAGTGGTCATCTGCCTGCAACATAGCGTTGCGCACAGGGGAGCCCGCAGCGGAAGGCTGCAAGCCAAGACCGATACCAGCAGCACCAGTGCCGCGGTTATCCGCGGTGATTGCCTCACCCGCAGAGTTAGACAACTGGCCCTTAGGGGCCTTATCAATCGCAGTCAAACCCTCAGGAACAGAATCAAAAGCGCGAGCAACCGTTGCGTTGAGTTCATCCGCAACCGATTCAGCCATTGGAGCAACGACTTCACGCTCCATGTCAGTCAGGGTGAAGGTTGCGAAATCATCCGGCAGCTTCACCGCCTGATACACCTGATCTTCGAGGCTTATAGAGGTGTACGGCTGGACCAAGCGAGAGTAGGTAATCTCGTCCTCGTTCGCGCGGTTTTCCTTGGTGTAGACACGCGCAGGGTCGATGTGAATTGGGTTCTTCACGGTCACGGTCGCGCCACGGCCAGGCACAAACTCACGGGAGAAGTCCTGGTTCACAATACGCGCCAGGGTGGAACGGTTACGCAGCGCAGCAAGCGTAGAAGTTGCTACCTGCTCAGGGGTAAAAAGAAGATGTTCAGCCATAACGGCACTCCTTATCGGTTATAAATTCGTTCACCGATCTTGGCAAGATCAGTTTCATTGTCAGAACCTGCCTGAACCTCACCACGACGAACACCATCATCAGGAAACGCGCCAGGAACAAACCCACGAGGGCCAAACGAATCAGCCAACGACTTCGCATCTGCCTTCATCTCTTCCAACGTGTCGCCCTGTAGACGCTTAGCCATCTCGAACGGCAAACCAGTCTCCACAACAGCCTCGTACTGCATCGCCTTACGTTCCGCAGTACGAGCACGCTCACGGAGTTTCTTGTTCTCCGTATTCTTGCGCTTCATTTGCCGCCGAAGATGCTTCACATCATCGGACTCCTCGCCAGAATCATCGTCATCATCAGATTCATCGTCAGAAACTGAATCATCCGCATCGTCCTGGCCTTCATCCTCGTCAGAGGAATCATCACCAGGCTCTTCCTCGTCGAATTCATCCTCCGAATCCTCAGACTTGGCACCAGCCTTGTCAGCGAGATCGTTTGGGGTTACCTGTTCAGTGTCATTAGTGCCGCCGTTCTCCTCCTGGGAAGAATCGGCATCAACATTCGCAGTAGTATCAGACATTTATTATGTGTTCCTTTCGCACAGAGGCAAGAAGGTTGTTTCCAGCACCCTGGCTGGCTCACATCACATCTTCATAGCCTGCGAACGATACTTTTCAATCTGCGACAAGAACCGCTTACGTTGCGTTTCCAGCGCCATCACAGCCACTTCATCATCACCCTTGCCCAGGGCACGCAACTCAGCAAGCTCGGCATCAACATTCACCAAACGTGCTTCCAAATCGTTCGCCCAGCCCAAGAAATCCTCGTCGGTCAACTCAGACCACTTCTTCACCGGTTCACCAGATCGTTCCGCACGAGTCACAGGCTTCACGTTCTTACGCGGAGGCTTAGGGCGCTTCTCCCCCTCTTGAATCGGCCCATCATAAGTTTCAGGCAGCGTGCCCGAATTCCACCAACGCTCCCACGCCTTTATAGGGTCTTTCTCCCCCGCAGCAACGCGCGCCCAATCCCGCGCGAGCTCATCACCACGACCAGGCAGACGAATCTTCCCACCAACCTTGTAGACAGGCTCCAACGTGCACTGACAACCATCATGCACCTTAAAATCACCCTTACCCACAAACCGCGAATTAGTATCCTTGAAGGAATCCGTGCGGTACAGGCCAGCACCATCCGCCAAATACCCGGTATAAGACACGCCACGAGACGCGAGCATGGCACAGAACGCACAAGGGTCAGCATCCACTACGCGCGCATACCCAACAGGCCCATTACCGCGCTCAACATCGTCCTTAATCACGCGACGGCCACCATCGGCCACGATCTTCGTAGCCTTACCGGAAACAGCGTTACGGCCGGCCTCTAAACCTTCCTCAGTGTTGTAGCCCTTACTGGATACTCGCTTCATCGACGCTCGCGCAGCAGTCCACAACTCCTGCAACGCATCCTCGAGACTGTAGTTATCCACCACATCAGCAATCGGCTTACGCTCCGGCTCCGGCACTTCAAGATCACGGAAATTCACCAAATAATCCTTGGAATACTCCCGCGACACCGCCCGAAACTTCAACACCTCCGGCGCAGCCCGGCGCGCAAACGACAACGACGACTGATCAATATTCTTGTAATCCGCTTCTTCATCCCAGATGCCAAGCAGCACTTTCAGCATCCGCTTCACAATCCCAGCCTGCCCCTTGCGGTGCTTCTCGGTGAGCTCACGACCCTCACTAGTCCTAGCCACCGCTTACCTCTTCGGTAGTCGAAGCATCGTTACGGCGCAGCATCCCATTCAACGGGTCACGCTCCGCCTCCTCGTCAGCCATACGCTCCCACTCCATAACGTCAGAACGCTCAACACCAGGAATACGATCCCACAGAGCACGAGCAGGCACATCCAACATCTGCTTAATCTTGCCCAGAGCATCCGCAGCCTGAGACATCGAACGAATCTCCATGTCCTGCCACGTCACCCTGAGAAGATCATCCTCAGCAGCATCCACGTTGCCCGACATGTACAGCCCAGTACGTATCAGGCGCGAATACGACTCAGCCGCATTCATCTGACGCTCATACACCTTCTGCGTCAACGGCGCACGAGCAGCAGCCAACGCCTCAGCCGACAGGTTCACCATCTGCCCAGTGAGTGCATGCGTAGGAGTCTGCGACGTCGAGGCCAACGCCTCAATAGGTCAAGTCCTTTTGAGTGGTGTATCCGCCAGCGGTTGACTCAGCGATGAACTGACCGCTGACGGAACAGGATTCCTTACGCCACCAGAGCC
>NZ_KB902205.1 GCF_000379425.1 Corynebacterium lubricantis DSM 45231
AACAACCATCCCAAAGGACAGCAACTATGCGGCAGGGAAACAACCAAGCACACAAACCAACACACAAACAAAAGTACATTGGCACACTATCGAGTTCTCACACAACACTTGCACCCAACACCATCCACACTCACCGAGTGTTTCTGGCCTTCAGGGCCGAGAAGCTAACTTACCCGCTGTATCAGATCTTTGTCAAATCTGCAGGTATTTAGTTCCTGTCGCCTTGATGTTTACCTTGTGGCAACCTCTCGTTGGCGACTTGAAGAACTATATCCATAAACTCACTTAAGCCACAAATCGCCTAGTCAATCGCTATTTTTTGCACCATCTTTGGCACTAGTTTCACCATAACCACCATCGCAATAAGTTCAACCAGTGTTTGAGTCACCACAACCACTGCTGGTTCGATAACTGCCGATGGCAATACGAGGGCGATGGGCAGCACCACGAGGGAATTGCGTGTTACTCCAGAGAAGATCACTGCAATGGCTTCCCTATAAGGCAGCTTGGCTACCCACGCTGAGCCGAGTCCGACGAGAAGCATGACAACCACAAACGCTGCATAGGTCAGGATGACCCGGGCGAGACTCTCCAAGTTTTCGGTGACTCCACGGGAATAGGCCGAAACCACGACGAACAGTGTGATGACCATGATGGGCACCATGGAATCGTCGGCAAGCGATGCGATCTTGTCTTTTCTCTGCAAAAATGCCGCCAGAATCAGCGGGATCACAATGAGCAGGAGGAAAGCCCGAAGGAAGGGTGCGATTTCTAGCTGTACTCTCCCACCACTGATGAGCGGAACAAGGACCGGCAGGGCGAGCATCTGGACAAGAAGCAGGATCGGCGTTGCTGCCAAGAGTTTTTCGCGCGCGCCTCCAGCGAGTGTGCAGAACACGATGACGTAGTCGACGCACGGGGCGAGGAGAACAAGCGCCGCTGGGACGAGGAGTTCCGGAGCATCGGCGATGGGGCGCGTGATTAGCCAGACCACTATGGGCACGGCAATAAAGTTCACGGCCAGGAGCGTGACCAGGAATTTCGGCGGAATAGACACCTGCGAAAGTGGTACCGCCATGAAAGTGACAAAAATGAGCAGTGCGAGCATAGGCTCGACTGCCCATTCGAGGGACGGAAACGTGACGAGGAGTCCAAAAACGATGGCCGCGAGGTAAAACCCGACTTGCCACCGATCAAGGAATTCGCGCATGACCTAGTGGTAATCCGCGATCAGGCCGTTTGGACCTTCGATGACCTGGACTTTTGTGTTGAAAATATCGGTCAGCAGATCATCTTTCATAATCTCGTCCGCGGTGCCGAAGGCATAGATTTGGCCGTTTTTAACCGCGCAGATGTAGTCGCCGTAGCGTGCTGCAAAGTTGATGTCGTGCAAAACGATAATGATCGTGCGCCCAAACTGGTGAGCAGCATCCTTAAGGTGCTTCATCATCTGAACGGAGTGCTCCATGTCCAGGTTGTTCAGAGGCTCGTCGAGAAGCACGTATTCGGTCTCTTGGCTCAACACCATGGCCACATATGCGCGCTGGCGCTGTCCGCCGGAGAGCTGATCGAGGTAGCGGTCCTCGAGCTCGGTCAGGCGGAAGAAGTCGATGTACTTCGAGATGATTTTCTCGTCTTCTTCGTTGAGCCGGCCCTGCGAATAAGGGAAGCGGCCGAAACCGACGAGCTGGCGGACCGTCAGCTTGGTGACGAAGTGGTTCTCCTGGCGCAGAATCGAGATGATCTTTGCCAGGTCCTTGGACTTCGTCTTCGAAATATCGTGTTGCGCGACTTTCACCTCACCGGCGTCCATGCTGAGCAGTCTGCCGATCATGGTCAGAAGGGTGGACTTGCCGGCGCCATTGGGGCCGACCAGCGCGGTGATACCTCCGGAGGGAATCTCCAGGTTGACAGGTCCGATCGCAACATCGGAATTATATTCCTTGCGGACATTAGTCAGAGTAATCACAGTCGACCCTTTCTCAGCACGACGTACAGGAAGACGATGCCACCCACAAGCTCAATGATAATTGTGACAACGCCTTGCGCATAGAAAATGTGGTTCATGATGAAGTAAGCCCCGGTAAGAACCACAAACCCGATGAGCGCAGACATGGGGAAAATGAAGCGGTGATCATACGTATCGGCAAACTGGTACGCCAACGTAGCCACGAGGAAGCCCAAGAATGTCATCGGGCCGACAAGCGCTGTCGAAACCGCCATGAGCACACTGACCAGAATCAGAGTGTAGACGGTGTTGAACCGGTAGTTCACGCCCAGGTTTATGGCGGCTTCCTGCCCGAGTGACAAGACGTTGAGCTTGCGTGAATTTAGATACAGGCCCAAGACACCGAGGATCACCAATGGAATCGCAACTGGGTAGTATGCGGAATCAGCATTATTTACCGAGCCGAACATCCTGGCGCTCAGCACATCGAATTCGCTGGGTGTGAGCATGCGCTGCATGAACGTAGATACGCTGCCCAAGCCGCTACCGATGACAATGCCGATGAGCAGCATGGCGTGCAGGTTGCTGTTTTTCCCAGTCAAAAGCCAGGTGTAGAGAATCAGCGAGAAGCCGATCATCAATACGACCTGGAAAATGAACATTTCCAAGTTACGTGCATTGAGCAGCCCGCTGGCCCCGAAGAAAAATACCGTTGCGGTGTGAATCACCAGGTAGAGGGATTCGAAACCCATAATCGACGGTGTGATGATGCGGTTATTCGTCACCGTTTGGAAAGCCACCGTGGCAAATGCCTGGCAGATGGCCACCACTGCCATCGCGATCACGCTGTCGAGGCGTCGTTCGGCGATCAGCCAGAATCCGCGAGTGCCAAACTCCATCGGGTTATCCCAAGCCAGAAGTCCGAATGAGAATAGCGCAGCTGCAATGATCAATCCGATGAGGATGAACCAATATTTCCGGGCGGACTTCGCCGACTGGAAGGCTCCTACTTCCCTGTGCTTCCCGGTATCGGCACTTGTTGCCATACTTGTTTCAGTGTTAGCCACGACGCGTTTGCCTCACAATCAAGCCGACGAAGACGATCGCACCAACAATTCCCAGGATGACCGAGACCGGCATTTCAAATGGGGCGATAATGACGCGACCGATGATGTCGCAGATAACCACAATGGCGATACCCAGCAGGCACACCCACGGAAGGTTGCTGCGCAGATCGTCGCCACGAATCATGGAAATAATATTCGGCACGATCAAGCCGAGGAATGGAAGCGATCCGACTGCGACGGTGACTACGCCTGTTGCGATTGCCACCAACCCCGTGCCGATCAAGATGATGCGGTTGTAGTTGAGTCCAACGTTGGTGGCCACTTCCTCGCCGAGGCCGGCGACGGTGATCCGGTCGGCGTAGAAGAAGATCAGCACGGCGACGATCGCGACAATCCACAGCACTTCATATTGGCCGCGGACGATGTCCGTAAATGAACCTGCGAACCAGACTCCCAGCTGCTGGAGCATGTTGGCCTGGAGCGCGAAGAAGGTCGAGATCGAGCCGATGACAGCGCCCAGCATGATGCCGATAATCGGCACGATCATGCTGGATTTCAGTGTGACGCGGCGCAGGAACATGAAAAACACCATGGTGCCGATGAACGCGAAAATAATCGCGCCGGACATCCTGGTCATAATGGAGGCTCCAGGAACGAAGTACATCACGAACAAGAGGCCGAGCCCGGCCCACTCCGTAGTACCCGTAGTGGTCGGCTCGACGAAGCGGTTCTGCGTGAGAAGCTGCATCACCAGGCCCGACATAGCCATCGCGGCGCCAGCCAAGGCGAGCGCGATGGTACGGGGCACGCGGGTAGTTGCGAACATCGCGGCGCCATCTTCGGCCCCAAGAACGTCGTACTGCCCCACGAAAAGAGACAAGACAAGCAAAGCAGCGACAGCAAGGGTGGCCACTATCAACTTCCAGTCGAGGAGACGGGATTTGGTGCGTGGCCTTTCCCTATTTGTTGCAGTTTCTTGCATTTTTACTGTTGTGCCTCAAAAGCGTCGGCGATCTCATTGAAGATCTCGGTGTATGTGATGATCGACTCATTAGTGTATGTGTCGTTTGGTGCGTATCGCACATTGCCCTGCTGAATTGCAGTGACGTTCTGCAGTGCCTGAGAGTCCTCGATTACGGTTTTCGCAGGTGTCGCGGTTTCTTCAACGGCCGCGTCGCGGTCCAGCACGAAGATCCAATCCGGGTTAGACTGAGCAATTGCCTCAACCGAGATGTCATCGCCTTCATGGTTGCTCGATGCGTCTGCGACTTCGAGTGCAGGGGTCAGGCCAAGCACGTCAAAGACTGGGCCGTAGACACGGCCGATGTTTGGTGCGATGTAGCCGATGGTGCCACCGGAGACGTTGACGGCCATGACGGTGTCAGTGCCGTTGTATGCGTTACGAGCACGCTCGATGGAGTCGTTGAAGTCCTTGACAAGCTGATCGGCTTCGGCTTCCTTGCCGAAAATCTTGCCCAGGCCTTCGACCTCACGGATCAGTTCCTGATCGAATGCCTCGCCTTCGCGAGGCTCGAAGTCAACAATAGGCGTGTCTGGGTTGAGCTTCTTGATGTCTTCCTGGAAGGCGTCGAAGCGCTGACCGTTGACAATCAGGTCCGGTTCAGCAGCGGTGAGCAGCTCGAGGTTTGGCTCGCGGTGGTTGCCGATGTTGGCGATGTCTTGGTTCGTGCTGTATCCAATGGTGTCCGGGATCAGATCCACCGGCGCGGCAACTAGGTCGATTCCCCACTGCTCCAGCACCTCAAACGTCCGGTTGTCCAGCGATGCGGGCTTCTGCGGAGGGCTTGGCACGGTCTGAACACCAAAGTTATCTTCCACTTCAATCGTCGAGACTTCGCTTGACGACGATTCGCCAGCCGCATTATCAGCAGGCGCAGAAGAATCAGAGCACGATGCGAGGACCAGGCCCGCGCTGGCGACAAGTGCAACCAGAGCGTTGCGAGTGAGAAGGCGAGTTGCCATTAATTCTACCCTTTCAGATTATGTTAGGTAAGGCTTACCTAAAAGAACATAGCTTCCGAAGCGAGGTTAGCCAACCCTAATTTTCTTTATTCCCCTCACCCTAATGAATAACCGCAGGGAAATGTACACAAACAAAAAAATTAGGGGCACCCCCGGGTACCCCTAACTAGCGAACAGTAGTGTTTCTTAATTACTTCTTGTTCTTCTTTGCCTTCTTCTCACCCTTTGGCAGTGCCATCAGGCCAACGCCCAGGGCAACCAGCCAAGAGTCCTTCGCCAGTGTAGTACCGTCAGAAGATGGGCGGATACCGTCATCCTCGGTGTTTCCCTCGTTGCCGAAGTACAGGGTCATAAGGCCCGCGCCAAACGCGGTGAGGCCCGCACCTGCGAGACGGTTGGAAACAAATGGCGTAAGGAGCGCAGCACCGAGAGCGGTTTCGGCCGCGCCGAGAATCTTGCCAAACTTGTCTGCCGGAAGTTTGTTTACCGCGCTAATGCCGGTTGCAGCGAACTGCTGCATCCCTGCGGAAGCCTCTGGGGGAGTTTGCAGCTTACCCAGGCCGCTATTCAAGATGAAAGCTGCTGGAATTGCACGCAGAGCGATCGAAGATACGGCAAGAGACATATGGAGGTCCTTTCGTTGAACTTTTAATTATCTGCGCCTACTGTAGCAGAAAAGTTATAACTATGACACGTCACCAACTTTAGGGTGTTAGGGAGTCAGCATGACCTTGATTGCGCTTCTATCATCCATCGCCTGATATCCCGCCGCCGCCTCATTAAGTAAAAGCGTCTGTGTGAACACGTCACCAGGAGTAAAACCTCCTGCGTAGATGCGCTCGACTAACTTAGGTAAATACCTGCGCACCGGCGCAGGGCCACCATGCAGGTGAATAAGCGCACCAAAGAGCTGCTCCCCGGTGATCTCGACTCCGTGCGAGATTCCCAGGAACCCAACTTTTCCACCGCGACGAGTTGAGGCGATTGCCTGCTGCATCGCCTCATTCGTACCTACCGCCTCCACAGCAGAATGCGCCCCGTACCCGTTTGTCATCTCGATAACCTGGGACACGAATTCGTCGCCACGCTGCTCAACTACGTCTGTTGCTCCAAATGCGCGCGCCATCTCCTGCCGGTCCGCATGGCGCGAAGAAATGATAATTCGTTCAGCGCCAAGCTCACGCGAGGCAAGTACCGCCGAGAGGCCAACGGCACCATCACCAATAATTGCCACGGTTTTGCCCGGTCCAACGCCTGCCGTGTCCGCACCAAACCAGCCTGTACCTAGTACGTCGGATGCAGCGAGCAAGTGGCGCAACTGCTCGTCGGTAGGCGGGGCCGGCAGCTTCACCAGTGTCCCGTCGGCCCAGGGGATTCGCGAATACTCAGCTTGGGTACCCACTCCCCCGAGCATTTCGCGATTGATACAGCCTGAAAAATCTCCCGCTTGGCAGATTTCACACACTCCGCAGCTGGCGACAAACGATCCCACGACCCAATCGCCGGGCTGCACGGTACTGACTCCAGACCCGATCTCGGTGACGATGCCGACATATTCGTGCCCCATCCGTGAACCCGGCGCAATCGGGGTTTCGCCTCGGTAGCGCCACAAGTCGGAGCCGCAGACACATGCAGCCTTGACCTCGATCACCGCGTCAGTCGGGTGCTGAATGGTGTCAGCCGCAACGTCTTCGACTCGAATATCTCCCGGACCGTGAATGATTACCGCGCGCATTTCTGCCTTCCTCCATGAGATTTTGAGTGACTCTAGCTCTACTAAAGGTCATTTGTGAGCGCCGAGTGTACACCCGCGTTGTGGACCCCGCACGGGAAAATAGGTGCCTAGACAATGTGCCAATTGACGATATGATGAATCCATCATGCCACTCAATAATCAATCTAAGCCGATCTATGAACTCAAGGCCGGCCTGTTTAAAGCACTTTCCCACCCGATCCGGATCCGCATCCTCGAGCTGCTGTCCGACGGCAAGGAGCACTCTGTCGCGGAATTACAGGAGATCATGGAGCTCGAGGCCTCTCATCTCTCCCAGCACCTGGCTGTGATTCGTCGTTACCAGCTTGTCGTCTCCGAGCGTCGCGGGAGCCACGTGTTCTACCGGATCGCGTACCCCCAAGTCAGCGAATTCCTCCACGTAGCGCGCGAACTCCTGGAAGAGATTCTGCACGACAACGCTAATCAACGAGACACCGCCGCTTCAATGGATTCAGTCCCCTCGCAGAAAGACACCACTCGATGAGCAAAAGAAACTCGCTCCTCCCCCAACGTTCCGACTACGCCGGTATCCGAAAAACGTGGCGCAGCGACCTCATTGCCGGTGTCACCGTGGGCATCGTCGCCCTTCCCCTCGCGCTTGGATTCGGTATTTCCTCCGGTGCTGGCGCCGAAGCGGGGCTGATCACCGCCATTATTGCCGGCGTGATCGCCGCCGTATTCGGTGGCTCGAATGTGCAAGTGTCGGGCCCGACGGGTGCCATGGTCGTTGTTCTCGCCCCCATCGTCGCTTCCCACGGCCCTTCGGCCATCGTGCTTGTTTCCTTGATGGGCGGATTGATCGTCCTGATTGCCGGTATCCTCCGACTCGGGCGTGCGGTGTCACTGATCCCGTGGCCTGTTATCGAGGGATTTACCGTTGGTATCGGAGTGATTATTTTCCTGCAGCAAATCCCAGCGCTGACCGGTCCGAACGGTAACGAATCGGGCGAAACGAGCGCCCTCTTGGCAGCCGTAGCAAGCTTGGCTAATGCGGACGTAAATTACCTACTGTGGGCAATCGGCGCCGTGATTATTGCGGCGATCTGTATGGTTGGACTTCCTAAAATTCACCCGGCCATTCCAGGCTCGCTGGTAGCGGTCATCGTCGTGACGGTGCTCGCTCTTGTCATTGACAACCCGCTGGCCACCATTGGCGCACTGCCAAGCACGCTTCCAGCGCCCAGCATTCCGCCCATGAACCTTGAGCTGCTGTCTGATTTGTTGCTTCCAGCGGTAGCCGTCGCGGCTCTCGCAGCCATTGAGTCGCTGCTCTCTGCCCGCGTTGCAGCATCGATGGCGGATACCGGCCCATACGATCCGGACCGCGAACTTGTTGGACAGGGCCTCGCATCCATCGGATCCGGCTTGTTCGGAGGTATGCCGGCAACCGGCGCAATCGCCCGTACCGCGGTGAACGTGCGCAGCGGTGGTCGCACCCGCCTGGCCGCAATCTTCCATGCGGTCGTGCTCTTGATCATTGTCTTACTGTTCTCACAGCCGGTCAGCTTCATCCCTCTTGCCGCTCTCTCGGGCGTCTTGATGGTCACGGCTATCCGCATGATCAACATTTCAGTGGGCAAGTCGATCTTGCGCTCTACCCGCTCCGATGCACTGGGCTACATTGTCACGGTCATTATCACCATCTCGGTCGATCTCATCGTCGCGGTGATTATCGGCTTGATCCTCGCTGGAATCTTCGCCATCCGCAACTACGCATCTGCCGTGCGTGTTTACCGCGAGGACCTACCAGGCGAGCCAGAGGAAGACGACGATCGCATCGCGCTGATCAACATCGACGGGCCTCTCTTCTTTGCTAGTGCCGATCGCGTCATGGACGAAGTGGTGAATACCCAGGGAGTTTCCGTGGTCATTCTCCGCCTCTCCCAACTAGATACCGTCGACGCCACAGGTGCCCAGACCCTCTCGGAGGTGGTGCGCAGACTCGAAGCCCGCGGGATCACCGTCTTAATCAAGGGGCTGCGCGAGCACCACGAAAAGTTGTTCTACCAAGTCGGCGTCATTACCGCACTGAGGCATAAGAAGCACCTGTTCAGCGATCTCGACTCCGCCCTTGAACACGCGCGGAGCCATATTAAGCGCGAGGATGCCTCATCTCAGAGCAGCTAATTTCTATCGTCCGACAGTCCGCCGTGCGGACATTTTGGGGTCAGGCCCGGCCGAGGGAATCGGTTTGGCTAATTGTGTATCGCTAATTAGCTGCAGATTTGGCCGATTTCCTAGCTAATTAGCTATACACATTTAGCCAAACCCAGAAAAAGACACCACCCAGGTGAATTTCTATCGGCTGACAGTCCGCCGTGCGGACGAATCTGGGACCGGACAGCCTGAAACCCACGCCACAGCAACCCCTACAGTCGAAGAGCTTGGCCCAGAAACAACAAAACCCCTGGTCAACAACGACCAGGGGTTTTGCCAATTGTGGAGCTGCCGGGAACTCACCCCGAAGAGATCATTCTTGCAGCTCAAGGGCCATCCTCAACACTCACCCTCGTTATGTTTCCCGTAACTTTCCCGTAATGCTCTACCTATTCCGAGGTGAATCTCTTGAGACGAGAGCAACAGGATGTCCACAGAAGGGAACCGAGCAGGGCCTTACACAGTCCCAAGAGACATGATCCGTCTTGGTACCGAGGACCACCTCTTCATTGCTCGCGACTATACCGATATAACCTCTCAGCTTCTGGAACACCTCATGGTCGAAAATGATGAAGTTCTCAGAGCTTTGGCCGCCGCTTGCCTCCGCTGTACTGACCTCGATGTGATGATCATCTACACCGAAGGCTGACAACATCACTCACTCAGCACGCAAGGTGATCCACAGCCTCGTTGGCACTTGGTAAAGGTTCTCCAACTACCGCGGCTCTTATACCACCTTCAGCTCCATCCGAGAGAGTTGTTTGCACGGCTTCCCAAGGTTTCAGGCCAGATAGTCGAAAAACATACAGTCGCGCCCCTAGAGAGACCTCAGAGCAAGACACGCCGGGAGATCGGGGACATAACTTACAACAAGGTTCTCCCCCATCTATCTACGGAAACCGGAGGCCACTAGTGTCTTGAGGACCTAGAAGGGTTGGAGGACTTTGGTGAAGTTACCGTCAGGGCCACCCACGATTTCCATGAAGAGAGCGCCAGCATCCCCATCCTGGACTCTTCAGCCTCGGTGGAGGTCCTCGACATCCCGTTCCACAGGGACAGCGTTCAGTCTGTCCAGGTTGGCGGCGAACCCTACGTCGTCTTCCGGCCTCTGGTCGAGTCCATCGGCCTAGACTTCGCCAGCCAGTTCACCAAGCTCAAGGGGAAGTCATGGGCAACCATTGTGAAGACCACAATGGTCGGATCGAACGGATCACAGCGCGAGATGACGGCCATCAACCTCAAGACTCTCACGATGTGGCTGGCAACCATTGACGAGGACCGGGTCAACGAAGCTTCCCGGCCTCTGGTTGTCGCCTATCAGAACGAGGTGGCCGAGGCCATCGAGTCATACTGGACCAAGGGCACAGTCATCAACCCTCGGGTGGTCGAGAGCCAGCCTCAGGACTTCTCTGAGGTCATCTCGGAGTCGAGGCAACAGCTGGAGCTTCTCAAGGCCGCCGAGGGGCTGATCGACCCGGACCACCTCCGGGCAAAGGCCAACATCATCCTTGCTCGTGGCCTCGGTGAGGCACCTCAGCTCGACCCGGTCAGTCGACCTGCCAATGGCCGGCCACCTGGACCCTAGTGTGAATTATCTCCACTCCCTCACCATGGTTGAAGGATTCAGGGATGTTGGACGGCTTCTCGGTAAGGTTACCAAGGTGAGTAATGACTTTCTGGTTCCTTCTTATCTTGTATTGGCGATGAAAAGGATTGCTTCCGTACTTCCTCCTGGCGTCGTCGTAGATGCATGGCTCGGTCTTGATTTTCAACCGGTCCCGGAGATGGACGGGTATGACCCACGGGATGGAGAGACGGCTTTCAGTGCCTACGCAGACAATGTGAACTGGGCCGATGTCTCTGAGGTCCACAGGGCCCTCATGGTTTTCGAGGACATCTGCTTCGAAGCCTTCGAGGACATCAATGACGATCCCTCCTACGACTTCGCCCAGTCCTCTATCAAGAAGCTGACCCGTTTTGCTTCTCGTGCAGGATTCTCCTTCGACCAGGACACCTACAGGTTCACGCTTCCAGACACTATCTCGCTTTCCGAAGAGGCCCTGGTCGCGATTGAGGACCCTCAGGTACTCCAAGACCAGGTAGACCTGCTTAATACCTTGCTCTCTGAGAACCACCCGGACGTGGTAGTTACCGTCGCCAGAGCCCTTTGCGAATCTGCAGCCAAGATCGCTGCCGCAAGAACCGGCATTGAACTCACCGGTAAAGAGAACTTCCCCAAACTGGTCAACCTGGTCTCCCAGAAGCTCCAGCTCGACGCCGGAGGAGTCAACAAGGACATTGACAGTGACAAGGCAGTTCGAGAGATGCTCGGGGGAGCCTCCAAGATGGTGAACGGCCTTGCTGAGTTCCGCAACCGCTTCGGCATCGATCATGGACGCACGGCAGCCTCTCCCCTCAAAACTCGTCATGCCCAAGTAGCGGCAGACGCCGCTCAACTGTGGTGCAACATGGTCCTTTCTACTCTCGGAGACCCCGAGGCCAACTGGAAGAAGCACCCGCGTTCTTCTCAGACAGTCTCACCCACGTCGTAACCAGGCACTCCCCTAGAACCAGTCTGGGACCAGACTGGTCGTGAAAGTTGGAACATTTAATGGACGGCAAACAAGTCCGCCTCTTCCTCGTCGACGGCACCGTCGGCGGGTTGATGACCGCCGAGATCCTCAACTGGACCGGCCACATGCTCCGGGCCCGACGCAAGGACCTGGGCAGGATCAAAACTCGCGAGGAAGCCCAACGAACCGGAGTCTACGTCCTCTTCGGCACCGACGACGAGGGAGAGCCAGCCGCCTACATCGGCGAGGGCGACAGTGTCGTCAAACGACTGGAAAACCACAACGCCAACAAGGACTTCTGGGAAGACGTCGTCATCATCACCTCCAAAGACATGAACCTGACCAAGGCACATGTGAGGTACCTGGAGTCGGAGTTGATCAAGCTTGCCAAGGTGATTGGCCGGGTCTCCCTGAAGCGTCCTGGTTTTCGTTCCGCTTATTGAACGCCCAACGGCTGGGCGTGTGATTGTTGATAGTAGGCGTCTTCCATCTCTTGTGGGGTGATGTATCCCAATGACTCGTGCAGGCGGTGGTTGTTCCACCAGTACACCCAGCGAAGGGTCGCGATCTCGACTTCCCCAACCGACGCCCACGGCCGGTGGGGATAGATCAGCTCGGTCTTGTAGAGACCGTTGACCGTTTCCGCCAACGCGTTGTCGTAGGAATCGCCGACGGTGCCAACGGA
>NZ_KB902206.1:0-2234 GCF_000379425.1 Corynebacterium lubricantis DSM 45231
GGGGCTCATCCCCGCTCGCGCGGGGCAGACAGTCGAAAGCTTCACGCGCTGCACATGACCGCGGGCTCATCCCCGCTCGCGCGGGGCAGACGGTTCCTGCGCCATCGCCGCCGTCCCTGTCGGGGGCTCATCCCCGCTCGCGCGGGGCAGACAAAACCACGCCGAATGGCTCAATCCGGATAAGGGGCTCATCCCCGCTCGCGCGGGGCAGACTCGTTGAGTTCACGCATCGCCTGTAGCGTGTGGGGCTCATCCCCGCTCGCGCGGGGCAGACGATGTAGTCGATCACGCGCTGGTAGGTGGTTGCGGCTCATCCCCGCTCGCGCGGGGCAGACGGCAGGGAGCCACACTCATAGCAGGGGGGGATCGGCTCATCCCCGCTCGCGCGGGGCAGACAAGAGAATGAGTAACCACGAGTACAAGGCGCAGGGCTCATCCCCGCTCGCGCGGGGCAGACGAAGTATGGGTCAAGGGCAGCGGTCAGGTCACGGGCTCATCCCCGCTCGCGCGGGGCAGACTGGTTGTGGGGGTTTTCTGCTGCTTGCTACAGGGGCTCATCCCCGCTCGCGCGGGGCAGACAAAAGGGGGCAACTGTCAAGAAATTCTTGATAGGGCTCATCCCCGCTCGCGCGGGGCAGACTCGCAGACCTGGGCATTCTCCAACGCCGGTGACGGCTCATCCCCGCTCGCGCGGGGCAGACCACACCGCCCAGGCGCGGGCCTTTCTTCCACAAGGCTCATCCCCGCTCGCGCGGGGCAGACCGCACGTAGGTTTTTGTCCGCTATGGTTGCTGCGGCTCATCCCCGCTCGCGCGGGGCAGACCTCGAGCAAGTCGAGATTATCGAGTCTGAATCGGGCTCATCCCCGCTCGCGCGGGGCAGACAGACAATGATCGTTTGTGCACCGGGTCGCGTCGGGCTCATCCCCGCTCGCGCGGGGCAGACTGGACGCCGACGGTCTCCCCGCCTGGCCGATGGGGCTCATCCCCGCTCGCGCGGGGCAGACTTAAATAGTGATTTGTCTATGTACATGTTTTTCGGGCTCATCCCCGCTCGCGCGGGGCAGACGTGATGATGAGCGTGTACATGGTGAGGTCCTACGGCTCATCCCCGCTCGCGCGGGGCAGACCTGAGTAGAACAAACGTGGTGCTGAGGGGCGAGGGCTCATCCCCGCTCGCGCGGGGCAGACCTCTGATTTCCTTCCAGAAGGCAAACTCCCAGTGGCTCATCCCCGCTCGCGCGGGGCAGACAATATCTATACCGATACAAGATCATACGGTATGGGCTCATCCCCGCTCGCGCGGGGCAGACAAGTTTCACACACATCTGCCAGACCTCGGCCCGGGCTCATCCCCGCTCGCGCGGGGCAGACTCGCCGAGCCACTGCGGTGCCGAGATTGCAGGGGGCTCATCCCCGCTCGCGCGGGGCAGACTTCCTCTCCACCCGAGACCACAAACCGGTCACCGGCTCATCCCCGCTCGCGCGGGGCAGACCGCATCGACCCTTCGGCCACATGGATCATGGTGGGCTCATCCCCGCTCGCGCGGGGCAGACTGGCATACCCAGCAACCAGAATCAGAATGGCGGGGCTCATCCCCGCTCGCGCGGGGCAGACGACCCCGGCCGGTGAATAGTCTGTGAACACAACTGGCTCATCCCCGCTCGCGCGGGGCAGACCTGATAGTCGTAGATAAACTTCCGATTCTCATGGGCTCATCCCCGCTCGCGCGGGGCAGACTGTGCCACGGTTAATTCCTCCCCCGTATTGATGGGCTCATCCCCGCTCGCGCGGGGCAGACTTCGTATCACAGCGGGGGCGTTTCCTCCTGGTGGGCTCATCCCCGCTCGCGCGGGGCAGACGGTTTTTCACGTGTCCCACCGGACCGGATCAACGGCTCATCCCCGCTCGCGCGGGGCAGACCGCATCGACCCTTCGGCCACATGGATCATGGTGGGCTCATCCCCGCTCGCGCGGGGCAGACCAATTCGCTAAATAGGCAGATTACTAACGCAAGGGCTCATCCCCGCTCGCGCGGGGCAGACCGACCTTTGGTGGGTGCCATAAACACTTTCCCGGGCTCATCCCCGCTCGCGCGGGGCAGACTGCGCGACCATGCCCACGCCTCGCCGACGCGGCGGGCTCATCCCCGCTCGCGCGGGGCAGACAATGAATATCAGCCACAGTACTACTGGCCGCAGGGCTCATCCCCGCTCGCGCGGGGCAGACACCGT
>NZ_KB902206.1:2321-7011 GCF_000379425.1 Corynebacterium lubricantis DSM 45231
AGGGCTCATCCCCGCTCGCGCGGGGCAGACACCGTGACGAGATTGGCCTAATCCTCATGGAGGGGCTCATCCCCGCTCGCGCGGGGCAGACGCCGTCGGTCTCCCAGATGAAGCTGTCGATGACGGCTCATCCCCGCTCGCGCGGGGCAGACCGAGGAGCCATCTCCCAGACTGATTGAGTCACCGGGCTCATCCCCGCTCGCGCGGGGCAGACGACGGTCTCTTTCGGTCGTGCCGCGCAACAGTGGGGCTCATCCCCGCTCGCGCGGGGCAGACTCCTGATGGCACTGGCACGGTGACTTTGCGGTCGGCTCATCCCCGCTCGCGCGGGGCAGACCCACCTTCCACCCAGTGTTGCCCGTACCGCTAGGGCTCATCCCCGCTCGCGCGGGGCAGACAGTTTGAGTATTCACCGCCGGTGGTTTCTGCGGGGCTCATCCCCGCTCGCGCGGGGCAGACCTTCCCCGTCTGTGGGTGAGAGAATCGCCCCCGGGCTCATCCCCGCTCGCGCGGGGCAGACTCGTCTCCTGGGACAGGGAGCTTGGCAGATCACGGCTCATCCCCGCTCGCGCGGGGCAGACCCACATAGGGTGTTCACGGCGTCCTCCTCGTCGGGCTCATCCCCGCTCGCGCGGGGCAGACACACCATGAGCTAACCCACCGTTTCCAGTCACGGGCTCATCCCCGCTCGCGCGGGGCAGACCTCTGATATCAACCAGCGCTCAATCGGCGTCGAGGGCTCATCCCCGCTCGCGCGGGGCAGACGGTGCTTCCATTGTTGATTTGGTCGTCACCACCGGCTCATCCCCGCTCGCGCGGGGCAGACTTGGCGGCACTGACGGATTCGAGATGGACTCTGGGCTCATCCCCGCTCGCGCGGGGCAGACGTTTGCTGTCTACGTTCGGCCTTGAGGGGCTTGGGCTCATCCCCGCTCGCGCGGGGCAGACGTTTGCTGTCTACGTTCGGCCTTGAGGGGCTTGGGCTCATCCCCGCTCGCGCGGGGCAGACCCTACTTCTTGGGTGCTGGGTGCTGGTATGACGGGCTCATCCCCGCTCGCGCGGGGCAGACATGTCCACAGCGCCCCCTTCCTCCATGCGATTCGGCTCATCCCCGCTCGCGCGGGGCAGACTCCTTTAGCCACGTCCACGCCGTATTTAGCAGGGGCTCATCCCCGCTCGCGCGGGGCAGACATGTCCACAGCGCCCCCTTCCTCCATGCGATTCGGCTCATCCCCGCTCGCGCGGGGCAGACTCCTTTAGCCACGTCCACGCCGTATTTAGCAGGGGCTCATCCCCGCTCGCGCGGGGCAGACGACCACATTGTGTTCACGAAGCGCAGGACCCACGGCTCATCCCCGCTCGCGCGGGGCAGACTACGGACAAGGCGCGCAAGCAGTACCACGGACGGGCTCATCCCCGCTCGCGCGGGGCAGACATCACGCGTGACAGCGACCCGGTAAACCGGAAGGGCTCATCCCCGCTCGCGCGGGGCAGACGGGATGATGTACCGGCGGGCGTGCGATTGGACGGGCTCATCCCCGCTCGCGCGGGGCAGACGCCGTCGGTCTCCCAGATGAAGCTGTCGATGACGGCTCATCCCCGCTCGCGCGGGGCAGACTCCGTGGTGCAGGAGACGAGAACGTGATTGGGCGGCTCATCCCCGCTCGCGCGGGGCAGACTAGTTGGTAGTCGAGTTGTTTTTCTGCGATGTGGGCTCATCCCCGCTCGCGCGGGGCAGACGGATGCGAAAGCGTCAAGCCCTGCGGTGGTGGAGGCTCATCCCCGCTCGCGCGGGGCAGACGCGTAGTTTCCGCCGATTCACACGGGCCATTAGGGCTCATCCCCGCTCGCGCGGGGCAGACTCGTTGATTGATGCTTTGAAGGCGAAGAAAGATGGCTCATCCCCGCTCGCGCGGGGCAGACATGCCTTCGCTAACGAGATTGGTGGTGGTGAAGGGCTCATCCCCGCTCGCGCGGGGCAGACCGTGGTGTCAAGCACAACCATTAACGAGGACGGGGCTCATCCCCGCTCGCGCGGGGCAGACCCCTGTTGGCTAACGGCGCGTATAAGCCAATTGGGCTCATCCCCGCTCGCGCGGGGCAGACACGGTCTCTTTCGGTGGTGCCGCGCAACAGTGGGGCTCATCCCCGCTCGCGCGGGGCAGACTACTGATTCACCTTCTGTGGGAAATAATGCTGGGGCTCATCCCCGCTCGCGCGGGGCAGACGGCGTCTATGTGATCGACAGCGAGGCCCGGGACGGCTCATCCCCGCTCGCGCGGGGCAGACGTGGTAGTGGGGTGTGGGAGTTGCCTGAGGGTGGGCTCATCCCCGCTCGCGCGGGGCAGACAAGTTTCACACACATCTGCCAGACCTCGGCCCGGGCTCATCCCCGCTCGCGCGGGGCAGACACCGCCTCAGGAAACACGCCATCAAGCTTCAACGGCTCATCCCCGCTCGCGCGGGGCAGACGTGGTCTGGATTCGGAAGTAGGTGCTCATTGTCGGCTCATCCCCGCTCGCGCGGGGCAGACCTGGTGTTGTGCGTGTGGTGAATTCTGGTGATGGGCTCATCCCCGCTCGCGCGGGGCAGACCTCGGAGACAGCTAGCGTCACCGGATTTGCTGGGGCTCATCCCCGCTCGCGCGGGGCAGACCACGTAGGTGATTCCGCCGTGAACGTCGACGAGGGCTCATCCCCGCTCGCGCGGGGCAGACCAGTTGTATTGGAAGTTTCGTCGTGATTGGTCGGGCTCATCCCCGCTCGCGCGGGGCAGACCTGCGAGTGCTTGCCCATTGGGAGCTTCGGTGGGGCTCATCCCCGCTCGCGCGGGGCAGACTTCGTCAAAGTGAGCGAAGGACATGTTTAGCCAGGGCTCATCCCCGCTCGCGCGGGGCAGACCAGGTAGATACCGCGCAAGTTCTCGGACGCGGCGGCTCATCCCCGCTCGCGCGGGGCAGACTCGATCACTGGCTGGCTGCTTTCCGTGATAAAGGGCTCATCCCCGCTCGCGCGGGGCAGACGGCCTACGTGCTTTGTTAGTAGGGCAACGAGTGGGCTCATCCCCGCTCGCGCG
Organism: Corynebacterium lubricantis DSM 45231; assembly: GCF_000379425.1. Lineage (GTDB taxonomy): Bacteria > Actinomycetota > Actinomycetes > Mycobacteriales > Mycobacteriaceae > Corynebacterium > Corynebacterium lubricantis. The sequence continues at coordinate 5,398 of NZ_KB902206.1, forward strand.
GGGCAGACAAAATGTATCCGGCTACTTCTCGGTGCGTGTGGGGCTCATCCCCGCTCGCGCGGGGCAGACTCATCAACGGAACAGCCGATGCCCGAACGAATGGGCTCATCCCCGCTCGCGCGGGGCAGACGGTAATGCAATCTTCGTCGCCACACTCGCACAGGGCTCATCCCCGCTCGCGCGGGGCAGACAAGTCACTGCGTACGTATCCACCACATCCCCTGGGCTCATCCCCGCTCGCGCGGGGCAGACACAACAAAAATGTGGCACACTTCACACGCCGGAGGCTCATCCCCGCTCGCGCGGGGCAGACGCTATCACCCTTGTTGTGGGCGCATTGACGTGGGGCTCATCCCCGCTCGCGCGGGGCAGACCCATGGAATTAGCGGTCGGGCACGTCAGTATCGGGCTCATCCCCGCTCGCGCGGGGCAGACACACCATTAACGCCACCCTTAACAGCGGCATCGGGCTCATCCCCGCTCGCGCGGGGCAGACTTTAGGCGGGTGAACGAATGAGCATAAAGATTGGGCTCATCCCCGCTCGCGCGGGGCAGACAAGTGGGGGACCACGAACCTGATGGTGTACCTGGGCTCATCCCCGCTCGCGCGGGGCAGACTACACCCTTACGCTTGGGTGTTGCTTGGTCTTGGGGCTCATCCCCGCTCGCGCGGGGCAGACAGCGTCACGCTCCGCAGCTAGGTGCGCGCACAGGGCTCATCCCCGCTCGCGCGGGGCAGACTGCTGGTCAGCTAAATCAGGCGATGTTACTCCAGGCTCATCCCCGCTCGCGCGGGGCAGACGTTTCCACAATCGGGGTTGTCATAATGTTCTCCGGCTCATCCCCGCTCGCGCGGGGCAGACCCACCTGTGGATGGTGCGGTGCCCCATGCGTTGGGCTCATCCCCGCTCGCGCGGGGCAGACACTCGACACCCTCGATCTGACCTGCACCGGCCAGGCTCATCCCCGCTCGCGCGGGGCAGACGTGACTAATCCAGCGGATTCTTCGACGCAGTCGGGCTCATCCCCGCTCGCGCGGGGCAGACGTCTTTTTCTTCCACACTCAAATCGTCCACAGTGGCTCATCCCCGCTCGCGCGGGGCAGACACATTTGGCCTTGGCTGGCTAATTCCCCCTTTTGCCCCCTTTGGGCTCATCCCCGCTCGCGCGGGGCAGACCTTTGATTAGCCTCACTTTCGACAATGTGAATGGGCTCATCCCCGCTCGCGCGGGGCAGACCGAAAGTCACGGTGAGCTGCAAAGAGTACTCGGGGCTCATCCCCGCTCGCGCGGGGCAGACTCGTGCCGTTTTCTAATCAGTTCCGTCGTGACCGGCTCATCCCCGCTCGCGCGGGGCAGACCTAATCGGCCAGGTCATGGAAGAACATGCATCTGGCTCATCCCCGCTCGCGCGGGGCAGACGCTTCCGGAGACGGGTCTTGAATATCAAGCCAGGGCTCATCCCCGCTCGCGCGGGGCAGACACAAATACAGCGAATGTGACTGGTCTGCCGTCGGGCTCATCCCCGCTCGCGCGGGGCAGACGCACGATCAATATCGAAAACGATAATGCGCGTGGGCTCATCCCCGCTCGCGCGGGGCAGACCGCTCCAGC
>NZ_KB902206.1:7511-9206 GCF_000379425.1 Corynebacterium lubricantis DSM 45231
GGAACGGGCTCATCCCCGCTCGCGCGGGGCAGACCTTTTGCAGTTGCCGGTCGTGATCGGCAAGAGGGGCTCATCCCCGCTCGCGCGGGGCAGACCGAGGGCCGGGGACAATCTGTGAGGTGCCCCGGGGCTCATCCCCGCTCGCGCGGGGCAGACTTGCTCGTCGCCGGCATTGACCCGGCCGTAGCGGGCTCATCCCCGCTCGCGCGGGGCAGACAGCGGAGCGCGCCAATACCGCGATCGCGCTGTTGGCTCATCCCCGCTCGCGCGGGGCAGACGCACCCTTAAGAACATCCTCGGGGTTGAGGATGGGCTCATCCCCGCTCGCGCGGGGCAGACGGTGTTGATCCTGCCACCCTCATGCTGTGGGCGGGCTCATCCCCGCTCGCGCGGGGCAGACCTAGGGACTGGCATTGTGGTCATTTGGTTCTCCGGCTCATCCCCGCTCGCGCGGGGCAGACTGTCCCCCAGCTGTGCTTCTCTACTGGTGAGAGGGCTCATCCCCGCTCGCGCGGGGCAGACCCATGGTGATCCACGATCTAGCAGCGATCGGCTGGGCTCATCCCCGCTCGCGCGGGGCAGACCTTCGGGGAAGGCATCTACTACCGAATCAACCGGGCTCATCCCCGCTCGCGCGGGGCAGACACTTGCTGACCAGCAAGAAAAGAGAGCCAAACCCTATTCTAGATGTAACTTAGAAAAGCCCAAACTCCAGTTACTTCTTTCTCGTATAACGCGCAGTAGCCCACCCGGTTTTACGTCCCGTCGAACCCGCAGACTTATTCTTTCTGTCGGGCCGCACCATAAGGGTTAGCCCATCAAAATCTGTCGGCTCCCAATCATGTTTGTGGGTTCTAATCTCCATGCCTTGTTCATTGTCAGATGACTGAACGAGCAGTGCTTTTCCGTCTTTGCAAAGTGCCACTGTGTGCTCCCAAATGAGCTCCCGAATTCTCGCTCCTGGTCGCCCAACAAACACTCCCGGCGCGATCTCGGTGAGCCATTTCGTCAGATCTCCCCTCAAACCCGCTGGACAGGCAGTTATAACTAGAACGATCATGGGCGATCAACGCCTTCCGAAGCCCAATTCGCTCCTGCCGCAATGATTTCCAGCTCACTCCACAGCATCAGGTCCACGTCGCTATAGGCTTCATCGTCAGGGATATTCATCAAACTTTGTAGGTCGCGAACCATGCGTTGCATCAATCGTGTTTCAACAATTCGATCTCGTACTTTTCGTCGCACAAGAATCCCTGCACTCATCGGATCCTCTGAAGCAGCCTCAAAAGCAGCTGGGATAGAAATCTCCGCTTTGTAAAGGTCTGCAATGTCGTAGACAAACGACCTATCGGTGCCGGTGTGAATAATCCCCAACGCTGGTACAAACCCAAGCCCAGCAACCACAGAATGCGCCACACCGTACAACGCCGCAGCGGTTGCGTCCAATAGTGTGGTGTACAGCTACCGCCTGGTGAACCCCCCCTGCCGACCAGCAAGGAGACCACCGCGGTACCTTTCGACTCAGCTCCTACACATCCTCGAAAGGACACCAACGATGGCCTCCGCGCCCAATCATATCGACCCCACCGGATACCTCGACGACCTGCTGGCCCAAGCCTCACCCGATCTGATGCGCCAGATGCTCCAGGACACCATCAACCTCCTGCTGTCCGCCCAAGCCGACCAGGTCTGCGG
>NZ_KB902207.1 GCF_000379425.1 Corynebacterium lubricantis DSM 45231
CGGATATTCGAGACAGCTTAAGCACCCCGGAGCAAGGACAACTAATGTCTTGAGGTTGGGCTTTTCGACCCTGGCCCAACTTTGCAACAGCACCTGGCTCGTCATTCACTGGCGATGTGGCCCGTGCTCTCCAAGCAGCTGGAAGAAGAACTCGGCCCAGCATTTCCCTCGGTGGAGTTTGAACCCAAGGGCGGCATTGTCGTCACCACCACGGAATCGGGAGCGCAACCACTCATAAACTTCGCTACTGAGCAGCGCAAGTCACTTATCGATGCTCGAGTCCTGGCCCTGGATGAGGCATTCGAGCGTGAGCCGTGGCTCAACCCTGAGATTACAGCCGCGGTCTATTACCCCGAGGACTGCCAGATCCAACCGACCATCGCGACCGAAGCTCTCCTGGCCGTGGCCCGCAAACACGGCGCCAAATCCTTTAATAACACCGAGGTCACTGCCCTAATCCACGGACCCTCTGGGACGGTGGAGGGGGTGCGGACCAACCGTGGAGACATCGCAGCGAGAAACGTCATCATCGCAGCTGGACCCTGGTCAGGTTCACTGTCGGCCACACTGGGAGCCCCGGTCCCGGTCAAACCCCGGCGGGGGAATGTGCTTGTGACCTCACGAATGCCGCATCGTGTGTTCCACAAGGTCTACGACGGCGACTATTTCGGGGCCACCCAATCCGCTGGGGCAGCGCTTGAGACTGCCGCGGTCATCGAGTCCTCCCAAGCCGGAACGGTGTTGATCGGTTCTAGCCGAGAACAGGTGGGGTTTGACGACACCCTCCACGCCCACGTTTACGCGGAGATGGCGAAAAAAGCCCTGAGAGTGTTTCCCTTCCTGGCTGACGCCTCGATCATGCGTACCTACGGCGGTTTCCGCCCCTACATGCCTGATCATCTTCCCATCGCCGGGGATGATCCACGCATCCCGGGACTCCACCACGCTTCAGGGCATGAGGGTGCCGGCATCGGTCTGTCGGTGGTCACCGCTGAGATCCTTGCCGCACGCATTCTGGGGGAAACACCATCAAGCCCACTCGGTGTTATCGACACAGCGCCGTTTGACCTGCGACGACCAACGCTTCAGCACTATTTTCAGGAGGCATTAGCATGAACCCTCGGCTCGTCCCCGCAGACCAAGACCCCATCCAACGCAAGCATTCGGCAACACTTCACGTTAGTTTTGACGGCCGCCAGCTGGCCGGGGAGCAGGGTCAGACCATCGCCGGAGTCCTGATGTCCCACAACATCCTGTCGTGGCGCACCACCTCGGTCCATGCCAAAAAACGCGGCTTATTTTGCGGTATCGGAGTCTGCTTCGACTGCATTGTGGCCGTCAACGGCCAACGCGATGTCCGTGCCTGCCAGCGCCGCTGCCACGACGGCGACGTGATCACACCGCAGCACGATGAACTTCCGGAGGTGAAAAAGTAATGGAGAATGCAATCCTGACGCAATCTTCGCGATCAACAGCCAGGCATGTCGTCATCGTCGGTGGCGGACCTGCCGGCCTGTCCGCTGCGTTAGCCGCGAAAAACGCTGGTGCGCGGGTCACACTCATCGAATCATCTGACCAACTGGGCGGACAGTTCTGGCGGCACCTACCCGCTGAGCGTGCAGGCGCGAAAGAAGCAAAACTCCACCACAGCTGGGACACCTACACACGGCTCCGGGATGGGGTTCTTAACGACGAGAACTGCGAGGTCATGTTTGAAGCGCAGGTCTGGTCACTGGAATACGACCATGACACACAGCTGGCGCTCAACATCCTGGTAGGACCTCCCGACGGCACAGACCGTACCTCCGTACGCCTGACACCAGATGCCCTGGTACTGGCTACGGGGGCACATGACCGCACCCTTCCCTTCCCCGGTTGGGATCTCCCCGGTGTCTTTACCGCCGGAGCAGCGCAGGCATTCGCAAAAAGCGAACGCATCGCCGTGGGAAAACGTGTGGTCGTAGCTGGTGCCGGACCATTTCTATTACCCGTAATGTCCTCTCTGGCAACCGCCAACGCCGAGGTCATCGGTGTCTTTGAAGCCAGCCAGGTCCGCAATCTCACTAACTGGATCACCAGGGCTCCTTGGAAGATGCTCGGTGCGGCTCACAAAGGCAGCGAACTGGTGGAATACGTCGGCATCCATCTACGACATCGCGTTCCCTATCACCTGGGCTCTGCGGTCATCGCTGCGCACGGCACCGACCAAGTGGAGTCCGTTACCGTCGCAAAGATCGACCACAACTGGCAGCCGATCCCGGGGACTGAGAAACAGTATGAGGTCGATGCCGTATGCGTCAGCCACGGATTTACTCCACGGATCGAACTTGCAATTGCTGCCGGTTGTACGATTTCTTCGTCGAGGTTCGTACAGGTCAACACACGCCAAGAGACCAGCGTGCCCAATATTTATGCCGCGGGTGAGATTACCTCCATCGGTGGCTGTGATGCTGCACTGTCTGAGGGTGAGATCGCCGGCCATTGTGCCGCAGGTGGAGATCTTCAGGCTCCCAGCCTGCGTCGCGCTGTGCGAGCTCAGGCCACCTTTGCCCATTTCGCCGATCGGCTGGAAGCCGCCCATGGCGTCCGCAGTGGCTGGATGAGCTGGGTAGACGATGATACGGTGTTGTGCCGCTGTGAGGAAACGAAGTTCGGTGCCTTCCGCGACACTGTGGCATTGACGGAATCCTCGGGTCTGCGATCGACCAAGCTGACCACCCGCGTTGGCTTGGGGATATGCCAGGGACGCATATGCGGGCGGAATGTCGAGGCTATCCTAGCGCAGCTGACCGGCGACCCCCAGGGAGACGGCGCGCGCACCGATCGTCGTCCCATTGTCACGCCGGTACGCCTGGGAGATATCGCCTGTTCCGGTGACACCCTGCAGGATCCGCAATCCCCACCCCACCGAGTCGATGACCAGGCCATCTACCCCACCGAAAGCGAGGCATAATGCGCTCGAAACTGCTCTTCTCTGCCGTGGACTCTCATACAGAAGGAATGCCTACTCGTGTGATAACCGGCGGATTCAAACCGATTCCTGGCGAAACCATGAATGATAAACGGATTTATTTCCAACAGAACCTGGACCACCTGCGGACGATGCTGATGACTGAGCCGCGGGGACACGGTGCAATGAGCGGTTCTATCCTTATGCCTCCCACCCGCGATGACTGTGACTTCGGGGTGCTCTACATCGAGGTATCCGGCCTGCTGCCCATGTGTGGCCATGGCACGATCGGCACGGCGACCGTGTTGGTGGAAACCGGCATGGTGGAGGTTACCGAGCCAGTGACCACTATCCGCCTGGATACCCCAGCCGGGCTGGTCATCGCCCGTGTCGAGGTCGAAGATGGGCACGCAGAGTCCGTGACCATTGAGAATGTGCCTAGTTACACGGACCGGTTGGACGCCATGATTACGGTGCCCGGTTACGGGAATATCCCGTACTCACTTGCCTTTGGCGGAAACTTCTACGCCATGGTTGATCTTGACTCGATCGGAGTTGAGTTCGACCGCAAGAACCAGCAGGAGATCCTGCAGGCTGGGCGTGCAATCATGGACGCAATCAACGAAACGGATCCACCCCGGCACCCGACGATTGAGGGGGTGGATCATGTCCATCACGTCGAGTTCATTGCGTCAGGGTCCAACGCACAGCTCTCCCGTCATGCAATGGCTATCTATCCCGGTTGGTTCGATCGTTCACCGTGCGGTACCGGCACCTCAGCACGCATGGCCGAGCTGTGGTCACGCGGGGAACTCGAACTCGACACCGACTTCGTCAATGAGTCCTTCATCGGCAGTCGGTTTACCGGTCGACTGATCAAAAAGACCATGGTGGGCGACTATGACGCGGTAATCCCGACCATTACGGGACGAGCCTGGGTCACTGGAATGGGCCAGTACATGCTCGATCCCAGTGACCCGTTCCCCGCTGGCTTCCAGTTCTAGATGTTTTCAACCTCCTAAAACCACTCGATCCCCAAGAAGGAAAGGCACTCAGACTATGACTACCCCCTACACCCACAGCCCCCTGATTACCGAGCTCAAGCCCGAGATCGAGGCGATCGTCGCAGCTGCCGACGCGGCTGCGATCGAGTACGCCAGCACCGAACCCCGAACCCGCGCGAGTGCACTCGTAGCCGTTGCTGACGCACTTGATGACCATGCTGATGAACTGGTCGCACTCGCCCAGGAAGAAACTAGACTGGCAGAAGGACGCCTGCGCGGGGAGTTAAACCGTACTGCGGTGCAGCTGCGCCTGTTTAGTGACGTTATTGTCGACGGTGCCTACCTGGACGTGCGCATTGACCGGTTTGATGAGGATTTTGCAATCGGCGTACGCCCGGAACTACGCATGACCCGCCTGCCGGTTGGCCCAATCATCAACTTCGCTGCCTCGAACTTCCCCTTCGCTTTCTCCGTGGCTGGTGGGGACACTGCTGCAGCCCTGGCGGCGGGGTGCCCTGTTATCCTCAAGGCGCATTCCGGACATCCGAAACTCAGCGTCCGAACAGGGGAAATCGTCACCGCCGCGCTGGAGGACTCCGGAATGCCTCACGGGGTGTTCGCGGTGATCACCGGTCAGGAAAACGGCACCGCGGTGCTGAAAGATCCCCGAATTCAAGCCGGCTCTTTTACCGGATCAGAGCACGTCGGGCGCCTGCTGGCCGATATCGCTGCAGCCCGTCCGCAACCGATCCCGTTCTTCGGTGAGCTGGGGTCCACGAACCCGGTCTTTGTCACCCAGGCAGCAATCGATACCCGAGTGGATGACCTGGTTTCGGGATTGGTGGGGGCAGTGGCAGGATCGGCCGGTCAGTTGTGCACGAAGCCCGGCTTCGTGTTCCTTCCTGAAGGTCATGGTCTTGAGGAAAAGATCCGGGAGGCTGTGGCTGCGTCAAACTCCCAATTGGGCGAGCAGCGACTGCTCAACCCAAGCATCGCGCGTGGTTACACCGGGCGGCGTGAGGAAGTGATCTCCGCCCCCGGGGTTCATGTTATCGTCGATGGCCAAGCTCGCGTCGATGATGATCAGCAGGTGTGGACCACACCGACGATCGTGGGCGTATCGCTTGCCGACCTGCGGGAACACCGCGATGCGATTCTCGCGGAAGTCTTCGGCCCGTTCACCGTGCTGGTTGAGGTGCCCACCGGTGAGAACCCTGCAACGGTGGTTAATGAGCTGTTTACCGGTTCTTTGACGGCAACGCTTCAGACTGCTGATGATGAAGCCACCGAGGAACTTCATGCCCTGGTAGTCGCGCTGACGCAGGTGGCAGGCCGCGTACTATACGGAGGCTGGCCTACCGGTGTGGCCGTCACCCACGCCATGGTGCACGGCGGTCCCTGGCCTGCCACCACGAATAATTCTTCGACCTCGGTGGGAACCGCGGCCATTAACCGGTTCCTCCGGGCGGTGACCTACCAGTCCCTGCCCGATGCGCTGCTGCCTGCTCCCGTGCGTGACTCCAACCCGTGGAACATTCCGCAGCGGATTAGCGAAGCTGGGGAATCCCGTACCTGGGGTCAGAAGGTAAACAGCCACGTGTATTCCTCGAAAGGTTAGGTGATAGGCCCCGTCCGGCATTTATAGTGCCGAACGGGGTTCAAGCATGTTTAGATACATCCGACCGCCAAACACTGTTCCTGGCAACCCGCCTCAAACGGGGGTGCGGACATGGGGTGGACCATCCGGCAGCCCGAACTCTGTGTCCCCTTTCCTGAGGTCTGGATCCTTCTTCAATTTCGTTTTGCTAGATCCCGGTAGAGGGTGGTGCCCCCGATACCGAGGTCGGTGATGATGGCGATCTTGGATTCGCCGGCACCCAACCGCTGGCAGACTTTCTCAAGATCCCCGGGGTTCCAAGCCCGTTTGCGGCCCTTGTACTTGCCGGCTTTCTCCGCCAGCGCAATGCCCTCATCCTGATGTTCACGAATGATGGAGCATTTAAACTCCGCGAACGACTCGCCGATCCCCGAGCACGAGGGTGACCCGCGGATCAGTGGATTCCTTCGAAAACGTCAGATTCTCTTCGACGAAGTGCACCGATGCCCTCTTGAAGGTGATCTAGTAGTACTTCGTTAGGTGGGTGCTCGCCCGCAATACGGGCAGCACCCCAGCAACTCAATGACCATCGATTGAAGCTCGGCGAGGACAGCATAGAAACTCACCCCACCACCTGGGCTTTTGGGTCAGCAGTCACCAACCGCTGCTGGGTGACAAACAGATGCGCCGCGGTCACCAGCGTGGTGTGGTGATGCCACCCCAGCCAATGCCGACCTTCGAAATGATCCAACCCCAACCCATGCTTCAATTCCCGATAGTCATGTTCAATCCGCCACCGGATTTTCCCCAACCGCACCAACTGCTCAATCGGGGTGTCTTCCGGCAGGGTCGACAACCAGTAATCCGTTGGCGCTGAAGCAGCACTGGGCCATTCGATCAGCAACCAGCATGCCGGGAGTGTACCGTCATCATTGCGCGGGAGATTCCGGTTGGCTGGGCACACCCGCACCGCAGTGAACCTGCTGGTCAAGGTGTTTTTACTGCCCTGTCGCCAGGACACGGGACGATACTGTGCGATCGGTAGCGATTGGGCCAGTTCCTGGGCCTGCACAGGCGGGGTCCGGTAGCCTGGCTTTTTGGGGCGGCCGAACCCGGAATACTCTGGGGTGTCAAAGACCACGTCACCGGGGTGAACACTGGTTAATCCTTTGACCTGCACAACATACTCCAACCCGCGGGTGGTCAGCGCAGTACGAAACGCCCCATTGTCACCGTAGCCAGCATCCGCGACCACCACAGGTGGGTTCACACCCCAGTCGTGGAGTTCGTCGATCATCTCCATCGCCAGTTCCCACTTCGGGCGGTGTCCGATGTCAGCGGGGATCAGGGCTTTGGCCCGGCGTTGCCGGATGAGGGCGCGTCTCTCTCTTCCGAGTCGGCGGTGGTCTCATCCCAACTGGCAGGGAGAAACAACCGCCAGTTCAACGGACACGACGCGGTATCGGTCACCGCGTGCACACTGACCCCGATTTGGACGTTACCGACTTTGCCGAGGGTGCCGGAGTACTGTCTGGCGACTCCGGGTGAGGCTGACCCGTCCTTGACAAAGCCGGTGTCATCGACAACCCAGGCATCGGGGTGAATAAGGTTAACCGCCTTGGTGGCCAGGGCTTTGTCTTGCCGGTTCGACTGGCCAGGGTGAGGTGGAGACGAATTGCTGGAGTCGTTGATGATCAATGCCCAGACGCTGCGCCATGGGTTGCATGGATTTCCGACGTCCCTCCAGCATTAGTCCTTGGAGGTAGTAGCTGGATGTGGCGCGTTGGTCTTTGCGGACCAGGGAGGCAAAGACCTCAGCGACGAAATCCTGGAGAGCACTCGGGGTATGGGTGGTGGTTTTTGTGTTCATGATCAAACATTACGCCCCATAAAGATCACTCCACAAGAGCTAACGAAGTACTACTAGTCCTGGCCGGTCAGCTCGGGATTTGGCGGAGACTTCATCGCGAAACTCCTTATCCACCTTCCCAATCATCTCACGCTGCCGAGCGAGATTCTGATCGGCGCTCGAGACGCGGATATAAGAGAACCGCTGGCCGATAGGATGTATAGCCGGAGATTCGGGGGTTGTCGCAACCACAGCGGAAGGGGCGGGAGCAGGAGTTTTGTCGTTTTCAGAAGTCCTCTGCACAGTCGCCCATAGGGTGTCCCACTTCTAAGGTAGCGGGGTGAGTTTCGGTGCTGTTGCAAAGTAGGGGCGGAATGGTGGTCGCCATGGAATGATCACGGTTATAGGCATCTTCTCGGGTCGTCATTTTCCTCGCGAGGTCATTCTGTGGGCGGTGCGGTGGTACTGCCGTTACGGGGTGAGCTATCGCGATCTGGAAGAGATGATGACCGAACGTGGTGTGCCGGTCGATCACACCACAATCTATCGGTGGGTCCAGAAATACGCCCCTGAACTGGACAAGCAGACCCGCTGGTACCGGCAGGTGTCTGACTGGCAGGCGCGCTCCTGGCGGGTGGACGAGACCTACATCCGGGTCGGCGGGAAGTGGTGCTACCTCTATCGGGCGATCACCGCTGGTGGGCAGACCCTAGACTTTTACCTCTCCTCGAAGCGGAACGTGGCCGCAGCGAAGCGTTTCCTGGCGAAGACGCTGCGGTCGAATAAATCGGCAGGCTATCCGCGGGTGATCAGCACCGACAAAGCCCCCCTCACTGGCCAAGGCAATCTCTGAGTTGAAGGCGGAAGGCGTCTGTCCACCGACGGTCGAGCATCATCGGGTGAAATACCTCAACAGTGTCATTGAAGGCGATCATGGCCGGCTGAAACGGATCCTGGGGCCGAAGGGGGCGTTCAAAAACCGAACGTCCGCCTACCGGACGCTGAAAGGGATGGAGGCGATGCACTCATTGCGAAAAGGCCAGGGCACGATGTTTGCCCACGGGCAACCGAACCCGGACGCGGTGATCGTTAACCATGTCTTCGAGACGGCCTGAGAACGCCTATACGCAGCGGCCATCAGGGAATGAGAAACTGAGTCTTCGCGGCTCCCCCCCCC
>NZ_KB902208.1 GCF_000379425.1 Corynebacterium lubricantis DSM 45231
CGATATGATTGGGCGCGGAGGCCATCGTTGGTGTCCTTTCGAGGATGTGTAGGAGCTGAGTCGAAAGGTACCGCGGTGGTCTCCTTGCTGGTCGGCAGGGGGGGNTCACCAGGCGGTAGCTGTACACCACACTATTGGACGCAACCCGCAGTTGAGACGTGTCCGCTGGTTTGCCCAGATCCTTGCCTGCGCTTCCGCCATCCGTGAACTCTTCGCCGGCGGGCGCCCACTGGCGTAATAACGCACACCTTTTTCGCCAGTCCAAACTGCCGTGACCCCAGCATCACCAAGCAAGGACATCGCTGCGTAGGTCGTTTTCGTTCCTGGCCCCAGAAGAATGGCAGCTAACTGAGTAGCAGGAACATGAGCTGTTCCCCGCTGATCAGTTACCGTTAACGCATTCCCGTCGCGATTAACAACAGCACGCTCCACATAGAGAAATGAAATCCGATTTTCCATTCTTCCCAACGAGACGCGCGCGAGGGGCACTTGGCTTGGTGTCTCAGCCATGTTGGCTCTTGATAGGTGCAAGCGTCATAAGACCACAACCGTAGCCTTTTGCGCGGCCGATTCCGGAAACTAACGTTTGTCGCAGTTGATCTGCATCAGTGACCTCCAATTCCCCTTCGAATCTGGCAGTTGTGATCCGAACCTTATTCTTCCCAGCTTCATAATTGCGATAGAAGTTCAGACCTTGCCGCCCAATAACAGTTGTTTCGCCTGAGCCCTCGTCGAAAAGCGAAAAACCGGCGCCCTCGGATCGATCATGCAGCCACTGCAATTGGTGTTTGGCAGAAACATGGGCTTTGACTTTGCCTCGTTTCCCTTCACCTCTGCTCTCGCTGTAAGTAGGGTTCGCAACCAACTCGAACCACCACTTTTGGCCCCTTTTGAGGTTGTCCAGGAATCGATCATATTCCGCAGTTTGCGGCGGACGAGTTGTCCATCCCGCTTGTTCAACGATGTGATCGGCAGTAGGGGCTTCAGAACCAACAATGTAGAGCACATGCTCATGATTCCTATTGTCCACGCGCCAAAGGACTCGTCCGGCGCTTTCATCAAGATCTGGAGGGAATGCGGCCCGAACAGCGGCGTGCATTGATTGCGGATCAGTGAGAAGCTTTCTCCCTTGGCGTCTCGCAGGGTTGAGCAGAATCCTTGTCAGTGAAGTCATACCGACACCACCGCTTCGAAGAATGGGTCGGTGCTCGCTCCATGTTCATTGTCAATCGTCTTCGATCCTGCGTATACAACCTCGCGCCAATTGTATTGGCGGTGCGCAGAATCGAAAGACACTGGAACATCCTGACGTTTTTCCCCAGTTTCACCAGGAAGAGCGTCCCGATAAATCGGCAACTCGACGGTGCGATTCCTACTCTTCTTATGAGCCATGGTGGCAAACCACTGATCTAGCGACATAAGTGCTTCCGCAGCAGGCTTATCGACGATTCCCTGCACCAGATTCGGAGGCGCGGGGCACGATCGACGCCCCAAGAATAGAGGATACGTCGGGTTGTTCAAGGCATCTCGGAAGCTCTCCAGCAAACCCCGGTCCGGGGCCTCAATCGCTGCAACAAATGCCGCATCCTGCAAGTAATAGCGGGTTACCAGCGATGCCGATCCATTCGGATCGCGTTGCCATGGTTGCGCTGTTTGGTAATCGCGAAGCAATGCACCCGATTGATCAATTCGCACCGCAAAATTCAAATCAGCAAGATCTTCGATCGGATCGCTTCGTCGCCGACCTTGCGCCGCCGCAACCATCCCGATAATGCCGGATTTGCTCGGGGTTGAAGCCGTTGCGCGTGTGCCGTAGCGGGATTGATCACCCCACGACTGCAAGGGCCCCTTGAGTAGTAGTAATAATGACGAGGTCATGATCTAGTTCTCCTCAAGCACAGCTTGAACCTGCGCTGCCAGATCATCTAGCTTCGTAGATTCCGCGATACCTTCAAATTCCTGGCCAAGATCGCCGAGCGAAAGCACAAACGCCTTCCTTGGCTTGAAGCCGTAGGTGTCAATGACCTGACGTTCCTCCTCTGCAAGTTTCTGAGCCGCTACTCGACGACGCCCCTGATCACTGGTACCGGAAACTGGTTCCTCGAAAGCATTGACCAACGACACAGAACGACCGTCTCGAACCGCAACGTAGACCAATTCTGGCAGGGTGTTGTTTGCGAAAGTATTCTGCTTTCCAGTTGGCATGGACTCAACGAATGCCCTGATGAAGTGTCCGACAGCTTCGTGTGCGTTCTGGGCTGAGCCCAGGTTGTCTTTCAAACCATCCACGTTGATCGTCGCAAAGCGATACAACGTCGATGACATCATCTGCACGGTGCCGATCATGCCCGCGCCGGATTCTTCAGCATCTTCGACAACGTCATCGACCGCGGTAAAGTAGTCGAACTCTGGCTGGGTCTCGTGCACACTGATTGCGTGTGCGACCTGAACGGAAGCATCGACATTGTAGGTTGGCGCATCGGCGAGCATACGTCCAAACATGGCGATATCAAGTGAATGTTCAGTGTCGAGGATCTCCTCTGCTTCCTTCTTGGAGAATTTCTCTCCGTCCTTTTCGATGATGGCCTCTGCCGCACGCTGAATCTGCTGCGGGCTGAGGAAAAGCAGATATCCGGTTTGAGGGTAAGCGTTAAATTCCTCTTTTTCTTCAGTGGCTACGTCTGGATCTGCCTCCTGCTTTTTAGCCTCTACGCTTAACTTGATCTTCGCTGCCTTGAATAGCGCATCTACACCTTCGACTGCCTTCGGTAAATCCCAGTCAGAGTTGATCTGGTTGACTTTCTTAGCAATCAGTTCCGGGGTGCGCTTAGTACGCTCGCCGATCAGGTCTTCGCTCACGTTCTCTTCTACATAGCGGCGAATTGCTCGCTTCCATGACTGCGAGGACACGCGTTGGCGGGGTACACCACCGAAGATTGCCGTCTTGGGTGCACCTGTATCGTCGCGGTTGATCAGGCTTGGTGGAAGAGTTTGCAGGGCGTGAATATCAACAACTGTAGACATAATGAAAATCCTTTCGGGATTAAGAGTTCTTTGGAGTGGTAGGAGTGTAGGAACCGTAGGCAAAATCGCGACCCCAGCGGAGCTGGATTCCCGCGCGCTTCTTGGGGTTCATGAGTGACCGCAAGTCTTCGGCGAATTGGCCATAGTCGAATGCGATGGAGTGCCCACGCAACAGCGTGATCAGTGAGCGAACATGGATCAATCGTGCGTTGTCATCATGTGCGAGAAGCATTGCATCGATGCGTGGCTTGATCGATCCGGAAAGCGCAAGGCTATGCAACTTTCCGCAGGCAGATGCAAAGCTTGTGCCAGTTTCGTGTGCCGGCACTGCTGCAGATTGCATGTGGACTGCGAACAAAGTCATGGCAGAGAATGCAGCCTTCTCTGAAGGCGAAGGGGCGTCGCCTTTTCCAAGGAACGCAGGGTCCAGCCTGGGTTCAAGGGCGAAAAGCACATTTTCTAGAGCCAACGGATTTGATTTCAGGCTCGCACCAGCTCCTTGCCGCAGTTTGGCAAGCTGAGCGCGAGCTGCAGCAGTGGAGGCAGTGTTTCCACTTGATAAATACATGCTCTGTAAACGCGAGCAAGTGGAACGAACGGAGTGCTTCAACGTTCCGTAAGCATCGCCCGGTTCAGCAACATTTTGCTTCGTGCCAGGTTGCTCAGTATCTGTGGGTGAGGTCATTGTCCTACCTTCTCTTTTGAAGTGGCCGATTGCCTTTCGGTTTTCTTCCGTTGTGTCGCAGGAAGAATTTGATCGAGTTTGCTCTTGAGCTGGTTGAACACGGAGCCAGCCGAGACCAGTCGCCCTTTAGTATCATCGGCGTTCTGGAAAACCTGTCTGCCGATGAATGCCTTGGGTCCTGCCCCTTTAAGCAGTATTTGCGCATGATCTTCGGTAGCGCTGCGAACAGTTTGTTCCCATTTCGCAATCTGGGACTCCAGCTCATCGGGATTCATGTCGCTGGTTACTGGCAAAGCACGAAGCCAATCTAAGAACCCGGGTTCCAGTTCTGCCAATAGTCCATCCGTGTGTTGTGCCTGAAATGAATATTCTCCGCCTGCGGCTGTACTCAAGTTCCCAGCGAATTGACCTAAAGCTATAGCTGCATCACCAGTGGAGGACGCAGCGCTTCGGACTGCGTCACGTACGTCAACCTGGTTCTCCAGCAATATGGCAGTCGGGACCCCTACTTCCGCTGAAATCGTGGAAGCGACCGATGAGGCCTGTGGGCCATATTCAACCGAGACTAGCTGCAGGTTGAGTACGTCTGGAATATCTTCGAAGTCATTGGAAACTTCTGCAATGCTGGTCAGAATACCTGGACGCTTGGGGGCTTTTTCCTTCGTGCTAAATCCTGCATCGGTTTCCGAGACAATAAGCGCGTCGAGTGAACGCCACATCGTCCGCTGCGGGTCATAGGGCCTGGGATAATATACGTCCAAATCCTTCTTCGATTTGTTCGACGAGAAACGATACGGGGTCATCGGATCTCCGAGGACATTCGCTCCAGCATCCGGGATGCGATCACCATTAGTAATAAGGACACCGGTGACCTTGTGACCGTCGTTGATAAGCCGGACCCTTCGAGTCTGCCAAGTAGCCAGATCTGCGGGGCCCTGAGGCTGCGAGGATGCGGATTCGATTCCATTGATCAGCGGATTTTTCGACCGCACGTCAGGCCCGTCTGGAAGTCGCTCCCATACCGGCCGATCATTTGCATTGGAAATGGCTTCGGCGACTGTATTCAGCAATAGGGTCTGAAGAATTGAATCTCCCTGAATAACAGTGCCCCCGGTGAGCCCTGACCAGCCCTGACCGATCGGGTAGCTTTTTCCTCCTTTCTCGCGGCTGTCACCTTCCACTCCGGTTTTGATTCCGCTGAAATCAAAAGCATGTAAGTTGATGAGCCACCGCGCTGCTTCTGCGAAGCTAACTGATCCGGCACCTTGTCCTGCTCGCATGGTGAAGTAATTACTGTTTATCTCCGGAATCAACTGAGAGATTTTGCGGTGCGTTCCATCTTTCGTATGCAGGTCTGCAACCTGCATAAACGGAGCCTCTGTGTCTAAAAGATTGAATCGGTCCGAATACTTTTCTAGGTACTCCACTGAAACCCGGTCCGACTTGACCTGTTCCAATTTGTTCCAGGTGGTTTCGAACCAACGTGAGAACTGAAATGTCTCTCCTGGGTTTACCTGCGATTCTGGAACATGCGCTCGCCAAAATATTGCAAGAAGAACTCGCAATACCGAGTAATCCTGTACCGGCGAATCTCCCTGCAATCGAACTAAGCCAGCGGTTCCATCAAATACATCTTTTAAGCTGACATTCACGGTTTCGCCCTGACTATCTTCCCCACGAATCCATGGTTCTGTGATGAGAGAAAACATCGGTTCCTCCTTTCTTATTTGTTAGTAGTTATTAATTGGACATTTGAGCACTTTGAGTTGGGGCACGAGTGCGCAGCTGCTTTGCCACTACTTACTCACCTCCGTAGTAAGACCAAGTTCCTCGGAGTACCGAAATAAGAATCGCCCAACTTCAGCCTCTCCCGAAAGATCAAATTCAAGGGCGACTCTGCCTTTAAGCAATGAGCTCTTTTGCCATGTGGTTGGTGTACCTTTTTCCAACGCAGCGATCACTTCATCAAAATCGCTATCGCGTCTTGTCACCCACGCTGGAAGTCTCACAGTAGTGCCAGCCAAACGAAGTGCTTCTTTATAGGACAGATCCGATTCCGTCGTATCTTGAAGATCAACATCGTCCGTCGCACCGAAGGGCCGATAACCATAATCAGTTCGCTGAATTGCAATCACTTCCACGGCGGGCTCAGCGTCACGGACTTGCGCAATGCCTCTTTCCTCCCCAGAAATATCGTTTCCTCCACCAGCAATCTGCTCGAAAAGATTGCTGAGTTTTGAGGCCTGCGAAGGCTCCGGGATTCTAAACGTTCTAGCGTCACTCTCAGCTTTTTCCCGTTTCTCTCGGTTCGCCACAAGCGCCGCGCCCCATTGTTCTTCCCACTCAATTGGTACTGGTCCATGCTGCTCCACCAATTCGTAGGTTTCGCGCACAAGGTGCTCAATGTCATCTGGACGTCGAAACCGTTTCGGCAAATAGTGCAACGTAGCCATCAAGATCGCCGCATCGTAAACCGCTTCCGCTCCAGAGTCGAAGGTCGGCACGGGTTCGACGCTGTTAATCCCCCTCAAGAGGATTTGCGGTGATTGAAGCAAACCTGGACGATCCGATTTGGGCCGGCCATGCCGATGCAATCGCCCAGCGCGCTGAATTATCAGATCCATGGGTGCGATATCGGTGATCAGTACATCAGCATCGATATCAAGACTCTGTTCTGCCACCTGCGTCGCAACAACAATGAGCCGATCAGGTCGACCTGCTCCACGGTGAGCCTTTGGCCCAAGCGCACGGCGCAATTCATCTTCTTTCTCAGACCGATCGCTGGCAATGAATGCGGAATGGTGAAGTTGCGTCTCACCAGGGAATATCTTTGTAAACTCCCCGTAAGCATCTTGGGCTCGCCGAACCGTATTGCAAATAACCAAAGCTACGCCACCCCCCGAGAGCAACCCACCGACTTCAACCCCTAAAGCGCTGAGATCATCACTGACAACCTCCACAGAAGCATCCAAATCAAAGGGACGAGCAGCGGCTACGTCGTGCCGAACTCCCGCGGAACTCACTGAAGTAACCAAGGGATACCCTTGTGCACCTGCAACACCTTCTAATTGGCTTTGCAAACTTTCGCCGGGCAATTCCTTGGCGAATGCAGCTACAAGATTCATCCTTTGAGTCGGTGGCAAAGTTGCGGACATAATGATGACATTCACGCCATAGCGTGCCAACCAGGCCAATGCTGTTTCAAGATAGGCTGACATATACGCGTCGTACGCGTGTGCCTCGTCGATAATTATGACTTTTCCTGCCAAAGCAATGTGACGGAGCATTGAGTGCCGCATCTGTAATGCCAGCATCAACACTTGATCGACGGTTCCCACGGCAAAATTACTCAGAAGTCCCTTCTTGCTACCCGACATCCATTGGGATGCGACAACAGATCCATAATCCTCTTCACCAGGCGCAATTGAGTTAAATTTCAGCTCACGGAACCCACTGAACAACTGATTTTTGGAATGTGCCAAGTACATAGATGAAACCGATTCACCTTGCGCCGCTCTGCTCGCCCACTTTCTAGTCCGCTCGTACAGTCCGTTTGAAGTCGACATAGTTGGAGCAGCAAAGAAAAGTCCTTGGGCACCATGGGATTTGCCTAGAATTTGAGCAACGGCAAGGCCAGCCTCAGTTTTTCCTTCACCGGTGGGGGCTTCGATCACCATGAGGGAAGGTCCAGTCGCCTCAACGTTTTGTTCCGCGACCTTCGCAGCAACTTCTTGAACGGGACGAACTTGAAATTCCTCGGGCCAGCCAAAAGATTGTCGGTAGAGCTGTTCCACATCTTCAGTATCAACGCGGTGAGCCCAAGGCCCGGTTAGCCGGATCTCATCAACGGCAAAACGCAAGCGCTCGTCCTGTCCACCTGGTCAAGTCCTTTTGAGTGGTGTATCCGCCAGCGGTTGACTCAGCGATGAACTGACCGCTGACGGAACAGGATTCCTTACGCCACCAGAGCCTCCTGACCGTCACCGACAACGACGCCGACGCCGTCAGCTGCCCGGGCCTTCGCCAGCATCTCCGCCGTCGAGGACAGCATCGCCAGAGGCATGTACCGACGCTGCTGCATCCAGTCCTCATGCTGCTCAGCCAGCACTGCCCCGACCAACCGGACCACCGAATCACGGTCAGGGAAGATCCCCACGACATTGGTCCGCCGGCGG
>NZ_KB902209.1 GCF_000379425.1 Corynebacterium lubricantis DSM 45231
TGTGATCGACCGGTACGCCGCGTTCGGTCATCATCTCTTCGAGATCGCGGTAGCTCACGCCGTAGCGGCAGTACCACCGGACCGCCCCCAGGATGATTTCACGGGGGAAATGACGACCGGAGAAGATGCCCATGGCTCTGATTATTTCACGCCGGTCTTCCTGTCGCCCCAACTTTGCAACAGCACCGTGTTAGTCATGCATGGTCTCCTGGGGTCAGAACCTGGGGAGGGAAAGTTTCGTAAATGTGATCATGCTAACAATCTTCTCAGTCATGCGTGTGAGATTTCAGAAAAGATTCAGATCGCACAAATATCAGAACTCAACTGCACACCACCTCAATGATTCCAACGCGGGCGTCTCAGTTCCAAGGAACTGAGACATCTATGGTGCGAAGCCGACTTCTGCGCGCGATAAACACGGTTTCTGTTTTTCGTCCTTAGCGCATCACCCACTGTTGGGTTTCGGCAGGCCACACCTTCCCCTTCACCTGATCGCTGGTGGTCAGGAGGGGATTTAAGAGCAGCCCCGCCCTCGTCAGTGCATCCTCTACCCCGAGGAGCTCGGGGCGGGGCTGATGCAGGGTTCGAGCGAATTTCTCGTAGCCGGCTGGCCACTCATCACTGGGAAGCACCATCTCTGGCGGCAGTCTCACGCCACGAATCTGCGCCTGGCGGTCCAGGGCCGTGCGTAGCCTGCCTCCATCGACTTCCAGTTCGAGGGCGATCAGTCCGATGTCGTAGAGATCGCGGTATCGGGTGGAGGCGCGGGCGCCGTGGATTTCGTACATGGCGCAGGTTTTATCGGCGAGCTGGTTTTCCACCGGGTAGGACAGCACCGCGAACGTGGACTGTGCAAACGGCACATCCAGCGGATCTGAGCGGGTGACCAGCAACGGTTCTGTGACAGTAGGAACCTCGATGTCTCCGGAGACATCGATACTGAACCGGGAGAATTCCCCGGTACCGAACCGGACAATGACGGTCAGTTCGATGTTGTCGATGGTCCCGCTGGCTTGTTCCGCACGCGGGTTGCGGACTTCAAAGGTGTAGGGGCCGACCTTGGTGCGATCCATGACGGTGATCAGGGTCTGCGCTGCGTCGCGGTGGCCGGTCGGGGAATCCTGTCGGTACAGGTCCAGGTCCTGGGTGTGCCGGGCCCCGGGGATTCGGCAGTAGAGGTTGGTGCCGCCCTTAAGTACCCATCCCGGATCCGTGGCCATCAGCTCCGCGAGAAAAACCTCGCGGAAGAATCGGCTGTAGACGGCATTCGGGGTCAGCTTTTGCTGTTTGGCGAACTCGCGTAGTCCGGCAGTGATCTGGGAATGGGTGGCCCGGGATTTGGGCTTAGGCATCGTTGTCCTTGTCGTCTGCAGCGTCTAGTTCTTTACTCGTGGCGTCTTCGCGGGGATGTTCTCGTGGCGCGTTTTCAGGCAGATGAAAGGCACCGGCATGAAGGGCAGGGGTGATGATATCGCTGATCATCTGGGCCCTTTCCTCAGCGCCCTTATCCAGCACGTCCTGCACAGCCGACGACGCCGCGGTGCTCAGATCCACTATGGGCAGCTGTGCAGCGGCGAGTTGGGTGATCTCCGGCAACTGCAGCTGCGGAGCGATCTGGGCAAACAGCTCCTGGAGTTGCCGCTGAATCGGCGCCATGGCCTGCTGCACCACACGGGTGAGTTGTTCTTCACTGGATTCTTCTTCCACGAGGAGCTCATCCAGACGGGCCTTCATTGCGGACTCGGTGTTGCCGGCGGCCCCGAAGATCTCAGCGACCTCGGAAAGAGCTGCTGCCAGATCATCTTTGGTGGTCAGGCGGCGAGACACCGCATCAGCCATCAGGTCAGTGAGATGGCCTGGTTCATGACCTGCTCGAGCTAGATCCAGCACCGTTCTGGCCGCGGTGGTCACCGGAAGGCCGTCCAGGTCGGCAATCTCCCCGGGATCAACAGTCGCGGTATGAAACCGAACCTCGGGTTGTTTCGTCTGTCGCCTGGACGGGGTGGTGAAGGTGATCGCCTCACTAGGCAAATCGCCGATGCCGTGCAGCTCGGCAGCGGTCTCATGGGAGACAACCGCACCGTGGAGACCCGTGTCCCCACGGTCAGCGGCCATGACCTTCGGATCCAGGGCCAACCACTGGGCGCGCACCTCAAGGACAGTGCCAAACGGGGTCGCGGACGTCGCATACACCCCATGTCGCACCCTCACCAGAACCCCATGGTCGACAAGCCGGCTGAGCATAAAAGCCGGCACACCGGCCTCCTTGGCCTGGGCAGAGGTCAGCAAACCCCATTGCTGAGAGGCGAGATCCGAGACGATCTCTGTGGCTTCACCAATCCGCATTCTTCGATTATTGCATAGAAAGCAATTACCGACACTCATAGAACGAAGACAGCCCTTCAAAAATAGCTATGGGAGCTGTTGTCGAATAAAGGAAGTCAGAACTCGCAGCCCTCCCACTTGGTATGCTGGATAGAGGAAAGTGCACCCCAGGGCATCCAGTTTTAATCATGGACGGGGCAATATCTCAGGTGAAGAGGAAATTTCTCTGTGATGTTCTGGACGATAAGAAGAAAACATGCCCAGTATCGGTGATGAGCTGATCTACCGCTTGCGTGACAACTCACCGTCGGAGTGCGTCCGAGTCAGCGAGATCGACACCCGTAAGAAGACCCCGCGGTACGTAGTCGAGTTCCTCGACGGCAACAAGGCTGACTGGAAGTGGTTAACGCGAGTCTGGGCGGGCTCCAGCAAGAGGGGATGGCGACGTGGCCCAGCGGAGTCAGTGGAAAAAGGAGTGTGGCTTTGCTGATGCTCGGGAACTTCCCCCGGGGTTAAAACAGGGTTGACCGCACGAGGGAGCGCGGAACTACCGTGCCCGACGTCCGACTTATTCATTTCCATCCCGTCTTTGTGCTGGGATTTACCGCCGTCGAACGCCCAAACGGGATGGCAACGGACACCACCACTTCTCCATCCCGCGAAACACCATCAAGCCATGATTGGCCGAGCCGGACTCGTGGATTCGATGGGAGTGCGGCCTCCCGTGCAGGACTTCTTCGGCCCCTGTACTCCCATTCTCGGATTCACCCCGCCCGCACGGGCACTGAATAATACCTAGGCACAGTTGAGGCGGCCCAGGAACTGAGCTTAGACCTCGTCTCAAAACTCCTGTCTTCACTGCAACGGACGGTGTCCCTGCCTCGCCTGTCCGGGGCCGTCCGTCGGCGCCTGCCGGGCGTTGCGCCTCTCGAGGATTTCAGGCTCGAGGGGCACAGCGCTTCCTCCGGCACCAGCTGAGAAGTGCCGCGGGAGAAGTCCTCAGATGGTGGAGATCGTGGGGGTGTCCAGGTAGACTGTGCCGCCGGCGGCTCGGAACTGGGCGGATTTTTCCTGCATCCCGGAGATGGCCTCCTGTTCAGCGGTGCTGCCGAACTGGTCGCGGATGTCCTGGGAGATGCGCATGGAGCAGAACTTCGGCCCGCACATGGAGCAGAAGTGAGCTGTCTTGGCCGGTTCGGCCGGCAACGTCTCGTCGTGGAAGGCCTCGGCCGTGTCCGGGTCCAGGGACAGGGCGAACTGGTCCCGCCACCGGAACTCGAAGCGGGCCTTCGACAGTGCGTCGTCCCGCTCGGTCGCCCCCGGGTGACCCTTGGCCAGATCCGCGGCGTGAGCGGCGATCTTGTAGGTGATGACTCCGGTCTTCACGTCGTCCTTGTTGGGCAGCCCCAGGTGTTCCTTCGGGGTGACGTAGCACAGCATGGCCGTGCCATAGCGGGCGATCTCGGTGGCCCCGATGGCCGAGGTGATGTGGTCGTAACCGGGGGCGATGTCGGTGACCAGCGGGCCCAGGGTATAGAACGGGGCGCCGTGGCACAGTTCCTGCTGGCGTTCGACGTTCTCGCGCACCAGGTGCAGCGGGATGTGGCCGGGGCCTTCGACCATGACCTGCACGTCGTACTCCCAGGCCCGTGCGGTGAGCTCGGCCAGGGTGTCCAGCTCGGCGAACTGGGCGGCGTCGTTGGCGTCGGCGATCGAGCCAGGGCGTAGCCCATCGCCCAGGGAGAAGGCGACGTCGTAGCGGGCGAAGATCTCGCAGAGCTCGTCGAAGTGGGTGTAGAGGAAGTTCTCCTCATGGTGGGCCAGACACCACCCGGCCATGATCGACCCGCCCCGGGAGACGATACCGGTGACCCGCTCCGCGGTCAGCGGCACATAGCGCAGCAGCACCCCGGCGTGGACGGTCATGTAGTCCACGCCCTGCTCGCACTGCTCGATCACGGTGTCGCGGAAGATCTCCCAGGTCAGCGCGTTGGCCTCCCCGTTGACCTTCTCCAGGGCCTGGTAGATCGGCACGGTGCCGATCGGCACCGGGGAGTTGCGGATGATCCACTCCCGGGTGGTGTGGATGTCATCGCCGGTGGACAGGTCCATCACGGTGTCGGCCCCCCACCGGGTGGCCCACTGCATCTTGTCCACCTCCTCGGCGATGGAGCTGGTGACCGCGGAGTTGCCGATGTTGGCGTTGATCTTCACCAAGAACGCCTTGCCGATGATCATCGGCTCAGACTCAGGGTGGTTGATGTTGGCCGGGATGATCGCCCGCCCCGCCGCCAGCTCCGAGCGCACCAGCTCCACATCGCAGTTCTCGCGCAGGGCCACGAACCGCATCTCCTCGGTGATGATCCCGGCCCGAGCGTAGTGCATCTGCGTGACCGTCCGGCCCTCCTGCCCTCGGAGAGGCACTGGGCGGGCACCCTTCCACTCCTGGGACGCCTCACCACGCCGGATCGCGGAGCGGCCGTCGTCGAGCAGATTCCGCTCCCGCCCCTGGTATTCCTCCACGTCACCGCGGCCCTGGATCCACGAGGCCCGCAACGGCGGGAGCCCGACCACCGGGTCGCTACCCGGGCCGGCGGTGCGGTAAACCCGCAGCGGGGGATTCGCCACTGCGCCCGGAGAGTCCTCCAGGGCGATCTCGGTGACCGGCACAGCAAGTCCGTGCTCGGTGTCGTGGACATACGTCAGGGCGTGCGCATTGGATGCACTCATGGGAAATGTTCCTACTTCCTTCTTCCTTCGCCGGCATTACCCGGACAGGTTCGACGGTCGCAGGCTGCCTCAGCCCGATCTCAGCCCCTGCAATGGGGCACCCGTGTGGACGGCACCGACCCTAACACCCCGTGACCACGGTCGCCACCCCGAACCGACCCGGACGGAGAAGATGCCCTCTCAATGTCCGAGGCAGCTCGCACTTTGCCGCAGTCAGCGACGGAGGGACGCAGGCAGGCTGGAACCTCGGGGGCGTCCGCGTGTGCGGCCCTCGGTCGTTGTTCCTGATAACAAGACTTGGCCTCACGACTTGGCGGTTTGGTGGAGTCGACGGAGATTGATGAGCGTGACGGCGAGCAGGAGTAACGGCAGTAGCGTGGCTTTGGTCCGGTCGTAGCGGATGCCGAGACGTTTGAAGCGCAACAACCAGGAAATCGTCCGTTCCACCACCCAGCGGTGCCGGCCCAGTCGGGTCTTGTCTTCGGTCCCACGACGTGCTATCCGGGCCTTGATACCGCGCTGATGCAGGTAGCGGCGGCACCGGGGGTAGCCGTAGCCCTTGTCCGCGTGCAGCTTCTCGGGCTTGCGGCGTGGTCGACCGGGACGTCCCCGTAGACCTCGCCTGGCACAGCCCCTAGGACCTGTTACGAAAGTCGTTTGAGCCAGCGGTCGATGTTCGCAATCTGGACGACTGCCTGGAACCGGACGGCGAGTTTGATGCTCCTATAGATGTCAAGCCGCTTCTAGAAGGAATTCCCGGTACCGTGCGCAGAACTCATCATCTCGTGCCCGAGCACGCTCGATACGGGAGACTTTGACCTGATCGACATTAAAATGCTCGGCCACGACTCGCAGACTCATCTTCTTCGACTGCCGCAAGACACGTAAATCATCGACCGCGGGCACGACTGGTGGGTTGACGATGAGTTTGTACACCTCGGCGGCGACATACCGTTTCAGGCACCTCATGACCTCCTTTTTCGACTTCCCCTCCGTGATGCGCCGAGCCACATACGTCCTTGTCCTGGGGTCGCTGGCCATCCTCGACTTCACAATGTCGAACAAGACACTATTGGCCTGACGGTCTCCTCCCTTGTTGAGCCGGTGCCGGGTCGTCTTGCCTAACGATGCCGGCAACGGGCTGGTCCCGCACAGCGCCGCGAACGCGGCCTTCGATGTAATCCTTTCAGGGTTCTCGCCAGCGGTGACCAGCAGCTTCGCCGCGGAGATCGGGCCAACACCTTTGGTCGCAGCCTACGCGGGAGCGACCTCCTTCGTCAGCGCGGCCAGCTGATCGTAGGCATCATCGATCTCGGTGGTGAGGAACTCGATCCGGCGAGCCAAACGCCGCAGTGCGATTCCGAGCAAGTCATCGGCAGGGGGACGGCTACGGGCCAGGGTGGCATGGAGGTCGGTGTCCTTTATCCCCGCATATTTCTCCCTGACCTCGGCGGGTGCAGTGGTGAGGAAATGGATAATCTGCGTGATCGCCGCCGTCCGTGACTTCAGCGCGGTAGTACGGGTCTTCAGCAGTACCCGGATGCCGTCGATGGCACCACCGAGGAGTTTCGGAATGGGCAGCTCGTCGGCATCGGCGGCGACGGTCTTCGCTGCAGCGTAGGAGTCGATAGGGTCGGATTTCCCACCCCGGCGGGTCTGTCGGTTAGGGCGAATGACTTCCTTGACGAGGACATTATGCGTCCTCAAGTAGGCGGTAATGCCGGCGCCGTAGGAAGCAGTGCCCTCGATCCCGACGGCCAGGATCGTCCCGAAGGACAAGACGAAGGCCAGCAGGTCCCGGTAACCAGCCATCGTGGTGGGGAACTCACGGTCACCGAGCTTCTTCCCGACTTCGTTGATGACGCCGACGTGGTTGGTGTTTTGGTGGGTATCGATCCCGGCGTACACATTTGTCGTGGCTCCTGTCATGATGGTGACTGCCTCTTCCCTTTGAACTGGTGGGGGCGAGACCAGCCGGTCGGACAGACAGGACGTTGACGGGACTCCGTCGTCGCGGAGTCACGCTCCTATGAGGTCATGTCCCCACCGGCTGGTTCTCTTTCGATGGTGACGGACATCCCGGTGGACAGATCAAACAAAGGACACCACCACTGAAGAGTGGGTCAGTCGTAGCGTGGGCCACACCGGGACCCCCGACTCTTCCAGTATCAACGTCGTAGCGGGTGGCCACCGCCCGGTTGTGTTTGAGGGCGTTGAAGCAGCGTTCGACGACGTTACGGTCCTTATACGCCTCAGAGTCGAAGGTCGGTGGCCGTCCACCGGCGGATCCTTTGGCCTTTCGATTGGCGGCCTGGTCCTTTTTGACCGGGATCGTGGTCGTGATGTTTCGGCACCGCAGATAGGACCGGTTTGCTTGTGAGGAGTAGGCCTTGTCCGCCAGTACCCGATCGGGCCGGCTGCGGGGTCGACCGGGCCTGGGGCGGGCCACCTGGATCCGGTCGAGGACTGAAGCGTCCTGGGTTTAGTTCCGATCGTTTCTAGAGGAGGATTGGATCATGCCTAGGAAGTTCAGTGACGAGTTCAAGGACAAGGCGGTGAGG
>NZ_KB902210.1 GCF_000379425.1 Corynebacterium lubricantis DSM 45231
GGGATCTTCCCTGACCGTGATTCGGTGGTCCGGTTGGTCGGGGCAGTGCTGGCTGAGCAGCATGAGGACTGGATGCAGCAGCGTCGGTACATGCCTCTGGCGATGCTGTCCTCGACGGCGGAGATGCTGGCGAAGGCCCGGGCAGCTGACGGCGTCGGCGTCGTTGTCGGTGACGGTCAGGAGGCTCTGGTGGCGTAAGGAATCCTGTTCCGTCAGCGGTCAGTTCATCGCTGAGTCAACCGCTGGCGGATACACCACTCAAAAGGACTTGACCGCAGTTTTGCGGGGGCGCCGGAGGGGTCGTCGATAAGCTCGATGAGGCCGTTCGCCTCTGCCGCCTTGACCTGACGATGAACTGTCGACGTGTTCAGCTCGAACGCGTCCGCGAGCTCGGCGACGCTCATTGGGCCGGACGCCTCAAGGCGTGCGAGCAGGATTAGCGCGCTGCGATCCATCGTGCTGGCGCGCCCGAATGCGGGCAGATTTTGCACGCTGTAGCGCGACATGAGGACGAACTCGTAGGCGAGCTGGTCGTAAATCGAAGGCAAGGTCAACTCCTGAATCGGGAACATCCTCACTTTACCAGCGAAGTTGCACAATGCAATTCATCTGGTAGATTGATATTCCTATTCAATTGCATAGTGCAGTCGCTTTACGACGAAGGAGCCTACGTGGTCGACGAGACAACCGAACAAAGCGGAAGTGAACCGAAAATTTTCACACCCACCTTTGTGATGGGATGGGTAGCGAACTTCCTGCAATTCCTGGTGTTCTATTCGCTGATCACCACGATGGCGCTCTACGCCGTCACGGAGTTTCAGGCGTCGAACACGATGGGCGGCCTGGCTGCCAGCTCGTTCGTGATCGGTGCGACCGCTGCCCGCTTGTTCACCGGCTATGTAGTCGACCGCATGGGCAGCCGACGCATCACGTTGATGGCCGTTGTCGTAACCACGATCGTTGTTGCGTTTTATATTCCTGCGAATTCAATGGCAGCCTTGCTCGTCGTGTGACTCCTGCACGGCGCTGCCTACTCGTTCGCCACGACCGCGATCATGGCCATGGTACAGGCATTGATTCCCGCTCAACGACGCTCCGAAGGTACCGGCTACTTTTCATTGGGAACGACATTGGCTGCCGCTTTCGGCCCGGCGCTGTCGTTGATGATTGTGAACCGGTTCAGCTACGACATGCTGTTTTATGTCACTCTCGCTGTGTCGTTGGTGGGATTGCTCGCGGCGATCGTGTTGTACTCGCGCACCTCTTCGCCTGCTACTTCCGGCGGGGCGGTGAAGTTCAGCTTCCGCTCGATTATCAATCCCAAGGTGCTGCCGATTGCGATTTTCATGCTGATTGTCGCCTTCGCCTATTCCGGGGTGATGACCTTTGTGAATGCCTACGCTGAGAATCGCAACGTGGTCACCGGTGCGGCCTTCTTCTTCATCGCCTACGCAGTAACTATGTTCCTTTCGCGCGCGTTCCTGGGGAAGCTGCAGGATCAGAAGGGCGACAACGCGGTTATTTATGTCAGCCTGTTTTTCTTCATAGTTTCGTTGGTGATCCTGGCCGTTGCTACCGAGAACTGGCACGTCATCGTCGCCGGTGGCTTCAGCGGCGTCGGATACGGCGCACTCATGCCGGCAGCGCAATCAATTTCAGTGGGTGTTGCCGACCGTCACTCCTTTGGCTCGGCGCTGTCCACGCTCTTCCTCATGGTTGACGTTGGTTTCGGTATCGGCCCGATCCTGTTGGGCGCCGTTTTGTCGTCGATAAGCTTTGGCACCATGTACTGGGCGCTTGCTGGTGTGGTTGTGTTGGCCGGCGTGTACTACGCGCTGACGCACGGGCGCACCGAGCGCGCGCGTCACGGGTTTGTGGATTAATTCGGATTAACGCGGGGAGCGCTTGGCATTGTCAACGGCGATGCCAAGCGCTTTTGCGATGTCGGTGTCGCCCTTGGCGCGCAAAAGCGAGGCTAGCGGGAAAGGCATAATCGTCGGAGCGGCACCGACGGCACGGCATAAGGCTGCGTAGATATCGTCGAAGGAGTCGGAGTGGCAGGCATCGATGAGGCGCGCGACTTCCTGCATTGGTTCGGCCAGGAAGTTTTGGGGCTGTTTCTGTGCCTCGATGATTTCGAAGGTGTTGTTGTCGCCGAAGTAGAGGAAGATTTCGGCGCCCTCAGGGATGTTCTGGTCGTGCAGAATGCGTCGGATCGATCCAGTGGTGACGATATTGGAGGTCCAGGAAACGGTTTGGTGCCCCAGGGGATGAGCAAATTCACGACGATCACCAAACTGCATATCCAGCATCGTTGCGAAAGACATCGGGACTCCGAAACCGCTGCCTCGCAGGTGCTCGGAGTTGACCGTTATGCGATATTTCCAGCCTTGTTCGGTGCGGAATAGCCGGGCTGTGTCCTGTGGGCGCTTCTTGCTGCGTGTGCCGGGTTTGGCAAGAGAAACGATGCCGTCGTCAACTTTGAAAGGCGGGGCAGCGGCATAAGCGCGAACGCTAGCTGGTGAAATATCGAACTTTGAGGTGAGCTCCTTCACCATTTCTCCGATAGGCGCTTCCCCATCGTGGTCCTCGAGGTAGTTTTGGATCGAGGACTTAATGCCAACGTAAGCGGGCATTCCCCATTCTGCGAGCGCATAAACGTCGCGGTCGACTCGGGTGATGCGCTCGTCGGCCTGGATCGCATTGAGCACCGAGCGGAAATTCGCCCTATTCGGCAGCTTGGATTCGATCGCTTCAGTGGAAAGGGGAGTGCCACTGATAGAGAGGATTGCGGCAACCCGGTCGCCGTGGTTCCCGGCTTTGAGATATACATAGGTATCGTCAACCATGATTTTGCAGTTCTTCAGCCAGGACAGGTTGGCCTCGTCAGCATCAACGTTTTGCGTTGCGACGATATCCACCTGGTCGATCGGAAGAACGCCGTACTCATTCGCTTCTGTCTGCAATGCCTCTTTAGTCCGATCAATGGCGACCTTCTTCCCGCGGGGAAGGATCCAGCCATCCTCGAGGACGTAATCGAACCGGGAATAGTCGCGGTCCAATTGGCTCAGGATAAACCACAAAGGTTTGTCAGTTCCGTGAATATTTTCCCGCAGCGCTGGATAGCTAAGGAGAAGATCTTCAAGGGGCCGAATTTCCTTTACCTTTCTCGCGATCAAGGCCAGAAGTTCCTGCATGATTTCGCTCTCGTCGAGGGCCTGGGAGATGTGTTCCTTTGCCTGTTTTTCCAGCTGGCGGACTCGTTCGCGAGTCAGGTCAAAGTCTTGGCCAATGTCGTCGAGGGTTCGAGGCTCCCGCGAGAAAACTCGCTGGTCCAAGATCTGTAGCTGGCGTTCTTCGAGCCTCTCGATGATTCCCCTGAACATAGACGCGATGGGCGACTGTTGCTTCTCCGGGGTGAGCACGTCAAGTGCGGTTAGCGACAGAAAATCGTCGTGGATATCGGTGGTGCGCTCCGTACCCATCGACTGGCCCTCGGCCGACAGCATGGGAACCTCGGGTGCACCAATTGCGATGAACCACTCTGCGAGGTCTTCGAGGGCCTGTGCAATCTCTTCCGCAGGGCGGTTTTGAGCAATAGATTCTGGAACCGCGTCGCCGGGATTCCAGACTCTGTCGCCTTCGAGGGCATATCGGACCGTTGCCGTTGCTATTTGCGTGAGGAACTTGGTTAAAGCGCCCTCGCCAAATCCGCGCCAATCCGAGATCTCGCTAATAGTTAAAGGTTTGATCTCGCGTCCGGTGTAAATATCGTGGGCGCGCAGATTGCGCTCGGCCTTCTCCGATAGGTCCAGGCGCTGGAGCTGCACATCGTCGTGAAGCGAAGAAAAGAGCTCCGCAATGGTGTGCGTTCGGTGGCTGCGAGCCGCGGAGGATGCGATGCTGCCGAGCGCTTCGGCGTTGGTCTCTGATGCCGGATCGTTGCGACATGGGAGCGGACCCATCCACGGAAATACATCGGCCCACGTAGGGGTCTGCGGTTCGTCGAAGTAGATCTGATTCATGAATACCGTTCGTAGTGAGGCGGGCAACTCAGTTTTGAGCTTCTCACTATCCTACGTCCGAGCGCACTGCAGGGGCCGCTGAATTCAGTTGTTCATCGCCTCTAGGAGTTCCTTTAATGCTGCGAATTCTCGCTCATTCCCGCGCAGAATGCTTCGCCTCATGATCGGCTGAAGTACGCGCATCGGCCCCGACAGGCTCAATTCGAGTTGCGAGCGTAGCTCCGTGATCCCTGGGGATTTTTCGGTGACCGTATAGGACGCCCAACCAGATGCGGGCCGGTCATCGATAACGAACCGGACGTGTATTCCCTCCTCGTACTCGACAAAGGTCGATTTCGATGTGAACGTGCGCCCCGCGATTACGCGTGTGAACTCGTGAACGGTGCCGATTCCGAGCGGCTGGTCTCCCACTCGGACTGCGCTTTTGAGGTCGTCCTGCCACAGCGGACCATTGGTTAGGTCGGCGACGAAGGCAAACACTTCGTGCGCAGGTCTCCTAATAGTTACGGTCTTATCGATGCGGATCAATGCGGTGCCCCTCTCAGGGAGATGGCACGTACGATTGGCCCAGTTTGATCGCGGTGCCGGAATACTTAAATTCAGCTTACGCTGCGTGGTTATGAGCTGTCAGCCCTGGCAGCTCCAGTCTTGCCTGGTGTGAAAAGGTACCGTTGCGCTCAGATCGCCCTACCACCCACGCTCCGCCAACCGGTGCGGCGCAGGCAAGTCCGCCACGTTAATACCCACCATGGCCTCGCCGAGCCCGCGCGAGACATCCGCGATCACGCCCGCGTCGTTGTAGTTCGCCACGGCCTTGACCACCGCGGCCGCGCGCTTTTCCGGATTGCCGGACTTGAAAATACCCGAGCCTACGAACACACCATCGGCGCCGAGCTGCATCATCATCGCGGCATCGGCCGGGGTGGACACACCACCGGCGACGAACAGCGGTACGGGCAGCTTGCCCTCGGCCGCGACCTGCTTGACCAGGTCGTAGGGTGCGGCGAGTTCCTTCGCGGCAACGTAGAGCGCATCTTCGCTTTGCGACGACAGCGCTGCAATCTCAGCCTTAATCGCCCGGATGTGCTTGGTCGCCTCGGAGACATCTCCGGTTCCAGCTTCGCCCTTGGAGCGGATCATGGCGGCGCCTTCGTTGATTCGTCGTAAGGCTTCGCCCAAGTTGGTCGCACCGCACACGAACGGCGTTTCGAAACCGCGCTTGTCAATGTGGTTGACGTAGTCAGCGGGGGAGAGCACCTCGGACTCGTCGACGTAGTCGATGCCGAGTGCCTCAAGGACCTGTGCCTCGACGAAGTGGCCGATGCGCGCCTTCGCCATCACGGGGATGGAGACCTCGGCGATGATGCCTTCGATCATGTCGGGATCCGAGGCACGCGCCACGCCACCCTCGGCGCGGATGTCGGCGGGGACGCGTTCAAGCGCCATGACGGCCACGGCACCAGCGTCCTCGGCGATGCGGGCCTGCTCGGGTGTGACCACGTCCATGATCACCCCGCCCTTGAGCGAGTTGGTCAGGTCGGTTTTGTTCAAAGTTGTTTTCGGCATGGATTCCATCTTGGCGGGCCCGCCGGTCTAAAGTTAAGGCCACACTATGCCCACAATTTTGGACCACCGAGACCACAGGAGCGCGCGCCGTGAGTATCCCCGCCGAGATCGTCGAGCGCATTCGCGATCGCATCACCTCCGGCACCCTGCGCCCCGGCGACCCGCTGCCCTCGACCAGGCTCTACGCCCAGCAGCACCAGGTCTCGCGCGGCAGCGTCGTTGCGGCCTACGAGCAGCTCACCGGCGAGGGCTATCTGATCACCTCGCCAGCCGGCACCGCGGTCAACCCCGCGCTTCCCGAGCCCCTGCGCCAGGAACGTCGCGCGCTCGCCCCGCCAAAGAAACCCAAGCTCAAAGGGGATCTGCGCCCCGGCGTTCCCGAAACAAACGCCTTGACCACCCGCGAGTGGCGCAGCGCCTGGCGCATCGCCGCGGCCCAGCCGCAGGCACATCCGGTTCCCGGCAGCCAACGATTGCGAGAGCTGTTGGCCGAACACCTACGCCTGACGCGTGCGGTGAATGTGTCGCCAGAGCAGATCGTCGTCACGCTCGGTGCCCGCGACGGCCTGCGACTGATCATGCTGGCCACCGACGGCCCCGTCGCCGTGGAGGATCCCGGATTTCCGACGCTGCACGAGATCCCGCGCAGCCTCGGCCGCGAGGTGGTCAAGGTGCCGGTCGACGAGGAGGGCATCGACATTGCCACGCTCGAGCGCCTCCGGCCGAAGGTGGTGCTGGTGATGCCGAATCATCAGTACCCGACGGGCCGCCAGATGTCCGCGGCCAGGCGCCTCCAATTGATCGAGTGGGCGCGCAATTCCGGCGCGATCATCGCCGAAGATGATTACGACTCCGAGCTGCGCCGTACCCACCCAGCACTGGCAGCGCTTGGCGCGAACGTCTCCGTCGCACTGCTCGGCTCGTTTGCGAAAACACTCACACCCGCGCTCGGCCTCGGCTATCTCGTCGTGCCCGATTCGCTTCGCGACGACGTGCTCGCGCATGCCCTTCCCGTCTCCGGTATCGTGCAGGACGCGATGGCCAATTTCCTCGAGGTGGACGGCGTGCGCAAACACACCGCCCGGATGCGTCGCGAGTACACCCAGCGCAGGGCCATTTTTGCCGAGTATTTCCCGAATGGAATTGCTATGGACGGTGGCCTACACGCCGTGATCGAGCTGGACGGCGACGAGGCGGAAACCATCGCGCGCTGCCACGCCCGCGGCCTTGAGGTCGAGGGACTGAACCAGTATTGGAGTGCCTCTGAGCGTGCCGGTATCGTCATCGGACTCGGCGCGCACTCGCGGGAAAAGCTGCGGTCGGTGCTGGCAGAGCTGCGCGAGGTTTTGCGGTAGGAAAGTGGGCAACACGATTCGTATATTTGGGATTTTTAGCCAACTTTGAGTTAATATCAAAGACAACAAGACCCGCCAAGGTTAATCTTCTGGAAACGGTAGATCCTCAAATAGGCGGGTTTCTTTTGTCGAAAATTAGATATGAAAAGCCATCTTTATCGATAGATAAGCAAGTAGAAAAACTGAAGGGGCGGGGGCTTCAGGCTAATTCGGTAGAACTAAAGCACACTCTCCAACGAATGAGTTACTACCGAATCGCAGGATATCTTTGGTGGTTTTACACCGACAAGTGGGAAGAGATTGAGCCGGAAACGACATTGGATGACGTACTTGAGCGGTTGCGTCCAATAGTGTGGTGTACAGCTACCGCCTGGTGAACCCCCCCTGCCGACCAGCAAGGAGACCACCGCGGTACCTTTCGACTCAGCTCCTACACATCCTCGAAAGGACACCAACGATGGCCTCCGCGCCCAATCATATCGACCCCACCGGATACCTCGACGACCTGCTGGCCCAAGCCTCACCCGATCTGATGCGCCAGATGCTCCAGGACACCATCAACCTCCTGCTGTCCGCCCAAGCCGACCAGGTCTGCGG
>NZ_KB902211.1 GCF_000379425.1 Corynebacterium lubricantis DSM 45231
CCCCCCCCCAACTTTGCAACAGCACCCCCATACCTGACCTCCACCCACCTCTTGGAATGCTCGTGAGAGTACTGACCCAGAGACACCGACAGAGGGCTCGTTCAGCAGCGGCAAATTCTGGTTGCCGCTGCCGACGAAGTCGATCTGGGCATCGGTGCGGTCGTGTGCATGGTCGTGTTACTTATTCGGGGATGGTTTGACAGGCTCACCGCCTGTTCCAACGGGATACCGGACGTGCTGCGGGCAACACCCTCAGTTGATGGGCACCGTCGGGGCCTCAAGGTACACCTTGCCACCGGAGGCCCGGAACTGAGCGGACTTCTCCTGCATCCCGGCGATGGCCTCCTGCTGGGTAGCACCACCGAACTGGTCACGAATGTCCTGAGAGATACGCATAGAGCAGAACTTTGGCCCGCACATCGAGCAGAAGTGCGCGGTCTTGGCCGGTTCGGCCGGCAGCGTTTCATCGTGGAATGCCTCGGCGGTGTCCGGATCCAAGGACAGGGCGAACTGGTCGCGCCAGCGGAATTCAAACCTCGCCTTTGACAGCGCGTCGTCCCGCTCGGCCGCTCCCGGGTGACCTTTGGCGAGATCGGCCGCATGGGCGGCAATCTTATAGGTGATGACCCCGGTCTTCACGTCATCCTTGTTCGGCAGCCCCAGGTGCTCCTTCGGGGTGACATAGCAGAGCATGGCGGTGCCGTAGCGGGCGATCTCAGTGGCCCCGATCGCGGACGTAATGTGATCATACCCTGGGGCAATGTCAGTGACCAGGGGCCCCAGAGTGTAGAATGGAGCTCCATGGCACAATTCCTGCTGCCGCTCCACGTTCTCCCGCACCAGATGCAGCGGGATATGGCCTGGGCCTTCGACCATGACCTGTACATCATGCTCCCAGGCCCGCGCGGTCAGCTCCGCCAGGGTGTCCAGCTCGGCGAACTGGGCCGCGTCATTGGCATCGGCGATCGATCCGGGGCGCAGGCCGTCTCCGAGGGAGAAGGCGACATCGTAACGGGCGAAGATCTCACAGAGCTCATCGAAGTGGGTGTAAAGGAAATTCTCCTGGTGGTGGGCCAAGCACCAGCCGGCCATGATGGATCCTCCGCGAGAGACCATGCCGGTGACCCGCTCGGCGGTCAAGGGAATGTAGCGCAACAGCACCCCAGCGTGAATGGTCATGTAGTCCACACCCTGCTCGCACTGCTCAATGACCGTGTCGCGGAAGACTTCCCAGGTCAGCTCGTTGGCCTCCCCGTTGACCTTCTCCAGCGCCTGGTAGATCGGCACGGTGCCGATAGGCACCGGAGAGTTGCGGATAATCCACTCGCGAGTGGTATGGATGTCATCACCGGTCGACAGGTCCATCACGGTATCCGCACCCCAGCGGGTGGCCCACTGCATCTTGTCGACCTCCTCGGCAATGGAGCTGGTCACCGCGGAGTTACCAATATTGGCGTTGATCTTCACCAGGAAAGCTTTGCCGATTATCATCGGCTCGGACTCGGGGTGGTTGATGTTGGCCGGGATGATCGCTCTCCCCGCCGCAAGCTCGGAGCGGACCAGTTCGACGTCGCAATTCTCCCGTAACGCCACGAACCTCATCTCCTCGGTAATGATGCCGGCCCGTGCGTAATGCATCTGGGTGACAGTGCGACCTTCCATGGACCGCAGCGGCACGGGCCGGGTTCCCTTCCACTCCTGGGATGCCTCACCACGCCGGAGGGCCGAACGACCATCGTCGAGCAGGTTGCGCTCCCGCCCCGCATAAGTTTCGACGTCACCGCGGCCAGTAATCCAGGATGCCCGCAGCGGCGGAAGACCGACGAGCGGGTCACTACCGGGCCCGGCGGTGCGGTAGACCCGAACAGGCGGGTTGGGTGCGCCGCCTGGACCATCTTCTAACGATATCTCCGTGACCGGGACCTGGAGGTCGTATTCTTGGTCATGGACGTGGGCTAGGGCGTGCTGAGCCGATGAGCTCATAATGAGGGTTCCTTTTCCTTCGCCGGCATTACCCGGACAGGTTCGACGGTCGCAGGCTGCAACAACCCGATCTCAGCCCTTGCATTGGGGCTCCCGTATGGACGGAACCAATCCTAACAGGCCGTTACACCCATCAGCCCGCCATATATGGCAGCGAGGGTCGCTCATTCCGTGACCGGGGCGGCATTCCTGGCACATTCATCGGGGGGCCTACGACCCGTGTAGAGTCTGCATTGCGGGATTTTCCTCGCACACCACCACCTGCAGTCTCTCCCATATTGTTGTCGAAAGTCATCTGCACAGATATCAGAAGGCGATGTTGGGTGGAGGGGTTACGAACGCCTGAGTTTCATTTCCCCATGGTCTCTGCGGCTCGGCATTGTCGGTCCGTCTCGAGCATTCGGCTAGTAGTGCTTTGTTAGGTGGGGGCGCGGCCGCAGTACGGGCAATAGGCCAACAACCTGATGACAGCGGTCTGGAGTTCGGCGAGTGTGACATAGAAACTCACACCGCCTTGCGAGCTTTTGGGTCCGCAGCCAACCGTTGGATAGTGACAAACAGATGCGCCGCGGTCACTAACACCGTGTGGTGATGCCAGCCCAACCAGCTGCGCCCCTCGAAATGATCCAGACCCAGCCCGTGTTTCAACCTCGATCCACCGATGTGCCCTCGGTAAGTGATTGAGATCGGTTGCAGGCACCGTCAGGGATTTCGGGCAAGAGTGATCCCCAGATCACCTCGTCGTCTGGTTGTTCCACGAATCGATAGGTCAGCTCGGGCCGAAGGACTTCGGCTCAGATGGTCAGGAAGAAACAACCACCGGTGGCGAGTGACCGTGATCGAACAGCCTCCGCCACTGCGACTCCCACGTCCAGCCCTCCGGCAGGTGCAGCACCAATCTCCGGGATCGACGCGCCACCCGGGCCGGGGCAGTGACGATCCGGTGCCGGATCGTGGCTGTCGTGGCCCGGGCCATCGACCCCGCAGCAATGGTTCCGGCTGTGCGGGTGAGGTTGAAGGCCATGACCGCCAGCACCAGCCACGCGGCGTTCGCGGTGAACTTCCCCGAAGGCATATGCGCCAGGGCACTGTTTTTCAGGTCGGCGTTGACCTGCTCAATGATCGCGTGCTGCTGGTGGGTTTTATCCGCGGCCACGGTATCGATGAGACCTGAGTCGGCGGTGGTGAACACCGCATGGAAGCGATACAGATCAAACAGTCCCGGTTGATCAAGATCCTTTTTGTTCAGCTCTGGGATCCGGCGCACCACCAGCCGACCGGGAACCTGATCAGCCTCCTTCTTCGATGCAAAAGCGACGAGGGGGATTTCCGCGACTTCTGCTGAGGAGGTCCATCGCTGGGTGTTCTCGTCGAAAAGCGCGTCGGTGTACTCAATTGTTTCCCAGGACGTGTCCGGGATCGTGGCGATCGCGTTCTGGATGTTGGGCGTCATCCGCGCGGTGATCGACACATCCGCACCTGCGGTCAGTGCTGCATGGATGCTGGGCCGGCCGTAGAAAGCGGAGTTCGCACGCACCAGCATTTTCTGGTGCTGGAGTCCCGGTAACCGCCTGGTGGTGGTGATCGCATCAGCAATCAACCGGCCGGCCCCACGCGGGGAGCCACATGAGCCTTTGCGCAGGCGCTGTGCGATGACCACCGGAGCGGAATCGGGTGTGGTCACCGTGGCCAGCAGGGCGTTGAGGCCACGGACCCCGGAGTAGCCGAAGCCGGCACCTTGTTTCTGATGGCCATGGACTTCGATGATGGTGTCGTCGACATCGACAAGCACGTACCCGCCGGTGTCGGCGGGCACCAGGACCGGTGACTGTGCTGCCAGTCCGGTGAGGAAGCGCGAGGCGACGGCGTCGAGTTGGCGGATGTGCCCGAAGGTGAAGGACCGGAGGAAGGAACCCAGGGTCGACGGTGCGTAGACCTGGTTGAACAGTCGGTTCATGCCGCCGTGGCGCAGCTGGTCCATATCAATGATGGAGTCGGCGCCGGCGACCATTCCGGCGATCAGGGTGGTGATCTTCGCCCCAGCGTTAGCGCCCTTGTCGCCTGCGACGGTCATCTGGTCTTGTGCCAGGGCAGTCAGCCCGGCTTCGTCCGCCAGGCGCATGACCGGGACCAGCCCGGCAGCCGACACGAGGTTCGGATCGTCGAATGATGCTGACATGGCTGCGGGAGTGTGAGATAGTTGCACCTGAGAGATGCTCTTTCTTGACGGGGATTACGGACCTTAGACAAGTCGTATTATCCCATGTCAGAGGGGCATTTCTTTTATTCCCACACCGCTGAAACCGGAATCACATCGGTGGATCCAGGCTAAGGACCCGCAAGGAGCTGGAGGGATAGCCCCCGCAGGCCCGGCCCATATCAGGCACAGGCTTCCAGATACTTCTTCAACACGAGACCAATGGGTGAATCATCCAAGTTAATGGAGTAGACGCATACCTTGGATGTCGAGTCTCAGCGGACAAATATGTGCTCGTTTGCGGACGTCATCGCTGGCGCTACGCGCAGGAGAAAACCTCAAGGTCTTCAGGGCTGCCGGCGACGACGATGAGGTCAGTTGATGACAATGGGTAACCGGATGAGAGGGGCTCCCACCGACCCGTGCCCGTACGAACGGACACCAGGTACACATGGTATTTTTCCCAAATCCGTTGGACATCCAGTGTTCCGAAAAGCAGGACCGACGGCGGGGCCAGCTTGATCACACCGTAGTTCTCGTCCAACTCGGCGAAGTCCTGAAACCGACCGCCCAGGAGGTGTGCGATCCTGCGGCCAGTGTCGTGTTCGGGTCGAACGACATGGTGCACACCGATCTGGGTGAGGATGCGGGCATGCGGATCGGAATCAGCCTTGGCCCAGATATCACGGATACCCAGCTCGACGAGGTTGGATGCGGTGAGGATGGAGGCTTCCAGATGCGACCCGATGGCCAAGACCACCCTCTCGACCTCATCCACGCCGAGCTGCCGTAGTGCTTCCACATCGGTGGCGTCCGCGACAGCAGTGTCGGTGAGATCAGCGGCGTGGTCGCGGACAAGCTTGTCATCGGCGTCGATACCGAGGACTTGCACCCCATATCTCATGAGTTCTCTGGCCAGAGAAGAGCCGAAGCGTCCCAGCCCGATGACGACCACTGGGGAAATATCTATTTTGCGTCTGCTCCGCAGCGCGGAGCCTGGAAACTTAGCCAATGAACGGCCTTTCCGTGGAGTAGTCGAATCTGCGGACAACGTTACGGGCGGCTAGCGCAGCCACCAGCGTGATAGGACCGACCCGTCCGAGATACATCAACAGGCAGAGAATGATCTGCGAGGGAGCACTCAAATCCGCGGTGATACCGGTCGATAAGCCTACCGTGGCGAAAGCGGAGATTACCTCGAAGCTCAGCTGATCGGCGGTGAACTGCGGCTCGAGGATGCGCAGGGCCCCGACCGCGAGTGTCACCACGCCGACACCGGCAGCGGCCACCGTCATTGCCTGACGTACCACGGTGTGAGGGATCCGTCGACGCCCCACTGAGGTGTCACGCTGGCCCTGGAACTCGGCAACCATCGCCGCGAGCAGCACGATCGCCGTGGTGATCTTGATACCTCCAGCAGTGCCAGCGGAACCGCCGCCGATGAACATTAGGATATCGGTGCCCATCAGGGTTACCGGGTTCATCTCCGCGTAGTCGACGGAGTTGAATCCAGCGGTGCGTGGGGAGGTTCCCTGGAAAAACGCCGTGAGCCATTTCGTCCCGAGCGACATATCGCGGAGCACGCCGTTCCATTCGATAGCAGCCACCATGATCGTTCCGGCGACAATCAGAACACCGGTGCCGACCAAGGTCATCCGCGTAGTCACTGACAACCGGTATGTACCGGGGGATACTCCACGCAGGCGGGCGCGGATCCGGTTCCGGACACGGGACACCAGCTCCGCAAGGACCGGATAACCCAGCCCGCCAATGATGAAGGCACCGGCCAGCGGGACAAGGACCCAGGCATCACTGGCATAGGGCATCAGGCTGTCCGCACGCAGTCCGAATCCGGCGTTGTTGAACGCGGAAATGGCGTGGAAGATCCCCTCCCAGGTGGCCCGAAGTGGGGACATCTCGTAGGTCGTTGCGAAACGCAGTCCGACGGTAAGGGCAACCACCGCTTCACAGACCACGGTGAGCACAAGGGTGGCCATGAGCGTCTTCCGAATGCCCCCAAGTGACAGGGGGCGCCCTTCCGCCGCGGTGGCTTGTCGGGACCGTAGGCTGATCCGCCCGGTCAATAACATGCCCGTTAAGGAGGTAAGGCTCATGATGCCGAACCCGCCTAGCTGGATCAGGGAGAGCACTGTGGCTTGCCCTGTGAAACTCCAGTAGCTTCCGGTGTCGACGACGATGAGACCGGTCAGCGACACTGCGGAGGTGGCGGTGAACAGGGCCGCGCGGAACGGGGTGAACTGGCCGTCCGCCGAGGCAAACGGCAGGGTCAGGACAAACGCGCCCACCAGGATCAGGCCAAGGAATCCTGCGGCAGCAAGTTGGGCCGGTCGTAGCCAGCTCGACGGCGATTTTCGTTCCACCTGGAGGATCCTAATCCTGTTTCCCCGATACCGTTAGCCTGCCGCCCCGAAACTATGGCGTTAGTCCACGACAAAGGTTGATGCGCCAGCGATTGCGGATACTTCTTGGGAATGCGCTTGTGCGTGCATCACGAAATCTGTGCCTCCTGCGCTAACTTTAGCTTTTACGTCTAGGAGCGTGGGGCACTCGTCCAAAATGTCAGAGTCGGGAGGGTTGATCTAGATCAGTTCGTTGGTCAGGAGTGTTGCTAAATCGGTCGTTTACGTGACACGCATCGAAAAAATATCGTTATCAGGGTCAGAAGGCGATTGCACAGACCCTGCCTGGCCAGCAGGGCTATGCACACGCCTTCTGACCACTATCTGGTCACTACCTGCGTGCACAAGACGACAAGTGTCAGAAGTCCCGTTGGTGCTGTTGCAAACTTCAGGCGGAGAGCCGTGACGACCCAGTCTTCATCCTCTGATGCTCGCTGCGGGTCGGCGTTCTCAGGCAGCCTCGAACA
>NZ_KB902212.1 GCF_000379425.1 Corynebacterium lubricantis DSM 45231
AGGCTCTGGTGGCGTAAGGAATCCTGTTCCGTCAGCGGTCAGTTCATCGCTGAGTCAACCGCTGGCGGATACACCACTCAAAAGGACTTGACCGCGAAGTAGCAGCGGTGGGTAGTTGGGATCTAGAAATAAACGAACGCGGACTATCAAGTGAGGGCCGAGGCGATAGCACAGAGGAATACCAAGGCAGAAATTAAGAAACGACTTGAATGTGAGCAGCGCGCTCGAGTCGATACGACCGCGGATAATCTCGCAACCGTAGCGCGGGGAGTCAAGACCGCCGACACCACCAACATCGAAATCGCAGACGCAATGTCAGAGCTGTATGACTTGGGATACACCATTACCCAAATCGCCGACAAAGTCGGACTCTCATCTGGTCGTTTGCAGAGCGAGCATCGTCAGGCGAGCTAAACACACACGGAGAATTCCGGCGCTCCCTAGGACTCCAATCAGGAGGACGCCACGGAGCCTGCATCACAACCTCAAGAAAGTACGATCATACAAACGTACGCAACAGCGTATAGCCATGGAAGCACCACGGGGTAAAGGACGTAAACACCGTTCGTAGCCGACACACTAGTCGCCCTCCCTGGTGCCGGTAGCAACAAGCGGGCTTACGTTCATACCTCGCCCCCAGGACCTACGCGCTACACCGCCTGTTTCGGCTAAAGAGAACAGCGAAAGCACGTAAACCAAACGAAGGTGAAATGGTTGACGTGCTTTCGCTAACCTGAAATAAGTACCTACTGCCTCACGGCAGGGGAACCGTATATTGCTTACGGCCTGACCCATTTATTTTTCAGCTTTTGGTCGTCCTCTGGGCAAAGTAATCCCTGCTTTTTTCAAAGCTCGTTTCACCGTTGGGCGCGAAACGCCAAACTCCTTCATAGCCTGCGGGATGGTTGGGTAGTTGCCTGTCTGGAACATATGGTCATCAAAAAAGTTGGCAATCTGGCGAGCACCGACGCGTCCTCCTAGAGCCCTCTTCTTGTTGGCGGCTTCAAGTTTCCTACGTTCATTCTGCGCGTACTCACTGTCGGTGTTATTCCAACGTTCTGCAGCCTTCTTGCCGCCTCGCCGTCCCATAGTGGAAAGCGCTTTACGCTCACTGCTTGTCGCACGGCCTGGGGAAGATGAGTTCCCATATTCATTTGTCTTAGATGCTATAACGTATCCGCGCACTCGCCGTGCCATCGTTTGGCGATCACGTAGCGGTGGCATCTCCTCATCGCGTCCATCAGCTCCTACCCGTTGGGCAACTTTGTAGGCGTGTTCATAGGCATCAATAAGCGCCGTATCCGTCATCCTCTCCCCTGCTTTGCGCAGACGGTGACCAGTTTTAAGCGCATGGCGGAATGCGGTTTCATCACGGGCTGCCCGACCTTGTCGTATAAGTAAAACGCGAACCCCGTCGATAAGTTCGGGGTCGTATTGATCCAGCTCTCCGGCAATCTCGCCGTCAACTTCATCAGCGATGGTTTTAAACGTTTGAGCTTCCTCACGTCGAGTGCGTACCGCATTGATCAGTTCCCGTCCGCTTGAAAACTGTTGGCGAGGGTTCTTTTCGTGCTGGGCTTGGCCTGACATTGCTCGGACCTCCCTAATCATGTCTCCAAGACGGTTAACTCGACCATGCTGTCGATACCACCGATATGCAGTGGGCGAATCCCCTGTATAGAACGGACTACGGCTAAACCTGTGGGCGAAATGAGGATCATGATCGAGTAGTTCACCAAGAGCTCGGCTAGTGGCCGCTAGTAGACTCATGGGTGATGATTTTCCTTGTTCTCCAGCATAAACTGGATCAATCAGCCAGATGGCTTGTGCTTTACCTGATTGCGGGTTGATTCCCACCCAAGCCGGCCCGAGATTGTGGTCTAGAAGCTGGAGAAATGCGACTCGTACATCTTCCGCCAAATTGGTTGGGTGTCCGCCTGGTGTCCCTGGTTGATCGATGTCTACAACAAGGACTGTGGCTCGCTGTTTGTTGGTGAGCATTACGTATTCGCATTTGCCAAGAGCTTCTGAATCAACCCGGTATAAACGTGGCACAGAGCGCCCGTCCTGGGTGCGTCTGTATGATTTTGTGAAATCTCTATTGACGCACCCATGCAAAGTAGTCCTCCCCAAGTGGGCAATCAGCTCATCTCGGTCTGTGACACCTGCAGGTGTATCGTCTAGCCCTCCGCATGCACGTTTGTCATAGAGGGGTGGAGCTAAACTGGCGAGCCGGGTTGTGCCTGGGGGATCCGCTTTAGGTAGAGTCATGTATATGCTTTCCCCCAGGTTGGTGCCGGGTGATAAGCGAAGGTCATCAGGTTGCCGCCTGGTGGCCTTCATTCTTT
Organism: Corynebacterium lubricantis DSM 45231; assembly: GCF_000379425.1. Lineage (GTDB taxonomy): Bacteria > Actinomycetota > Actinomycetes > Mycobacteriales > Mycobacteriaceae > Corynebacterium > Corynebacterium lubricantis. The sequence continues at coordinate 2,349 of NZ_KB902212.1, forward strand.
TCTAGGGATGTTTCCTAGTGTAAATGACAGGTGCGTAAGTAACCCCATAACGCCCTAGTAGCCGTGGTGGATGTCCCCTTTCTACGCGGTTGTCTATCTAGGAGTGTCGCATACCGAAAGTAAAATATATGGCTGTAGAGCTATATGACCCTATGGCCCTACAGTCATATTAACTACCATTAGTTTTTACGGTTTTTCAACCATTCCATTGCCCACTCTTCCCAAAGCTGGGACAAGCTAGTGTCATCTTCCAGGGCTGCCAACTTAGCTTCTTTGAGAAGGGCCTTGTCTTTAACGTAAATGCGCAACGTTGCAGAACGCTCCTCAAAACCCGTTAGGGGAGCAGATACTTCTGCCTTCTCTTTCGTACCGACTTTTTTCCGGGCACTCGCTTCTGCTTTTTTTGCTGCATTTCCAATTCCCATGTCTCCTCCTAGAATGCTTCCTTTAGCTCTTCTGCTAGATCTACCCACTCCTGAAATGGCTTAGTGGTGATACGCGGAATAGTTCCACCTGCACCACGAGTGGCTGCCCGCGTTGGGATGATCGTGTCAGCGAGAGCCGCACGACTATTGGCTGAAAGGTTCTCTTCTGCCAGATCGAGTAATTTCTCCCGTTTATCGACGTTGACAAGCACTACCGCAACAGGAATGTTGGATCCTTCAAATGAATCGAGGGTCGCTTGGGTTCGTTTCATGTCCAAGGGGGAAACACCCGTTGGAATCAGGACGAGGTCGGCAGCACGCGATGCAACCTCCACAATACTGTTGCTGCCGGGAGGGGTATCTACAAGAACATAGTCGTAATCATCATATTGCGAGAGTGCAGTATTTAATGTCCGATCAGTGGGGACTGAGCGGACATCGAAGCCGATGTCACCACCAGCATCATCGAACCAGTCAGCTGCGGAACGCTGTTTGTCCGAATCGAGCACAACTACCCGATTTCCCATGGATGCGAGCGCAAATGCGAGCATCATAGCTGTTGTCGTTTTCCCTGTTCCGCCTTTAGTTTGGATAACCGCAATGGTGTTTGCCATACCCTGACACTAGCAGCCCACCGACATGAGCATACGAACATATAGCCATATGACCACACGTGTCGAGAGAGTGTCTCGGCCGTATGATGACTAAGTCGTTTCTATCCACTCTTAGCAACTATGAACATATGGCGATATGGACGTATGTTCATACAGTCATAGATTCATCGTGGGGTCTCATTTCTCTCCAGGCCACCGCTCCATGCCTTCAACAAGTTTCCCTGGATCAACATCAAGGATTGTGGCAAGCGTAAGGATATTCAACAAAGAAATATTCCGCTCGCCTCGCTCGACCGAGCTGACATAGGTTCGGTGAAGCCCTGCAAGATGAGCTAACGCTTCTTGGGAAAGAGTCTTCTCTTCACGAATTGTTCGTAGCCTTTGTCCAAATTCACGAAGTAGCGCATCATCGCCCTCAGTTTTATCCACCCATCAAAACTCTGAAAATGATGACCAAAGGTCTACAGACTATAAGTATCATTGAGGGCAATATTGATCGATTCGGAGGAAAAATGATCATTGCAGTCACAAATGACCGAGGTGGAGCAGCAAAAACGACTACCTCAATGCTGCTCGCTTCCGAGCTAGCACGACAGGGGAGGGGAGTGGCGGTCCTCGATCCCCTCGATGTGATTGCTGGAACCACTACAGGGCCGTACGGGATCTCCATCAATGCCAAGGCGAATGCGGATCCCCTGCCTTTTCAAGTTTTCAGTACCACGATCGCAAAGAAGCAAGGGCTTGACGAGTCGGTGCAGGAGTACCGCCGGATACAAGCGATCGATGCAGACCTTGGGCCCGGGGGAGTCACAATCCTCGACGGAGGTCGCGGCATGGCCCAGATCTGCGCACAAGTCGCCGAACGGACAATTGTCCCGATCACGACAATGCATGAGGAAAATGCCACCGCCATATTCGAAACTCTGGGGGAGTCTGGCGCCCTGCTTATTGTGCTTCGGGAGAGGGAAGACTGTAGCGAGTTTGGATTCGATTGCATACAGGAGACGATCGCTACTGTCATCTCGAATCCTCCCACTGTCTTGGCCAGCATCATCGAATCTCTGGGCAGAACACAGGGACGCCCTTACAGTTTTGATTGGCGCGAAGAACACTATTGCTTTGAGCTGTTGGTAAAAGAACTCGAATCTCGGTGGGGACTCTAATCGAATCACTTTCTTTCACGAATTCCTGTGTTCATTAAATCCAGCACAAACCACGTAAAGCTAAGAAAGAGAAGTCCAAGAAATGCCTCACCGCTCTTCCTCCCGCCACCTTTTGACCGCTACTGCTGTGGCTGTATCCGCAGGTCTTGTTCTGGCGTCTTGTACCAGCAGCGAAACCGGAGACGGCGGTACCGGCGGGCAGGAAACAACGGCGAAGGAACCCAACGCCATCCCCACCAAACCTCCTCATTTTGAAGGCAGCGATGAACGTTTTGCTTCCATCGCCAATGAAGGATGCAGCTCAATGTTCACTGAGAAGGCCGAAGAGTTCGTCTTGTACTACACCGCTGAAGACGGTGGCAACGCAGAATACGTCGACGTGTCCTTCCAGGAAGGCAACCCCACCCAATCCGGCCACAAAACCTGCGACATCATCATCAAAGACGCAGACATCACCGACATCCCAGGCGGCGACATCAACAACGCCACCATCACCGTGTCGGCCTTATCTGCAGAGCAGAACGAATATAATCGTGATGTGAACTCCGATCTTTACAACAACCGCTCGGAAAATGTGACGGAGTTCGAGAATGTAAACGACGTAGCAGGGGTGTCTGTTCTGGCCGATGATGGATTAGCTTATGCAAGCTCCAATGGGCTGGTTGAGGATTCGACCATGATTTTCAACACCAATATTGACCCCAACACCCGTGGCTATCTATTCAATGACAACACCGCTATGAATCTTACTTTCTCCATCAACCCCGGAGGAATCTCTGAGGAGGTCGAGCCTTACGGCCTTCGTGGTGCGTGGGTCTCGGTGCAAAGCGACGACCCACAGGAAACAACAAGTGGAAACAGTAGGAACGCTATTGGACACATGGCTTACACGCTATCCATGCTCATGTACGGCAAAATCGGTAAAGGTAGCGGTGAAGACTACGTAATCACCGGCTAAAGAACGCCATGTAGCTCACACATCTTGCCGGGTGCCTAATTCGATTCAAAGAATTCATACCAGACGGGACTGAGATCACACAGAAAACTCGAAATATAGAGATCAGCGGTTAAATCTATAAATCGGCATTGAACTACTTTCGTAACATAATCGGCATTATGTGACAGTTTCCCGGCTAGATAAATAAGTAACCGATCCCCTCCCAAGAGATGGGGTCATATAGCGATATAACCTTATAGGCATAGAGTCATATTAGAAGCCAAGCGGTCGCTCTCCCATAAGTTCAATCCCGCCACTGGAGATGATTTTTCCTGCAAAATCAGGATGCTCCCGCAGACCATGCCTGCAAGATATAATTGTTTCAGGCACACATTCACGCATACCCAATGACTCCGCGGGAGATGTGCGGGATTCGGAAGATTTACAGTGACATGTCACTAACTTTTTAATAGTGGCTATGACCTGTACTTTTAATACTCTTTTATAGGTCCTATTTCTCTAATAGGTACCAGGTTTTGTACAAACCTGGGGCCATACAAAAACGCGCGGGGAGTCCGGCCTGCCCGCCGTGCGCCCGTTTAATATTCGGCGGGCATTATTCTATGCAATGTATTCGGCTGGTCGGCGTTTACACGCCCGTGAGCTGGCGTGTTCTTTTTTCAATGTATTTTCCGCACGCAGCCCGTTGCTCACTCCGCGGGGACTTCATTGGGTCACATAGGCACATGTCTCTATGTCTATATGCCCATATAGGCATGGTCGCTCTGCGTATGGCCTGGTCTTAGAAAAGGAAATCTCTCCAACTACCGGCCAGTAGTTGGAGAGACATAATGCCCATCCCTTGGGAATACGCCCCAGGAAAAGTGCCATAACGACGCGGGGACGAACCTCGTCGTTGGACTGCATCGCGGACTGCTCACAGTACCCGCGTTTATGAGTGTAACAGGGTGTGTTCCATGGCTGTTTCTTGCCTGAAATGCGCTGTGGCCGTTTCTGGGGCGTTGAGGGGTCGTGATGGTGTATGGGGGTTGGTTTTGTTCCTGTTGGTCGGTCTGGGGCGATTCTGGGCGGTGTACAGCTCGTGAAGTGGTGCCGTGAATTGCCTTCTTTTTGCTTCATCCCTTGCGGTGGCTGCAAAAATTCTAAAGAACGTGTCTGGGTTCGTTGCATGTTCTGTGTACTGCTGATGGCCGTGAGGTGTGTGGTTTTTTCGTTCAGGATCGGTGGCCCGCGACTGCGGTGAGTGTGGTTTTTGTGGGCAAGGGCGACGAAGTCGTCCGCGCCAGCGCAACGAGCGGAGCGAGGCGGGAGTTCTTTTTCGTTGTTGTATGGGGCTAGATGTTGTGGTGGTCTGCCTCGCGCGTGCGCCCGCGCGCGTTATTGTTCTACTGGTATATGGATATAAAGATATAGGCGGGCGATTTTTTCTTTATTTGTGCTGGTTGTGGGTTTTTATTCTGGTTTTCGTGTGGGCAGATATGCGCAACCTTGTGGGTAAATATGCGCAGGCGTGTGGGCAGATATGCGCA
>NZ_KB902213.1 GCF_000379425.1 Corynebacterium lubricantis DSM 45231
GGCTCTGGTGGCGTAAGGAATCCTGTTCCGTCAGCGGTCAGTTCATCGCTGAGTCAACCGCTGGCGGATACACCACTCAAAAGGACTTGACCGATGGTCAACAGGGCAGGAGTTGTTGTCCAAAGCACTCATGGGCAACCCTGGCGACGTAGAACAGGTTGCCCAACGGGGCCCGGAAGGTGGCTAATTCCGACACTCCAACAGTGGACCTGATCAGCGGTGACCGGTTGTCCGAGCTGTCTTTTTGTGAAGGGAACCTTAGCTTTCATCCTTAGTACACAGGAGAGTTCTGAACAGAAAAGTTCAGAAGTCGGATCCGTTTTCCTGGTTGCGAAGCCCTACGTGTCAGGATGGAGCCCCTGTCTAAGCGGTCCAACCGTGCAACAGCACCTTCTGATCTCTTTGCAAACTTCTGGAATTTTCACGATTAAGCGTTTACCGAACGTGCCACTCCACCAGGGAACTATTTACTCACAGCCTGCTGCTCACTCATTACGGGAGGTCCCGTATGGTCTCGGGAGATCGATACCAGTGTGTGCTCACATCAGAATCGTCACTCTGCGGTAGCGGATTTGCAGTACGAACCAGAAAAGTTGTCGGAATGCTTACAGATGTGCCAAATAAAAGTGCGTACTGCTTTGGCAGGGAAGCGAGGCGGTTCAGAACAGAATCCGAGATAAATGGCGTCATTCGCCGAATATGTTGAAGATCCTCCGGATTTTGGATTCGATGGATTACGTAATTAGAACACTGCGAAAGTACAGTTCCCGAAATCTCGCTCGGTCGCTGGGAAGACAGCATCAAGAAGAGGCCATACTTTCTACCTTCTTTGGCCACTCTTTCAAAAATCCTGGTGGCATCGAGCGTGCTCGCTGCCGTAGCCAACCGCGGCACATATCGGTGCGCTTCTTCAAGAATTAAATTAACTGGGTACGTGTTGCGGCTACTAGTTCGTCTAAGACGATCAAATATAAGCCGTGTCACGACGGACGAAACAACCTCCACCACCTCGTCATCAACAGTGCTCAAATCTAGAACATATACTTGGGAGCTCTTTTTCCGCTCTTCTCGAGAACCAGCTATTCCTAGCAGCTTATCCACAAACAAATCCGGGGTGAGTTCACTTATATCAGCGCCGTCGAGTCCGACCCGTAGGAACTCGAACTCATCACGGGTGCTAAGAGACTTAACTCGAGTGAGAAGTGTTGAACAGTTATCCCGCACGCGTCGGTTGCCGTGGCTTTCCTCAAAAAGAATCGCCATATTCAATGCCATTTCAAGATCAGAGAAACGGAACGGCTGATTCTTGTAAGAAGGAATCTCAGCAGAGGAGAGCAACAATCCGTTGAGCGCACCCTGCACCCATTTGAAATCATGCTCCGGTTTAAATTCACCGTAGCTGACCGTCAGTCGGGACATAATTTCCACATTCGAGATCTTCTGTAGCTCATAAACGTTGAGAAGACCCGCAATGCGTGATCTCGCCGCTGTTGCACTCTCACTATCCATCAGCAGATGAAGTAAACATGAAGCGAGAATGTGATCGCGTAGTTCCGTCAGTTGGGCGGAGGATCCTGTTGCAAACAAAGAAGTGAGTCCGAGTGCGTTTCGGAGTACTGGGCGTTGAACCCGATCACTTGCTTGAAGCAGGAGTTCCCACTCCTCCAAGGTCAGTAGCCAATGGGGCAACTCAAAGTGTATAAGCGTCTCGCGCTCATCATAGGGTTCATCAGGGGTCAACGGTGCAGCATGAGCGTGCTCAATCCGAGCGTATGTTCGTTGAATAGGCGATGGAAGTTTTGAGACCGCTCGCCTGTACTCACCGTTCGTGTCGAACAGGACAAATGTGCTGCCACCTGTAGGGACAAGGTCTGGCTTTCCGAGGGCTTCTTGCAAGAAACTTGAGATGGTGCAGGATTTGCCGCTACCAGTATTTCCAAGGATCGCCGAGTGCGCTCCGAAGAATTCGTTGATACGTACCTTTACGTCGTAGTCGCTGAAGACTACAGACGTTCCGATAGTGAGACTGTTTAGTTTCGTGGCAGTCGGCGAACTTCCAGGAATTTCCACTTCCTGATTCGCCACGTTGAGGATTCTGTCGAGATCTCGATTCTCGACATGGAGAACATCGGCATATAGTGGTGGGAATTCTGAAACGCCAAAAGAAAAGCTTTTAGACTCTTCGAACGGGAGCGTGCCCAATGGAGAGAGGGTTAACTGGCGTGAAGACGCGTTCATGACGTCATCCAGTGATCTCAAAGCACTGGAGACCGTAGAAGAATCGGGGCGTTCCTGAAGCCCAGTTACCTCTGCGACTACATATGCATTTGTCAACGGGATGAGCACCAAAGAGCCAATCCTGGCAACGTAGTGTTGTCCATCGAAACCGACTAGGGTGTACCCATCGGCAGTTTCAGTCATCTCGACACGGAACAGTTCGGCAGTGACATCAATGACCGCGCCAAGCCTTCGTCGTCGTGAGTCACTCGTGGCCACTGTTGCCATCTTTCTTGAAGCTAGCCAGGAGGTCCACCACATTTTTGATGGCGTCTTCTGCAGGATCTATGTCACCGGAAGGCATAATGTCCTCTACGAAATTTTTGAAGTAGTGAGCCTTCCATTCCGTGTTGGTGTCTTCAGTCCCAATTATCCAGATACGCGGGTCTTTTAATTCTTGGAGCATCTTGACGTGCTTGTTAGAGGTTTCATCTCCGGTTTCGGGCTTAGCAAATATCACTAGACGGAAATTTGGTATCGTGAGTGCCTGGTAGATGATGTTATTGACATGCTCATCGCCGAACCCATACCCGATAGTCACTAGCGCGCTTTGTTCTTGAACGACTTTCGCTTGGAATTCACGGAACATATCTGAGTAGGGGGCGGCAAAGCTCGCATTCTGTTTAGCAGGAGTCGGGTAGATCAACATCGCTTCTCCATCGCCGCTCTCGCTGAGTGGGCGTTCTGCGACGGGGAATAAACCCGTATCCACAGCATGCCAGTTAAGTGATCCGTGGAGCTTTAGAAAGTAAACTAGGTTATCAAGCGATGTCCATCTCTGAGAAGACGAATCAAGTTGTTGGGCAATGGTGTAGCGGAAAGAAGCCGGATTGAAGCGTTTCTCCACAGAGCCAAGAAAGCCGTTAATATAGGGTACCCCCGTGCGATCCATGGCGATCTCGTTGAAGAGATCGTAGTTCGTAGTCGCAACAGTTGGACGCGGCAATGAACGTGATCGCTGAGATAGCTTCCGGTAGAAATTCTGATAGAGATTCAGCACTTCGTTTGAAGATGTCTGCTCCTGTCCAGCTTTGCAGGTCTCAAATACATACTTCTTGATCGCTTCGATCGCAGTATCAAGCGATTCTTTGGCTTTGATGAGCGCCTGATTCTCAGTTTTGGCGAGGGCAAACTGAAAGCCGAACAGTACCTCCATGAGACGCTCAAGATTCCAAGCGTATTCCCCATCGGCGAGATCGATTCCAAGTATTTCTTTAAGAACCTCCCTCACCTCGGGGGTTAGGCCGTATTTTAGCGCAACGTTTTCGTTCCCTTCCGCAAGAATCCCTTGGGCCAAGGGCCCCATCGTGGGGATCCCTTGTTCCTTTTTGGCAGCCGAAAGATATGACGAGCATCCTGATCCAAACAGAAATGTCAGGTTTTTGGAGGACAGAACCTCGTTGAAATCACTTTTGGCGATCTCGAATGGAATACGGCGGGTGGAGTCAGCAGTGCTGTCGCTGTAGCGCTTGCCCCCTTTAAGGAAAGTGAGGCCGTAGCCGGATGCTTCAGTTGTCAAAAATTCCTCCGACTATGTTTGCGACATAAGACACCGAGCATAAGCTGCGCCATTAGGGACTATATTGCGGATATCCTCAACCCCAGGATGGCTAAGAGATTTCTTTGTACCGAGTGTCATCATACTTGGGATATCTGTAAGGACCCATCCACACGTCGATTACATGAATTTAGGTGCTGGTGCAAACTCGATTTTTGAGTCAGATTACGTGAAGCGGCCACCCATCTTGCACTGCACGCTAACCAATAGTGAGTAAGCCGAAACCCCTATTTGCAACAGCACCTCTCCGGCGACGATGCGCCACGACAATGAGCACCTGGAGCTGGAGGGATATATCGGGGAGTGGGAGCAGATGTTGCAGGTGGCGCGACGCCAGCTGCGTGACTATCAGAGCTAACCACCCCGCTCTAGGTTCCAGTCTGCCCATTCACGGAGGCGGCGTGGGCGTCCCGGGATACTGCCAACGGCACCCACGATTCAAAACGGTGGTTTGTGACTCATCCGCCATGTGAATCACGTTCGCCTAGCTGTCCGAGTTTCTTTATTCCCAGTCTTTCCTGGGGTCTTCCTGCGCCACCTGTCTAACTTGGCTGCCGACCATCGCCCAGCTGGGATAGCTCTCATTTATCGCGTTGAGCACGGCGAGCATATCGTTGAGGCGACTGCGGACGTTCGTTTCTAAGAGATTCTCCTGGTGCGAAACCCGGTTACGGAGATGAGTTAAGCGTTCGAACTTTTTCCCGAGGTCCGCACGTGATCGGTCACCGGGGTCGACGTTGGGAAATGCTGTGTGGAGGCAGTTCTGCCACAAAAGCTGTGCGTTCGGGCGGTGAACAGGAAGGGCCTCGCCTAGGAGTGTTGACCAGTTGCCCAGGGTGAGCTGGGCTACGACATCGTCGTGGATCAAGGGGGCATTCTTACGGACGTGCCCTTTTCTCCGGCGCCGTGATTCTTTGCTCGCCCACTTCCGCGCCTGACTCATGGGGCGATTGAGCATCTCGTATAAGAGATCTGCTGACTGATGCTCCAGGGACCAGTCCCGGTGTCCGCATTCTTGGTGGTTCCAGTCCTGGAGAGAGCGGTTCATGGCGTTGCGTGTCAGTACCTCAAAGTAGGATAGCTGGGCGTGACACGCCCCCGCGAGCCGGGTGTTCCAACGGTACAGCTGGACGGCTTTCTCCACGTCTTCGCCGGCTACTGTGAAGTATTTCTCAAAACGGGCTCCTCCGAGCATGTTGTCTAGATCATCTTTGGTCCCCATTGGCGTTAATGGTATCCTTCTCATAGAGAGCGTCGATGTAGATCGCCGCACCGTACCCCACGACCCCGAGCCTTGTGCTCGGGGTCGTTGCATTTCCGGCGACAGCGATTACCTGATTCGAGGCTTAAGGGTGTGGGCAGGGGGATGGAGCACACGACATCATTTCCCCTGTTCACCGTGCTGATCTGGTCCACTCCGCGTGTTAAGGCTTGCGCCTGGAGCGGCCAAAAGTACGCGCCTGATGTCATCTGCGTTGAGATAGAGACTGGCCCCTCGACTCGTGGCTGTGCGCCATATCGGTTTAAACGTTGCCAGCATTGGCCGATAGGTGGGTAGCATCTCGCTGTGTGAGTTTCCCCCATCTAGATCAATGAACTCTTTCTGCTCTTCCCAGCGGTGAGTGCGTACAAGATACTTGACATAACCAGCGAGTTTAGATTCAAGGTCTACTTGAAAATCAAACCCCTGGAACGATCCATAGTCTTCCGCGTCAATGACGCCGGTTTGTTCCCAGCCGTCTTCTCCGAGTTTTCGGATGCTGTATTTGATCACCCGGAACATGTCGAGGATGTCCCAGACGAGCTTGCACTCCCCATAGGCCACTTCGCCCTCGGAGCCAGCAAATATCCGAGGATATTCTCCTGCATATCCATTTTCGAGTGCTTCAACCGTATTTCTCACCTCTTCAACGTCGTACTGCTCCTCGGGGAGATCTCCCTGGGAAGCGAGCAAGAGTTGATAACCCAGTGTCAGCGTCTTCCGTTCAGCGACACTAAGCGAAAGATCTTGACTGGATTCCCTCGGAAAGTCCTCTTCTTTGATTTGCCCCACGTGGGTTTCAATGATTTGCCGTAGATAGTCACTCTGGGTCTGGCCGTTGTTCTCTGCTTCATCGGCGATGAGATCCTTGAGCCCATCGGGCAGACGAATGGTTATAGATTTCATAGGGTCTCCTCGAAGAACATTTTTCATACTTACGTCTTACGAAACAGATTACACGCTTACATCATTTCAGGGAAGTCATTCTCGTTGGAGTGCACCCTAATGGGACTGGTCGCTTCAGAAGCCGTCTGTACTAAAAGACAAATGCACATACTTGAAGAGGCAACCTTTCCGGTCGGAATGTGGGCGAGTCAGTGAAAATCTGCGTCAACCGGGAAACTATGTCACTTTAATGGTTTTTCGGGCCGTTCACGTGACGTAGGATAAATAACGCGTTAAGTGACAAAAGTGGATTTTTCGACCTTGGGCGATTGTCGTTTTCAGAAGTCGTCTGCACGATTTTCAGAAGTCCTCTGCACTGGCCCTCTGGTGGCGTATTAGCTTGGATCCCAGGTCATCTTGTGGCGTTGCGCCGAGGCCATCGTTAGCCCCATCCCGGACGAGGTATTCTCGGGCCGTCACTTACCTGTGTGGCCGTTGGTCTTAGGCTTCCCCCGGAAGGACGCGTTCGAGGTGCCGGAATCATTCTTCCACTACGGTTGAACTGCTTAACAGTTTATGGAAACTAGATGACGCCTCTCTGGAAAATTATTGCTCTCCTCCCCGGGCGTCTTGATGAAAAGCTTGAAAGGTGCTGTTGCAAAGTTGGGCCAGGGTCGAAAAGCCCAACCTCAAGACATTAGTTGTCCTTGCTCCGGGGTGCTTAAGCTGTCTCGAATATCCG
>NZ_KB902214.1 GCF_000379425.1 Corynebacterium lubricantis DSM 45231
AGGCTCTGGTGGCGTAAGGAATCCTGTTCCGTCAGCGGTCAGTTCATCGCTGAGTCAACCGCTGGCGGATACACCACTCAAAAGGACTTGACCATTGATGGATTTCCCTAATAGTGAAGTCGAGCGCACCCACCGTCGCCGGACTGTAGGCAAGTAGATCAAAGTTATAAATTACTGTGCGGAATTTCGGGGTTCATGGGGCAGTTAAAGGTCGGACGAATGGCATAATTCGAAGGTTGCGGAGTTTTTTAGGGTATACCCTAAATGAACGGTTCTGAATTACATCTTCTTCCTGTTCGGTAGGGTTAGGTTATGCCTAACGGAACAGAACCGTCACTGCCTCTAGAACTTGACGAACATCAGGACGTTGTTGTGGGGCAGAAAGTCGGTTACGCCCGGGTGAGTTCTTTGGAGCAGAACTTGGATCGCCAACTCGATCAACTCCGTGCGGCGGGGGCGTCGCAGATATATAAGGAGAAGATCAGCGGCTCGACCCGGCATCGTCCCCAGTTGGAGGAGGTGCTGCGGTATCTGCGAAAGGGGGATCAGCTCATTGTCACGAGCATGGATCGCCTCGCCCGTTCACTTGTGGACCTGCACACGATTGTTGAGGATCTGGTGGGCCGCGGGGTTCCAGTGAGGTTTCTGCGTGAGGGGCAAACCTATTCGGCGAAGGCGGATCCGATCGCCAAGCTCATGCTGGGGCTTATGGGAAGTGTCGCCGAGTTTGAGCGCTCCATCATCAAGGAACGCCAGGCCGAGGGGATCGCCCGCGCGAAGGCGCGCGGGGTCTACAAGGGCCGGGCGAAGGTGCTTACCGATGCCCAGGTTGCCCAAGCCCAAAAGTGGGTGGCTGATGGTGTGCCCAAGGCGGAGGTTGCCCGCCGGCTCGGAATCGGGCGGACCACCTTGTACAAGTACCTGGATCAAGGAAGGTGACTGCCGCGGGCGCCGGGAATGGGAGTATTCGAATTTTTCACCCGTTCTGCCCAAAAAGACATTTCGCATCTACTCTCTTATCTAAACGGAGCCAGATGCATGGAATGCCTCATTCCAAGCGTCGCTGTAGTCCTCGACTAGAAATAAGGATGCTGATCCATGGCCTATCCCTCTCTTGTATTGCACTTACTTATTTCTGCTCCCGGGGACATTCCTTCCACGGATCTAACGACTCTCCGTAAGACGGTAAGCCAGTGGAACCTTAACTTTGGCCGCTTGGTGGGTATTACAGTGTTGCCCGTTTCTTGGACAGAGCATGCTGTCGCCGAGTTCGGGGAGCGTCCGCAAGCGATTCTTAACCACCAGATTGTCGAGGAGTCCGACCTCGCGGTCGCACTCTTTTATGATCGATTGGGTACGCCGACCGGAGAAGCCGAATCTGGAACGGCGGAGGAAATTAAAGTCCTTGTTGACGCCGGTAAATCGGTCGCGGTCCTCACTAATTCAGGCCCGCGCCCCCCTCTTGGAGATGAGGCCCTGCAGGAGCGGACACGCCTCACTGCCTACCTCGGGGGATTGAGAAAAAATGCTCTGGTTCAGGACTATAAAAATGACGCTGAATTGGTGGCGCACCTTAACAACTTCCTCAGTCGAGCGACTGCCCAATTCCAGCAGTCGATTGAAGCATCTAAAAGGGCAGAGTTAGATAACCCAGATCCCTCCGAGGGGGTATGGCCACGCGCAGAGGTGCGTGAAACCATGCGCTCCGACAATAAGGGACGGTTAAAAACCGAGCGGAAGTGGTCTCTGGTATTGCATAACACGTCCAAAGGTCCAGCCTCGGATGTCGACTTCGCCTTTGAAGGAGTGCCCGATAATGCACTTTTTAGGGTTAGCCGAGAGGAGGGGCCTCTCGGCACAATTCCGCCCGGTCAAGAGGCGCGTTTCCCTTTGCTTATTGCGATGGGATCTCCCGATGCTGTCGAGTGCGTAGTGACCTGGACAGATGCAACAGGAAAGGCTCGGACAACCAAAGCTACCGTGCGCACTTAAGCGGAAGATAGATCTGGAACGGAGGGTAGGTCCGGTCCCTAGTTTTTACTCGCCAGCCGCAAGGTTTTCGGAGTAGACATGGGCCCGGTTGACGGGGTCCCAGGAGATTTCTCCGTCCTGGTGGAGCTCCGTGAACGCTTTTATCGTCGCGCCTCTGGGTAGCCCGCCCTTGTTGTCGACTTCTGCGGGGGCGATGACACTGTAGGACGAATCTCCCGGGATATCGAGACGGATGGGACGATCCTGCAGGTGATTGAGGTACTCCGCATGTGTCATGGCGGGTTCTTCCTTGACGAGGAGGGCGGCGAAGTAGTCGTAGTCCCAGACGGGAACCGGGAGAAAATCCTCGGTACTGCTGTAGGTGCGGTGGGGTGATGCGGCTTGTCGATTCTTCGCCTGGCGGGCGGCGCGGCGTTTCTTTTTCGCGGCGGCGCGTTGTCGGCGTTGGGCCTTGTTTGATGCCATGGGTCCTCCTTGCAGGTGGTCACTTCCCCGTAAATGATACTTATAGTCTGTAGACTGTTAGTCATCACCGGGTGACATTGGGGAGGTGACCGGCAAAGATGACCTCCTGCGCGAATTCGGTGCCCGTGTGCGCGGGAGGCGCAAAGAGTGCGGGTTGTCCCAGGAGGAACTGGCTTATCGGTCGGGTATGCACCGCACCTACGTCAGCTCCGTCGAGCGCGGGGAACGCAACATCGCCCTAGTCAATATCGTCGCCATCGCAGGCGCCCTGGACATCGATGCCGGCACACTGGTGGGCGGGCTAGGCAATCTGCACTAGTTGCCCCGGGCCGCAGGGTGCGTTTCTCTCGGTGATTGCACGGCCCGTGGCTGGAACCTGAGATGATGAGGCCATGACCGGAGAAAGTAATGCGGCATCTTTCACCCAGCAGGGTATGCCTACCCACCAGCAGCTAGTTGTCCCAATTGTGCGGGCAATAGGGGAGTTGGGGGGATCCGCCAAAGCCCGGGAAATCACTGATCAGGTTCTCGATAACTACCCGGATGTCGAGCGTCTCCTGGAGATGACGTACCCGTCCCGGCCTAACCAGTCGGTTTTGATTGACCGCATCGCCTGGGGGCGTTCTACCGCTAAATTGATTGGGGCCCTTGAGCAACCCTCCAAGGGGATGTACATCACCACTGATCTGGGCGAAGAACTGCTTGGAGTCTCGGAGGATGAGGCTCTACAGCGGATTCGTGATCTCGACCGGGAGTACAGCCGCCAGCAGCGTCGGAAAAAATCGGACAAAATCCAGCCACCGAGTCCGGCGGAAACGGATGAGGAGGAACCCTCGGAAGAGGTTCTCGCTGAGACGGACACCGAAGATGATGACTCCACGGCTACGTGGAAGGTCCAGCTTTTGGATCGTCTCCACCGTCTCACACCGGAGGGCTTCGAGAAGTTCGTTCTCTATCTCTTGCGCCGTTACGGGCTGGAGCTGACCCATATCGGGGGAAGTGGAGACGAAGGGATCGACGGGATCGGTACGGCTCCGCTGAGTCCTGTCCTTTCCTCGCGGGTGGCGGTCCAGGTGAAGCGATACGCCCCGAATGGGAAACCGATCGGGCGAGACACCGTTGCCCTGTTCCAACGCGACGCGCAGACCAAGGGGGCCGAGCGCGCCATCCTCGTGACCCTCAGCCGGTTCACTGACCCGGCCCGTAAGGCCGCGACTTCTTCCACCCCCACCGTTGACCTGATCAGTGGCGACCGGTTGGCCGATCTCATCCGCGACGACGGAAACTCGGGAGTGAGCCTGCAGCCGACGGTCAACGAGAACTGGTTTAACAAGTTCGACTAGAGCGCCGGGCGGCTGCGGTGGTCGGGAGTGTCCGTGTGCCAGTCACGGTGCAGTGATTGGGTTTCGTAGGCAACGAGAGCCCCGCAGGTGCGGAAGTCTGCTGGCGTTCGCGCACTCGTGGAGCGCTCGCTCCTCGTGCCTGCGCTGCGAGGCGGCGGGTGCCGGTTTAGGATCCATCGTGACGATTCCCCCATCGTCACGAGTCCCCGGCGCACCCCCCCGATGGCGTCGGGGCTCACCCATATCTGCCGCAGGGTGGCGGCGCGTGCGGCAGCTGCGGGGAAGACGGTTTACGTCAGGTCTTTAACCTCTGCGCCCTGGGCGGCGCGCTGGACGGCTTCGGTGCCCTTGATGGCTGCGGACTTCGTCTCGTAGGCCTCGCCGGTGGCGACAGCTTCACCGTTGCCTGCTTTGAGGCGGAAGCGGAACTTGCCGGCCTTGTCGGTGTAGATCTCGAACTTCCCAGCCATGACAGTCATCCTTTGCGCGTGGAGAGGGTGTGATGGGTGTGGATGCTACCTCCGTAGGAGGCGTCTGCACGGCCCGGAGAGAACGTCTGCACGGCGCACGAATTGGCGTCACCCCGCGCAGTCACGAGGGGTGCCACACGGCGACGTTTAAAGGGTGGAGTCGTCCCCGCGGTTGCCGTGGCGGGCGTCACGGTCGTTCTTGAGTGCGTCCTCCATGAGCCCGAGGGTGATCTCCTCGAAGGCGTCCTTGATCGCGAGCTCCTCGAAGTCGGCGGCGACCTGCTCCCAGTGCATGCGCTCGAGGGAGGGAAGAGCCGCCCACAAAGCCATGCGAAGGTAGGCTCCCCGGCTTCGGTTGGTGCGCGCGGCGAGCGCGTCGAGGCGCTCGACGAGTTCGGGTTCGACCCGCACCGAGACCACGGGTCCGCGCCCGACCCAGCCCTTCTGATTCCGCGTTGCCATAACCGGCCTCCTTGTCTCCGCGCGTGCCCGCGCGGACTCGCTCACGGTTCGTTGTAACATTGTTTACATATGGTCCGACCCCACCGCCACCCGGGGATGACTTTTGCGCGGGGACTGCCGCTCGGTTATCGGTAAACAATGTTTACACCCGGGTCGAATGCGTCCGCGCACATCGCGCTCATCTCCCGGGGATGCGCGTCCCGGTCGACGCGCTGGCGCGGAAGCCTCACGGCTTCCTTGCCCCACCATCACTCTTCTCCCGCATGATGCTCCATCCACGCACCATGACGACCCCAACACACTTGTACCCCGGTTTCACACACCGCTTCCGTGACCCCGCATCGACCCGCACACATCGACCGTCGCGTCACAGCGCCCGCGCCGGCGCCGGCGCCGCGACACTCACCAAAAGCAACACACCTTTGGCAGATAATCTGACTTTCGGTTTTGTGCTGGTCAGAGACCTGTGAAAAATGCACCGATTATATCGAACGTTCGTTATAATCGCCCCATGACTGAGCGCAACGAGTGCGAGAACTGCGGCGGACCGATCCCCCCGAGAACCGACCCGCGAGGACGAAAAGCGCGCTACTGCTCAGATGCGTGCCGCGCGGCGGCGTCGCGCAAACGACGCGAGCAACGCCACCGGGACGCGCTTGCCGAAGCGCGAAACCAGCTGAGCTTGAACCGACGAACCCCTGCCGAGGAAGCGGGGGAGGCGGCGAAAGTCGTGCGCGCAATGGCGTGCAATCTGCGCGAAGGGCGCGATTTTTTCGTAACCGAGCAGCACAAGGAATTGGTTGCAGCGGTTCACGAACTTGCCCAGGTTCTCAACGCCGCCGTCGCTGCCGAGGACGCGGCGGCAGTGGTGTCGAAAACGGGCGGGAATCGTGCCCAACGCCGGGCCGCGAAGCGCCGCCGTTAACCCGTTTTTAACGCACGAACGGAAAAGTTTTCACGCTCCTGCGGCGGGTCTGTGACCTGCACAAAACCGAAATTCTGATTATCAGCCAACGGTGTGCGCACTGTGGTGGCGTCGTGAGACGCCAGTAGTTCGTGACAGCAGGCATGAACTTAGGGTGGGGTGAAGCTGTGCTGAGTGTGCGAAGTAGGGTTGCGTCCAATAGTGTGGTGTACAGCTACCGCCTGGTGAACCCCCCCTGCCGACCAGCAAGGAGACCACCGCGGTACCTTTCGACTCAGCT
>NZ_KB902215.1 GCF_000379425.1 Corynebacterium lubricantis DSM 45231
GGTTGTCACTGGTGGTGCCGTATTCGGCGCCGCAGACCTGGTCGGCTTGGGCGGACAGCAGGAGGTTGATGGTGTCCTGGAGCATCTGGCGCATCAGATCGGGTGAGGCTTGGGCCAGCAGGTCGTCGAGGTATCCGGTGGGGTCGATATGATTGGGCGCGGAGGCCATCGTTGGTGTCCTTTCGAGGATGTGTAGGAGCTGAGTCGAAAGGTACCGCGGTGGTCTCCTTGCTGGTCGGCAGGGGGGGTTCACCAGGCGGTAGCTGTACACCACACTATTGGACGCAACCGGATCTCGATCCTGCTGATCGTCGGTAACGTATTGCGTAACCGTTTGCGACTATTCCAGCAGCTCCTCCTGCCAGCACCAATTACGGCGGGCCTGATTGGGTTGCTCCTTGGACCTGAGGTCCTCGGGTGGATCGGGTTCTCCGACCAAATCGGTGCCTACACCACCATTTTGATCGCCGTGATCTTCGCCTCGATGGCGTGGTCGATGGATATCGGTGGCTCGGTGGCCAAGGGTGCACACAATATGTGGAGCTTCTCCACAACCATGTTCATGTTCCAATGGGGCATCTTCATTTTGCTCGGTGTGTACCTGTTTAAGCCGGTTTTCGGTACCGAAGATTGGTTCGGCATGATGTTGCCCGTCGGCTTCGTTGGCGGATTTGGCACCGCTGCGGCCGTTGGTTCGTCTCTTGAGGCAGTCGGTGCCGAAGCGGCGTCGTCGTTAGGCTTTACTTCGGCGACCATCGGCACACTCGTTGCCATTATCGGCGGTGTCGTCGTGGCGAACTGGGGTATTCGCACCGGTAAGGCTACAGAGCTCGAGGGTGAGCTTCCCGACGAGCTGCGCAAGGGCTACATCGAGAAGGAAGAAGATCGACCTTCCATTGGTAAGGCAACGACAAACCCTTCCGCAATTGAACCGCTGGCTCTGCATCTGGGCTTCATTATTTTCACGGTCCTCGTTGCGTACTTCGTTAACCAGCTCATCATTAACCAGTGGGAGAACGTTTCCATCCCGCTGTTCGCTACGTCGTTTGTGATTGGCCTGATTGGCCGTGTAATTATGCGCATGTTCAATCGTCCGAACTACCTGGACAAGCAGACGGTGAGCACAATCTCGGGTGCTGCTACCGACTATATGATCGCCTTTGGTATTGCGTCGATCGTTCCTGCGGCTCTGGCCGATTATTGGGTTGAGCTGGTACTTCTCTTCGTTCTGGGGACCATCTTCTGTCTGTTCTACCTGCTGGTCATGGCACCGATTTTCTTCGGCGACCGGTGGATCGAACGCGGCCTCTTCGGTTGGGGCTGGGCTACGGCCGCGGTGGCCACCGGTATCGCGCTGCTGAAAATGGTGGATCCGAAACTGCGCTCCGGAACGCTGAACGAGTATGGCGTGGCCTATGTAGGCTTCGCCCCATTTGAAATCGGCATGACCATTATCGCGCCGATCGCCGTGATCGCCGGGGTGACTACCGGTTTTGGCTGGATCACCTTCGCCATTGCCGCCGTCGTGCTGATTATGTCCTATGCCCTGAAATGGGTTCCGGTGAAGGGGGATGGGCCTGGCGGGGCTCGCGTGAAGGCTAGCGATAGCAGCGGGGGATCCTCCGGCTAGTCTGCTTATGTAAATGTGTCTGTTTTAGGCCACCTCGCGAACCTGTGGGGTGGCCTTTTGCATGTCCAGTACGCATTAATATGAATCAGATCACATCAAGTTGACATTGGCTTCAAATTCCTCGAGGATCTTGATCTGCTTCGCAAAGAAAAGTACTTCCATGTTGCTTTTCCTTGGTCCCAAGCAACGCCCGTATTCAGTTAAGAGAACTGAGCGGCGGACGGATTAACTACCTTAGATTTTCTTATTCGCAGGTGTGCCCTAGAACGGGTACACCAATTGAGCATTGAACTTTTTGCCTTTGGAGAACATATGAACGCAGCCCGAAAAACACCCGACAGAAACCAAGAAGCGAATTCCGCCAGCAAAAACGATCGGCTTCCAGGAAGCACAATTGCTGTGCTTGCCGTCCTCGTTGTCACGTCCTTTGTGATGATGCTCAACGAGACCTCGCTCTCCGTCGCCCTGCCCGAGATCATGGCGCAGTTTGATATTTCGGCGTCCACCGCACAGTGGGCGCTGACCGGCGTGATGCTGACTATGGCCATCGTGATGCCCACAACGGGCTGGATCATGGACAGGTTCACCACCCGTCAGGTGTACTTTTTCGCGCTGATTGCCTTCCTCATCGGCTCCGTGGTTGCTGCATGGTCGCCGACATTTTCCATGTTGCTGCTCGGCCGCGTCCTGCAAGCGGCAGGTACCGCGATTCTGATTCCATTGCAGTCAATCGTCGTCATGATCATTGTGCCTGCTAAACGACGAGGCACGGTGATGGGTCTGATCTCTATTGTCCAGGCCACGGCTCCTGCACTTGGCCCAACATTCTCTGGCTTGGTCATGACGGTGTCGACCTGGCACATGACCTTCTGGATCATGGCCGTTCTAGTCGCCATCACCGGCCTATTCGCCGTGAAGTACCTCAAGAATGTGGGCACAACCAAGGAATCCCCACTCGATGTGTTCTCCGTATTCCTGGCGGCTCTTGCCTTCGGTGGCCTTGTCTACGGTTTGAGCTCTATCGGCACGATTGTGACCGGTGGCCCAGCCGCAACCGCCGCGCTTGTAATCACCATCGTCGGCCTCGTCGCCCTGGTGTTCTTCGTTTGGCGCCAAATCAAGCTGGCAAAGGAAGACCGAGCGCTGCTGAACCTGGCACCTCTCAAGGTGAAGAACTTCGTCGTTGCAATGCTGTCGATCCTGTTCATCCAGGCCACTATGCTGGGTGTTTCCAACACGCTGCCTTTGTACCTCCAGGGTGCACTGATGACTTCCGTTCTGGTCGCTGGCCTGGTTAACCTTCCTGGTGGCCTGCTGCAGGCAATCCTCTCGCCGTTCTCCGGATCTATGTATGACCGCGTTGGACCTCGTCCACTCGTGATCCCAGGCATGATCATTGCCGCTGCCTCACTCTATGGCCTGGCAACCGTGGATTCGAACACCTCGGTGGGGTTCATCGTGCTCATGTTCGTGGTCTTCTCAGGTGGACTGTCGCTGGTGCTCACACCAATGATGACCACTGCGTTGAGCTCGCTCGATCATGAGGTCTACAGTCACGGTTCTGCAATTTTGAACACCTTGATGCAGCTCGCTGGTGCCGCGGGTACGGCAGTGTTGATTGCTATCTTCGACATCGTGAGCGCAGCTGGTGGGGGCACCCCGGAAGCAATGGGTGACGGTGCAGCACAGGCCTTCCTTGTTGGTGCGGTGCTGCTGACCATTGGCGTGCTTGTCTCGCTGTCCGTTCAGCGGCCTGACCTATCGGGTTCGACAAAAACAGTGGAACCCACTGCGGCGAAGGAATCATCCGAGAACTAACCACAATGAGCTTCCAAATGTGTTTTCATTCACGATGTTTTGACAGGGCAGAGCCTTTCGCCCAAACTGAAAGTGACTTTGGCGTAAGCGGACATTAAATACCGCTTATGTCAAATGAAATCCGCGATCCGGCTACTTCACTTCGAGTGAGAGTGCCGAGGAGAGGATTTCTTTGTTTTTAACCAGTTGTGAGGGCGTGCCAACCGAGGTGCGCCCATCATTGATCAATAAGGAGCTTTTAGAGTGACACCAGTAAACGGATCCCCACCGAATTCCGATTCCGATCAACCATCGGACAAGCTATCAGGCAAGGTCATTGCTGTTATTGCGGTGCTTGTTGCTACCGCCTTCGTAATGATGCTCAACGAGACTGCCCTGTCTGTCGCGTTGCCCGATGTGATGGAAGAATTTGATATTACCGCGTCCGTTGCTCAGTGGGCGCTGACTGGTGTCATGCTGACGATGGCCATTGTGATGCCAATGACGGGCTGGATACTTGATAGGTTTACTACCCGCCAAGTCTACTTCTTCGCGGTGATCTTCTTCCTCATCGGATCTATCGTTGCAGCTCTCTCGCCAACATTTATGGTCATGTTCCTGGGCCGTGTGTTGCAAGCAGTCGGTACAGCCATTGTGATGCCGCTGCAGATGACAGTTGTAATGAATATTGTTCCGCCTCATCGTCGCGGCTCTATCATGGGAATCATCTCAATCGTGATGGCCGTCGGACCTGCACTGGGCCCAACTTTTGCCGGCTTGATCATGTCCTTCTCCACTTGGCACATGACATTTTGGATCATGGCAGTTCTCGTTGCGATCGCAGGCCTTGTGGCCATGCGTTACCTCCAAAATGTTGGAACTACTAAAGAATCGCCGCTCGACTTTGTCTCCGTCGTGCTCTCTGCCTTTGCCTTCGGCGGACTCGTCTACGGCTTGAGCTCCATCGGTATGATTGTTACCGGAGCGCCAGGAGCGACCGCTGCGATCGTGATTTCTATCGTCGGCGTGGTGGGCCTTATTCTCTTCATCTGGCGCCAGCTGGCCACAGCAAAATCTGGTAAGGCACTACTGAATCTGGCGCCTTTGAAGGTGAAAAACTTCGTGGTTGCCGTGATTGTCATCATGGCTTTCCAGATGGCGCTGCTCGGTGTATCGAATACCTTGCCGCTTTATTTGCAGGGTGCGCTTTTGGTCTCCGTACTGGTTGCCGGCATGGTGAACCTGCCTGGTGGCATCGTCGAGACGCTCATTTCTCCGATCTCGGGCGCGCTCTATGACCGCATTGGTCCACGTCCGCTTGTGATCCCGGGAGCCCTGATTGCTGCCGGCTCCTTGTATGCCATGGCGACTACCGACCACACGACGTCTGTATGGTTCATCGTGGTGATGTTCGCGATCCTGTCCATTGGTATTGGTCTTGCTCTGACACCCTTGATGACTACGTCTTTGAGCTCGCTACCCGGTGAGATCTACACGCACGGTTCCGCAATTATGAATACTTTGATGCAGCTGGCTGGTGCCGCGGGCACGGCAGTGATGATTGCTATCTTCGATGTGGTGAGCGCGGCCGGCGGTGGCACCCCTGAAGCGCAAGGCGAAGGAGGCAGCCGCGCATTCTTGGTTGCTGCGATCCTGCTTTCCGTGGCCTTCGTATTCTCCCTCTTCATCCAACGTCCGGACTTGTCTGGCTCGGTGAAGACTGTGGAGCCGGCGGAACCGAAGTAGAAAATCTCAGCGGGAAATTGTAAATTTCCGAACCAATTTCAAAGTTGAGCGAAAGAGGCTAAAGATCTTCTTTAATTTTTAGTCTTTTTTCGTCCTTGAGTGGAACAGACTCAACCATTTGTGCGTTACTACTAGCGACTAACAAAACTTCAAGGCGAAAGGGGCAACTATATGAGCTCGTTCAACCCAACTACGAAAACGCAGGAAGCCCTGCAACAGGCGCTACAAAAGGCCAGCGCAAACGGTAACCCGGATATCCGTCCGGCTCACCTGTTGAATGCAATTTTGACCCAGGAAGAGGGCATCGCCCGTCCTGTCCTTCAGGCTACCGGCGTTGACCCAGACACGGTGGCAAAAGAGGCAGAAGCCATCGTCGATGGCTACCCGAAGGCCGAGGGCCAGAATTTAGCAAACCCGAACTTTAACCGCGATGCACTCAATGCGTTGAATACAGCGCAAGAGCTCGCAGGGGAGCTTGGCGACGAATACGTCTCCACCGAGGTACTGCTCGCTGCAATCGCGCGCGGCAACGATGAAGCAGCCGAGCTATTGAAGAAGCGCGGCGCTACCTATGACGTCATTAAGCAGGCTTTCCCGTCCGTGCGCGGTAGTAAAAAGGTCACTAGCCAGGATCCGGAAGATCAGTTCCAGGCTCTGGAGAAGTACTCCACCGACCTCACTGCTCGTGCGCGCGAGGGCAAGATTGACCCTGTGATTGGCCGTGACCAGGAGATTCGTCGCGTGGTCCAGGTTCTTAGCCGTCGTACCAAGAACAACCCGGTACTCATCGGTGAGCCTGGTGTTGGTAAGACTGCGATCGTTGAGGGCCTTGCTCGCCGCATTGTTGCGGGCGACGTTCCCGAGTCGCTGAAGGGTAAGACCCTGCTGAGCCTCGACCTTGGCTCCATGGTCGCCGGTGCGAAGTATCGCGGTGAATTCGAGGAGCGCCTCAAGGCCGTTCTCGACGAGATTAAGAGCTCTGACGGCCAGATCATTACGTTCATCGACGAGCTGCACACCATCGTCGGAGCCGGCGCTACCGGCGAGGGCTCGATGGATGCTGGCAACATGATTAAGCCTATGCTTGCCCGCGGTGAGCTGCGCCTAGTCGGTGCGACCACGCTCGACGAGTACCGCAAGTATATCGAGAAGGATGCCGCGCTTGAGCGTCGCTTCCAGCAGGTCTATGTGGGTGAGCCTTCTGTGGAGGATACCGTCGGTATTCTGCGTGGCCTGAAGGAGCGCTACGAAGTGCACCACGGCGTGCGCATTCAGGACTCTGCCCTGGTTGCCGCAGCCGAGCTGTCGAATCGCTACATCACCAACCGCTTCCTGCCGGATAAGGCCATTGACCTAGTCGACGAAGCCGGTTCGCGGCTGCGCATGGAGATCGATTCCTCGCCGCAGGAGATCGACGAGCTCGAGCGCGTGGTTCGCCGCCTCGAGATCGAGGAGATCGCCCTAGAGAAGGAGTCGGATGCAGCGTCCAAGGATCGCCTGGAGAAGCTGCGCCAAGAGCTTGCCGACGAGCGCGAGAAACTCGGCGAACTAAAAGCTCGTTGGGCCAACGAGAAGGGTTCCATTGACAAGGTTCAGGCAGCGAAGGAGGAGCTGGAGAAGCTGCGCAACGAGTCCGAGATCGCAGAGCGCGACGGCGACTACGCGAAGGTTTCCGAGCTGCGCTACGGCCGGATCCCAGAGCTGGAAGAAGAGGTTGCACAAGCCGAATCGCAGGCGCATGACTCCGGCAATACGATGCTCTCTGAGGAGGTCACCCCAGATGTGATCGCTGACGTTGTCAGCGCGTGGACTGGTATTCCTGCGGGCAAGATGATGCAGGGCGAAACCGAGAAACTGCTGCACATGGAAGAAGTACTGGGGAAGCGCGTCGTCGGCCAGCACGAAGCTGTGCAGGCAGTCTCCGATGCTGTCCGCCGGTCCCGTGCAGGTATCGCGGATCCGAACCGACCTACCGGTTCCTTCCTCTTCCTCGGTCCTACCGGCGTTGGTAAGACTGAGCTGGCGAAGGCTGTTGCGGAGTTCCTCTTCGACGACGAGCAGGCCATGGTCCGCATCGACATGTCCGAGTACGGCGAGAAGCACTCCGTCTCCCGCCTGGTCGGTGCCCCTCCGGGATACGTCGGCCACGATTCGGGCGGTCAGCTGACCGAAGCCGTGCGCCGTCGCCCTTACACCCTCGTGCTTTTCGACGAGGTGGAGAAGGCCCACCCGGACGTATTCGACGTGTTGCTGCAGGTCCTCGACGACGGACGCCTCACCGACGGCCAGGGCAGGACGGTTGATTTCAGTAATACTGTGATCATCTTGACCTCCAACCTGGGTGCCGGCGGCAGCCGCGAGCAGATCATGGATGCGGTGAAGAAGGCCTTCAAGCCGGAATTCATCAACCGTCTCGACGACGTGGTCATCTTCGATCCGCTGTCTCAGGAACAGCTGGTCGGCATCGTTGACATCCAGCTGCAGAGCCTGGCGGACCGCCTCGCCGGTCGCCGCCTCGAGCTGGAAGTATCCGATGCTGCGAAGTCCTGGTTGGCAGAGCGTGGCTACGATCCTGACTTCGGTGCGCGCCCGCTGCGTCGCCTGATTCAGCAGGCTATCGGCGATAAGCTGGCGAAGGCACTGCTCAGTGGCTACATCGTGGACGGCGATACCGTGTTGGTTGACGTCGCAGATGGTGGCGAATCGCTCACAGTAGACGCGAAGTAATGCGCAGGTAATTTAGGTCGGCGCCCCTTGAGGGGTGCCGGCCTTCTTGCTGTTTAAAGCTGGTATCGCCAGCACAGCCAGCCTGCACTATCGACGGATATGCTGAAAAATTCGATTTGGTCGACGTTCTGGACATATCCGTCGATACCGCGCGGAACCAATATCGGTGAAGATGAATTCCAAGCCCATTTACGTGTGAATAACGGCACATAAAGCAATCGTCACCGAGCCAACCCACCACCACCCCCGGCCACCACAACCTGCGCACTAATTCCTTTTTTGCTATTACCGGCTACGATGAGGGAATGACGTCCTTAACGCCGACTACAACTATTGTTACTAGGGTTCCGTTACCGGGCATCAACAACGAAGAACTTGCAGCTCACGACATTGGAAACGGGCACTTCGTTGTGGCCAGCGTTCCATTCGTTGACACTACTTTGGCTGTCGGTGACATTGTTGAATGCGTCAGAGTTGGTGGGCAATTCCACGTCAACCAAGTTGTCGTCCGCGGTGGTGCTTCGACCATCCGGATTTTGCCCCAAGGCCCAGAAGACATTGCGGGTACGTTGCTTGCATTCGGATGCAGGGTGGAAATCGGCCCGGGCGGAATGCTCGCCGCGTCGATTGGACCTGATTGCCCCTGGGAAGGAATCCAAGAGTGGTTGGAATCCCTCGAGGATGATGGTCAAATTCAAGTAGCGCCTGGATACACGGCGGAGAGTCACTAATCCCCCTAAGATGGCAAGCATGACTGTCTTCATCAGTGCACACGAGCTCGCAGACTATATCCGCCACGGACAAAACCAGACTGTTATCTCTACTATTTGGGCACCGCTAGAAGGCGAAGCCCATGCAATCTATCAGTCGAACCACATCCCGACCTCCCTGTTTTGTGATCCTGCCTATGCACTTGCAGGTATCCCAAGCAGCTTGGATGGGCGCAACCCGATGCCCTCGGTTGGCGCACTGCAGAAGTCAATCAATGCGTGGGGCCTGAAGAAGGGCCGCCCAGTGGTGGTCTTCGACCCAGGCACGGGCGTTTTTGCAGCGCGCGCCTGGTGGATGCTGCGGTGGGCAGGTATTGAAGAGGTGTACATTCTTGACGGTGGCCGCGCCGAGTGGGATCGTCAGGAGCTGCCCACCGTGGGCGGTCCGGGCAATATTTCGGTGGGCTCTGACGTAGTGGTCCAGCCGAATTCGCTGCCGACCATCGATATCCACGATGTTAAGCGCTTTGAGGGCACGCTGCTTGATGCCCGCGGTGAGAGCCGTTTCGAGGGTCGTCGCGAGATCTTGGACCTGAAGGCGGGCCACATTCCGGGCGCGGTGAACTTGCCGGTCTCAGAGCTCTTCGATGAGCACAATCGGATCCTGCCAACGGATCAAGTACTCGCGCGTCTCGCGGAGGAGGGCATTGACCACACCACGAACCCGAGTGATGTTGTGACCTATTCGGGCTCCGGTAACCATTCGGCGATGTTGCTTGCGGCAATGGCGCATGCCGGTCTGCCCATTGTTACCCATTATGTTGGTGGCTGGTCGCAGTGGAGCGCGAATCCCGCTAATCAGGTGGCGCGTCACGTGTAAGGGCGGGTGAGGCGCTAAAGTTCTTGGGTGTGGCTTACTTAGCGCTTTTCCTCGCCGTACTCGCTCTCGTGGGAGCGGGCGTCTTGTGGTACTTCGGTTCCCGCGACCCGCAGCAGCCAACGGATATTGAAGATCCGTTGGACGACTACGCAGAAGAACCTCGCTTAGCGACGACGCTCCCGCCCGCAGAAGAAGAACCACCTGCGGAAGAACCGGAACCCGAGCCAGAACCGGAACCGGAGCCCGAGCCCGAGCCAGTACTTGAGTCCGAACCCGAACCCGAACCGGAACCGGAGCCCGAGCCCGAGCCCGAGCCAGTACTTGAGCCAGAACCGGCTCCAGAACCTGAGCCCGCACCGGCACCGGTACCGCGCCCAGTGCGCAGGTCAGGACTCCAACTGCCAGGTTCCTCACGCCGGGATCGCCGCGCGTGGGCCGAGAGTCACGGCTACGAGTATCAGCGCACCGATAATTACCTCATTGACGAGTGGACTCGCGGAGCTGCGTCTTCCGGCGTCGCCGCGAAAGATATCGTCTCGGGGGTGTCCTACGGACACGAGACATTATTGATGGATCTTGGCGGCACCAACGTTATGGCCATGCGCACTGGCGTGGTCAGCGACGTGGTCGTCGATATGCGACGCGATGGATTTAACGCCCAGTCGTCCGATGATCTACTTGAGGTGTCCAAGGTCAGCGGTTTTACCGTGTACGCCACCGAGGTGGGGCCGGCACAGCGTGCTCTCGACGATCGTGTGCTCATTGCCCTGGAGAACATGCCCGAGGTAGTCAGCGCCGTGTGGTTCGAGTCCGACTGGGTGCTCGCCCAAACCGAACGCGGCAGCACGCCTGAGGATTGGGATGATATGCTCGCGCCACTCGGCCTACTTGCCGACGCCGCACGTGTCCTACCTCCGCAAACCTGGCAGATCCTGGAATTTAATCGCCCCACGCGTGAGATGGGTCAGCCCGTCGTGTTGCCTACGGAAGAAACCCCCGTCGAGGAACCCGACACCGGTGTTCATATCGTGCGCCCGGAAGAGCCCCTCGAACTGCCGACGCGCACGACCGGCACAGTCCACGGAATCATGGAGCACCATGCCATCGGCGGCGACGAGGTGGAAGCCATCGCGGACGGAAAAAATGAGGGCCCCGGAAACGACGGAACGCGGATAACCAGGGAACTGAAACCACCGAGTATCTTCGGCGACTAACATATGGCGCATGACTGATAACCGCGTCGATTCCGCAGCAAAAGAAAAGCTCGCCGCCCTGGTCAAGGAGCTGGCCATTGTCCATGGAAAGGTCACGCTTTCTTCGGGCAAGGAAGCTGACTACTACGTGGATCTGCGTCGTGCCACCTTGCACCACGAAGCATCCCGCCTGATTGGCACGCTCCTGCGCCAGATCACCTCCGACCTGGACTACGTCTCCGTCGGCGGCCTTACCTTGGGCGCCGATCCAGTGGCTACCGCGATCATGCACGCCGAAGGCGACCCGATCGATGCGTTCGTTGTGCGTAAGGAAGCTAAAAAGCACGGCATGCAGCGCCGCATTGAGGGACCTTCGATCGTCGGCAAGCGAGTGCTCGTTGTCGAAGACACGACCACTACCGGTAACTCGCCGCTGACCGCGGTCGAGGCCGTGCGCGCCGAAGGTGCGGAGGTCGTGGCTGTGGCGACGGTCGTGGATCGTGCGACCGGCGCGGAGCAGGTCATCCGCGACGCTGGCGTGGAGTACCGCTACCTGCTCAGCCTCGAGGACCTCGACCTTGCGTAGTACCTCCGGGCCGGGCCCGACCGAGTGGGGTGAAGGTCGCCACGGGGTCGGACCGTGGGAAGGGGAGTGGCCAGAAGATTCGCGTTACGACGAGGCGTTGTTGCGCGAAGGCGATCGTCGCAACGTGGCCGATGCCTACCGGTATTGGACGCGCGAGGCGATCATCGCCGACATTGACACGCGGCGCCATTCCTTTCACGTGGCCATTGAGAACTTTGAAAATGACGCGAATATCGGCACGGTCGTGCGCACCGCGAATGCGTTTGCCGCGGCTGCGGTGCACATTGTGGGCAAGAAGCGTTGGAACCGGCGTGGCGCGATGGTCACCGACCGGTATCAGCACTTGGAGCATCACGCGACTATCGACGACTTAGTGGCCTGGTGTATCGAGCGCGACCTGCCGATTGTGGCGATTGATAATACCCCCGGGGCGGTTCCGCTCGAGACCGCTGAACTACCGGAAAATTGTATGCTTGTTTTCGGACAAGAAGGACCGGGAGTTACCGCTGAAGCGCAGGGAGCTGCGGTAATGACGTGTTCGATCGCACAGTTTGGTTCCACCCGCTCCATCAATGCTGGTGTCGCCGCGGGCATTGCCATGCACGCGTGGGTGCGCCAGCACGCCGACCTGAAACGATCGTGGTAGTTATCACGATATGGTTAATATTAAATAAATTTCCTTCGATTGAGGAGAGTAGTGCCTGAGACATGGGCGCACCGCGCCGACCTTGCTGAATCCGCGATCAATGAGCGTCACGCTTCGCGGCTGTGGGGGCTGCCCCGCACCAACCTCGCGGTGGTAAGTTGGCCACCCACCACCAAGGAGAAGCTCTTTGGGCATTGGCATTATTGGTGGCAGGCGCACTATATCGATTGCCAGGTCGACGCAGCGCTGCGCCGGGAAACCAAGACCCGTCGCCGGCGCATCTCGGACACTATTCGCGGGGTAAAAATCCGCAATTTGGGCCGGTTGACGAAGAATCGCTACTTCGATGACAAGGCGTGGATGGCTTTGGCCATGAATCGGGCAGGTAACCTGAACCGGTTCAAACAACCAAAGCAGCTCGACGAGCTGGAGTTCAACCTCATCGCGGGCATCGATTCCGTCACCGGTGTCCTGCCCTGGCGCGAGGGCGAGACCTTCTTCAACGTGCCCTCCAATGGTCCCGCGGCGATCATGATGGCCAGGACTGGCCGGCTGGATCAGGCGCGCGAGATCGTGGACTGGATCTACGATAATTTGCTCGCCGACAACGGGCTTGTGATGGACGGCGTGCGGATGCGCATGCATGGGCCCGAGGTAGTGGACAAGACCTACACCTATAACCAAGGTGTGCTTCTTGGTGCCTCTCTGGAGATCGTGCTGGCGCTGCGTCAGCGCGCGGGTCTGGGTAAAGATGAGGCCGTGGATTCTTATGACGATGCCTCCAAGGCCGATGAGTCCATCACGTACGTGACGCATATTCGGTCGTTGATGCAGGCGATCGCGCTGCACATGGCATCTCCCCAGGGTGTGATCCTGGGTGGGGGCGACGGCGACGGTGGCCTGTTCAAGGGCATCCTGGCCAGGTACCTCGCCGATATCGCGGTGCGCTTGCCGGAGGATTCCCCGGCGAACACAGCGACGAAGAAGGTGGCGAAGCGCATCGTCCTCGCCTCCGCGGAGTCCGTGTGGAACCATCGCCTCGAGGTCGACGGGCTGCCGATCTTCTCCTCGGACTGGACCCAAGATGCCCGCCTGCCGCACAATTATGGGCTCGGTCCGTCGACGGTGCCCGAAGCCATGGGCATGATTCGCATCGACGAGCGTGACCTCTCCGTTCAGTTGTCCGGGTGGATGTTGCTTGAGGCCGCGGCGCGCGTGAGTGCCAGCGAAGAGGATTAGAACAACGTGGGAAAAGTGTCACGCCCAATTTCGGGTGCACTTCCCAAGCCAAAACTTGTTTTACAAGGCATACTGGAAAAGAATCTCAACTTTTCGACAATGGAGGATTTTTCAGCTCATGCCTATCGCAACTCCCGAGGTCTACAACGCAATGCTGGATCAGGCTAAGGAAGGTGGCTACGCATTCCCAGCCATCAACTGCACCTCTTCCGAGACAATTAACGCTGCCCTGAAGGGTTTCGCCGAGGCTGAGTCCGACGGCATCATCCAGTTTTCCACTGGTGGCGCAGAGTTCGGCTCTGGCCTGGCAGTCAAGAACAAGGTTGCTGGCGCACAGGCGCTGGCTGCATTCGCTCACGAGGCAGCAAAGCACTACGGCATCAACGTCGCGCTGCACACCGACCACTGCCAGAAGGAAGTTCTGGACGAGTACGTTCGCCCACTGATTGCTATCTCCCAGGAGCGCGTTGACCGCGGCGAGCTGCCACTGTTCCAGTCCCACATGTGGGATGGCTCCGCAGTGCCAATCGCTGAGAACCTGGAAATCGCCCAGGAGCTCCTAGAGAAGGCGAAGAACGCCAACATCATCCTCGAGGTTGAGATCGGCGTTGTTGGCGGCGAAGAGGACGGCGTTGAGGCAAAGGCTGGCGCTAACCTCTACACCACCGAAGAGGACTTCGAGAAGACCATCGATGCACTGGGCACCGGCGAGAACGGCCGTTACCTGCTGGCAGCAACCTTCGGCAACGTCCACGGCGTGTACAAGCCAGGCAACGTGAAGCTGCGCCCAGAGATCTTGAAGATGGGCCAGGACGCTGCAATTAAGAAGCTCGGACTGGACGCTTCCGCGCAGCCATTCGATTTCGTCTTCCACGGTGGCTCCGGCTCCGAGAAGGAAAAGATCGAAGAGGCATTGACCTACGGTGTTATCAAGATGAACGTTGACACCGACACTCAGTACGCTTTCACCCGCCCAATCGTGAGCCACATGTTTGAAAACTACAACGGCGTGCTCAAGGTTGACGGGGAAGTGGGCAACAAGAAGGTCTACGACCCACGTTCCTACATGAAGAAGGCTGAACAGGGCATGTCCGAGCGCGTCATCGAGTCCTGCCAGGACTTGAAGTCGGCTGGCAAGTCCGTAACCAAGTAAAACCAGTTCTCTGAAAGCTCTCGCGCGACGGCGCGGCAGCTTTTTGCATCGAGTATCCTGTGGTGAGCAGTGATTAAAGGAAGAATCGGGGTGAGTTCATGGCAAAAGAACGTATGGGCACGCGTGCGCGCTTGCACGCCGTAGACCGCTCGCTGCATTCCCGCATTGCTCGCCTGCGTAAACGCTGGTGGCAAATTCTCCAGACCGCGCTCGCCGCGGGTGTGGCGTATTGGGTGGCCCAAGAACTCATCGGACACACCACCCCGTTCTTCGCCCCGATTGCGGTGGTGATCATCCTGTCGGTCTCCGGTGGAGACAGGGTCAAGCGCGCATTCGAGTTGTCCATGGGCTGCGTCCTCGGCGTGCTCGTGGGCGATCTGCTCATCGCCCCGCTCGGTGCCGGCGGGTGGCAGATTTCGCTCGCCGTCGGAGTGAGCCTTGCGGTGGCGGGATTCTTCTCCCCATCAGTCCTGGTTAATAACCAAGTTGCCATCGGGTCAATCCTGATCGCCACGATCATGCCGCCAGGCTCCGCAAACACCGGCATTGATCGCACCCTCGACGCTGTCGTCGGGTCCGTCATCGCAATCCTGGTGATCGCGTTTTTGCCGTCCTCGCCGCTGTCGTCGGCACGCCATGAAATAGCCAAGGTGTTGGGTATCGCCTCCTCGGTGCTCGATGACGTGGCGAAGGGGTTGCGCGATAAGGACGCCGAGCTTATCGACGATGCACTGGCCGCCATTAGAGGCACTCAAAGCGGCATCGATGCCATGCTCGTTGCCACCAAGACGGGTGCTGAATCGTCGAAAATTTCGCCGTTTCTGTGGGCGACGAGGAGATACGTGCGCTCGCTGGAGCGCATCATCGAGCCCGTGGATAACTCGATTCGAAACGTTCGCGTGCTCGCTAGGCGTGCGCATGTCTTGGTCCAGGACGGGGATACCGTCAGCGACCGGCAGATTGAGATCATCGATGCACTGGCGAAGTATTTCCTGGATTTATCCGATGTCTACGAGGTGAAAACGGAGCTGCGGCAGTCACAGGAGATCCCGATTCTGGTGAATAAACTGCGCCAGCTGGGATCCGAAGCATCGATGGACGTCATCGAGGAAGACGGAGTGCTCAGTGCCTATGTCATCCTGGCGCAGTCGCGCTCGACCATCGTGGATTTGCTGCAGGTCTGTGGAATGTCGCGCGAATCCGCCCTGGCCATGCTGACCCCGACCTCAGAGACCCCGGCGTACCCGCCGGAGACCTGGGATAAAAACGACCATGACTCGTTTTAAGCTGCGGGCTAGTGCTGGGTTGAATAGCCCGACACGTCAGCTAAATTCTCTACCTCGAAATGTTTGAAACACTGGTGCCGGTCGGCAGAGGAGAGATGGCCCTCCACTCCAATTTCCGGGGCTTCGTTGAGTTTGTCCTTGGAGAAAGCGACGTGGATCCCGTCGTCTTTGAGGGAGTGCCCACGGAGCGGAACAATTGAGCTCTTCGCCCCGAACAGGCCGTGCTTGAGGTCGATGAAGTCGGGTTGGCCGGTCTCGTCATTGAGAAAGACGTCCGAGGCGGAGCCGATCTTCTCGCCTTGAGCATCGAAAACCGTGGCTTCTAGCAAGGAATCAACGTTGTGAGAAGCAGGATCGGTAGCAGTCATGATCCCAATCTACTCCTCAGGCTCGCTATTCGGGACGAACCGCCTGCATATCTCTCAGATGCCGGTAGAAGGTCACTCGCTTGAGCGGGCGGGGGTGATCTACCCCGTCGATGGTGACCAAGATGTCCTTGCCACCCGACTGTACGGCGCGGCCGGTTTTCATTCGTGCGCCGTCGACCTGATTGGTGGGCACAGCCTTGCCGCGTGTGCGCCAGCGCAGCAACGCAGTTTCGCTCCAGCGCTGCAATTCACGAGGGTCGTGCTTGGTCAGCGTGCCATGGCTGACCCGCGGGGTGACCAGGGGTACTGCGGCGATGCCGGGGGCGTCGGTCATGGGCACCAGGCGGGCACCGAACTGGCCGTAGAAGCGGGCGTCAGTCTCGGTGCCCTCTGCAGGGTCTTCTTCCGGTTCGGAGCGCAGCACAATCAGGTCGGAATCGACGACGATTTCTCCGATGTACTCGGGGCTGGATTCTTGGGCAGGGGCGTCGTCGTCAAGCGAAAAACGCGTCAGCGTTGCGGAACCGGCGACCACCGTCGACGTGTCAGTGCGGATCGTAGGCACCGGGCGCACCTGGCCGTTGAGCGCAGCGTCGAGGGCGTTGTCGGCGGTCAAACCCCAGTTCACGGCGGCGGCAGAGGTGAAATCTGCCGGCAGGTAGGCGATTTCCATCCACAGGTAGTCGGCGCGCATCATGCGGGTGAGCACGGCAGACAGGGCAGCATCGGAGCCAGCGACGACGACGCGAACGGGGTGGTCGAGGGGCTGCGGGGCAAA
This sequence comes from Corynebacterium lubricantis DSM 45231, assembly GCF_000379425.1. Taxonomy (GTDB): domain Bacteria; phylum Actinomycetota; class Actinomycetes; order Mycobacteriales; family Mycobacteriaceae; genus Corynebacterium; species Corynebacterium lubricantis. Next base: position 16,740 of record NZ_KB902215.1, read on the forward strand.
CCCGGGGGTGCCCAGGTGGGCGACGTCGGGCTGCGCTGCGATCTCGTCGAGTGAGGGGGTCGGGTCGACCGGCAACTCTTCGCGCGCGATCTTATCCAGAAACTTCAGCTCCGCGCGCGTGGGGACCTGTGAGACCTCAACATAATCGGTGACGGGATGACGGGCAGTGCCGGTGGCATCCAGTAGCTCGGGGTAGGGCAACGGGCCGCCACACGAAATGAAGATAAGGCGCATGTCGGTAGATACTATCGTGCCTAGTACACTAGCTTTGCACAAGTACATCGATTGATCGGAAGTGATCATATGGCGGCAATCGTAATCGTCGGCGCACAGTGGGGGGACGAGGGTAAAGGTAAAGCTACCGATATCCTCGGTGGTCTCGTCGACTACGTTGTCAAACCCAATGGTGGTAATAACGCAGGTCACACCGTCGTAGTCGGTGGAGAGAAGTACGAACTCAAGTTGCTCCCGGCCGGCGTTCTCTCGGAGAATTCCGTCCCAATTCTGGGCAACGGCGTGGTAATCAACCTGGAGGCGCTTTTCGAGGAGATCGATGGCCTCGAAGCTCGCGGCGCGGACGCATCGCGCCTGCGTATCTCGGCGAACGCGCACCTGGTTGCTCCGTACCACCAGACGCTCGACCGCGTGCAGGAACGCTTCCTGGGCAAGCGCGCGATCGGCACCACCGGCCGCGGCATCGGCCCCACCTACTCCGACAAGGTCGGTCGTGTGGGCATCCGCGTCCAGGACATTTTCGACGAGTCGATCCTGCGCCAGAAGATCGAATCCGCGCTCGATGTGAAGAACCAGATGCTGGTGAAGATGTACAACCGCAAGGCCATTGAGGTCGACGCGATGGTGGAGTACTTCCTGGGCTATGCCGATCGCCTGCGCCCGATGGTCATCGACTCGGAATACGTGTTGAACAAGGCACTTGACAAGGGCAAGCACGTGCTCATGGAGGGCGGCCAGGCCACCATGTTGGATGTGGACCACGGCACCTACCCGTTCGTTACCTCCTCGAACCCCACCGCGGGTGGCGCCTGTGTGGGCGCGGGCATCGGCCCCACCCGCATCACTGCTTCCCTGGGCATTATTAAGGCCTACACCACGCGCGTCGGCGCGGGCCCATTCCCCACGGAGCTCTTCGACAAGTGGGGCGAGTACCTCCAGACCGTCGGCGGCGAGGTCGGCGTGAACACCGGCCGCAAGCGCCGTTGTGGCTGGTACGACTCGGTGATTGCCCGCTACGCCTCCCGCGTCAACGGTTTCACCGACTACTTCCTGACCAAGCTGGACGTGCTCACCGGCATCGGCGAGATCCCCATCTGCGTGGCCTACGACGTGGACGGTGTGCGCCACGACGAGATGCCGCTGACCCAGTCCGATTTCCACCACGCCGAGCCAATCTTCGAAACCATGCCTGCCTGGGATGAAGACATCACCGAGTGCCGCACCTTTGAGGAGCTGCCTCAGAAGGCCCAGGATTATGTCCTGCGCCTCGAAGAGCTCTCTGGCGCACCGATCAGCTACATCGGCGTGGGTCCGGGCCGTGATCAGACGATTATCCGCCACGACGTGATGGAGCGCTAACACATGGTTGCACAGCCGCTGGGCACCCCGATGACCCCCAACGCCACCAAAGTGCTGCTTCTGGGCAGCGGCGAGATTGGGAAGGAACTCACGTTGTCCTTTCAGCGCCTGGGTCTCGAGGTCCACGCGGTTGATCAATACGCGAATGCGCCCGCACACCAGTCGGCGCACTACGCGTATGTCGCGGACACAATGAACGCCGGGCAGATCGAGCAGCTCATTGAGAAGATCCAGCCGGATTACATCGTCCCCGAGATCGAAACCGTCGCCGCCGAGGTCCTGGCCCGCGCCGAGGAGTCAGGCAAGGCGATGGTCGTGCCTTCGGCCCGCGCGTGCGAGTTGACGGTGTCGCGCGAGGGCATTCGTCGTGTAGCGAGCGAAGAGCTTGGCTTGCCGACGACCGCGTATCGCTTCGCCTCCTCCCCCGAACAGGTGCGCGCAGCCGCGGATGAATTGGGCTACCCCTGCATTGTCAAGCCCGCAATTTCCACCTCGGGGCGCGGACATACCCTCCTGCGCGACGCCGAAGGTGTGCAACAGGCCTGGGACGAGGCGAACCAACCGGACTCGCCGAATAACCACGTCAGCGTCGAGCGCTTTGTGAACTTCGACTTCGAGGTGACCATCCTGGCGGTGCGCTCGATTGATCCGCGCACAGGCGAGCTGGCCACGTGGTTCTGCGAACCCATTGGGCGCAAGCACTCCCACGGCCGGCTGGTGGAATTCTGGCAACCGGCACCGATGTCGGATGGCGCGATGGACAACGCGCGCTCCATGGCCGCTCGCATCACCAACGCCCTCGGCGGGCGCGGTGTCTATGGTATTGAACTCTTCGTGGCGGGCGACGACGTGTACTTCTCTTCCGTCACCCCGCGCCCGCACGACACGGGCAGCCTGACCACGCAGACCCAGCGGTTCTCGCAGTTTGACCTGCATGCGCGGGCAATTTTAGGCCTGCCTATTGACTCGACGCTAGTCTCGCCCGGGGCGGCGCGCTATATCCACGCGCCGGCAGATTCCGACACGATTTCTTATACCGGCGTGGCCGATGCGCTCGCCGTGCCAGAGACCGACGTGCGCTTCTTCGGGAAACCCACGGGTTACCCTGATCGCCGCATGGGCATTGTCACCAGCACGGCCGAGACCATCGAGCAGGCCAAAGAGCGAGCGAAGGCCGCGGCCGAGAAGATTACTGTTCAGGCGTAGAGAGGTAGTACGCCAACTCCGCTGCGGTAAGACGCATGGGCTGATGTGGCACGCCGGTGTCGTCGTAAAGCTCGCCATCAGGCTTAAACCCGCGCTCCGTGTAAAAGTCCTGGAACGTCTCTTGCGCGTCTAAGACAACGTCGCGCTCGGGCCATTCCTTGCGTGCGCGCTCCATAGCGGCGCGGAACACCTCGGGGCCAAGGCCCGTGCCGCGCTCGTCGGGGTGGATCACGAAACGGCCAAAGCCCGTGTCGCTGCCGTGTGGGTAAATGCGGGCATAGCCCACGATTTTATTGTTCTTCTTCGCGATGATGTGCCAAGTGTCCTGCTCGGCATCAGCGTCATCGATTTCTGCGTAGGGCGTCTTCTGCTCATGCACAAAGACATCGACGCGCAACTTGTAGAGTTGATGAACCTCGAGGGCGGAAAGGTCGATGAGTCGGACTGCCGATATTAGGTTAGTCATGACCTCAACCTTATCGCCTTTTCTGCTTCAAGAGCAGGGGTACGCTGGGTGAACTTTCCCTAGCGACTAAATCTCATACTCCGGGTGTGCGTGCTTGATCATATCCTCCCACTCCACGACCTTCTTGCGCTCGCGGCCCTCGGCTTCGCCAAAGGCGCGCTCGGCAGCGTCGAGGTTTGCCCAGCCCTCCCAGGTGGTGATCGGGATCTCGCGCTCCTCCAGGAAATTGAGAATGGCCTGCGCATCGCGCTCGGGTGCCTGGGAGAGCTTTCCTGCGGCGTGGTCTTCTAAGAGCATCGCCGTGGTGTCCTTGGCGTCGGACTTGGTGTTGCCGATCAGGCCGACTGGGCCGCGCTTGATCCAGCCCGTGGTGTAGAGACCAGGGACGATCTCGCCGTCAGCTTCGGTGAGGACGTGGCCGTTGTCGTTCGGCATGACAGACTTCTTGGAATCGAAAGGCACGCCCAGGACTGGCTCGGGGCGGTAACCGACTGCACGGTAGACAGCCTGAACATCCCAAGTGGTGTACTGGCCGGTACCGCGCACGGAACCGTTGCCGTCGAGCTCAGTGCGTTCGGTTTTGAAGCCTGTGACCTTGCCGTCTTCACCAAGGATTTCTACCGGCGACTCGAAGAAGTGGATAAAGATCTTGTGCGGTGCGCCCTTGGGCTCGCGCATGGCGTAGCTCTCAAGCACCTGGCAGACCAGATCCACGGACTTCGAGCTGCGGCGGGCCTGCTCGGAGGCTTCGTCGTAATCAATGTCTTCTGGGTTGACCACGACTTCGATGTTGTCCGAGTGGTCGAGTTCCTTGAGCTCCTGCGGCGTGAACTTCGCCTGAGCAGGGCCGCGACGACCGAAGATGTGCACTTCCTGCGCGGCGTTTTGGGTGAGGTTGTCATAGACATTGTCAGGAATCTCTGTGACATGCAGTTCGTCGCCGGTTTTGGCGAGTATACGGGCGATGTCCAGCGCCACGTTGCCGACGCCGACGACTGCGACCTGTTTCGCCGAGAGGTCCCACTCGCGGGTGAAATCGGGGTTGCCATCGTAGAAGCCGACGAACTGGCCCGCGCCGTAATGACCTTCTAGGTCGTGGCCGGGAATAGGTAGGTCCTTATCTGCGGTGGCGCCGGTGGCGAAAATGATCGCGTCGTAAAAGTTGCGAAGTTCGTCAACGGTGACGTCCTTGCCCACCTCGACATTGCCAATCAAGCGAATCTCGGGTTTATCCAATACATTGTGGAGGCTACGAATAATGCCTTTGATGCGTGGATGGTCGGGGGCAACGCCGTAGCGGATGAGGCCAAAAGGAGCTGGCATTCGTTCGAATAAATCGATTGAGACCTCGACATCGGACTTAACCAACAGGTCAGAGGCGTAGATGCCGGCCGGGCCGGAACCTACGACAGCTACGCGTAGGGGAGTGCTCATGAATTTCCTCACCTTAATATGTTCTAAATGTGTTTTCCTCTCACCAAAGTATAGGCGACGGAGGTTTGAGCCGAAGAACCAAAAATTATTGGTGTTATTACATTCACTTTCGCATAAATGTGTAGTGTGTTTCGGGCTACAATGGTCCACAAGCCTGGGCGTGCATCACACCCTGCTCTCGCAGGGCGAAAGCAGAGCGCGGTCCAGAAAAAGTACGACTTTCTCTACCATCTAGAAACCACCCCCTGCACCCAACGGAAAGGTAACCCCATGGCAGAGCAGCGGTCAGCATTGGTCTCCGCAGTGAACCGGAATTTTGACGGCATTGATCTGAATTCTCTCGCCAGAGATCTCGGTCTACGCGTAGTCAAGCTCGATGATTTTGAGTCCTCCCTCGGAGCGATCTACTCCGCTCACATTCTCGACGAGGGTCCGGCACTCATCATCGGCACTGGTAACAACACCTTTGACGCCGAAGCGGCTGCTGCCCTCGGTGTCCCGTTCATCCTGTTGACTGATGGGGAAGGCCGCCACGCCGAGCTGGGCGAGCGTTCCGCGAAGCGCGTCCACGCGGTCGTTGCAGCCACGGTGACAGCCGAAGAACTCCAGGATTCCGCCAAGATTGCGAACTACCTCAAGGTAGATGCGCAGCCAGTGATGTCGCCTCCAATCTTTGAGGCAGCACTCTTGGAGCGTGCCCGCGCTGTCGGTGCCCACATCGTGTTGCCTGAGGGCCACGATGATCGCATTCTCCTGGCAGCAGGCCAATTGCTCAAGCAGGACATCGCACGGATCACCATCCTGGGTGACCCAGAAGACATGGAAAACCGCGCACACGAGCTCGGTGTCGATCTGGAAGATGCACACCTGTTGGATCACCTCTCTTCTCCTCTGCTGGAGGAATTCGCGCAGGACTTCGTCGAGTTGCGCAAGAAGAAGGGCGTGACCATCGAAGAGGCACGCGAAACCATGAAGGACATCTCCTACTTCGGCACCATGATGGTGCACAAGGGCCTGGCAGATGGCATGGTCTCCGGTGCGGCCAACACCACGGCACACACAATTCGCCCTGCACTGCAGATCATCAAGACCACCCCAGAGGCATCCGTTGTCTCCTCGATCTTCCTCATGGTTATGCGTGGACGCCTCTGGGCGTTCGGTGATTGCGCCGTGAACCCGAACCCAACCGGCGAGCAGCTCGGCGAGATCGCTGTGGTATCCGCACGCACCGCGGCACAGTTCGGCATTGACCCGAAGGTCGCCATCTTGTCCTACTCCACCGGTTCCTCCGGTGCTGGCCCTGACGTGGAACGCGCCTGCGCTGCTGTAGACAAGGCCCGCGAGATCGACCCGAACCTCGCAGTCGACGGCCCTCTGCAGTTCGACGCGGCCTGCGACCCAGGTGTGGCAAAGCGCAAGATGCCGGAATCCCCAGTGGCAGGACATGCCAACGTCTTCGTTTTCCCTGACTTGGAAGCCGGCAACATCGGTTACAAGACTGCTCAGCGTGTCGGTGACGCACTGGCCGTCGGTCCCATCCTGCAGGGCATGAACAAGCCCGTCAACGATCTTTCCCGCGGTGCGACTGTTCCAGACATCGTGAACACCGTTGCAATCACCGCTATTCAAGCCGGAGGCACAAACTAAATGACTTACGCTCTTGTTATCAACTCCGGGTCCTCCTCGGTCAAGTTCCAAATCGTCGATCCGACCGCGGATGCCGCGGCAGAACCATTTGCTTCCGGGCTCGTTGAGCAGATCGGCGAGCCAAGTGGCCGCATCACCATCAAGCACGCAGGCGACAAGCACGTAGTGCAGCAGCCAGTGCCAAACCACACCGTTGGTTTGGAAGCCGCGATGAAGATCCTGGACTCGCTCGGTGCCGGCCCAACTCAGGTCGATGTCTCCGCAGTGGGCCACCGCGTCGTCCACGGCGGGATGGTGTTTTCCCATCCCGAGCTGATCAATGACCAGGTCGTTGAGATGATCCGGGACCTAATCCCATTGGCACCGCTGCACAACCCGGCAAATATCGATGGTATCGAGGTGGCTCGTAAGCTGCTCCCAGATCTGCCTCACGTAGCGGTCTTCGACACCGGCTTCTTCCGCGATCTTCCACCTTCATCGGCGATTTATGCCATCAACGCAGAAGTTGCTACCGAGAACCAGATTCGTCGTTACGGCTTCCACGGCACCTCCCACGAGTTCGTCTCCGGCCAGGTTCCTGCGTTGCTGGACATGCCAGCCGGTTCCGTCAACCAGATCGTGCTGCACCTGGGCAACGGCGCGTCAGCCTCTGCAGTGCGCGGCGGCGACCCGATTGACACCTCGATGGGCATGACCCCACTCGCAGGCCTGGTCATGGGTACCCGCTGTGGCGATATCGACCCGGGTATCATTTTCCACCTCGCCCGCAACGGCGGCATGAGCATCGACGAGATCGATAACCTGCTCAACCGCAAGTCCGGTGTGAAGGGCCTGTCCGGTGTGAATGACTTCCGCGACCTGCACCGCCTCATCGACGAGGACAACGATGATGCAGCCTTAGCCTACGATGTCTATATTCATCAGCTGCGCCGCGTGATCGGTTCGTACATGATTGCGCTGGGTCGCGTGGATGCGATTTCGTTTACCGCCGGTGTTGGCGAAAACGATGTGGCCACTCGTCGTGACGCACTTGCGGGTCTGCAGCACTACGGCATCAAGATCGACCCGGAGCGCAACGAGACCCGCAGCGACGGTGCGCGCCTGATCTCCACCGATGATTCGACGACGCGCGTCTTCGTCGTACCTACCAACGAGGAGCTCGCCATCGCCCAGAAGGCGACCGCATTGGCGAAGCAGTAGCGCAGCTACCAGAGGTGGTAGTGGTCTTCGCGCAGGCCACGGTGCCACTTCCAGGGCTCGGGCCACGCTAATCGACGACCACCGCCCCGGCGCTGCTGGAGGGCTTCCTCCACAGCGTCGAGGCAGCGACCGAGTTCAATGTCGACGCATTTCGCGGTGAACTGCAACACCGTGTAGCCGTTGAGTTGGGCCCAGTTGGCCTTCCATACGTCGCGGATATAGTTCTGCCAGCCGAGGTTTGTGCTGGTCTCGCGGTGAAAATCGTAGGCGCCGATTTCTATGAGGAGCTTGCGTTCAGTGGTGTGCTGGAAGTCCCACATTATGCCCTCGATGAGGACATTATTTTCAAACTTTAGGCCTCGGCCTTCGAGGGCGTGGTGGAACTGGCGCTCCAGCTTGCTGTCCGCCCCGAGCCGGATCGTTTTCAGGAATTCCTTGAAGGAATCGGGCACGCGGGAAAGTTCGCCGAGGTCCTGGGCCAGTTTCTCCTTGCCGATGCGGCCGCCGTAGGAGATGCGGAGGAACTCGGCTACCTCAGGACTGGTCTCGGAGGCCTTGTGGGCATCGAGGGCAGCTACGGCAGGTCGGGCAACGGGCACGGTTTTAATCTGCTTATGCGGAGCTTCCCGTTTCGGGTACGTGCGCAGATACGGAGTCTCGCGTTTGCGCATGGTCTCTGGAACGCGCACGTGAATGGGAAAAGTGAGTTGCTGTTCCTGGTGCAATTCCATGGCGGTTTTCGCAGTGAAAACCGCGGGCGTCTCTGACTCGGCCAGCGCGTGCACTAACGCAGCTGGGGTGGCCGGATTTTTAAGATACATATTGCGGGCGATTTGTGTGAACTGACCAGTTGAAACCCGCAGCTCGAACTGCTTTTTACTGAGTGAGTATTTGTTGCGCAATTGTTCGCGCGTGTACATGGTTTGTGGATCCATGATTCCCCCGGAATTCCTGTCCCCTCGTAGTACTTCCACTTCAGGAGGATAGGGGTTTCGAGCCGGTTGCGCTTGGTTCCGGGTTTCTTGGCTTCGGGGGTTTCGTGGGGTGCGCCCCACGAGGAGCACTTCGCACGACTTCTTTCACAGCGACCTGGGGTTTTAGATTTCGTCGTGCGTTAGGTCCCCAGCGAAGGGACCTAACGCACTGTGAAAAACAAACGCCCAGGTCAAATAATGGTGATATCTTGCGAAGTGCTCCTTTTCGACCACCCGGGAGGCCCCGGGAGGTCGCACGGGCCCCAAGGAACCTAAAACCAGGTCAGCGGCCGTACCTTATTAGCCATATCCACTAGGGCGTAGCGGTGCCGCGGGTACGGGGAGAGCCGAGCCTGCTGGCGCAGGGTAAAGGAAAGCCCGTAGCGCAGACCTGTCTGGGTGAAGTCGTATTCAAAGAGCTGATTGGGTGAGGCGGCGGCGTCGACGTCGGCGTCGCGGAGAAAGTTCAGCCCGGCATTGAGCACGGCGACCTTGATCTGCAAGAAGCGGGGCTCGTTAGTCGGGATTTCCTCGAGACGCCGAGCCGCACGCCGAATCCGAGACTCGGTGAGAGTATCCGAAATCAGGTCCAAAATGGTCGTGAGCTGGGCCATCCTGTGGTGCCGCGAGGACTGCGGGACCTTATCCAACGCAGCCACCGCCAGCTCGACCTGGCGCTCCGCCATGAGTTGGCGCGCCAACCCGAACGCGGAAGACACCGTGGTGGGGTTTGTCAGCCACACCAGGGAGTACAGACGCATTGCGTTAAAGCGCAGGTCCCTGGGATTCGAGGTGATATGAGTCCAGTCGGCCGTGAGATCCTCGAACATCTCCGGGTCGAGGGCACCCAGGTGGGAGGTGATGCCTGAGGTGGCGCGGGCGGTAGCGTCGTCGAGAAGCTCGATCTCGGCATTGCCCTGTTCCTGCAAAAGGAGCTCGTCGACGGCCGCGATCGCTAGCTTCGGCGCGGCCTCGCCAGGCAGGACTTCGAGGACCCTGACGAAGCTGGCCTGGGCGGCGGTGAAATCGTCGAGAAGCAAATCTGTGATCCCTGAATACCACTGGTAGCGCCAGTTACTGGAGAGGCGATCCGACAGCGAGAGGAGCCACTCGCGGGCCTGCGTGGTCAGGCCGAGGTCGAGCATGGAGCGCACGACGGCGAAGGGGATTTCGTCGGAGTGCTCGTACTCGGGGGTCTGCATGGCCTGGCGCAGCGATTCGAGCGTTTCCTGCGGCTCGGCGTAGGACGAACCCGACAGAATCGGCGCGGCTGGGTCCTCGCGGTTGATCAGCGGCGTTGGGATCGCCGAGACGACTTCCTGCGAGGTAATCTCCACGGTCCGGTCGATGCCGTCGAGGAGCTGATCTGTGCGAAACACCAGGTGCTTCGTACCAAACGTGGTACGTTGTGGCGAAAACAGCGAGTGCTGCGCGGGGTGCGTAATGCTGTCGCGCAGCGCGATGACCTCGCGCAGGACGCCATAAAGTTGCGGTTCGAGCTCGCTTATCGACGAGAACCTGCGCTTCGGGTCGGGGTGGCAACACCGTTGCAGCAGGCGATAAAACGACAGGAACCGGCGGAAGGTGGGCTCCTTCGTCGGAGAAGGCAGGCCCTGGCGGTAGACGCCGTTCTGCTTCGGAAGATTGACCGTGAGGGCGGCAAGCGTGCGGCCGATGGTGTAAATATCCGAGGCGATCGACGGGCCTTCCGTGGCGACCTCGGGGGCCTGGAAACCCTTCGTGCCGTAGATAAAACCGTAGGCGCCGATGCCGGAGACAGCGCCGAGATCGATGAGCTTGACGTGGTCTTCGGTGACAATGACGTTGTCCGGTTTAAGGTCGTTGTACACCACTCCGCGCGAGTGCAGGTAGTCCAGCGCGGGGAGAATCTCCAGGATATAGGCGATGGCGAGGTCGATAGGAAAGAGGTTGTCCTCGTATTCTTTCCTCCGCTGGCGCAGAGAGGGACCGCCGACGAACTCCATGACAATGAAGCCCCCGGGCACGCGCGGGTCGTCGATAAAGTTGAAAATCTTCACGATTCCTGGGTGCGTAATGTCCGCGAGAAACTCGCGCTCGGCAACCGCGGCGGCGGTTTCATCGGCGGATTTCTCGGCCTGCATGCCCTTGAGCACGACGAGGCGCTCGGAAACAAAGTGGTCCTCGGCAAGGTAAATCCACCCCATGCCACCATGTGCGATCACGCCCAGGATCTCGTACTGGCCCGCAAGAATGTCTCCAGGGCGCAGCTGCGGGGCGGGGATGCCCTTTTCTTTGACGGACTTCGTGGGATCCTTCAGTGCATCGGCAGGTTTCGTCGGCGGGATCCATGGCAGCTCGACCATTCCGTCGGCCACCATGCGGGACTGGCGCTGCGTGCCATGCAACTCGCGAAACGTACTGATCGCTTCCCTGCGGGAGCGCTCCGAGGTGTCTTCCGGTTGCGCATGGGAATCGCGCAGCTGGTCCAAGTCTTTGAGCAGGCCGCCAAGGTCGCCGAGGGAGTCGTAGTCGCCGGTGCTAGCTTCATCGTCGTCATCGTCGGCGAACGGATCAAAGGCAACAGCCGAGGTACCGGCGTCTTCATCGCCTGCGAAGGGGTTAAACTTGACTGCCTCGGTGCCCCGATCGGGGCCCTGATCTGGGCGTTCGTTGTCTGCGCTCATCAGTTCCCCTCCGCGCTCGGTTCAGTGCTCGGCTCTTCTTCGCGATAGTTCAATGGTGGCGGCCCTGACGTCGCGAGATAGTCAGCGAGCCAATCATTGTAAATGCGCCACCAGGTTCCATCCCTCCGGATTCGCTCCATGGTGGAATTGATTTGGCGCACTAGATTGTCGTTGCCGAGTTTCACCGCGACACCGTACTGCTGGCGGTACAAGGGCAGGGAGACCATCTCTGTCGAGGGATCCTGGGCTGCCATTCCGGAGAGGATGGTGTCGTCGGCAAGCACTGCGTCGGCGTGGAATTGCTGCAGCGCGAGCAGGCAATCCGCCCAACTCTCGGTGAGCAACAGGGTCGAGTCGGGTGCCTCGAGGCGCGCGACATCGACGGCGGTGGATCCGTTAGCCACGCATACCGTGCCGTGGCCCAACGTGTCCATCGAGCGCACATTGGAACCGCGCGGGACCAACATCCGCAGGTTGGACTCCAAATACGGGGTGGAAAAGCTCACGCTATTTTGGCGATCCCGACTGATCGACATCGTACGGATCACCATATCCACACGGCCCTGGTTGAGCGCGTCGGCGCGGTCGTTGGCGTCGACGAAGCGGAAATCAACGTGCGCCGTGCTTCCCAGGACGTCCTGGGCGATCTCACGGGCGAGCTCGATTTCGAAGCCCTCGAGGTTGCCGTTAATAGGGTTGCGGAAGCTCAACAGGTGCTGAGCCTGATCAACACCGACAATGATTCGGCCGCGTTTCACAAGATCTGGGACGAGCTCTTCAGGTGAGTCACCAGTGGGCGCAAGGGAGCCTAATGGCTCGCGCTCAGCAAGAGATTGCGCCTGGTGTGCATCTGCGGGCTCTCGAATAGCACCGTTCGGCAGCGGCGGGCCAGCGCGATACAGCGGAGGCGGCTCGCTGACGGCATAACGATTCGTCGGCGTGCCACACGCGGCCAGACCCATCGCCGCGGCCAACATCAAAGCAATTACTGCCATCAGTTTGCGCATCACATGTACTCCTGGATTCGCGGGCGAATGCCCAACCAGACGGCAAGGACAGAAAGTAACGACAAAATCATGACGGAGGCGGCCACCAAATTTGTCGCCGCGAGGCCCTCGTTGATGTACTCGCGCATACTCTCACGGGATTCCGAGATCAGCTGCGACAAAGTGGCATCGAGTCGATCAAAGGCCATCGCTGCGGTCGCATCGCGTCCGGCGGGAACGGACTGCGCCGTCAGGATGCGTACGGCTTCCTCGTAGTCGCCGTTCTCCATGGCCCCGGTGAGCTGGTAGTGGGCGGTGCTCCAATCCTCCAGGCTCGTCCGGGCAGCGTTGATTAGGTGCTGGTTGTTCTCCGTTGCCGCATTATCGAGGGCGAACGAAACCTGAGCGTAGGTGTTGTCGAAGGACACCGCCGATTCATTCATGGACTGGCGACGCACCAGGGCGAGTGTTTCGTCGGTACGCGATTCCTGCGCCGCAATCCGGCTGGTGGTCAGCTCGTCCCATGGCTGCGCCGCATCCTCGAAGCCGCGGGTGCCGGCGAGCCAGGTGCCGTAGTTCGATGCCGAGACCCACAAGACGGCGGCCGCCATGAATACCGTCGCGGCGAGAAAGCCTTGGTTTAAGCGGCGGTGCGTGGTCGCGGCCAGCCACCACTGTGCCAGCAGTAGGAAGAAGATCGCGGCAAGCAATCCAGACAGTGGCACAAGCTGCGGGAACGTCAGGCGTTGTTGCTCCGTGGCCACCTGCTGACGAGTGATGTCGAACAGCCTGGAAGCCTTGGGTAGCATCCCCTCGCGCATGAGCGATGAGGCATCCGACATGTACGTCGCACCCAGTGGGTTACCCATGCGGTTATTCGCGCGCGCGGTTTCCACCATGCCGGAATAGATCGGAATCTCGCGCTGGATCTCGGTGACCAGCTCCTGGATCTCGGTGGTCTCGGTGATGTCTGAATACGAGGAATTGGTCAGGACCTGGTTCGCGGCCACGATGGCGCGGTCGATCGCGGCAAAATATTCACGACGACTCGCAGGCGACTCCGCCCCGAACTCCACGAAGCTGGCGGTGGCCACGGTATCGGCAGCCGATAACGAGGTATAGAGCACGTGAGAGGAATTACTCATCGGCTCGGTGGCCGTGACCAAGGTGTCCAAGGAGCTCTGCCGTGTTGCCGAGGACTGCGACATGGCATAGCCGGCGGCGAAGATTGCCAAGGTTAGCAGAATAGAAATCGCCACCATCATGCCGGGGGTGGTGCTGATAAATGCCCAGGTTCGGCTGAACCACTGTTTGGGTTGAGCGAAAGAATTGGCGATGCGCTGGCGCCACGTTTCCTTCTCTGGTTTCTCCTGGATGCGATCCAGCCATGCGTCTTCGCCAGCAGGGTCAAGGCCCTCGCTGACCGGTTGCTCCGGAACGTCGGCGGCATCGTCGATAAGCGTGTCACCGTCGGGCAGTGAGGAAAATTCTTCTCCCCCTGCCCCTGTGGTACGCGTCATGAATTTACAATAACGCTAATTGTGTCCTTATTACCACCAGGGGAGACATGTCGGGGGTTGTGTTGGAATTCCTCGCGTAGTCTAGAACCATGATTGGTGACGGTAATGGTTGGGTTTCAGGCCCCGGTGGCGCCCGGCTCTGGGGCCGTTTCGGGGCTGCTGGGTTGTTCCTTGTTGCGGGAAATAGAGTTCTCTTGCAGCACCGCGCACCCTGGACCGCGAGCGGCGGAACCTGGGCGCTACCTGGGGGTGCGCGGGATTCGCACGAATCTGTGCAGGAGACAGCGCTGCGCGAAGCCGTGGAAGAAACCGCGATTGATACTGCGCTCGTTCGCGTCGTCGACGAAGTTGTCACGGCCGGGCCCTTCGAGTCTGGCTGGTCCTACACCACTGTCATTGCTCGCACACGCGACGAGGAACCCATTGAAACGCACGCAAACGAGGAATCCTTAGAGCTTCGTTGGGTCGAACTGGAAAAAGTCGCCGAATTGCCGCTCCTCCCTGCGTTCAAAGAGTCATTAGAGACACTTTTGTGGCACTCTAGAAGTCATGATTGAAATTAGTGGCCTGACAAAGCAATACGGTCAGGTCCGGGCAGTCGATAATCTCACCTTTGATGTAAAACCCGGTGTTGTAACCGGGTTTCTTGGTCCAAACGGTGCGGGTAAATCGACTACGATGCGCATGATTCTCGGCCTGGACCGACCAACCGCGGGCACTGCCACCATTGATGGGCAGTCCTACCGCAATATCCGAAATCCGCTTCATAAGGTGGGTGCTTTGCTGGACGCAAAGGCCACTCACCCGGCGCGCTCCGCGCGTTCGCATCTGTTGTGGATGGCTCAGGCTTCGGGAATTTCAACAAACCGCGTCGACGAGGTGCTCTCCCTCGTCGGCCTGAGCGATGTTGCCAGCAAGAAGTCTGGCGGATTCTCCCTTGGTATGGGGCAGCGACTCGGCATTGCCGGCGCCATGCTCGGTGACCCTGAGGTCCTCATTTTGGACGAACCAGTCAACGGCCTCGACCCAGAAGGTATCCGTTGGGTGCGTAGTCTGTTGAAGTCCTTGGCAGCCGAGGGGCGCACCGTGTTGGTGTCCTCGCACCTGCTCTCTGAGATGGCGCTGACCGCGGACAATCTTGTGGTGATTGGTCGCGGCAAGCTTGTCGCGGACACGTCGGTGCGTGAGTTCATCAAGGACCACTCCACTGTGACCACGGTTGTGCGCACCCAGCACATCGAGGAATTCAAGCAGGCGCTGGCCAGCGAGAAGATCGAGTTTAATCAGGAGCTCGACGAGGATTCTCGTCCGACCCTAGAGATTCCGGATCGCTCCTCCGATGAGATCGGCGCCCTGGCATTTTCTACAGGTGTCATGCTCTCTGAGCTCAGTGAGCGACAGGCCTCCCTGGAAGAGGCATTCATGTCGACCACCGAAGACTCCGTGCAGTACCACGGTGGAATCAGCAACGGCCCTGAGGCTGGCCCTGAGGCTGGTACGCAAAACGAAACACAGAACGAAGCACAGGAGGGGGAGCGCTAATGATAGTTCGCAATATTCTCGCGGAGTGGACCAAGCTGCGCACCACCGCCTCGTTTTGGTGGACATCCGGCCTCATCCTGGCCATTGCCCTCGGCTTTACGGGCCTGACCTTCGGCCTCGGCGATAACTCGGTGCTCTTCGGTGCTTCCGAATTCATCATCTCGTCGTTCTGGACCGGCTCGCTGATCGCGATCATCGTCATGGCCACAATGGTGGTGACCACGGAATACCGCTTCAAAATTTCCGGCACGAACTTCCAGGTCACCCCGGTGCGCTGGGAAGTGGCGGTAGCAAAGTACGTGCTTTACGCGGTCATCGCCGCCATTTTGTCCTTCGTGGCCCTTGTGGCCTCGTACATGCTGGCCGATGCGCTCGTCGATGGCGGCTTCGCCTGGACCGAGCAGGAAACCGCGACCCGCGCGTTGTGGGCCGTGCCGCTGGCAGTGGCCTTGATGGTGATGTTCTGCCAGGGCATTGGCTGGCTCCTGCGCCAGACCGCCGGCGCAATCACCTTGGTCCTGTTCTGGTGGCTCTTCCTGGAGAGCGCCGTCAGCATGATTCCGAAGGTGGGCGACGCAGTGTACAAGTACCTGCCGATGCATAACATCAACGATTTCGTCATGAACGCGCCCGGCGCCGACTGGACTATTTGGGAGGCCTTCGGCATCTTCGGTATCTGGGCCGTGGTGCTGTGGATCGCAGGCATCGTCGTGCTCGAGCGACGCGATGCTTAACGACGATTAAAAGATCCCGCGCAACTTAAACGCCACGTCCCTGAGAAAGGGACGTGGCGTTTTCATTGGGCATACCCCACGAGGTGCACTTCGCATGACTTCTCTCACCGCGACCTGGGCTTTTAGATTTCGCAGTGCGTTAGGTTCGTGCCAGGCGGACCTAATGTCGGGCGAAAAATAAAACCCCAGTTCAGATAATGGTAATATCTGGCAAACTGCACCTAGTATTAGGAACAAAACTACTTAGCTGGCCAGCGTGAAAATGGCGATGACCAGAGCAGGGATCACAAAGTAGAAGAATGACATGTAGGTGAAAGCGGCAAGCGTGGATCGCTCAGCAATGCGGCCTGAGAAATCGGCGAGCTTGTAAATGAGTTTCCGCAGTGGCCGGAGCACGGCCACGGCCAGAGCACCCACCACGTTGAAAGCCACGTGGACAAAGGCGACCTGGGAAGCCAGGATCGGATAATCGCCAGGAGTGGCATAGGCGGTGAGCACGGCGAGGAAAGTGGTGCCCACGTTCGCGCCCAAGATGATCGAGAGGTAGCCGCGGGCGTCGGAAAGCTTGGCGGTAGCAAAAGGCAGGATCGCGCTGATCGTTGCGGCGGAGGCCTGGATCAAGATCGTCAGCAGGAAACCGGCTCCGAAACCTGCCAGGGAAGAGCGGTGGGTGGAGTGCCCGAGGATGATCCAGGCCAGTGGAGTCAGCAGGTGGCGCAGCTGGCTGTCGATAATGCGAATACTAATCAGCAGTGAAACCGCGCCGACGAGGATTGACCACCCACCGTGGAGAGGAATGAACTGGACCAGTTCGGTGAAAGGCTCCAGACGAAGTGCCTCTCCCTGAATCTCTACCGCCGGCAAAAGCCTGCGCACGACGCCGAAGATCGCCTCGATGGGGAAGATAATGGCCACCATGATGGTGTTAAACCACATGTGCATGGCGGCGGTGGAATGCGCGATCCGGAAGGCTTCCTTGTTGTGCGCATAGGAAAATGACACGATCAGGGGAGTCACGGTGGTGCCAATATTGGCGCCCAAAATAATCGGGATCGCCGTTTCCAGCCCAATGACACCGGTGGCAACGGCCGCGACCGTCAGCGCAGTGGTTGTCGAAGAGGACTGCACCACCGCGGTGACTAAAAGTCCCACTGCGAGGCCGACAAGGGGATTCTCGGCAAGGTCGAAGATGGCCTGGGCACTGGATTGTCCGACGTCGTTGACGCCTTGGGCCACAAGATAGACACTGAGAACAAGGAGTAAGACGGCGCCGACGATAGCCGCAATTCTGGCGGCTTTGCCAGCCGCTGAAAGAGCTACTCTGTCAGTGCCATACTTGATGGGAAACACATCGGAAACGGTGCCGGGTCCGGGCACTTCAGTGCTCCCTTCAAGTCTAATTTCATGTCACAGGATCTATTGCAGGATCTATTGCAGCGCAGAGGTCAGCTTCATCACGTTATCGATGTAGCGCCTTGTCCACGGGCGTTCGTTCCACCGGTCGAGGGTAAGTTCGGAACAAACTCTGAGGTAATTATCCGCTAATACATTCAGTTCTGCCAATAGAGAGCCCTCTGCAACAAAGAGACTGTTCTCATAGTTCAGCGAAAACGAGCGCATATCCATGTTCGAGGATCCCATGACTGCCAGCTCTGTCGGTTTCCCAGGATCAGCGATCGCAAACTTGGTATGCAGCACATAGGGTGCAGGGAACTCCCAAATATGCACGCCGGCTTCCAGTAGCTGCTGGTAGTAAGAGGATTGCGCGTGCTGGACCGTGAACTGGTCGGCCTTCTCTCCCACGAGCAGGTCCACGCGCACACCGCGTTGCGCAGCGGTGGTCACTGCGGTCAGCAGTGATTCGTCGGGGATGAAATAGGGCGAGCAGATGATCAGCTGTTCCTTGGCGTGATACATCAGCGAGTTAAATAAGCGCAGGTTGGGCTCGCCGGTGTAGCCGGGACCGGAGGGCACCAACTGGACAACATTGACGTCTGCGATCGCCGGGTCGTCGTCACTGGGCGGCTCGATCGGCAGGGTTTCGCCGGACTCGGTGTACCAGTCAATGGCGAACATGGTCTCCAGCGAGGTGACAATGGGGCCGGTGAGTTCGACCATCACGTCGACCCACTGGCGTCCCGCCTTGACGTGGTTCTTCATCAAGTAGGAGCGGTCAATGAGGTTAAACGACCCCATGAAACCGACCTTCCCGTCAATGACCACGGCCTTGCGGTGGTTGCGCAGATCCGGGCGGCGGAAGCGGCCTTTCCAAGGGATCAGCGGCATCATCATGTGCCAGTCAACGCCAATGGCATCGAGGTGTTTGCGGAATTTATAGCGGCGCGGATACTTCCACGACCCGATGTGGTCGAACATGAGGCGGACCTTCACGCCGCGCTTTACGGCGCGCTCGAGGGCCGAGTAGAAGATCTCGGTGCGGTGGTCGAGGGCTTGGATATAGACCTCAACGTGGACGTATTCCTCGGCCTGATCGATGCATTCGGCGAGCCGGTTCATGATGGCTTCGTAGTCTGACCAGAGCTTTTTCACATGCCCTTGGGTGGCGGGATAGCCCGTGAGCTGGCGGTTGAGGTGAATGATGCCGGCGGAGTCGTCGTCAAGCAATGTGCCCGCTGGGATGTCTGGGACGTCGCGCTGGACGTCCTCGATCATCACCTGGGCTTCTTGTTGGATGCGGTGGCGGCGACGGTTGACGTAGGAGGAGCCGAGGATGAGGTAGAGCGGGAGGCCGACGATAGGTAAAAACAGGATCAGCAGCAGCCAGGCGTTCGCCGTGCCGGGCTTGCGACCTTCAGGAACGATTCCGATGGCGGCCACCTTGATTGTGTATTCGGCGAGTAGGCCGATCCATTGCCACGTGGTGAAGTGCGCGAGTACGTCCATATATCAGCGCACCTCGTCGAGGCTTAGGTCATGGAGGTCGTAGTCCGCGATGACCAGCGTGTGGTCGGATGCCCCCTTACCCTCGCGCTCGGCGGTGTCTACCCACGCATGTGCTTGACGACGAGCCATGGGCGGCGTGACCAGTTGGAAGTCGATGAGCATGCCTTCGTTTTTCTGAAAGCGCATGCCCTTGTAATCCCAGTAGGAGTAGGGCTCCTCGTGGGTGATTTGGGTGAGGCCTGATTCCAGCAGCATCTGGAAGGCGGCACGCTCAGGCTCGGTGACGTGCGTTTTTCCCTCGAAAGCAGAAATGTCCCAGACGTTCTCGTCGCGGGGAGCAATATTGAAATCGCCGGAGAAGACCTGCGGGATCTGCGGGTTGACCGAATTGGTCAGCTCGTAGAGGAACTTCAGCTTGTAGTCATAGTGGCTATCGCCGATCTCGCGTCCGTTGGGCACATAGAGGCTCCAGATCTCCACCCCACCACAGGTGGCGCCCACGGCGCGGGCCTCGAGCGACTGCTCGGCGTCCGGATCTTTGTTGTAGCCGGGCTGGCGGTTGAAGTGGTCCTGGACGTTGTCTAGGCCCACGCGCGAGGCAATGGCCACGCCGTTCCACTGGTTATAGCCCACATGCGCGACTTCGTAGCCCGCGGCCTCGAAAGACGCGTAGGGGAACTTGTCGTCCGAGACTTTCGTTTCTTGCAGGGCGAGCACATCAATATCGTTGCGTTCTAAAGCGCTAATGATGCGCTCGGCACGTGTGCGTACCGAGTTCACGTTCCAGTTGGCTATGCGCATGCCTTTTAGCCTACTTTAGGGAAGCCTCCGGAGCGTACGTTGCGTAGCGATGCCTGTGATGTTCCACAAATCCGAGCTTGGAGTACAGCCCCTGCCCGGCCACATTGGTGGAGATGACCTGCAGGTATGCATGGGTGGCGCCGTGGGCGGCACCCCAGCGCAACATGTGCGTGCCCAACTCGGTGCCTAGACCTTTTCTGCGGTAGGCTTCTGCGACCTCGACCGCGGAGTAGCCGAGCCACACGCGACCGTCGTCGGTTTCGGTCAACGTTCCACGTGTAATGGCCACGGTCTCGCCTTCCGCAGTGAGCAGCCGGCCGAAACCGAGAGTGCCGTCGATGCGGGCGGATAGTTCTTCCAAGGCCGCAGCCGGCAGGGCCTGGCCGCGGAAGTGGTACATGGACAACCAGTCATCGTCTGGGGTGTCGTCGATGCGGAATTCCAAACTCCCCGCTGCCTCCGTCTTCTCCGGTGCCTCAGGCACCTCGTCGAGTTCCCGGGTCATCACCACGATCTCTGGGGAAAGCGTCCACCCGGTTTGGGTTTGCACGAGTTTCTCGGCACCCGCCCCGATGCGCTCTGGGATCAGTAGCTGCACTGGCATGTCACGCGAGCGGTAGAACTCCGTGATCTCCTTGATCGGAACGGGCTCGAAGCCCACCGAATGCCCCAGTGGTGCTGCCGAGTTGGAGCGCTCCGCGATTTCTTCGCCGGCGCGCGCAAGCCAGCCGCCGAACCACCGCGATTCGCGGCCGGGGAAGGATTTTGCCGTGGCCACCTCTACCGCGCGAATATCCGAGTTCCTAATCCTGCGCGGCGAGAGCCGTTTAATAATGTGTAGCTCCTCCGGTGTCACCTCGATTTCCTCATGGAACGAGGGATAGCCGCCTGCTTCCTGCGGGCGCAGGATGAGCGGATCGACGGAGATGACGTGCCCGATGACATCGGAAAAGCCATCGCCAATCTTGCGACGAACCACAACGCGTTCGCCGACGGAGACAGAATCGGAGCGGAAGAAGCGTGCCATTTAGTGCCCGAAGGGGTCCTCGTCTTCGCCGGGCATCCACGTCAGGCCCGGGACGTTCCAGCCGTTTTCTTTCACAGTCTTCTTCGCCTGGCGCTTGTAGCGTCCGGTGAGCACGTCCAGGTAGGTGAAGCCGTCGAGGTGACCGACCTCGTGCTGCAGGCAGCGGGCGAAAAAGCCGTGGCCTTCGACTTCGACGGGCTCGCCGTTCTCGTCGAGCCCGGTGACCTTGGCCCATTCCGCGCGGCCGGTAGGGAAGCCCTCGCCGGGGACAGAGAGGCAGCCTTCGTCGTCGGAGCCGTCGTCGGCGGGCATGGTCTTCGGGATCTCCGAGGTTTCCAGCACGGGATTAATCACGGTGCCGCGGCGCATCACGTCGCCGTCGGGGCAGTGGTAGACGAAGATGCGCTTGGACACGCCGATCTGGTTTGCTGCGAGCCCGACACCGTTGGCTACGTCCATGGTTTCGTGCATGTCCGCGATGAGTTCTTGTAAGTCGGCGAGAGGCTCCGTGACTTCTGCGGTGGGGGTGTGCAGAACGGGGTCGCCGTGGATCACGATGGGTCGAATGGTCATGACATACAGTTTAGGCATGCTGACAAATTCCGACCTCAACCTGCTCGACTTTGAGGCGCGCGCCCCACGTTCCCTCGGCGCGAAGGAGGAGGCGATCCGTCGGGAGCTCGGGCTGACACCGGTGCGGTATTTTCAGCGCCTCAACATGCTTATCGACGACCCCGACGCCCTAGCTGCCCGGCCGCAGCTGGTTCGCAGATTGCAGCGTGTCCGCGACACACCAGATGAAGGAACGTACTAATGTTACGCATGTGACTAACGTGAATCCTGATAATCAAGAGAGCCAGCCAGAAAACCAGGCAACTGAAGGCGCCCACGCCGCTCCAGCCGCCGGCGGGGCCGCTGCCAGCAGCTTCCCGTTCCGTGGCCTGGCCATGGTGCTGATTACCGTGGCCGTGCTCCTGGGCCTGTGGGGTGTGTACGCCCTCACCCAAGGTGATGGGTCCCAAAACGCTGCCTCCCAGCAGACCACCGAATCGCAAGAGGCAAGCCCCGAAGCGGGCTCGGATGCTGGGACTGATACAAGTCAAGAACCAAGCCCCGCACCTGCCCCTTCCGAGTCGGCGAAGCCAGCAGAGTCGGCGCAGCCGTCGCCAGCGGAGGGCCGGGAGGGCGCTAACGCACCTGCCGGCCAAGACCGCGGCGCAGACCGAGCAGACGCGCCGGCTGCAGGAGGGGCCGCAGCCCCAGGCGCACCAGCCGCCCCGGCCGCACCTCGCGCCGAGGTAGTCAACGTGTACAACAACTCCACGGTGCAAGGTCTTGCCTCCAACGTGTCGGAATCACTGCGTGATCGTGGCTATGACGTCGACGTTGACACCGGCAACATCACCGAAGATGAGATGATCCTGCCAGAAACCACGGTCTTCTACGATCCCGCCGTGGACGGTGCGGAAACACGTGCGCGCGAGCTTGCTGACCTAGTCGGTGGTGTCGCACAGAAGAATGTTGATAATCTTCCAAAGGAAGCTACTGAGGGCGGTGCCCTCACCCTTGTTCTAGCAGGAGAGGTCAACCTCTAGTGGATCCATATCGGGATTTTAAGCGCTCACCAGAGCCCACCTTGGGTGTCGAATGGGAGATCGGGGTCGTCGACCCCATCACCCGCGACCTCGTGCCACGCGCAGTCGAGGTGATTGAAGAAGTTGAGCGCCGCTATCCCGATATCCACCTGGAGCGCGAGTTCCTGCAGAACACCATTGAGCTAGTCACCCCGGTGTGCCACACCACGCCGGAAGCAGTGGCCTACCTGACGGAGACCTTGGGGAAGATCCGTGAGGTTGCTACTGACAAGGACCTGCGCCTGTGGGCAGGCGGCGGGCATCCTTTCTCAGATTTTCGCAAGCAACCCGTCTCGCCGAAGATGACGTACGCGGAGATCATCAACCGCACCCAATACTGGGGCCAGCAAATGCTGCTGTGGGGAATTCACGTCCACGTCGGCATTCGTCACGAAGATCGGGTCTGGCCCATCATCAATGCGCTCATGACGAAGTATGCGCACCTGCTTGCCATCTCGGCGTCGTCTCCTGGCTGGGACGGGCTGGACACCGGCTACGCCTCCAACCGCACCATGTTGTACCAACAGCTGCCCACCGCGGGTATGCCGTATCAATTCAAGGACTGGGACGACTGGGTCCAGTTCATGACGGATCAAAACACCTCCGGTGTGATCAGCCACACCGGCTCGATGCACTTTGATATCCGCCCCGCGGCCAAGTGGGGCACCATCGAGGTGCGCATCTCAGATGCCACCTCGAACCTGCGCGAGCTGGCAGGAGTTGTGGCGCTGACCCACTGCCTGGTGGTCTACTTCGATCAGATGATCGACGAGGGCAAAGAACTTCCCACCCTGCAGCCGTGGCACAACGCAGAGAACAAGTGGCGCGGCGCCCGCTACGGGCTGGAGGCACTCGTAATCACGTCGCGGGAGACCGAGGAGCGGTGGATCTCGGAAGAGCTCGCCGAGCTTGTCGACGAGTTACGCCCCACCGCCGAGCGCCTCGGCTGCAGCGACGAGCTAGAAATTGTCATGGAGATCCTCGAGCGCGGCGCGGGCTACCAGCGCCAACGCCGGATTTTCCAGGTCAGTCGCGATTGGAAACAGGTTGTAGACAACTCCTGCGATGAGATGGAGCGCCTGACGTGGCCGTAGTGTTTTTGGGCTCGGCAGGACAACTCGCTGATTCCTGGGCCGGCGTTGTTGGCCATCTCACCGAGAAGCCCTATATCCCGGTCCTGGAAGGAAATAGTTTTCACCAGCGCGCGGATGCGTTGGAGGACTACCTGGACAAACATGAGCTGCGCAGGCCAACTCTGGTGGGCCACGGGATCGGTGCGATGACCGCGCTGCAGGTAGCCGCCCGGCGCCCCGTTGAGCGCCTCGTCTTGTCGAACCCGCAGCTCACGCTGGATAAAAACGCGGTGGACAAGCAGAAGAAAGCCCTGAAGTGGGTGCCGAAGTTCATGTTGAAGTCCGTGGGCGCGGACAAGGAGCAGTTCCGTGCGGCACTCGATGAGGCCGGCCAGATAGACCTTCGTCGCGAAGCGATGCTCGTCGAAGCACCCACCCTGGTGCTCGGCGCGGACGATGCCGCGCGCGAAGTGGCGCAAGTGATCCACGGCGCGGAATACCGCGAGGTAGCGGCCAGCGGCGATTGGTACGTAACAGACCCGGACCGCTTCGTCGCGGAAGCGGGCCTACGCTAAGCGGCTATTTGGTGCGGCGCGGACGGGTGTCGGCGGGGGCGTCGTTGCGCGACATTTCCTTGCGCGAGCCGTAGAGAGCTTCACGACGAGAGACGCGGCCCAGGCGCTGCGCCGTAACCGGGTTAGTCATCAGCGCGAAGAGGACGAGCAGAATCAGCATGCCCACATCGGAGCGCTCGGCGACCGAGAAATCGGGCGAGCCGACCATGTGGATGATCGCGCCCACCACCATCAAGATCAGGCCTGTGGTCTGCGGTTTGGTGATCGCGTGGACGCGGCTCAGCGTGTCGCGGAAACGCAGCACGCCCACCGCCGCGGAGAACACGAGGATGGCGCCGGAGTAGATGAAAATCAGCGAAACGATGTCGGTGAAAAATTCGAGAGTCATGTTAGGAACCATCCCTCTTGCGGAAACGAGCCACGGACAGCGATGAGATGAAGCCCAGCAAGGCGATCACCATCATGACGTTGACCACGGTGCTATCCATGGTCCACACGATGTAGAGGGCCAGGGCGCACTGCAGCATAGCGACGACACCGTCGAGGCCCAAGACTCGGTCGAGGGAGTCGGGGCCGGTGGCGATGCGCCAGGCCATCATCATGAAGCCCGCCGAGAGCAAGATTGCCGGGACGATTAGAAAGTAGTTGTAAATGCTGGGGTCCATGGATTAGTGCCCCTTCTCAAAGATGGTGATCATGCGATGTTCAAGTTCTGCGACGGTATCAATTTCGCGTTGGATGTCCTCGTCGTTTTCAGCGTTGAGGACGTGAATTGTCCACATGCGATTCGCGATATCGATGTCGGTGACCGAACCACCCGGCTGCAGGTTATAGGCCGAGGTGGCGAAGTACAGGACGAGCTCGTTGGACACGCGCATGGGGACATTCAAGATGGCGGTCTTTGGTGGCTTCTGAGGTCGCAGCGCCAACCATGACACCTTCACTGAGGCGACAATGAGATCGCCGAACCACTGGAAAACAAATTTGAATAGTGGACCCCAGCTGATGCTGATATTTGAAATCGGCATCGCGGGAAGCGGGAAGAACAACACAACGCCGAGACCGACGAGCAGGCCGCCGAAGACATTGGCCCAGGACAGCTCGCCCATGAGGACGATCCACATGAACATAATCCATAAGACGAAGGAGATACGCAGGTTACTGCGCAACTTGGTGACCATTAGGGTGTCGCCTCCTCGGTGGACTCGTTTGCGCCTCGGGTTGCAGGAGCAGGGATGGGTTCAGTGACCTCGCCCGACGATGCCGGTGCTGTGATCTGGTGCTGCTGAGTTTCGCCCTCGGATTGCTCCACCCCGGGAGCCGGTTCAGGCAGTTCGTGTTGACGCTGATCCAGGGTATCCGAGCCATCGTCGAGACGATTTTGATTGATCGTGCGGGAGGGATCATCGGCCTTGTCGCCGAGCACTGCCGTGCGGTAGATGGAGACGTCCTGGGCAGATTCGGCGGCGCGGCCGGTGATCGCGGAGATCGGGCCAGCCAATACCGTGATGGACAGGGACGCAGCAACCAGGGTCGCGGTGGAGGCCACCATGCCGAAGGGCAGGCGACCGACGTCCTCGCGCTCTTTGATGCTGACGGTGTCGGTGACATCCATCAGCGGTGCTGGGCGGGCCATGGCCATCTCGCCTTCGGGTGCGTCCTTGCGGTCGCGCCAGAAGCCCTTCGACCAAACGAGCATCATGACGTACAGGGTCAGCAGGGACGTGACTACGGCACCGGCGATCAGGACCCAGGACAACCAGGATCCATCGTTAGCGCCCGCCTCGAGCAAAAGGATCTTGCCCATAAAGCCCGAGAACGGCGGGATGCCGCCCAGGTTAAGGGCCGGGATGAAGTACAAGATGGCAATCACTGGTGCGGTGTAGAGCAAGGAACCGAGACGACGAAGCGAGGAAGTACCGGCTTGGCGTTCGATAAGACCGACGACCAGGAACAGCGAGGTTTGCACCAGAATGTGGTGCACGGCGTAGAAGATCGCCCCCGACAGGCCCTGGGCGGACCCGAGCGCGATGCCGAGAATCATGTAGCCAATGTGACTGACCAGGGTAAATGACAGCAAACGTTTGATGTCATTCTGGGCCAAGGCACCCAAGATCCCGACGATCATGGTGGCTAGAGCCACCCACATCAAGAGCGTATCGAGCGAACCGTCGGTGAACACGGTCGAGCGCATCCGGATAATCGAGTACACACCGACCTTCGTGAGCAGGCCTGCGAACACCGCGGTGACCAGTGAAGGCGCCGTGGGGTAGGAGTCTGGCAGCCACGCGTCCAGCGGGAAGACCGCGGCCTTAATACCAAAGGCGACAAGCAAGGTAGCGAAGATCGCGGTGCGGGTACCGTCCGGAATATCTTCCATGCGGATGCCGATCTGGGCCATATTCATGGTGCCCACCGCGGCGTAGACGCCAGCCAAGGCGAACAAGAAAATCATCGACGACAGCATGGAGACCATGACGTAACTGATTCCCGCTCTGACTCGCTCCGGGGAGGCGCCAAGGGTGAGCAGCACGTACGAGGCGACGAGGAAGACCTCGAAACCGACGTACAGGTTGAACAGGTCACCCGCGAGGAAGGACAGGTTCACACCCATGGTCAGCAGCATGTACACGGGGAGGAACACGGCAACAGGTTCCTCGTCCGTGCCGTCGCGTACACCCTGAGCGATGGCGTACCACATCACGCAGAACAGCACGATGGCAGAGACAAAGAGCATCACCGTGGAGAGGCGATCGGCCACCAGCGTGATACCGATCGGGGCGTCCCATCCGCCCAACTGCACGGTTTGGATGCCCTCTAAGTCGGCAACCAGAATCATCGCACCCGAGAGCACCATGAGAACGATCAGGGTGCTAATAGCAATCAGCCGTTGCAGATTCGGGTGGCGACTAAACAACAAGATGACGGCCGCTGCCGCTGCCGGAAGCAGAATCGGCAAAGGAATCATGTACGGCATGTACGGCAGCACGAAGGCCACAAAGGACTCAAGACTATTCATCGTCGGCCTCCTTAACTGGGTCCTCGAAGGACTTGGGGCCGAAGGAGTCGCCCTCTGCCGTCAGCCGACCTGTTTCTGGGTCATCTGAGGCATCGTGGTCCGGTGCCGCCGCGGCAGTTGCCGGACGTGCCGCGATTGCTGCATCCTCGAGGTCGTCCTCGATGACGTCCGCAGTGCGGTAGCGGTACTGGCGATAAGCCAGCGCCAGGATGAACGAGGTCATCGCCAGCGAAATGACGATCGCCGTCAAGATCATGGCCTGGGCCAGGGGATCTGAGGTCTGATCCGGGTGAATCTCGGAATCACGGAACAGGATCGGTGGTGAACCGGCAGGCCCGCCCGATTGCAAGATCAGCAGGTTTGCTCCGTTGCCAATGAGTAAGATGCCCATGAGCATGCGGGTCATTGCTCGATCCAGCATGAGGTAGGTTCCGGCCGCGATCAACGCGCCTGAGGCGAGGAGGAGGAAAAGGTTCGCTTCCATTTATTTGTCCTCGCTTTCGTCTGTTTGCGCTGTTGATGTGGCAGTAGTGGTAGCAGTTGCGGCTTCTGCCATTTGTTGTTTTTTCAGTTCCTGTTCTCGTCTGCGGAATTCCGCCTTGCGTTTCAGCGAGCGAGCACGATCGCGAGCGCGCTGCTTGCGGACTTCCTCTTCCTGGTCGAGCTGGCCACCCATAGAAGTAAGGATGTGCATGATCAATCCGATCACGATGAGATACACACCGAGATCGAAAAGTAGCGCGGAAGGAATTGCGATCTCGCCGATCAACGGCAAGGTCATGGTGGCGTAGTCGGAGGTCAGCGGTGGACGTCCGAGGAACATCGGCCACACAGCAGCTATCGACGACACAACCAAACCCGTTCCAAGGATTTTCGCCGGTTCGATCGGGAGGGCTGCCTCCAGCTCGGAGCGACCACCTGCGAGGTAGCGCAGCGTCAACGCCAGAGCGGCAACCAGACCACCCGCGAAGCCACCGCCAGGCGCGTTGTGGCCAGCGAAGAAGAAGTAGATGGACAGCACCATCATGGAAGGGAAGAGGACGCGGGTAACCACATCGACCATGATGGAGCGGTTCTGTGCCTTCTCGGAGTCAACCTCGGCTGCCAGCCAACGCCGCGCGTTGAGATTAGGTCGTGGCCGGCGGATCGGCCGGTCAAACCTGCGGGTGCGGTAGATCAGGCTGGCCACACCAGTTGCGGCGATGACCAACACGGAAATCTCGCCGAACGTATCCCAAGCGCGCAGGTCGACGAGAAGCACGTTGACGGTATTAGCTCCGTGTCCGATGTCGTAGGCCAAATCTGGCATGAGATCAGAGATTGGGCGTTCCTGGCGGGCGCTGATGGCGAACATGGCCACGATCGTGACCGAAAGTCCCACCGCGATGGAGAGCCAAGCGCGCAGGCGGTTGTCCTGGTGCTGGCGCGGTTCCACGCTGGTGGGCATCTTACGCAGTACCAGCATGAACACGACCATGATGATGGTTTCGACCAAAACCTGCGTTAGTGCGAGATCCGGAGCACCGTGGAGGGCGAAAATGAACGCCAAGCTGTAGCCCGTCATACCCACCGCAATGATGCCCGAGAGACGGTTTTCCATCTGCGTGGCGGCGAATGCCATGAAAATGATGATGATAGCGGCAATCGCTTGCCAAGGGGTGTCCCACAGGCGCATGCGAATATCAGTGCGCTCCCCGAGCACGAGAGTCGTGAGCGGCAAAATGATAAGCACGCTGAAGATGACACCCAGGTTGTACGTCAGCGAACCGCGCTGCGTGGAGGCGGTCAGACGCAGGGAGAGATTGCCCAACCCGCGCAGGGTGTTGTCATAGACCGAATCGGCATCTCCCAACATCGGAAGTTCGCCGTAGAAGTAGCGCAGCGACCGGCGACGCCAGAACAAGAATGCGCCCACCACAATGATGACCAACGTGAGGATCAACGGGATGGTCACGCCATGCCAGAGAGCTAGGTGGGGGCTTTCTTCGCCAGGGAAACGGGAATCCAGGTGCGTAGCAATCGCACGATCCAGCCAACCAGGGAAGAAGCCGAAACCGATGGTGAACAGTGTGAGCACACCAGGAGCAAACCACAGGGAGAACCCAATGTGGTGCATGTTTTCCACGGCCTCTGACGTCTCCTTGTGATCCTTGGTAGCGAATGCACCCCAGAGGAAATAGAGGGAGTAGGCCATGGTGAGGATCGAACCGACGACGATGCCGACGAGCAGGAGCTGGCGAGGAATGCCCACGAGGAGTTCCTCGCTCAAGACTGCTTGGAGGGCGGTTTCTTTGGCGATGAAGCCCCAGAGGGGAGGAATGCCCGCCATGGAAGCCGCCGAAATGGTAGCCAGCACAGCAATGAACGGCTGCTTTTTGCCCAGGCCGGAGAGCTCGCGGATGTCGCGAGTCCCCGTGCAGTGATCGATCGCGCCGACAATCATGAAGAGGGCTGCCTTAAACAGCGAGTGGCTGACAGTAAGCGCCAAGCCTGCCAGCATCGCTTCGCGGGAACCGATGCCGATGATCGCCATGATGAAGCCAAGCTGCGAGACGGTACCGTAGGCCAGGATCAGCTTCAGATCCTTTTGCTTTAAGGCCATCCAGCCACCCAGCAGCATGGTGAACACGCCGACCGGAATGACAATCAGGTGCCACGCGGGGATCACGTTGAAGTCGGGAGCGAGGCGGGCGACTAGGTAGATGCCCGCCTTGACCATCGCCGCCGAGTGCAGGTACGCGGAAACCGGTGTTGGGGCGGCCATCGCGCCGGGCAGCCAGAAGTGCCATGGTGCATTGGCGGATTTCGTGAGTGCGCCAAGCAGAATCAGCACAATGGCCGCGGTGGCGTACGGAGTGGTCTCCATATCGCTGAAGGTGGCAATTTCGGAGATTCTCCAAATGCCAGTCTGGCGACCGAACAAGATAATGCCCACCAGCATGGCCAACCCACCAAGCGTGGTCACCATCAGTGCTTGGTTCGCGGCACGACGCGAGGAGGCTCGCTCGCCGTAATAGCCAACGAGTAGGAAAGAAAGCACCGAGGTGATTTCCCAGAAGATGTACATCAACAGGAAATTGTCAGAGATGACCAGGCCGTACATCGCTGCGGAGAAGCCAACCAATTGTGCGCCGAACATGGAAAGGCGGCGTGGGTTGGAATCGAAATAGCCCCAACAATAGAACAGAACCAGGGCGCCAACGCCAAGGATGATCAAACTAAAAATGCCCGCTAGAGGGTCTAACCGGAACTCCCAGTTAAGGTGCGCTGCAGGCATCCATTCATAGGCTGCGATAATCTCGCCGCCCTGAGAAAATGCTCCAGAGCTAAAAAGAGTAATAATCCAGATAAATCCGGCAGCGGGAACTAACGCCAAGATTCCAAATGCAGGCCTGCCAAATGCCCTAATGAGCAGTGGCGCGGCAGCTGTGGCGATAGCTAGGGCAATAAGCAGTGAAAGCACGAATCTGCAGCTCCCCTTGGATGCTAGGGCGGACATGGTCAACGCCGTGCCTGAGCTGAACCGCCTATGCGTGCTGCCCCAGCGGCAGATTAATCAGAAATAAAATAAAACACTGAGAAACACCCAATAAAAAGGCGGCAACCAATCGGCGCGGCCAACGCTGCCAACTTTACCGTGAAAGGGACATATTTGCGAAGCGTCTGTATTAATAGGTGCTTGTGCACGCCGGTGCCACGGTTTTGATAATAAAAAGATGGGTGGTTGCAACAGACGTGTGCAATACGCGCTATTTCGGGCAAAAATATGACCTAGCCAGGGGCTAGGTCACTGGGCTGACGTGGTGAAGTATTACGGAATTTAGCCGTAGATGCGCTGTGCGCCGGAGCTGAGTGCGTGGGCGATAGATGCTTCCGAAGTCGCGCCGAATCCAACTGCCCACGCGGTGCGCTTCTCGTTGATCTGGTGGCTGACCTTGATGATGGTGACGGTTGCCTCATACAGCTCGATCTGGTGGAACTTCAGCATCTCGATGTGGCGACCTTCGTCTGCCAGCATGTGGGAGAAAGCACTTGCTGGGCCAGATGCCTTGATCTCGTGGTTGAAGGTGCGAGGTGGCTCGGTCTTCGAGTGTTCCGTGATTTCCGCGAAGTAGAGGCTGGATGCCAGGTTGATGTCCTTGAACCCCGTGTAGCTGATTTGCAAGGTTGCATCTGGTGCGTAGGTTGCTGCGAACAGCTGCCAGTTCATCCCTGCGGATTCTTCTCGCAATTCCTTGGGCAGTGACCGGTCGGTGCCGAAGCGGATCTGCAGTGCGTCGCGAGTATCTGGCGCAGTAGTTGGGGAGGTGAATTGTTGGGTACGGGTGGAGGACTGGGTAGTCAAGGTGGTGTTCACGGAAAGAATCCTTCGAGTTAGGTACTTATCAGTTTTGTGGACCGATTCCCGAATGCTGGTTCGTCTTACCGACTACTGCCCCGCGCGCAGGGAATCAGCCCTGATGTGCGCCGAGGTGCGTAGCCTTCGTCACTCGTAGTACCGCTAGGAGGTTCTTTGTCATGTTGGTCATAGTAACCCATGTCACTGTGACAAGCAACACGCGACACGCAAGGTGAAAGAAAACCCCGCCTGGGCGGGGTTTGCGGCAGTTTAGTTCTGGGCGAAGCACGGGCCGTCACGTGGCTAACGAATTGTTATGGAGTCGCGCTACCGGAGAAGACAAGATGTCCAAGCGATGACCCTAGGCCTGTACCCATTGCCCAGAACAGCGTGAAGATGAAGCCGAATGTCACCCCGCCGATCAGGGCATTGGAAGTAAAAGATTTGTGTGGGCCGGTGAGGGATTTATCTGGATTGCGCCCTTGTCCTGCTGCAAATTTCTCCTGTTTGATGCTGTGCGTCTTGCGCTGTTTCGGAGTTTGGGCCGTCCATGCGACCAGTAGTCCGCCAAAAACGGCTGCAACGATAAAAACAAGGACTAGTCCCATGCGATTTTCCATCCATTTCCTGTTTGTCGCTCCCCGGGGCCACGTGAGAATCGGGCGGCCTACCGAAGCAAAGTATGTACACTGTACAAATAGTGTAGATTCCCTGAAAAGGAACCTCAACTTAAATGCAGAATCGACGCATAAATCCACGCATGGCCCCACGCATAACCGCGCAAACCGTTGCAGGTGGCCGACGTAGCATCCGTGAGAAGCGGCTAATCTTGAATCCCGTAAGGCCTGTTCACAAGTGAGGGGAGCGGAGCAGAGTGATTCCGGAGGAGGTTTTTGTCATGCGGCAACCCGCATCCGAGCGACAGGGGAAACCGGCCAAACGAGGCCCTCGGGGGGATATCAGCAAGGCACTCATTTTAGAGGCGGCCGACACACTTCTTCGGGGAAAGGGCACGCCTCAAGGTATTTCTCTGCGGTCAGTGGCAGCCGAGGTCGGTGTGGCAACGAACGCCCTGTATACGTATTTCCCGTCACTCGCACGGATCTGGCATGACCTTGGCGACCAGCGACTCGCATTGTTGCATCCCGAGGAACTCCTAGAGATGGACTGCCGGAGCTGCGCGCTGCTGTCGCTTGCACAGCGCGGCCAAGAGATGATGGCGGTGCCAGGCACATTGGCACTGTTTCGATACCAGCCAGTCATGGGCGTGCATGCTTTCCGGCTCAGCGAAGTCCTGCTAGAACTTACCGACGAGGCCACAATCGGTGCGCGCGACGCTCACGATCTCTTGCTCGCGTGGTTCTATGGCAGCATCTCGCTCGCGGAGGAGGGATGGACCAGTAGCACCGATGAAATTAGGGCAACGCAAGACCTCTCCGATTTTCCCTTGATCGCGGGAAGGGCAGACCCGGATCCTGGTGCCCAGGCACAAGCCCTCCTGCGCGCAATTGGAATGAATCACACGTGCGGGAGGGCCTGAGGCAAACAGGGGTTTAGAGCGCTGAGTACTTCTGGAGGAAATCGGCCTCTGCCACAGCGATGTTTTCAATCTCTGTTGGGTCCACCGACTCGTTGGGGGAGTGGATCGTGGACTGTGGCTCCTCCACACCGAAGAGAGCAATCTCGGCGTCGGGGAACGCCTCTTGAAGCTCGGAAGTCAATGGAATCGAACCACCGGAGCCGGTCTGGGCCAAGGCGTCGGCGCCATAGGCTTGCGCGAGGCACTGGCCCAGCAATGCCACGGCGGGCTTCGCGGTATCCGTGGCAAAGGCAGCGTTGATATCGCTTGCTTCCACGGCCAGCTTCGCACCCCATGGGGTATGTGCCTCAAGGTGGGCGACCAACTTGTCGGTCACCTCGGCGGCATCCATTCCCGGTGGCACGCGAAGATTGAGCTGCGCCGACGCGGTGGCGGGAACAGCATTGACGGCCTCGGCGACCGGGGTCGAAGTAAAACCAATCACGGTCACGGCAGGACGTGCCCACACCATATCGGCAGGCTCATCGTCGACCGTGCCCATGAGCTGAACTCCCTCGAGGATGCCGGCATCTTGGCGAAAGTCAGCGCGCTCATAAGGCGTGCCTGCCCATTTCTGCGTGGACTCCACGCCGTCGATGGTGGTGCGCCCGTGCTCGTCGCGAAGCGAATCAAGAATGCGCACCAAGGCGGCGACGGCATCCGGTGCTGCGCCGCCGTATTGGCCCGAGTGGACCGCTGCTTCGAGGGTGTCTACCTGGACCTTGATCTGGGCGCCGCCACGCAGCATGGTGGTCAGAGTAGGTACGCCAACGGCCGCGTTGCCGGTATCGGCGATCAAGATGGCGTCGGCTTCGAAGAGTGAGGGGTTGGAGCGGATGAGTTCCGCAAGTCCTTGGCCACCCATTTCCTCCGAGCCTTCAACGACAACGATGATGCCCACGTCGCTGCCGCCGGCTTGCTCAAGCAACTCGAGTGCTTCCAGGTGCATGACCAAGTTGCCCTTGCAGTCCGCCGCGCCACGTCCGTACCAGCGCCCGTCGCGCTCGGTGAGGATGAAAGGATCGCTGACCCACGCCTCGTGGTCGCCGGCGGGCACAACATCGTAGTGGCAGTAGAGCAGCACGGTCTTGGCGTCACCGACGGCGGCCTTGCGCCCGATGATGGTGCGGGTGCCGTCGACGGTGTCGTGGGCGGTCACGGTGAGTCCGGCAGCAGAAAGCTTCTCGACGACCCACTGTCCCGCTGCCTGATGCTCGCTTTCGAGTTCTGGCACTGAATGCACAGAATTGTAGGAGACGATCTCGGAAAGGTTTTTGAAAATGCGTTCGCGGTTTGGAGTCATAGTCTCAATTCTTGCACTCGTTTGCTTTGAGTGCTAGAAAAGTAGTTAGCACTTGAACGATGAGAGTGCTAAAAATGATTACCGAGTGGGATGGGGTTGCATTCACTCAGCAGCCTTGCCGTCGCGGGCGCCTGCTTGGACCCAGACGAAGAGTGTCGTCGCTTTCCGTATATATAAGGAGCAACAAACACACTATGGCAAAAATGATCGCATTCGATGAGGAAGCACGCCGCAGCCTGGAAAATGGCTTGAACACGCTGGCTGATGCAGTCAAGGTTACGCTTGGCCCAAAGGGTCGTAACGTCGTCCTGGAGAAGTCCTGGGGCGCACCGACCATTACTAACGACGGTGTCACTATCGCTCGCGAGATCGACCTCGAAGATCCTTACGAGAAGATCGGCGCAGAGCTGGTTAAGGAAGTAGCAAAGAAGACTGACGATGTTGCTGGTGACGGCACCACCACCGCTACTGTCCTGGCTCAGGCACTCGTTCGTGAAGGCCTGCGCA
The DNA here is from genome assembly GCF_000379425.1 of Corynebacterium lubricantis DSM 45231. GTDB lineage: Bacteria > Actinomycetota > Actinomycetes > Mycobacteriales > Mycobacteriaceae > Corynebacterium > Corynebacterium lubricantis. The sequence goes on from NZ_KB902215.1 coordinate 51,469, forward strand.
ACGTTGCGGCTGGCTCCAACCCAATGGGCATCAAGCGCGGCATCGAAGCAGCCGTAGCAAAGGTTTCCTCCAACCTGCTCGATGCAGCGAAGGAAGTTGAGACCGAGGAAGAGATCGCTTCCACCGCTGGCATTTCAGCCTCCGATCCTGAGATCGGCAAGAAGATTGCTGAAGCAATGTACGCCGTGGGTAATGGCGAGGTGAACAAGGACTCCGTCATCACCGTGGAAGAGTCCAACACCTTCGGCGTTGACCTCGAGGTCACCGAGGGTATGCGCTTCGACAAGGGTTACATCTCCGCTTACTTCGCTACCGATATGGAGCGCGGCGAGGCTGTCCTGGAGGATCCATACATCCTCCTGGTCTCCTCCAAGATCTCCAACGTCAAGGACCTCCTCCCAGTACTCGAGAAGGTTATGCAGTCCGGCAAGCCACTGCTGATCATTGCTGAGGACGTTGAGGGCGAAGCTCTCTCCACTCTCGTTGTGAACAAGATCCGCGGCACCTTCAAGTCCGTTGCTGTGAAGGCTCCAGGCTTCGGCGATCGTCGTAAGGCAATGCTGCAGGACATCGCAGTGCTCACCGGCGGCCAGGTCATCGCAGAAGAGGTTGGCCTCTCCCTTGAGACCGCAGATCTCCCACTTCTGGGCCAGGCGCGCAAGGTTGTCATCACCAAGGATGACACCACCATCGTCGAGGGCGCTGGCAACAAGGAGCAGATCGAGGGTCGCGTCAAGCAGATCCGTGGCGAGATGGAGAACTCCGACTCCGACTACGACCGTGAGAAGCTGCAGGAGCGCCTGGCTAAGCTTGCTGGTGGCGTCGCAGTGATCAAGGTTGGTGCAGCCACCGAGGTCGAGCTCAAGGAGCGCAAGCTGCGCATCGAGGACGCTGTGCGCAACGCTAAGGCAGCTGTCGAAGAGGGCATCGTTGCCGGCGGTGGCGTCGCACTGCTGCAGGCTTCCGCAGGCCTGGAGAACGACCTCGGCCTTGAGGGTGACGAGGCAACCGGCGTCAAGATCGTCCGTGAGGCTCTTTCTGCTCCTTTGAAGCAGATTGCTCTCAACGCTGGCCTGGAGCCAGGCGTTGTGGCCGACAAGGTAGCTAACCTGCCTGACGGCGAGGGCCTGAACGCTGCAACCGGCGAGTACGTCAACATGATGGACGCTGGCATCAACGACCCAGCGAAGGTCACCCGTTCTGCACTGCAGAACGCTGCATCCATCGCTGCGCTGTTCCTGACCACTGAGGCAGTGGTTGCGGACAAGCCAGAGCCAGCAGGCCAGGCTATGCCTGACGCTGACCAAATGGGCGGCATGATGTAATAAAAGCGTTTCGCTTTTCGACGAGGCCCTGTCTGGTTGGGGAACTGCTCTCTAAGGGTTTGCGACTGAATTCTTAGTCCAAATTGCAGAGTGTATTTACTCCGGCCCTGACTAGGGCCTTTTCCATATTTAGGGCACCCATAGTCGCTCTGTAGGTTGGAAAATCACACATTCGGACATACCTGTCGCTCCTTGCAATCGTGTCGTCTTGGGCAGTCGATCGTCGAGCTAGGCTGGTCGGATATCATTTTCCCCCGTTCGACCGACTAACCAAAAGGGACAGGACAGAAATAAATCTACCCCTGTTCGGGTTATGTATAAAGGGTGAACGACCTGCAGTAAATCACTTAGCTAACTAGCACAATCAGGTATCAGCTCACCGACTTGAACAAAAAGTGAAAGAATAGATTTACAGAATTCCACTGCAAGCCTAAACTCAGGTGGAACTGACTCTTAAAGAAAGGACCGCAGCAATGGCACTATCACTGTCCGAAAACTCGACCACCTGCGGCGGCCACAACCAGTACGTGAAGTTTCAAGACGCAAACGGAGACTTTATCTACGTACTTCGCGAAGAAGTGGACGACGAAAATATGGAAGTTTTCTCCAACCCAGATAGCCTTGCAGTCTTGAATGAAAGCATCGAAGATTTTCTCGACGGGCGCTTCGTCGACTTCGACTTCTAATCGAAATCCAATCTGAACCACATGGCCGAGAGAAAATATACGTTCAAAATAGCGATTTCTGCCCAGGCAGACCTTAAAAAGGCTATTAAAAAGAACCCGGCCAAACGGATAAAACTCAGAAAAGCCCAGCGTCTCTTGGAAGAGCATGGCCCCACTTACCCCAGCTTTAACACGCACATCTTTCAAGGGAAGAAAGCTGGGGACGAAAATATCTATATTTCATATATTGAGAATAATACCCCGGGTGCGTGGAGAATCCATTGGTCGTGGTGGGGAGAATCAACAATTGTAGCCCTGTACATAGGACCGCATACATAGCCTAAGAGACCGCCTCACCGGACTGGGAGGTGGTCCTTTACGCTATGCAGACCTGACTTAAGGCCCGCTGGATTGCTAGCTCCATTCGTGACGTGGATCGAGGATTAAAAAAGAGTGTTGGGGATTCCAATCAAGCAGTCGGGATATGTCCCATCTGGGAGACAGAGCCATTTCGCGCACGCAGGTGCTGGAAAACAAGTTCAATAAACTAAGACAAGTCGAAGGATTTCACCCTATCTGGGGGTACTCCTACACAGTGTCCGATTGTGTGAGGTGCGTAACTTTCCCTCTATCGAAAAGCGCGTGTGCATGTTACACGGATTGAAAAAATTAGTACTAAGTTAAATATTCCCTATTGGATACTTGCAGGTTGATGGTAGGGGCCTGTCAGCAAATGATTAAAGATGAACCACGGGTTAATCACTGTTCGGTTACAGAAGCTAAAACTAATTTGGCTTTTTCCTGTTGACAGGCTTAAGAAGTGTGCAAGAATATTCATCGATGGCGCCCCTGAGGGGTGTCAGCTAACTGTCAAATACTTGCCAGCTCCGCTGGCCCTTCTCAGATGGAGAAACATCATGGATCTTTCCCTTATCGGCGACCTGCTCGGTGACTTCGCAACCTTCGGCAAGAACATCGGCGAGTTCCTGCAGGCTCCTGCAGTCATCCTTCAGTCCCTCAGCTCTTTCGTTGACGGTGGCGCTGAGGCTGGCATCGACGTAACCTCTTCTATCCTCGACGGTTCTTCCCTGTCTTCCGGTTCTTCCGAGTAGTAACTTCGTGACGGCTTAGTCGTCGCATAGCTTCACAATCACAATCACATCGCTGGTGCGTGATATACACGCACCACTTTCTCAAGGAGAAAAACATGTCGAACTCTGAAACCTCTTCCAACCTGCTCCTCGACTGGAACGCACTGTCCTCCACCGGCATCGTCGACGCTCTCGTTGACCTCATCAAGCCAATCGCTACTTGGGCAGAGGCTGCTTCTAAGCTCATCGGCCTGGTTGCATAAGTAACTCCCGCGTCTTTACTAAAGGCGTAATTAAACCCACCGCGAAGGCGGTGGGTTTTTTCATGCCCAAATTCGGGGTAGGCAATCGTCGAGAAACAAAAACTCACGTCGTCGGGCGACATCCGTTCCTGCGCTGTAATATCTAGAACATGGCTGACCACAAGGATGACGAACTACCGATGATCAATCTCGCGGAAACCGCGGGTTATACCGTCGATGATTCCGATGAGGACGATCCCGTTCTTCTCACCGCCGAAGGCACTCCTATTGAGACCTGGCGCGAAAACTATCCCTATGAAGAGCGCATGACGCGTAAGGAATACGAGCACACCAAGCGCGCATTACAGATCGAGCTTTTGAAGTGGCAAAACTGGACGAAAGAAACTGGTCAGCGTCACATTATCCTGTTCGAAGGCCGCGATGCCGCTGGCAAAGGTGGCAGCATCAAGCGCTTCAACGAGCACCTCAACCCTCGTGGTGCGCGCACTGTCGCTCTGGAGAAGCCCTCCCCGAAAGAGAGCACCTCGTGGTACTTCCAGCGTTATATCGCGCACTTCCCGGCAGCCGGCGAGATCGTCTTCTTTGACCGCTCCTGGTACAACCGCTCCGGTGTCGAGCGCGTGATGGGCTTCTGCACCGAATCTCAGCACGCAGAGTTTCTGCGTGAGGTTCCTATGCTGGAGAACATGATCCTGGGCTCCGGCATCTCGCTGACCAAGTTCTGGTTCTCGGTGACCCGTAAGGAGCAGCGCACCCGCTTCGCTATCCGCCAGGTCGACCCTGTGCGTCAGTGGAAGCTGTCCCCAATGGACCTGGCCTCCCTGGACAAGTGGGATGACTACACCCGCGCGAAGGAAGAGCAGTTCCGCTACACGGACACGGATGAGTCGCCATGGGTGACCATCAAGTCCAACGATAAGAAGCGCGCGCGTATCAACGCGATGCGCTACATCCTGAGCAAGTTTGAATACACCAACAAGGACCATGAGCTGGTTGGTCAGCCTGACCCGCTTTTGGTCAAGCGAGGTCGTGATCAGATCGGTGACTAATGCGGTGATAACCCGCGAAGTCGACAGTGCTGTCTGTGTGCTGACGATTAATCGGGATGAGAAGCGAAATGCGCTCAGCGTCGAACTCTGTGCAGAGCTCGTTGCTGCCTTGGAAAAGTGCGTGGCAGACGGTGCTCGAACCATCGTGCTGACCGGAGCTGGGTCGGTGTTTAGTGCGGGCGCGGACCTCGATGAGACGGACTTTCATGGAGAGCTCTATCCCGCTATCGAGCACTTGATCCAGACCATGGCCACATTGCCCATCCCGATCGTTGCTTTTGTAAACGGCCAGGCCATCGGCGCGGGTGCCATGTTGGCTATGGCCTGCGATATTCGTATCGCATCGCCCATAGCTGGGTTCCGCATTCCGGTCTCGGATATGGCCATCGGCGTGGATGCCGCGACGGTGGAGGCGCTTGAGAGCCTGGTGGGCGGATCGCGTGCGCGCGCCATGCTGCTCTACGGCTGGGTTCTGCCTTCTAGTGAGGCCGTTGATTGTGGTTTTGCGTTGCGGCAGGGCACCTTGGACGATGCCATTGAGATGGCTACTGAGATATCTACGAAGGCGCCGCTGACCATCAAGCAGTTAAAGATGGAGTTCGCACGCGATGCGTTTTCCTTCGCCGAGCGCAATGAGGCGCGTGAGGAAGCCTGGAACTCGGATGATCATGTGGAGGTCACCCGAGCGCGCAAAGAAGGCCGGGAACCGAAGTTCACCGGCCGGTAGTGCTACACGCGTGCTGCGGAGGTTAATTACCCCCGCAACTTAAATCACTTCAGTAACACCTGTAACATCATGTAGGGTTTTATGCATGAGAATCACAGGTAAATCGATACTTGCTGCAGTTGTGTCTCTAGTGCTAGCAGGCACGATCGCTGCATATCCAGTGAACGCACAGGAATCGTCGTCAAGCAATGGCTCTTCTATTCCAAGTGCCGGTGACTTGAACGATTCCCAGTTGGAAAATGTCCTCCGCGCGTGGACGCTTGCCTCGAGTGAACGACCTGGATCATCGGGTGCGAGCATCGACGTCTTGCTGAGCTCGCTGGGTCTGATTGGTTCGAGCAATTTCGCGATTCCTGCGGAGTTTCAGGAAGTGCCAGGCAACTACCCGTACCCAGTTGATGAAACGATTACTCAAGTCGAGCTGATCTCCCGGGTGGATTCTCCGGCTGCGGGTCTCGGCGTTGAGCGCTGGACAGTGGCGTCGCCGTCGATGGGGCGCAATATTCTTGTCGACGTCCGACCACAAACCACTGAGGCGGGGCCAATTGTCACGCTTCTCGACGGCATTAACGCGCCCGTTCGCTCTGGTTGGCTCTACGGGCCGGGCCACGAAGACCTGAAACGGGTCTTCGCCGATGAGGCTGCGACCTTGGTATTCCCGCTCGATGCGAACGGCACCTGGTACTCCGATTGGGAGTCCGACGACGAGGTGCTCGGCCGCCAGAAGTGGGAGACCTTCATCGTCGAGGAACTCCTGCCGCTCATCGAGGCACAGTCCGACATTTCCTTTAACGGCAATCATGCAATTGGCGGGCTGTCCATGGGTGCGACCGGCGCCGTGCATTTGGCTAACGCGAACCCGGATGTATTCGACGCAACCTTTGGCATCTCCGGTTGCTACTCGACGATGTCCCCGGTCGGCTCCCAGATCTCGCGGCTTGTTCCCGAAGCGCGCGGGGCGAAGGCCGAAAACATGTGGGGCCCACAAGGCTCGGAGGAATGGGTGCGACACGATGTTCCGGGCGATCCTTCCGGATTGCTGACTATGCCGGTGTACCTGTCCTCGGCGGATGGCAGCGTTGACCCGGAACGAGACATTGATGCGGTTGAAACGGCCACTTTGGCAATCGGCAGTGTTCTCGAGCGCGGTGTGCTGACCTGTACTCGTGAACTGGACCGTGCCCTGTCGTGCGAAGGCGCCACCAACCATATGGTGCATTACAAGGGCCACGGCCTGCATGATTGGCAAAACTTTAGGGAAGAGCTTGAGCCGGCTTGGGAGTTTATTCGCCCAGCGCTGTACTAGGTTTTTTAGCTGTTACAGAAGCAAGTGGGCCGCACCCGAAAGGATGCGGCCCACTTTGTTTTTCGTCTGGCTACTACCGGATCGCCTCTGCGATCGGGGTGTCCCCGTCGTGGAACGAGAATAGCTTGCCAATCGAGGATTGATTTTCCACTGCCGCAGCGATCGCCTGGGCCACGTTTCCGCGCGCGGTAGTAGGGACCTGATTATCAACTTGCGCACCGCTGTTATCCACGGTGATCTTGCCACTCGGCTCATCGAGCGTGAGCCCGGAAGGACCTAGAATGGTCCAGTCCAGCCCGCCCATCTTGAGGTGCTCGTCGGCCTGCGACTTCGCGTTGTAGTAGGCGTACATGCCATCGCTTTCGACGATGCCCGGCACGCGTCCATTCTTCAACCGCGTATTGAAGTACGAGACCATAATGAAGCGGTGGATACCGAGCGACTGCGCGGCGTCCATCGTGCGGATGGCCGCGTCGCGGTCGACGGCCCACGTGCGGTCGGGGTTTCCGCCACCCGCGCCAGCTGCCCAGACGACAACGTTACTGCCCTCGAGGAGCTTGGCGGTCTCGTCAGCGTCCATATTCTCAATATCGGCGACGACTGGTGTGGCCCCGGTAGCCGAGACATCCTCGGCATGGTCTGGGTTGCGGATAACCGATTTAACCGTGTGGCCTGCCTCTACGAGAAGAGGGGCGGTGCGCAGTGCAACCTTGCCGTGGCCTCCGATGATGGTGATTGTGTACACGACTTCTCCTTAAAACATTGAGGAAATGCGTTTATCACCATCGTACGCGCTTCTAAATTGTCTAACCCCGCGGCTCGATCGGGTTGCAAATCGAATTGCAATTGGGAGGGGGTGGTTGTACATTTCCTGTTACACTTACAAGTGAAAATATCGTGCGTGTGACTCTACAGTGCAAGGAGGTGCAAAATGAGTAGCGCAATACTTGAAGGTCAAGTCGTTATAAATGAAAGCACCATCAACGACGTTCGAGAGATGAATTTGTCTGAGAATGCCTCGCTTAAGATCTCTCAGGCGGATGGGAAACCGATTCCAGTTTCAAAGGATGTCGAAGCATTGCTTTTGCAGGCGTTGCATTCAATTGCGGAATCGGGTGAATTTACTGTTTCCCGGATGCCGGAAGAGCTTTCGAGCACCACAGCTGCGGACTTCTTGGGTATTTCGCGCCCGACACTGATGAAATGGGCAAAGGAAGGGGCCATTCCTTCGCACAAAGTAAAATCTCATACTCGTTTTCGCCGAGAGGACGTGCTGAAGTTTAAGGCACAGCGTGAAGCGGAGAAAGATAAGGCGTTCAGAGATCTACGAGAGTTCAATGATCAGAATGATGATCTCTTCGATGACTAGTTAGAGCGCAGTCTAAAAGAGCGACCGATTCCGGTCGCTCTTTCCTTCATCATGCGTATTCTAAAGAATTGTGACGCAGAAAGTTCTTGTTGATGCCAATGTACTAGCAAGTAGGACAGTCCTCGATTGGCTCTTCCACTTGAAGCAGCAGAATAAGGAGATGTATTCGCTGCTTGCCACTGACGATATTCTGGCCGAGACAATAAGAGTCTCGCGGCGTTGCAATCCAAAAGCTCCGAGCTCGACTATCACCAAGCGGATCGAGATGGTGAAGGCAGTGATGGATGATTCTGAACTGACTTTCCCTGGTGATTTGGAATTCACAGGAAATGACAAACACGACTATCACGTCCATGCTGCAGCCTCGAGCAATAACGTGCACATGCTGCTTACATTCAATGATGCGAAAGACTTTACTAAATATCCAGATGACGAAACTTATGAGGTCTATCATCCGGATGAGTTTTTTGATTTGGTGATTAGCTCAAATCCAGCATGCCTCGGACCCGCAGTTCAAAACCAGTTCGAGTATTGGGGCCGAAGAAAAAATCCGAAAAAGATCGATCAGGCTTTGAAGGACGCAGGGTGCCCGGAATTCGTGTGCACCGTCAAACAAGAACTGTCTGAACTGGCACAGCGAATGTAGCTCTAACCCCGAGGCTCGATCGGGTTGCCCTGCCACACGGTAGAGCCAGGCACCTTGTCGCCACGCATCATCAGCGAGCCAGGCCACACGGTCGCACCGTCGCCTATCGACGACGCGGGCAACGCCACCGAGTGTGCCGCCAGAGTTGCCCCGGCACCGATTTCCACGGTATCCAGGCTCATCACGCGGTCCTGGAAGAGGTGGGTCTGCACCACGGTTCCCGGTCCCACAGTTGCGCCGTCGCCGACATAACACAGGTCAGTTTCTGGGAACCAGTACGACTCAATCCAAGCACCCTTACCAATCTTGACACCAAGCGCGCGCAGAGCCACGTTGAGCTCACCAGTGCCGGTGGCAGGAATGAGGAAGTACGGTGCCGCAACTGCTTCGACGAAGGTGTCTTGGAGCTCATTGAGCCAGACAAACCAGCTGTACAGCGGGTGGTCGCCCTTGAGGTGCGTGCCCACGCAGACCCACTTGGCAACAACGGTTACCACCATGGCTACTACGCCGGCAGCCATGAGGATCAGTCCGCCGAAGGCGAACGGCGCCCAAACGCCAACCTGAACCAGCAAGAAGTGCATGGCAGCAAGGATGCCCGCGGCGATCATCACGAAGGTGATCGGAGCCAAAAGTCGCAGGGTCTCAATGAGACCGCGAGCAATCTTCAGGCCACGTGATGGGGAATAGGTACGGGATTCTCCGCCTTCAGTATCCACCTCGACACGGCGCATCCTCTCCGGTGGCGAGCCCCACCAGTTGGAGCCAGCTTTCGCCTTCTTTGGCGTCGACGAGAGCACGGCAACCAGTGAGTTCTTTGAGAGCTTGCGGCCAGGCGAGGTGATACCCGAGTTACCCACGAAGGAGCGTTTGCCCACCACGGATTCGCCGGTCATCATCCAACCACCGCCGAGCTCATAGCCGCCGAGCAGGGTGTCGTCGGCAAGAAATGCTCCGTCTTTGACTTCGGAAAGCTTTGGCACCATGACGGCCGTGGATACCTCGACGTCCTTGCCGATCTTCGCGCCGAGCGAGCGCAGCCACAGCGGGGTGAGCGCGCCGGCGTAGAGCGGGAAGAGGCGGGTGCGGGCGTCGTCCATAAGCCGTGTGATCGTCCAGATGCGCCAGCCCTTGTGCGAGCGCACAGGTGTCACACCGGGTTTCAGCCCGATGGACAGGAGGCGAACGCCGAGCCAAGTGGCCACCATGGTGAACGCGAAGAGGACGAGTGCACCAAGTGGTGCGAAGAGCACGGCGCCGATATAAGGGCTGCCGCCGGTGGTCTGGATTAACCAGACGACCACGGCGATGGCCAGGAGGGCACCGACCATCGGCAGGATCTCCAGCGCGATGGATGTCAGGCCGTAGCCCCACACCCAGTAAGAACGACGTGGTGGATGCTCCTCAGGGAAACGGTGCTTGGAACGGCCCACCTTCTTAGCTGGCGAACCGGACCAACGCGCGCCCTTCTTGATGTTCTTGTCGCCGGTGACGGTGGAGCCGGCTTCGACGTGGGCGTCGGCACCAATCTTGGTTCCCGGCAGCAGCGTGGAGCGCGCGCCAATGCGGGCGTCCTCGCCGATCACGATCTCGCCGACGTGCAGAATATCGCCGTCGACCCAGTAACCAGTCAGATCCACCTCAGGCTCCACCGCGGCGTGGTCACCGAGAGTGAGCAGGCCGGTGACGGGAGGAAGCGAGTGCAGGTCGACGCCCTTGCCGATCTTCGCGCCTAAGATGCGGGCGTAGTAGTTGACCCAGGTCGCGCCGGAAACCGACTGCGAACCGGAGGCATCAGCCCAGCGCTCGGCGGCCCAGATCCGGAAGTGCTGTGAGCCGCCACGCTTATAGTCGCCGGGCTTAATGTCGGCGGTGAGCATACGAGCGCCGAGAGCACCGATAGGAATTCGGCCGAAAGGAGTGCCAAACACGATAAACAGGCCGACGGCCAGCCACCAGTTGGTATGCACCGCCCAGTCGATCCCCAGCAGCACGAGCACATTCGAGATGATCAACCATGAGGAGACAAAGCTAGCTGCCTTCAGTGTCATCGCGACGACCTGGAATAGCGTCTGCTTGATGCGCATTCCCGCGCCGACTGGCTGGACCACGCGTGTCTCAATGGGCTGTTGAGAGCCCATGTCAACACCGGTTTCTTCAGCGATTCGGTCCACGGTCTCGGCCAGTTTTTCCAGACGGGGCTGGTCGTAGAGGTCGCGCACCGCAACGGTGGGGACCTTCTCGCGAATCCGAGCGACCAACGTCGCCGCAGCCAGCGAGGAGCCGCCAAGCTCGAAGAAGTCAGCGTCCTTATCTTCCACGGCTACGCCAAGCACATCGACCCAGATCTCCGCCAGCCATGCCTCGGTGGCGGAGAGACCCACGGCCTCCACACCAACGCCAGGCAGTGGCCACGGCAGAGACTTCTTGTCTACCTTGCCGGAGGTAGTCACCGGCAGTTCGTCCATTACGCAAATGCGTGGCACGAGCGCGGCAGGCATGGTTTCGGCCAATTGCTCGTGGGCAGCTTGGTGATCGAATCCTTCCTCAGGATTCTCCAGCGACACGTAGCCCACCAGCACGGAATCACCCGCGCCGGTCTTTTGCACGGCCACGGCCGAGTTGTACACGTTGTCAAGGGCGGCAACGTTTGCGTCCACCTCACCGAGCTCAATGCGGCGGCCACCGATTTTCACCTGGTCGTCGATACGCCCAACGAAGTAGAGGCCGTCTTCCTCCATGCGCACATGGTCGCCGGAGCGGTATGCGCGCTCCCAGTCGCCCCACGGTGCGTACTTCTCGGCGTCCTTCGCGGGGTCGAGGTAGCGAGCCAGACCCACGCCGCCGATGACAAGCTCGCCGACCTCTCCGAGGCCGACTTGGTTTTCTTGCTTATCGACGACAGCGAGGTCCCAGCCATCAAGCGGAAGACCAATACCCACCGGTTTCCCGGGGTAGAGCTGCGTTGCAGAAGCAACCACGGTGGCCTCTGTCGGCCCATAGGTATTCCACATTTCGCGTTCTGGTGTGGCCAAACGGTCGACGAGCTCCGAAGAACACGCCTCGCCGCCCACGATGAGCAGGCGAACATTATCGAGTGCCTCAGCAGGCCACAGACCTGCCAGGGTAGGAACGGTGGACACAACGGTGATGTCGCGGCGAATCAGCCACGGACCCAAGTCCTGGCCGGAGCGCACCAGCGCACGAGGTGCCGGAACGAGACAGGCACCGGAGCGCCACGCCAGCCACATTTCTTCACAGGAGGCGTCGAAGGCGACAGAGAGACCTGCGAGAACGCGGTCCTCGGTGCCCAGCGGGTTATCGGCGCAAAAGATGCGCGCTTCCGCATCGACGAACGCAGCTGCGGACCGATGGCTCACTGCCACACCCTTTGGGGTGCCGGTGGAACCGGAGGTGAAAATGATCCAGGCATCGTCGCTAAGCGAAGGAAGCTCCGTGTCACCCTCGTGCTCGGGTGACAACATGCGGAATCCATCGTCGCTGAACAGGCCGTCGATGCCGGCCTCGGAAAAGACCAGCTCGGCGCGCTCATCGGGGTCATCAGCGTCGACGGGGACGTAGGCCGCGCCAGCGTACATGGTGGCCAAAATGGCGGTGTAGAGCTCTTTCGAGCCACTGGTCATGCGCACACCGATCCGGTCGCCACGGCGGATGCCATTGCGGTGTAATTCGGACGCCCAAGCCTGGACGTCTTCGAGGAGTTCGGAGTAGGTGATGATGTCGCCATCGTCGATAGCCGCTGCCTCGGGATTCTCGGTAGCGGTATGGATGAAAACATCGATCAGGGTGCGGGGGTCCGGCGCTCTGTCACCGGCAAGGAACTGCTGCACTGACTATCCCTCTTCCTGAAGGATGGCCTTAGCTAGCTTGCGCAGGTGCTTGAGCTGCTTGGTGGTGGTTGCATCCAGTGCGCGGTCTTCCGCGGCGGTGACGAGCTTGGAAAGTTTGGCCTGCATTTTTGTGCCCTCTTTGGTTGGCGCAACAATCTGACGACGACGGTCTGCCGGGTCACGCTCGCGGGACGCCCAACCGTTCTTTTCTAAAGAATCAATCAAGCGGACCATATCAGAGGCATCAATGGCCAGCATCTCGGAAAGATGGGACTGGCTGGCGGCGTTCTGGTCGACGATGCACGTCAGAACCCAGTACTCGCGCATGGTCGTGCCATTGGAGTTCAGGACAGGCTCGACCTCGTCGCGGGTCCGACGACGGACCCGCTCCACCTGGAAGGATGGCGAGGTAACAAGAGCTGCAGGGAGATCAAGATTTGTTGCCATAGATCATATGGTAGGCAACAATCGTCGGGTTGTAAAATGATTGGCGTCGGCCAACCATTATTCGGTGGTCTTATTCGCCAGCTGGGCGAACGGTAGGCAGGTCCTTCTCAATCCACTCGAGGGTGCCGCCCAGGACATTGATTGCGTTGTCCCAACCACGGGCCTGCTCCAGGTATTCTGCGGCCTGGGCGCTGCGTCCACCGGAACGGCAGATGATGTATGCGGGCTGGTCAGGGTCGATCTGATCGGCGAGAGTGGTGAACTCGCTCAGTGGCAGGTTGACGGTGCCTTCTGCGTGAGCTTCCGCGTACTCATCACGCTCGCGGACATCGATGAACTGGGCGCCGGCTGGGACTTCGTTTACGTTGACTTCTTTCATAGTCGTTGAGTCTACGCGGGTGGCGGGTTGTGGCGTGCTCGTGACGGGACGGAAATTCGGCGGGGTCTGGGGTTGCGGGTTGGTTTGACCCTAGGCAGGGCAGAGTATGGCGCATGGTGGTGCCCGGTGACACATCCCAGGGAGAGGATCCCGGGCTGCCGCGGTCAGAGCGTTTTCGAGTCTCGAGCCACCAGAGCTGTGACCTCCGTACCCCGGGATCCTCTTACAGGGATCTGTAACCATTGATCTGCAGCCGCCTCATAACCCCCGGCCAATGGACAAGCCGGCCGCCCAATGCAGTGGAAGCCGACCCGAAGAAGCAGCGAAGACTTTTTGTAAGCCTCGACCGAGGCTGTGATGGGCACCTCAACCTCTTCGGTCATCCTGAAAACGCGCACTTGGCGAGTATTGACAATGTCACCTGAAAAACTGCTCTGGGTGGAATTCCACCCTTTTCTAAAGCTCTTCATCATCTTCAGGTAGAGGTGACTGGACTTTCTTACCCCCAAGCTGACTTACGTGGAGTGGATCATTGGTATTTTTCGGCGCATTGAGAACACATTGCCGAATTCCGTCAACGTGTTCACTCAAGCTCGGGTTACCGTTGCCCAAAGTGGGTCAAGGACAAAATCGATTCCTTCACGTCGGGCGTGCTTTGCTGCTGGCACAAAGTCACTTTCGCCGGTGATCATAACTATTTGATTGACGGTGCCGCGCTCAGCAAGCGAAGCGATATCAAGGCCGATACGCATGTCCACGCCCTTTTGAGTAATTTCGAGGAGGAAGTCATCTTCAGTGAGATCACTAACTGAAATTGCTCCGTTGCACAGTTGCTTAAGAGGTTTTGATTTCAGTGTGTATCCGCGCTGCGTTTCTAACTCTTCTCCTCGGCGAAGAGCAACTTTACGTTTCTTAGTCAGAGCAGCAAAGAATTGATTGGTCCACTGAAACTGGTCACTCTTCCCAAGATTTACTTGTTTTCTTGAAAGGGGGTGGAAGATAACTTTCTCAGAAGGCGGGCAATCGTAATAGAAAATGCGATACAAGCTACTCCGCGATTCCGTGATATGACGACGACAGTACGTAACCAATTCCTGTGCTCGGTCATCGGGAGATTTGTCTCCGAACAAGCTGAAGGCGCGACGACGGTAAAATCCGCCATCGACTAAGACTGCCGTAACAATTGGGCGTGTGGAATAAGAGCGCTTATTTGAAGACTTCCCCAATCCCGGCACCTTAAAGTAAGTGAGAATTATTTTTACCCTTGTCATCGGCGCTCTCCTTGATAAACGGAGGGTCAACGGCAAGGGTGTTATTGGGCTTTAGCGTAGCAAATTCTTAGAAGACATGCGAAAGAAACGCAAAAACCGGCTCCCACCGAAGGTGAGAGCCGGTAAATAGAGCCTACTTGTACGCCTCGACGGAAGCCTTGAGGATCTCCTCAGCCTCTGCGCGGTTTCCCCAGCCCGAGCCGTTGACTTCCTTGCCTGGCTCCAGGTCCTTGTAGTGCACGAAGAAGTGCTCGATCTCGTCCTTGAGGAACTGGGAGACGTCGTCGATGTCCTGGAAGTTGTCGTAGCGGACGTCATCGAGGACGCAGAGCAGCTTATCGTCGCCGCCAGCTTCGTCGGTCATCTTGAACACGCCGATGGGGCGAGCCTTGACAATCACGCCGGGGAACACTGGCTCTGGGGTGATCACGAGCGCGTCCAGTGGGTCGCCATCGTCGGCCAAGGTGTGGTCGATGTAGCCGTAGTCGGCTGGGTAGGCCATTGGGGTGAACAGGTAACGGTCGAGGTAGACCTTGCCAGTCTCGTGGTCGACCTCGTACTTGTTGCGGGAACCCTTAGGAATCTCGATGGTGACTTCGATGGCCATTGTGGCAATCTCCTTATTCGCTTCAAACCAAAACTTTGCGGGATGTGTAAATCAGTAACCACCTTACCGTGGACTACTGTGGTTGCTGATGAGTGGCAAGAAAATCGCAGGCGTAGTAGGAACCGTGGTGGCTCTCGGCGTTGTTGGCGCAGTGGCAGGCACCGGCTATTACGTTCATGATCAGGTCTCCGAGCTGGAGGTGGCCCCGGCGTATGAACTGCCGGAGGCCGACTCAGTGCTGGTTCCTGCAACACCCGACCCGGTGGATCAGCAGGCGCTGACCGCGACACTGCAGGCGTACGCCGACAACGAAGACCTGGGCATTTTCCATGCGCAGATCTCGGACGCATCGACAGGCGAGACAGTGTTCGACGCCCACTCAGACCAGCCCCTGACCCCGGCTAGCTCCACGAAGGTGCTCACGGCGGCAGCCGCGCTCTACACCCTGGATCCAGCAGACACGCTGACCACCGAGGTCGTTGCAGGAAATAACCCCGGTGAGGTAGTGATCAAGGCAGCCGGCGACGTCTGGATGGATGCCGCAACCATCGAGGACTTGGCCAGCCAGATCGGAGAGGCAAGCGCGGTATTTATTGACACCTCCATCTGGGAGGGACAGGAAAAGTTGATGCCCGGGTGGGCACCCGACAACGTCGACGGCGGATACGTCGCACCCCTGGAACCTGCCATGATCCACGCCGGTCGCATCGGGGAAACCGAAGGCGACGTGCCTCGCTCGCACACACCAGCGCTCGACGTCGCCCAGGCGGTGGCAGACCAGGTCGGTGCACAGACCGTGGGCTACTCGGTCGCCCCCGAAGGCGCCGAACAGGTCGCTAGCGTCGAGTCGGATCCGCTGATCGATCGCCTAAAAACAATGATGAAAAACTCCGACAACGTCATGGCCGAGGCCATCGGCCGCGAGGTCGGGACGAAGGTGGGCACCCGCGCCCCGCAGGTCACGATGGATGTCCTCGGCGAGCAGGGCTTCAACCTCACCGGCATCACCATCGCCGACAACTCTGGCCTGTCCGAGCACAACCTGATTACGCCAGCACTGCTCAATGAGATCATGCTGCGCGCCACCTCCGACGAGAAGCTGCGCCCACTGGTGACCACACTTCCGGTCGCAGGTGGCGAAGGAACGTTGGTGACCCGCTACGGCGATCTCGAAGGCAAGGGCTGGGTGCGCGCGAAAACCGGCACCCTGACCGGCGTAAACGCACTAGTGGGCACGGTAACCAGCGATGTGGGCAACGTGTACACCTTCGCCTTCTTATCCAATGGCGTTGAGATCGAACCGGCGCGCCGGGCGATGGATGAAATGGCGTCCTCGCTGCGAGACTTCTGATGCCCACCGAAAGGCCGTTTTGGCCCCGCCACTCCCCGCACTTCATGCGACTACGCGTGGCGGTGCGTCCCTTCGACGGGCCGGCGGTAATCGGCCTGTCGGGAGGCGCGGATTCCTTAAGCCTTGTGGCCGCCGCAGCAGCCGAAGGCAAGAATATCGACGCCGTCGTGGTGGATCATGGGCTGCAAGAAGGCTCCCGCGAGGTGGCAGAAAACGCTGCACAACAGGCCCGCGATCTCGGCGTGACGGCGCGAGTGGTTGCGGTCAACGTCGCAGGTGAGAACATTGAGGCGGCTGCGCGCGAGGCTCGCTACGCCGCGTTGCACAACGAGGCCGGGGACCGCGACGTGTGGGTCGCCCACACCGCCGACGACCAGGCTGAGACTCTCATCCTCGGCGCCCTGCGAGGCAACCCCGCCGGAATGAGCGTGCGCTCCGAAAAACTGGTGCGCCCCCTCTTGACTACCCGCCGCGCCGACACCGTCGCCGCCTGCGAGGAGCTGGGGCTTAAGGTCTGGCACGACCCGATGAATCACGATCCCGCTTATCGACGAGTGCGTGTCCGACACGAGGTCATCCCGCTGCTCAGCGAGATCCTTGGCGGGGACGCCACCTCGCCCTTGGCCACCACCGCGAACAGAATCGCCGAGGACAACTCATATATAGAGGCCCACCTAGAAACCGGCCTGGAAGCAACGACAGACTGTGCCACCCTCGCCGCCGACCCACCGGCGCTGCGCACGCGTAAGGTGGCGCGCTGGCTGAATGATCTTGGGGTGGGAGCCAGTCAATCGTCGATAAGCGATGTCCTTGCTCTGTGCACGAACTGGCACGGTCAGGGCCCGGTGTATGTTGGCGGCGGGCTGCAAGTGCGTCGCATTGAGGGAAGGCTGCGCGCTACGCTGGAGGAATCATGATTGAGTATCAGGATGTCTCAGCCGTTTACCCCGGAATGGCCGCGCCCGCGGTCGAGGGGTTCAACTATCAGGCGCGCACGGCGTCGACGACGGTGATCGTGGGGCCGTCGGGGTGCGGCAAGACCACGCTGCTGCGGATGGTCAACCGGATGGTTGAGCCGTCGAGCGGTGCCGTGCTCATCGATGGGGAAGACATCGCGGGTAAGGATCCGGTGCAGCTGCGGCGCTCGATCGGCTACGTCATGCAGAATTCCGGCCTGTTGCCGCATAAGACGGCGCTGGAGAATGTCGCCGCGGTGGCGAAGCTGAGTGGCGCGAGCAAGGCAGATGCCAGGAAGGCCGCGGGGGAGTGGCTGGAGCGCGTGCACCTGGATTCCAGCCTGTTCGGGCGCTACCCCGCGGAACTTTCCGGCGGGCAGGCGCAGCGCGTCGGAGTGGCGCGCGGACTGGTCGCCGACCCGACTATCGTGCTCATGGACGAACCTTTCGGCGCGGTCGACCCCGTTGTGCGCCGCGAGCTACAGCAGGAGGTCCTCGAGCTGCAGGCCACGATGGGCAAGACGATTGTCATGGTCACCCACGACATCGACGAGGCATTTTTGCTTGGCGACGACATCGTGCTCCTCGGCGAGCGCGGCCACATTGAGCAGGCGGGCACCGCCGAGGACTTTATTACTGCGCCTGCCAATGAGAATGTCCGCCACTTTGTGGGGCTGGACGCCAGGCGCCTGCATATTGAGACCCGCGGCGAACACGACGTGGTGGTGGATACCCACGGCAAGGTTGTCGGCATTGCCCACGCGAGGCCTGAGCAATGAGGTGGGGTTGGATCGTCGAGAACTTCCCGCGCATAGCAGGGCTGGCATGGGAACATCTCCTGCTGACGGTGCCTGCGGTTCTGGCGGCCTTCCTGATTGCCTTGCCCAT
Source organism: Corynebacterium lubricantis DSM 45231 (assembly GCF_000379425.1). Classification (GTDB taxonomy): domain Bacteria; phylum Actinomycetota; class Actinomycetes; order Mycobacteriales; family Mycobacteriaceae; genus Corynebacterium; species Corynebacterium lubricantis. The sequence continues at coordinate 69,660 of NZ_KB902215.1, forward strand.
TGGGTGGGCGGCGCACCGCTATCGAAGACTGCGCGACGTGATTGTCACTCTGACCAGTGCGTTGTATGTGATTCCTTCGCTGGCGCTGTTTATTTTGCTCCCTCTCGTGTTGGGAACCTCGATGCTCTCGCCCGTCAACGTGGTGGTGGCGATGACACTCTACGGATTAGCCCTGCAGGTGCGCTCGAGCACCGACGCCTTCGATACCGTGCCGGGTGACGTACGGCAATCGGCCGTGGCGATGGGGTACTCGACCGTGCGCCGGGTGCTCACGGTGGACTTTCCGCTGGCAGGCCCGGTGATCCTCTCGGGGCTGCGGGTGGTCACGGCGTCGACAATTTCGCTGGTGTCGGTGGGTGCGCTGATTGGCGTGCATTCGCTGGGCACGCTGTTTACCGAGGGGTTCCAGCGAAACTTTCCCACACAGATCATGGCCGGGCTGATCGGCACCGTGGTGCTGGCGATCATCTGTGACTTGATCCTGGTGCTCAGCGGGAAGGTGCTGATGCCGTGGACTCGCAAGGGGACCCGTAAGCAGGTGAGCGCATGAATTTCCTCAGCGAGGCCTTTACATTCATCTTTAATGCGGACAATTGGGCTGGGCCGACTGGGATTGGTACGCGCCTGCTGGATCATCTGGGCTACACCCTGGTGGCAGTTGTCATCGCGGCGGTGATCGCGCTGCCACTCGGCCTATTGATCGGGCATACGGGTCGCGGGGCGAATGCCGTCGTCGCAGCCTCTGGCGCGCTGCGAGCGCTACCCTCCCTTGGACTTTTGACCTGGTTGACCTTGGAAATGAGTATCGGGATCCGGATGCCGGTGGTACCTGCAACGATTGTCTTAGTCGTGCTTGCAATACCTCCGATGCTGGCCGCGACGGTATCGGGAGTGGCCGCGATCCCTCGGCAAGTCGTCGATTCCGCGCGGGCCACCGGCTACTCCGAACAAGGCATCGTATCGCAGGTGGAAGTGCCGCTAGCAGCACCGACGATCATCGGCGGGATCCGCTCGGCCACCGTGCAAGTGCTCGCAACGGCGACGATTGTCGCCTACATTGGGTTATCCGGGTTAGGTCGCTATCTCATCGACGGCTTGGCATTACGGGATTACCCGCAAATGCTGGTCGGAGCTGTGCTGGTGGCTGCGCTTGCGCTCGTCATTGATTTGCTACTTGCAGCCTGCCAGAAGTGGGCCGCGCCGAAAGGACTGAATCCGACATGATTGATCTGACTGTCTCGCGAAAAATCGTGGTCTCACTTGCTGCCGCGACTGTGGGCTTGGGTTTAGCCTCGTGCTCTAGCTCCGACCCGCTGGCAGACCCACAGGCAGGCGAGGGCGGAAATGGTGAGACCATCACGATTGGCACCGCGAACTTCCCTGAATCCGAGATCATCGGGCAAATCTGGGCGGAGCAGCTGCGCGCCGACGGGTTCGACGTGGAAGTCACCTCAGGAATTGGCTCCCGCGAGGTCTACCTCTCTGCGCTAGAGAGCGGCGAAATCGACATCGTGCCCGAATACTCGGGTAACCTCGCTGAATTCTACGGCGCCGAGATCGAGCAGGGCGCCAACGCGGACACCGTGAACCAAACGGTTCAGGAAGTGCTTCCGGAGGGACTTGCTGCGGGAGAATTCGCGCCGGGCGAATCCAAGGACGCCTTCGTCGTCACGTCCGAAACCGCTGCCGACTTCGACCTGACCTCGATCGCCGACCTGGCCAACCTGGACGAAGTTGTCTTAGCTGGCAACCCCGAGCTGGCGGAGCGCCCTTACGGGCCGCCGGGATTTACCCAGGTCTACGGTGTGCCTGCGGAAAAGATCACCATGAACGCGATTTCTGATGGTGGCGGCCCGTTGACCGTTGCGGCGCTGCTGTCCGGGGAGGCGAACGTCGCGGATATTTACTCCACCTCGCCACACCTGGATAGCCAAGGTAACGAAGTTGACCTGGTCACCTTGGAAGATCCGGAAAACTTGGTGCTGCCACAAAACGTGCTGCCCATCTACCGAGCAGATGCGGTGCCCCAGGAAGCGATTGACGCCCTCAACGGAGTGAACAAGGACCTGACTACCGCCGACCTTGAGGCCATGAATCTGCGCAACGTGGGTGAGGAAAAAGCGGAGCCTGTAGTGATCGCCAGCGACTACTTAAAGCAGTAGTGCGAGATCACCTGTTATCTGCCTAAAGCAAATGACTACAATAGCCGTATTGCACCTGGGGTTCATGAGCAGAAAGAGAAAATTCAACGATGGCCGAGACTACTGAAACAACTGAGCTGTACGATCACAAGGACTACAACGTTCCAGACAATCGCTACGGCGACGATGTAGAAGCCGTGCTGATCTCCGAAGAGGCGCTGAGCAAGCGCATCAAGGAGCTCGCGGACATTGTCAGCGAGGAATATAAGGACGCGGAGGAAGACTTGGTCCTCGTGTGCGTGCTCAAGGGCGCTGCATTACTACTGACCGATTTCTCCCGCGCGCTGTCCATCCCATCAGAGATGGAGTTTATGGCGGTGTCCTCCTATGGCAACTCCACCACCTCCTCGGGCGTCGTGCGCATCCTCAAGGACCTGGACAAGGAAATTGAGAACCGCGATGTCCTCATCGTCGAAGACATCATCGACTCCGGCCTGACTCTTTCGTGGCTGATGAAAAACCTGAAGGGACGCAACCCGAAGTCCCTGCGCGCAATCACGCTGCTGCGCAAGCCAGAAATCCAGACCGCGGATGTGGAACTCATGGAAGTCGGCTTCGATATCCCGAACGAATTCGTCGTTGGCTACGGACTCGATTACGCCGAGCGCTACCGCGACCTTCCATTCGTCGGTCTGCTGCATCCTCGCGTGTACTCGGGCCAGAATTCCTAACTTCGGAACCAGGTACCGGTTGTACCCGTTAAAGAGTGTGGCGTAGATTCCCCATAAACCACTTCCGGGGTCAGTCCTTGGGAGAACCACTCACGTTAAGTGAAAGTAGTAAATGAAAAACAACAGAGTTCTGCGGTACGGAGCCATTGCAGCAGTAGTGCTGATCGTCTTGTACCTCTTTACCCTTTTTGGCGATGAAACACGCAGCTTCCAGCGCGTGGATACCTCGGTTGCGGTTCAGCAGCTGCAGGACAACAACGTTGCCACCGCGCAGATCGACGACCGTGAGCAGCGCTTGCGCTTGGAGCTCAAGGAGCCCATCACCGTCGACGAACGCGAGGGTGTCCAAGAGATCATGACGCAGTACCCGGCTCGGACGGCGCCACAGATTTTCGATGCCGTCCAGGCTAGCGACACGGAAGAGTACACAACGAACGTCACCCAGGACTCGTTCCTGATGTCGATGTTGTCCTTCATGCTGCCGATGATCTTGATCTTCGGCCTGCTGTTCTACTTCATGTATCGCATGCAAGCCGGCGGCGGAATGTTCGGCATCGGCGGATCCAAGGCCAAAGAGCTGACCAAGGACATGCCGACGAACACTTTCGCCGATGTCGCAGGCGCCGACGAAGCCGTCGACGAGCTCCACGAGATCAAGGACTTCCTCCAGGACCCTTCCGTCTACGAAAAGCTCGGCGCGAAGATTCCTCGCGGTGTCTTGCTCTACGGCCCTCCGGGAACCGGTAAGACGCTGCTGGCACGCGCAGTTGCGGGTGAAGCCGGGGTGCCTTTCTACTCCATCTCGGGCTCGGACTTCGTGGAGATGTTCGTCGGTGTCGGCGCCTCCCGTGTGCGTGACCTGTTCAAGCAGGCCCGCGAGAACTCTCCGTGCATCATCTTCATCGATGAGATCGACGCCGTTGGACGTCAGCGCGGCTCGGGAACCGGCGGCGGCCACGACGAGCGCGAGCAGACCCTAAACCAGCTGCTCGTGGAAATGGACGGCTTCGGCGACCGCGAGGGTGTCATCCTGATTGCGGCAACCAACCGTCCCGACATCCTCGACCCAGCGCTGCTGCGCCCAGGCCGCTTCGACCGCCAGATTCCTGTGACCAACCCTGACCTGAAGGGTCGCGAACAAATCCTCAAGGTCCACGCAGAGGGCAAGCCTTTGGGCCCCGACGCTGACCTGGATTCGCTGGCGAAGCGCACCGCGGGCATGAGCGGTGCGGACCTGGCCAACGTGCTCAACGAGGCAGCACTGCTGACCGCCCGCATTGGTGGCAACGTCATTACCGCCGATGCACTTGAGGAAGCAACCGACCGCGTGATCGGTGGTCCGCGACGCTCCAGCAAGATCATCTCCGAGAAGGAGAAGAAGGTCACCGCGTACCACGAGGGCGGACACACTCTCTCGGCGTGGGCGCTGAAAGACATTGATCGCGTCTACAAGGTGACCATTTTGGCGCGCGGTCGTACCGGCGGGCACGCCATGACCGCCCAAGAAGACGACAAGGGTATGTACAACCGCGACGAGCTCTACGCTCGCCTGGTCTTCGCCATGGGCGGACGTGCCGCCGAGGAACTCGTCTTCGGCGAGCCCACCACTGGTGCATCCGCTGATATCGAGCAGGCCACGAAGATTGCCCGTGCGATGGTGACTGAGTACGGCATGAGCGCCAAGCTGGGTACCGTGAAATACGGTTCCGAGCAGGGCGATCCGTTCTCCGGCCGCGGCGGTGGGGGATCGCTGGATTACTCCCCGCACATCGCAGAAACGATTGACAAAGAGGTCCACGACCTTCTCGATGCAGCCCACAAGCGTTCCTACGAAATCCTGCGGTCCAACCGCGATTACCTGGATAAGCTCGCCGAGAAGTTGCTGGAAAAAGAAACTTTACGACGACCTGACCTGGAAGCCATCTTCGGCGACATGAGGCAGGAAGACTCTGGTCTTGACATCGTGGATTTCCGTTTCCCACGCCAGGACGACCGCGAACCGGTGAAGACTCCGGTGGAACTCGCAGAAGAACGCGGCGAGGAACCACCCAAGAAGTTCTCGCTTCTCGAGGCGTCGCAGCAGGTACGTGCACAGCGCCAGAAGGAACGCGAAGAGCGCGAAGCCAAGGCAAAGCAGGAGAAGATCAAGCCTCCAAAGGAGCAGGATCCCGCACCAGTGGGCACCACGACTGTAGGCACCACTCCTTATTACGGGGATTCCACTCCTCCGAAGGGCTGGCAGGTGCCAGGTGGCGCGTGGCCGGGCCAAAAGAAGAACGACGCGCAGGAGTCCGCTGAGCCACAGCAGCAATCACCTCAGCACCCGGGTGTATCGAATTACGGGTGGGGCGATGCCACGGCGAAGAATCCTTATGGCAAGGCCCCGCAGGCAGCGCCTCCGGTCGACGCTAAAGACGCTAAGGCAGATAAGACTCAAGACTCTGCTGAACCGGAACAGACAAAGGAGCCGGAGGAGTTGATCGGATTCCGCTTGCCTGAAAACGAGCGCCCCGATAACGCGAGCCCCGCCGAGGATGCGACCACGCAGATGCCCCGGGTGAAAGAAACCGGCAACTCAGAAACCGGTAACTCAGATTCAGACAATTCAGATTCAACCGCGAACCACAGGAAGGACGATGGTGATGGATCCTTCCGTGACTAATCCAGAAACTAATCCAGAAACGCGAAACTTCGATTTCGAACGCGCCCAGGCAGCGGTGCGCGAACTGCTCATCGCGGTAGGCGAGGACCCTGATCGCGAGGGCCTTCAGGAGACCCCTGCGCGCGTGGCTCGTTCCTACCAAGAGACTTTTGCCGGCCTCTACGAAGACCCCACGAGCGTGCTGGAAAAGACGTTCGCGGAAGATCACCAGGAGCTCGTGCTCGTGCACGACATCCCTATCTACTCCATGTGCGAACACCACCTGGTGCCATTTTTCGGTAAGGCCCACATCGGCTACATCCCGGGCAAAGACGGCAAGGTGACGGGACTGTCCAAGCTGGCTCGCTTGGCGGATTTGTATGCGAAGCGCCCGCAGGTCCAAGAGCGCCTGACCTCACAAATCGCAGATGCCCTCGTCGATAAGCTTGGTGCTCAATCGGTGATTGTCGTCATCGAGTGCGAGCACCTCTGCATGGCCATGCGCGGCATTCGCAAGCCGGGCGCGATTACGACGACGAGTGCGGTGCGCGGTGGTTTCAAGACCAGCGCGGCCTCGCGCGCCGAAGTATTGAGCCTGATCAGAGGGTAGATTGATGGTAAAAGTCAGCGACTTAACGCAACCAGACCGCACGATGGTGATGGGGATTGTCAACGTCACCACGGACTCGTTTTCCGACGGAGGGAAGTGGGTTGAGCTCGATGCCGCGGTCGCGCACGCCCATGAGCTCATCGCGTTGGGCGCTGACATGATCGATGTCGGGGCGGAATCGACACGCCCTGGCGCCACGCGCGTGGTCCCCGAGCTGGAGGCCGAGCGCGCGGCGACCTTGATCAAGGAACTCTCGCAGGCGGGCATCCGCACCAGTGTGGATACCATGCGCGCCACCACAGCGCAGGCCGCAGCCGAGGCCGGGGTGGACATGATCAATGACGTCTCGGGTGGGCTTGCCGACGAGAACATGTACAAAGTCATGGCCGACGCCGCGATTCCCGTGTGTCTGATGCACTGGCGCACGGTGCAATTCGGCGACGCAGCAGGTGTGGCGGACCACGGCGGCGACGTGGTCGACGATGTGCACGCCACGCTGAACCGGCTGGTGGATAATGCGCTGGACGCGGGTGTCGAACACGATCAGATCGTGCTGGATCCCGGCCTTGGTTTTGCCAAGAGCGCAGCCGATAATTGGGCGCTGCTCCAGGCGCTGCCGGAGTTCGTGGCTGGTGAGTTCCCGATTCTGGTGGGTGCTTCACGGAAGCGTTTCCTCACCGAGATCAGGGCGGCGCGCGGTCTCGACCATGGGCCGATCGACGCGGATGCGGCGACGGCCGCGGTCACAGCTCTCAGCGCACAGATCGGTGCGTGGGGAGTGCGCGTGCACGAGGTTGCCGTCTCCCGCGACGCGGTGGATGTGGCAGCGGCATGGAAGAAGGGGAAGGATTTTTCTTAGATGGCTGATCGCATTGAGCTCAAAGGCCTGCAGGTGTATGCCCACCACGGTGTCCTCGACCACGAAACCGAGCACGGGCAGACATTTACCATCGACATCACCTGCTGGGTGGATTTCGCCGAAGCAGCAGAAACCGATGATCTATCGAAGACGATTAATTACGCAGAGCTGGCACAGCTCGCCTTCGATATCGCCGCCGGCACACCCCGCAAGTTGATCGAGACCGTGGCCTCCGAGATCGCCGATACCGCGATTGGCAGGTACAAGCAGCTGCATTCCGTGGAGGTCACGCTGCACAAGCCACACGCCCCGATCCCGCTGACCTTCGATGATGTCTCAGTTGTGGCGCGTCGCTCCCGCAAGTCCGGCCCCGCGATCATGAGGAATGCCTAATGCGCGCAGTGCTATCCATCGGCTCCAACCTCGAGGATTCCTGGACACATCTCGAGAGCGTCACCCACGAGTTCGCCGACGAAATTGTCAGCGCGTCCGGGGTCTATTCCACCCCGCCATGGGGAGGAATCGAACAGGGCGATTTCCTCAATCAGATCCTCATCGTCGACGTCGACCAAGCACCGCTCGCATTGCTGCGCCGCTGCCAGGGCCTCGAAGAGGCCGCGAATCGCGTTCGCGAGGTGCGGTGGGGGCCGCGCACACTCGACGTTGACATCGTTTCGCTTCACGACGATTCCGGCGCCGAAATCGTCAGCGAGGATCCCGAACTGACTCTCCCACACCCCAGGGCGCACGAGCGCGCCTTTGTGTTGGTGCCGTGGCTCGACGCCGACCCCGAGGCGACTCTGCGGGGGACCAGCATCACCGAGTGCCTTGCAGGCATTGACCAGCAGGAAATCGAGCAGATAAGGCTCCAAGAACGATGAAAAGAACCCCCATCTCAGGCCTTGTCGGCGCCGGTGTTTTTGCCGCCGCCGCGCTGGCCATTTTGACCTGGGGATTCTACGGTCGCTTTGGGGCGATCTCGCCGGTCGTGTCGGTGACCTTGTGGGTTGTCGCCGCGGTCTGTCTCTTCTTGGCTTATATGGTGAAAAAGCGGCGTGAGGATGGGCTCATCGGGCTGGATCGTTCGCAGCTCAATCCCATGATGGTGACCAATTTTATGCTGATTGGGAAGGCCAGCGCGTGGACGGGAGCGATCGTTGGAGGTGCATACATTGGGATTGGGACATATATTGTTCCTAATTTAGGAACGCTAATCGCGGCGCAGGATGATTTTCCCGGTGTGCTTGCCAGCGCCTTGGGTGGTGTAGCACTGTGTGTCAGCGGAGTAATTTTGGAGCGGGCGTGCGAGGTGTCGCCACCCGCTGATGGTGAACCAGTTGGATAAGGTGGAATCTATGACTGAGCAAAATCGCACTCCAGACCGTGGGCAGATCGGTCTGTATGCCCTGGTAGGTTTGGCGGTTCTTGCAACCATCATTATGTTGTTCACTGATTCCGGTGCATGGTTGAAGATCGCTCTCATCGCAGCTCTGTGGGCTGCGGCCGTGGGCTTCTTCCTGGTGTATCGTTCGCGGAAGGAAAAGAACGAGGCCGAGATTCAACTTCAGGCTGCGCAGCAGGCACATGACGCTGAGTTAAAGGCTGTGGAAGCGTCGGCGGAAAAAGATCGCAAAGCACTCGAGCTGTCTCAGAATCAGGACGGTCTTTCCACCGCGGATGCGGAATTGCTTAAGGAGATCCGCGAGGAGCTCGCCCTAGTTCGTGCGAAGCTGGAGGAACTGTCGGGCCGAGAGTTTGGTTATGAGCCGGCTGCCTTGCGCGCCGAGGCACGTCGCATCATGGAGATACAGACTTCCACGAATTCTGCTGCAAGTACGTACCCAAGCACTGCGGAAACCCCGATCGTCGAACCGGAACCTGTGGAACCACTCGAGTCCGAGGTGCCGAAGCCACAGCCACACAAGTCGAAAGCGCCATCGGCGGAAGCCGTGGCAGGTCGGGTTGGCGGCTACGAGGAGCCAAAGAACCGCGAGTCGAACCCATTGTCGCAGCTGATCAGCGAGCGCAAGAACGAGGCAGCGAAGAACGAAGCCGCTAAGAAAGACGTCGCTGGAAAGGATGCTCCTAAGAAGGATGCTCCTGCGCAAGAAGCTTCCACTGAGGCACCGCACCGGGAGGAGTTCCCGGTGGTGAAGGCCGAGGAAAAGAAGCCAGAGGAAAAGAAGCCAGAGGAGAAGAAACCAGAAGAGAAGAAGGCCGACGCGAAGAAGGACGAGACCGTTTCTTACCGCGGCCGTCGCCGCGCCGAGGACCGCGAACCTGCTCACGAGCAGGAAGAAGCAGGTCGTCGCCGTCGTCGTAGCGACGAGAATGAAAGCGGAGTTTCCGTCGCCGAGCTGATGGCGCGGATGAAGGCGGCGGACAAGGAGTGAGCGCTCCCCGTCTCAATGTGGGGCTCATCGGCGCACCGAGTATCAGCCACTACCTGCGCGAGGCAGGGCACACCGTCAGCTTCATCGAGCCTCAGGCCGCCTCCGAATATGACCTGATCGTCTTCGGAGCAGAAGGCGAGGAGCTCGAAGTAGCCGTGGAGGAGACCGCGCCTTTTGCCCGCCACGGCCAGATCTATGTTCATACGGCCCTCGATTATGGGATCCAGGTGCTCGATCCCATCGAGACCACGGGCGCTGTCGTCGCCGCCGCGCACCAACTCACCGACCATGTGTGGGCCACCACCGCGGCCGACGAGCTCGGCGAAACTATCATCGAGTTGCTCGTCGGCGAGATGGGTGGGCGCGCTATTTCGGTGAGCGATAAGCAGCGTCTCAGTCTGAAGACGGCCCTGACCTATGCGCAGCTGGCCAACTCCATGCACAACGACGCCCAGCAGATGCTCGTGGAAGTATTAGACAGTCCCGATGTTGCCGAAGAGTTGATTCCCGCTGCGCCCGAGGAACCGTTTATGCCCGACGTTGAGGAATTGGCGCGGCAGCATTCGTCGATAAGCGATCCTGGAAGGGCGAACCTCTTCGCCTCCGTCGTGCGCCGCAACGCGGAAGTGCGCGACGACCATAATCTCGAGCTGTGGGCGATTTCGCAGCTCAACTACAAGGAGTGACATGAGTTTCGAAACCGGCCAAGCCACCGTGGTGACCGACCCAGAAATGTTCAAAACCTACGGCCGCGCCTTCCGCAAGACCAGCAAGCGCGTGGTGTTGGTGCCGCTCGGCGAGGCGGTGCACGCGGGACATATCTCGATGATCCGGGCAGCGCGCTCGATTACCGGCGCGATCACAATGGTGACCTTCTCGGGCGAGGAGGTCCCCGAGGACTTCGCAAAGGAGCAGGTCGACGTGGTCTTCCACGGCGAACTTCCGACGCACGGGGTGGCAGTGCGCACCTCGCTGGATCACTTAGAGGAGCCATCGCTTATCGACGATTACGTGGCGCGCGTCTTGGCCGCCACCATCGCATCGGGTGCGACCGATGTGGTGTTGGGCGAGAAGGATTTCGAGGCGCTCGTAGCACTGCAACATGCCGTCTCCGGGCTACAGCTCAACGTCCAACTACACAGTGTGCCGACCGTGCGGATGCCGGACGGCCTGGCCATTTCGAACCGTAACTCCGAGGTGCCCGAGGAACACCGCGACAAGGCGGTTGTTGTGGCGGCCGCGCTGACGGCAGGTGCGCACGCGGCAGAACTTGGCCCGGTGAAGATCCTGGAAACCGCCCGCGGTGTACTCGAGGCGGGCGGAGTGGAGGCGACCTACCTGGAACTGCGCAACTTAGACTTTGGCCCTGCGCCCGAGTTCGGCGATGCCCGCCTGCTCGTGGGCGTCGACTTCGGGGGAGTGCACCTGGTGGACAACGTCGGTGTGCCCGTGGGCATCGGCTTCAAGAATATCGAAGCCGACAGCTAGTTTTTACTCACCTAATTACTCACCGTCGGCGACAGTGAAGCGCGCGCGACGGTGCGCTGGGTTCTCAATCTCGTCGAGTGCTGCCACCGCGAAAGTGCCGGTGGTGACGAAAGGACCCGCAATGAGGTCATCCTGGAGAACGTAGGAGTTGGCCTTCTCGCCTGGGGCGATGTCGGGTGATGGTGCGAGCAGAACCCAGTCGATGTTGTCGGGCGACGCCTGGTAGGCGCGCAGCACCTCGATGAACGCGCGTGGCTCGGCGCCGTACTCCTCGGGGATTGCGCCGGTGTCAATCAGGAGAGTGCCGTCCTCGGTTTCCAAGCCGCCGGCGCCGCCGACGACGAAGAGGCGTGACGCTGGTGCTGCCTCGATGAGGTCCTTGTGGGCCTTGATTACGGGGCTGTAATCGCCGGTCTCGCGTCCGCCAGCGACGGAGATAATCGTGACATCGCTGTCATCTGTCAGAGCCTTCACTGCTTCCGTGTCAGTGAGCTCAAGCGTGCGGTACTCAACACCGTCAATAGGGGCCTCTGAAGAGCCAGAGCGACTGGTTCCTACTACTTCGTGGCCGCGGCTGACGGCTTCCTTCGCCATTGCGCTGCCGAACATGCCGTTGACTCCGATGATGCTGATGCGGGACATACATTCTCCTTGGTTTCTTGAATCTGCTTTACATCTGACAAGAACCCACCCTATGCTGGATACTTACTAAAGTAAAGTATAAAATTTCAATGGGGTACAGTGATTGCCATGGCCGAGGAAGAATCCGTTCTAGGGTGGAACCCCTTCAGTAGAAATTGCGCGAGCCGTGGCCTGTTGAATTCGATCGGTGATAAATGGGCCATTTTGATCCTGGCCTCGTTGGCGGATGGTGCACTGCGCTTCGGGGAGCTGGAAGAGGCCGTGGACGGCATCTCCCAGAAGATGCTGGCGCAGCGCCTCGGTGACATGGTCGCCGACGGTCTGGTTACCCGTGCGCAGTTCCAGGAGGTCCCGCCGCGGGTGGAATATGAACTCACCGACCTGGGGCGCTCCGCTCTGCCCGCAGTCCAAGGACTGATTGATTGGACCGTCGGTCACATGTCCCAGGTGTACGAAACGCGCCAGAAATAGCGAAAAAGCCTGCGCTGGAAAAAGTTCCAGCGCAGGCTTTCGTCGTCAAGCGAAATCTAGCGAAGCGGTGGCAAACTACATGCCGATGTTGCCGCCGTTAGCCTTCCATGCAACTGCTACTGCAGGACGTGGCTTGGAGTTGCCGCCGTCAGGCCAGTGGGAGGATGGGTTCTCCACGGTGGACTCGTCGCCCTCGCCTGGGTGCTGCACGTTGACCATCACGCGACGGTCGTCGACGATTGGGCCACAGGTCTCAGCGTCGGTTGGGACGGTGAGGAAGCACTTCAGCTCGCCACGGTTCGGGCCAGTGGTGGTCACCGCGTAGAGGCCGTCGTGGGTGTCCAGTGCGTTGCCGTCGGTGGAGATCCACAGGTTGCCGTAGGAATCGAACGCCAGGTTGTCTGGGCAGGAGATTGGGGAGACCTTGGACTTGTCGTAGCCAGCGAAGTAGGAGTATGCCTGATCTGGGTCGCCACAGATCAGGAAGATGTTCCAGCCGAAGGTGGTGCCGGCGTGGACATCGTCGATTTCCATGACCAGGCCGTTCTTGTTCTCCTTGATCGGAGCCCACTCGCGTGGATCCTCCTCGTTCTTGGATGCGTTTGTACCGGTAGCGCCACGGTAGGAGTTGTTGGTCAGGGCAACGTAGACCTTGCCGTCAACTGGGTTGGCCTGGAAGTCTTCAGGGCGGTCCATCTTGGTTGCGCCCACGGTGTCAGCTGCGAGGCGGGTGTAGACAGCAACCTCTTCAGCGGTGAAGCCGTCGATGTGGGACTCTGTGCCCTCGCGGGTGACGGTGAGCAGTGGGTGCCAGATGCCGGTGCCGTCGAAAGCGCCGTCTTCTGGGAGCGTGCCAGCACCGTCGATCTCGTCCTGTGGGGAGTTGCCTTCGAGGGAAGCAACGTAGAGGGTGCCGTAGTCGAGGATCTGCATGTTGTGCGCCATGTCGCCATCGACGATCTTCTCCGAGGAGATGAACTTGTAGATGTACTCGAAGCGCTCGTCATCGCCGGAGTAGCACACGACGGTGCCGTCTGCGGTGACGTGGACGTTGCCAGCCTCGTGCTTGAAGCGACCCATGGAGGTGTGCTTGATCGGGGTGGAGGTTGGATCGGTTGGATCAATCTCGACGATGTAGCCGAAGCGGTTGATCTCGTTTGGCTCCTTCTCCAGGTCAAAGCGATCGTGGAAGAGCTCCCAGCCGCGCTGGGACTGGCCGGAGCCGTCGACGCCGATGCGGTCTGCGTACTCCTTGTTACGGCCGGTCAGTGCGTCAGCGTTGGTGAAGTACTGGTCGATGTTCTCTTCGCCGGAGAGCATGGTGCCCCAAGGGGTGACGCCACCCGCACAGTTGTTCAGGGTGCCCAGGACGGTCTCGCCGGTGGAGTCCGCGTTGGTCTTCAGCAGATCGGTGCCCGCTGCAGGGCCGACGAGCTTGAATGGGGTCTGAGCGGTGATGCGGCGGTTCAGTGGGCCGAATTCGCGCTTCAGCTTGCCGGTGCGAGCATCGGTGGACACCTCGAGGATGGTGTGACCGTGTGCTGCGAGGCCGATGTTGACCTGCTCTTCGGTTGGGTTGTTGGAGTCGTAGTTCGGGTGCATCTGTGGCTCGGTGGTGTACTCGTGGGAGCACATGTAGACGAGGCGGCCCGCATCCGATGGGTGCTCGATCAGGCCAGCGAAGTCGTTGTTGAAGCCGAACTGCTGCTCCTGCTTTGCTGCGGTCTGGTTGTTGATGTCGAACTCAGGTGCGCCCTGGACGACTGGGTCGCCCCATGCGATGAGCACGTTGGTCTGGTAGCCCGCTGGAACGGTGACCGTGTCCTTGGTGTTTGGCTCGACGCTCTTGAACTTCATGCCGTCCACGGAGCCGGAGTGCTTGCTCGAGGAGTTGTTAGCCGAACCAGTGGAAGAGCCTGGGAAAGAAGAGCTGGAGGACTGTGCGTTCGCGGTCTGAGCTGCGAAGATGGATGCGCCACCGAAGGACAGGACGGACAGGCCGCCAGCTTTCAGTGCGGTGCGGCGAGACATGTCGCCGAAGTACTCGTTGGAAGACTTGTTGCCGCACTCACCGAAACATGCGTTGCCGCACTTGTAGGTGCAGGTCAGGGAAGAACGGTTGGAGTGGAAAAGGTTGGAAATAAGGTTACGGCCCTTAAGTGCCATGATGACTCCTCAATTACGCGCAAAAGCGACGGGTTTATTAAAAAGTTTTGAACGGATCACAGCGTATGGGCGTCAAATGTCTAGGCATGGACACTTAAGTGATATTTAGGTGAAAGTTAGGTGGATAAATTCACCTATCAAAATCTCTTTCAAATTAATAATAGAACCCGTGTAATTTTTCTCTCATTAATAAACACGACAAAAACTGTATTAAATAATTTTTTGCGGGTACGGTCGATGGAGTAACCAAGAGGAATCGACTTCAGACAAAGGATCGCACCCCACATGCACGTCAAAACGATGCCGGACACCAAGCAGCACCTCTCCGAGGCAAGCCACGAAATTGTGAAGGCCACCCTGCCGCTGGTAGGCGAGAAGATCGGCGAGATCGCGCCAGTGTTCTACAACAAGATGTTCGCAGCGCACCCCGAGCTCATCCGCGACACCTTCAACCGTGGCAATCAAAAGTCCGGCGAGCAGCAGAAGGCGCTCGCCGCCTCGGTGGCAACGTTTGCAACGATGCTTGTCGACGAGAACGCGCCCGACCCAGTCGGCCTGCTCAACCGCATTGCGCACAAGCACGTTTCTTTGGGCATCGTTCGCGACCAGTACCCCATCGTGCACAAGTACCTGCTGGAAGCTATCGCTGAAGTCCTCGGCGACGCCGTCACCGAAGAGGTAGCTAATGCCTGGTCCGAGGTTTACTGGACCATGGCTGACGTGCTTATCGCGCACGAGGAAGAGCTCTACGCCTCCGCAGGGGTCGAGCCCGGTGATGTATTCCGCGATGTCATCGTCACCGACAAGCGCGCCCTGTCTGACACTGTCACCCAGTACACCCTGACCGGCGAGCTCACCCAGGCGCAGCCAGGTCAGTACACCTCCGTTGGTGTTGTTCTGCCCGACGGTGCACGCCAGCTGCGCCAGTACTCCATCATCGATGCCGACGAGACCAACTACACCATCGCGGTCCAGTCTGACGGCGAAGTTTCCCACTTCCTGCGCGAAAACGTCGAAGTCGGCGACACGATTCAGGCAACGCTGGCCGCCGGCGACCTGGTGCTGCGCGACTCCAACGCGCCTGCCACCCTGGTGTCGTCTGGAATCGGCTCCACCCCAATGGTGGGCATGCTCAGCTACCTGGCCGAGAAGAATTCTGATCGCAAGGTCACCCTGGTCCATGCCGACGAGTCCGAAGCAAGCTTCGCGCAGAAGGATTCCGCAGAGGCACTCGTCGCAAAGCTAGAAAACGCGCAGCTGTCCGCCACCTACCGTGACAACGGCGAGCTTATCGACGTCGCCGCCCTCGATGTCGCGGGCTCCGACGTGTACCTCTGCGGCGGCAACGAGTTCCTGCAGGCGATCCGCTCTGGACTGGAGAACCTACCCGCGGAGAAGGCTCCGAAGGCTGTGTACTACGAACTGTTTAGCCCAAACGATTGGTTGATCAATTAGTTGTCGCACTCATCGACTACCCTGGTGAGTTGTGACTAATCAGGACCTTTCAGAGCAGCAGAAGATTCGCCGTGCGAAGCGCGAAAAGCTTATCCAAGACGGCCATGATCCGTACCCAGCCGAGGTCGAGCGGACTCACTCGCTCGCCGAGATCCGGGACAAATACGAGATCGTGGAAGAGGGCCTCGGCGACGGCGTAACCAAGCTGGAGGCGGGCCAGGAGACCGAGGATATTGTCTCGGTCACCGGTCGCATCATTTTCCAGCGCAACACGGGCAAGCTGTGCTTCGCTACCTTGCAAGAAGGTGACGGCACCAAGCTGCAGACCATGTTATCGCTGGCTGAGGTCGGCGAGGACGCGCTGGCGAACTGGAAGTCTGACACGGATATCGGCGATATCGTCTCCATTACTGGGCGCGTTATTGCTTCCAGGCGAGGAGAGCTCTCCGTCCAAGCCAAGTCCTGGACGATGGCCTCGAAGGCCCTGCGCCCGCTGCCGGTTGCCTTCGCGGACATGAACGAAGAGCAGCGCGTGCGCCACCGCTACACCGACCTGATCATGCGCGAAGACGCACGTAAAAACGCCATGATCCGCGTCAAGGTGATGGCGGCTCTGCGCAAGTTCCTCACCGGTGAAGATTTCGTGGAGATTGAAACCCCGATGCTGCAGACCTTGCACGGTGGCGCTGCGGCACGTCCTTTCGTGACGCACTCGAACTCGCTGGACATCGACCTGTACCTGCGAATCGCGCCGGAGCTCTACCTCAAGCGCGCCGTTGTCGGCGGCATCGACCGCGTCTTCGAGGTCAACCGCAACTTCCGCAACGAGGGCGTGGATTCCTCTCACTCGCCTGAGTTCACCATGCTGGAGACCTACCAGGCCTGGGGCGATTACACCGACGGTGCGCGCACCATGCGCGAGCTCGTGCAGTTCGTGGCACAGGAAGTCTTTGGCTCTACCACCGTGACGCTGGCGGACGGCACCGAGTACGACCTTGGCGGCGAGTGGCCGGTCATGGATATGTACACCTCGCTCAACGAGGCACTGCAGAAGAAGTTCCCTGGCCAGCCTGAGGTTACCGTGGACTCTTCCGTGGAGGAGCTCATGGGTATTGCTGGTGTCATTGGCCTTGATGTTCCTAAGGGACAGGGCTGGGGCCACGGCAAGCTCGTCGAGGAGATCTGGGAGCTGCTCTGCGAAGACCAGCTCGACGGCCCAGTGTTCGTCAAGGACTTCCCTGTAGAGACCTCGCCTCTGACCCGTGATCACCGCTCCAAGCCTGGTGTGACTGAGAAGTGGGACCTCTACGTGCGCGGCTTCGAGCTGGCCACCGGCTACTCCGAGCTCGTTGACCCTGTGATCCAGCGCGAGCGCTTCAAGGACCAGGCACGCCTAGCCGCCGACGGCGACGACGAAGCCATGGTGCTCGACGAGGACTTCCTGCAGGCCATGGAGCAGGGCATGCCACCTTCAGCAGGTTGCGGCATGGGCATCGACCGCCTGCTCATGGCACTCACCGGCCTGGGTATTCGCGAAACCGTGCTGTTCCCGCTGGTTAAGCCGGAAGCGCAGAACTAAGCGTTGCCTTATGGATGTTGCCCCTGAGCCCGATTGTGGCTCCGGCTGCCAGCACCACAAGGATGAGGGCGGGCACCACGAATGTGGTGTTGCTCAGCCACGGCACCCACGCCGCGGTAAACGTGCCGACGAGAATGAAAGCCGCGTCGGCGCGTCCCTGCGCAATTGGCAGTTCTGCTGCTGCCGATACATCGACGAGCAGAGTTGAGGCTGCCACGAACACCGCCGACCAGCCGAAAGCGACCAGAAGCATTGCGGCGACGCCAGCGCCAGGGTTAGCCGGTGCAAGCGCGACCAGGATCAATGCAGATGTCTGAAGCGCAAGACCTCCAAGCGCGACGGTTTCGCGGTGGAAGCGGTCGGTGAGCAGCCCGAAGAACCAGGCGAACGTGTACATCGCAACTGGTACGCCTAAGGCGTAGACGAGGATAGCCGTTCCTTCCGATCCCTCCGATCCCTCGATGTTGCCTTGATTGAGGGCGAAGTAGGAGACCGGCAGCAACGGGACCTGGGCAACGGCGATGAGTCCGATGGCGACCCAGGCTGGTTTTCCCAGGCGGTATCTGCCTGGGATGGCTGCGCGCTCAAGCGGATCGGGTCGCAGCCCAGCCTGACTCAGCGCGAGGGCAATGGCGCAGATGATGGCGATGGATAGCGAGCTGCTGACACCGAGCATCCTGCCTTCCTGATAGATCGGCTCACTGATCTGGATGAGAAGGATGCTGCCCACAACCAGCCCCAGCGTCATGGGGAGTATAGCGAGGCCGAGGAGGAGGCCACGTTTGTCTGAAGGCGCGACATCCGTGGCAATGAACCTTGCCTGCAGCCACACCGCGGCAGCTGGGCTGAGCAAAACCAAGCCGAGGAGGTGCAGCGGGAACGAGTACGTGTAGAACGCTAAGGCCAGCACAAGTGCTCCAACTACGGCGACCGCTAAGCCCGCAGTGAGAGCGTTACGACGACCCCATCTGGCCGCCACGCGTGAAAGGGCAAGGGCCCAGAAAGCTCCGCCGAACGGGGCCACCAGCACGCCCCAGTATCCCCAAGACATCATTTCGGCGGGGACCTGCATGCTCGCGGCCGGCGATAAGTAGTACACAAATTGTGACTGTGCGACGCCCGCGAGGAAGAGGATAACCGCGAGGACCGAAACGACCCTCAAGGCATATCCTGATTTAGTTTTCACCTCCTAATCGTACCTCGGAAAACTACCCCTGAACAGCCCTAATTCTGCGATTCATAATAATTACGGCGGTGGTGGCGGCAATGAGAAACACCAGTGCGATGGAGGCGAGCGCTGGCATGCCCGCTGCGCTGACGACCGGGCCCGCGAGCGCGCCACCGCCGGCACCAACGAGCGACATGACGAAGTCGCTGCGACCTTGAGCGAACGCGCGGTGTTCTTTCGGCGTGACGTCGACAAGCAGTGCCGAAGATCCGACCAACGCGGCCGACCAGCCAAGTCCCAACAGAATCAGAGCAGACACCGACGCGATCTGCGAAGTGGGGGAGACGATCAGGAGCAGGGCCGAAAGCGCCTGCATGGCGAATCCGAGTAACACGGTGGGAACGCGGCCCCACTTATCTGCCAGGACCCCGAAGACCGGCGAGAGTGCATACATTCCGGCGACGTGAGCACTGATAGTGATGCCGATAATGGTCAACGAGGCGCCATGACCAGTCATATGTACAGGAGTCATGGCCATGATGGCCACCATCGAAGCGTGTGCCACCGCAATCATGCCAATGGCTAGCCATGTTGGCGCGTGCAGCTTCGGCGCATGCTGCTTGTTGGTTCCTGCTTGCTCTTGTTCCTGTTTTTGAACCTGTTTTTGCATCGGATCCGGACGCAGCCCGACCTGAATCAGCGCAATGGCGACAAGCTGCAAGAGCGCGACCACGAAGTATGCACCCGCGTACTGCGCAAACCCCAAGGCACTGCCAATGGCCTCAGTGACTCCGAACAGGTTCGGTCCGATCACGGCACCGATGGTTGTCGACCACATGATCAGCGACAGGTTGCGTCCGCGGTTCTCTTCGTTCGACACATCCGATGCAACGAACCTTGTTTGCAATCCCACTGCAGTTGCGCCGCCGAGCAGGAAGAAACCTACTAACAGCACAGCCAGGACCCCGGTGTGTGCGGCGGTGAAGGCCAAGATTGCGCCGAAAACTGCGAGCGTCATGCCCAAGGTAAGCGCAGGGCGACGGCCACTTTTGATTGCCGTACGCGCTAAAAGCAAGGCCCAGATCGCGCCACCCAAGGTGGTAATCGTGGCACCGGCGCCGCCCCAGGCAGTGCCACCAATCTCAGCGGCGAGCAGGGAGCCCATAGAAAAGGAAACCCCCTGGGCCAGGCCGGCGATGATCTGCGCCCCGGCCAGTACCCAGAGGATTTTCGATGTGTAAGTGCGATTTTTATTCACGAAGTGAAAGTGTAGCCCCCATCACTTCGGGCGCCTAACGCGTCGAGCGAGGCATTCCCTCGGCGAAGCCAGCCTGGGACTGGACACCCACCACAGCACGGTCCTGGAAGGATGGGATATCTGCCGCGCCTGCATACGTGAATGCGGAGCGCACGCCGGAGGTGATGTCGTCGATAAGCTGCTCCACGCCGCCGTTGTCGCCGAGGTAGATCCGGGCGGTGGAAATGCCCTCCTCGAACATGGAGCGTCGTGCGCGCTCAAACGCCTCGGTATCGGTGTTGCGGTTGGTCACGGCCCGGCGCGAGGCCATACCGAAGGACTCCTTGTAGAGGCGGCCGTCGGAATCCGCATGCAGGTCGCCTGGCGACTCGAAGGTGCCGGCGAACCAGGAACCGATCATGGTGTTGGATGCACCTGCGGCAAGGGCGAGTGCCACGTCGCGAGGATCCCGGATGCCGCCGTCAGCCCAGACGTGACCGCCGAGCTCGCGAGCAGCCGTGGAGCACTCCAACACGGCGGAGAACTGCGGGCGGCCCACACCGGTTTGCATGCGGGTGGTGCACATGGCGCCGGGGCCAACACCGACCTTGACAATGTCGGCGCCCGCCTCGATGAGATCGCGGGTGCCTTCTGCGGTGACCACGTTGCCGGCGACAACTGGGACTTCTACGCCTACGGAGCGCACACGCTTGATAGCGTCGATCATGCCCTGCTGGTGACCATGGGCAGTATCGATGACCAGCACGTCTGCGTCGTGGAGCAGTTCCACTTCGCGCTCGATGTCGGCGTTAATGCCAATCGCGGCGCCGACGCGCAGGCGCCCGTTGGCATCGACGGCTGGGGAGTAGATGGAGGAGCGCAGGGCGGAATCCCTAGTCATCAAACCCACGAGCGAGCCATCCGAGGAAACGACAGGCGCAAGTTTGCGGCCTGCTTCCCGCAACTGCGTGAAGGCCTCGCGGGGAGTGGTGTCGTCGAGAAGCGTCATGAGGTCTCGCGACATGAAATCGCGCACCTGACTGAAATTGTCGGCGCCGCGCATGTCGCGATCGGTGATAATGCCCACTGGGCGATCACCATCGACGACCACCGCCGCACCGTGGGCGCGCTTGTGAATCAGGTTGCGGGTATAGCCCAGCGTGTGGTGCGGCTTGACGGTGATCGGGGTGTCGTAGACCGTGTGCGAGGCCTTGACCTTGGCAATCGTCTCCGCGATGATCTCGGCGGGCACGTCCTGCGGGATGATCGCCATGCCACCGCGCCGGGCGACAGTCTCTGCCATACGCCGACCTGCTACGGCCGTCATGTTGGACACAACCAGCGGAATCGTCGTACCGGTTTTGTCCTGTGTGGCCAAGTCCACGGACATGCGTGAGCCCACCTCTGAATGGTTGGGAACCATGAACACGTCGGAATAGGTCAGTTCATAGGGTGGGACGTTTTCATTGAGGAAACGCACGGTGGATCTCCTGGTTGATATTGGTTGCTGGGGCTTGTGTCGGCAGCCACTATACACGCGTCTCAGGTGGGGCGTTTCCGCAGGAGAATACCCTTTTCGGGGTACTGAGGGGCAGGGCGCTCAGCTTATGAAAACCTCGCGATTGTTGTACTTTGTTGTTTCTGCTGCTCGAAGCCACGCGCTTCCGGGCGGCTGACTTATTTCTTCTGACTCTTTTGCACGGTAAAGGTAGGCTCACGCACTTCAATGGCTGAAACTAAACAGCGCTCCGTCGGCGCGATTTTGACGGTACTGGTCATCTCCACCATGGTGATGATTCTCAACGAGACCACGCTCTCCATCGCTCTTTCCACCATCATGGCGGACTTCAACGTCACCGCCGATGTTGTCCAGTGGCTGACCACCGGCTTCATGCTCACGATGGCTATTGTCATCCCCACCACCGGCTTTCTGATCCAGCGATTCAAAACCCGCCACATCTACTTCGTGGCCATGGCACTGTTTATCATCGGCTCGCTCATGGGCGCGCTCGCGCCAACCTTCGGCGTCCTGCTCGCAGCCCGCGTCATCCAGGCATGCGGCACCGCGATTATCACCCCGCTGCTCATGACGGTCACACTCACCATTGTCCCGCCCGAGCGTCGCTGCGCCATGATGGGCATCAACTCCATCGTGATCTCGGTGGCTCCAGCACTCGGCCCCACCATCGCCGGCTTGATCCTCAACTTCTTCACCTGGCACTACCTGTTTTGGCTGATGGTCCCCATCGCCGTGATCTGCCTGGTTATCGGCATCTTCCTGCTGCAAAACGTCGGCGAGAACTCCGCAATTCCTTTCGATGTTTTCTCGGTCATCCTCTCGGCGCTCGCCTTCGGCGGCATTGTTTATGGTTTTTCGACGATTGGCCAGCTCATCAGCGGTACCTCGTCGGCACCAATGATCGCGCTCCTCGCTGGCATTGTCTTCCTGGCCATCTTTGTCTACCGCCAGATTGTGCTGGGCAAGCGCGGCCGTGCGCTGCTGGACATGTCTGCCTTCTCGGTGCGTAACTTCACGTTCTCGGTGATCACCGTGTTCTGCGCGATGGCCATGATGCTGGGTACCGTCAACGTACTTCCTATCTACTTGCAGTCCGCTCTGATGGTCACCCCGCTGCTCGTTGGCTTACTGCTTTTGCCTGGTGGTTTGCTCCAAGGCATCGTGTCCCCATTCATTGGGCGGATCTACGACAACGTCGGTCCTCGGCCTTTAGCAGTTCCTGGCGCCATCTTGATGGCAGGTTCCCAGTGGTGGCTGTACTTCATGATCTCCGATGACACGTCCCTGTGGCTGATCATCACTGCGCACGTGATCTTCAACATCGGTATGGCATTGGTGATGACTCCGCTGATGACTGTCTCGCTGTCCTCGTTGCCGATGAACCTCTACTCGCACGGCTCCGCAATTATGAACACGTTGCAGCAGCTCGGCGGAGCGGCCGGTACCGCGATCATGATTGCTGCAATGTCCATTGGTGCTGCGCGTGCCTCCTCGGCTGGCATGGCTGCGAGCGCGGCACAGGCGGCAGGTACCCAGGAGGCATTCCTGGCCGGTGGCATCCTTGGCATCGTTGCGATTGCGGCGTCCTTCTTCGTCACTGCTTTGGACAAGGCGCCGAAGACTGTGTCTGAGTCTGCGCCTGAGCATGTGGCTGCTTAGTCGAATACTTGTTTTAGTGCTCCGACGTGATGTGTGAAATTTAATTAAACTTGGAGTGGCTCTCGTAATACCAAATCCATGCGCCCTGCAAAGGCTATTTTTACTGGTAGAGGTCGTACCGTTCCGCGGTAAGGGAGCCGCACAAGAAGTTTAATAGAACACAAAATTTTCTAGAGGAGCACAACATGGTCAAGATTGACACATTCGAAAATCGTGTCGCAGTAGTTACGGGCGGCGCATCCGGTATCGGCAGGGGTATTGCAGAAGCACTCATTGGCGCGGGGGCGACCGTGGTTATCGCAGACGTAAACGAGGAAAGCGCGCAAGCTACCGCGAAGGAGATCGGCGCACTTGCACGTCACGTCGACGTCTCTGATCCGGTTAGTGTCGACGAATTGGCTAAGTCCGTGATTGAAGAGTGCGGCCGCGTGGACATTGTGGTGAATAACGCCGGCGTGGGCCCACTCGAGACTTTTGAGTCGATGAGTTTGCAGGACTTCCGCTGGGTTCTTGAGATTAACTTAGGTGGCGTCATCCACGGCATGAAGACATTCCTGCCGTATCTCAAGGAAAACGAAAACGGCGGTTATATCGTAAACACGGCGTCGGTTGCTGCTGTTCTGCCTGGTGAGGGAACAGCCGCCTACGGCGCTTCAAAGGCTGCAATGCTTTCGATCGGAGACACCGTGGACCTCGAGCTGCGTGCAGCCGGCAACGATACCGTCGGCGTTGCAACGCTGATGCCGGCCATGGTGCGCAGCAATATTACGGAAAACTCCCGCCAGCGTCCGGGCTTCGACGCCGACACTGACCAGACGGAAGACTTCCAGGTTGAGTCCCGCGTGCTTGAGCCTCGTGATGTAGGCGAGATGGTCGTCGAAGCTCTGCGCGCCGGGAACCGCCACATTTTCACCCACCCTGAGACCCGCGAGGCAATCGCGGCCTACCAGGCAGACGTGATCAGTGGGTTTGACGCTTAATTTCACTCGGTTTTCTTATCGACCAATCGTGCTAAAACTGCTGTATATGGCATGTTTTTGCACGATCGGTCGATAATTTTTTGGCGCACATGCGGTCGCATCGGTGACGTTTGGAAAACGGGCCGATTAGGTACGATAATTGGTACATAAAACAAACGTCACGGATATGGAGTCGCCTGAGCGCCCCCAGTCAAATATGGCTTGTGACACTTAGAGTTACCTAAGTTAGTGACATCACGCTGTGAGGGTGATATGGTTTTCCTGTAAGCAATCTTCAGGGTTGTTACCCTCCAGCCTTTAAAACCTTGGTGGGGCAAGACCTGGGACAGCGCACACATTGTGCGTTGCCCCAGGTCTTTTTTCATTCCTGAAGGAGTGTCGGAAACTACCAAAGGAGCAAGAAATGGCGAAGACATCGCTGCAGGAAAACGCTGCAGATATCTTGGCTGGAGTCGGCGGCGCCGACAACATCTCGTCATTTACCCACTGTGCTACCCGTCTCCGGTTCGAACTCAAGGACCCGAGCCTGGCGGACAAAGAACGTCTCGAAGCGAACCCGAAGGTCATGGGCGCCATCGCCCAAGGCGGTAGCCACTACCAGGTCATCGTCGGCGGCGACGTGGCCAGCGTATATACCGCCATGAACCAACTCCCCGAAATGAAGGCAAGCGGCGGGGCGTCGAAATCCGACGCCGACGTCAAGGCTGAGGCGAGGTCGAAAACGAAGGGCAAGTACTCCTGGCTGGATGCCTTCTTCGAGTACCTGTCGGATTCCTTCCGCCCATTGCTTGGCGTGCTGCTCGGTGCCTCGCTGATCATCGCGTTCGCCGCGGTGATGGATGCCTTCGGCGTCGCCGACTTCCGCGCAGAGGTGAAGAGCCCAGGCTGGCAGTTCGTGGACGCTATGTGGCGTTCCGTGTTCTACTTCCTGCCGGTATACGTGGCGTATAACGCCGGTAAGAAACTCAACATTGACCCGTGGGTGCCTGCAGCTGTGATTCTCGCGCTGATGACTCCAGAGTTCATGAGCCTGGCTGACCACCCAGACGTAGTCACCCAAACCAACCAGCTGCTGGGTACCGAGACCTCCATTATCCAGGTCTTCGGTCTGCCAATGCTGCTCAACGACTACGGCGGAAACGTCTTCGTGCCACTGATCATGGCCCCGATCGCAGCACTCGTGTACAAGGGATTGCAGAAGATCATCCCGTCTGCGGTGCACATGGTGTTCGTGCCATTCCTCACCCTGGCTATCGTGATCCCACTGACTGCTTTCCTGATCGGCCCATTCGGTGTGATTATCGGCAACTACCTGGGTATCGGTTTGGCGTGGCTGAACGGCAACGCACCATTCATCTTCGCAATCCTAATCCCAATGCTCTACCCATTCCTGGTTCCGCTGGGCCTGCACTGGCCACTGAACGCGCTGATGCTGGTGAACATCAACACCCTGGGCTACGACTTCATTCAGGGCCCCATGGGCGTATGGAACTTCGCATGTTTCGGTGCAACAGCCGGCGTGCTCTACATCTCCATGCGCGACCGCGACACCCAGATGCGCCAGACTTCCGCATCGGCACTGGCTGCTGGCCTATTCGGCGGTATCTCGGAGCCTTCCCTCTACGGTATTCACCTGCGGTTTAAGAAGATCTACCCACGCATGCTCGTCGGATGTTTTGTCGGTGGCGTCACCATTGCCATCCTTTCGGCAGGCTCGGGCGGCGTGCAGACCAACGCTTTCGTGTTCACCTCGCTGCTGACCGTCGTGGTGTTCAACCCGATCGTGCCTTACCTGATTGCTATCGCAGTGGCCTTCTTTACCGCGTTCATCCTGATCGCACTCACCGACTACCGCACCCCAGAAGAGAAGGCAGAGTTCGAAGCTGCACGCGATGCGCAGGAAGCTGAAGCCGCACGCACCACAGTGGTTGATGAAAACCAGGACGCTCCTGCAATCGCAGCTGGTGAAGGGGAAGGTGAGTCGTCGTTAAGCGAAAAACCTGCTTCCGTGGCAACCTTAGCGCAGCCCTCGACGCAGTTCCTCGCGGCGCCGATCTCCGGTGAGCTTGTGGCCATGGCCGACATCAAGGATGCGGCCTTCGCCTCCGGTGCGCTCGGCGAGGCCGTGGGCATCGTGCCAACCAGCAATGCGGTGGTCGCGCCGGTGGCCGGCACCGTGATCTCAGTGGCCAAGACCGGTCACGCCTACGGCATCAAGACCGACGACGGCGTCGAGATTCTCGTGCACATCGGCGTGGACACCGTGAAGATGAAGGGTGAAGGATTCACCCCGGCCGTGGAGAAGAAGCAGCACGTCGAAGCCGGTGACCTGCTCGCCACCGTCGACTTCGAAGCCGTCGATGCGGCGGGCTTCGACCCGACCGTGATCATGACCGTGGTCAACTCCAAGTCGCTCGACTCGGTCACCGCCGCAACTGCCGGAAAAGTTGAGTCCGGTGACACAGTATTCAACATCTCCAAGTAGGTACGCTAGTAAGTGATGCACATCTTGCGAGTTTTCAACAACAACGTCGCTTTGGCTAAGGGCCCCAGCGGCGAAGTTGTTGTGACTGGACGTGGTGTCGGCTTCGGCGCTAAGCAGGGAGATCTTGTCGACGAGACCAAGGTCCACAAGGTTTTCGTCCCCTCCGAAGGCCGCGATCCCGACCATCTGGCCATCATGCTCGCCGATATTCCCGGCGACGTAGTGGCACAGGTCAACGACACCTTCGACGCAATCCACGCGCCGAAGGAGCTGCGCGAGAAAATCACGCTCGTCGTCGCCATCGCCGACCACTTGAACAACGCGATCAAGCGCGCGGACACCGGCGAGGTCATTGTGTATCCGCTCGAGGCAGAGGTCGCGCATTTATACCCAGAAGAGCTTTCGCTTGCCGACGATTTTCTGTCCAACTTCAGCGCACGCGTCGGCCAGGACCTGCCGAAATCGGAAGCTGTTGCTCTCGCGCTGCACTTCGTGAATGCGGGATTTACCACCGGTGACCTGGCGTTTACGTACCGTATGACCGGGTTGATTGAGCAGCTCCTCGCCGTGATTGGCGCAGACCTAGGAACCACCCTGGGCAGCGACATTAGCGTTGCGCGCTTGATCACCCACCTGCGCTATTTGTTTACCCGCATCGCGCAGCACGACCAGCTCACCGGGCAGAAGTCGGCTTTGTCGCAACAGATTCAGGAAAGCTACCCACAATCGTTCGAAACCGCGAATAAAATAGCCTCACTAATAGAACTGCGTTTTGACGTTGAACTCAGCAGCGACGAAGTCTCGTATCTCACCTTGCACGTCGCTCGCCTCGGAGCAAGACATGGCAGTGACAGAAGCGTCAGTAGTAACAAGGAGTAATTAACCATGTCCACACATAATCGCACCCGCATTTCGGGCATCGGCGTCTCTACAGGAACAGCGCACGGTCCAGCAGTATTCGTTGTTCCTGCGGCAGGTTTTAACGCCGACGAATCCTCGAGCACCGATCCAGAGGCGGACGGCCAGCGCATCCGCGAGGTCCTCCAAGCCGTGGCCGACGGGCTGCGCGCCCGCGCCGAGGGTGCTTCCGATTCCGCGAAGGAAATCCTGGAAGCCACCGCAGGCCTTGCCACCGACCGTGGTCTGATCCGTGGCGTGGACAAGGAACTCAAGAAGGGCTCCGGTGTGACCCGCGCCGTCCACGATGCCGTGGAGAAGTTCGCCGAGAAGCTGCGCAAGCTCGGCGGCTACATGGCTGAGCGCGTCACCGACCTCTACGACATCCGCGACCGCGCCATCTCACGCCTCCTCGGCCTGCCCGAGCCGGGTCTTCCTGAGCTCGCCGAGCCTAGCGTCCTCATCGCGGTGGACCTCGCACCAGCAGAGACCGCAACGCTCGATCCCGACCAGGTCCGTGGCATCATCACCTCCGCCGGTGGCCCAACCTCACACACCGCTATTCTTGCAGCTCAGCTCGGCATTCCGGCAGTGGTGAAGGCTTCTGAGATCTACGACGTAGTCTCCGAAGGCGACACCGTGGCACTCGACGGTGGTGCAGGCGAGGTCATCGTCGCGCCGCTAGACGACGATCTCACGGAGCTGGCTGAGCGGGCGGCTCGTCGCGAAGCGGCTCTTGCAGGCTCGGAAGGCCGTGGCATGACCCGTGACGGCTACCCAATCAAGCTGCTGGCCAACATTGGCACCGCCGACGACGCCCGCAAGGCCGCAAGCTTCGACCTGGAGGGCTCCGGCCTGTTCCGCACCGAGTTCCTTTTCCTCGGCCGCGACGATGCGCCGTCCGTTGAGGAACAGACCGCCACCTACACCGAGGTGCTCAAGGCCTTCGGGGATCGCCGCGTGGTTGTGCGCACCCTGGACGCTGGCGCGGATAAGCCCCTGCGCTTCGCTGACCTCGGCGAGGAAGAAAACCCGGCACTTGGCCGCCGTGGCCTGCGTCTTTCCATGGTGCGCGAGGACCTCCTCGATGCCCAGCTCCAGGCGCTGGCGAACGCGAATGCAGCCACCGAGGCCGACCTGTGGGTCATGGCCCCGATGGTGGCTACCGTCGATGAGGCTCGCTGGTTTGCTGATAAGGCCCGCGGGTTCGGGTTGGAGCGAGTTGGCGTGATGGTGGAGACGCCGGCAGCTGCGATTCGCTCCGAGCAGGTGCTTTCCGAGGTGGACTTCGCATCGATCGGCACCAACGACCTCTCCCAGTACACGATGGCCGCCGACCGCATGCAGGGCGAGCTGGCCGACCTACTCAGCCCGTGGCAGCCGGCCGTGATGGCAATGGTTCAGGCCACCTGCATCGGCGGTGGCAAGGCAGACAAGCACATTGGTGTTTGTGGTGAGGCCGGCGGCGATCCGCTGATGGCGCTGGTCCTGGTCGGCCTCGGTGTGACCTCGCTGTCGATGGCTCCCACCAAGGTCACGGCGGTGCGTGCTGCACTGAAGCTACACGACCATGCGACCTGCCGGGCTATTGCTGCCCAGGCGTTGGCGGCTCCGACTGCGGAAAAGGCCCGCGAGGCTGCTTTGGCCATGGCTGACCCGATTGTGAAGGACCTGCTCTAAGGGGTTCAGGCTTGGTGTTGGTTTGATTCCCCGTGATTCCCCGTGTGGTCGAAAACAGTTTTCGACCACACGGGTTTTTCGCCTTATTTTCGACCATGCGACCTGGGGAAACCTGGGCCTGGTCTCGGTTGGTCGAAAACCTGGTGGCGCGGTTTTCGACCATGCGAGGGACGCGCGCCGGTTCGGCGCTTTTAGCTGGCTCAGGGCTGCAGATGCCTGCAATTTCCTGGATTAATCCCCATAACCCGGATGCTCGATTTTGATTATCGAGCATCCGGGTCTTTCGCCCCATTATCGAGCACACGGGGCGATCCTGCGCCGATGAATTTATATCGCCATTTAAGAACAACACAGTTTAGAGTTTCTAGACAGCTTAGTTCATTATTGAAAGGTTGAATTCATGTCTACACCGTCATTGCCGATTATCTCGCTGCGGAAGATCGTCGAAGGTCCGAACCGCGAGGAAGAAATTGCCCGCCTCCGCGAAGTTACCCACACGATCGGATTTTTCTATCTAGCTGACCACGATGTTCCACAGGCGCAGCAAGAGGAACTGTTCGCTACGGTCAAGGAATTCTTCGCACTGCCGCAAGAGCAGAAGGAAGAGATCTCTAACCTGAAGAACCCGCACTATCGTGGTTACGCAAAGCTTGGCGACGAACGTACTCAGGAAAAGGTCGACTGGCGCGAGCAAATTGATTATGCAGCAGATCGGCCAGTGGAAACTGAAGGATTAGAAGACCATCCTTGGCGCGTACTGGAAGGTCCGAACCCGTGGCCATCGGCCTTGCCACAGGTTAAGGGGCAGGTGACAGATTGGCAGGACAAGCTCACCGAGATCTCTAATAAGCTGC
The DNA here is from genome assembly GCF_000379425.1 of Corynebacterium lubricantis DSM 45231. Lineage (GTDB taxonomy): Bacteria > Actinomycetota > Actinomycetes > Mycobacteriales > Mycobacteriaceae > Corynebacterium > Corynebacterium lubricantis. The sequence continues at coordinate 99,315 of NZ_KB902215.1, forward strand.
TGAGCGCGTGGGCGGAGTCGTTGGGGCAACCAGCGGACTTCTTTGCTCCGGCGTTTGAGAAGCCGTACCCGCTGCTCAAGCTCGTGCACTATCCAGCACCGCTGGAACAGGAGTCCGAGCAAGGAGTGGGTGCGCACCACGATGCCGGCGTGCTGACGCTGTTGCTCATCGAAGAAGATTCAACAGGTCTTCAAGTACTCAAAGATGACGAGTGGATTGATGTGGAGCCTTTGCCAAATCACTTCATCGTCAATATCGGCGAGCTGCTCGAAGTTGCTACCGACGGCTATTTGGTGGCCACCAAGCACCGGGTGCTCCCGCCGGAGCCGGGTAAAGATCGTTTTTCCATCCCGTTCTTCCTCACTCCAAGCCTGGATGCCGCATTGCCGCAGGTGGAGCTACCGGAAGAGCTAGTCAAGGAAGCTCCAGGTGCGGGCAAGGACCTCGAGGGGCAGGAAATCTTCGACGTTTCTGGCCGCAACCTGCTCAAGTCGCGCCTGCGTGCACACCCGGAAACCACTAAGATTTTCCACGCCGAGCTCGCAGAAGCGCTGGTGTAGTGCACATTGAAGAAAGCATTTGCGACGATCGCAGCCACTGCTCTTTCCGCGTCGCTGCTGGCCGCCTGCGGGTCTGCGCAGGACGAGATTAGCGTGCTGGCCACAGCCGTTCCCCACGAAGAAATCCTGGCGTGGGTCGACGAACAACACAACGATTTCGCATTGGATATCAAGGTCGTCTCCGGTGGGCCCGAGGTGAACATGTCCGTGGCGGATGGAAGCGCCGACGTGAATTTCTTCCAACACCTGCCGTACCTGTTGGACTGGGAATCGTCGTCAAGCGAAAAGCTTGTTGATCTAGGTGGCGTCCACATCGAGCCGATGTCGATGTACTCGAACTCGGTAGCTGCGGTCGACGAGCTGCAAGACGGTGCACGGGTCGCGGTGCCCAATAGTGCGAGTAACCTCGCGCGCGCACTTTTGCTATTGCAAGATCATGGTCTGCTGACGCTCGATGGCGAGCTGGATCCGGCGGACGTGTCGAAGATCAACCTGGATTCGATCGTGGAGAACCCGAAGAATATCGAGATCGTTCCAGTCGCTGATGAGATCGTCGTGCAGTCGCTTGACGACGAGTCGGTAAACGGCGTTATTGCTTCTTCGAATTACGCGATGGATATCGGCCTAGACCCAGTTGCAGACGCGGTGATTTCGGAAAGCCCGAAGGACAATCCGTACGCGAATATCATTGTGGCCAATGAAGATTCGGCGAAAGACCCACAGGTGCAGGCACTCGTCGATGCACTGTTTTCCAATGAGACATCGGAGTGGATCGAAGAAACCTACGGATCGGCCGTAATTCCCGTTCATTAGAGGTCAAAATAGGGCTGTTCGCTACCGGCGTACATGCCATTGACCTGCGAAAACACCCGTTTTGCGAGGGGTGTGTTCAAAAAGGTTGAATACAAGGCCCATCGTGCGCGTTATTGTGGGTGACACATTAGGACGAAACTTTAGATAAAGGGGTTGCCACATGTTTGAGCGGTTTACTGACCGGGCACGCCGCGTCATTGTCCTTGCCCAAGAAGAGGCAAGGATGCTCAACCACAATTACATCGGTACCGAGCACATCCTGCTCGGTCTGATCCATGAGGGCGAGGGCGTTGCTGCGAAGGCGCTCGAGTCCATGGGTATTAACTTGGAAGATGTCCGCCGCGAGGTCGAAGAGATCATCGGCCACGGCACTCAGCCACACACCGGCCATATTCCGTTTACACCACGCGCGAAGAAGGTTCTTGAGCTTTCGCTGCGTGAGGGCCTCCAGATGGGCCACAAGTACATCGGCACCGAGTTCCTGCTGCTCGGCCTGATCCGTGAGGGCGAGGGCGTTGCAGCTCAGGTTCTGACCAAGCTGGGCGCTGATCTGCCTCGCGTACGTCAGCAGGTTATTCAGTTGCTCTCCGGCTACGAGGGTGGCCAGGGCCAGAACCCTGAGGCCCCAGAGCAGGGTGGAGCACAGGGCGGTCAGCTCGGCGCAGGCCCAACTGCTGGTGCAGGTGCGGGCCCTGGCGCTGGCCAGGGTGCTGGCCCACGTGGCGGCAACCAGGGCGAGCGCTCCAACTCGCTCGTATTAGATCAGTTCGGTCGCAACCTGACCCAGGCTGCCAAGGAAGGCAAGCTGGACCCGGTTGTTGGGCGCGATAAGGAAATCGAGCGCATCATGCAGGTGCTGTCTCGCCGTACCAAGAACAACCCTGTTCTGATCGGTGAGCCTGGCGTTGGTAAGACCGCTGTTGTTGAGGGCCTGGCCCTTGACATTGTTAACGGCAAGGTCCCCGAGACCTTGAAGGACAAGCAGGTTTACTCGCTTGACCTGGGTTCCCTCGTTGCCGGTTCCCGCTACCGCGGTGACTTCGAGGAGCGCCTGAAGAAGGTGCTCAAGGAGATTAACCAGCGCGGTGACATCATTTTGTTCATCGACGAGATCCACACCCTGGTTGGTGCGGGTGCTGCAGAAGGCGCGATTGACGCGGCTTCCTTGCTGAAGCCAAAGCTTGCTCGTGGTGAGCTACAGACCATCGGTGCTACCACCTTGGATGAGTACCGGAAGCACATCGAGAAGGATGCGGCTCTTGAGCGTCGTTTCCAGCCGGTACAGGTCGACGAGCCTTCCATCGAAGACACGATCAAGATTCTGAAGGGTCTTCGCGATAAGTACGAGGCGCACCACCGCGTTTCTTACACCGATGATGCACTGGTCGCGGCAGCAAACCTGTCCGAGCGCTACATCAACGACCGTTTCTTGCCAGATAAGGCAGTTGACCTCCTCGACGAGGCGGGCGCCCGCATGCGCATCAAGCGTATGACGGCACCTGAGGGTCTGCGCGAGGTAGATGACCGGATCGCGGACGTGCGTCGCGAGAAGGAAGCCGCCATCGATGCACAAGACTTCGAGAAGGCAGCTGGCCTGCGCGATACCGAGCGCAAGCTTGGTGAAGAGCGTTCCGAGAAGGAAAAGCAGTGGCGCTCCGGCGACCTGGAGGAAATCGCCGAGGTCGGCGAGGACCAGATCGCAGAAGTTCTGGCTAACTGGACCGGCATTCCAGTGTTCAAGCTGACGGAGAAGGAATCCAACCGTCTGCTGGGCATGGAAGAGGAGCTGCACAAGCGCATCATCGGCCAGGACGAGGCAGTCAAGGCAGTCTCGCGTGCGATCCGTCGTACCCGTGCAGGCCTGAAGGATCCAAAGCGCCCTTCCGGTTCGTTCATCTTCGCCGGTCCGTCCGGTGTTGGTAAGACCGAGCTGTCCAAGGCCCTGGCGGAATTCCTCTTCGGCGACGAAGATTCCCTGATCCAGATCGACATGGGCGAGTTCCACGACCGCTTCACCGCCTCGCGTCTGTTCGGTGCCCCTCCGGGATATGTCGGCTACGAAGAGGGTGGCCAGCTGACCGAGAAGGTTCGCCGCAAGCCATTCTCCGTCGTCCTGTTCGACGAGATTGAGAAGGCGCACAAGGAGATCTACAACACCTTGCTGCAGGTGCTCGAAGAGGGCCACCTCACCGACGGCCAGGGTCGCGTGGTGGACTTTAAGAACACCGTGTTGATCTTCACCTCCAACCTGGGTACCTCCGATATCTCGAAGGCTGTTGGTCTGGGCTTCTCCGGTTCCAACGAGACCGATTCGGATGCGCAGTACGAGCGCATGAAGAACAAGGTCAACGATGAGCTGAAGAAGCACTTCCGCCCAGAGTTCCTCAACCGTATCGATGAGATCGTGGTCTTCCACCAGCTCACCCAGGAGCAGATCGTTCAGATGGTCGAGCTGCTCATCGGTCGCGTTGCCAAGGCTCTTGCACAGCAGGACATGGGCATCGAGCTGACCGACAAGGCGAAGAACCTGCTCGCGCAGCGTGGCTTCGACCCAGTGCTTGGTGCACGTCCATTGCGTCGTACCATCCAGCGCGAGATCGAGGACGTCTTGTCCGAGAAGATCCTCTACGGCGAGATCGGTGCCGGCGAGATCATCTCCGTCGATGTCGAGGGCTGGGACGGCGAGTCCAAGAACACGGACTCCGCTACCTTCACCTTCACTCCTCGCCCGAAGCCACTGCCAGAGGGCACCTTCACCGAGGAAGAGGCTGAAGAGGTCCGCGAGATCGAGGCTCCTGTCGAGGTCGGTGCATCCTCCTCCGAGGGCGGCGACGACTTCGATTCCCTGAGCGTTGATGTCCCTGACACCTACCCAGGCGAGGACGAGGGTCCAGCCGGTGCAGGTCAGGCACGGTAGCAGGTAGTCGCTTATCGACGAAGTCCGCTTCCCCCAGAACTATCTGGGGGAAGCGGACTTTTGTCTGTTTGAATGGTCTAGAAAAGCCTAGAAAGTCCCGCAGGAAGAGGTAGTGGGAACTCCGTTGAATCGGTCAGCTAACCACTGTGCTGCTGGCTGGGCTTGAGTGAGCATGCCGCCAGCATGATTGAGTCCGACCTTCATACCCGGTGTGAGTTCCGGGACTCCCTCGTCGAGGTACGTCACATCGGCGCCCAGTGCGCAATAGTCGCGCGCCATCTGTGTGGTTTGCGGGGAAGGAACGAGATCGTCGTTACCGCCCGTGGCTACGAAGATTGGTGCGGAGGGGACCTGCTGACCCAGCTTTTGGGAGTTGAGTAGCTCAACGATTCGTTCATCGCGGAATGCGGCCTCGGCCATGGACTCGCCGGTAGTGGTCAGAGTCCTGGTATCCGTGAGATGCCAACGCACGACGGAATCGCCGATGCAGGAATCCCGGTTGGAGGCCAAGAATTCTCGGCCGCGATCGTTGACCACCGCGTCGAAAGGCTCTTTGAATTCGGGGAAGCGCTCGCCCCAGCCGTGGTAGGCGAAGGCCAGCACGGAGACAATCGAGGAGTTATCCACGCCTCCGATTACTGCGGCGAGGTCCGCAGGCGCGGCACCCGAGTAGGTGCCCTGCAGATTAACCTCAGGCGCGTAGGACTGGTGGTGTTCGGCTGCAGCGGCCACCGCGCCACCGCCTTGCGAGTAGCCGAACAGGCCGACCGGGGAGCCCTCAGGTACGACGGCCCGCGCCGCATCCAAAACAGCGTGGGCTTCCTCGGTGTGCAACACGTAGGTGTGTTGGCCGGGAGTGCCCAGTCCGATGTAGTCGGTGACCACGACGCGCATGCCCAAAAGAGAGGCCGCGGAGTAGAAGGGGATTTCGTAGTTGGTGCCGAGGGCTTCGGCCTGCGGGTCGTACTGACCAATGAAACCCGGACCCTTCGAGGGCGCGCAGGCATCCCCAGCACCGCGGGTGCCGGGGGCGAACACAATAGTTGGGGTCGGTCCCGCGCCCTGCCATGGATTAGCCGGTTCGATGGTGAACCCGGAGACAGCAACGGGATCCCCATGAATAGTCGTTGATGAATAGAGGATCTTCTCGGCGTAGCCGGGGAAGTCGGGCCCCAAGACGTTGAGCAGTTGTGGCGCCGGTTGCGTGCGTATCAGCGATCCTGCGGCAGGCACATTCTCCGGCGGAGAGTAGAAGGGGTCGTCCCAGGTGAGGGCGGAATCCGCCTGGCTGGATGTCTGAGCGTCGGCAGTGTGAACGCCCACGGTTAAGGCAGTAGCAATGAGTGTCGGGATTAAACCAAGGGAAAGTAGTCGTTTACGAATAGTCATTCGCCTATCCTAGTGGTCCGACTCGGTATAATCCACGAATATGGGACTGCAATATAGAGATAAGAAGAAAATCGGCAAGAATTCGTGGCTCAACATCTCCGGCTCGGGCGTTTCCACTTCCACGAAAATCGGCCCCGTCACCCTCAATTCGCGGGGCGGCATGTGGGTCAAACTGCCTGGTGGCCTCAACTTCCGCGGCCGCTGGAAGTAGCCCTATTTGCCGGGCAAGTGGAAAAGGCCACGCTCGTCTTGTTCGGCAAGCCCGTCGTCGAGAAGCGAATAAAGCGCCCTTGAGCGCTGTGCCGCGTCGGGCCACACCACGTCAATCTCGGACTGCGCGACGGGGCTCTCGGCCTCGCGGAGCACCTTCATGATCTTGCCGCGGACTTGGCGGTCGGTGCCCACAAACTTTTGTACCTTCTTTTTGCGCAATTCATCGGCGGTCGGCTCGGGGCGGCCTTCGATGAGCCATCGGCACGAATCGGCAACCGGGCAGTGCTCGCAGCGCGGACCCGTCGCGGTGCAAATAACAGCGCCGAGCTCCATCAACCCCGCCGAAAATGTCGGCCCCTTGTGCTTTGGGAGCAGCGCGCCAACCTGCACGAGCTCCCGCTTCGAGGCGGGTGGCGCGATGGGTCGTCCGTCGACCATCCGCGCGTAGACACGCCGCACATTCGTATCCACCACCGGCACATTCTGCCCATACGCAAAACACGCCACTGCGCGCGCCGTGTAATCCCCGATGCCCGGCAGCGCCAGGAGCGCGTCGACGTCGCGGGGCACAACGCCATCATGCTTATCGACGATTGCCTGCGCGCACTCCAACAAACGCAGCACACGGCGCGGGTAGCCAAGCGTGCCCCACGCCCGGATCACCTCGTCCGGGCCAGCTTCGGCAAAAGCCTGCGGATCGGGCCAGCGCTCCATCCACTCCTCCCAGATCGGGGCGACGCGGGCGACGGGGGTTTGCTGACTCATGACCTCGGAAAGCAGAACTCCCCAGGCAGAGGTTCCGTCCGCGCGCCAGGGCAGTGGGCGCGCGTCGCTTTCGAACCATTCCGTGATGGTGAGTGAGGGGAAACTGTTCTGGAGTGTCATAATAAGTGTTATGCCTCATAATAAGACACCGCAGCAAATCTGGGATTCTCTGAAAGAGGGAAACAAGCGCTTTACTGGCGAAGCCGCCGAACACCCGCATTCGTCGATGAAACGCCTGCAGGAACTGCAAAGTGGTCAAGAACCAATCGCCGTGATCTTGTCGTGTTCCGATTCGCGCGCGCCGGTGGAGTATATCTTCGACACCGGTTTCGGCGATCTGTTCGTGGTGCGTACCGCAGGGGAGACGGTTGCTCCGGCAGTCTTCGGCTCGATTGAGTTTGCAGTGAAGAATCTGGATGTCGGACTGATTATTGTGCTTGGCCACGAGTCTTGTGGCGCGGTGAGCGCGGCGATTAAGGCTGTGGACCACGCCGAGGTACCCGTGGATTCCCAGCGCGTGCTGGTGGAAAAGATCATTCCGTCGGTGCTGCAATCCCGCGTGAAGGGTGGCACCGATCCGGCAGCAATCGAAGCCGAACACGCCTCGATCACCGCAGATCAGATCATCCACCGCCTCTCCGTTGTCGGCGATCGCCTAGAAATGGGAGAGATCGGTGTTGTAGCTGCTCACTACCGTCTTTCCGACGGCCAAGTTGAGAGCGTTCGCACCTGGGGCGTGTCCTAGAAAAAGGACACGCCGCGTGGTGAATACGCGGCTTCACCTGCTCTTCGTTCTACAGTTGAGGATGTGACGCAACGACCACAACGACCTCAACGTCTCCCGCAAAAGTACTACATTCGCCGCCGTGTAGCTGCTTTGGTGATCATTGTTGTCGTCGTTGCCCTGATTGTGTGGGGGCTCGTTGCTTGGGGCCGTTCGTCCCAGGATCAGACTGAGCAGGCTTCCAGCGAGGCAACATCGGCGGCACCCGAGGCGACTAGTTCGGCACCTGCCACCGAGGAAGAAGCTGCGAAGTCGGAGTCCTCAGAGACCTCTGAGAAACCAACGGAGACCGAATCCGAGACCTCAGCGAAGGAATCGGATGCCAAGGGAACCTGCGACGTGAAAGATCTGCGGATCACAGCGTCAACAGACAAGCCTTCCTACAAGGCGAACGAACAGCCGACGATGTATATGCAGGTAGAAAACCCTACCGATGCGGACTGCGAGCTCACGCTTGACGACGACACACTGCGCTTCGAGGTCTACGCCCTCGATTCCAACCAGCGGATGTGGGCGGATACTGACTGCTACGCGTCTGTCATCTCCGGCGAAGAGGTCTTCCCAGCTGGCGAGTCGCGCAACTTCCAGGCGGTCTGGTCGCGCGCTGGATCCGCGCCGGGCGAGTGCAGCGACCGCAGCCCAGTTCCTGAAGGTTCCTACTTCTTGCACGGAGTCATCGACGACAACGCCTCCGACGCGGCACCGTTTAATCTAGCTACCTAGTACGTCGCGGGTCTGCACTATCTCGACCATCGGGGCGAGCAGGCCTAAGACGCTGAGCGTCTGCTCCTGGGCTTCGTCGCTAACAGCTCCGCAAGCATCGGCGATGACAACTACTTTCCGCCCGGCATCCACCGCGCCGAGCACGGTGGATAAGACACAACAATCGGTGGCAACTCCACACGCATATAGCGGCTGTTCTATCGGTGCCAGGGCGGCAAGCTCCGTGCCCCATTTGGAAAAAGTCGGAAGCGTGATCACAGTGTCCTGCGGACCTGGCTCCACCGTCAGCTCCCAGCGGGGATCGGTTTCATCGACTCGAAATGTCGACCAGCGGTCGTAGTAGTGCTCCCACGACCCCGCTTCCTCGGGCGCGCGCACAAACTTTGTCCACACCACCTCGTTGAAGGCCTCGCGCAGGCGGAGGACATTGGCTTCCGCCTCAAGGTAGCGAGGCACTGCCCACTCGCTATCACTATCGCGAAACGCGATCTGCATGTCTACGGCGACGAGGGTACCTGCGGGCAGGGAATCGTCGTCAAGCGGTGCGTTTATGCGTGTCATGGGGGAGCCCTTTCTAGGATGCCTTGCGATACACCATGGTCGCATCCGGGTTCTTCTTCCGGGCGAGGTGGATGACTATATAGGAGATGAGCGATGCGGCCGCGCCGATATAGTAGGTGACCTCGCCTGCCCCCGCGACAAGTGAATGCCAAGGCCCATCACCGAACGGGGTACTCCAGAAGAGCGACGAGACGAGGCAGCCGATGATCCAGGAGACGAAGCCCCAGGCCACGATCCGATTCGTGTCCGCTAGTTCCACCAGTGCTTGGGTGCCCATGTGTTTCGTGCGAATGAAATAGTCCGCGAGTAACACCGTGGTAAATGGAACGACAAGGTAGCCCAGAAGCAGCAGGAAGTCGTAGAAGCTGCCGTAGGGGTCCGATTGCATCAGCAAAGTCAGGCCGTAGCTCAGAACCGCTGTGATGACCACCGCGCCCGCGCGCGAGACAGGAATGCGGAGGGTGAGCAGCGAGATCGAACCGCCGTAGAGGTTCATCGCGGAAACAGGAATGGTGGACAAGACGATGGTGATCATGGCCAGGGGTGCCCACGACCCGGTTAGTTCGGCTAGGGCCTCGACTGCGCCGAGGTCGCCCGCGAAGCTGGACACGAGCACACCGATGCTGCCTAGCCAAAGCAATGACAGGAAGCTTCCGCCTGTTGTGAAACCCACGATTTTCGCATGGGATGTCTTGCGTGGCAGGTAGCGGGAAAAGTCAGAGGCGAAAGGCGTCCACGTCATGACGTAGATGAAGAAGAAGCCCGCGAAGGTGATCCACTCCGGCAGACCACCTTGCTCGCCCCCACCAAGCGGTGCTGATGAGAACTCAATTTTAGACAGTGCCAGTACGGTGATAATCGCGAAGAGGATCGTCAGAACGACGGTGGCGATCTTGTTCAGCAGGTGGATTAAGTTGTGGCCCCAAATGGCAAAGAGTGCCTGGGCGATAAACATGACGGCGGCGCCGATCCAGAATGGGATATTGAAAAGTGCCTGGAGTGCGAGCACGGCAAATACGGTGTTCACCGCGACCCAGCCGATGGCCGAGACATTTGTCAGCAATGCGATGGGGATGAAATTGGCGAAGTAACCCATCGGGCCACGGGCCTGGACTTGCTGCGGGACGCCGAAGCGGGCGCCGATTCCGGCGAGTAGGCCCATGACGAGTGCCCCGGCGAAGCTGCCCACGGCCACCGCCGAGATGCCTTGCACGATGGTGAGGCCGAAGGAAGCGGCGAAGAATCCAGATACAAGAACTGCGAGCACCATGTTCGCGGCGAACCAGAGGGTGAATTGCGAGCTGGGTTTGCCGTGGCGCTCGCTGTCGGGGATTTCTTCGGTGCCGAAGGGTTCGGCCTTGATGAGTGAACTGCCGTAAGAGGCTTCGTCTGAATCCGGATCTGAACTTGGGTCTGTAACTAGACCTGAATTATGTGCTTCATTATCAGAGTCGGGGTCAACTTGGTCGGGCATGGTTAACATCTCCCAGGATGTTGTATGTACAGCGCAACAATTCGAGATGCACCTAAATTGCAATCCTCAAAATATAAGCAGAAAGTAATGTGAGATTCAATATTTGCTATGAGGCGCGAGGTGAGATTGTGACTGCCCGCGTAAAACTAGCCTAGCCTTTTAAGCCCATCGTGGATGTGGCGGGCCCACAGGGGAGAGACGTTTTCGGCCTGCTCGAGAGCATCAATGCTTGCCTCCAAGAGCCCGTTGAGGTCGCCGAATGCCTCCACGAGCCGGTCCATGAGGAACTCCTGCACGCGCGGAATGCGTGAGAGCGCCCTGTAACCACGGGGCCGGATTTCCCGCAGCATCGATTCTTCGGTGCCGGGCAGATTGAGAATGCGGGCAATGGCGCTTGTCGACATGACTTCGGAGTCGGGGAGTCGATCGAGTGCTGCTGCGGCTTCCGCAATCTCTTCACGGTCGGGCAGGCCCGGGGTGACAAGGTAGTCGCGCAGCAAAAGTTCGATCTGCGTATCGTTGTCGCCGCGCAGCTCCGTGAGCTGCAAGGTGAGTTGGCGAGCGTCGGTGCCCAATTCGATGACATCGCGGTCGAGGTCCTGGCCGGCGCGCTTGAGTAAGAGTTCCCGCTGCAGCACATTGATCACGTCGGAGACGGCCGCGTAGTTGTTCATCTCGGCGACGAATAAGCGCTGATTAGCCAGGTCGAGGCGAGAGCGGTAGCGCTCCATCGTGGCCAACTGTTGGTTGGCCCGGGTCATGATAACCCCGGGTTCCTCTAAGACGTGGCGTTGCCCTTCAACATAGAGCGTGATCGTGCCCATGGACGCCGACACCGAGATGACTGGGCTGCCGGTTTGTAGTGCGGTGCGTTCCGCGCTGCGGTGGCGGGTTCCCGATTCCACGGTCGGGTAGGAGGGCGAAGGCACAAGTTGTACGTTCGCGCGCACAATCCGGGTGCAATCAGAAGAAAGAATCACGGCCCCGTCCATCTTGGACAGCTCTCGCATCAGTGTCGGTGCGAAAGGACTATCAAAAGTGATGCCACCGTCGCAGATGTCGGTGACCGCTTCCTCGTCTCCCAACACGATGAGTGCGCCGGTCTTGCCACGTTGGATGCGCACCAGGCCGTCGCGCAATGGGGTGCCCGGGGCGAGTTGAATCAGGGTGCCGCGCAAGGTTGCTGGACTTTTGCCACTCATGAAACAGGAGTTTAGTTTCTTCTCTTTTCTAACAATGCAATGGCATCAGAAAGCGTGGAGGCCTGGCTAATGCACATCCCACTAACGTCTAGTTTCTCCCCGGCGGGGACAATAGCGCGCTCATAGCCCAACCTTGCCGCCTCCTGGAGGCGGCGGGCTAGATTGGGCACTCGGCGCAGTTCTCCAGCGAGCCCGACCTCGCCAATGACCACCGTTTTCTCCGGCAGCGGAGTCTCATGCAGGCTGGACCAGGTGGCCAAGGCAACCGCGAGATCCGTGGCGGTCTCGGTGATTTTCACCCCGCCAACCGTGGCCACGTAGGCATCTTTATCGTTGGTGCGCTGCCCGCACCTTGCCTGCAGCACCGCGAGCACTAGCGGCACCCGATTGAAATCCAGGCCCGTGACTACCCGCCGCGGGCTCTTCGCCACAGGGTCCACGGTCAGGGCCTGGACTTCTGCCAGCATGGGGCGCACCCCATCCATGGCAACGGTGACCGCAGAGCCATCCGGGGTTTTCCCGCGGTGAGAGAGGAATAGCCCCGAGGGGTCCGGCACCTCCCGGATGCCATCGGCGGTTTGCTCGAAGCAGCCCACCTCGTCGGTCGCACCGAAACGATTCTTAATCCCGCGGAGCATGCGCAGACTAGATTGTCGATCGCCTTCGAAATTGAGCACCACGTCCACGAGGTGTTCCAGCACGCGAGGACCTGCAACATTGCCGTCCTTTGTCACATGTCCCACCAAGAGAATGGGAATACTCGTGGTTTTTGCCAGCGTGGTCAGCGCGGCCGTCACGGCTCGCGATTGCGCAACACCGCCCGGCACACCCTCCACACCCGAGGCCGTCATGGTCTGGACCGAATCCACAATAATCAGCGAAGGCTTGATCTGCTCAACATGCCCGAACACCACATCCAGGTTGGACTCGGCGGCAAGATAAAGCGAGTCCTTTAAGGCACCGGTGCGCTCGGCGCGGGCGCGAACCTGGCCGGCCGATTCCTCCGCGGTGACATAGAGCGCCTTGCGATTATCCAGGTCAGCCCACCGACTAGCGACCTCCAGCAGCAGCGTCGATTTACCCACACCCGGTTCGCCAGCCATGAGCACCACGGAACCAGGCACAACACCCGAGCCCAGCACGCGGTCAAGTTCGCCGATGCCCGAGGGCATTGTCTTGGTTGCGGTGGCATCAATCGCGGTGATCGGTTGCGCGGGAGACGTCGGTGTCAGCGCACGAGTGGCAGCAGCGCCGCTTGACGACGAGGCCACTGCCGCCACCGACTCCTGCAGGGTGCCCCACGACCCGCATTCCGGGCAGCGGCCCAACCATTTAGGGGAGGAGTATCCACATTCCGAACAAGTATGAATACTGCGGGGTTTCTTTGCCATGGGCTAAAGCCTAGGACATCGACTAGACATCAACTCTTCTAGGCGCTGAACTGGCACAAAAAACCCGCCGCATCCTGCGAGGATGTGGCGGGTGCGAGTGTGAAGCTAGCGGATTAGTGCCCGCCACCCTGCTCTTCCTGCTGCTTGTCAGAGATGTTGGTCTCTGGGCCGCGATCAACGTTGCCAGCTTCCAGGTTTGGAGCGGACACGGTCACGTCCAGGGTGATCTGGCCTGAATCGAAGTTGAACACAACTTCCTGGTTGCCACCGTAAGCGAAGTCTTTGTTCTCGACAGAGGCTTCTACGTACTGGATGCAAGCAGTGTCAGGATCAGCCTGTGGGATGGAGTCCAAGCCCTCAGCGGAATCTGCCACGAGGGTGCAGTTGTAGCCCAGTGGCTCAACATTGCCCAAGTTAACCTGCTCGCCGGCAACCTCAGCGGACTGCAGGGTGTGCTCGGTGTGCGATGGGTCCTGGTTAGTAGCGGTAAACTTCAGGGCCGCATCGCCGGTAGCCGGGTCGAGGATGACGTGAACGTCCTGGACGGTGACTTCCTGGTTCTCGGTAGAGGCGGTTGCGCCGTCGACCGCGGCAACCTGACCTGAGGTCTGGGTAATCTGACCTGCGGAGCAGGATGCAAGAAGCAAAGCAGACATGGCAGCGGCGGAAACGGTTAATCCGCGACGAACAGCCGACTTCTGGGACTTCACTGTGAGTGTCCTCCATCGTTGTAGTTCACAAAGCGTGTATCGGGTTTTAACCTTAGTCTGAATCCCTGCTTAAAACACAGTTTGGGGTGAATCGACTTCATTGTCCCCGAACTCGTAGGGGTGAACCGGGGGTAATCTTCCTGAACCTTTATAGCCCCGACCGTGGTGCGAGCGGGTCTTTTATCAACCCCGGTCCCACAAACTTTTCAAATCCTTAGATGGTAGAATGGTGGGGTTAAGTGCACGTTGCACAGACTCGTTAGTGGCCTCATTAGCGGTTCAGCCGCGGATAACCAAGGAGCAGGAATGGAATTCAAGGTCGGAGAAGTGGTCGTTTACCCTCACCACGGGGCGGCACGTATCGCCGACATCGAGCAGCGCGAGATGGGCGGGGAAACGCTTGAGTTCCTCGTGCTGAAGATTCTCCAGTCTGACTTGGAAGTACGCGTTCCTACCAAGAACACCGAAATGGTCGGTGTGCGCGATGTTGTGGGCAAGGAAGGCTTGGAAAAGGTCTTCTCCGTCCTCCGCGAAACGGATGTGGAAGAGGCAGGCAACTGGTCCCGCCGTTACAAGGCAAACCAGGAGCGTCTGGCGTCCGGCGACATTAATAAGGTCGCAGAGGTTGTCCGCGACCTGTGGCGCCGAGACCAGGATCGTGGACTCTCGGCGGGCGAGAAGCGCATGCTGGGCAAGGCGCGTCAGATCCTCGTGGGAGAGCTCGCGCTCGCGCAGCCCGTCGACGAGGAAAAGGCCGACAAGATGGAAACCGAGATCCAAGAGATCATCGATCGCCACGTCAAGGCCGGCATCGTGGCGGATCCAAACCCAGAAGCTACGGACGAAGACTTTGATGACGTCGATCTGGACGATCTGAGCTTCGACGACGAAGAGTAAGACTGGTGGCACGTCGCGTCATCGCCCTCGTTGCTGCGGCCGGGCAAGGCACAAGGCTCGGCGCAGAGGTCCCGAAGGCCTTCGTGCCTCTGCGTGGGCGCACCCTTGTCGAGCGCTCCGTGACGGCGATGGAAACTTCCGGTGTCGTCGACGAGATTATTGTGCTGGTCAGCCAGGACATGGAATCCGTAGCAAGACACACGTTGAAGGGCCATCCTGACGTGCGCTTCGTTCACGGCGGGGGCGAGCGGGCCGATTCAATCTGGGAAGGCCTCAAAGCCATCGACGACGATGAGGCCATCGTCCTGATTCACGATGCCGCACGCGCGCTGACCCCTCCCGGGATGATCGCCCGCGTCGCCCACGCTGTTCTTACTGGGGCACCCGCAGTGGTGCCGGTAGTTCCTGTGGCCGACACTATTAAGCGCGTCGATAGCGTGACCCCGACCATGGTCGTGGACACCCCCGACCGCGCGTCGCTGCGTGCGGTGCAGACTCCGCAAGGCTTCGAGTTATCGGCATTGCGTGAGGCAAACCTGAAGTATTTCGCCTCCCATGACCCTGGATTCGTTGCCACGGATGACGCAAGTTTGATGGAATGGTTCGGCACTCCGGTGCGCACCGTGCAGGGTGATCCAATGGCTTTCAAGATCACCACGCCGATCGATCTGCTTTTGGCTAAAACCATCACTGACGAGGCGGAACCTACCGTCTTTGAAGTATCTGGAAATCTTCAATCCTAAGGGGAGCTCACATTGTCTACGGCCACAAATCTTCGCGTCGGAAACGCCTTCGATGCCCACCAAATCCAAGCGGGTAAGCCGTGCTGGATCGCAGGGCTCCTCTTCGAGGGCCAGGACGGGTGTGAGGGCCATTCCGATGGTGATGTGGTGTCCCACGCGATCGTCGATGCGGTCCTTTCTGCCTGCAACCTCGGCGACCTGGGCAGCTTCGTCGGCGTCGGTCGCCCCGAATACGACGGTGTCACTGGTGCCACGCTTTTGCGCGAGCTGCGCGAATTGCTAGATCAGCACGGCCACTACGTGGTCAACGTCTCTGTGCAATTAATCGGTCAGACCCCGAAGATGGGCCCGCGCCGCGAGGAAGCTCAGCAGGTGCTTTCCGAGGCGCTCGGCGCTCCAGTCTCGGTCGGCGCCACCACCACCGACCACATGGGCTTTACCGGTTCCGGCGAAGGCCGCGCCGCCATCGCAACCGCGCTCGTCGAGCTCTAATGCTTTCCCGCATCACCGTCGGCGCGGGCCCCACGGTCATCTTGGTGCACGGAGTCGGCGACAATGCTGCGGGTTGGTCCGATCTGATCGCATCGCTTCGCGACGATTACCGCGTGGTTGCCCTCGACCTGCGCGGTCACGGGCACTCACCGCGCTTTAGTGAAAGCGACCTGGCAGATCCCTTCCCCGTCCTTGTCGCGGACCTGATTGCCGTGCTCGCGGCGGAGGGCCCCGCGCTTGTTGTCGGCCATTCAATGGGTGCGGCAGTAGCCGCGGAGGCTACAAACCTGCGTCCTGAGCTGGTCCGCTCGCTCGTTTTAGAAGACCCCGCGTGGTTTACCAGGGATGAGCAAACCATCAAAGATATCGGCGAAGCACGTGCACTGTCCAAACTGCGGAACCTGCGAGAGATGCCGAAGGCGGTTGCTGAGCGGCTCGCGCAGGGGTGGAGCGAGGTAGAAACCCACGCGTGGGCGATGGCGCACCACCAAACACAGCAGGAATTCTTGCGCACCGGAGTTGTCACGCAGTCGAGGAACTGGACGCAGGTCCAAGCCGATCTGCAAGAAACCGGGGTCCCGGTGCTGGTGTTGGTGGGAAATGGGGCGGATTCAATCGTCGATAAGCGAGATCTTGTGCTGCCGTACCGTGAATTCGTTGCGGGGCACTGCATTCGTCGCGAGCAGCCGGAGGCTTATTTGCAGGCTTTGACGCAGCATGTCGACCTGTGTGATTAGAGTATTGCCTATGGAAGTACTGATCCGTGAAACATCGAGCGGCGTAGCGCAGGCCGCTGCCGATATTATGTGCGAGCACCTCAGTCCAGGAAAAGTGCTGGGGCTGGCCACTGGCTCGACGCCGCTGGAGACTTATCGGGAATTGATTCGCCGCTATGAGGCGGGCGAGATCTCGTTTAGCGGAATGAAGGCGTTCTGCCTGGATGAATACATCGGGCTGCCCGGAGACCACGATCAGAGCTATCGTTACGTGATTCGCAACGAGTTCACCAGCCATGTCGATTTCAATGATGCGGACGTGCACTCGCCAAACGGTATGTCGGACAGGCCCTGGGAGGCTGCCGACGAGTACGAAAACGCCATCGTCGACGCTGGGGGCATTGACCTGCAGCTGCTCGGTGTGGGGCGCAACGGACATATTGGTTTTAATGAGCCTGCGACGTCATTGGCCTCGACGACGCGTGTGGAGATCCTCCACCAGCAGACCGTGCGAGATAATGCGCGCTTCTTCGATTCCGAGGATGAGGTGCCGAAGTACGCCATCACTCAGGGCCTCGGCACGATTCTGCGTTCCCGCCAAGCGCTGCTGATTGCCACAGGTGCCGGTAAGGCGCAGGCGGTGCATGACCTTGTTGAGGGTCCCGTCAGCGCGGCGTGCCCGGCATCGGTGCTGCAGCTGCACCCCAATGCCGTGGTGATCGTGGACGAGTCCGCGGCCTCGCAGCTTAATGAGGTGGAGTACTACCGTCACATGGAGGCCATGCGGCCGGAGTGGAAGGGCCTCGACGGTCTGCCGAAGCGGTAGTTGCAGGCGCCCGCGGAGTGTCTGGTGTGTGGTCTAAACTAGAGTGCGTGACTCAACGCATCTTCGACACAGGAACCCGCACTCTGCGCGACTTCGAGCCGGTTGAACCCGGACACGTTTCCATCTACCTGTGTGGTGCGACCCCGCAGGCACAACCCCACATCGGTCACGTGCGCTCGGGTGTCGCCTTTGACATTGTGCGTCGCTGGTTTATTGCCCAGGGCAACGATGTCGCCTTCGTGCGCAATGTCACCGACATCGACGACAAGATCCTCACCAAGGCCGCCGAGCATGACCGCCCTTGGTGGGAGTGGGTGTCTACCTATGAGCGCGAATTCACCAAGGCCTATGACACCTTAGGTGTGCTGCCTCCTTCGGTCGAGCCGCGCGCCACGGGGCATGTGACCCAGATGGTCGATTACATGCAGCGGCTCATTGACAATGGCTTCGCCTACGCTGCCGAGGGCTCCGTTTATTTCGACGTCAACGCCTGGGTGAAGTCCGAGGGCTCGGACTACGGCAGCCTCTCCGGTAACCGCCCAGACGAGATGGAACAAGGCGAGACCGACACCGTGGGTAAGCGCGGCCCGCTCGACTTTGCGCTGTGGAAGGCCGCCAAGCCGGGCGAGCCTTCGTGGCCGACCCCCTGGGGTGACGGTCGCCCCGGCTGGCACCTGGAGTGCTCGGCCATGTCCACCTGGTACCTGGGTGGCACCTTCGACATTCACGGCGGTGGTCTGGACCTGCAGTTCCCACACCACGAAAACGAGCAAGCCCAATCCCACGCCGTGGGCGACGGGTTTGCCAAGTACTGGATGCACAACCACTGGGTGACCATGGCCGGTGAGAAGATGTCCAAGTCCTTGGGTAATGTGCTCTCGGTGCCGAACATGTTGGAGATGGTGCGCCCGGTGGAGCTGCGCTACTACCTGGGCTCCGCGCACTACCGCAGCGTGCTGGAGTACTCCCCGGAGGCACTCCAGGAGGCCGCGGCAGGTTACCGCCGCATCGAGGAATTCCTCGGGCGCGTGGGCGAGGTTGAGTCCACTACCTGGACAGATGCTTTTGAAGAAGCACTTAACGACGATTTTGGGGTCCCACGGGGCCTCGCCGAGATTCACAATGCAGTGCGCGAGGGAAACAAGGCGTTGTCTGAAAATAACCAGGCGCGTGCTGTGGAGCTCGCCGGCCAGATCCGGGCGATGGCCGGGGTTTTGGGGGTTGACCCACAAGATGAACAGTGGGCGAGTGTATCGTCGACAAGCGAAAATGCGAACCACGCTTTAGACGTACTTGTGCAGTCTGAACTTGAACGTCGCGCCACCGCGCGCGCCGAGAAAGATTGGACAACCGCCGACGCCGTGCGCGATCGGTTAGAAGATGCCGGGATAGACGTGACCGATACCGCCGACGGCCCCCAGTGGTCGCTCAAGAACTAGCGAAGAAATAGGGCAGGACAACAGAACATGGCTAAACCATACGAGCGCCCCGACAAGCGCAAGGTAAATAAGAAGGGCGCCACCAAGGGCTCCGGCGGTAATCGTCGTCGCGGGCTGGCGGGCAAGGGCCCGACCCCGAAGGCTGATGAGCGCGTCTACCACGCGAAATACAAGGCGAAGCAGTACCGCGACCGCAAGGATCAGGGCCGTCATGAGCGCGACGAACCGGATCTGGTGGTGGGTCGCAACCCGGTCATCGAGTGCTTGCACGCAAACGTTCCGTCGGAACAGCTGATTGTTGCTCAGGGCACGGGTAACGACGATCGCCTTTCCGAAGCAGTGGCCATCGCCCATTCCCGCAACATCCCGATTCGCGAGATCCAGCGCCACGAGCTCGATCGTATGGTGGGCAACTCCATGCACCAGGGCATCGGCCTGCAGATCCAGCCGTACAAGTACTCCAACGTCTTCGATCTGATTGCTAGCGTCAACGAGCGCGGCGAGAAGGGCATGTTTGTCCTGCTGGATAACATCACCGACCCACGCAACCTGGGTGCTGTGATTCGTTCCACCGCGGCTTTCGGCGGACACGGCGTGATCATTCCTGAGCGTCGCTCGGCGCAGGTCACCGGTGTGGCGTGGCGTACCTCGGCTGGTACCGCGGCACGTTTGCCGGTTGCGCGCGAGACGAACATGACGCGCACGGTCAAGGAGTTCCAGAAGAACGGCTACCAGGTCGTTGGCCTAGATGCGGGCGGCGAGCACACCCTGGACACCTACGACGGCGGCACGGACAACGTGGTCATCGTGGTTGGCTCCGAGGGTAAGGGTATTTCCCGCCTCGTGCGCGAAAACTGCGACGTGATCATGAGCGTGCCGATGGAGAGCTGGGTGGAATCGCTCAACGCCTCCGTTGCAGCGGGTGTTGTGCTTAGCGAGTTCGCGCGTCAGCGTCGCGTGGGAAAGTAGGGGGTTTCGCCCCTCAGATCCCAGCTGCGCCAGATTAACGGATACAGATCAATGAATGCCCAGGTCGCGATGTGGTAGTGCCGCGGGCCCAAAACGCGACCTGGGCATTCATCAATCCTCAACCGTTGATGTGCGAAGGGGGACCCCCTACAGCTCGAAGAAGTCCTCCACTAGTTCGCCCCCAGTAAAGAGCTCGGTTCCTGGCCCGACCCGGGAATCGAGCTTCTTGCTGCTTGGCACGAGATGACCCATGCCTTCGACGGTCCACAGCTCGGTGGTCGCGCCACCTGTGTAGCGATCAACCGTTACGGACTCAAAGGGGGAGAGCTCCTCGAAGTCCGCCGAACCGTTTAGCGCAGCGTAATACTCCAGCGATTCCTTCGCGCTGCGCACATCGCCACGTGAGTTTCCCTCGAAGCCGGCCTGGCCGCCGTCATAGGGAACCATCTCATCGGCAGTGCCGTGCAGCATCACAATTGGCGTGGGCACCCACCCGTCAGTCGTGGAAAGCATGTTCTTCTCCGTCGGCACGGGCGCGGCAAAAAGTGCAGCACCCTGGACGGTTCCAGGTGCGTCGTGGAGCAGGCGCGTAACCATTTGACCGCCGTTGCTATAACCGGCGGCGATCACCCGAGAGACCTGGTACTCGTCGCGAAGCGAGGCGATGAGCTGCTTGAGAAAATCCACATCGTCGATGCGCATCCACCTCGTGTCCTCGGTGAGGTCGCGCCGGGCATCGTTGAAGTGATGGTTGACACCGTCGGGGTAGCACAAAATGATGCCATGCTTATCGACGAGTCCCTCAAACGTATGCCCCGTGAAGTTGCGGGCCACATTGGATGACTGCATGGACCCGTGGAGAAACAGCAAGAGCGTGGGTGACTCTGGGAGTTCGTCGGGTGTGATGGTGATGAAGAGGCGATCGCGGCGGTCGTGTTCGAGGGAGGAGCGGTTAACTTTCACTGGATTGATGTTAGTGGTCGTGGTCGTGGTGTGGCGCAGGTTCTAAACGTTTCGCGGCTTGGACTTCGTCACGCGTTGCCCCGCGGCGCAGACGTGCACCGATAATGCGACAGATGATGTAGATAGCGAATGAAATTGAGGCGACGAAGACACTGACGGGCACACCCGGTGCTAGCGAGAGAACCAGGCCACCGACCGCGGCGATCTCGGCGAACAGGACAGACCACAGCACGGCCTTGACGGGGTTTGCGGTGATCTGGACTGCGGCGGCGCCGGGGGTGATCAGCAGTGACATCACCAAGAGCGCACCGACGATCTGGACGGACTGCGCGGCGGCGAGGCCGACGAGCATGGCGAAGCCCACCGCGATTCCGCGAACAGGCACTCCTGAGGCTCGGGCCATGATGGGATCCGACGAGGCGAAGAGGATGGGGCGCCAAAAAAGGACAACGGAACCCACGATGATCGCGGTGGTGGCGACAAGTAGGCCCAGCGAATTACTGGACATACCCACGACCTGGCCGGTCAGCAGGCTCATAGCAGTCGAGGAGTTGCCGGGATAGAGGTGCAGGAACAGCACGGATAGGCCCATGCCGAAACTCATCACCACACCGACGGCGGAATCCTGCTGGCCCTTCAAACCGAGCAGGGCCAAGACGATGGCTGCCACGATTGAGCCCACCACTGCACCAAATCCGACATTGAGCCCGAAGAGCAGTGCGGCTGCGGCACCCATCAGGGCGAGCTCAGAGGTGGCGTGCACGGAAAAGGACATGTTTCGCTGCACGATTAGGCTCGTCATGACACCGCTGAGGATGCCCAAGAAGGCTGAGGCGATGAGCGAGGTTTGGACGAAGTCGACGCTGAGGAGGTAGGAGGTATCGTCGATAAATTGCTGCATTTACACCACTACCAATCGGCCGTTGACTTCGACTACATCCACATGCGTGTTGTAGAGCTCGGAGAGGACATCTGAGCGCATTACCTCGGACACCGTGCCGATGGTGTGGCCGTTGGGTGCGATATAAAGCACGCGATCGGTCACGTTGATGATCGGATTGATGCCGTGGGTGACAAACAAGATGGCGGTGTCGCGCTCTTTGCGCCGCTGATCGAGACGGCGGACTACCTCTTGCTGTTTGGCGATATCGAGGGAGAGCAGGGGCTCGTCGGCAAGAATCACTTCTGGGTCATTGGCGAAGGCCTGTGCCTGGCGCACCAGCTGTTGCTGACCACCCGACAGAGTGCCCACCGGCTGGTCGGCGATGCCCGTCGCGCCGACGCTTTCAAGCAGCGCATCGACCTCGGCGCGCTTGGGGTGGCGTCGCTTGAACACGCCGTGAGCGAGCGAAAGCGACACGAGGTCGCGAGCGCGCATGGGCAGGTCGATGGGGAACATCCGCTGTTGCGGAATATACCCGTAGCGCCCCGGAACCTCGACGGTGCCGGAAGTCAGATCCCGTGTCCCCATGATGGTGTAGAGGAGCGTGGATTTACCCACTCCGTTGGGGCCAAGAACCGCGATGAATTCGCCCGGTTCGACGGCGAGATCAAGCCCCGACCACAGCGGGTCGACCGCTGCGTCGTGGAATTGCACGAGCATGTTGTTCCTTTAATTAGGGGTGAGGTAGTTCTTGAAGTTGAACGTCCGAAAGCCCCTGGGCGAACCCAGAGGCTAAGACGTTGGAAAGAACTAAATTTTCCTAAGCTGCGTCCGAGAGAGCTTGGACGCGACCTTCGAAGTAATCCAAGAAGTTCTCGCCAGTTTCAGGGGTTTCGTTAATCTCAACAATCGTGATGCCGTTTTCTTCCGCGGCTTCGCGAATTCGTTTAGCGGTATCAGTTGCGGCTTGCGGGTTGAAAATGAGCATATCAACCTCATCGCCCCCAAGCGTGTCTAAGAAAGCGGCGAGATCGGCAGCGGCAGGTTCGGACTCGCTCAGGACGGCTGCGCGGTAAGACTCAGGTGTGACATCTTCCAATGCGGAGTCATGGATGATGTAATCGCCCACGGACTCGGACTGAACGACATTAGCTGCAGGCAGTTCTTGGATCAGGATGTCCATTGCGGCCATCCGGTCAAGGACTGGCTGCGCGTCGGCCTGTGTATCTGGGTTAATGGCCAGTGCTGCGGCCTCGATTTCTTCAGCGACGTATTCCACAGCATCGGTGTCGTACCAGATGTGCTCATTGCCATCGATTGCCTCGATTGGGCCGTGATCATGGCCTTCGTGGTCGGCATGCGCGTCTTCTGCGGCAGCTTCGTCAGCGTGCTCATCCTCAGCGTGCTCATCTTCTGCGGCAGCTTCGTCACCATGATCGTGGCCTGCGTGCGCATCGGCTGTAAGAGGGAGGGCGTGAACAAGCTTGCTCTCGTCGACCACCTCGTAGAGCCATGCGTCGTATCCGCCACCGCCGACAACGACGATGTCGGCCTCGGCAGCTGCCGCTAAGTTAGCTGCGGAGGGCTCGAAAGTGTGGGGGTCGGTGACATTGCCTTCGACGATCGGGGTGATCGTGGCATTCTCGTCGGTGACAACGGCAGAGGCAACGTCGCCCCAGATGCTCGTCGAGGTCACGATATTGAGCCCAGTTGCATCTGCTGGAGCCGTAGACGTTGTGTCAGCGTTGGTGGTATCAGTGCTTGAGCAGGCGGTAGCGAAAAGAGCCCCGGCAACGAGCGAGGCGAGGATGGGGAGACGTTTGTTCATATCTACTAATAAACCCTTAATGAAAAAGGTTGTCAACTTGAAAACCTATTGAAAATGCAGGCAGGGGGCATGAAATGAAAACGAAATGGGAACGCCGGGAATGAGTGGCGGAGGAAAGGCACTAGGGCAACGCGCGTAAACCGCGAGCTGATACATTGGCACCATGGCTTCACGCCCCGTTCGACGAGGAACTCTCGCTTCCATTGCCGCTGATCTCGGCGTATCGCGCACTACCGTTTCCAATGCGTACAACCATCCCGATCAGCTCTCTCCTGAACTCCGGGAGAAGATTCTCGCAGCAGCGGCAGCGCGCGGCTACTCCGGCCCAGACCCTATGGCGCGCAGTATGCGCACCCGCCGGGTCGGGTCCTTCGGCGTGATTCTCACCGAGCGGCTGTCCTTCGCCTTCGAAGACTTGGCGTCCATCGACTTCCTTGCAGGCCTAGGCGACAGCTCGTACGCCAAGAACAACACGATGACACTCGTGCCCGTTGGGCCGCTTGACGACGAGGCCACGCAGCTCATTTCCCAAGCCGTTGTCGACGGGTTCGTGGTCTATTCGGTTGCCGCTAACGACCCTCACCTCGATGCTGCCCGCAGTCGTGGCCTGCCCATAGTCATTGTCGATCAGCCTTATGAGATCAACGACCTCCCCTTTGTCGGGATCGACGATTTTTCTGCGATCCAACCAGCAGCTCGCTTGCTCGTCGAACAGGGACACCGTCGCATTGGCATCCTGGCGAAGAGAACCCATCGCGGACAATTCGACGGCCATATCACCCTCGCGGAAGTCGAAACCGCTGACTTGCACGTCCAGCGGCAGAGAATCTTAGGCGCCATGGACGTCTTTGAGCAGAGTGGGCTGACCGATATCCCGATTGTGACGAGGCACTTCAACGATCACCCCTCCGCGATCGATGCGGCCAAGGAGCTTTTAGAAGCACATCCAGATCTGACAGCGGTGCTGTGCACCACCGACTCGATGGCCTTCGGCGTGCTGGATTATTGCTTTGCCCACAACATCGATGTGCCGGGTGACCTGAGCGTGACCGGCTTTGATGGTGTCGAACTTGCTCACTTGCGGGGTTTAACCACGGTTAATCAGCCGAACCGGCGTAAGGGGGCGACCGTAGGAAAAATCCTCGACGCTCTTGTCAACGCTCGAGTTGAAGACAAAGAACCGGACAACCCTGCGCCACATGTGGTGATCCCCACGACGCTGAGTTCTGGTCAGACCGTTGCGGCACCGCGCGCAGCGGAAAGGCTGTCGTAGAACGCGGCCATCTCATCAATAGTGTCAAGGCGCAAGGAAGCGCCCGTAGCACCCTCGCCGACCTTAATCCCCACATCACCGTGGGAGAGATAAGGGAAAACAGACTCATCGGTGACATCGTCGCCGGCGAAAAGGGTGGCAGTAAAGTCGCGTTTCCGTCGTTCCACCCACATTCCCTTGGTGAACTCCACCGCCGAAAATTCGACGATATTGCTCCCATCAGTAGTCGGGCGCCCGCCAGTCTCAATCTGTCGCGCAGCGTCCAAAATGCCGAGGGCCGCCTCAGGGTCAACCTCGGCGAGGTGAGCAACGTGCACCACCCTCTGATAGGGCTTGACCTCGATATAGGCCAAGGGATAGTCCGCGATAAGGCCCATTAAGGTGGCTTCGATGCTATCGAGGTAGGCCTCGTCATCGTCGCTAAGCACTAAGCCCCCATCCGTCTGCTCGGCGCCGTGCGAACCAACAAGGACCACGGGCTCGCGTAAGGGGCAGACCTGCATGAGGCCGTCCAAATGACGCCCGGACAAGACGACGACCTCAGTGTTGGGCAGCGTAGCTAGGCTTTCCAAGGCCCGCACCGTCGTTGGATTGGCGATCACGGACATCGGATCGGGCCGCAGTGGGGCAACAGTGCCGTCGAAGTCGGTGGCAAGGAGCAGACGCTCGGCCTGGGCGAGATGGGCAATCGCGTGATGGGCGGCAGGTGTCATTGTTTCATCAACCTTATGGAAGGAGGCTCGATCCCGCTGTCGGCTTTCGTGAGGACTATCTCGGTGTCCGTAAGGTGGTCGATCTCAAACGTCGAATCTATTGTAAACAGTCCGTGAAGCTCGTCGTGGACATACTGGGAGCCCCCGTCGCACGAGCTGGTGTCCATGTACTCAATATTCTCAAAGGTCATCTCGGAAGCATCGATGGTTGCTACTTCTTCCTCACCATTGGTGAAGCGCACCGCGGCCTGGAACGGGGAGCAGCCGGTATTGCCAGCGATCGACGATTCACCAAACACAAACCGGGCTGCACCGGCGGCGCTTTGCGGGAGCTCATCGGGGGAACCCGGTGTTGTATACAGGCTGACAACCTGCCATGTTGGCCCAACCATGGAGTTCTCCTCAGGTTGGCTAGAGCAACCCACCAGCAAGGTGGCAGCTGCGATGGTGCCGATGACCGCCTTACGCATTAAGAAGCCTCTTTCGTTGCTGCAAGAGAATTGAGAAATGTCTGGGCCCAGCGAGCCACCGTGAACTCATTGACCTGATGGTTCATGGCAAGCATGGCATCCTGCGCGCCGGCGGAACCGCGCGCTTCCACTGCATCCATAATGGCATCCTTGATAGACACGATGTCGAAAGGATTGCACAAGTGTGCCTGACCCAGTTCTACTGCTGCGCCGGCGAACTCGGATAATACGAGCGCTCCATCGCCGCGCGGGTGGCTTGCCACATATTCCTTTGCTACCAGATTCATGCCGTCTTTAAACGGGGTGACCAGCATGATATCGGCCAGTGCATAGTATTCGTGGAGCTGTTTTTTGCCCATGGAGCGGTGGTAATAATGCACCACTGGCCGACCGATTTCACCAAACCGTCCGTTGATGCGACCTACAGCTTCTTCGACCGCGCTGCGGGTTTGGCGGTAATGGTCGATGCGCTCTCGTGAGGGAGTAGCGATTTGGACGAAAGTCACATCGCTAAGCTTGCCCTCTTCCAACAGCTCCTCAATCGCGGTGAGACGCTGCAGGATGCCCTTGGTGTAATCGAGCCTGTCGACACCAAGTAAAACAGTGCTGGGAGAGCCGAGTTTCGCACGGAGCGTTGCTGTGGTGCCCGGATCAACTGCACCGAAACCGCGCGGGTCGATGGAAATGGGGAAAGTGCCGGTCGTCACTGCACCATCGACGATCGACGAAAAGTTGTCCTCATCCCGCGTTCTTTGGAAACCCACCAAGTCAGCTCCGCTGACTCCCGCGATAATCTCGTCACTCCATGGGAGCTGACGGAATAAGTCCGGGGAGGGAAAGGGGATATGGAGGAAGAATCCGATGGACAGGTCTGGGCGCATCTCGCGCAAAAGGCCTGGCACGAGCAGTAGCTGGTAATCCTGGATCCACACCGTGGCCCCGCGCGCAGAGACGCGAGCGACCTCACCCGCAAACTTTTCATTGACGCTTCGGTAGCGCTCCCACCAGGCTTGATCGTAGGTGGGGTGGACAATCAGGTCATGAAAAAGGGGCCAGAGGGTCGCGTTGGAAAAGCCCTCGTAAAACTCTTCGAAGTCAGCGGAGGACAATTGCACGGGGTGGAGGAGCACGTTCCCATTAGAAAACGGTTCCATGGAGGCGTCGGCGACTCCCGGCCAACCGACCCAGCAGCCTTGCTGCTCCTGCAGAATCGGCTCAAGCGCAGCGACAAGCCCACCGGGAGAAGGAACCCAGTGGCCATCGACCAAATCTACGGGCAGACGATTCGCTGCCACTACAAAGGAGTTGTCGCCGTACATCCGCTTTCGCGTTCGATTCGTTCTACTCAGCCGCTGGGGAGGCCTTCTTAGCGACCTTTTTCGTAGTTTTCTTCGTTGTCTTCTTGGTGGCCTTCTTCTTTGTAGCCTTCTTCTTGGTGGCGGTCTTTGCCGCAGCCTCTTCTGGAGTTTCCTCCTGTGGGGACAGCTCTTCCTCGAAGCGCTTGTACACCAAGCCCTCTGGCTCCACGCCGAGCATGGACATCAGGGTCACACCGTCCATGAGATCCTCCGCATAGGTTGCCACAATGCGACGGGCGCCCAGTGCGGTCTGTTCTTCAACCTCGTGGATGGCCTCGGCCGAGGGGCGACTATCCGTGATCTTTGGGGGCACGAAAATTCCTCCTGAAAGGTGGTGGGAAACTAAAAAACTACAAACGTAAGTGCGTCTATTCTACGCTACCGAGATGCCAACCCGCCCGGTTGCCTCCCCAATCAGCGCTGGGGCTGTTTACCTCGTCGATTAGCGGGCCGTGCTTGACGACGAGTGCGCGCCGCCTGCTCTGCCCGGCGGATCTGCTGGAAGGTGACGCGGCCGGCGGCCCGGAAAGCGTGGTACGGGGCCATGACCTGAGGGCGACGAATACGACGAGCAAACCACTCACCGAGCGTCACTCCGGCCGCGAGAGCCAAGGCCGTGCCGACGGCAATACCCAAATTGGTAATTCCCACAACGACCTGGTCGTTCAAGACGGCGTACATACCGCGGTAGACGGACAGACCGGGAAGGAAGGGAGTAACACCTGCGATTGCTGTAATCAGTGGAGGCACCATGAAGCGGCGGGCGAGCAAACCACCGGCAAGGCCAATCATGGCGGCGCATACTGCCGCAGCGAACACAGAACTCACCCCGGCGGGCAGGAGCACGATGTAATAGGTGATGGAGCCAATCGCGGCGGTTAAGCCGGACACCCACAGCGCCGTCTTGTCCGCGTAGCACGCCAGCGCAAACCCGATAACTGCGATGGTGCCTGCGGTAATGCTGGCGATCGCTGAGCCAAATGTTGGGGTCACGGTGCCAGTCTGGATCGGTGGTAAACCGGGGCCAACCAGGGCTGAAAGTTGAATTCCTGTGGCCACTCCAGCGACGATGCCGCCCGTGTTCAGCAGCGTTTCGAAGAATCTGGCGCTCGCCGTCACCGGAGCCCCGGTCATACCGTCTTGCAGCGATTGCACCAGAGTTAACCCAGCAAGCAGGACAACAATGCCCGATGCAATAGCTAGGCTCGGCGAGAACTGCAGCCCGAAATAGCCGCCGATTTCGTACGCGATATATGCTGGGATCGTTGCAAGTAACCCACCCAGGACGCACTGAAAGAAGTACGGAAGTTCGCGCCTGCTCAGCCAACCATTCACAAGCATGATGAGGTAGGCGGTGATCGCACCGGTGAGCGCCATATATAAGTCGCCACCAAACAAGATGGAGACGCCACCGCCCATCGCGGCCCACCCCAACAATGCGAGACCCGGGCCATGCGGAGGTGGAGAGAGGCTGATCTCGTCGAGAATTTTCTCGGCCAGCTCTGGCGGAGTCGCACCGGAGCGGATCGAACGGATCAACCGGTCGACCTCGGAGAGCTTGGAGAAATTCGTATCCATGCTCTTGACCACGCGCATGACACTGACCGGCTGCTTCGTGGTCGTGCCGATGGTGGTGTGCAAACGGATGGAATTGAGCGTGATGTCTATGTGGCAATAGTGCAGGCCGTACGACGAGGTGACCGTGTGGATCTGAGCGCGCGCATCCGCGTTCGGGGTGCCTGAGGAAAGCAAGATATCGCCGATTCTGGCGGCGATATTCATCACTGCTGCCACCTGGGCAGGATTAGTGAGGTCGACTGGTGCGAGTGGCGACGGCGGCGGGGAAGCCATCGCGGTATCAATGGTGGCTACATGCCCGCCACCGCGAAGTGCATCCCTCAATTTCTCAAACACATTGGGCACATACGCACCTTAACGCCTGTAGTATTCCTGGGACTACTGATGCACCAGGGTAGGGTGGAAAACACTCACCCCCAACGTAAAGGAGCACGTCACACATGCGCGTAGGAATCGTCGGCTATGGAAATCTGGGCAAGAGCGTGGAAAAACTCGTCGCACTGCAGCCAGATATGGAAGTGAGCGCGATCTTCTCCCGCCGCGACACCCTGGACACCGACACTCGGGTGTTGCCAGTGGCTGAATTTGAAAAGTACAGCGACGAAATCGACGTCGCGATCCTGTGCCTCGGCTCCGCCACCGACATTCCTGAGCAGGCTCCAGAGTTTGCCAAGCACGTCAACACTGTAGATACCTACGACAACCACCGCGATGTCCCACGTCACCGTCAGACGATGAACGAGGTCGCGGAAGCACACGAGACCGTTGCCATCGTGTCTACCGGTTGGGATCCAGGCATGTTCTCGATCAACCGCACCATGGCCGAGGCGATCCTGCCCAACGCGAAGCAGAATACGTTCTGGGGTCCGGGCCTGTCCCAGGGTCACTCCGACGCAGTGCGTCGCATCGACGGTGTGATCAAGGGAGTGCAGTACACCATCCCTGCAGAAGACGCTTTGCAGCGCGCACGCAACGGCGAGACCGAAGGCCTCGATGGCAAGAGCGCCCACAAGCGCGTGTGCTACATCGTGGCTGACGAGGCTGATCAGGAGCGCATCGAGAACGAGATCCGCACTATGCCTGACTACTTCGTGGGCTACCAGGTCGAGGTGCACTTCGTCGACGAGGCAACTTTCGACGCAGAACACACTGGAATGCCGCACGGCGGACACGTAGTCACCACCGGTGACACGGGCGGATTCCATCACCTGATCGAGTACACCTTGGAGCTTGAGCGCAACCCTGATTTTACCGGCGCTGTTGCTATTGCATACGCTCGCGCGGCGGTGCGCATGCAGGAAAACCAAGCATATGGTGCATATTCAGTGCTTGAGGTTCCCCCGTTCCTCATTTCGCCTACCCCGCTTGATGACCTCATTGCTCGCGACGTGTAATATCGTTTCAGTGCTGGAGTGGCGCAATCGGTAGCGCAACGCACTTGTAATGCGTAGGTTGCGAGTTCAAGTCTCGTCTCCAGCTCTGAAGAGGAACGGCCGGTGGTGGTGAAGCAAAAAGCTTCGCGACGACCGGCCGTTTCACTTTGCTAAACCGCTCTTGTTTCAGCCCCCTGCTGCGGATCACGCACTGGCAGAAGTAGCAGCAAGCCCGCGAGCAAGACCACGATGATGCCGATGATGCCAGCTCGGTCGCCCATGTTGCCCAGCCCTACGAATAGGCCGAACAGAGCCGGGGTGAGCCAGGAAACGGCACGTCCAGTAGTTGTGTAGAGGCCGAAGATCTGGCCTTCCTTGCCTGGCTCGGCAACGCGGGCGACGAAGGAGCGCGCAGCCGACTGGGCAGGGCCGACGAACATGCACAGGATTAAACCGAGGATCCAAAAGGCCGTAGGGCCCTCGACGAAGAACAGTCCCACTCCGGCAAGGATCATTAGGGTGAGCGAGCCGATGATGACTGTGCGGGGGCCGATTTTATCGTCGAGAAGCCCGCCTATTGCTGCGCCAATAGCCGCGACGACATTGGCGGCGATGCCGAAGATGAGGACGTCGCTGGCTGAGAGCCCAAAGACGGTAACCGCGAGGATTGCGCCGAACGTGAATACGCCGGCGAGTCCGTCGCGGAAGACAGCGGAGGCGATCAGGAAGGTCAGACCGTTGCGGTTGGTGTGCCACATTTGCTTGATGTCGCGGAAGAGACGCTTGTAGGAATCGACGAATGATTCTTTAAACCCGGCATCTTGCCCCGTGATTTCTGGGATGCGGAACATTAGCGGCAGTGCATGGAGGAAGAACCATGCTGCGGCGAAGAGCGCGACGAGGCGGATATTCAGGCCGTTTTCGATAGGCAGATTGAGCAGTCCGCGAGTGTCGCCGTCACCAGAGATGAATCCGACGAAGCAGACCAGCAGCAAGACAATTCCGCCAACGTAGCCAGCGGCCCAGCCAATGCCGGATACTTTGCCTACGGTCTCAGGCGTCGAGACTTGGTTCAGCATCGCGAAATAGGACACTTCTGCGAACTCGATGGTCACGGATGCCACCGCGAGCAAAATGACACCCAGCCAGAAATATTGCGCTGAGCTGTCCTCGACGAAAAACAACAGTGCCATGGCGACGATGGTGAGCAACGTCCACATCACCACAGAGCGTTTACGGGTGCCTTTTTGATCCGCGCGCTGGCCCATCACTGGCGTGACGAGCGCGATAAAGACACCCGCTGCTGCCATGGCAAATGAGTACCATTGGGAGGCAGAGATGCTTCCCTCGACGTTTTTACCGACGGTGTCCACGAGATACACAGAGAAGATAAATGTCAGCAAGACGGCGTTAAAAGCGGCGGAGCCTGCGTCCCAGGCAGACCAGGCTGCAACGGAGAGTTTGTCGGTGCGGCGCGAGGTGGCTCCCGGGGTTGCATTCTGGTGAGTCGTCATACGTTGATAGTAGAGGTAGACGCCCTGTTTTGCCCTCGGAACCGATGTACAGCAGGCATTCAGTAAACGTACAGCTTCGAGGAGTTGACTAGAGAACAAATCGTACAGAAGGCGGAAAATTGTAATGTCTGATTCACAAAACACACAGAACGTGAAGGTGCTTGTCGTAGATGACGAGCCCAACATCGTCGAACTGCTCACCGTCTCCCTGAAATTCCAGGGATTTGAAGTTGAAAGCGCAAACTCCGGGCAGGAAGCTCTGCGAATCGCCCGCGAATTCAATCCTGACGCTTATATCCTCGATGTGATGATGCCGAACATGGACGGCTTCGAACTGTTGGGGAAGCTGCGCGCCGAGGGGATCGATGGCCCAGTGCTGTTCCTGACGGCGAAGGATGCGGTGGAAGATCGGATTCACGGCCTCACCATTGGCGCCGACGACTACGTGACCAAGCCATTCTCCCTCGAAGAGGTAATCACCCGCCTGAGGGTCATCCTGCGCCGCGGCAACGTTACCGAATCCGCAAGCGAAGACTCGACGATCCGCTACGCTGACCTGACCTTGAATGATGAAACTCACGAGGTCACCAAGGGCGGCGAGATCATCGACCTGTCTCCGACGGAGTTCAATCTGCTGCGTTACCTCATGCTCAATGCGGAAGTGGTCTTGTCTAAGTCGAAGATCCTCGACAACGTCTGGCACTACGACTTTGGTGGCGACGGCAACGTGGTGGAGTCCTACATTTCCTACCTGCGTCGTAAGATCGACACCGGTGATGTTCCGCTGATCCACACCGTGCGAGGCGTGGGATACGTTTTGCGCACGCCCCGTCAGTAAAGGCCAGTAAGAACACTTACTTTCCTTCCCGAGTATTCCCAAGTTTTTACAGGGTTAGTAATTTAGGGTCGTTAGCTTATGACAGTAGAAGTCACCAACGAAGTGCAGAACCCTTCGTCGGGGAATGAGGACAAAGGAAGCAAAGCGTCCAGGATTAGGCGCGGTGAGCGCCCTCCGCTACCCATGCGAACTTGGCTCGTTGTGCTCGTGGTGTTGATCTCAGGCGCCGGGCTCATCGGCAGTTCCTTGGCCGTGCACACGATTCTGCGCGAGGTGTTGTACCAGCGCGTCGACGACGACCTCACCGCGGGCATCGATTCGTGGGCGCGTGGAAACCAATTGCAGCGCGCCTCCTCGGTCTCAGGGTTACCTTCTGACTACTGCCAAATCACGCTCTCCCCGCATGGCTCCATCCGGATTGTCAACGATCAGGGGAGTCCGCCGGACTACACCCAAATCTCCGAATACGGTGTGCCCATCACCATCAACTCCATGGAGCATTCCCTGGAGGACCGGGAATGGCGCGCCATTGCTGCACCGAGCCCGGACGGTTCGATCACTATCGTGGCTAAATCTCTCGACCAAGAGGACAACCTGCTGCGTAGCCTGATGGCTATCCAAACCATCATCGCAGTCATCGTCCTGTTGCTGATGGGTATTGCGGCCCACTACCTCGTGCGCCGCGCACTGCGTCCGCTGCGCGAGGTGGAAAGCACCGCTCTTGCGATCGCCGACGGCGACTTGGATCGTCGTGTTCCTGAGTGGCCTCGCGAGACCGAGGTTGGCGAACTGTCCTACGCGCTGAACAAGATGCTCGGTCGGCTCACCGATTCCGTCGAAGAGTCAAAGTCGAAAGAGGAACAGATGCGCCGCTTCGTCGGCGACGCCTCGCACGAGTTGCGCACGCCTTTGACCAGCCTGCGCGGGTTCACCGAGCTGTACCGTCAGGGCGCGACTGATGACGTGGATTTCGTACTCGGCAAAATCGACGACGAGTCGAAGCGCATGAAATTCCTTGTCGAAGACCTCCTCGCACTGACCAGAGCCGAAGGCTCACGGTTGAACCTGAAGTCGGTGGACATGCTGGAGCTCACCCTCGCCGTGGCAAGCTCTGCGCGCGCCGCTTTCCCAGAGCGGACGATCTCCGTGGAAAACTCCACCGCCGCTGTCCCGCTGATTCAAGGCGACCCCGACCGGATGCACCAAATCCTGCTCAACCTAGTTGTCAACGGCCTCAAGCATGGCGGTAGCGACGCAGAGGTGCGTATGACCTTGCGGCAAGACAATGATAACGTCTACATCGACGTCGCGGACAACGGAATCGGCATGAACGAAGAGGTGTCCAAGCACATCTTCGAGCGTTTCTACCGCGCCGATACATCACGCACCCGCGGCAACGGAGGTGGCTCGGGTCTCGGCCTGGCCATTACTAAGTCCCTGGTCGAGCAGCACAACGGCACCATTTCGGTGGCATCGGTCGAAGGCGAGGGCTCCACCTTCACCGTCACACTGCCTCGCCTGCGAGACTCCTTCGGGGAAGGCCAGGGCGACGACGCAGCCGACGAAAAAACGGACAATAAGAAAG
Source organism: Corynebacterium lubricantis DSM 45231 (assembly GCF_000379425.1). Taxonomy (GTDB): domain Bacteria; phylum Actinomycetota; class Actinomycetes; order Mycobacteriales; family Mycobacteriaceae; genus Corynebacterium; species Corynebacterium lubricantis. The sequence continues at coordinate 133,275 of NZ_KB902215.1, forward strand.
AAAAGAAGTCGAAGTCTTGACCTTGCCCCTGCGGCAAGGCTCACACTGAGCATCATGACCGACAAAGAGTTCACCATTGGCCAAGCCGCACAGATCCTCGGGGTCACCCCCAAGGCACTGCGGCATTGGGACGATATCGGTGTACTCACCCCGACGTGGCGCACGTGGTCCGATTATCGGCTCTACACAGAGCAGGATCTCGAGCGCGGCGCAGCCATCGTGTTGTACCAGGCGGCGGGGGTCAAGCTCGCAGACATTGCAGTGCTTATCGACGACGCACGCGGCGCACACCTTTCTGCGGCGTTGCGCGAGCACCGCGAGGGGCTCGTCGCAAAGCAAACTGCTCTAAAGCGCCAGCTTGAATCGGTCGATCAACTAATCGCACAGGCCGAACAAGGAGAATCGACAATGGATAAATTGGCGCAGTACTTCGGCGAAAACATGCCGGAATATCAAAAAGAAGCAGAAGAGCGCTGGGGCGACTCAGACGAGTGGGCGCAGTCCCAGGCGCGGGTGGACAACCTCAAAGATGAGGATTGGGCCCGCTTCAAGCAGGAACAGGACGAGTTTGCGCGCGACCTTGCCGCGGCGAAAGACTCCGGTGTGCAGCCGGGCAGTGCTGAGGCGCTAGAACTTGTGGAGCGCCACCGTGCATCGATTGGGCAGTGGTACGAATGCTCGCGGGCCCGTCAATGGGTGCTGGCCCAGATGTACACCCAAGACAAGCGGTTCTCCGCTGCCTACGGAGGTAACGAGGCCTACCTGCTTTCCCTTGTGGAAAAGCAGGCGGAACTCGAGGGGATTACAGAGCCGAACTGGGGCTAAAGGCTAGTTGGGGAAACCGTTCTCGTCGGTGCCCAGTGCTTCGCGGAGCTTCGCCGCAGCCTCATCCATCTTCTCCGGGTCGGTCTGATCCGCAGGAATGGCAGCCGAGAGGTTATAGCCCGACATGTCGTTCGCAGGGAACACATGGATGTGGGTGTGAGGAACCTCGAAACCTGCGATGAGGTAGGCGGCGCGCTCGGCGTCGAACACCTCGATGATGGCACGGCCAATGTCCTGGGAGAGTTCATTGAGGGCTAGCCAGGTTTCAGGCTTCAGATCAGTCCACTTGTCAACCTCTTCAACGGGAATAACCAGGGTGTGACCGTAGGTAACTGGGTTGATGGACAGGAAGGCTACGACGTCTTCATCGCGGTAGATGAAGCGACCAGGGAGCTCTCCGTTAATGATCTTCGTGAATACGCTACTCATGATGCCAAACCTTACCTATTTGCGCGCTACGATGAGCGACATGCGCATACTCATTATTGGATCCGGAGGCCGCGAGCACGCCCTTGCGAAGGCCATGGACGGACACGAGCTTTTTGTCGCCCCAGGTAACGCGGGAATCGCTGAGATTGCCACCTGTTTGCCCTGCGACGTGAAAGACCCCCTCGATGTGGTGAAGGTCGCCCGCGAGGTCGAAGCGGACCTGGTTGTGATTGGCCCAGAGATTCCGCTGGTCGCAGGTGCCGGCGACGCACTCCGTGAGGCAGGATTCGCAGTCTTCGGCCCCTCTCAAGAGGCCGCGCAGATCGAGGGCTCGAAGGCCTTCGCTAAAGACGTGATGGCAGCCGCCGGTGTCAAGACCGCGCAGGCTGAGCGCATCACCGATGTCAGCGAGATCGACGGTGTGCTTGATAACTTCGGCCCGAATTATGTGGTCAAGGATGACGGGCTTGCCGGCGGTAAGGGTGTTGTGGTCACCCAGGACCGCGAGGCAGCAGCCGAGCACGCCCGCAGTGTCATCGAAGGCGGCAATCCGGTGCTCGTGGAATCCTTCCTCGACGGCCCCGAGGTCAGCCTGTTCTGCCTGGTTGACGGCGAAACCGTCGTGCCGCTACTTCCCGCACAGGATCACAAGCGCGCCTACGACGAAGACGAGGGCCCCAACACCGGTGGCATGGGTGCCTATGCGCCGCTGCCCTGGCTTCCCGAGGAGGGCGTGCAGCGCATCGTCACCGAGGTAGTCGAACCCGTGGCGAAGGAAATGGTCAAGCGCGGAATTCCTTACTCCGGTCTGCTCTATGCGGGCCTGGCGTGGGGCGCAGACGGCCCATCCGTGATTGAGTTCAACGCCCGTTTCGGTGACCCGGAGACCCAAGCAGTCCTGGCGTTGCTGGAAACCCCACTGGCCGACGTGCTGGCAGCCACCGCGAACGGCACGCTGGATCAGCAGCCTGAGCTGCAGTGGAAAGACGGCTCGGCAATTACGGTGGTGCTCGCAGCCGAAAACTACCCTGCATCACCTGTCACCGGTGGTGCTATCACCGGTGCCGGCCTTGAGCGCGCGGTTCATGCCGGTACGTCCACGAATGACAACGGCGAGCTTGTCTCTAGCGGTGGGCGCGTGCTCAACGTGGTGGGTGTCGGCGCTGATCTCGCGGAAGCACGCCAAGATGCCTACGCCCAGATCGAGCAAATCCAGCTGGACGGTTCCTTCTACCGCCGTGACATCGGACGGCGTGCGCTCGACGGAGAGATCACGGTTTAAGCTAGAACCATGAACGAATCGCTTGGTAGTGGCCAATCAATCTCTCAGCGCGGGCAAGTCCAGCCGTTTCGCGTGATGCGCATGCTCGACCTGGTGCACCGGCGCAAGCGTGAAGGCAAAGATACGATCATGTTGTGTGCGGGACAGCCCTCCACGGGCGCCCCGGCGCCCGCGCTTGAGGCTGTCTCCGAGGTGCTGCACACCGATGCCCTGGGCTACACCGAGGTTGTCGGCGACCGTGAGCTGCGCGAAATCATCGCGAACTGGCACTCCGAGACCTACGGCGTGACTACCAACGCGGACAATGTCATTATCACCACCGGTTCCTCCGGCGGCTTCGTCAATGCATTCCTGGCCTGCCTCGATGCAGGCGATACCGTGGCGCTGCCCCGGCCCGGTTACCCGGCGTACCGCAATATTTTGGAGTCGCTGGGCTGCAAGATCGTCGATATGGTCTGCGATGCCTCCACGCGTTTCCAGCCCACGGCCGACATGTTGGATGAGCTCAAACCCGACGCCGTGATGGTGACCAGCCCGGGCAACCCCACCGGCACCATCATCGACCCGGAAGAACTCGAGCGCATTGCCAAGTGGTGCGACGACAACGGCGCCTGGCTGATCTCTGACGAGGACTACCACGGGATGAGCTTTGGGCGCCCTGAGGCCACCGCGCGCCAGTTCTCTGACAACGCCATCGTCGTGGGCACCCTGTCGAAGTACTACTCCATGACCGGCTGGCGCGTGGGCTGGCTCATTTTGCCTGACGCACTGCTCGAACCGGTGGAAAATCTCCAGGCCTCCTTGGCACTGTGCGCTCCGGCAGTCTCCCAGGTAGCGGCGAAGGGAGCCTTCTCTGAAGCATCCCGAGCAACCCTGGACGGCTATGTCGAGGACTATCGCGCCGTGCGCGAGGTACTGCTTGAGGAATTACCGAAGACCGGCCTGGATACGATGGCGGACCCGGACGGCGGGCTCTACCTGTGGCTGGATGTGTCGAAGTACACCGATGATTCCGAGGCCTGGTGCATCCAGCTTGTCGACGAGATCGGCGTCGCATTCGCGCCGGGCGTGGACTTTGATCCAGTCAACGGAAACACGTGGGTACGATTGAGCTTGTGTTCCACCCCTGAGCAGGCGCGCGACGCGTGTGCCCGCCTCGATGCTTACTTGAATTAGCTTGAATTAGAAGCCCGAACTACAAAGGAATTCGCTGCAGTGGCAAATAAACCAGTAATCGCAAACGTGCTCTCCTCCCGTTACGCCTCTCCAACGATGGCCCAGCTGTGGAGCCCGGAACACAAGATCATCCTGGAGCGCCAGCTCTGGATCGCCGTCATGCACGCCCAGAAGGACCTGGGCATCGACATCCCGAACGGCGCGATCGAGGCGTACCAGGCCGTCATCGACCAGGTTGACCTAGACTCCATTGCAGCACGTGAGCGCGTTACCCGCCACGACGTGAAGGCCCGCATCGAAGAGTTCAACGCTTTGGCTGGCTACGAGGAAATCCACAAGGGCATGACCAGTCGTGACCTCACGGAGAACGTCGAGCAGCTCCAGGTGTACCGCTCGCTAGAAATCGTGCGCGACAAGGCTGTGGCCGTGCTCAACCGCATCGGCAACCGCGCCGCCGAGTACAAGACGCTGGTCATGGCCGGTCGCTCCCACAACGTCGCCGCGCAGGCCACCACTATGGGCAAGCGCTTCGCGTCTGCCGCCGACGAGATGCTCGTGGCCATGTCGCGTATCGACGATCTTCTGGGCCGCTACCCACTGCGCGGCATCAAGGGCCCGATGGGCACCTCCCAGGACATGCTGGATCTCCTCGACGGCGACCAGATCAAGCTGCAGTCCCTGGAAACCTCCATCGCCGACTACCTGGGCTTCTCCCAGATCTTCGATTCCGTGGGCCAGATCTACCCACGCTCCCTCGACTTCGATGTGGTCTCCGCGCTGGTCCAGCTGGGTGCTGGTCCATCGTCGCTGGCGACCACGATTCGTCTGATGGCGGGCAACGAGACCGTCACCGAGGGCTTCAAAGAGGGCCAGGTTGGTTCGTCGGCCATGCCACACAAGATGAACGCACGTTCCTGTGAGCGTGTTTGTGGTTTCCAGGTCATCCTGCGCGGCTACCTCACCATGACCGCGGACCTGGCCGGTCAGCAGTGGAACGAAGGCGACGTCTTCTGCTCCGTGGTGCGCCGCGTTGCTTTGCCGGATGCATTCTTCGCCATGGACGGCATGCTGGAGACCTTCCTTACCGTCCTCGACGAGTTCGGCGTCTTCCCCGCCATGATCAACCGCGAGCTGGAGCGCTACCTGCCATTCCTGGGCACCACCCGCATCCTCATGGCGGCGGTGCGCAAGGGCGTCGGTCGCGAGACCGCGCATGAGGTGATCAAGGAGAACGCGGTGGCCATGGCACTGGATATGCGCCAGGAAGGGGCAGAGCAGAACCTCACCGAGCGCCTCGCCGCAGATGGTCGCTTGAACATGACACAAGAAGAGCTCGACGGCGTGCTGGCGGACCGCGAGGTCTTTATCGGTGCATCGGAGACTCAGGTCAATAACGTGCTGCACCGCATCCAAGATTTGGTCAACCGTTACCCAGAGGCAGCGAAGTACTCGCCAGGAGAAATCCTCTAAGGGTCCTGACAGAGTTTTCGGTTCCGTTTCCCCCGTAGCGCACAGGGGACTAAACTGTGGTCCCATGCGACCAGAGTTGTCCGATTACACCCACCTTTCTGCAGGTAAGGTCCGCGAAATCTACGAGATCGACGCGGACACCTTGCTGATGGTGGCTACAGACCGTATTTCTGCTTTTGACTTCGCCTTGGAGCCACTGATCCCCGATAAGGGGCGCGTGCTCACGGCTACGAGTGTGTTCTTCTTCGAGCAGATCGATTTCCCGAATCACCTCGCCGGCCCCATCGACGATCCGCGCATCCCAGAAGAAGTGCTGGGGCGTGCGCTCGTCGTCAAGCGCCTTGAAATGATCCCATTCGAGTGCGTCGCGCGTGGCTACCTCACCGGATCGGGCCTGAAGGAGTACAAAGCTGACGGCACCGTGTGCGGCATTGAGCTGCCAGCGGGCCTGACCGAGGCCTCCAAGCTGGCCGAGCCGATCTTCACCCCGGCCACCAAGGCGGAGCAGGGTGACCACGACGAGAACGTTTCCTTCGAGTACGTCGTCGATAAGCTCGGCGAAGCCCGAGCCAACGAGCTGCGCGACGCAACGCTGAAAATCTACTCCGAGGCCTCCCGCATCGCCGAGGAAAAGGGCATCATCTTGGCTGACACGAAGCTCGAGTTCGGCCTCGATAAAGACGGCACATTAGTACTTGGCGACGAGGTGCTCACCCCCGATTCCTCCCGTTACTGGCCTGCCGATACGTACGAAGAGGGCAAGGTTCAGCCGAGCTTTGATAAGCAGTACGTGCGTAACTGGTTGACCAGTGAGAAGTCTGGTTGGGAGCCGGGTAGCGAAACGCCTCCGCCTGCGCTGCCTGGTTCCGTGGTGGAAGCAACGCGCGAGCGCTACATCGAAGCCTACGAGCGCCTGAGTGGGGAAAAATTCCATTCGTGGTTGGGCGACTGCGTTTAATACCGCCTAAGACCGGTGTCGGCGTCAGTTGATAGCATTGGCGGTTATGACGCATGACCCGATTTCAGCACCTGTCGCCCCGATCCATCCCACCACGCGCAGCTTTCATGGCCGCGATTTTGTGGATAATTACGAGTGGCTGCGTGACAAGGAATCTCAGGAAACCCTGGATTACCTCAATGCAGAAAACGCTTACACCAAGCAGCAGACCGCCGACCTGGATGATCTGACCGAACAGGTCTTCCAGGAGATCAAGGGACGCACCAAAGAGACCGATATGTCGACCCCACAGCGTGCGGGAGACTTTTGGTACTACGGTCGCACCATCGAGGGGAAGAACTACGGGCTGAGCTGCCGCGTCCCCGTCGAGGAAGGCACCGACCCGTGGATTCCGCCGACGCTGCCAGAAGACGGCTCGGGGCTGCCCGGCGAGCAGATCATCTTGGACATGAATGAGCTTGCCGAGGGCCACGACTTCTTCTCCATCGGCGCCTCCTCGGTGACAACCTCGGGGCGCTACCTGGCCTATTCCGTTGACACCGCTGGCAACGAGCGCTTCACCATGTACGTCAAGGACCTGGAAACAGGAGAGCTGCTCCCCGATACCCTGGAGGGCGTCTTCTACGGCGCCACGTGGGCGGGCGAGGACTACCTGTTCTACCAGCGCGTCGACGAGGCATGGCGCCCCGATTCCGTGTGGCGGCACAAGATGGGCACCGCGCCCGAAGAAGACGTGCTGGTCTACCGCGAAGAAGACGAAAAATTCAACGTGGGTGTGGGAGCAGACCGCGCGGATCGCATCCTCGTGATCGAGTCTTCATCGAAGATCACCTCCGAGACCCGGGTGCTGGATATGCAGGACCCGGAGGGCGAGTTCACCGTGCTGTGGCCGCGCGAACAGGGCATCGAATACGGCGTCGACTACGTGGAGCTCCACGGCACCGAGTACTGGGTTGTCACCCACAATGCTCACGGCCCGAACTTCTCCGTCGGGCAATGCCGCAGGGATTCCGTGGTCCCGCTGCGCGAGCTCGATGAACTGGTCCGACACGACGACGAAGTCCGCATCGAAGGCGTAGACACCTACCGCGACTTCATGGCACTTGTGTATCGCCGCGGAGGCATCGGACGCGTCGCGTTCATGCAATTCAACGGCGGGGAGTTCGGCGAGTTCGAGGAGTTGCGTTTCGACGAAGAGCTCTACACCGTGGGTGCCAGTGGCAACCCCGAGTGGGATGCTCCCGTTTACCGCCTGGCGTATGTCTCGTTCACACAACCTGCCCAACTCTTCGACTACCGCGTGGCCACCGGCGAGAAAACCCTGCTGAAGGAACAAGAAATCCTCGGCGGCTACAACCCGGAGGAATACACGTCCTACCGCCAGTGGGCAAAAGCCGAAGACGGCACGCTCGTCCCCGTCTCCATCGTCCACCGCGCCGATTTAGACCGCAGCCAGCCACAGCCCACCTTGCTGTATGCCTATGGCTCCTACGAGACCTCGATCGATCCGGGCTTTTCCATCGCGCGCCTCTCGCTGATGGACCGTGGCATGATCTTTGCCATCGCGCACGTCCGCGGTGGCGGCGAGCTCGGCCGCCTCTGGTACGACAACGGCAAGTTGATGAAAAAGAAGAACACCTTCACCGACTTCATCGCCGTCGCCGACATGCTTATCGACGAAGGCCTTACCACTTCCTCCCAACTCGTCGCAGAGGGCGGATCCGCCGGCGGCCTGCTCATGGGTGCAATTGCGAACATGGCCCCGGAGAAATTCGCTGGAATCCAGGCCATCGTTCCTTTCGTCGACCCACTGACCTCAATTCTGATGCCGGAACTGCCGCTCACGGTCACCGAATGGGATGAATGGGGCGACCCGTACCACGATCCTGAGGTCTACGACTACATGGCTTCCTACGCACCTTACGAGAATATCGAGGCGAAGGAGTACCCAAATATCCTGGCGGTGACCAGCCTGAACGATACTCGCGTGCTCTATGTTGAGCCCGCTAAGTGGATCGCGGAACTGCGTGCGAAGGCAACCGGGGGCGAGTTCTTGCTCAAGTGCGAAATGAGCGCCGGCCACGGTGGCGTTTCAGGCCGATATGACCGGTGGCGCCAGACAGCATTCGAGTACGCGTGGACGCTGAAAACAGCGACCGCCGTGGAGTAGTTCCCGGGTTTTGAAGTGCTTGCGCTTAGCGCGCACTGCACGCAGACCTGTGGAAGAATAATCCCTATGACCGGCCACCTCCTTGTATCTGTTTCATCTATTTTTGATGACACCCGCAAGGACGTGGCCAAACTCGTTTCCCGCCTCGACAAGGAAAAGATTCCGGTTTCCTTACTTGTTGCGCCACATATTGATGGCAACTGGCATTTGGCCAAAGATGCCAGCACACGCTCGTGGTTGGAGGAACAGCAAGAATCCGGGCGCACGCTCATCCTGAATGGTTTCGATCAACCCGTCCAGGGCAGGCGTTCGGAGTTTGCTCATCTGGAATCACATGAGGCCCGCCTGCGGCTCAAGGGGGCGACTCGCCAGATGAAAAGCATCGGGTTCGATCTGAATATTTTTGCCCCTCCGAGGTGGCGTCTCTCCGAGGGAACTCTGCAGGTACTGCCTGAATTCGACTTTAGCGTCGCTGCCTCGACGAAGGGGATCTATAACCTGTCGACGGGCGAATTCCTTGCTGCACGCAACCTTTCGGTCGGCGAGGGGTTCGGCGCAGCGAAATGGTGGCGCCGCAACATCATTCGCGCAGCGGAACGCGGTGCAGCAAAAGGAAACTCCATTCGACTCTCCATCTCAGGCAGAAACCTTGCGGAGAAGAAAGTAGCCCGTGATTTTCTTGCGGCAGCAGTGGCTGCAGCGGATACGGGGGCAATTCCCAGCGATTATCAATTACTTCATCGGTAGCCTAGGGGCATGACACTTCGAGACACTGAAATCACCCTGAACGACGGCACCAAAACAACCCTCAACGACATTGCCGGAGACAACCTCATCCTCGTGGTGAACACCGCGTCTGAGTGTGGCTTCACTCCGCAGCTCCACCAGCTAGAAAACCTGCAAGAAACCTACGGCGGCCGTGGCCTCACCGTGATCGGCGCACCCAGCAACCAATTCGGGGGCCAAGAACCTTTGCCCGATGAAGAGATCCAACAGCACTACGCCGAAGATTACAACGTGAGCTTCCCACTTCTGTCCAAGTCGGACGTCAACGGCGAGGACGCCGACTCGGTTTTCCAAGAGCTCACCAAAAATGCCGATGTCGATGGCGAAGCCGGTGATGTGAAGTGGAACTTTGAGAAGTTCCTCATTGATTCAGATGGCGAAGTGGTTGCCCGGTTTAGGTCGGCAACCACACCTGACGACCCAGACGTTGTGGCTCTGCTTGAAGAAAAGTTGCCTGAATAGACCAAAAGCGCCAGCCTCCACTAAAGGAAGCTGGCGCTCTTTTTAATCTCAGGCAGTTGAGCTGTGAGAATTACATCCCAAAGCGCTGGAACAAGCGACCAAAGACGCCTCGGGAGCTAGTCGAGCTGAGCTGCGAGGAGCTTGACGACGAGCTTCGTGCAGGATCGTCTTCGCCTGGCTCCTCAGGGGTGCCCTGATCGCCGAGGGTGAAGCCCACCTTGATTGGGTCGTGGTCGGAGGAGCGGAATGGGCTCTCGTCGTGGAAATCAACGGTGTTGTAGTTGCGACGCGAGTACTCGTAGGCGATGGACTCGTCAGCGTTGATGTTCCACACGGCAGCGTCTACGACATTGTCCATTGCAGCCTCGTTGCCCAGCGCGTGGTCCAGCGATCCCAGCAGACCAGAGAACTGGTAGGTCGGGGTGGAACCTGCATGCGACTCGTTGATGTTGGTGAAGCCTTCCTGCTCGAAGCGACGCACAGCGTCCTCCTGCGAGTAGGCGTTCAGATCGCCCAGGACGAAGACTGGGAGGTCCGCCCAGTCGTCTTGCTGGTTGAGGTGCTCGATCAAAGCCGTCGCCTGTTCCGTGCGGAGGTTAGCGTTGTTGCCCTGACCGTCGCCCATATCTGCATCGCCGTTGGCAACGGAGCCCTTGGACTTGAAGTGGTTGGCGATAGCGACAAAGGACTCGCCGCCACCGGCTGGCTGGAATTCCTGTGCCAGCGGCTGACGTGCCACGCCGGTGAAAACAGGATCGTCGAAGATGCGGGATTCGCCCACGACCTCGACCTGTGCTGGCTGGAAGATGAACGCAGTGCGGATGTAATCCTCATCGGTGCCAAGCTCGATCGGAGATTCAACATAATCCCATTTATTGGAGCCTGCGGAGATGTTGAGCACCTCGACCAAGTGGGCGACGGACTCGTCGCGACGCGTGACATCGCCGGTGACCGTGGCGGTGTTTTCAATCTCCTCTAGAGCGATGACGTCGGCATCGAGCTGGTTGATCGCGTTGATGATCTTGATCTGCTGATCATTAAACGCGTCCGTGGAGTAAGCACCACGGACGTTGCAGTAGTCCGTGGCCACGGGGTTGCCGTACATGTCGTTGTACGCGCGGCAGCCAGGCTCGTCCTCGCCGAGGGAAGTGAAGTAGTTCAGTACGTTGAAGGTAGCCACCGAGTACTCACCCTGCACGGCAGCCGGTACACCGAGTTCAGCGGCGCGGGAATCTTCCCACGAGATCGGCAGTTCAGCAGCGGTATTGTTGCCGGTGATTGGGGTGGTGGGCTGGAAGCGCCACGAGTTGTGGCTAAAGTGCACGACAACTGGGTGCTGGAAATCAACGCCGTCGCCGGTGCGCAGGGACTTATTGGTGGTGCCCTCGGTTGCAATGTAGGGCAGCGGAGTGGACTTGTCGCTGTTCATGTAGTTCGGCGTGCGACCGTCATCCAAGGTGACCAGCTGCTCGTCGATCTCGGCTTGGAGTGCGTTTGCCTCTGCGCCAGGCAACACGACATCGGTTGGCTGACGGAAAGCCTCGGTGCCAGGTGCAAGGCCGACCTCACCGAACGTGTTCAGCGCGTAGTTATTGGTCACCGTGTAGTCGCCGGTAGGCAGAACCAGCATGGATTCATAAGGCTCGCGTGCGTCGTCGCCAGCTGGCAGGGTGTCGATCTCGACGGGTGTGATTGGATCCAGTGGTTCGGACAGGATTTCCATCTGTGAGTTAGAGATCTGGGTGACCTCGAAGTACTCGGTGGCAGTGCCGGTGACCTGGACGGAATCGCCGATCGCAGGGTAGCTGGCACCCGAGCCTGCGTAGACAAAAATGCCGTCGGAAGCGTCACCAACATTTTGTACCGCACCGCCGGTACCCGCGGTCTGGATGTAGTAGCCGTTGCGGCCGCCTTGGTCGTAGACACCGGTGACAACACCCGTTGTGGTCACGGTCTGGCCCTCGAGTGGGGTAGCAGGACCGGTGCCCTGGATCTCGGCGATTGGGGTGATTTCTGCCGGATCAACAGGATCAACAGGATCGACGGGCTCTTCAGGATCTGGGTCGACAGGCTCGTCACCAGTGGAATTCTGCGGAGTCGGGGGATTTGCAACGCTGAAGTCGGCGGCGTTGTCGTCGGTATCTACTCCGACGGTGGTGCGCTCGACCGAGGTGGCATTCGACATGGCGGGAGTAGCAGCGGAGCCCTCGAAGCGGGTGGCAGAACCGGTACCGACGAGGTCGACCGTGGCGCCGCTTTCGTCGAGAAGCTCGGCACTTGCGTTCGTTGCGCTGTAGCCGAGAGTTGGTGCCTCAAAATCAGGGGTGGGCAGCGGTGCTGGCGTGTTATTGCCCGGAGCGCCCTGGATTAGGAAGTACGAGTTGGCTGGGACGATGCCGGAAAGGGGGGCGCGGTTGCCGACGTTGCCGGCGGCAGACAATTGGGTCAGCGTCCATCCGGTGATGTCGATGGGCTCGGCGGTTGGGTTGTAGAGCTCGACGAAGTCATTGTTGAATACGGAGCCGGAATTGCCACCTCCGCCATACAACTCGTTAATGACAATGTTGGAGCCATCGGGAGCGGCGAAGGCAGTGGGGGCGACGAAGACTACGCTGCCTGCGGCCAGAGCCACAGCAAACGCGGAAGCGCGGCGGGAATGGGAGAAAAATGACATGAGTTTCCTTTGAAAAATGCGGGCAAGGAATACGGGCAGGGAAAGGAATGTTTTGGCGCGGAAAACAACAGCCGATCTTGTTTCAGGCGAATGAAAAACGAAGGTGTGTATAAAACCAAAGACATAATCCGACCCTTATTCTTATCCGAGGAAACTATCCTTTGCTGACCTAAGATTTTTGGCGATCAGGCACTTCACCATGATTTGTTGGGAAGTTCATTCTCCGGAAATGGTCGGGTTAAGTTCTTTTAATGTTTGGTCATATCAAGTGCACCTTGGGTCACTTGCGTTTCAGGGCAGATATCGGAGTGTGGCGCCCGTTTGCCGTGGTAGTTGCAGGTCCCGGGGGAGGGGTCCAAGGAACTTGCCCACAGGGGTATACTCAACGCTGTTGAAACGACCTATTCAATCACCGCAAAGGGGACCCCTATGGCCCGTGTAGTTGTACATGTCATGCCCAAGGCTGAGATCCTAGACCCACAAGGTCAGGCAGTAGTTCGTGCGCTCGGCAGGATCGGCGTGTCAGGCGTCTCCGATGTCCGCCAGGGCAAGCGCTTCGAACTCGAAGTAGACGATTCCGTCAGCGACGAGGACCTGCGCAAGGTCGCAGAAACCTTGCTTGCCAACACCGTGATCGAGGACTTTGAGGTGGTCCGGTGATCGCAAAGATTGGGGTAATCACCTTTCCCGGCACCCTCGATGACGTTGACGCCCTGCGCGCCGTGCGTATCGCTGGCGCCGAGCCGGTCAAGCTGTGGCACGCCGATACCGATCTCACCGGAGTCGACGCGGTAGTAGTTCCAGGAGGTTTCTCCTATGGTGACTACCTGCGCTCCGGCGCAATCGCTGCACTCGCTCCCATGATGCAGTCGGTCGTTGAGGCGGCAAACAAGGGTATGCCAGTCCTGGGCATCTGCAATGGTTTCCAGATCCTCACCGAGGCTGGCCTGCTCCCAGGTGCGCTGACGCGCAACGAAGGCCTGCACTTTCACTGCACCGACACCTACCTTGAGGTAGTCAACACGGATACCGCGTGGACTAACCAGCTCGAGGAAGGCCAGAAGATCCTGGTGCCAGCCAAGCACGGCGAGGGCCGTTTCCAGGCGGAAAAGCACACCATCGACGAGCTCGAGGCTGAGGGCCGCGTTGTTTTCCGTTACACGGACAACTACAACGGCTCGATCAACGCGATTGCCGGCATCACCAACGAGACCGGCCGTGTTGTCGGCCTTATGCCGCACCCAGAGCACGCGGTCGAGCTGCTCACCGGGCCGTCCACCGACGGACTGGGTCTGTTCCTGTCCGCGATTTCGAAGATTGGAGCGTAATCCATGTTCACAAACGACACTGTCGACAACGCTCAGGGCACCCCTGAACTGGAACAGCCTTACGTAGAACTCGGACTCAAAGACGACGAGTACCAAAAGATCAAGGACATCCTTGGCCGCCGCCCAACGGATGCCGAGCTCACCGTCTACTCCGTCATGTGGTCGGAGCACTGCTCCTACAAGTCCTCCAAGGTGCACCTGCGCTACTTCGGTGAGACCATGACTGAGGAAATGGGCTCCAAGCTGCTCGCCGGTATCGGCGAGAACGCTGGCGTGGTGGACATCGGAGACGGCAACGCAGTGACCTTCCGCGTTGAGTCCCACAACCACCCTTCTTACGTGGAGCCTTACCAGGGTGCCGCAACCGGTGTCGGCGGCATCGTCCGCGACATTATGGCCATGGGTGCGCGCCCGATCGCCGTGATGGATCAGCTCCGCTTCGGCCCAGCTGACGCGCCTGATACCTCCCGCGTTCTGCCTGGTGTGGTCAGCGGTATCGGTGGCTACGGCAACTCTCTCGGCCTGCCAAACATCGGCGGCGAAACCGTCTTCGATGAGGCCTACCTGGGCAACCCGCTGGTCAACGCACTGTGCGTGGGCACCCTGAAGGTCGAAGACCTGAAGCTCGCCTTCGCATCGGGTGCAGGCAACAAGGTCATGCTCTTTGGTTCGCGCACCGGCCTTGACGGCATTGGCGGCGTGTCCGTGCTGGGCTCCGCCTCCTTCGAAGAGGGCGAAGAGCGCAAGCTTCCTGCAGTCCAGGTCGGCGACCCATTCGCAGAGAAGGTCCTCATCGAGTGCTGCCTGGAGCTCTACCAGGCTGGCGTTGTCGTGGGCATCCAAGACCTCGGTGGCGGCGGACTCGCATGTGCCACCTCCGAGCTGGCAGCAGCAGGCGACGGCGGCATGACCGTCAACTTGGACAATGTGCCATTGCGCGCTGAGAACATGAGCGCGGCAGAGATCCTGGCTTCCGAGTCTCAGGAGCGCATGTGTGCTGTTGTGACCCCAGAGAACATGCAGAAGTTCAAGGACATCTGCAACAAGTGGGATGTCACCGTCGCTGAAATCGGCGAAGTTACCGCAGACAAGGATCGCTACTTGGTCTACCACCAGGGCGAGCTCGTCATCGACGCGCCAGCGTCCACCATCGACGAGGGCCCTGTTTACGAGCGTCCATACGCCCGCCCACAGTGGCAGGACGAGGTGCAGGAGCAGGGAGTCGTCGACAAGCAAGAAGACCTCAAGCAGGCATTGCTGGACATGGTCGCATCGTCTGCACTGTGCTCGCGCGACTACATCACCGAGCAGTACGACCGCTACGTGCGCGGCAACACCGTGCAGGCAAAGCACGCTGACGCCGGCGTTTTGCGTATCGACGAAGAAACCGGCCGCGGTGTCGCTATCTCCGCGGACGCGTCTGGTCGCTACACCTACCTGGATCCCAACATGGGTGCGCGCCTGGCTTTGGCCGAGGCATACCGCAACGTGGCATCTACCGGTGCTCGTCCGGTTGCTGTGACCAACTGCCTGAACTTCGGTTCGCCGGAGAATCCTGACGTGATGTGGCAGTTCCGCGAGGCCGTACACGGCCTGGCAGACGGCGCTGTGGAGCTGAACATTCCAGTCTCTGGCGGCAACGTGTCCTTCTACAACCAGACCGGTGAGACCCCGATCCTGCCAACTCCTGTTGTTGGTGTGCTCGGCGTGATCAACGACGTGGCGGAAACTCACAGCCCTGATCTCCTGGCTATCGAAGAGCCTCAGGTGCTCATCGCGCTCGGCGAGACCAAGGAAGAGTTCGGCGGCTCCATCTACCAGCAGGTCTTCGGCGGCGGTTTGTCCGGCCTGCCACCTCAGGTGGATCTGGCCAACGAAGAGAAGCTGGCTGAATTCCTCGTGGACAACACCGCGCTGACCGCGGCACACGATGTCTCCGAGGGCGGCCTTGGTGTCACCGTATTCGAGATGGCCAAGCGCAATGGTGTTGGCGTGGATCTGGACCTTGCAGCAGTGCATGCAGACCCAACCACCGCGTTGTTCTCGGAGTCGGCTTCCCGCGTCGTTATTGCTGCGACCGCCGATCACGTTGATGCACTCCTCGCACGCGCAGCTGAGCTCGGTATTCCTGCAGCTCAGATTGGCACCACCAACACCACCGGCACCCTGTCCTTCGCAGGTGTCGAGGTCTCCGTGGACGAGGTCACCCAGGCATGGTCGAACACCCTGCCTGAGCTCTTCGGCCACGCCGTAGGCGCTAACTCTGTGGTGGAGTAACTTCTACTCGCTGAGGCACTATTCGCTGAGTAGCGCCTCGGCGAGGGTGGTTTCCCACGCCTCGTGCAGGAGGGCCTCAAACACCCCAAAGGTGTGACGGCCCTCTGGCAGCACAACATAGTCCACGTCGACTCCGTCGGCGCGGGCTTTTTTCATGTAATACTCCGATGACGCCGCCGACATCATTTCCGAGATGGTCACCAAAAACGGGTCGTTGTCGTTCATCTTGTCAATCTCGCCGGGCTTGCCGGTGGCGTGCCCCACGAAGACTGCCTTGCCGCGCAGCCGCTGGGTGGTCTCGGCCGGGTCGTGGTCCTGCCAGGCCGGATTGAGCACATCGCCCCACACGTCGATAGGCGTGCCCCCGTGTGCCATGGTGACGTATCCCAGCATGCCCCAGCCGAATACTCCCGAACTCGCAGGGAATCCTGACAGTGACGCGGTAGCGACGTAGCTCTCCGGATAACGACCGGCAATATCGAGCGCTGGGCCTCCGGACATGGAGATACCCGCGATGGCATTCTTGCCATTGCCGTAGAGCTCTTGTTCCAACACGAGTGGCAATTCTTGACCCAGGCAGGTCGCCCACGCGACACGGCCGTCTTCCGGGTGCTCATTGACCCAATCCGTAAACATCGTGCCCGCCCCGCCATGCACGGACAACACGTTGACATGCTGTCCTGCAAAGTAACCCGGCAGATCCGCGTCGCGCGACCAATGCTCGTTTTCGCCGCCTCCCAGGCCCGGCAAGAG
This sequence comes from Corynebacterium lubricantis DSM 45231, assembly GCF_000379425.1. Classification (GTDB taxonomy): domain Bacteria; phylum Actinomycetota; class Actinomycetes; order Mycobacteriales; family Mycobacteriaceae; genus Corynebacterium; species Corynebacterium lubricantis. The sequence goes on from NZ_KB902215.1 coordinate 149,865, forward strand.
GACCACGTTGGGACGGGGCTCATTACCTTCCGCCATGACGAGCGTGTTCGTGATGATCAAGTCGTTGGAAGGGGAGTAGATGTCCACTTCCCACTCGTTGCCAGAAAGATGTCGCTTTTCGACGACGTGCGCCGGCGTGAAATCCGGGGTGACGGCCGCTTCGCCGACCGTGGAAGAACCGATTGAGGGAAACGATGAACCCAGAGCGGACCCGAGAGCGTCTCCGGCCACGTCATAGCCTGCAGACTCTGCGGAATCTTGCAGCTGGTCCTGCGATAGTTCTTGGGCATGCGTTGCGGGCGCACTAGAAACGAGCAGGACTGCGGCGACAAGGCCCGCAAGTCGGCCACGATGGGAGGGAGTGGACACGATAGACTCCGAAAGTTCTAGAAGCATGTGCTTCTCAAGGAATTGAATAACTGATTGATCCTAAACTCTCGGGCCGATTTTTCGATGGTTGGGGGTAGCGCACAAAAAGACCCCGATGGCCGTGCCAATTATGCGTAGACTTTTCAATGTCATAAGTTACGCTACCGAAGGTTAGGAAGATATGAGCCTTATTGAACGCACGGTGGTTTACGTTGATAGAGGTCAACGCCCCGTTACTCGTGGTTGGTTCCACTTGGGTACAGCGCTGCTTTCTACTATCTCAGGCAGTGTTTTATCCACGTATGCATGGATGACGCTGCCCTGGTGGCAAGCGCTGGGAGTCACCATCTACGCGGTTGCCTTCTTCCTCCTCTTTGCGGTGTCCGGCTTGTATCACCGCATGCCGTGGCGGGATCAGCCGACAGTGCAGTGGTGGCGCCGAGCGGACCATTCCACAATCGCTGTTTTTATCGCGGCGACATACACCCCGATGTCGCTCATCGTGCTGGAACCACGCCAGGCAACCTGGCTACTCGCCATTGCGTGGACGGGTGCGATAGGCAGCGTGATCATGAATCTCGTGTGGATCGAACATCCTCGCTGGCTCAGCGTCGCTGTCTATCTCGTCTTGGGGTGGCTGGTTGTCCCGCTGATCCCCGAGCTTTGGTCCCAGGCCGGGCCGACGGTGGTGTGGTTGCTGCTGGTGGGAGGCGTCGTGTACACGTTTGGTGCGCTCATGTACGGATTTCGTTGGCCCGGTCGCAACGCGCGGATTTATGGTTATCACGAGCATTTCCACACCGCGGTGATCGTCGCTGCGATTATTCACCTCGTCGCGGTGTGGATGGTTGTGGTCTAGCGCTCGGCTGATCTGATTTACTAATCTACGAGCTTCGGTGCTGCTGGCTCGGGGATCAGAGGCATCGGGGCATGCGTCGCGCGTAGTTTCCGCAGAGTCTCTGCGTGCTCCGAGAGGCGCTTATCTTCCTCAGTACGAGGAATAAACTTGCGCGCGGCCAGCGGATCGCCGTCGATATTGATACCGATATACGTAAATGTGGCGTGGATGGCAGTTTCCAGGTTCGCGTTTCCTCCGCGCGGGTCACCAGAGTTCACGTGCACAGTAACGTGCATGGATCGAGAATCAGTTCGGGTCAGTCGCGCATCTACCTCGATGAGATCACCGATGTGAATTGGCTTATAAAAGCGAATGCCGCCAGCGTAGACCGCAACCGTGCGCTCGCCAGACCACTCCATCGTGCAGTTCATGCCCGCTTCGTCGATCCATTCCATCGCGGTACCACCGTGGACGTTTCCGCCCCAGTTCACATCGGTGGGCTTTGCTAAGAATCGGTGTACGACACGAGGAGCGTCGGACTCACCGTCGTAGGTCTGGGAAAGCATTTCCTGCTCAATTTCCTTGCGCAGACCAATGCGTGATTCCGCTGCGGCGGCAACGCGCTTTTCCTCGTCGGTGGTGGGAATAAAAGATGGAACCGGAGTGGAACGCCCCGTTGCCGGGTCTTTAGCAACGAAAATGACCAGGCAGTCACAAGCGCGGGTGAACACGCCTTCGCGAGGGTCTGCGGAAAGCACCTCATTGACAATGTGCATCGAGCTACGGCCCGTCATTGCAATGTGGGAGCGAATTTCAACTAAGTGGCCCGAGGGGATCGGACGGTTGAAGTGAATGTGTCCCACATAAGCGGTCACACAATACGTCGAGGACCACTGCACGGCACAGGCATAAGCTGCCTTATCGATCCACTCCAGCACACGGCCACCGGAAATTCCCTGTGCACCCGCTACGAGGACGTCTGTGGGAGCCGCCATGAAACGAAGCGTGACGGAGGGCGACTTTGTGGATTCAACAGGGGTACTCGTCATGGGATAACTTTCTGGGAACAGTGTGCTGACATCAAGTCCGAATAGCCTGCAACGTACAAGCGACCGGTTTGCTAGCAATAGACAGTACCGCTAAGCGTAACCAGTTCACTAGTGAGAGCACCTGCCACCCCTCCCATAAGATGACGGATATGGCACCAAAGAATGACCCCTTTGAGACTCGGATGGCTGTAGAAGCGATTCAAGAGTGGATCCGGGATCCTGACAACGCTAAAACTCCCTCTCGTGCCGAGATCGCGAACGCGGTCCGTCGCACAGCTCGAGCTGTGGCAGCGGAAATCCCTGGGCATTCTGTTGAATTGCGAGTCCCCCCGTTCGTTGCAGTGCAATGTGTCGAAGGGCCACGCCATACACGTGGTACACCCCCAAACGTGGTGGAGATGGTACCTGCTACTTGGCTGAGGGTGGCAACTGGCTTAACTACTCTTGAAGTCGAGTGGGAGGCGGGCAGAATTGATGCCTCGGGAACCAGGGCATTCGAGGTCGGAGAAGGTCTTCCGGTGATTCCTTTGTAGGCCTACTAGGTAGTAGGGCAGCAATCTACTAAGGTGAATGGCGTGCACATCACAGACGTCACCCACCGGGGCGACCGGCCAGAAGATACTCCGGAGCGCGAACCGCGCGAAGAATGTGGAGTCTTCGGTGTCTGGGCGCCTGGTGAAGAAGTAGCTAAGTTAACCTATTTTGGGCTATTTGCCCTCCAGCATCGCGGACAAGAAGGCGCAGGCATCGCCGCAGGTGACGGTGACCGTATCGTCGTATTCAAGGATATGGGGCTTGTGTCCCAGGTCTTTGATGAACCTATCCTCGGCGCGTTGCAGGGAGATGTGGCGATTGGCCACACACGCTATTCCACGGCGGGTTCATCCTCGTGGGAAAACGTGCAACCAATCTTCCGCACCGCCACTGATGACACCGACATTGCTCTCGGGCATAACGGAAACCTAGTCAATTACGCGGCTTTGCGCGACGAGGCGGTAAGCAAGGGTCTGATTCCTGCGCAATCTGTCGATGGACAGGGTTCTTCGTCGGATAGTACCGTGATGTCGGCTCTGCTGGCGCACGATACTTCCAAGGACAAACCGCTCGTCGACGCATTTAGGGATCTGCTCCCTCGCCTGCAAGGGGCGTTCTGCGTTGTGGTGACGGACGGGCATACGCTCTACGCTGCGCGTGATCCGCACGGCGTGCGTCCGTTGTCCCTCGGCAAGTTAGACACCGGTTGGGTTGTTGCAAGTGAAACCGCAGCGCTCGACATCGTCGGTGCCTCCTTCGTTCGCGACGTACAGCCAGGCGAATTAGTCATTATCGACGAGGCGGGAGTGCGTTCCGAACGCTTTGCCGAAGAGCAGCGCGCCGGGTGCGTATTCGAGTACGTCTACCTCGCTCGTCCTGATTCCGTGATAAACGGACGCTCCGTGAATGCCACCCGCATTGAGATCGGGGAGCGACTTGCCCGCACCAGCCCAGTTGAGGGCGATCTAGTCATGCCGGTGCCGGAATCGGGCACCCCGGCCGCAATTGGGTATGCCCGTGAATCGGGTATCCCCTTTGGGCAAGGCCTGATGAAAAACGCGTACGTCGGGCGTACATTCATCCAGCCCTCGCAGACGCTGCGCCAGCTGGGCATCCGCCTCAAGCTCAATCCAGTCCGCGAAATGATCGAGGGCAAACGCCTCATCGTGGTGGATGACTCTATCGTTCGCGGGAATACCCAGCGTGCCCTGATTCGCATGCTGCGTGAGGCCGGAGCTGCAGAGGTCCACGTGCGCATTGCTTCGCCGCCAGTGAAATGGCCGTGCTTCTACGGCATCGACTTCGCAAGTCCGGGAGAGCTGATCGCCAATAACGGCGAAAACGCAGGAGAAGAATCCCTGGTCGACGACATCAAGAATGCTATCGGCGCCGACTCCCTCGCATTTGTTACCGAAGATGACATGATTGCATCGACCACTCGCCCAGCAGGCTCATTGTGCACCGCGTGTTTTGATGGGCACTACCCGCTTGGTCTCCCAGATGGCAACCCGAACGCAGACGCTGTTCGTCGGATCAAAGAAGGAATCTAAAAACTATGACTACTCCTGAATCCAGCCCTGAAACAACTTCAGGTGACGCAGTTACCTCCTATGAAGCTGCTGGCGTTTCCATCGAAGCGGGCGACAAAGCCGTCGAACTGCTGAAGTCCCACGCACAGCGCGCAACGCGTCCAGAAGTTCGTGGCGGAATTGGCGGCTTCGCAGGACTCTTCGCACTGGGCAAGTACCGCGAGCCACTCCTAGCATCGGGATCTGATGGAGTGGGCACGAAGCTCGTCATCGCCCAGGCGATGGACAAGCATGACACCATCGGCATTGATCTCGTGGCCATGTGCGTCGACGACCTTGTGGTCTGCGGTGCAGAACCCCTCTTCCTGCAGGACTATATCGCCGTAGGCAAGGTCGTTCCAGAAAAGATCGCAGAGATCGTCTCGGGCATCGCAGAAGGCTGCGTCCAGGCCGGTGCCGCTTTGCTGGGCGGAGAAACCGCAGAACACCCAGGTGTCATGGGCGAGAACGACTATGACGTTTCGGCAACCGCTGTTGGCGTCGTCGAGGCAGACGAACTCCTCGGCCCAGAGAAAGTCCGCGTTGGAGACGTCATCATCGGTATGCGTTCCTCCGGCCTGCACTCGAACGGTTACTCGCTGGCTCGCCACGTCCTGTTCGACAAGGCTGGCTTGAGCGTCGATTCCTATGTTGAGGAGCTCGGCGGCACCCTCGGCGAAGAGCTGATCAAGCCAACGCAGATCTACGCGCTTGACTGCTTGGCACTGGCGAATGAGTGTGAAGTGCGCACATTCTGCCACGTCACCGGTGGCGGTCTTGCGGGCAACATGGAGCGCATCATCCCTGAGGGCATGGTTGCCGAGATGGACCGCAACACATGGACGCCACACCAGATCTTCCGCACCATTGAATCGCTGGGCAAGGTGCCACGCGAAGAGATGGAAAAGACCTTCAACATGGGGGTGGGCATGGTCGCAGTCGTTTCTGCGAACGATAAGGATCGCGCTCTTGCGATGCTGACCGCACGCCATATCGATTGCTGGGAGCTGGGACAGGTTCGTTCCGCTCAAGAAGGCGATGAGGCTCGCGCAGTTTTGCACGGAGAGAACCCAAAGTACTAAAAATAACACCCTGCTTCCAGGAATATAGGGAAGCAGGGTGTTATTCGAAAGTTTTACGCAGCCTAGCGCATGCTAGTGCTTAGCGACGAGCATCGTCCTCATCAGGATCCCAGTCCGCATACTCTGCGTACTGGTCATCGACCTCGAGTTCCTCTTCAACCTCCTCGTTGTCCCAGCGCCGAGGCGAGGATTTCCCTGCGAGCTCGCGCTGGAGCGAGTCCAGGTCCATATCGGGAGAGTTGTACTTTAGTTGGCGTGCAACCTTGGTCTGCTTTGCTTTGGCGCGTCCGCGACCCATGGCGTGACCCCCTTGAGGTGTGGAGAGGGCGGTCCAGGGAATTCGGACGGCCCCATCTGCTTTCGATTCAGTGTCTATTCCTGACACATACAATAGCGTGAATTCCGAAAAAATGCTTCTTCGGCCCCTGACTAGCAACTATATTGTTAGTCTTGCCCGCGAAGTTTTGCAATAGCCTCCCGGCCGGCCTTCGATTCCTCTTCCTTCGGGATGAAGTCAGGATCCACTGTGGCGCTAATGGGGCTCTCCCCATCAATTGCCAGTTCATCGGCCCCAATCGCGTTTCGCTTGAGCAGAGCCAAAGCAATCGGACCGTAATCGCTATCGTGTACGACGCTACCCAATCGGCCCACCTTCCGACCGTTGAGCATTATCTCCGATCCCGGGGTTGCATCACCCGGAGAAGAGCCATCAAGCTGCAATAACACGAGTAGGCGAGGGGAGCGACCGAGATTTTCCACACGTCCTACGGTTTCTTGTCCTCGGTAGCAACCCTTTTCTAGGTGGACCGCGCGGATCGTGTTGCCGCGATTGATCACACGGGGCGCCTCGTGAGGAATTGATTTTTCATCCAAATCGGCGCGAAGTTCAGGCTCTCCCGCGCGGACTCTTTCGGCAGTAAACGCCATCAATCCAGCGAGGGGAATGCCAGCATCGCCAAGCAGCTTGGCAGCTGCGCGCAGCTGGGTTCGCTCCACTGCAAAGTCGTGGCGTTGTACCCCGTCCCAGTCAGTGGTGCGCACAAAAGTGGGATCGATATCAGCTGGTAGCTCCGAGAAAGAACCAAGAACGGTCACAATACCGAGGTCGACTTCAGTGATTTCCACCTTCGACCAAAAGATCATCTTTTGTAAGAAATCTGTAAAGGTTGCAAATACGTAGCTCGGCATATCAAGGTAAAAATCCGCGCCAACACGCGTCACGTCGGCTTGGTGCAAGATGTGGCCTTGAATATCAAGGTCGAGCACGCTCGACGAGAATCCGTCTGCGGCATCGTCGAGCTTCTGAGTCAAGAGATTGTTCAGGAATTCGGCGGCATCCTCGCCACTTACCTTGATCACTTTGCGCTGAGACCGGTCAATCGCGACCGCGGAGCGTTCAATCTCGCGCTGTTCCCCGAGCGGGTTACCGTAATGCCAGGCAACACCCTTGGCATCGAGCAACGATTCGTCAGTAAGTTCTTGTGCCCCTGGAAGGGAGAGGAGCGGGGAGCGGTAAGCGTTCGAATTAGTCACACAGCCGATACTAGTCGCCTCTCTCGGGGCATAATAGGGGGCCATGGGGACCAACCAGCTTCCAGCAGCGCCAGTGATTTATATTATTGAACCTTTCGGAGGTTCAATTCGACGCCAAAACAACAACCTTCCGCACGTCTTTTACGACGATGCTGCTGTCACACGCGGAGATGGGGTGTTTGAGTCGATCCTGGTCCGTGATGGTGAGCCCGTGAATCTAAAAGGACATTTCGAACGGTTTTCTCGTTCAGCGAAGCTTTTGGAGCTCCCTGAACCGGAGGAGAAGTCGTGGCGAGATGCCACTGTGCAGGCAACGCAGGATTACCTCCGCGAACGCGGCGGCGAGGCATCGGATGCGAAATGCACGTGGACCTATACCCGCGGTCGTGCATCCACGGGCGTGCCTTCGGCGTGGATTACCTTAAGCGAGGTGCCTCAATCGGCTTTGGATCAGCGCACCCACGGAGTTAAAGCCATGACGGCGCCGCGCGGGTATTCCATCACACCGAATCTGCCTGAGAGCAAGGATGCCGCCCCGTGGCTTGCCGTCGGGGCGAAAACCATCAACTATGCGGCGAACATGGCGGCGCTGAGGTGGGCCCGCAAGCAGGATTTCGACGAAGTGATCTACATCGAACCCGCCACCGGCCAAGTCCTCGAAGGCGCGACCTCAACTGTGGTTGTGGTGAAGAAGGGCATGAAGTTGCGCACTCCCACCCCAGGTATTGATGTCCTGCACGGCACAACACAAAAGGCCATCTTCGATTACGCCGAAAAACATGGCTGGCGGTGCAAGACCCGCGACCTCACCGTAGACGATCTCGTCGCGGCCGAATCGGTGTGGTTGGTGAGCTCGACGCGGATCGCGACACGGGTGAAGCGTATCGACGACGTCAAGCTCCCCACCCCAGATAATGAGGCCGAACTGCGAGAGCTCTTCGACAACGCCCTTACGGCCGCAATCAACTAGCCGACGATGCGCTGCAGCTGGGCTGACATGTACGGCGCCATCGTGCCATCGACGAGACGCTCGTCGACCCAGCCCAAGCTATTGTCCGGCATCAGCCCATAGAGGCGCTTGCCTGGGCCGTGGGACTCTGGCCCGGTGGCGGTGACGATGGTCGAGGCGCTCTCGAGCTGCCAGGCGCGCTCATTGACGGGCTCACCATAGAGGATTTCTACGAGACCTCGGGAATTCGTCAAGGTCACCTCGATCTCGTCTTTCAGGCTAATGCGCCAAAATCCGGTTTCGCGCTGATCGGCGCCGGTGGACTTACCCTGATCGTCGAGACGCCAGATGCGAGACTCGAAACGCAAATAATTTTCACCGTCGTGTGAGATGACGAGTTGCTGGCCAAAGGCATAATCCTCGTCGTCGCTGGCCTGGCCGGTGCCCTGCCACACCCCGACGAGAGGTAGCAGCGCCAGGAGACCATCGTGCAGGCTCGGACCCTGACGCAGGTTTGCGGTGTCGTCGTCAAGCGGAATGTCTTCAAGCCCGAGCGGCGGAATATTGCGGTGCGCCGTATTCTTCGACTGCTGCTCAGCGAGGTTGATCGCCTCGTTGCCATTAAATGGTTGTTGCTGGTCGTTATTGTTCGTTTCGCTCATAGGAACCAGCGTAGTCTGTGAATTCGGAATCTCCCGTTTCCACCGGAGTTAAATCGCTCGGCTGGACCGTAATATTGCGGCGCTCGGCCTCGAACTGGATCGATCCACCGCGCAGCTGCACGAGATTGGCTGGGCCGGCGAGCGGCAGGTCCCGGGTGTCGAAGGTCAATGTGTATCCCTCGCGGACACGATTGGGGTCGCCGGCATCGTCGATAAGCGAAATCGGTTCCATGCTGAACGTGGTGCCGTCGAGGCGGAGCTTGACCACCGCAGTGGACGGATCGTCCATGCCAGGCAGCGTCCCCGACAGTTGAGCCTCGCTGGAGACGCCACCGCCGGGGGAAATGTCGTAGGGATTCGAAATATCAAGATCGGTCATGCCCAAAAATTGCCCCATGGCCACGCCGTCGAGGCTGACAAGCCGCTTCATCAACTCGGCCTGAGAGCCCACTAATTCGCCGTCGTAGGCATCCTGCGCGTCAATCTGCACGTTATAAATCTCCGTCGACGCATTCACAATACCGAGGTCCTTGATATCAACGTCCAAGGCATTGACGCTCAGGCTAGGGATCTCATCGGTGAGGATCACCTGTGCGAACGGAACACCACCGACATTAACCTCCGGGTGCGCGGCGAGACGAGACTGATCCTTCACCGACTGCGAGATGCGCTGTTCCACTCGCGCCGCAGCAAGGCTATCGACGATCAGCGCCACTGCCAGGACAATAATCACGGCGACAATAATGCTCAGCGGCCGAGCGAACCTGTGCAGGAGAGATTCTGTCTTCACATCTCTATTTCTACCGTAACCTGGGTGCATGACGAATTTCGAGATCACCACACACGTTCTGCCCAACGAGCCTGAACTGCGCGAAAGCGTTGAGGCGGTGCTCCGTCGCGCCGAGGAGAACGACGGTGTCGCACCCTTTTCCGAGGCCTTTATCAATGGCCTCGGCGACGCGCGCTTAGGGCATGAGCATTTGCTTATCGACGATTCCTCCGTGGCAGCCGTCGCTCCCGATGGTGGCGTTGAGTTGGTTGTTTCCCCTGAGCTCCGCGGCCAGGGGCGGGGCACTCACTTGGTGAAGCAGGTTCTGGCGGAGGTAGAGAATGCCTCCCTGTGGGCGCATGGCAATCTGCCCGAGGCCCTACAGCTCGCAGAATCGCTGGGGTTGGAGACCACCAGGCGACTACTGGTGATGTCTGTCGGTGGCGCTGCGCTGGAGCAGGCTGCGGTGTTTGAAGCCCCAGATGGTATCGAGGCGTTGTCGTACCCCCAAGCCGTCGAGCGCTTCGGTCGAGAGAGCGTTGAGCAGGCGTGGCTGGACGCGAATAACGATGCTTTCTCCTGGCATCCAGAGCAAGGTGGCTGGGATCTAGACCAATTGCACCGCGGCATGGAAGCCGACTGGTTTGATCCGAACGGAGTCTTATTCTTGTACTCCGGGGAGCAGTTGGCTGGTTTCCACTGGACCAAGATGCACCCGGCAGAAGGTTCGGATGTGGTCGGCGAAGTTTATGTCGTGGGTTTGGCCTCGGCGTTTCGTGGGCAGGGGATGGGGGATCCGCTCCTTCGCGTAGGTCTTGATTTTCTTGTGCGACAAGGTGCATCCACCGTGATTTTGTATGTGGAAGCGGATAATGTGCCGGCCGTTGCGCGTTACGAGGATCTAGGATTTGCCATCACTGAAGATCATGTTGTGTATAAGCGGAACTAATGTCACCATTTACCCCCGAACGCACCCCCGAACGGTAGGGAATCCCTGAGAAGTTTAAATTTTTTGCTGTGATGCTCGTTGCATTTATTTGAAGGATTGCGGGCAACGAGCGGGGAGTTTCAGGCTCTGTGCAGAAAAATTAACCCTCTGTTCACCCAACGATACACATCTGGTTAACGTCCTCACCGTAACTTTTTCCGAGTGAGCAATCGGATGGCATCATCAAGTGAAATCACTGGTGGTATCTCCTCCCTTGCCGGGGACCGATGCTCGGACTCTCAAATCTGAATTCGCACCGGAAAGGTATCCCGTGATCCGTAATTACAAGCGTTCCTTCGCCGCTGTTGGCGTTGCCGCAGCTACCGCTGTTTCCCTCGTTGCTTGCAGCAGCGATTCTTCCTCTGACTCTTCCTCCGCCGATGGCTCCTCCGCAGGCTCTTCTGAGGTTTCTGCAGACGGCCTCTCCGGCACCGCTGGCGAGCTCGTAGCAGAGGGCGCTTCCTCCCAGGCAAACGCTATGGACTACTTCGGTCAGCGTTACGCTGAGGCAGTTTCCGGCGCTTCCCTGGCTTACAACTCCTCCGGTTCCGGCTCCGGCCGTCGTAACTTCGTTGCAGACCAGGTTGATTTCGCTGGTTCTGACTCCCCGCTCGACGAGGAGCAGGTCGCCCAGGCTAACGAGCGATGCGGTGGCAACGATGCATGGCACCTCCCAATGGTTATCGGCCCAGTTGCAATTGCATACAACCTCGAGGGCGTCGACAACCTGAACCTCTCCGTTCAGACTGTTGCTGAGATCTTCGACGGCACCATCACCAACTGGAACGACGAGAAGATCGCTGCTGAGAACGAAGGCACCGAGCTTCCAGACCAGGAGATCGGCGTTGTGTACCGCTCCGATGAGTCCGGTACCTCCGACAACTTCCAGAAGTTCCTGACAGCTGCTACCGATGGCTACTGGGCTACCGAAGGCCAGCAGTTCCCACGCGAGGTTGGCGAGGGTGCTGAGGGCTCCGGCGGCGTTTCCACCCAGGTTTCCCAGATCGCTGGTGGCGTTACCTACGTTGAGTCTGGCTACGCAGCTCAGCAGGGCCTGAACATTGCAAACATCGACTTCGGTGCAGGCGCAACCGAGCTGAACTCCGCTAACGTCGGCGTTGCTCTGGACGCACTTGAGTTCACCACCGAGGGCAACGACATGGTCGTTGACACCGACGCTCTGTTCTCCCAGAACCAGGAGGGTTCCTACCCTCTAATTCTGACCACCTACGAGATCGTCTGCTCCGCTGGCTACGACGAGGAGACCTCCGCTCGCGTGAAGGACTTCCTCAACGTTGTTCTGCAGTCCCAGGACTCTACCCTTGAAGAGCTCGGCTTCATCCCAGTTGCAGGTTCTCACGCTGAGCGCCTGCAGACCGCAATCGACGCAATTCAGTAGTCGATAGGTCGCTTTCAAGCGACAAGACAAGTGGTCAGCCCGGTCTCCGGACCGGGCTGACCAACACCGCCCCTAGCCCGAGAAACCGAGCCGGGGGCGCTGCCGTGTATGTGAATTCGACTTAATGATGATCATTGTCGCCAGGGTTTGCATACTTCCGGTTCTCCGGAATGGCCCAGTCCGACAGCAAGGTTCGCTACAGCGTTCGCTTGCTCCCCTGATACTTCGAAGGATTCGAACCTTATGGCTAATAATAGCGAGCCACAGAACGCGAATGAGACGCTTCGCGCTGGCGACGTTGCCACCGAATCCGACACAACTTTGATGAACTCTGCGGCGACCCCCAATGCCGGGGCACAGCCGTCAGGAGATGGTGCTGCCAGCATCCAGGCATCCAAGGGCGCTGGAGTAAAGCGCCCAGGTGACCGTGTATTCGAGTTCTTCTCCGTTGCGTCGGCAACTCTGATCACCATTCTTATTGCTGCGATTGGCCTCTTCCTGCTGATTCAGGCAATCCCGCCGCTTTCTCGTAACGAGGGAGGCCTCTGGGGATTCTTCACATACGCCGGCACCTGGCAGACCAACGACCTAGAGAACATGCAGTTCGGTATTCCGAACATGTTCATGTCTACTCTGACTATTTCGCTGATCGCGCTGCTCATCGCGATGCCTATCGCACTGGGTGTTTCTTTGTTTCTGTCCAACTGGGCGCCAAAGCGACTCGTGCGTCCACTGGGCACCCTGGTTGACATGCTCGCTGCTGTCCCATCGATCGTCTACGGTCTGTGGGGCTGGCAGGTCCTCGGCCCTGCGCTGTCGGGCTTCTACAACTGGATTCACAGTTGGGCAGGCGGCTTCTTCCTGTTTGCCACCTACTCCAACTCTCCGTCCTTCGAGACTGGCCGAAACATGCTCACCGGTGGCATCGTACTGGCAGTGATGATTCTGCCTGTTATCGCTGCTACCGCTCGTGAAGTTTTCGTGCAGACCCCTCCAGGACAGATCGAGGCTGCTCTCGCGCTGGGCGCAACTCGCTGGGAAGTGGTTCGCATGACTGTTATCCCATTCGGTCTTTCCGGCTACGTTTCCGGCTCGATGCTCGGCCTTGGCCGTGCACTGGGCGAGACCATGGCGCTGTACATGGTGGTTTCTCCATCTACTGCGTTCCGTGGCTCCCTGTTTGATGGCGGTACCACCTTCGCTACTGCGATCGCATCCGCCGCAGCAGAGTTCAATAACCCAATTAGTGCTGGCGCCTACATCGCCGCTGGTTTGGTCTTGTTCCTGCTGACATTTATCGTCAACTCGATCGCTCGTGCGATCGTGAACAAGAAATAAGGGGAAAGAATATGAGCACTGTAACCCCTACAGACCAGCGAGTGTCCGGCGCCAGTGGCCCGACCTTCCTGGACATCTCTCCTCGTCGTAAAGCGACAAACACCTTTGCTTCCGCCATGATGTGGGGCGCGATGATCATCGCGCTGATCCCACTGGGTTGGGTGCTCTGGACCGTAGTCGCGAACGGCGCAGGTGTCGTCTTCTCCGCTGAATGGTGGACTCAAGACCAGTCCAGTACCACCAGGATCCTGCCAGGTGGTGGTGCACTCCACGCCATCATTGGTACCTTGGTACAGACCTTGATTGCTTCGATCGTTTCGATTCCAGTCGGTATCTTCACTGCGATCTACTTGGTGGAATACGCCAACGGTTCTCGCCTGGGCAAGATCACCACCTTCATGGTGGATATCCTTTCCGGTGTTCCTTCCATCGTTGCAGCACTGTTCATCTACACCCTGTGGATCACCATGCTGGGTCAGAACCGTTCCGGCTTCGCCGTGGCGCTCTCGCTGATCCTGCTCATGGTCCCAATCGTTGTGCGTAACACCGAAGAAATGCTGCGCGTTGTTCCAATGGATCTGCGCGAAGCTTCTTACGCACTTGGTGTGCCAAAGTGGAAGACCATCGCACGTATCGTGCTTCCAACCGCTATGTCCGGCATCGTGACCGGCGTGATGCTGGCTGTTGCCCGCGTCATGGGTGAGTCCGCACCAGTGCTGATCTTGGTGGGTTCCACCAGCCAGATCCGCTGGGATCCATTCGGTGGACCGCAGTCCTCCCTGCCACTGATGATGCTTGATATGTACAAGGCCGGTACGACCGAGCCTCTCATGGACAAGCTCTGGGGAGCCGCGCTGACTCTGGTGATCTTGGTTGTGGCTATCAACCTGGCCGCTCGCTTCATCGCCGCGAAGTTCTCCGTCAAGAAGTAAAACGCAGAAGACAACAAAACCTAAGAGGAGACACGATGTCTAAGCTCGAACTCAACGACGTCAATATTTACTACGGTGATTTCCACGCCGTGCAGAACGTCAATCTGCAGATCCCAGCACAGGCTGTTACCGCCTTCATCGGCCCATCCGGCTGTGGCAAGTCCACCGTGCTTCGTACCCTCAACCGCATGCACGAGGTCATCCCTGGTGCATACGTCAAGGGCGAAATTAAGCTCGACGGCCAGGATATCTACGCCAAGAACATCGACCCAGTGTCGGTGCGGAACACCATCGGCATGGTGTTCCAGAAGGCTAACCCATTCCCAACCATGTCCATCGAGGACAACGTTGTTGCAGGCCTGAAGCTCTCTGGCGAGAAGAACAAGAAGAAGCTGAAGGAAGTTGCGGAGAGCTCCCTTCGCGGCGCAAACCTGTGGGAAGAGGTCAAGGACCGTCTGGACAAGCCAGGTGGCGGCCTCTCCGGTGGTCAGCAGCAGCGTCTCTGCATCGCTCGTGCGATTGCAGTGCAGCCAGAGGTCCTGCTCATGGACGAGCCTTGCTCCGCCCTGGACCCAATTTCCACCCTCGCTGTTGAGGACCTGATTCACGAGCTGAAGGAAGAATTCACCATCGTGATCGTGACCCACAACATGCAGCAGGCAGCTCGCGTGTCGGACAAGACCGCTTTCTACTCCCTGGAAGCAACCGGCAAGCCAGGTCAGCTCATCGAGTTCGATGACACCAAGACCATCTTCGAGAACCCTTCCCGCAAGGAAACCGAAGACTACATCGCTGGCCGTTTCGGCTAAATCAGCGAGTATCTAAAGACCTGTTCCAGCCCTGTTGGCTGGAACAGGTTTTCGTCTTTTTCAGCGCGCATGAAAGGTGAAACTGCAGGTAGGGGCACTGTGAGCAGCCCGGGAATTTTGTTGACACATCATATGCTATACGGGGTGAGACGACCAACCACGACACCAACCGAGACTCTTAGGGGAGATCATGTCGAAGCTCGAACTCACCAACGTAAACACCTATTACAACGATTTCCTCGCAGTCCAAGACGTGAACCTGAGGATCCCGGAAAAGGCCGTCACGGCTTTCATTGGCCCCTCGGGCACCGGTAAATCCACCGTTTTAAGAACTTTGAACCGAATGCATGAAGTGATACCCGGCGCCCGCGTCACGGGCGAGGTCGCTTTAGACGGACAAAATATCTATGCTCCCGATGTTGATCCGGTTTCGGTACGCAACACCATCGGCATGGTGTTCCAAAAGCCCAACCCTTTCCCAACCATGTCCATTGAAGACAACGTCGTCGCCGGACTCAAACTCGCCGGCGAGAAGGATAGAAAGAAGCTCAAAGAAGTTGCCGAGAGATCTTTGCGCGGTGCCAACCTCTGGGAGGAGGTCAAGGACCGCCTCGACAAACCTGGCGGCAGCCTCTCCGGTGGTCAGCAGCAGAGGCTCGTAATCGCACGCGCGATTGCGGTAGAGCCTGAGGTATTGCTTATGGACGAGCCCGCGTCCGCCCTCGATCCCATCTCCACCAGGGCGCTGGAGGAGCTCATTTTCGAGCTCAAGGAGCGCTACACCATCGTCATTGTGACATATAACATGCAACAGGCAGCGCGCGTCTCGGATAAGACGGCCTTCTTCTCCCTGGAAGCAACCGGTAAGCCAGGCAAGCTTGTCGAGTTCGACGATACGAAGACCATCTTCGAGAATCCCTCTAACAAGGAAACTCAGGATTACATCGCCGGCAGGTTCGGATAGCCTGGGAAAGGGAAATACCCGCGAGGAAGACTGCACAGACGAAGGAGCGCTGCGGTGAAAACTGTTGACCCGACTGGAATAGATGCTAGAGAGTTCGGCGATCACGCCTTAGCGGAAGGCGAGACTGTCGTACACAGTCCCCAGGGAGAGGTTCTGGTCCTCGGGCATCGCGCTACCCGCGACGTCGTAGAGAATCCCGAACAGTTTTCCTCCGCAGTCTCTTCACATCTCCAGATTCCCAACGGGCTCGACGGCGAAGAGCATTCTCGCTTCCGCGCACTCATCGAGCGATACCTCACCGACGAGGCGTTAGCGGAGTTCCAGCCCGCCTTCGCAGCCGTTGCGCGTGAGACAGTGGACCAGTTCGAAGAGCAAGATTCTATCGACGCTGTGGGCGAGCTAGGGGCTTATTACGCCGTGCACGCCATGCTTGCATGGTTGAACTGGCCCACTACGCTCGCCCCGCGGTTGATCGCGTGGGTCATTAGCAATGGCACAGCAAATCGTTCCGGGGATCCGCAACAGGCGGCAGGTGTTGCGGCAGAATTCGATGACATTATTCGCGAAGTGGTGGAGCCCAGGCTGGAGAATCCCACCGGTGATGTCACGAGTAACCTCGTCCATGACCAATCCTTGGGGCGCCGCCTAACCTTCGACGAGATCGTGTCTATTCTGCGCAATTGGACTGGTGGGGACTTAAGCTCCATGGCCTATTGCATCGGAGTGATCCTCCATGGTTTGGCGCAGCAACCCGCCATTCAGGACCGCCTTCGCCAAGGCATCTCTGCCCGAGAATTTGATGCCATTCTTGATGAGTTTCTTCGCCTGGACAGCCCGTTTGTCACTAATCGACGAATTACCACCTGCCCGGTGACACTTGCCGGAAACCAGCTAGAGACCGGGCAACGAGTTCGGGTGGTGTGGACAGCGGCGAACCGGGACAGTGCAATCGTCGATAAGCCTGAATCCTTTGACCCCGAAGCTCACGCTGAGCACAATCTTGTCTGGGGAAGTGGACCGCATGTGTGTCCGGGCAGGGGTCTGTCCATGCTGGAATTGCGCACCATTATTGGCGAAATTCTCGCCCGGGCGGAAGTGTCTTTGGCGGGGGAGGGCACCCGCGAGGTGTACCCCACGGGCGGGTGGAGGTCCTTGCCGGTAACGCTGCAGAAGCGCTAGTCGGACTTTCGGCCGCGGGTGAACTGGCGTTCGAGGTCTGCAAAGCGTTGCTTCATCTCGGCATCCGCGCGGTCAGTCTCCTGCTTCTGGATGTATTCCTCCGGCATGAGGCCGGTAGTCAGATATACGATGCGGGCCGATACGTTGACGCAATGGTCGGCGTAGCGCTCGTAATAGCGCGAGACCAGGGTTAAGTCGACCGCTTCCTTGGTGGAGTGCTTCCACTCGCGCTCCGTGAGCATATTGAGCAGGAAGTAATTGAGATCGTCGACGGCATCATCATCCTGGTTGAGGATCAACGCCACATCGGCGTCGGGAGCGACGAGGAGATCATGAGTCTTTTCGCCCATGTCTTCGACGAGGCGCACCATTTCTTCGATATAGCCCCGAATCTCTTCCGGGATGGCGTGCTCGGGGTGCCGGCGCCGAGCGGTGTTGGCAATGTGCATGGCAAGCGCTGCCATGCGATCGAAATCCTCGACGATATAGATCGAAGAAACAACTTGGCGCAGGTCGGAGGCGACGGGATTTTCCAGGGCAAGAAGCTGTACGGCGCGCTCCTCGCAACGAACTTTGATCTCTTCTAATGGGTCGGCGATGGAAAGGGCTTCCTCAGCCTTTTCCAGGGATGCTCGTAGGAGTGCCTCGGAGGCCTTATCCATGATTGCCCGCACGGAATCGCACATGACCAACAGGTCATGTGCGAACGCGTCGAGGTGTTCACGGTAGACAGTACGCATGGGTGCAATCATAAGGTACGTCTCAGAAAATTGCGCGCCGAGTGCAACCTAACCGGGATTCGGGGGTATTCGCCTAGCCGCCGTTGTTTTCGATCTCTGCGCCTACAGGCACTGAGGCATCTTCTGGGTCGTCGAGCCAGCCGTCCGGCAGTGCGACTTTCGACGAAGATCCCTGGCGTCCGCGTGCGCCGTCGGCATCGTCGGCAAGTGCCTCAGAATCTTGCCAGGGGGCGAGTTTCTCGGCCAATTCCGCCAAGCTGGACACCTTGGCCAGTTCGGAGCGAAGTTCGCCACCGACAGGGTATCCACGCAGGTACCAGCCAATGTGCTTGCGGATGTCTCGGCAGGCGCGGGCCTCGCCGTCATGCTGTGCCAGAAGTTCTGCGTGGCGGTAGATGATTCTGGCCACCTTGCCCAAAGTGGGATCTGCGGGGATCGGCTCACCGCGAAGCTGCGCTCCCAGTTGTGCGAACAGCCACGGGCGACCCAGGCAGCCTCGTCCAACTTCAACGCCTGCGGCACCGGTTTCATCCATCATCCGCTGCGCGTCATCGGCAGCGAAGATATCGCCGTTGCCCAAGACTGGGACACCTGAGCCGTCCATGTGCTCAACCAACCGCGAAATCTCATCCCAATGTGCCTGGCCGGAGTAGCGCTCGGCAGCGGTGCGAGCGTGCAACGTCACGGCTGCTGCACCTTCCTCGGCAGCAATTCGGCCAGCATCCAGGTGGGTGTGCGTATCGTCGTCAATGCCGATGCGGAACTTTACCGTGATAGGGATGCCGGTGCCCTCGGCCGCGCGCACGGCGGCGCCCACAATGTTGCCGTAGAGGCGACGCTTATAAGGGATCGCAGATCCGCCACCGCGACGAGTGACCTTGGGTACCGGGCATCCAAAGTTCATGTCGATGTGGTCGGCAATGTCCTCCTCGACGATCTTGCGCACTGCTTTATATGTGTACTCAGGATCGACTGTGTAGAGCTGCATCGAGCGTGGCTTCTCCACGTCGGCGAAGGACGTCATGTGCAACGTCTTCTCGTTACCCTCGACGAGCGCGCGTGCGGTAATCATTTCGCACACATATAAACCGGACGAGGTTCCGGTCAGTTCCTCTTCGATTTCGCGGCACAAAACACGAAACGGCATATTTGTCACGCCTGCCATCGGGGCGAGGATGACAGGCGAGGAGAGGTCCATGTCGCCAATGCGTAATTGAGGGTGATTCACAACGCTTATTGTCGCAGTCTAAGGCCGGTTGTCCAAACCCACTTTTGTGTAATCTTGCGAATCGGTTTCTAGACGAGACGGGGGTGGGTCTGGGGGTGGGAAATGGGGGTAGGGGTCGGCAGATTGTGGCGTTAGCAAAGTTGTAGAAGTTCACTTTTACCTGGCTAATTTGCACCCCTGCAAAGAATGAAATTGAATTTGGCGAACCTTGTGGCATGGAAGTGGAATCTGGGTCACAATATGCTGGACAAGAATTGCTAATTTCCAAATCTAACTGAGGTGAATACTCAACATGAGTGAACGCATCGCAAATGCAGAATTGCGTGGCAAGGTAATGACCGCCGATGAGGCAGCGCAGTTTATTGATAACGGCGCACGAGTGGGCATGTCCGGATTCACCGGCGCTGCCTACCCAAAGGCACTGCCTACCGCTATTGCGAACCGCGCGAAGGAAGCACAGCAAAAGGGTGAAGAGTACAAGATTGATCTCTACACCGGTGCTTCCACTGCTCCAGACTGTGACGGCGTGATGGCTGAAGCTGGTGCGATCAACTACCGCATGCCATACCAGTCCGACCCAACGATGCGTAAGGCTATCAACGCCGGCGAGATGAAGTACCAAGACATTCACCTGTCCCACTCTGGTCTCTACATCGAGCAGGGCTTCCTGGGTATCGACGTCGCTGTCGTCGAGGCAACCCGCATCACCGAAGAGGGCCACCTGATTCCTTCCTCCGGCGTGGGTAACAACCTCGAGTGGTTGGACAATGCAGACAAGATCATCATCGAGGTCAACTCCTGGCAGTCCCTCGATCTTGAAGGCATGGCAGATATCTACCGCATTCCACGCCTGCCAAACCGCACGCCAATCCCGATCCAGAATGTCGGTGACCGCATCGGTACCACCTACATCGACATTGACCTGAGCAAGGTCGTTGCCATTGTTGAGACCGACGCACCTGACCGCAACGCTCCATTCAAGGAGCCAGACGACGTTTCGGTGGCAATCGCTGGAAACTTCCTCGACTTCCTCGAGGGCGAAGTAGCTGCGGGTCGCCTCTCCTACGACGGCTACATCATGCAGTCCGGTGTGGGCAACGTCCCGAACGCCGTGATGGCAGGCCTGCTGGACTCCAAGTTCGAGAACATCCAGGCTTACACCGAGGTCATCCAGGACGGCATGCTCGACCTGATCGATGCAGGCAAGATGACCGTTGCATCTGCTACCTCGTTCTCCCTGTCTCCTGAATACGCGGAGAAGATGAACCAGGAAGCAAAGCGCTACCGTGATTACATCATCACTCGTCCGCTGCAGGTGTCCAACCACCCAGAGGTCATCCGTCGTATGGGCTTGATTGCTACCAACGGCATGATCGAGGCCGACATCTACGGCAACATCAACTCCACTCACGTCAACGGCACCCGCGTGATGAACGGTATCGGTGGCTCCGGCGACTTCACCCGTAACGCTTTCGTTTCCTCCTTCATCTCGGGTTCCGAAGCAAAGGGCGGCGACATCTCTACCATCGTGCCTTTCGCAGCTCACATCGACCACACCGAGCACGACGCAATGGTGATCATCACCGAGCGCGGCTACGCTGACCTGCGCGGCCTGGCTCCACGTGATCGTGTTGCCAAGATGATCGAGATCGCTCACCCTGACTACCAGCCACTGCTGCAGGAGTACTACGAGCGGGCTCAGTCGGTACAGCCATTCCAGGCAACGCCACATGATCTCAAGACCGCATTCGATTTCCACACTCGTATGCTCGAGACCGGCTCCATGAAGAAGTAATTCTTCTTGAGTGAAGAAGACCGGCCGGCGCCACCTAGAGGTGGTACCGGCCGGTCTTTCTAATTGGGCACGATCGACGGATTTGGGTTCTGAACCCTAATCTGGGCCGAAAAACTCATGATCCGTCGATGTTAAACCCTAGAGGAACTTATCTCCACGCCAACCGGCCCATCAGTGTGAGCCACCACTATTACCGTGCGCTGGGGTTTTGCCCCGGGCAGTTCCTCGTGCAGAAGCATCTGCAACAGCGAGTCAGCCGAGGCGGGGTCAAGGTGGGCGGTGGGCTCGTCGAGAAGCAAAACATCGGCTTCACTGCACAGCGCGCGGGCTAATAATAGGCGGCGGCGCTGACCAGCTGAGAGCGATTCGGTGCCATCCGCGAGGACAAAGTCCAGGTCGAACTCGAAGCAGACGGCGCGAAGCGTCTCTTCCATGAGTGCATCTGATGCCTGGGGTGCGGCAACCCGGATATTTTCGCGCACCGAGGTGGAAAATAGCCACGCGTCTTCGGCGAAGAACCGTGCGCCGAAAGGCTTCGTCACGGAACCGGAAGCTTCCGGAAGCAATCCCGCCACAGTTTGGAGCATCGTCGTTTTGCCACAGCCAGATGGCCCACGGACGAGCATGCGCTCACCCGCAGCGAGGTCAAAGTCCCACGCGGTAGCGCCCCACGCAGTGTGCAAA
Source organism: Corynebacterium lubricantis DSM 45231 (assembly GCF_000379425.1). Taxonomy (GTDB): domain Bacteria; phylum Actinomycetota; class Actinomycetes; order Mycobacteriales; family Mycobacteriaceae; genus Corynebacterium; species Corynebacterium lubricantis. The sequence continues at coordinate 171,274 of NZ_KB902215.1, forward strand.
TCCCGCGCAGAAACCGTCGCAGTATCCTCGCGCGCGGGTTCAGGCGCAGCGGGAGCTTCTACGAGCCGACGCAACCGAGCCGCCGAAATCTTGGCTTCCTCAGCGTGCACGGCTGCCTCCGCGAGAGGGCCATGGGCCTCGAAAGCTGCCAGCGGGATCATCACAAGCATGCCCAGCCAGACCGGCTCGCCCGTATATGAGGTCACGCCAACCAGCGTGACCAGCAGCGCCGCCAGCCCAGTCGCCCAGGCTTGAATCCCTTCGGACAGAGCAAGCGGGCGTTGCGCGGCGACTGATTCAGCGGTCGAACGCCTCGAGGCGGCTAGGGCCGAAGTCAGTTGCTCCTCCGCTTTTCCCGCGGCGAAGTACTCAGCGCGATGTTCAAGCACCGCATCGAGTCGAACATGGAACTCGTCGCTCGCCTCCACATTGTGCGACCCGCGCGAGACTCGGACAGCGATGGCAGGAATCAGCAGCCCAGTCACTGCAAACGCCACCGCCATCACTACAGCGGCCAGCGGGCTGAGCCACACGGTGAACACCAGCGCGGCGAGCGAAAGCACGACAGCAACACCTATGGGAACGACGGTGCGCACGACGAGGTCGGTGATGCGCTCGGTGTCGTTGACAAGACGCACGTGTCCTTCGCCGCGGGTCGTTCCGCTTGACGACGACGCCAGCGCGTCGTAGATCTTCGCCCGCAGCGTGGTCAGGGCGCTGAGCCCCAGCTTGTGCGATACCAGCCGATCGAGGTACCGGAATACAGCCCGCGAGATACCGAGGGCGCGCACAGCAGTGATTGCCACGGAGAGGTGGAGCACGGGAGGCATCTCCCAGGCCCTAGTAATCAACCAGCCCGACAGCACCGTCAACGTGAGTGCAGAGAGCAGCGTGATGGAACCGGCGAGGGCCGCCCAGACAATATCGCGACGACGCACACCTGCGAGGCGGAGCAGGAAACGAAGATCGCTCATAGCCAGATCACCTCGTCGGCCTCTGCGTAGAGGCGTTCGTCGTGGGAGGCGACCACGACGGTCTTGCCGCTGCGTGCTTGGGCGCGGAGTGCTTCCAAGGCTGTGCGTGCCAATTCGGGGGACAGGTGGGCGGTGGGCTCGTCGAGAAGCAAAACCTGTGCCGAACTGGCGAGCGTGCGCGACAGCCCGACGCGCTGGAGCTGCCCGGCCGAGATCCCCTCACCGGACGGGCCGACTTGTTGATCTAGGGGAATGTCGAGTCCTACTGCCTCGCGGGAGTCACTAGTGGTGGCGGTGCCTATCAGCGTGAGATTGTCCTCGACGTCGCCGGGGACGGTTGCGGGGCGCGCGGGCAAATAGGCGACGTGCCCGGTCACGGAAATGGAGCCGGTGACCTTGTCGTCGGGAAGCAAGCCGAGCGCTGCGAGGAACACCGTCGATTTGCCGGAGCCGTTCGGACCGGCCAGCACAGTGATGCGGCCGGGAAGCGCATCGAAGGAGAGATGCTCTGGGCGTATCCCGTCGCGACCACTGACGGAGAGGCCTTCGGCGCGCACACCTGGCACTCCGTGGGTGAGATAGGTTCCGGTGGCACTCGGCTTGGCGTCGATAAGTGTGAGGAGTTGATCGGCGGCCTCGAGCCCGTCGACGGCGGAGTGATAATTCGTGCCCACCTGGCGCACGGGATTGAACACCTCGGGGACAATAATCAGCACGACCAACCCAGCAAGCAGGCTCATCTCGCCGTAGACCAGCCGCAGCCCGATGCTCACTGCTACGAGTGCGACGGAAAGAGTGGCCAAAAACTCGAGGGCAAACGAGGAGAGGAAGGCCAGCCGCAGCACACCCATGGTGGCCTTCTCATGACGCTTGCCGGTCTCGCGGATCTGTCGGGCTGGGCGTTGCGTGGCATGCAGCGCGCGCAGTGTTGGCGCACCGGAGAGCAAGTCGGCGAGTTGGTCCCCGAGTCCTGCAGTTACCTTCAGGCGGCGTTCGGTATGGGTTGCTGTGAGCTTGCCAATCAGGATCATGAACGCTGGGATGAGCGGCAAAGTGACTAAAGCGAATAGCCCGGAGATCCAATCGAAGACAAAGATCACAATTAACACGGTGGGTGTGGCAATGGCCAACGCGATCAGCGACGGGAGGAACTCGGACAGGTAGGGGCGAAAGTCCTCGAGCCCGCGAGTGAGGATATGGCGCCACGATGCCGCGTTGGACTGCACCTCGCGGGGGTCGCGCCGGGCGAGTGCGCGCAGTCCTTGCTCGCGCAGCGTATCTACAGTTTCGCCGACGGCAAGATGCGAAGCACGCTTCGCCAACCAGGCGACCGCCCCGTGTGCTGCAACCACGAACAACAAGGCGAGGAAGAGAGCGGGGTAGTTCGCCTCGCGTCCCTCAATCGCGGAAGCAACAATGATGCCGAGGAGGACCCCACGGGCGACCACTAGCACGGTAGTCAGGGCTTGGGTGAGCCCAGTGCGCACGATAAGTCTGCGCACCGGGGGAGCTACACGAATGAGTCGGGAATCAACCGGGCTTGCCACGACTTAGACCTTCACCCGTTTCCTAAATGACCAGTACGCCCAGCCCTGCCCCACCAAGATAACGGGCACGAAGATCAAGGCTCCCCAGCTCATCACCTTCAGGGTGTACGGGCTCGACGACGCGTTGTAGATATCCCAGCCAGCGAATTGGCTTGTCGACGGCATGACGTCAGGGAAGAGCGAACCAAAGAGCATGACTCCCACACCGACGACGGTCAGCGCGGTGAAGGCAAAAGCCCAGCCATCATGGGCACGGTAGAGAGCGACAATGGCGGCCAGCAAAGTCAGGACGGTGAGCCCCAAGACGATCCAAGTCCAATCAGCGCCGACGCTCAATTGCAGCCAAACAATATAGACAGCTGCGACCACCACGGTCGGGGCCACGAGTGCCTTTTTCGCCAGCCCGTGCATCCGGCTGCGCAGCGGATCTTCTGCTTTGTACCCAATAAACATGGCGCCGTGCAGCATGAACAGCAAAACAAATGCGAGTCCGCCTAGCAGAGGCAATGGAGTGAACAGTCCAATAAAGCCGTCCGTGAATGAATTGATGCGGCCGGCCTCATTGATCGGAACACCGACCACAATGTTGGTAAAAATCACGCCCCATAAGAAAGCAGGGACGTAGGAACCAATCATGGTGCCGATATCGCAGCGCTTTCGCCACTGATATGTATTCACCTTGGAGCGCCATTCGATGGACACGCCACGAATAATCAGCGACACCAAGAGCAGCAGCAGTGGGAGATAGAACCCCGAGAAAAGCGTGGAGTACCACTCCGGGAAGGCCGCGAAGATGGCGCCGGCGCCGACAATCAACCAGACTTCGTTGCCGTCCCACACCGGCCCGATGGTGGTCATTTGCGCCGTACGACGCAGATCGTTTTCCTCCTTGTCTTTGCCACCAACAAAGGGCAGCAACATGCCTACACCGAAGTCGAAACCTTCAAGGACGAAGTAGCCGATGAAGAAGAATGCAATAGCGAAAAACCATAAGGTGTTCAGATCCATCTACTTCTCACCCTCATTATCGCTCGCTTCGGTTTTCAGAGCTGTTGAGCCGCTTTGCGACGATTGACTGCCACCGGATTCAGCGCCCGGGGAGTCATCGCTAAACGTCAACGGAGTCAGATCCGAATCGTCGCCCGGACCGTAAGTCACCTCAGCGATGTGGTCGGCATCTCCCTTGCGGATGCCCGGCTGGTCCAGCCCGTAGCGCACGTACTTGCGCATGAGCCAGAACCATACGATGGCCAGGACACCGTAGAGCAGCGTGAAGGTGGACAGACTGAGCAGTACCTGCCACGGTTCGTGGTCGGAGACGCCGTAATCGACGATCATGTGGATGTTTTGTTCGCCGCCTGGGGAGTTGGCGCCCTGGAATTCTGGATTGGGGTGCACAACCCACGGTTGGCGACCCATTTCGGTAAAGATCCAGCCGGAGAAGTTAGAAATCCATGGGGCGGGCAGTGCTACTAGGCACGCGATCTGGATCCAGCGCGCTGCTGGTACGCGGTTCTTCCGCGTTTTCCATAGCGCGACAAGTGCCATGATGATGGGCACGACCATGAACCCAATCATGAGGCGGAAAGACCAGTAGGTGACGAAGAGGTTGGGAATGTAGTTTCCTGGCCCATACAGGTCCTGGTATTGCGCATTAAGCTCGAGCGCGCCCTGCAATTCAACACCAGTGAACTTTCCTTCCGCGAGGTAGGACAAGACGAAGGGGACGTCGAGCAGGTGCACCGCGGTGTCGCAGTTATTCATTGTGGACACGGACAGCACAGAGAAGTACGGATCCATTTCGGTGTGACACAGTGCCTCGGCAGATGCCATCTTCATTGGTTGCTGCTGGAACATGAGCTTGGCTAGAAGGTCACCAGTGAGCGAAACGCCCACGGTGGCAATTAGGATGACCCAGGCACCGAAGCGGGTCAGTTTGCGCCAGATGGTGTGCGCTGTCCCCTCGGGGTCACCTTTGCGTTTTTCTTTCACCATCCACCATCCGGCGATGCCGCAGACAAAGGTGCCCGCGAGCATCCAGGCCGCGAAGATGGCGTGAGGAGTTGCCTGAAGGGCAGTCGGATTGGTCAATAACGCCCAAATATCTACTAACTCTGCTCGGTCGTTGTCGGGGTTATACACGGCTCCCACGGGATGCTGCATGAACGAGTTCGCCACGATGATGAAGTAGGCAGAGACGTTGACGGCGATGGCGACAGTCCAAATCGATGCTAAGTGTGCCCATTTGGGGACTCGCCCCCAACCGAAGATCCAGACGCCAAGGAAGATTGACTCGAAGAAGAAAGCTGCGAGTCCCTCAAAAGCGAGCGGGGCACCGAAGACATCGCCGACGAAGCTGGAGTACTCGGACCAGTTCAATCCGAATTGGAACTCCTGCACGATGCCGGTGACAACGCCCATGGCGAAGTTGATGAGGAAGAGGTTGCCGAAGAATCTGGTCGCGCGGTACCAGGCTTCATCATTGGTGCGGTGCCACATTGTTTGCATGATGGCCACCATGGGGGCAAGTCCCATGGTCAAGGGGACAAATATGTAGTGGTAGACAGTTGTAATCCCGAACTGCCAGCGAGATATATCAACTAGGTCAAGTTCCATGAACTTTTCTCCAAGACGGTCAGTGTGCGCTGAGCCACCGCAATGTTGCGAACGGCTTCCATCAGCATCAATTCACGGGAAGAATATATTTCCCTTGTAATCGTCTGTCGTGAATTCTTTGCCAATAGTTCCCATTTGTGAAGGTTGACCTATAAAGGGGTCAACCATGGAAAATGGGTCCGATTTCTTCTCTAGAAAGCGAGGCGCTAGGATATTTCCGACGGGCCTTTAGCTCAGTTGGTAGAGCTACGGACTTTTAATCCGCAGGTCGCGGGTTCGATCCCCGCAGGGCCCACAACACAAGCCTCGAAATGTCGCTAGTATTAGACATTTCGAGGCTTCTGCATTTAGTAGTTGCGAGATTTGCGGCGATGAAGGGTGTGATTGTTATCATGGATTTAGTTCGAGTCATGTGACCATTTATCTATTTTAAACATATGATGAAACTAATACATTTGGTATTGCTCACAAAACTTGTTTATTTAACTGAGGGCCAAATCAGGGTGCCCCTTGCGGTAAATGTCAGTCCAGTGAAGGTCAAGGGGGAAGGGAAAGCATGACAAATAAGGTGTCAAGTAAAGGGATACCTTTCCAGAACAAGTGTCAGCTGGTGCTGGATGACGAAATCCGGGCGATTTATGATGAATTAAATCCGCCGGAATCCCCACTTTGGTACCAATTTGGTGTTGGGCAAGGAAACGGCACAACCGTAGTGATCTTCCCCGCTGAATGCGAAGGCAGCTATACGGAGTCGGAATACCAGGCGTTTTTAGAAGATTGCTCCACTTTGGAGTCAGTGGGGTACGCCATCCAGCGCGCGAATTTTGGCCGCAGCGAAGGGCTTGTTGTCCTGTATCTGCGACTCGGTGATGGCGACGTAACTGGGGAAGAAGAAGGCGGCCTCCTCGAGTGGGTGCATCAGGTTTTGCCGGCTGGTGCCACGCACTTATGGGAAGATATTCGCGAAATTGATTCCCGAGTCCTGCAGTTTTCCCTGCCTGTGTTTCATAGTTCCGAAGTTGAATACTTAGAAAAAGCCTTGAAGGCTTTGCAAAATGCAGGATGGATTGTGGATGTCAGAACTAAAGGTGAATCTATGACATGCAACCTTATGGCTCCACTGCCCGGTGAACGTCCCGCCAACGTAATTCAAGCCTTGTCCCGTGTGACGTGGGGAACGGATTACACAAAGATGTTGGCCGAAGGTACCGAGGCCGATGGGATGCTGGTTTTGGATTCGGCGGAAGTGTCCAACGAATCGATGCAAACGGCATTTGCCTTGGCTGCAAAGGCCCATGCGCAGGGGTGGGCCGTGAAACGAAAGTCGAACATTTCTTCCGGCGAAGACATCATTACTTTTCAGCCTCCGCGCGGCTTGATCGCTCCGCGGTAACCATAAACCCAACGAATGTTATCGGAATGTAATATTTCCGAATTACGTGCAGGCCAATACACATGAGCTGAGCGTCTGAAAGCGTTCGAGGGGCGGGAAATCGTCGTAAATTATTTGCCCTTCATACATGCGCAAAGCATTATTTCTTCCTGTCAAAGATTAGTATTCCCGAAACAGGAAGGTTCTCCCAGATGGGCGAGAACACGAACCCAAAACAGCCGCCGCGCCAAGCGCCGGAAGACGAAACGATCGTACTGCGTCGACATAACCGCATATATCCGCGACCGCAGCTCGAGCGCATGCGTAAAGCCGTCACGGGTGAGCGCTCCATCCACCCGGCTCTTGTGCCTGGCATCAGCGTCGAAGAGACTGACCGTAGCCACCCCACCAATCGCGTCGTGTTCCTCGTCGCGCTTACGGTGAGCTTGGCGGTTGTCGCATGGGCCTTCATTTCCCCCGATTCCATCAACGCGTTCGGCGTAGCCGCGCAGTCGTGGGTCGTCCAGAACCTCGGCTGGGCGTTTACGCTCACTGTGCTCGGTGCGACCATTTTCATGCTCGTCGTCGGCTATGGCCCGACAGGAAATATTCGCTTGGGCTCTGACGATTCGGGCCCCGAATTTTCTACACTGACGTGGATTTCCATGTTGTTTGCGGCAGGCCTGGGCATCGGTCTCATTTTCTACGGCCCGATGGAGCCGTTAACTCACTTCAATAACCTGCCGCCGGCTTTTGACGGCGAGGACATCGCCAGTGGCACCCGCGCTGCAGCAGAACCTGGTATCGCGACGGGCATCTTGCATCAGGGATCTTTCCCGTGGGTGCTCTACTCCTTCGTCGGCGGCGCGATCGCCTATTCCGCTTATCGACGAGGGCGCCTACCCCTGATCTCCGGCGTATTCGAGCCGGTCTTCCCGGATGCACCGAACCACCCAGTGGGCAAGATCATCGACATTTTTGCCGTGCTGGTGACCCTGTTTGGCACCGCTACCTCGCTGGGTATCGGGGCACTACAGATTCAAACGGGCACCTCAATCGTCACCGGCAATGATCTCTCGGGCAACGGCATAGTCGTGGCCATCATTGCTATTCTCACCGTCTTGTTTACCTTCTCCGCTGTTACCGGGGTGAAGAAAGGCGTGCGCATTCTCTCCAACGTGAACATGGCGCTGGTGGTGGCCATGGCCGGCTTCGTATTCATCCTCGGCCCGACCGTCTTCCTGCTCGATCTCATTCCATCGACGCTGATGACTTTTGTCAGCCACGTGCCCGAGTTCTTTGCCGTCGCCCCAAGTCAGGGCGCGGTAGAAGCGGAGTTCGTCACCGCGTGGACCATGCTGTTTTGGGCCTGGTGGATTTCCTGGTCGCCCTTCGTCGGGATGTTCTTTGCGAAAATCTCTAAGGGTCGCACCCTGCGCCAGTACGTGACGGTGACGGTGTTTGCTCCGGCCTCGATTACCGCGCTGTGGTTTATCATCTTCGGTGGCACGTCGATCTGGCAGGTCCTTAACGGACTCGAGCTGGAGATCAAAGAGTCGGGAGAGAACGTGATGTTTGATCTCTTCGGCAACCTACCCCTTGGACCATTTATGCAAGTAGTTACCTTGATCGCGATTGCCATCTTCTTTGTCACCGCTGGCGATTCGACCACTAACGTGTTGGGCTCGATGTCGCAGAATGGTCGCCCGGTTCCTTCGCGCAGCGTGACCATCATTTGGGGTGCCGCCTTGGGACTGATCGCCATGGCGCTGCTTTTGGCCGGTGGGCAAAACGCGCTGTCGGGTCTGCAGTCGATCATGGTGGCGTCATCGATCTTCTTCGTTGTGATCATCTGGGGGATGGGCTGGTCCTGGGCGCACGATCTACGCAACGACCCGCTGATCATCAGGCGCAAGTACGGGCTTGAAGCCATCCGCCAGGGTGTGAAACGCGGTATCGACGAACACGGCGACGATTTCGTATTCGGCACCGATCGTGTTGCTTCAGAGGAAGGCGCCGGCGCCAAGTTCGATTCCGAGGACGAAGCCCTTACCGAGTGGTACACGGAACACAAAGACGACGACTCGCGCTAGAGCTCACGCAAGCCAAACAATTATAGTGGCATCCATGGAGGATGCCACTATTCGTTTAGCTAAACCAGACGACGGCGAGGAACTCGCCGTATTATTACGGGCCTTCAACGCTGAGTTCGACGAACCAACGCCGGCCGCCGCTGTCCTTGCCGAGCGGATCTCGCGCGCGCTCGCAGGGGACTCCGCGTTCTGTGTAGTTGCCGGAGACCCCATCGTTTCCTTCGGGTTTGTCACCCTGCGTCCCTCGCTGTGGACCGCCGGTCAAGCAGCGCTTCTCGACGAGTTGTATACCGTTCCCGGGCGCCGCAGCAAAGGCATCGGCGGGCAGGTCTTTGACATGATTTTGAGTGAGGCTCGTGCTCGCGGGGTCGAGGACCTGCAGACCCCCGTCGACGAAGCGGATCACGATGCGCACCGTTTCTACGAACGCCACGGATTTCCGGTGATCCGCCCCGCGACGGGGGATCGAGCTTTACTTCTCGAGTACGCGGGCCGTGCTGGCCTCGGGGGAGAGATCTAGTCGGCGCAGCGTCTGTGCGTTGATCGCCACCACAACCGTGGACAACGACATCAAGATGGCGCCCACGCTCATCGGCAAGATAAATCCGATTGGGGCCAGAACGCCTGCTGCCAGCGGTACCGAGATGATGTTGTAGCCCGCTGCCCACCACAGGTTTTGCACCATCTTGCGGTAAGTAGCATTCGAGAGCTCGATGACTGAGACCACAGAGCGTGGATCGGAGGACGCCAGGACCACGCCAGCTGATGCCACTGCCACATCGGTGCCTGCACCGATTGCAATACCCACATCGGCCTTCGCCAGCGCCGGTGCGTCGTTGACACCGTCGCCGACCATGGCCACCTTGCGACCTTCTTGTTGCAGCTCAGCAACCTTCGCGGACTTGTCTTCGGGACGTACTCCGGCGAAGACACGGTCGATGCCCAGCTCCGTTGCTACGGAGTTTGCCACAGCCTCGGCATCGCCGGTGATCATGACCACCTGTACACCCAGCTTGTGCAGCGCGTCGACGGCTTCACGGGACTCTGGGCGAATGGCGTCTGCCAACCGGAGCGCGCCGATTACCTGTCCATCGACAAGCACGTGCAAGATAATCGCACCTTCATCGCGCCACTGTTCTACCTCGGGCAGTTCCGTCGCCCCTTCCTGCTCCAGCAGGTACGGGCCGCCGACCTGGACCACATGGTCGTCGATAAGCGCGCGAACGCCTACCGCCGGTGAGGAACTGAAGTCTGTCGCCGTCGACTGCGTCAGACCCCGGGCCTCGGCGCTGCGAACGATCGCTGTAGCCAGTGGGTGCTCGGATGCGGACTCGGCGCTAGCGGCCAGCTGCAGGATCTGATCCTCGGTGTACTCGTTGTTGGCAGGAACAATCGCGGTGACCTCAGGGGAGCCCTCGGTCAGGGTGCCGGTCTTGTCGAACAGAACCGTATCAACGTTGCGCATATTCTCCAGGGCGAGGCGATCCTTGATCAGGACACCGCCACGAGCAGCGCGCTCGGTTGCGATGGAGACGACCAGTGGGATGGCCAGGCCGAGAGCGTGAGGACAAGCAATGACCAGCACCGTAATCGTGCGCACGACGGCGGACTCGGGGTAGCCCAGGGTGGTCCAGACGATCGCCGTGATGATTGCTGCAGTAACGGCGTACCAAAACAGCCAGCCGGAGGCTTTATCTGCGATGCGTTGAGCGCGTGACGACGAATTCTGCGCATCACTGACCAGCTGGCGGATACCGGCCAACGTGGTGTCGTCGCCAACTGCGGTGATTTTGACCTGCAGCGCGGAGTCCGTCGAGACCGTACCTGCGACGACGTTGTCGCCCTCGCTGCGGCGCACTGCGCGGGACTCACCGGTGACCATAGATTCGTCTAAGTGAGCTTCACCATTGACGATCTCGCCGTCAGCCGGCACGGTCGCGCCGGGACGGACGAGGACGATATCGCCGACCGCGAGATCATTTGGTGACACCGAGACGATTTCACCCGAAGCGTCGAGCTTTTCAGCGGTATCAGGCAGCAGCTCAGCCAAGCTCTCAAGCGCGGAGGAGGTTTGAGCGAGCGAGCGCATCTCAATCCAGTGGCCCAGCAACATAATGACGATCAACAGCGCCATTTCCCACCAGAAGTTCAGCTCGTGGGAGACAAGGCCCAAGGTGGCCGCCCAGGAGGCAAAGAACGCAACGGTAATGGCGAGCGCCACCAGCATCATCATGCCGGGGGAGCGCTGCTTAAATTCATCCCATGCACCTGTTAGGAATGGGCCTCCACCCCAGACGTACATGACGGTGCCCAGAATAGGAGAAACCCAACGGACCCACTCGCCGGCGGGGAGCGTGTACCCGATGATGTCGGCGAACATGTCGTTGAAGATCACGACAGGAAGGGCGATGACCAGCATGATCCAGAAGAGGCGACGGTACATGGCGACGTGGCCGGCATGGCCTCCGTGGCCCTCGTGTCCCATATGACCCTCGTGACTCTCGTGGCCGCTATGATCCATCGTGCTGTGGTCCATATGCTCGTGATGATCGTGGCTGTGCGTATTTGCTACATGCTCTGCAGCATGTCCTTGAGTATGACCTTGGCTATGTCCTTGGTGCTCCGAGTTCTTCATAACCTCGAGAATATACCCCACGGGGGTATATGTCAATAGGTAGTTTCAAAGTTGATGCGTTCAGGTATTCGTCGTGAAGCATATGTCGTGATCTATAGTGTCGGAGTCGCCTCACCCTGGCGATTTGAAAGCGGTATCCCCAACATTAGGCTCACCGCGCATTGGCCTATTGTTTGCAGTTTTTCATGGAGACACCTTTATGTCTATTACTTCCGACGCAGCACGCGAAAAAGAGGATCGCTCAGCTGCGCTGGCCGTCACTGCCTTTCCGCTTTTCATTCTTGCGGGAACGGTGATTGCCTTCTTCTTTCCAGACCCCTTCTTGCCTCTCGGGGACTACATCACACTCTTCTTGATGATCATCATGTTTGGCATGGGGCTGACGCTCACCATTCCGGACTTTAAAGTGATTGCGAAGCGCCCGCTGCCGGTTCTGATCGGTGTGGTCGCCCAATTTGTCATCATGCCGCTGCTGGCAGTTGCCGTTGCCAGGTTGCTGAACCTGAGTCCTGAGCTCAGCATCGGTCTGCTGATGCTGGGATCGGTTCCTGGAGGCACCTCCTCGAATGTGATTGCCTACCTGGCGAAGGGCGATGTCGCGCTTTCCGTGGCGATGACATCCGTTTCGACCTTGGTATCGCCGATTATGACGCCACTGCTCATGCTCTGGCTCGCCGGCGAAAGGACTGACGTTGACGCACAGGGAATGGCCATCACTTTGGCGCAAACCGTCCTGCTGCCAGTGATCGGTGGCTTGGTTATTCGCTACTTCTTCGACTCTTTTGTGGCAAAGATTTCGCCGCTGCTGCCGTGGATCTCGATCCTTGGTATCGGTGGAGTGGTGTTCCCAACCGTTGCCGGAAATGTGGAGCGTCTCGCACAGGTGGGCATGATTGTCTTCGTCGCCGTCCTGCTGCATAACGTGTGCGGTTATATCCTGGGCTATTTCACTGGCAGGTTGTTCAAGATGCCGGAAGCGCAATCGCGCACGATGGCTATTGAGATCGGTACTCAGTCCGCGGGCCTGGCGTCGGGTATGTCCCTAAAATTCTTCTCCCCTGAGGCTGCGCTGCCCGGTGCGGTGGCGGCCGTGCTGCATAACATCACCGGCGCGGTCTACGCTGCCGTGATGCGGCGAATTCCAGTTGACCGTAATGAGCGGGCGGAAAAGGTAGAGAAAGTTACTTCACCATCCGCTTAATGGCGGTCATCGCTTCCGCGATCTTCTCGTCGGCTACGTCTCCACCTTCTTCGACGGCCCCCGTCACGCAGTGGTTAAGGTGGTCCTCGAGGAGGGCGAGGCCAACGTTTTCTAGCGCAGAGGTAATTGCGGAAATCTGAGTCAAGATGTCAATGCAATACTGGTCTTCGTCTATCATGCGGTGAATACCGCCTACCTGGCCTTGAATGCGTTTCACGCGGGCGAGGTACTTCGCGCGCTCAGCACTGTAGCCATGATCGGCGTGACATGCTTCTCCACTGGACGCTTCTAATTCAACTGCCGCAGCTGCTGCAGTGGGCTCGGAAGGGGCTAATGTTGTTGTGTTGGTTTCAGACATATGTCAATGATATGCCCTCATGGGGTATATGTACAGTAAGCGATCTGTAGAAGAAAGTCTGTTTGACCATACGTTTTGCATAACTATGGTCGGGTCGTATAACTTTAACGGAGTCGAGAAACGCTGACTACAGCGTGAAACGATGTTCTAGCTCCCATCGTCTAGAGGCCTAGGACTCCGCCCTTTCACGGCGGCAACACGGGTTCGAATCCCGTTGGGAGTACGGAGATTTCATCTCTAACAAATAAAGAAGGCCCTGTGGCGCAGTTGGTTAGCGCGCCGCCCTGTCACGGCGGAGGTCGCGGGTTCAAGTCCCGTCAGGGTCGCGTTTATTTACCAATACACCGGAACGTACTGCATTGAGCAGCATGTTCCGGTGTTTTTTCTATGGCAATCCTGTGGTGGTTGAAGTCGGGCTGGGTGGGTGCGCCAACTCCGGGCCCCCTCAGTCACGGTGGAGGATTCTCTTCAGCTGAAAAAGTGCTACCTGCCTGCTGATTTGTTGTTATTCGGCACTCCTGTGTAATGTATTAACTCGTGCGAAAGACAGTGTTAAACACTAGGTCAAACACTTAGAGAAACACTGGAAAGAGCACACAATTGAAGAAGGCCCTGTGGCGCAGTTGGTTAGCGCGCCGCCCTGTCACGGCGGAGGTCGCGGGTTCAAGTCCCGTCAGGGTCGCTGAAACGTGAAAGCGTTTCTGGCCAGATAGCTCAGTCGGTAGAGCACACGCCTGAAAAGTGTGGGGTCGCCGGTTCGATCCCGGCTCTGGCCACACTTCACACCCCCTTACCCCCGGTAAGGGGGTTTCGTGTTTCTTCGCCTAAAAACTGGATGATACTGGAGTAAGAACAGAATAAAGGTGTTTTTAGGGACGATAGGAGAGTGGCTTAGTGCGCACTGAAGTAGTTCATCAGCCGGAAAAGAACCGTTATGTCATTTGGGCAAACGGCCGGGAGGCTGGATACGCAGCTTATGAATACCGTTCGCACACGGTGCGCGATTTTAACCACACCGTGGTCGACCCAGCCTACCGAGGCCAGGGCTTGGCCACTACGCTCATCCTGGAAGCCCTCCAGGACACGCGTAAGGCCGGTCATACGGTAATTCCTTCATGCAGTGCTGTGGAACGCTTTATAAGCAAAAACGAGGCCTTTAAGGGCCTCGTTGAGAATAGCGTTGAGAACAGTTAAGCAAGAAGAATTAAGTAGTTAGAATTTCGGGCAACTAAATTACGTAGAAGCCCGGATCGACGAGCGGTTTATGCTCGTCCTTCTTCCGTGGCCGAATCTTTGCAGGAACTCCAATGGCGATGCTATCTTCGGGCACGTCCTTGGTAACCACCGCATTGGCGCCCACCGACGAACCCGCGCCGACGACCACCGGGCCGAGAATTTTTGCTCCCGCACCGACCGTGACACCATTTTCCAATGTGGGATGGCGCTTGGTTTGCGTCAGGACCTGCCCACCGAGAGTCACCCCGTGATACAGCATGACGTCATCGCCGATCTCGGCCGTCTCACCAATCACGATGCCCATGCCGTGGTCAATGAAGAAGCGCCGCCCGATGGTCGCGCCTGGGTGAATTTCAATACCCGTGAGGAAGCGATTAAATTGCGCAATAATGCGCGCAAGCCCCTTGAATCCCTTTTTCCAGAGGCTGTGGCAGAAGCGATGCATCCAGATCGCATGTAAGCCCGAGTAAACGATTGCGTTTTCAGCATCGCCCCGAGCGGCTGGGTCGTGGATCTTGGCGTTGGCCAAGTCTTCCCGAATCATCTTCACCACGTTAATCATGGGGCTTGAGTCTAGCAGCTCACAACACTTAAACCTTTGACGGATCGTTTTTATATTCAAAGCATCGCTTGACGGCGAAAAACCCACCTAACCAGCACAAAGCCGGAAAGGTGGGAATTCCTGGGATCAAACGAATTAGTCGCGGATGTCTTCGTACAGGATGGTCGAGACGTAGCGCTCGCCAAAGTCAGGAACGATTACAACGATGGTCTTGCCATTGTTCTCTTCCCGATCAGCCAGCTCCAGTGCGGCCTTGACTGCTGCGCCAGAGGAGATGCCGCCGAGGATGGCGTCCTTTACGGCCAGCTCGCGGGAAACGGCAACAGCATCCTCGTTGGAGACGGTGATGATCTCATCGACCTGGTTGCGATCGAAGGTGCCAGGGATGAAGTTAGCGCCAAGACCCTGGATCTTGTGAGCGCCAGCCTTGCCTTCGGAAAGCAGTGGGGAAGCGGCAGGCTCAACTGCGACGTTGACGATCTCTGGCTTCTGCTCCTTGAGGTACTTGCCTGCACCAGAGATGGTGCCGCCTGTGCCCACGCCTGCCACGAAGATATCAACTTCACCGTCGGTGTCATTCCAGATCTCAGGGCCGGTGGTGTTGTAGTGGATACGAGGGTTTGCCTCGTTCTCGAACTGGCTTGCCAGAATCGCGTTCTCGGTGGACTCGACGATCTCGTTTGCCTTGTCCACTGCACCCTGCATACCTGCGGAACCTGGGGTCAGGACAATCTCTGCACCAAATGCGCGGAGGACAACGCGACGCTCGTTGGACATGGTTTCTGGCATGGTCAGGATGACCTTGTAGCCGCGGGCTGCGCCGGCGAGCGCAAGCGCAATGCCAGTGTTGCCGGAAGTGCCCTCGACGATGGTGCCGCCTGGCTTCAGCTGGCCGGATTCTTCAGCTGCATCAACAATTGCCTTGCCGATACGATCCTTTACCGAGTTTGCTGGGTTGAAGAACTCCAGCTTTGCAAGGACGCGAGCGCCCTTACCCTCGGTGATGCCCTTCAGCTCTACCAGTGGGGTATTGCCGATTGTTTCAAGGATGTTGTCATACACCTTTGCCATGAGACGGTGCTCTCCTTTGTGATGAATATCAGTATGAATTGGTGTTTTATCCAGCCACTGAGCGAAACGCCGTGACTCTTCTGATCACTTTACACACAAGATATAGACAGAGTGGTATGCGATGAATAGACTATTAAGTTAGGGCAGGTAGGGCGAGGTTTTGTGAGGGGGTAATATGGGGGTGGAGTCCTGCTGGCGCGTCGGATCCCTAGCAGAAAAGATGAGGAATTCGATAGCGACTTTTTCTTCCCCCCCGATTAAGGGTATGCTCGGTAAGTGTTAACGAAAGACCGACTGAGCTTGCCCCCAGTGCGGGACACTCTTTCGGGGTTATACTCGACAGGAGAATTCATGGATTCGCAACGGGTCAAAGATGACGACGATGCCATTCGTGCAGCACTGACGTCGTTGAAAACGGCAACTGGGATCCCAGTGACTATGTACGGCACATTGCTGGTCGACAATCGGTTGCAGATCACACAGTGGATCGGCCTACGTACCCCCGCGCTTCAGAACTTGATTATCGATCCGGGTGCTGGCGTTGGCGGTAGGGTCGTCGCAACGCGCAGGGCGGTGGGCGTTTCCGATTACACGCGTGCAAACGTGATTTCCCACGAGCATGATCGTGCAATCCAGGATGAAGGCCTGCATTCTATTGTCGCCGTTCCGGTGATTGTGCAGCGTGAAATTCGGGGAGTTCTCTATGTCGGCGTGCATTCGCCAGTGCGCCTGGGTGACAAGGTCATCGAGGAAGTGACGGCCACAGCCCGAACGCTCGAGCAGGATCTCGCCGTCAATTCGGCGCTTCGACGTGCCGAGGGCGGAAAATCTGGGGCCAAAGCCGGGCGGGTCATGAATGGAGCCGAGTGGGAGCAAGTCCGTTCGACGCACTCCAAGCTCCGTATGTTGGCAAACCGCGTCGAAGACGAAACGCTCCGTAAGGAACTTGAGCAGCTTTGTGATCAGATGGTTTCGCCGGTGAGAGTGAAGCAGTCGACGAAGCTATCAGCTCGCGAGCTCGATGTGTTGTCCTGCGTTGCTTTGGGGCATACCAATGTTGAAGCGGCCGAAGAGATGGGAATTGGCGCCGAAACGGTCAAGTCTTATCTGCGAAGCGTCATGCGTAAGCTCGGGGCGCATACGCGCTACGAGGCCGTTAATGCCGCGCGCAGGATCGGCGCGCTGCCCTAAAGATTCTTCGCTTCTAATTCTGTAGGGTAGGAAACGTGAAGGAACGTTTTCTAGTGACAGGCGGGGCCCGACTTCAGGGCTCCGTACGCGTTGATGGTGCAAAAAATAGTGTGCTGAAGCTGATGGCTGCTGCACTCTTGGCGGAGGGGACCACAACGCTCAATAACTGCCCCGAGATCCTCGACGTGCCGTTGATGAAAGACGTGCTCGAAGGTCTTGGGTGCACCGTTGCTATTGATGGGCAGACGGTCACCATCGATACGCCGGCAGAACTGTCTTCCCACGCTGACTTTGATGCAGTCCGCCAATTCAGGGCGTCAGTCTGTGTACTCGGTCCGCTCACTGCACGGTGTGGCGAGGCGATCGTCGCCCTTCCAGGCGGAGACGCAATCGGTTCGCGGCCATTGGACATGCATCAGTCGGGCCTAGAGAAGTTGGGTGCAACCACCCACATTGAACATGGTGCCGTGGTCGCTCGGGCGGAAAAACTCGTCGGCGCAGACATTAAACTCGACTTCCCATCTGTCGGGGCAACCGAGAACATCTTGACGGCAGCCGTGATGGCTGAGGGGAGCACCACGCTAGATAACGCGGCGCGCGAACCCGAGATAATTGATTTGTGCAACATGCTCAACTCGATGGGGGCAAAGATCTCCGGTGCAGGTACTTCGACGTTGGTCATTGAAGGCGTTGACCATCTTGAGCCCACCACCCATACGGTCGTCGGTGACCGCATTGTTGCGGGAACATGGGCCTACGCAGCAGCTGTGACCCAAGGCGACATTGTTGTTGGCGGTATCCAGCCGCGCTACCTACACCTGGCGTTGGAAAAGCTGAAGAGTGCCGGAGCTGAGGTGGAAACTTATGACCTGGGTTTCCGAGTCCGCATGGATCATCGTCCTCGCGCGGTCGACTATCAAACCTTGCCTTTCCCAGGTTTCCCTACCGATCTCCAACCAATGGCTATTGGTATTTCTGCCATTGCTAACGGCACGTCCGTGATTACAGAGAATGTCTTCGAGTCGCGATTCCGTTTCGTCGACGAGATGCTGCGCTTGGGTGCCGACGCGAATGTTGATGGCCACCATGTGGTCATCCACGGCAAAGAGCAGCTTTCATCTACCGATGTCTGGGCATCAGACATCCGCGCTGGAGCCGGACTCGTGCTGGCGGGTCTCGTCTCCGATGGAGTGACAACAGTCCACGATGTCCATCACATCGACCGTGGATACCCACATTTCGTTGAAAAACTTAATTCACTGGGCGCCGCCGTCGAACGGGTCCAAGAATAGCGAATATAACTCATCGCCAGGTCTGCAATTTATATGCAATGACCTGGCGATTTGTTGTTGTGTTGGTGGGTGTGTAGATTTATGTGAGTCAGCGAGACCGACAACGCCCCGCTAAGGCCTACAGGGTCTGGTGAGATGGTGGTCAGGAAAACTACCGCTGGACTAAGAAATTAAGTTGTTTGCCGAGAACATGGTTTTGACTTTCGTTCAGATTGTGTTTAAGGTTGATCAAGCTGCTTCAGACAATGTTAACGCTTTGTTAACTGCGTGTGGGTGTGCAAGTGTTGTGTGAGAACTCGATAGTGTGCCAATGTACTTTTGTTTGTGTGTTGGTTTGTGTGCTTGGTTGTTTCCCTGCCGCATAGTTGCTGTCCTTTGGGATGGTTGTTGTGTTGGTGGGTGTGTGCCGGTCATGCTGCTGCTTCCGTGGTGGTGGTGTGTTTGTTTTTTCGGTGCGAGATGATTG
>NZ_KB902216.1 GCF_000379425.1 Corynebacterium lubricantis DSM 45231
GGACCAATGTCGTGGGGATCTTCCCTGACCGTGATTCGGTGGTCCGGTTGGTCGGGGCAGTGCTGGCTGAGCAGCATGAGGACTGGATGCAGCAGCGTCGGTACATGCCTCTGGCGATGCTGTCCTCGACGGCGGAGATGCTGGCGAAGGCCCGGGCAGCTGACGGCGTCGGCGTCGTTGTCGGTGACGGTCAGGAGGCTCTGGTGGCGTAAGGAATCCTGTTCCGTCAGCGGTCAGTTCATCGCTGAGTCAACCGCTGGCGGATACACCACTCAAAAGGACTTGACCTATAACATGGTCCCAGCACTTAACTTGAAGGTAGTGCTGGCGCTACCCCTGGACAATACGCATAGGTTTATTATGAAGTCATGTTTCGTCGCGTCACCCGTCCGGTGAGCCGGGCCGCACAAAAAAGCCACGAGCAGCTGCAAGCGGAAACGATTGCTGAGCTGACCAAATCACGTCGCGCCGTTGCGGATGCCTACGAGATTGAACGGCAACGCATCGAGCGAGATTTACACGACGGTACTCAACAGTATCTCGTGGCGGCGGCGATGAAGATCGGTGAAGCACAGCTAGAGGCCACAGGTCAGGTGCAGGCTCTCTTGCAGGAGGCCTTGCGAGATCTCCACCATGGTCTTGATGCATTGCGTGCTACTGTGCACGGCATCAGTCCTCAGGTGCTGTACGAACGCGGTCTTATCGCAGCCATCGATGATGTTGCTGCGATCTACGGTCCGCACGTAGAGGTGCGCTGCCCGCACCCTCTGCCTACCCTATCGCCATCGGTACTGGCTGCGGCGTACTTCTTCGTTGCCGAAGCGCTGACAAATGCTGCCAAGTACGCCCCAGATGCGCCTGTGAGCGTTTTGGTCATGGCGGACGCGCACTTGAGCATTTCAATTGTCGACGCTGGTCCGGGTGGTGCAAAGCTTATCGACGGCCATGGCCTGGCCGGTATGTGCGATCGCATGTCGGCTTTCGGTGGTCGGTTGACCCTGTCAAGTCCTCTTGGAGGACCGACCAGGGTAAATGCGAGTATTCCATTGTTGCTGGACCGGGGTAACACCGGATTAGGAGACGTTAGATGAAAATTGTGGTTGCAGATGATTCCGCGCTGCTTCGTGAGGGTTTGGCAGGTTTGTTGGAACGCCAAGGGCACGAGATCAGCGCACAAACCGGAACCGCAACGGAATTAGTGGATCTTTTTCAGGATGGAGTGCTACCTGACGTGTTGATCACCGACGTGCGCATGCCCCCAAACATGTCCGACGATGGACTCAAAGCAGCGCTTGCCATCCGGGAGGAATTCCCGGAACTTCCCGTCCTCGTTTTAAGCCAGTATGTCGCACCAGTGTACGCGGTGGAGCTCTTTCATTCGGCGGTGGCTGGCACCGGATACCTGCTAAAAGATCGCGTATCCCAGGTGGCAGACTTTCTGCAAAGCTTAGAGCTGGTAGCCAGTGGTGGCACTGTGATCGACCCTTCGGTAGCCGCTGCGCTGATGCGGGCGGGACGCGGCGGCCTTTCGCAGCTCACCGCACGGGAAACAGAAGTTCTCGAGCTGATGTCCCGTGGAAAGTCCAACCGGGAAATATCTGATGAGCTCGTGGTTTCATCGGCTGCCGTGGCTAAGCATGTCTCAAACATCTTCCTCAAGCTTGGTTTAGATCCTGCCGAAGAAAATCGGCGAGTAAAAGCAATCCTGGAGTATCTGTCATCTGGGTATCCTGCAGGTAATAATCAATAATGCTGTTTTTATTCAAAACTTCAAAGAAGTGCACTTCGTAAGATATTATCTTTATTTGACCTGGGGTTTTGTATTTCGTCCGGCGTTAGGTCCGCGCAAGGGTCGTCGTGAAGCAAAAAACCGGACCTAACGAACCGTGAAATATAAGGTGGATTCTAGGGTGTTTTTGAGCGGGGCGTACACGTCCTCGAGGGTGTCAGCGTTGCGGGCGGCCTCCGTCGTGGTTTGGCGTGCCTGGGTATATTCGGGGGAGTTGGATTAATAGCCCTGGTTATCGGCCGCGCTTAAGACGGAACTTGTGTAGCGCTCGGGGGAGACATGCCCCATGAAGAATGGCTTGCCCAGCTGCGCCCCGATCGTGGGTCCGAGGAAGTGCCACCGCGGCGATAGCCACAATGAAAACGAAAGCGGCGGTGCATCCCGGTCCGAGCTTCCTCGCAATGCTTACACGTCCTGTTCGTTGAGTATTTCTGCAATGAGATCGATCTTGGGCAGTGTGTAGTGGTCGTGGCCTTCGACGATTTCTGTGTGGACGTTGTCGAAGCCTTGGTCCTCGTACCAATGGGATCCTCGGCGGACGGCTCTGATGGCGTTGAAGCCGTCGTCGGAAGTCGTGCCGTCATCGTTGGAACCGACAACCCAATATAGAGGTGTGGTTTGTTGGTAATGCGCTTCGAAAGTGGGGTCTTGGTCTACCGGTGCGCCACCGCCGGCGAACATGATGGCCCCACCGGTGACAATGTCGGGGTTGGCGTGTAGGAGGGAATAGCTGATCATTTCTGCTCCACCGGAGTAGCCGGACCACCAGATTTTTTCGGCATCAAGGTCGTAGTCGGTGATGAGCTGATCGACGAGGGCGTTCAACCAATGCTGGTTGACGGAGAGCTGATGCCACCACGTTTCTTGTTGTGTATCGGGTGTGTGAGGAATGACAGTGATCAAGTTGTGCTGTGCCGCGACGTTGGCGGCACAGGCAGCAAAACCGTTTGGGGAGTCGAATTCTGCTGCACCATCGCCGTGGAGATGGACGAGGAGGCCGACGGGTTCGGAGCGATCGATTTCGTGAGCGAAGACATGGTAGTGGGAGGTGATGTCATTGGAATCGGTCAATGATTGTCCGAGTGCCACTTCGCCGTTGAGCGCATTGATTGCCGGTGCGGAAGCTTGTGGGGAGTCCGCTGCAGCCCAGGAGGTACAGTCGGTGCGCTCAAGATCGCCTTGGCTTTGCCGCGAAACAATCATGTTGGAGATCACAACAGCAGCAATAAGCACGATGGTAATGATCGCGACAACAAGCACTCTGAATTGGGTGCGTTTTTTCGTCAGCTGTGCGGAGGTCTGTGGGTCGTGTTGCTGACGTTGAATGGCGCGTCACCTGCTTTCGATAGTTTGGCCACGAGCCATTCTAGGGGTCCTTGCCTAACGAATCGGGTCCAGACGTAGGCAAATGCGATTCCGAAGGCGATCTGCGTGATGAATTGGAGAAGCGGCGAACCATTGATCAGGCCCACGCTCAAAAATGTTTGGTGCCCGAGGTAGAGGGTCAGAGTCATCGAGCCTATGAGCGCTAGGGGGGAGAGCTGACGGGAGTAAAAGCGCGACAGCAGCAGGCAAAACCCTAGGACGCACAGTGCCACACCTGTGCTGTGCAGAATTGAGAGCGCCGTGTTGGAGTGTGGCGAGGCCACAAGTTGCCACGCAAAAGTGCCGGTGGGCAGGTAGTCGAATTCTGCTCCGTAGACAATGAAGGTTTCAATATCGTCAAGAGTCAGTTGTGGTTCTGATGAAATGAGCTTTTCCCAGCCTCCCATGTACCAGATCCCAAGATAGGAAATCGCCCATGCAGTAATTGCGGTAATGAATCCGAAGAAGACCAAATACCCTTGTGTTGCAATTTTGCGCAATGGGAGGCGGCCAATGATCAGACCGACAAGGATGTAAAAGATCCATGTCGCTACCGGATACGTTCCGGTAAAGAACAAGGTGGTCAACGAGTCTCCAGGGGACTGGAAGACATCCACTATGGTGATGTTGGAAATGGGCTCGTCTACTCGGTGCCGATTAACCAGGAACAATACAATCGGCATCGTGGCAAGCGTGAGCAAGGCTGAAACGACCAGCTTGCGGATGCTCATGCCGATGAAAAACACTGCAATCAAGAACATGATGCCGTAGTAGGGCAGGATGTTGTACACAGGTGGTTCCAGCCAGAAGTTAAACAGTAGACCAATCAGGAAGATCGCCAGAGCGCGGATCAGCAGGCGTTTTCGCGCACGGGCAAGCCGGTATCCTGTGACGGGTTGTTGCCCTCCGGAGATGAATGCGAGTCCGACACCGGCCAGGGTGGCAAAAAGCGCGGCGGCATTGCCGGCTGCCAGAAAGAAACTTAAGGTCATTCCGCCGTTGCCGTCATACCCGGGTAGCGTGTGCACAGCGACCATTCCGATCAGGGCAAGGCCACGGGCAACATCGATGCCGATGATGCGTTTGCCGTCTAGTTGGGCCTCGGCTCCAACTTCGTCGCTGCCGTCATCGGTGGGGTCTAAGTAGACGGGTTCGCCATCAAAGTAGCGCCCCGTCCAGACTTTGCGTATGCCTGTTTGCCCTGGTGAGGGGTAAGGTTGGTGGGTGAGTCTGTGGCTCATTGGATCCCCGTTTTCAGTGTGCCGTCGTTAAGTGTGCTTGTTGCGGTATCGCGTGGGAAGCCCGCGGCTTCCACTGGAATGTATTGGGCGGGGTTTCCTTGCCAGCAGGTATCTGCTGGGACGACTTCGTGGCGTTGGACAAGTGAGCCAGGTCCGATGGTGGCGCGTTGGCCGATGGTGCTTCCCGGAAGGGCGAAACTGTTGGGTCCGAGTGTGGCGGAGTCGTGAATGTCGACTGGTTCCATGGACATCACACGGTCTTGGAAGAGGTGGGTTTGTACGACGGTGCCGCGGTTGACGCTCGAGCCGTTTTCTAAGGTGACTAGGTCGAATTCCGGCAGCCACCAGGTTTCGCACCAGACATTATTGCCAATGCGTACCCCGAAGAGTCGGTGCCATAGGTTGAACATGGGAGTCCCCAGGCTCATTCGGACAATACCTGGAATGGCCAAGGATTCGACGAACACGTCCACGAGTTCTCCGCGCCATACGAAACTGGAGAAAAGCGGTTTGTCCTGGGTGCGGAATCGGCCGATGAGTAGCCATTTCGCCGCAACTGGGATGAGTGCTGCAATCGTTCCGGCGACAATGAGCGTGGGCCAGCCGATGAGTGTCGTCCATCCAAGGGCTGCCAGTCGAGTTTCGCCACCAAGCCAGAAGTACATGTAACAGGTGGTCAGGAACCACACCGTTGCAACGTCGATCCAGTTGCTCAGAATATTTGGGATGATCCGGCAACATTCGACAAGTACGCGTAGCACACGGAGTCGCTGCGAGGGAGTATAGGTAGTCGATTGATCACTATCGACGACGCGCCGTGGGATTTGGTGCGGGGTCAAGTCCTTTTGAGTGGTGTATCCGCCAGCGGTTGACTCAGCGATGAACTGACCGCTGACGGAACAGGATTCCTTACGCCACCAGAGCCTCCTGACCGTCACCGACAACGACGCCGACGCCGTCAGCTGCCCGGGCCTTCGCCAGCATCTCCGCCGTCGAGGACAGCATCGCCAGAGGCATGTACCGACGCTGCTGCATCCAGTCCTCATGCTGCTCAGCCAGCACTGCCCCGACCAACCGGACC
>NZ_KB902217.1 GCF_000379425.1 Corynebacterium lubricantis DSM 45231
AGCTGAGTCGAAAGGTACCGCGGTGGTCTCCTTGCTGGTCGGCAGGGGGGGTTCACCAGGCGGTAGCTGTACACCACACTATTGGACGCAACCCGTTGGTGGGCTCATCCAAGATCAGCACCTGAGGATCACGCAAAAGGGCCATGGCCAGACCAAGGCGCTGTTTCATGCCCAGCGAGTAGTTTTTGACGAGCTTATCCATCTGTGTGCCCAATTGGACGAGTCCGATCGCCCAGTCGATGTTGCGCGCGTCGGCACCCAGAAGTCGGGCGGTAATAGCCATGTTCTCGGCGCCGGTCAGATGCAGGTAGGCGGATGGCTGCTCGATCAATGACCCCACATTTGACAGCACCTGCGCGCGTGAGTTGCGGTTCATGTCTTCGCCAAGAACGGTGATCTGTCCATCGGTGGGGTGGGCTAAGCCGAGCAGCATTTTCATGGTGGTTGATTTTCCGGAACCGTTAGGCCCGAGCAGGCCGTGTACTGTCCCAGCGGTGACACTCAGGTC
Organism: Corynebacterium lubricantis DSM 45231; assembly: GCF_000379425.1. GTDB lineage: Bacteria > Actinomycetota > Actinomycetes > Mycobacteriales > Mycobacteriaceae > Corynebacterium > Corynebacterium lubricantis. Next base: position 509 of record NZ_KB902217.1, read on the forward strand.
AAGATGGTCGACAACAGTGTCTGACCCGTAGGTCTTCGTCAGTCCCGTTGTGGTGATAGCTGTACTTGTTCCCATATGTTCAAGCATTCCGGCTTTGACCTGATGTGCGCATCGGGCCACGGTACGATTTTCGCTGTTATACCTGGGTATGAGGTCAAGAATCCAGCAGGTCACTGCGGTCGACAAGTCCGGTCCGGTAGGCAAACAGGGCGACATGGACTCGGTCTCGGGAACCGGTCTTCGCCATTACTCGCCCGACGTGAGTTTTCACCGTCGGCATGGAGATAAACAGTCGCTGGCAGATCTCAGTGTTGGTCCACCCTCGCCCCACCGCTGTCAGTACTTCCCGCTCGCGGCCGGTCAATGTCTCGAGCCGAGCGTGGTCCTCTGGGGACAACCGAAGCACCGAAGTCTCAGCAGCTGGATCTGCAACTTTCCTATGCAGTCGCGAGATGATGTGAGTGGTCGCCCGTGGGGAGATGACAGCATCGCCGGCAACGATCGTGCGGATCGAGGCTAGGAGCGTCTCCGGTTCGGCATCTTTCAGAATGAATCCGCTGGCCCCAGCCGACAAACCACCCAGCACGTAGTCCTCATCATCGAAAGTGGTCAGAATTACGGTTTTAGTGGTCGGTTGTTTCTCGGTAATCTGCCGAGTCGCGGAGATTCCATCTAGGACTGGCATTTGAACGTCCATGAGAATCACGTCGACCGGATTTGTGATGGCTGAGTTAACTCCGTCTTGACCGTTGGTTTTCTGCCACTGCACGCTCATATCCGGCTGCGATGAGATCACACTGTGGATCCCGTTGAGGAAAAGCACCTGATCGTCGACCAGCCCGACCGTGATGCCACTCATCTTTTGCCCCCTTCCGGTGTTTTTTCTGGGAGGGGCAATACTGCCTGAACCACCCACGAGTCACCGGACGCGCCCGCGGTCAGGGTGCCGCCGAGCAGTGCGGACCGCTCTTGAATACCGTCAAGTCCGTGCCCACGTTGGTTGACAAATGTTTCGTTGGTACGCACGGCATTGCTCACTCGGATGACAACCTGGTCGCTTGCCCAGGAGATAACCACTTCCGCTGTACCGTTGCCGTGTTTGCGGGCGTTGGTCAGTGCTTCTTGGACGATGCGGTAGGTTGTCAACGACGTTGCCGATGGAACCTGCTGAGGCGGTTCGCCGTTGACGGTGACGTTAACCTCTAGTCCTGCGGCCCGGTTCTGTTCGACCAGGTCACTGATATCCGAATGTCTGACCTGTGGGGATGTTGTTCGTTCCTCGGAGTCTCGGAGTAGGCCGACCACTCCACGCATCTGTTGGAGGGACTCGCGGCCGACCGTACTGATTGTTTTGAGCGCATCATCTTTTTCCCGAAGTTGGCTGTCTAGGTTGGGTGCCACGGAATACACGCCACCGTCGGCCTGAGCGACGATGACTGTCAATGAGTGCGTCACAATGTCATGGATTTCCCGCGCGATATGGGTGCGTTGGGCTAATGCCTCTTGTTCGAATTTGGCTCGTTGACGATCAAGTTTGCGTTGTAGTTCGCTTTCGGCTGTCTCTATTGAGCGGCGGCGCAGCTCACCTAGAAGTCCACAAGCAATTAGTAAGGTCACCCCCCACGCCACATTGGGCATTCGTTCGGTCACTGGCAGAGCCATCAACGCTGGCGCGACAAGTGATAGGGCCACCAATGTTCCAACCAGCAGAAAGACACTCGCAGCGGTTCTGATTCGTGGAGGTAGATGACGACGAATCACATAGGCTGTAAAACCGGCCAGTATGACAATGGCGATTGATAGCTCCGGTAATATTGCAGAAATCGCTAACAAGATCAATGCGACGACAGTGGTAGGGAGAGGCCACCGGCGACGGGTCAGAGGCGCCACAGCTACACCTGCCAACAGCAGCAAGTCAACGCCCACCGGTCCGGACATTCTCGCCCCAAGCAGGGACACAGCGACGAAAACAACTGCTAGGCTGACGTCGCGGAAGTGAATATAGTGCCTCAGGCTCTGCCAGTTCATGCGTTCCAACGTTAGCTTGTCTGCCCTCGTACTGCGTCGTACCCAGGTATTAGCCTGGATGCTCCAATGCCGGATTTCTCTCTACTTCCATTGCCTGTTCAGCACTGAGACGACGAGTTCCAGGCGAGAATGGACACCGAAACTTTTCATGAGTTGGGAAACATGCTTTTTAATCATTGACTCGGAGTAGAATAGTCGGTCAGCAATCTCCTGGTTTCCCAGCCCGCGGCAAAGCAGTATCAATACTTCCGATTCTGAATCGGACAGATGCTTTTGCTCGGCAGCTTCATCTACGGACGCTTTCAACGAACTGTTGACCGACGATGAGGTAGCTAACCGTTGTGCTATCCAATTCATAGCATGAGGAGCAACTACTACTCCGCCGTTCATTGCTTCACGGAGCGAAGCGATAATCATCTCGGGAGGCTGACTTTTCAGGATATACCCACTGCCCCCCATCTCGATAACCTTCAGAGCGCTTTTCTCGCTGGCCAAGGCTGTAATAGAAATAAAGACTGGCGGGTCGTCTTTCGCGAGTATTTCCGAAAGTAGAGCAACGCCGTCCAATTTCGGCATGTGGATGTCCGCAAGCACAAGATCAACATCAACGGTGTCGAGACGATCTAACGCCTGTTGACCATCAAAAGCAGTCGCCACCACAGTCATATCCTCAGCGTTGTTCAACAAGCTCGACAAGGCATTTACGGCCAAAGGGTCATCATCAGCGACCAGAATCCGAGTTTGCTTCACAATGTCTCAATAGCGGAAACAGCACTGATCATTTTAATGCGGGCACCAAAATGCGCCTGGGTTCAGCTCACATGAGAAGTAATCGGAGAAAGAACCCAAAGTGGTAACTGTTGGATAATCTGCCACGCGCTGTGCTGCTTCGACAGAAACCGGCCCAGCCAAGCCCAAGAGAGCAAACGATGCGACCACAGCAACGCCGGCGTTTATTCGAAATTTGGTGCTAATGAAACGCATTCGCACTCACACTCTCACTACTTATTGGTATTGCTTAGGTAAACGATTACTTTCCCGATATTACCCGCAACCGCTTAGGCTAAACCAGAATATTAGCAATACGGTACTAAGGTGCAATACGATTCATTTTCCCCAGATACGGATTTCCATGGAGGTGGTCCACACATCGTTGTTCTTATATCCTGACGTGAAATACCCTCCCGTAGAGTCCAAGGTTTCTGTCAACCCATCCAACCCGAGATGAGTTGTCTCGAAAGACCGCGACTGCCTTCTGGCAATCTTATTTTGAATAGTCACACTGGCGACATCCTCCCCACCGATGGCCACACAAAGTTTGATCACACTTTTAGGTTCGGCATATTTTATGATGTTCGCGCCAAGCTCTCGGAACACATAATGGAACTCGTGTGAACACCGAGCAGAAGGAAAATCTTCAAGGTTTCCGCAATGCTCGACTTCGAACCCGTGGCTGGATACAAACCTGGAAAAACTAGAGATGTGCTCTTGAAACGAATTAATGGTTTCTCCACTCATTTGATTTTCTCTCGGAGAAACCAAGTAATTCAACAGCTCATGTACATCCGCCATAGCCACGCGACCATCCCGGGCGATCTCCCTGATTTCTTCCCTTTGTCGAGGGCCAATCTCCGGATTGATTGCTAACACTTCACTTCGCAGGATTATTGAAGTGATTGTACTGGCTACAGCATCATGCAGCGTTTTTATTGCCGCCTTCTTTTCCCTCTCGATAATCTCTGCTAGGTCGCGCTGCTTCTTCGACTGTTTTTCGACGTAGTCTCTCACGCGCCACCCAGTCACCGCGCTAACCGAAAAAAACACGACGACAAGGAGCGAGGAAACATCACCGAACGGAGCCCATTCCCCCTTCTCTGGCTCAATACTGCCCAAGTATGACAACCCCAAGACAGAACCGATTGCTAAAAGGAAATAGCCACGATACGCCACAACCCAGACAATTCCGAGGGCTCCGAAAACTGAAACAGCACTTCGCAGGCTGGGTTCCAGTGCCATCAGAATGTAGATAATCCAGTACGCCAACAACGCTCGGCGCGGGGCGCGAAGCGAAAAAACAACCGTAATGAGCGCAATACCTGCAATAAGTACCCGTGCCGTGTCTTTCTCCATTGGAATAAAACCAGCGATTACCAGTGCAAGAGCGATTGTTAGCACCGCAATAAAAATAAAAGGCATTGCGTCTAAGAGCATTTTCGCAGCATTATCCAACCTGGGCATCCGCTCTTGCATGTTACCCTCTTCGTCCAATCCAGAAATACCATTGCTACCGGCCATTGGATGAGCCCCACCACGCAGCAGAACCAGCTCTTAAACAACCAGCCGTGCGGCTGAGTTTAGTAAAACAACCGTAACCTACACACCGCCTCGCTTTTCGCTCAAATATGTTTCTCGAGCTGCCGAATATCGCTTTGACCGGTCGTGATAGAAGCAGTAAGTAGCTCATCGTAGAGGCCACCTGATGTCGCCAATTCCTTAGGTGGGTGCTGTTGCAAAGTTGGGTGGAGAGCGGCGAAGACTCAGTTTCTCATTCCCTGATGGCCGCTGCGGGTGGGCGTTGTCAGGCCGTCTCGAAGACCCGGTTGACGATCACCGCGTCCGGGTTCGGTTGCCCGTAGGCAAACATCGCGCCCTGGCCTTTCCGTAATGA
>NZ_KB902218.1 GCF_000379425.1 Corynebacterium lubricantis DSM 45231
ATGATTTCACGGGGGAAATGACGACCGGAGAAGATGCCCATGGCTGTGATTATTTCACGCAGGTCTTCCTGTCGCCCGAACTTTGCAACAGCACCGATTTTTCTAAGTCGAAGTTCCCTGTGGGCAGCTCCTTTCTTTCCGGAAGTTCCTAACTAGTACAACAGGCACCCTTATTCGTCTCGGTATGTGGTATTTTTCCCCGAGGTTAGCCCGGGGTCTTGAAATATCCTGGCCATAGATAAGTATGTGTGGCCGATGATGATTAAAAGCCTTGCTTCAAGACTGAATAAAGGTCATTCCAATTTAGATAACGCTCGGTATAGAGTTGCTGGTGCTGTTGCAAAGTTGGGGGAGAGCCGCGAAGACTCAGTTTCTCATTCCCTGATGGCCGCTGCGTGTAGGCGTTCTCAGGCCGTCTCGAAGACACGGTTAACGATCACCGCGTCCGGATTCGGTTGCCCTGAGGTGAACATGATGCCCTGGCCTTTTCGTGAATCGAGTGCATCGCTTCCATCCCCTTCAGTGTCTGATATGCAGACGTCCTGTTCTTGAACGCTCTTTTCGGCCCCAGGATTCGTTTCAGCCGGCCATGATCGCCCTCGAGAACATTGTTCAGGTATTTCACCCGACGATGCTCGACCGTCGATGGACAGACGCCTTCCGCCTTTAACTGAAGAGGTTGCCCTGGCCAGTGAGGGGGCCTTGTCGGTGCTGATCACCTGCGGGTAGCCTGCCGATTTATTCGACCGCAGCGTCTTCGCCAAGAAACGCTTCGCTGCGGCCACGTTCCGCTTCGAGGAGAGGTAGAAGTCCAAGGTCTACCCACCAGCGGTAATAGCCCGATAGAGGTAGCACCACTTTCCCCCGACCCGGATGTAGGTCTCGTCCACTCGCCAGGACCTGGCCTGCCAGTCAGGTACCTGCCGGTGACCTACGGGTCTGCTTGTCCAGCTCAGGAGCGTATTTCTGCACCCACCGGTAAATCGTGGTGCGATCGAACCGCACGCCGCGCTCGGTCATCATTTCCTCGAGGTCTCGATAGTTGATGCCGTAGCGGCAATACCCCCGTACTGCCCACAGGATGACCTCGCGAGGGACACGTCGACCCGAGAAGATAGCCATAGGCTCGATCATTCCACGGCGCTTTGCCTGCCGCCCCAACTTTGCAACAGCACCTTCCCGACCTCCACCTTGCCGCCGTGGCTGCTTCAGGCCCTGGAACAGGATCTTCGTCTATCCCCGGAGGTCATCAATGAACTCAGCCAGGACGAGGCCCAGCAGCTGCTCGTCCAACACTGGACAAAGCCCCAGGGCTCAAGCGACACCACCGTCACCGGGTCTGCTGGTGGGGATCGTCAGTGCTGCCGACAGGCAGCTGCGCGAGCCCCGGGCTGTCGGTAGAGGCGTGAAAAACCACAGTGCATGAGCGTCAAAGGGTGGTGAAATCGGAGTAGAAGCTGAAAAACACCGAGGCCGCCACAGCGACGTACACCACGGCGATCAGGGTGCCTGCCCACTGGGAGGCAAACCGCACCACAGCAGAGGAGGCGGGGAAGAGGCCGTGGGCGAGGTTGCGTACTGTGAGCAGGATAAACAGCGGGACCATCATCGCCCACACCACCATGCAGTACAGGCACAAAATATGGATGACGAACAGCGCCTGGTACCACAGCCAGATGATGAACAGCAGGCCCACGGTCACACCCGCCTGCAAACCTCCCCAGTACCAGTCGGCGAAGCGTGCCCGCGACAGCATGGCCATCGCGGTGGTGATGACCACGGCGAAGGCGACGATGCCGATCAACGGGTTGGGGAAGCCGAAGAGTTCGGACTGCCAGGTGCCCATCACTTTTCCGCAGGAGACCAGGGCGTTGATGTCACAGGTGGTGACATGCTCGGCGTCCTCGTAGAGGGCCAGGCGTTCAAGCACCAGGATACCGGAGGCCACCCAGCCGATCACGCCGGTGACCAGCAGGATGAGGGCGAAAGGACGCTGGCGGGCAAAGACCGGCAGGAAGGTGTCGTCGTTCGTCTCGGTCACAAGAACCTCATTGTCGTCGGCGGGGGCTGGGTGCATCATGGATTCGGATTAGTCGGCGGCGGCCGCGTCGACCTCGGCCCGGAACTGCTCCAGGGAGTCCGGGGTCAGGAGCTGACCGTCGAGGAAGAAGGTCGGGGTGCCGCGCACACCCAGGGCCGTGCCGTCAGCCACATCGAGTCGGACCCGTTCCTCGGTGGCCGGATCGGCCACAGCGGCGTCAAAGGCGGCCATGTCTAGACCCAGGTCCTCGGCGAAGCCGCGGAAGACCGCACTGTTGTCCTCGGCGGACTCACCCCACTCAGACTGGGTCTCAAACATCCGGTGGTACATCGCTTCGTACTGGCCCTGCTGGGCGGCAGCCTCCACAGCCACGGCAGCGGGCATGGAGTTGCGGTGACCCGGCAGCGGGAAGTAACGGTTGACGAAGGTGACGGTGTCGGAGTACTCCGCACGCAGTTCCTCCACGAAGGGGTAAGCCGCCCGGCAGGCCTCGCACTCGAAGTCGAGGAACTCCACCAGCACGGCCTTCTCGTTCGGCGCCTGGGACAGCACCCGACTGTTGTCCCGGACCACCTGCCCCGCATCACTGGTCACGGTTTCCGGGGCGGGCGCAGAAGCGGAGTCGGATCGGCCGAGGAAAAAGGCGACGATCCCGGCGATGACGACGATTGCCAATAACGCCCAGACAATGATCTGGGCTTTTCTCCAATTTCCGGAGGGCCGGGTGGAGGTGGTGCGGTTGGTGGGGGTGCTCACGAGGGGTCCGTTCTATCTCTGGTGGAAATTAAGGGGTGTCGAGGCCGTGGGCCCCGGGGGACCCGGCACGGTGGCGACGAAGTCCTCCAGGACCGAGGCGGTCATGAGCAGGTGCATCCGTCCGGCGAACAACAGGCCGGATCGATGGTGACCACCAACTCGAGTAACTCACCGAGGGCGTGACCCAGTTGGGGGTCAGCCAGGGAATACCAGACGTTGCGCCCCTCCGGGGTGGAGGCCACCCGCCCGCATCCGCGCAGACAGGCCAACTGATTCGACATCACCTGTTTGGAGACATCCAACTGCCGGGCCAGGTCCGAGGGTCGGGCGGGCCCGTGGCGCAAGGCCAACAGGATCCCGGTCCGGGTGTCATCGGACAGGGCATGGCCCACCCGGGACAACGCCGAGGTGTGAGTGACGGTCACCGTGCTCATAATCGTAGACAGTACACAATCCCCTGTACTACTCCTCGGTGCCCTCGGCGGAGGAGTGTGAGATGACCTGGAGCATGTTGACATCCGGACCACAGGCGCTGGCCTGAGGGTCAGGACCGGGTTTTCTCCCGGGTGGGGGAAGGTTAGAAGGTGATGCCGTGCTGGGCGAACCAGGGGGCGGGGTCGACGGCGCCGCTGCCGGTCGGGTAGAGCTCAAAATGCAGGTGGGAACCGGTGGAGAAACCTCGGTTGCCCATGCCGGCGATCTTCTGGCCGGCGGTGACCTGCTCACCCACGCTGACATCGAGGGTTTCCATGTGGCCGTAGACGGCAATGGAGCCGTCATCGTGCTGGATGCGGATCCACTGGCCGAAACCGGAAGCCGGTCCGGAGTCGATGACGGTGCCGCCCATGGCCGCAAGAATTGGGGTGCCCACGACGTTGGCGATGTCTAGTCCTGCGTGGAGGCTGCCCCAGCGCATACCGAAACCGGAGGTGAAGGTGCCTTCAGTGGGTTTGACCACGGATGAGGCGTTGGCCAGGCGTTCTGCCTCAATGCGTTCTGCTTCCAGACGTGCGGCCTCAGCGCGGGCGGCCTCGGTGCGCTCGGCGGCGTACTCAACCGCCTTGTCCAACTGCTCGTTGATATTGGTTACCGGCTTATACTCTGAGATCGTCAGGATCTGCGGGGCCGTCTCCGTCGTGTCCGGGGGCAGCGCGGTGTCATTGGTGGCCAACTGCACGCCACCGACAGTGTCCTGCGGGGAGATCGAGGCTTCAGCCTGGGTCTGCAGCGTGGCGGCGGCGGCACCCCCGATACCCGCGGACGAGACCGCTCCCGTGGCCACGGCCACCAGGGCTACGCGGCTCTTGGTTTGCGAGGTGGGGATCTTGCGGTGTTTTCCTCCGGCTGATCGCTGGGCCTTCAGGAGCATGAATCTTCTTCCGTCGTTGTCCGTTGTCCCGCCACACTCGATCTCACCGTTGTACTCGTTAGAGACGAAATTGTGACTGTTCCGTTACCTGATGGAGGTGACGTTAACCTCTCATCCCCACCGAAGTCACCTCCGGAGTCCATTTAGTGATCTATTTCATAGTTTCCTCGGCTCCTAGGACCTGTTATGAAAGTCGTTTGAGCCAGCGGTCAATGTTCGCGACCCGGATGACTGCCTCGAACCGGACGGCGAGTTTGTCGTATCGGGTGGCCACCCCGCGGTTGTGTTTGAGCGCGTTGAAG
>NZ_KB902219.1 GCF_000379425.1 Corynebacterium lubricantis DSM 45231
CCTCACCGCCTTGTCCTTGAACTCGTCACTGAACTTCCTAGGCATGATCCAATCCTCCTCTAGAAACGATCGGAACTAAACCCAGGACGCTTCAACTGGCCGATGAAAGTGGTGGGTCACCGCCGTGGCCACCCAAGCATGAACCGACCACACCCTCCAGGACTAAAGGCCGGCAACAAGCCCAACACCAGACCACAACAAGAAACCACCCTCACGCACCTAGCACGCACGCGTGCGCGCACGCACGAAAAGACGGCAAGGACCATGAGCTAAACGGTCTGGGTACAGAGGTAGGACAGTTTTACGAGTCAACTGCTGTAGTCAGTGACGAGGTAGGCCGACCCGAAATCACCGAAGACCCGCAGCTGCACCCCCAGAAGTCGACCTACCCGGGCCTGCGGCTGCCACACGCGTGGATCGGCAACACCTACGGGGTGAAATCGACGCACGATCTCACCTCTGGATCCCGGTTCACCCTCATTACCGGAATCAATGGCGGCGCCTGGGAACGAGCAGCGCAGGAAGTATCCGACAAGCTCGGTATCTCACTCGACGTCCTCGTCATCGGGGCGGGCACCGAGAATCAGGACACCTACGGTGACTGGTTCCGCCAACGGGAGATCGATGAGGACGGTGCACTGCTTGTCCGGCCGGACAAGCACATCGCCTGGCGTTCGCTTCACGACGTCAACGACCACTCCGGAAAGCTCGAAGAGGTGCTGCGTCGTGTTCTCTCCCGGAACGAGTCGCCAAAAACGGACACCCCCGTCGAGACCACCACGCAGGCTGAGCCCGCAGTAGCACTCCGTTGATCGACGGGCCGGGCGGCATGACTACCCCGCCCGTATCACCTGCACCGCCTCACGGACCAGCCGCTCCCCCTCTGCGGGGTCGCGCGGTTCCGGCAGCCGGTAGTACCACTCCAGCGCAGTTTTCATCGCCTGGGCGATAATTCGCACGAACACAATCGTCTGGAACTCACTGAGCTCCGGTACCCGGGCGCGCGCCACCGGAATGATCGGCTCAATGGCTGATTCGACGGCCTGCTCCGAGGAATGCGGGGACAGCGACTCCACCACCTCGCTGAGTTGGATCAGCGTCGGGAAGGACTCCAGCTCATCGTCCGAGGTGCGCAGGTGGGTGACCACCAGCTGCTCCACGGCGGACAGCAGGTCAAACTCCTCCGGGATTTCCTCCAGGTCGTGGATCAGTGCCGTGACACGCTCGGTGATGAACTCTTGGAGCGACTGTTCGCGGGAGGAGAAGTAGTTGTGGAAGGTACGCACGGAGACTCCAGCCTTCGCCGTGATGGCGGGAACGGTGAGGCCGTCGGCACCGTCGAAAAGCACGATCTCCGCGGCGGCCCGCGCCAGCGCCGAACGCGTGGCGGCCTTCTTAGACTCGCGCCGACCCGCCATCCGTCTTCTCCAGTTCTCGCTCCGTGTCCGGTGCCTCTAGCTCTTCCAGGGCCTCGCCCTCGATATCCACCTTGGGCACGATCTTATCCAGCCACTTCGGCATCCACCAGGCTCGATCGCCGAGCAGGAACATGGTGGCAGGGATGATCGTCATGCGTACGACGAAGGCATCGAAGAAGATGGCTGCCGCCAGGGCGAAGCCCATCGTCTTGATGAACGCCATGTCCTGCAGCGTGAACGCCGCGAAGACGGAGATCATGATGAGCGCCGCGGCGGTGACCACTCGCGCACCGTGCTTGAAGCCGTTGGACGTGGCGTTGCCGGCAGTCTTGCCCTTCTGATAGCCCTCGCGCATGCGGGTGACCAGGAAGACCTCGTAGTCCATGGCCAGGCCAAAGACAAGGCCGATGAGCATGATCGGCAGGAAGCTGAGCAGCGGCTGCGGGTCGGAGATGATCCCCAGCCAGCCTTCCTGGAAGATCGCGACGGTCACGCCGAAGGTGGCCAGCACCGACAGTCCGAAGCCGAGGGCCGCGATGAGCGGCACCCAGATGGAGCGGAAGGCGACCATGAGCACGAGGAAGGCGAGCACAAGCACGATGGCGATGTACGGCACGAGGACGTCGCCAAGGCGCTGCGACATGTCGTCGAAGATCGGGGTCACGCCGGTGATGCCGTAGGTGGCACCGGTTTCCTCGGTGAAGTCCGCAGCCTCGCCGCGCAGCGTGGTCAGCGTTTCGGAGGTGACCTCGTCGGTGGCACCGCCGGTCGGGGTGATGAGCACCTGTGCGGCATCCATCTCGTCAGTAACGGCGACAACCTGGGCATTCTCCACACCATCGGTGGTGTTGAACTGCTCCACCGCGGTGGCGAAGGTGGCCGGGCGGTCCTGTTCCGAGACGCCGGTGGCGTCGACAAGCGCAACCATCGGTGCGTTCCGTCCGGGGCCGAACGCGTCCGAGGTCATCTCGTAGGCGTCGCGCTGCGGGGAGCCCACGGTCGCGGAGGCGTCGGTCGGCATGGCCAGGCGCATACCCGCGGTCGGGATGGCCAGGATAGCCAGCAGCAGCGCGCCAACGATGAGGTAGAGCCAGGGACGCTTGCGGATCTGGCGGACCCATTTCAAACCCATGGTCGGCTTCTCGTCCTCTGGGTCCGGGACCTTCGGGCCGGCGATGTGGCCGGCGAAGGCGCGGGTGCCCAGCAGTCCGAGGAGTGCAGGCAGGAAGCTCACCGCGATAACCACGGCGAGCGCCACAGTCAGGGCCGCTGCCAGCGCCATCAGGGTGAGGAATGGGATGTTGATAATAGACAGCGCAGCCAGCGCAATGAGCACCGTCAGGCCGGCGAAGACAACCGAGGAACCGGCGGTGCCGGTGGCCATGCCCATGGCGTGCGCGCGTTGTTCGCGGCTGAGTCCCCTGATTTTCGCTGCGACTTCCTTCGGCGTGAGGTTGTAGCCGGAGGTGAGTTTGATCAGCTCGCTGCGGAAGCGAGACACAATGAACAGGGCGTAGTCGATGCCGACGGCGAGGCCGATCATCGAGGCGAGCACTGGGGTCATCTCGTTGACGTCATCGGAGACGAGCGTGCCCAGCTGGACCAGCATAAGCCCGATGCCGACGCCGACGATGGCGGAGATCAACGGCATGCCCGCCGCGACGACGGAGCCGAAGGTGATCAGGAGGACCACCGCTGCGACGGCAAGGCCGAGCAGCTCGGAGGTAAAGCTAATGCTCATCGCCGAGTTAAAGGCGTTGCCGTTGTAGGCGACATTGAGGCCGTCCTCGCCGGCGTCGTACTCGTCGAGCACGTTGGTGACGGACTCGAGCTCATCAGGGGTGATGTCGGTGGCGGTCTCGGCGTCAAAAGTGACCGAGAGGGTGCCGGTGCTCTGGTCTTCGCTCAGCGGGCTGAGCTGGTTGATGTCCGCCTCAATCTGCTCGGGCGGGGTGCCCTGGGCGGCCTTCTGCTCGGTGAGCTGGGCGCTCATGCCCTGGGCCGCGAGAACTGGGTTGACCAGGGCCTCAGGCTCGGCGAGCGCGTCCAGCCCCTGCAGCTCCGCGACAAGCGCGTCGACCTCAGCCATGATCTCCGGGTCGGTGAGCGTCTCGCTCTCCGGAGCCTGAACGACGATGCTGCCGGTCGGCGCGGTGGTCGCGTCGTCGGTCGTCGGGAAGAACTCCGCCATCTCCTCCTGGGTCTCCACGGCCTCGAGCCCGGGGATGGAGAAGTTGGTGGACGGGGTCTTGGCAAACGCCCCCGCGAGGGCGCCCAAGACTATGAGCAGGACTAGCCAGAAGGCCAAAAACGGCCATTTGTTGCGATAGGCAGTTGAGCCTATTCGGTAGAGGAATTTAGCCACGCGGGGGTCCTTCGCTTATCGACGATCATTTCCTGCAGCACCCATGCAAACATGCACTGCCCGTGCAATCTTATGACCTTCTGCGCCCTGCGTAAAATCCAATGGTGCGACCACTAAGCCTGGATCCGCCGATGGTCTTTCGGTGATCGGTTGATTTCGGCTGCGGGCACCACCAAGATTTTCGGGCAGGAATGATCCCCAGATCACGTCG
>NZ_KB902220.1 GCF_000379425.1 Corynebacterium lubricantis DSM 45231
AATGATGTCACGGGGAAACGACGACCGGAGAAGATACCCATGGCTGTGATTATTTCACGTCGCTCTTCCTACTGCCCCAACTTTGCAACAGCACCCTCAAAAACGTATCAGAACCCGTGCGGAGGTCAGTGAATGGGCACATAGAATACGGCACTGTGTTGTGATACAAAAACGTAACGCACCCACCTTTACGTATGGGACCATTTCGGAAACCGGGTTTTTGTGTCAAAAACGAACGATTTCGACACAGACAGTACTGAAGGATGCTGGTGTCCCACACATCACCGTCGGGCCGACGTTCGACCCTCGTTGCAACAGTTCAGCAACAACTGTATAGTTCAGTGCATGCTGACTATTGCTACACGCTTGGACGTGATGAACCGATTGGGTCGGGCGATGGCCGATCCCACCCGATCCCATATTCTCCTGACCCTGTTGGGTGGCCCGGCCTACCCGGCCGATCTCGCCCGGGAGCTGGAACTGACGCGGTCAAATGTGTCGAACCACCTCACTTGCCTACGGGACTGCGGAATTGTGGTCGCCGAACCGCAGGGGCGGAAGACCCGCTACGAGATCGTCGACGCCCATCTTGTCCAGGCGTTGAACTCACTGCTGGATACCACTCTGGCTGCCGACGAGAATGCCCCGTGTATTGACTCGGCATGTGACGTGCCCGGGTGCGCCACCGGAGAGGGGAACAGGTAAGTGGTAACTGGTCTCCTGGGGGCGGTTGGTCTGTTTATCGCCACCAATATCGACGACATCATCGTGCTCTCGCTGTTCTTCGCCCGTGGGGCCGGCCAAGCAGGGACCACACTTCGGATCCTGGCCGGGCAGTACCTTGGTTTCGCGGGCATCCTCGCAGCCGCGATTCTGGTCACCCTAGGGGCGGATGCTTTCCTGCCCACCGAGGCGATCCCCTACTTCGGGCTGATCCCCCTGACCCTGGGGCTGTGGGCGGCCTGGCAAGCCTGGCGGGGAGACGATGACGACGACGATGACGCGAAAGTCAGCGGAAAGAACGTAAGCGTCTTGACCGTCGCCGGGGTGACCTTTGCCAACGGTGGCGACAATATCGGCGTCTATGTCCCGGTTTTTCTCAACGTGGATACCGCCACCGTTATCATCTACTGCGTTGTCTTTCTGATTCTGGTGGCGGGCCTGGTCCTGTTGGCGAAGTTCGTGGCCACCCGTCCGCCCATCGCGGAGATTCTCGAACGCTGGGAGCATGTGTTGTTCCCTATCGTCTTGATCGGCCTGGGTATCTTCATCCTCGTCAGCGGCGGCGCCTTCGGCCTTTAATAAACTCATCCCCCGTGCTGCTAGGGCCTCTCTAGGTTTCCCTTACCGGCATCAACTAAACCGCCCATGAAGTTGTGAAAAGCCGCCGCCGCAGGGACTCGACCACGCTAGCGCGACAGAAATTCTAAAACTGCCCTATTGGGGTGTACTTGCCGGCCTTTTTCGCCAGGCGATCCCCTCGGCTTGTCGCTCCCGGATGATGGGGCGTTCGAACTCAGCGAAGGAGCCGAGAATGCTCAGCATGAGCTGGGCCCGCGAAGCATTGGATTCCGCCGAGAAGATCAGGTTTTCCTTGATGAAGTGCACGCTCGCACCCTTGGCGGTGATTTGGTCAATGATCTTCTGCAGGTCGACTTTCGACCATCACAATGACAGGCCAGGAACAACTATTGGTACGAGGGACATAAAACATCGCAGCCAGGTTCTCCTTGTTTAGGGCCGATATCAGGTCCTAGTTCTGGTTCTGTGGCGGCAGCGCCGCGACGAGCTGGGCGTCGAAGTCCTGCGGACCCAGGCTGGCGGCACCGCCTGGCGAACCGAGGTCGTCGAAAAAGGCGGCGTTAGCGTCGGTGTAGTCCACCCACTTGTCTGGGACATCGTCTTCGTAGAAGATGGCCTCAACCGGGCAGACGGGCTCGCAGGCACCGCAGTCGACACACTCGTCGGGGTGGATGTAGAGCATCCGTTTGCCCTCGTAGATGCAGTCCACGGGACATTCCTCGACGCAGGCTCGATCCAGGACATCAACGCAGGGCTGGGCGATTGTGTAGGTCATCGGATCTCCAATACTACGGATAAAGACGTGGAAAATAGGTTCACTGTCATCCTATTAGCTCCCCGACCCTTCACCAAGGGGGCACATATTTTCGATTACCCCGCCGCCAGTAGCGGTAAGGATAGTGGAACCGGTCAGCTGGTCACCGTCGCATGCTGGTACAAACATCAGGGACAGGAGGCCGGTGATCGAACGGTGCCGGTCCATGGTCTCGCCGCGGAAGACGGACCCTCGGCGGGCTCAAACACCCCAGGGGAAGTCCCTATCTTTCTTATTGCTTCAGTTTGGCAATGGTGATCAAAACGGTGCTGTTGCAAAGCAGGGCGGAGAGCGACGAAGACCTAGTTTCTCATTCCCTGATGGCCGCCTCGGAGAACGTGATCAAGGCAAGCAGAAGGAGGGTTCTCACGCCTGTCCCTTCTTGCGCGTCTCACGCATGACATCGATCGCTTCGGCGTCGGACTCGTCGAGGTAGGCGGCCTCCACCTGCAGTGTGGCGAAGAAGAAGCCGTACTGATCCTTGAGCATGCTGGAGGCGGCTTGGAGCACAGCCTGTGGATCGGCCCCGTCGGCGATGCGCAGGTGACCGGAGAACACGTAACGTCCACTGGTCAGTGCCCAAGCGTGCACGTGATGGGCGCCTTCAACGCCGTCGAGCGCTTCCAGTACTTCGGTCACCTCACCCAGGCGAATCTCAGCGGGCGTGCCCTCCATCAGCAAATGGGCGGCGTCGCGCAGGATGCCCCAACTTGCCCATATCAGGACGAAGCCGAAGGCCATTCCGAGCAGCGGATCGATCAGCAAGAACCCGGTGAAGCGGATCACCAGCGCGGTGACGATGATGAGCAGGCTGCCGACGAAAGTCTGAAGAATGTGCCACAGCGCGCCTCTGACGTTCAGGTCGCTGCGGCTTTGCTTCCAGATCAATCCCAACGAGATGAACTCGGTGAGCAAGCCACCGGCCGCCGCCCACAGCATGGGTGTAGTGGGCAAGTCAACGGGGTCGGTCATGCGCATGCCGGCCATCACAATCACGACCAGCGCCATGACCAGCAAGAAGCCGCCGTTGACCAGGGCGCCCACGATCTCGGCGCGATACCAACCGAAGCTGCGGTCCTTATCGGCCGGGCGGCGGGCCAGTCGGGCGGCGATGATGGCCACCAGCACGCCACCTACCGCCGAGAAGGTGTGGAAGGCGTCCGAAATCACCGCCACCGATCCCGTCCACAGGCCGATGCCCAACTCGATGACGAAGTAGATCCCCGTCAGCCACGCCGAAATCGTCAGGGCGGCGCCGCTGGAGGGCAGGTGCCCCGCGTGGCTGCGACCGCCGTTACCGTGAGCCATCGCCTTCCTTCCTCCGTTTCGTCATCTGCTGCGCGATCGGACCACTGCGATTCCCATCACGCCATCTGGTTGGGTGCCGATTGGTTAAGGTCGCGGCATCTTCCAATCGGCTGTCGCTCGAGCCGTGACCAGTCAACGTCCGCGCCATCTGGCAGTGCCAGAGTAGCAGGGCTCTACTGGGCTGTGTCAAGGTTCTTGGACACGGTCTCGGTTGGTTTCGTTGGTCACGCGGCAGCGGTGCGGACGCCGTTCGCCTGATCGTGGTACTCGGCCAGCACAATGGCCGGAGTCTTGTAGCCCAGGCTGCTGTGCAACCGTTGCCGGTTGTAGAACACCTCGATGTACTTGAAGCGTCCTGGGTTTAGTTCCGATCGTTTCTAGAGGAGGATTGGATCATGCCTAGGAAGTTCAGTGACGAGTTCAAGGACAAGGCGGTGAGG
>NZ_KB902221.1 GCF_000379425.1 Corynebacterium lubricantis DSM 45231
TATAGACCTTCGACAAGTCGTATTATCCCAGTTCAGAAGGGTATTTCTCTTTTTCCCACGCCGCTACCCCAAAATCACATCGGTGGATCCAGGCTAAGAAGTGCGCCCTGCTCTGGTCGATCTACATTCCCACGCCTACGCCCGGTCGTACGCGGAATCTTCCGCCGCCTGCGGCTCCACCTCTTCCCTGACGTCGACCGTCAGAGGATTGCGCTTAACAAACAGGGAGACGACCAGCCCGATGGCCAACATGACCGTGGCGAAGACGAACGCGTGCTGGGCACCGTCCGCTGCGGCGACATTGACGGCTGCGCCCGCTGTCGCCGAGCCTTCCGTCCCGAGGGTGAGAACCAGGACCAGCAGTGCGGTGCCGGTAGCGCCAGCGAGCTGCTGCAGCGTGTTCACGATGGCCGAGCCGTGACCATAGAGGTGCGCCGGCAGTGCGCCCAGAGCCGTGGTCATCAGTGACGAGATCATCAGCGCCAGGGAAATCGAGAAGATGATGTGAATGATGATGAACTGGGTGGTGGTGGAGTTTTCGTCGAGACGCGACATAGCGAAGACCGAGCCGGTGGCGATGACGATGCCCGGCCACAGCAGCGGCCTTGGCCCGACGGCATCGTAGATGCGGCCGATGAACGGCGAAAGGATGCCGTTGACCAGGCCACCGGGCAGCATGAGCATGCCCGTGGTCAATGCGGATACGCCCATGGCGGTCTGCAGGAAGATCGGCAAGACGGTCACCGAACCCAGCAGGGTGGCGAAGACGATGAGAAGGACGACGACCGAGACGGTGAAGTTCGTGATCGTGAACGGCTTGAGGTTGAGCAGTTCACGGTCGTCACGCTGAAGCTTGATCTGACGAGCAATGAACCAGATCAGCGCCACGACGCCAACCACCGCGATCGTGATGGTCAAGGTGCGTTCGGCACCTTGCCCTTCGAGGATGATCGACATGGAGCTCAAGGCATACACCAGGCCGCCAAACGCCACTGCAGACAGAATCACCGACAGGATGTCGAGCGGCGAGGAGCTGGTTTCGGTGATGTTGCGGATGGTGCTGTTGCAAAGTTGGGGCAGTTTAGGGTGCCAGGGTGTTGACCAGATCGAGGAATTCCTCAGCGTAGGTAATTTGCTTGCGTAGCTTTTCATAGCGGGTGCGCGTCTCCTCACGAATGTCGGCAAGGGTGGCCTTGGCATTACTCCGTGCCTGCTGCGCGGGATCACTGTCCTGCCCGCCATCTGAACTATGAAGAATCTCCGCAGCTTCCAGGAATTCCCGCATCTGATCCAGAGTAAACCCCAGCGGTTTCATCCGTCGCACCAGCAAAACACGACGTACATCAGCCTCACTATAAAGCCTGAACCCACCAGGGCTACGCCCCGATGGGCTAATCAGGCCGACGTTGTCATAATGACGCAAGGTGGGAATCGACAACCCCGTCTGGTCAACGACCTCGCCGATCTTGAAATTACTGTTTTGCATTGCCTGTTCTCCTTCACGGTGATGTTGCCCACGGGTTCCTGTGCCTGGGTTGGCGATTGAGTAAAACTCCCGCTACCATAACCACCATCACCAACCCTAAAGTTACTAGAGGGTTGGATTCCTTTCGGGCGTTCGCCCAGTTACCTATCCCCTCAAAGATTGGACATCTATGACTGAAACTAGCACGGTGGCTCCGCGCCCCCAATCTGATCCGGAGGGCACCGACGCCCCCAACGGAGTCGTCGCATCCTTCCGCTACGCGTTCTCCTCACTCACCCGCCTCCGCAAGGAGGTCCTGGCCGGCCTAGCCGTCGCACTCGCGCTGATCCCTGAGGCGATCGCCTTTTCCATCCTCGCCGGTGTCGACCCAGCCGTCGGCTTGTTCTCCTCGGTGGTCATGTCGATCGCGATCGCCTTTACCGGTGGCCGCCCGGCGATGATCACCGGTGCTACCGGGGCGATCGCCCTAGTCATTGCTCCTGTGGCGCGTGATTACGGGATGGATTATTTCATCGCCACCGTCCTGCTGGCCGGTGTCATCCAGATCGTGATGGCTTTGCTGGGGGTGGCGAAACTCCAGCGGTTTATCCCTAGGTCGGTGATGCTCGGCTTCGTCAACGCACTGGGAATCATGATCTTCACCGCCCAGCTCGAGCACCTGATCGACGTGCCCTGGATGGTCTACCCCCTGGTGGGCCTGGGCGTGTTGATCATGATCTTCTGGCCGAAGGTCACCGGGGTGATCCCGGCCCCGCTGATCACGATCATCGTGGTGACCGGCCTGGCCATTGTTGCCGGCTTCACCGTCCCGACGGTCTCGGACATGGGCCAGATGCCTGAGTCCCTGCCGGAACTATTCATCCCGAACGTGCCCCTCACGCTGGAAACCCTCCAGATCATCGCCCCCTACGCCCTGGCCATGGCGATCGTCGGCATCATGGAATCGTTGATGACCGCCAAGCTCGTCGACGACATCACCGACACCCACTCCGATAAGACCCGCGAAAGCTGGGGCCAGGGTGTCGCGAACATCGCCTCCGGCTTCTTCGGCGGCATGGGTGGCTGCGCGATGCTCGGCCAGACCATGATCAACGTCCGCGAATCCGGCGCACGCACCCGACTATCCACCCTGCTCTCGGGTGTCTTCCTGCTCATCCTCGTCCTGGCACTAGGCGATATCGTCGGAATGATCCCCATGGCCGCCCTGGTCGCGATCATGATCATGGTCTCGGTCGGCACCGTGAACTGGCATTCCGTGCACCCACGCACACTCAAACTCATGCCGGTGAGCGAAACCATCGTCATGGCCGTGACGATTATTGCCACCCTAGCCACCCACAACCTGGCGATTGGTGTGGTCCTGGGTGTGGTCACCGCGATGATCATGTTCGCCCGCCGGGTGGCCCACTTGGTTCGGATCGAGATGGTTCGCGAGCTCGACGTGGACCGCGACGGCACGATCGATATTCGCACCTACCGGGTCTCCGGACAGCTGTTCTGGGCATCAAGCAATGACCTGGTCTACCAGTTCGACTACACCGATGAAGCCGACCACATCATCATCGACATGATGATGGCCGAGATCTGGGACGCCTCCACGGTGGCCACCCTCGATTCGATCACCCAGAAATTCCAGGCCAAGGGTAAAACCGTAGAGATCATCGGCCTCGACGGCCCGAGTGAACGGCGCCTGGAGCAGCTCTCCGGCCGCCTCGGCGAAGGCCACTAACATCCCCCGACTCGAGCACATCGACTTGGCGCCCCAACTTATAACCGGGGCGCCAGTTTATTGGTGCTGTTGCAAAGTTGGGGCAGTAGGAAGAGCGACGTGAAATAATCACAGCCATGGGTATCTTCTCCGGTCGTCGTTTCCCCGTGACATCATT
>NZ_KB902222.1 GCF_000379425.1 Corynebacterium lubricantis DSM 45231
TGGTGTGATCATACGGCGGAATTGGTTGTAGCGGTTCGTGGTGGGCAACTGTTCCCGCTGTGCCAGCTCACGCGGGTGTCAGCTCGACGGTGTCCTACACAATCTTGATCAGAGAGGGTGTCCATGTCCGGCGTTCTCGTTTTCAGTAAAAGGTAGAGCGAACGCAGCGTCGTATTGAGCTAGTGCGTTTGCCGTTGGCATCCCTTTCCCCAAAAGTTGTTGCTGTAGCAGTGGGTGTTACACAGCAGGTGGCCTTAGATTTTGACAAAGGGGTGACCTTACACGGCACACCGCGGAAGGCGTTTGTTTCTGCAGGTAGCGGTAGCTCAACCTATAACAGGATTATTACAGCGCTTTGGCAGAGCGCGTCAGGTTTTTGTGTCTGGGTTGAGTTTCAGGTACTTGTACTTGCTGAAGCGGTTGGGGTAGGCCATGGCCGTCTGGTTGGTGGCTTTTTCCACTGGGAAAGGCGTGCGCCTGCTACGAGTCGGCCTACTGACGCAGTTACGTTTGTGTCTACCTCGGTCCGTTTGGCAGCGCGCGTCGTCGATAGTGCAGCTCATCAACCACAGCGTTTTCAACGCGGACTCGTCAATGGTGAACGCGACCTAGTTGCCGGTATCCTTACGCAGCTCATTACTAAACGACCCAATCGAACTCGTAGTGTAGATCACCTTCGTCGCTGCAGTCGGGAACCGCAGAAACGGATTAAAACGCTCCTACGTGTTCCGCCTTACTTTCACTGACCTGGGGTACTTTTCTCCGAGCGCCGAGGCAGCAGACTCCTCCATCGAGGAGGCTGCAGCATGCGCATCCGGGGCGGTATAGATCTACTTCAACACCGCAGATTCAGCGCGTCGGTCTCCAAAGGCCACCCACCGGTTCGCCGTCCTGATCAGGTAGACAATACAGGTCTGGACCAACGATGACGACCAGGCTGCTTCCACGGTTTCCGGTAGGTCTGTCAGCCCGACACCGTAGACAATAAAGGCATCTTTGACGCCACGTTTAGCCAAGGTGGAGCACACCTGCGCCAAGAGAATGCGTCTCCCTCCGGAGCGATCTACATGCCCAGGATGTGCTTGGTACCTTCCATGCCAACTCCGATAGCTATGGGGGAAGCTTCGTTGGCTGTCTGGCCGCCATCACGGACTTTGATCCGCAGCCCATCCAAAAACACGACGGGGTAGAACTCATAGAGCTGACGGTTGTGCCAGATCAACACCTCATCCAACACTGCGTCGGTGATGACAGAGATCGTCACGTGAGGGATATCGTCCCGCATAGCCGTGGCCATATGGTGGTGGATGTCGCGGATCGTAATCCCACCGGCGTACAGGCTCACGATCATCTCACTCGACATTGGTCAGACACATGGCCCCTTTCGCCACTATCGTCGAAATCAATGTCCCCGACCTGTCTCTTGTGACAGCCACCGTGACGGGACCATAGTTCGAGTCCACCGGCTTGGTATGCGTACCGTTGCGGTGATTATTGGTCCCAGCAGCTGCTTTCCCATCGTGGTCCCCGACTGGTGGCCCAGGTGCGTATCCATCTCCGAGTTCAGATCACGGGTAATTGAGGTTTGAGACATTCCCCAAACGAGGTCAGTCGCGTCCGCCGTCGAAGTGCCAAGGTCATCAATAAGCTGCGTGGTCTCAAGATTTGCGAGCAGCGTCTGCTCAATCGCATCAATCTTGGCCTTTTCAGCTGGGCTTGGCGTGCCACAGTAGTCATTCTGGTCTATCTTCTAATCCGTGTATGCAGCCCACATACAAACCATTGGGCGCTCTCCAACCGATGTCACGGCGCCCACGCCTGGCAACGCTTCGACTACGGTCCTTTCTACCCACATCAGCTACTACCCCAGTGGCTTCAAAACCTCCGACCGTGGCTGCTGAAAATGAACTCGACAATCGCAGGCGATTACGCAAGCCGCGGAGAATTCAAAGCTGATTGAACTTGTCTGGCATAAGATTCTGTACTTGCGAAGACAATATTCCAATTCAAATGTTCTGCAGACCAAATTAAATTAGGGTTGTGAGCACATACTCCCCGAAGACTACAAGGAAAAGGAAACGATGAGAAGAACTCTCACAACGGCTATTGTGGTCTGTGCAACTAGCCTCGCATGTCTTGCCCCTTCTAGTGCAATCGCAGCCCCCCAGCTTTCCTCTTCAGCTGACGGTCCCCAGGCAAACGCAAACTCTCCCGCTGAAACAGAACCATTACAGTTATCAGAAGCAGAACAAGCTGAGTTGGTCGGGATCATGTCCGCTCGCGGCATTTCTTTGTCTGATCAACAACAACTGTTGACTAAAATCTCATCGGGTAAACTTGTTGATGCTGATAACCCTGAGGCCTTGCCGATAAGGGAAGATGAGATTGAAGCCAACGGAAAACTAGTTCGAACTCTCACCTTCCAAGATGGTTCTGTTGCCATCGCAACTTCGGAGAGCTCTTCTCCGGAAATCTCCCCACGCGCCTCCGGAATTTCCCAGTGTAGATCTTATAACTACAACTCTGGGTGGGTCCGCCATGATAACTGCCTCGTCATGTATGACGGCATTTCTTTCAAATATTCATTCAGAGCAAGTTATTCGACGACCAGGCACGGGGGTGTAAATGCTCTAATTAGGAGTGTCAGCAACCCATATGTATGGCGCTCTGTAGGCCATGTTGTCAGCAATAAGTACGTAAGCATTATCAATCGGTCACAGAACGGAACTTCTCCTGCACGAGCCCAAATGGTGGCAGAATTTCAAGTTCTCAAAGTCTTCTCCACAGTATCTCTAGATCTGAACCTATATGTAAGAGATGGGCGAGCGTGGGTGTCGTACTAGAAAGCAGAAATCCATGTATATTACATACGATCTACTTACGACTGCAGTGGTGGTGCTAGCTGCGGTATTGCTGCTTGTTTCGCTCTTCTTCTGGTTCAAGTTGAAAAGGGCTACCTGGATGAATTTCATGTGGTTCATAATCATCGTCTTGGTTCCTATCTTTGGGCCAATCTTTTTTCTCGGATTTCAAGCTAAGCGGCAGTAGCGATGCAACCGCGGTAGGCTACCCTCGTTAATTCTGCCGACATTGCTGCCCAATGTGGTGCTTATCCCACTACGAAACGTCACGGCCGATCCACGAGCAAGGCGATGGAGAAACGAAGTTGATGTGAGCGCTCATACCCTCAAGTAGGCGCTGCACTTTCGTACGATCAGTCTTTTCGGCCCTGATCAAGTCTCAGCCCTACCTGCGCAGGTGTGCTTAGGTTCAGATGATCGTTGCAACACCGCTTGATTTAGGAGGTTGTTGTGAGCGGTGTGTTTCAATTATTGAGCGATCAGGATT
>NZ_KB902223.1 GCF_000379425.1 Corynebacterium lubricantis DSM 45231
CGTGTGGGCAGATATGCGCAACCTTGTGGGTAAATATGCGCAGGCGTGTGGGCAGATATGCGCACGGTTTTTGGGTGGTGGGCTTTTTGTGGGTAAATATGCGCAGCCTGACCTGGCATTTTGCCCTATGTGTGCTTATGCGGACATTATAGGCGTTCTTCGTGTGGGTAAATATGCGCAAAGAGGGGGTTCGCTACTAGATGTAGTGCTTTCTGGGGCTGAATAGTCCGCTATGTATGCTTACTTTTTGTATGTGACACGTCACTAATGTGTTCTTCGGCGAGTCCTGCGTGCACCTTTTGGCGATCTTCCCGTCCACCGCTTGTCCGAGCTTTCCTGGCGATCTTCCCGCTGTGGGAAGTTGAGTGTGATGTTCGGCGTCTCTTTGCTCAATTTGGCGACAACTCGGCACCATTTCACGTCACCACATGGCGCTAAACCTGCTGGGTGATCCCGTTTTTCGTGATGGCGTTTGCTACAGATGTGGCTTTGTTGTTTTGTTGGCCTGGGGTTTTGGGCCTGGACGACTTGCCGCGGGTTCCTCGACAGCCTGCGGGTGTCGTGTGTAACAATAGGGGGAACATCTGTGTAATCACACTGGTGTCATCTCGACTTTTTCAAGGAGTTTGCCCCGCTTAGACGTAGTTTCTGCGTGTTGGTCCACGTCACGGCCACCCCAGTAATTTCATATCTGCGGAAGGGTTTTACCCACCCGCTATCGCTTGTGTAGCCTTCACCAGCTACCTAGGAACTTAACCACTCCGGCGACTAGTGGGCATGAGAAAACCCCCGGCTACCACACCGGGGGTCTTACAAAGTCTCAGGGGAGAAACAGCTACCAACTGATTTCTCAAAAATCCTTCCACCACAGAAGGGAACAGCATTGCATCACGCTGTCTCCCAGGTTAGTCGTACCCAGATACGTTTCGCAACACCAACGCGGGACGAACTCTCTCACACGGCCACGACCTGGGCTTTTTCATGTAAAAAAACGTCCACGACACAAGAAAATACCGCTAAAAATCTTGCCGATGCATCGGCAAAACTTGCTTACCGCGAAGTCATCTACGAAGACATTGCCAGCCGCATCGCCACAGAGAAGGGACAGACCACTCTCCTGCGGCGTGTATTCGGCGTTGACTCCTCCGGGAAAGCCGACGAGGACGTCGCCGCCGAGATGCTTGATGTCCTCGGCCGGGTCGATGATGCTCGCGCGCATGTTGTGGCCACGGTGGGACCCACCCTGCCCGAGGTTCCCAATGCCCGCAGCGTCTCACTGCCCGTGACAGTCAGTGTGGCCGAGCGTGCACAGTCTCGCTGGCAGTCGCGCACCTTGTGGGTTCGTGGTGCGCTCGCCACGCTCCAAACGTGCGGGCATAAGAAGCTGGAACGCGTCGGTAAGCAGCACTGGTCATTCATTGTGCGCGCGGCCGCGTCGTTTGCCGACGATGTGACAGGCCATAGCTGCACTGCGGCGAACCGCACCATTGGCAGGCGTGCGCAACAGCTCGCGCATGATGCGGAGAAAAAGGGCTACCGCACGAAAGGCCGGCGCACTGCTGCCCTGTCGGAAAAGTCCATGACCCGTGCCGTCTCGCATGTGATGGCTGCACTGGCTGATCTGGGCTGGGTGATTGTGCGCGCCACAGGCCGCCACCTCACCACAGCCGAACGTGTCGTGGCGTTTGCTAGGCACCGCACCCACCAGATCAAGGCCGGCTCGGTGCGCGATCTTGTCACGCCACGAGAATCCTTTGTTGTCGAAAAGCCCCGGGAAGCCAAGCCGGCCTGGGCCGTATCGAGCAACCCATTCATGCGCCATGGTCCACAGGCCACCGTAGGGGAAGGGACGTGGAAAGCACTGATAAACCAAGCAAAAGACACAATTGTGGACATGTGTTCAAACGGGTTACTGTCACCCCACCGGTGCGTAGCACCGCTATCTTCTCTACTTACTCTTTCTAAGTGGTTACTCAACGCGCATACGCGCGCGAGCAAGCCATCATCGAATGAGAAGAAGCAAAGAAAACCCGGCTTCCGCCGCGATCCGGCCTCACTCCAGGCGCAGAAAACCGCCGCTTCCCTCGCCGACAGGCTCCCCTGGCTGATCCGCAAACCCACTGGTGGGCGCTACCACCTGGGAGCGTTAGCGCATGTCATCGAGGACACGGGTTCGTCCCACCTGGCAGCTTCGGAGATTCAGGCAGGGATCGACGCTTTCCTCGCAGCCCGTGGTTGGGAGATTTACCCCACCGACATTCGCCGGCCTCTCGCCTGGCTACGCACCGTGCTTACCCGACACAACCAGGCCAATGCCATTTTTGTCGAGTCCATGGCAAAACATGCAGCAGCTCGTGACGAGAGCCGAAGATCGCGATCGAAAGGCGATTATGCCACCCAGCCGAAACTTACCTAAGGTTGCGCTACCGTACAATTTCTTCTTGCGAAAATGAAGCCCTCGCGGTCGTTCCTCTAACTTCAAGTCGAACCGGCAGGATTGTCTTTTCCGTAGGAGCGTCTGGGTTTTCAATTCTCTCCAGCAAACGGCGAGCTCCAAGCTCAGCCATCCGGTGACTATCTTGACTTATAGTTGTTAGATCAATCAATGGCCACCTTGATTGCTGTACGTTGTCATAACCTACAACCCAAACATCATCAGGGACAGTAAGACCAGCTTCTTTCACTGCATTTAAAACCCCAAATGCCATGTAGTCATTAGCACAGAAAAAGGCATCTGGAGCTCCGAAATGCTCTATGTATTCACTCGCCAATGAAAAAGATCTCTCGAAAGAAAAATCCCCGTTCAAAACAATTGGCGCAGGTTGACCTAAATCGTGTAATCCTTCTTGAAATCCGTGAAGTCTTTCACTTGAGGTGCTCGTATGGGACCCACCTTGAAGAAAAACTAGTCTCTGTTTCCCGTGTTGGTAAAAGTATTTGGCTACCAAAGACCCACCAGAATGGTTGTCACTAGTAATAGAATCAAATGATCCTGAAAGCGCGGTGCGGTTAAGGAGGACAATTGGCAACCCAGCCTCTAGCAACCCCCTCATTTCAGTTGATTTTTCATCCCATGCAGAAATAATCACACCATCGACGCTGCGTTCTTGAAGTGCCCTTATGGCGTCTTTTTCATGTGATGAAGAATTCCAAACGATAACTCGGGAACCCGCCTTTGCGAATTCTTCACTGAGCGTGTCAAAAATCTCTTGAAAAAAGGGGTTTACCAGCTCTGAAGCGTCCTGGTTTTCGTTCCGCTTATTGAACGCCCAACGGCTGGGCGTGTGATTGTTGATAGTAGGCGTCTTCCATCTCTTGTGGGGTGAT
>NZ_KB902224.1 GCF_000379425.1 Corynebacterium lubricantis DSM 45231
ATGATGTCACGGGGGAAATGACGACCCGAGAAGATACCCATGGCTGTGATTATTTCACGTCGCTCTTCCTACTGCCCCAACTTTGCAACAGCACCGTCCATGATCTCACCGCCCGCGAGGTGGGTCTGAAGGTGCTTACCGGTCAGGGTGCGGCGATCGATACGACCTCAGCCCAGGGCAAGCTGGTCTTCGGGATCTTCGCCGCACTGGCAGAGTTCGAGCGTGAGTTGATCTCTGAGCGGACGAAGGCCGGCCTGGAATCCGCCCGGGCCCGTGGACGCAAGGGGGGCCGGCCGTTCAAGATGACCCCGGCCAAGGTCCGCCTGGCCATGGCGTCGATGGGCCAACCCGAAACGAGTGTCGCGGCCTTGTGTCAGGAGTTGGGGGTCACCCGACAGACGCTTTACCGGCATGTCTCCCCGACGGGGGAGTTGCGGGAGGATGGGCGAAAATTGCTTGCTGGCAGCTGACTCTCGGGGCTGGACAGGTCGAGGTTTCGGGCGCGGTTTCGAAACGGCCCTATATATATGAGGTATAGGGAAGAAGATACTTCCTTCTTCGTGCCCTCAAGGCCGTTGGTTCAGCTAGAAGTTTTCATATGATCAGACGATGAACTCAGACCCACACACGAGGCAGTGAAGGGGGCCCTGATGGCGGTCGGGGACCTTAATGGGCTCAAATGCATGACAGGGCGATTGTACGATCATCATATCGCTGACCTCGACCATTTCTCCTGGCACATCAGTGGTGGATTCGACGTGTAGCCCGGTCTCGTTGGCCAGCTGGGCGAGGATCTCCGGCATCGCGCGGTCCCGAGCGTATTCCAGCTGCTCTTTGGTCCACCATTGGTCAGTACTTGCCGGTACCCCGCATAGCGGGCAGTAATAAGTCGTAGGGGTGGGTTGCGTAGCGGCGTCTTCATCGATGGGGCCGAGATGCCACTTGAACTGCTGCTCGCATGTGGGGCACTCACGCCGCAGAAAGTTGTGGTCGTCAGTTGGAATAGGGATGTTCATGACATGCTCACAAACTCTTCGATTTCCATCGCTTCGTTATCCGCCGTTCGGGCTTTCAGGAGCAAGTTGAAGTACCGCTTGTTGTCTCCCATCGCAATATTTCCCAGGTAGTCGAGTTGAAACGATTTTCCTGCTGGGAGTTTGGGGACCGGAAGCACTCCTTCATTCCTCACTAAACCGCGACCTGTGGGGTTGATCTCTTCGACAGTGAGGTCGAAGACATCGCCGGGACCGTGGTTCGTAATCTCGAGGTAATCGAGTTTATTTTGTCCCCGACGAAAATGGTTCGCTGTAAGCCTCGGCCGTGTCGGGTTATTCGGCTGAGGAAGTTTTTTTCCCAGAGGGGCACCTTCACCGGCTGCGGCTGGAGGAGTGAGATCTCCTGCAGTTAGCCAGTCAACGCCGACTTCGTCGATCTGACACCCAGCTGTTCTGAGCCTGTTCTTGAGAGTGGTCCTCTTCTGACTGGTGTTGTCGAGCCGCACGGTGTGGCGGCCATGGATGTCACTGAACTGCTTTATTTTTCCGAATTCAATGATGACCGTCCGATCGGGATGGCGGCCCATTGCCATGCCTGCTTCGAAGAGAACATTAGGCCGGGGCTGGCCCTGGGGAAGGGTTTCTGGATCTTGGGCGTCAGTGAGGTCGGCACGGAGGTAGGCAATATCGTCCGGGGTTTCTAGGACGATAATTGCCTGAGCTACCTTGAAGGCGGTATCGAGCACATCTCCGATATAGGGGGTTCCCTGTCCCGTTTCATGCACTGCCTGCTCCCATTCCATTGGGGCCAGCCCTAATGCTCGCAAGAAGGTAAAAATCTGGTCGCGGGCTACACCGTTGCGACCGTGAATGACGAAAACTTTGCGCGGGTCCGGAGATGGGAGGGACATAATATGATCATACAAGAAGAGAAAGACACTATATTCTTCTTCATTTAACGGGGAAAATAATCGGTAGCGTGACCATTACGCTCGACCCTGTTTGATCCACTCGCTGCCACTTCTCGGGGCAAGCTCCTGGCTCCATGTCCTGGCCTCGGCCTCAGTGTCGCGGTACCCCGATGCTTGAGAAGCTCCCTCCCGAGCTACCTTCCACTGCTGGCGTTGCTCATCCCACGACTGGTGGACATTCTTCCCCGGCATACCCGCTCCTCGTAGTCTCGCTTGCACGAAAACGAACTGGTCACCCTCACCATATCGACACGTGAACGGATGTTCTAGGCCATGCCCAAGATGTGGGCCCGTAGCCTTGTGTCTTTACTTGTAGACATCGCCGCGCGGGCCCACACGCACCACCTCCACCACCAGGTGGGATTCCACCACGGAGTAGAGAATCCGGTGATCACGCACCCTCACCCGGTACCCCTCACGACCTCCCAAGTCCACGCACCCGGCAGGGTACGGGTCAGTGCCCAAGGCCTGGATGGCGTCAATGATCTGGCGAAACAACTTCGGGTTGCCGCGCTGGATTTTCCCAAGATCACGAGCCGCCCGTCTGGTCAGTTTTACCTCGTATGCCGTGCCCATAATGCCCTAAACAGTACCATATGTACATTTGTTACAAATGTTGCATTTTGTTGTTGTGTCGGGCATTATGGGGGGCATGTCCGACACGATGAAGAAGCTGTCCGCCGTCTCCTTAGGAGAGCTACGTAAGGATTTGGGCGAGTTCGTCAACCGGGCGACGTTTGCCGGTGAGCGCACCGCCGTGACCCGACACGGCAAGACTGTGGCCGCCATTGTGTCCGTCGAAGACCTGGAACTGCTCGATGAGCTGGAGCGTCGTGCCGATCTGGAAGCACTGCGCCAGGCCCGACGGGACGACGATGGGACCCGCATGTCCCTGGATGATTTCCTCGACGGAAAAGCCTCTTAAGGTAAGCCTGGATCCACCGATGTGATTTTGGGGTAGCGGCGTGGGAAAAAGAGAAATACCCTTCTGAACTGGGATAATACGACTTGTCGAAGGTCTATA
>NZ_KB902225.1 GCF_000379425.1 Corynebacterium lubricantis DSM 45231
CGGCTGAAGCGGATCCTCGGGCCGAAAGGCGCGTTCAAAAACCGGACCTCGGCGTACCGGACGTTGAAAGGGATGGAGGCGATGCACTCATTGCGGAAAGGGCAAGGCACGATGTTTGACCTCACGGGCAACCGAACCCGGACACGGTGATCGTCAACCGGGTCTTCGAGACGGCCTAACAACGCCCACACGCAGCGGCCATCAGAGAATGAGGAACTAGGTCTTCGCTGCTCTCCGCCCGACTTTGCAACAGCACCATCCAGAGGCCAAGAAGCTTTTGGCTCAAAATGCACCAAAGGTATTATCCTCAACCGCCAAAATGTTACTTCCAGGTAAGAAATAGTCCCTATTTATAGATAGCTCCTGGCGGTTAATCCTGTCATCCTGGCTCTCGTCGAGCTGCAACTCTCGCATAGCGTGGTTGCTAAGGAGGTGTGCCCAATTGGATTACAAGTACCTACACACTTGATCGGTGCTGCACGTTTCAGGGTCCGGGTGCGCGGCGTCCTGTCTGAGGTCCGCGATAGTGTCGCGCAGCACGGAGAGCTGCGCGATCTGCTGCTCGATCTCAGCGAGGCGCACGTCAAGCAGGTCGCGCACGTGCTCGCAGGGCGCCTGGCCGCCGTCGCGGATGTCGAGGATCTGGCGGATCTGGGCGAGGGTGAGGCCCGCGGCCTGGCCGCGGTGGACGAAGTCGATCCGAGCGACCGTCTCGGGCGCGTAGTCGCGGTATCCGGACGGCGTGCGCTCGGTCGGGGGCAGAAGGCCCTGTTCCTCGTAGAAGCGAAGGGTCTTCGCGGTAGTGCCCGCCCTCTCGGCGAGTTCTCCGATCCGCATTGCTGTCTCCCTCCGTGGCCGCGCTTGACCTTCCCCTGTACTGGAAGGTCCAGTATGGCTGAGACAGAGCAGAAAGCCAAGAGTTGACAGGAGCAGCGATGCCTACGAAGTACGATCTCGCCATCATCGGATCGGGAGGCGGCGCGTTCGCCGCTGCGATCCGCGCCAGCACGCTCGGAAAGTCGGTGGTGATGATCGAGCGCGGGACGCTCGGCGGCACCTGCGTGAACACGGGCTGCGTCCCGTCGAAGGCGCTCATCGCCGCGGCCGGCGCGCGGCACGTCGCCGTCGACGCCGCAACCCGGTTCCCCGGGATCGCGACGACGGCGGATCCCGTCGACATGCCCGCGCTGATCGCTGGGAAGCAAGCGTTGGTGGAGTCGCTGCGCGGCGAGAAGTACGCCGACGTCGCCGACTCCTACGGCTGGCAGGTCCTCCGCGGCGACGCCTCGTTCGTGGGCACCCCTGATGCGCCGGTTCTCGATGTTGCCGGAGCCGACAGAAGCGTCGAGACCATCGAGGCCCACCACTACCTGGTCGCGACTGGTTCTCGCCCGTGGGCACCGCCGATCGACGGCCTGGAGGAGACCGGATACCTGACCTCGACCACGGCGATGGAGCTGACGGAGGTCCCCGAGTCGCTGCTGGTGCTCGGCGGCGGCTACATCGCCCTGGAGCAGGCGCAGCTGTTCGCCCGCCTCGGCTCGCAGGTCACGCTGCTCGTGCGGTCCCGGCTCGCCTCGAAGGAGGAGCCGGAGGTATCGAAGGCGCTCCAGGAGGTGTTCGCCGACGAGGGCATCCGCGTCGTCAGCCGCGCAGTGCCCACCCGGGTCTCTCGCGGCACGGGAGGCGAGGCCGTCGTGACCGCCACCGTGTCCGGCGGCTCGCAGGAGTTCCGCGCCGACCAGGTCCTGGTCGCCCTCGGACGCCGTCCCGTCACCGATGGCCTGAACCTCGATGCGGTCGGGGTGAAGACCGGAGACTCCGGCGAGGTGGTCGTCTCCGACCGGCTGCAGTCCTCGAACCCGCGGATCTGGGCCGCGGGCGACGTGACCGGGCACCCCGAGTTCGTCTACGTCGCCGCCCACCACGGCACCCTCGTCGCCGAGAACGCGTTCGCCGACGCCGACCGGTCCGTCGACTACGCCCGCCTGCCGCGGGTGACGTTCACCGGGCCCGCGATCGGCGCGGTCGGGATGACCGAGAAGGACGTCCTCGCCGCGGGGATCCGCTGCGACTGCCGCGTCCTGCCCCTGCACCACGTGCCCCGCGCCTTGGTGAACCGCGACACCCGCGGGTTCATCAAGATCGTCGTGAACGCCGAGACGAACGAGATCCTCGGCCTGACCGCCGTCGCCAAGGACGCCGGGGAGCTCGCCGCCGCAGGCGTCCACGTGCTCGGCAGGACCGTCGCCGAGGTCGCCGACGCCTGGGCCCCCTACCTGACCATGGCCGAGGGCATCCGGATCGCCGCGAAGGCCTTCACCACCGACCCGTCGCTGCTGTCGTGCTGCGCATGAACGGCAACGCAGGCAATCGGGGAGATCTCATCCTGAAGAGGTGCAGACGATGAGCGCCCCTCCCCCTTGGTGGCTCCTGTCGGTTTTGAGATAAAGATGATTCGATAGGGCACACCCCAAAAGAACAGTTTTTGAATTACAAACCCCCTCGCAAACTTAATGTTCACTAGGGTTAGGTTATGGATTATGGAACAGAACCGTCACTACCTCTAGATATCCCTGAACATTCTGAGGTTATTTCCGGGCAGAAAGTCGGTTATGCGCGGGTTAGCTCTAAAGACCAGAATCTTGAGCGGCAAACCGCAGCGTTGAAGAAAGAAAAGTGCTTTCGCATCTTCGANGATACTGTCAGCGGTTCGTCCACCGACCGCCCTGGGTTGGATGGTGCGTTGAATTATGTGCGCCCTGGTGACCAACTTGTGGTCACCAGTATGGATCGGTTGGCGCGGTCGTTGATTGATTTGCACCGCCTGGTCTGAAGCGTCCTGGGTTTAGTTCCGATCGTTTCT
>NZ_KB902226.1 GCF_000379425.1 Corynebacterium lubricantis DSM 45231
TGATGGTGTCCTGGAGCATCTGGCGCATCAGATCGGGTGAGGCTTGGGCCAGCAGGTCGTCGAGGTATCCGGTGGGGTCGATATGATTGGGCGCGGAGGCCATCGTTGGTGTCCTTTCGAGGATGTGTAGGAGCTGAGTCGAAAGGTACCGCGGTGGTCTCCTTGCTGGTCGGCAGGGGGGGTTCACCAGGCGGTAGCTGTACACCACACTATTGGACGCAACCATGGTTCCAGGGTGGGCCTCTCCCGAGGGTGTGTAGCGCTGCGCCACCAAGTAATCACCGTCGATGGCCGTGACACCAGGCGAGCTGAGAGCTGTCTCGCTCGACCCTAGGTACTCGTCGGAAGCTGCAAAGCGTTTGGAATTGATATAGAAAATGGCTACCCACGCAACAAAAAGCAGCGCCACGACCAAAACGATGCTTCCAACTACTTTCAAAAACGTTCGCATTGAGACCATCTCCCAGGTTGAGGTCCGTTGACTCAAGTATGCCTTAAAAAGGCAGGTCAGTTTAGCCGTTTTAAACGTGCTTTGCGCTTAGCTCCTGAAAATACACTCCCCACGGGGGTAAATCGAGACTGATCAAAAATACCTCGAGAACGAGACTTAGCCCACAAAGCTAGTTACTCTTAGTTAGTCTCAAAGAATCCTATGTGTACGTACTTTCGCCTGATTACCTATCTGGCATTCCCCCCATTCACTTGGAGTGAGCTATGACCGACTCAGCAGAAAACCCGAGTTCTGAACTCAAAAAGTCTCAAAATCCGCGTTCCGAAGGAAGCGTGTCAAAGTCGAATAACGACGGCACCGGTCGCCCACCTCCCTTGTGGCGCACTGAAGGCCTGCCCGACAATGACGACGATAAGCAGCCAAAGGGCCCGAACTGGATCCGGTTCTTCGTCTTCTTCTTCGTCGGCTGGCTTTTGCTCTTCGGAATCATGTCATTCCAGGACAGCCTGGCAAACCGCTCGGAAGCGATTTCCTATACCGAGTTCACCCGCCAAGTCGAAGCCGACAACGTCAAGGAAGTTTTCTCCCGCGGCGACTCCATCCAGGGCGTGCTGAAAAACCCCGTCGACGTGCCGTTCGAAGGCGAGCGCCCTCAGCTTCCCGAAGGCCAAACATTCCCGACCTATCAGCAGTTTGAAACCGAGCGACCTACCTTCGCCCAAGACGATCTGCTGACGATGCTGAACGAGAAAGGCGTCGAGGTCCGCGCAACACCCGTGACTCAAGAGCGCGGTGTGTTCTGGAACCTGCTCTTCTCCTTCCTCCCGATCATCTTGATCTTCGGCTTCTATGCCTGGATTCTGCGCCGCGCTCAGCAAAACGGCGGTGCCATGGGCGGCATGATGGGCATGGGTGGCAAGCAGACCAAGCCCGTCAACCCTGAAGAAGTCCGCGTTAACTTCGACGATGTCGCGGGTATCGACGAGGTCAAGGCGGAAGTCTCCGAAATCGTTGACTTCCTGAAGAACCCTGAGAAGTACACCAAGCTCGGCGCCAAGGTGCCGAAGGGCGTGCTCCTTGAGGGCGAACCAGGTACCGGTAAAACCTTGCTCGCTCGCGCAACCGCAGGTGAGGCCGAGGTGCCGTTCTTCTCTGCCAGTGGCTCCGAGTTCATCGAGATGATCGTCGGCGTCGGTGCGCAGCGCGTCCGCGAATTGTTTGCTGAGGCCCGCAAGGTCGCCCCTGCCATCATCTTCATCGACGAGATCGACACGATTGGCCGCTCCCGCAGCAGCTCCAAGTCTATGGGCGGCAGCGACGAGCGTGAGCAGACCCTGAACCAGATCCTCACCGAGATGGACGGCTTCGACGGCAGCGAAGGCATCGTCGTCATGGCCGCCACCAACCGCGCCGACGTGCTCGACGACGCCCTGACTCGTGCAGGTCGCTTCGACCGCAAGATCACCGTCACCGCGCCGGATGCCAACGGCCGTGAGCAGATCCTGGAAGTACATACACGCAACAAACCGCTTGCCGACGACGTCGACCTGGAACAGGTAGCCAAGATCACGCCGGGGCTGACCGGTGCTGACCTTGCCAACCTGGCCAACGAGGCCGCGATCTTGGCTGCCAAGCGCGAGGACACCCAGATCACCGCGAAGGACTTCACGAACGCGCTCGAGAAAGTCCAGCTTGGCGCCAAACGCAACGTGGTCATGCCGGAAGAAGAACGCCTGCGCACCGCCTACCACGAGGCCGGCCACGCTCTGCTGGGCATGCTGCAGCCAGGTGCGGACCCAGTGCGAAAGATCTCGATTATCCCTCGCGGCCACGCACTTGGTGTGACCGTGTCCACCCCGGATTCCGACCGCTACGGTTACGACTACGACTACCTGCGCGGACGCATCATGGGTGCCCTCGGCGGCATGGCCGCGGAGCAGGAAATCTTTGGTGTGATCACCACCGGCGCCGAGTCTGACCTCCAGACCGTCACTTCCATTGCTCGCAGCATGGTTGGCAAATGGGGCATGTCCGATAACGTCGGTCCTGTTCATGTCTACCCACAGGAAGGCACCGCCCGCGACAACGGCGCATCCGAGGACCTGCTCAAAGCTGTCGACGACGAAGTCCGCGACCTAGTCAAGGGCTGCTACGCAGAGACTCGCCGCATCCTGCGCGAGAACCGCGATAAGCACGACGCTCTGGCGAACGCCTTGATGGAGCGCGAGACCCTCGACCAGGCAGAAGCCTACGAGGTGGCAGGTGTTAAGCACCAGAAGGCACCTGCTCTGCTCGTTGGCGCAAAGCCCGGCTCCCCAGGACACCCTGAAGAAGAAACAGAACCAGTAACTGAGCAGTAAGTAATTCAGTAAAAGTGCCGGTAGCGTGACCTACGCGACCGGCACTTTCGCTTTAAAGGGCGCCGACCAGCAATAGAATTAAGGGTATGGAGCCAGACCAGCCCCGACCCCACACTCCTCTCGTCGTCTATCGCACCCAATATGGCCACGCGCAAAGCTACGCAGAGTGGCTCGCCGAGGATCTCGGCGCAATGCTAGTCAATCTCGGCGATAAGCCAGATCCCGACCTCTCCACGGCATCGGTGGTCATTCTTGTCTGCCCGATCTATGCCCGCAGTTACTACGGGGCGAAAGAATTCTCCCTGCTCGTTGAGAATCACCCCGACATACCTTTGGTTGGGGCATCCGTCGGCGCGTCGGATCCGGAAAATCCGGAAAATATTCAGGCCTATAAGGCCCTGATCAAGGCAACCTTTTCTGAAGGAATTCAGTCCCGCATGCAGTGGTTCCACCTACGCGGCGGCCTCGATTACCCACGAATGTCTCACGCGCACCGCGCGATGATGTGGATGGTCAGTCGAGCCGCTAAGCGCAAAGGCGCCAAGGGCGATGCCGAATCACAAATGATGTACGAAACTTACGGTCAGGTGATCGATTTCCGCGACCGCAGCACAATCGAACCGATCGTGGAGTACGTGCGCGGGCTTAGCTCCCGCCCAGATCCAGCACCATGACGTGATCCAGGTTCGGATACGACGTGAACCCCACCGAGGAATAAAGCTCGTGGGCGTCGTCGGTAAGCAACATGATGCGCTTCAGGTCCATCGGTTCGAGCGTATCGACGACCGCCTGCGACAACGCCTTGCCCAGGCCTTTTCCGCGGTGGACGGGTGCGATATAGACGTCACACAACCACCCGAAGGTGACTCCGTCGGTGACAACTCGCGCGTAACCTACTTGCTCGCCTGTACTCGAATACACACCAAAGTTCAGTGAGGAATCGGCGGCCTCGGACACGGTCTCGAAGGGGCGATTCTTCGCCCAGTACGCGTCCGTGGACAACCAATGGTGCACCTTTTTCAGGTCGAGGCGGTCCCGATCAGTATCGACGACGAACCCGTCCAGCAGTTCTGCCTGCCCGGCGGGCTCTGTTTCTGGATTGCGATGTCGTGACATTGTTGGCCTCCAATAAATTGCGGGTGTTACGCCTTCTTTACCACTGAAGACTTCAGGTGCATCCGACCGAAACCCGGAACTGTCGCATCAATGTCATGGCCGTTGACCGGCGTTTCGAGCAAGCGGATCCCCTTTACCTTCGTTCCAGCTTTAATTGCTCCCCCGCCGCCGCCGGAAACCTTAGGCCTTTCACGATGGTGACCGTATCGCCGTCGGCGAGCTCGTTGCCCACCGCGTCGCGCACGACGGAGTCGGTCTCGGCAGATTCTTCGCCACCGACCTCGGCGATCCACTCGTACCCACACATCGGGCACACCAAAAGATCGCCCTGCTCATAGGTATACGGTTCGGAACACTCGGGGCACGATGGAAGCACAACGTCAGTAGTCATAGATTTAGAATCTACCAACTTTTAGTTTGCGGCTGTTCTTTTACCTTGCTCGTATCCACCACGATCACCCCAACGGTCACCACAATGACAAGAAGCATACCGAGCAATCCAAATAGCGAAGTCGCGAAAATCAAGGCGAACCATGCTGTCATCCACAACGCGTACTTCTTCCAGCGATCTACGCGCAGTACCGCTACAAGAATAATGAACGCAAAGCAGCCCACAAGCACACCGATGGCGAAGGATCCCTGTGCGATTGCGACTGCAATGCCGACAACCACCGCCAGGACGATTGGCGTAGCGTTGGCAATCTTCTTGAAGTCTGCATCTGGGTCAAGGAGAGAGTTCGGCTTGTACTTCGGCATATTCATCGTCGAGGATTCCAATCTTCAGTCCGATAAGCGCGCGGTTCGCGTGCACTGGCCTTCATCCTAAAGCGAAACAGACACCCTCGCCCCACAATCAATCTTGTTGGGCGAGGGCGTCGGTTTTGAGATACGGATGTGAGCTACACGTTGAACTTGAAGTCGCAGATATCGCCGTCCTGCATGATGTAGTCCTTGCCTTCCATGCGGACCTTGCCGTGCGCGCGAGCCTCGGCCATCGAGCCGTACTCATTCAGGTCTTCGAAGGAAACGATCTCGGCCTTGATGAAGCCCTTCTCAAAGTCGGTGTGGATCACGCCAGCCGCCTGAGGCGCGGTGTCACCCTTGCGGATCTGCCATGCGCGAGCTTCCTTCGGTCCAGCGGTGAGGTAGGTCTGCAGCCCCAGGGTCTCGAAACCAGCGCGGGCTAGCGTCTGTAGGCCGGGCTCGGTCTGGCCGACGGACTCGAGAAGCTCTTGGGCGTCCTCGTCGTCAAGCTCGAGCAGTTCGGTCTCGGTCTGCGCGTCAAGGAAGACAGCCTCGGCTGGTGCGACCATGTCGCGCAGCTCCTGCTTCTTCGCCTCGTCGGTAAGCACTGCCTCGTCGGAGTTGAACACGTAGAGGAAAGGCTTGCCCGTCATGAAGTGCAGGTGCTTGAGCAGCGCGAGGTCGATCTCGTTGTTCTTCGCGGCGGCGAAGAGCGTGCGATCGTCCTCAAGCACTGCCTGCGCCTTCTTTACCTCTTCGACGGAAGCCGCGAGGTCCTTGTCCTTCTTCGCTTCCTTCTCCAAGCGAGGCAGCGCCTTCTCAATGGTCTGCAGATCCGCCAAGATCAGTTCGGTGTTGATCACCGAAATATCGTTGGCCGGATCAACCTTGCCGTCGACGTGAATCACGTTCTCGTCGGCGAACGCGCGCACCACCTGGCACACGGCGTCTGCCTCACGAATGTTGGCTAGGAATTCGTTGCCCATGCCTTCGCCCTCGGACGCGCCCTTGACAATGCCGGCGATGTCCACGAATGACACGGTCGCGGGGAGGATACGCTCAGAGCCGAAGATCTCGGCTAGGCGGTTCAACCGCTCGTCGGGAAGCTCAACAACGCCCACGTTCGGCTCGATCGTCGCGAAAGGATAGTTCGC
The DNA here is from genome assembly GCF_000379425.1 of Corynebacterium lubricantis DSM 45231. Classification (GTDB taxonomy): domain Bacteria; phylum Actinomycetota; class Actinomycetes; order Mycobacteriales; family Mycobacteriaceae; genus Corynebacterium; species Corynebacterium lubricantis. The sequence continues at coordinate 5,826 of NZ_KB902226.1, forward strand.
GGCGAGAACGTCGTTGCGTGTTAGCGCATTGAACAGGGTCGATTTTCCTACGTTGGGCAGTCCAACAATTCCAAGTGTAAGGCTCACGGTGCCCAATCCTATCCCACGCCTGCCCACGCCACGCTTATAGGGCAATATAGATGAGGTGAGTTCTACAAACAGCGAGCGCCGGGAGAAAAACGCGATTCCGCCGCGTGACGACGAAGCGTGGGACGAGGTAGCCGCGCCAGGTGACGACGACCATAGCGATCAAATCGATCGCACCATCGTCGTCGATTCTTGGTTGAAAGCTGCCGCAACGCTTTCGATGCGCATTCTTGTTATTGGTGTCGCGATCTTTGCGCTGTGGTACGTCGTGCGCACATTCTGGGGTGGCGTTCTCCCCGTCATCCTGGCCATCATTGTCTGTACGGTGCTTGCACCTGCAACGACGTGGATGCGCAAACTAGGTATTCCCTCTGCCCTGGCCGCGTTGGTCTCAATTCTGATTTTCTTTGTCGGTCTGGGCTTTTTGGTGTCGTTGATCGCACCAGATATTGCGTCGCACTCACAGATTCTGTACCTGCAGGCAGTCGAAGGTATCCAGCGTCTGCAGCTGTGGGCACAGGGCGAGCCGCTCAATATCAACCCCACGGATATGGAAAGCGTTGTCAATGACATCGCCTCCTGGCTGCAGGAGCAGGCCGGCGCGATCGCCGGTGGCGTCTTCGCCGGAATCAGCACCGCTACCTCAGTAATTGTCACCCTCGGTGTTGTGCTTGTTTTGACGTTCTTCTTCCTTAAAGACGGCCACAAGTTCCTGCCGTGGCTACGCAAGGCCACTGGCCGTCGCGTGGGAATGCACGCCACGGAGCTGCTCACCCGCGCGTGGTCCACGCTGGGCGGTTATATCCAAACGCAGGCCATCGTGTCCTTCGTCGATGCGCTCTTTATTGGTATCGGCATCGCCATCGTCGGTGTCCCCATGGCGTTTACCCTGGCCGTAATCACCTTCATTGCCGGCTTCATCCCGATCGTCGGTGCGTTCACCGCAGGTGCCCTGGCCGTGATCGTCGCGCTGGTCTCCCTCGGTTTTACCGAAGCTGTCATCGTGTTGATCATCGTGGTCGCGGTCCAGCAGATCGAGGGCAATATTCTCCAGCCGATCCTGCAATCCCGCGCCATGAATCTGCACGCCGTGGTGATCTTGGTATCCGTCTCAGTCGGTGGCGGTCTCTTTGGCCTCGTCGGAGCGTTCCTCGCTGTGCCTCTCGCCGCCATGATCGCGGTAGTCTACCGCTACATCCAGGACATGACGGCACTCCAAGCCGGCGAAAAGCATGCCGACGAGATCACGTTTGTCACCCGCGAGGGCGAGATCATCGGCAATATTCGCGAGAAGGAAAGTCGCCAGCAGCGCAAGGCTTGGCGCGAGGATCTCGATTGGGAACCGGAGGAAGTCCCCGAGCGCCAAGATTTCACGCGTGACGACGATGGCGTGTCCTCCCACGATGCCACCAACAAGGAGCAGACCAGCCCACCAAAATGGCAGGCTGACCTCGCCGAGAAAAGCAAAAAAGACGGGGCCAAGGTCGGCAAGTCTATCGCACGCATGTTCGATAGAATGAGGCGTCCGAAGAAGTAACGTCGCGTGTATGTGGCATAGTGCGGTGCATGAGTGCGACCGTTTCTGTTTTCCTTACTCTCCTGGTTGGCCTAGTGCTGGGATTTGCCCTGGGCTACCTTTACCGCGGTCTCAAGGCGTCGCAGGCTAGTCCACATCCTGAACCCACGAAACAACCCGAGTTGGATCTGACTCCCTATACCCTCGAGCTGGAGCGGTTGACCAAACAGATCGATGACATGGACGAAGACAGGGCGGTTGCCTACTCCGCCCTGGCCAGCCAGGTCCAAGCGATGACGCGCACATCCACTCGCCTCGCGGACCGCACCGACCAGCTCATCAATGCGCTGCGCTCCCCGCAGACTCGTGGCCGCTGGGGCGAGATCCAACTCGAGCGTGTCGTCGAGTTAGGTGGCATGGTCGAACACTGTGATTTCGACGTGCAGGTCTCCGCACGAGTAAATGGCCAGATTCTGCGCCCCGACATGATTGTCAGGCTCAGCGGCGGTCGCAACATCATCGTCGACGCAAAGGTGCCGTTTGCCTCTTACCTAGACGCCCTTGATACCGATGATCCCGAGGAAAAGCAGGGGTATCTTCGTCGTCATGCGCACTTGTTGCGCAACCACGTAGATACCTTGGCCTCGAAAGACTACATCACGGCGTTCCAGCCCACCCCGGAGTTCGTGGTGCTTTTTGTGCCAGCAGACCCATTCTTGGATGCCGCTCTCGACCAGGACTCGGAGCTGTTGGATTACGCCTTCTCCCGCGACATCGTCATCGCCACACCCACGACGCTCTTTGCCCTACTGCGCACAGTCGGATTGGGCTGGAAACAGGAAGACATCTCGGAGCGGGCGAAAGAGGTGCAGCGTCTCGGGGCCGAGCTGTATACGCGCATCAACACGATGGGCGAACATTACAACCGGGTCGGGCAATCCCTAGAGAAGGCGACGGAAGCATTCAATGCCACGCTCGGTTCTATGGATTCTCGTGTGATGGTCACCGCGCGCAAATTGGCCGAACTTGATATTCCCACCCGCACCAGCAAGAAGCCGACACAGCTGGAAAGTGCCACCCTGACTCCGCGACAGGTTCCCCTGGCCCCCGCAGAGCCAGAACAAGATGTGCACGTCGAGCAGGATACTTTCTAGCGGAAACATAATTAGACCTATTTCACCGGGGCGGGAATCGTATCGAAAGCCCTTTCCAGGTAGACTTGTAAATCGTGTCATATCAGTCCAACCGAAGAAGCAGGCGCTCTTCCTCCGAGTTTGAGGGGCTCCCTCTTTACTCCAGTATCGGAATCATCGTTGCTGCTCTGCTGACCGGTTTATTGATTAGCTGGTTTTATCATTCGCTCGGCTGGCCGTTCCTCGCTCTGTTTGTTGTCGCGAGTGTCGTGGCAACTTTGCTGACGAATCCGAAGAACCTCTATATCGTGGTCATCTCCATTCCCATTTTGTTCGCGGTGTTCTTAGTCATCACCGGCTGGGTGGTGAACTGGGCCGACTTGCCCGATTATGGAGATCCGTTCTCGACGACCTCGATTTTGATGTCGGTCTACCCCTTAGTCCAGCACTTCCCAGTGCTGTTGGTGACTTTTTTGGGTTGCGCTGCAATCGCAGTGGTCCGGGTGTGGTTACTCAAGCGGTACAACAAGGTCTCAGCAGAAAAAGAAATGTCGGATCGCCAGCGGATTTCGCGGGAAAACCGCGAAACCCGGCGCACCAGCCAGCGCGCCCGCGAACAGACCAGCCAGGTCTCGGTTCAAGAGCTCATTGATCGCCGAAATCAAACCGTCTATCAGCCACCGCGTCGAACCCAACGGACTAATCGGTCCGAACAATCCCAGGCACCCGAAAGCCGCGGCACTACTCGTCGCCCTGTGGACCGTTTAGACAATAAAAAACCCCGCCAAGACCGGTCTCCCGGTCATCGGCTGGGCGATGATATCTACGGCGACTAGCCCGTGGATCTTAGGTGCGCGCTGGACGCAGATCGCGTGGCAGCGAGAAAGAAATCGTCTCGGTGGTCGTGGTGACCTGCTCGACGTTGCTGTAGCCACGCTCGTCGAGCCACTCGACGACCTCACGCACGAGGATCTCAGGCACTGACGCACCGGAAGTAACTCCCACGGTGGTGACTCCCTCGAGCCAAGCTTCATCGATCTGGGTGGCGTAGTCCACCAGATGCGAGTCATCCGCGCCCGCGTCGAGAGCAACCTCGACAAGGCGCTTCGAGTTAGAGGAGTTCTGAGAACCCACGACGATCATCAACTCGACCTTTTCGGCGATAGCCTTGACCGCCTGCTGGCGATTCTGAGTGGCGTAGCAAATGTCGTCGCTTGGTGGATCTTCCAGGTTCGGGTACTTCTCACGCAGCTTCTTCACAATCTCCATGGTTTCATCCACGGACAAGGTGGTCTGAGAGAGCCACACCAGTTTCTGGTCTTCCGCGAAATCCGGAGCCGAATCCACGCCTTCCACACCATCGATCAGGTGCGTAATCTCTGGGGCCTCGCCTGCGGTACCTTCGACCTCTTCGTGGCCTTCGTGGCCAACAAGCAGAATCTGGTAGCCGTCACGGGCGAAGCGCTTAGCTTCGTTGTGCACCTTCGTCACCAGCGGACAGGAAGCATCGAGGGTCTGTTGATTGCGCGAGAGCGCAAGTTCGCGCACTGCTGGCGAAATGCCGTGAGCCGAAAAGACAAGGTGTGCGCCTTCCGGTGCTTCGTCTGCCTCATCGACGAAAATAACGCCACGCTTCTCCAGCGTTTCCACGACATACTTGTTGTGGACAATTTCTTTACGCACGTAGATCGGGGCACCGTATTTCTCTAGTGCCTTTTCCACGGTTTCCACCGCGCGATCTACGCCAGCACAGTAACCGCGTGGCGCAGCGAGGAGCACGTTCTTGGCTGCGTCATTAATTGTAGAACTCATGGATCCCAGCGTATCGAATTGCAGTCTAAAAGGATAGGCTGGGTGAGTTCAGACGCCCAGTAAATACCGAGTAAGGAGGATCACAGGTGGACAATAACGGCACTAAGCCGCCCGCCAGCACATCTGAGACGCCGTGGCCCGTTCGACGGGTGAATTCCACGGTGAAAGGTTGGATTGAACGACTGGGTTTCTTGTGGGTTGAAGGTCAGCTCACTCAAGTCAATATGAAGCCAACGTGGAAGTTGTCGTACCTCACGTTGCGCGACACCGAGGAACAAGCGAGTGTCCAACTCACCTGTTCCACGAGTTTGCTGCGCAATATGCCCACCCCGCTAAAAGATGGCGACCGCGTTGTTATTCACGGCAAACCAGCATTCTTCGAAGGACGAGGTTCCTTTTCCTTGTGGGCCACCGAGATCCGCCACGTTGGAGAAGGAGAGCTTCTCGCGCGCATCGAAATGCTCAGGAAGCAGCTCGCTGCGGAAGGGTTATTTGACCCTGCACGCAAGAAGGCACTTCCCTACCTCCCAAATAAGATCGGACTGATCACTGGGCGTGGTTCTGCGGCAGAGCGCGACGTGCTCTCCGTATCGCAAGATCGCTGGCCCGCGGTGTCCTTCCGTGTGATCAACACGGCGGTCCAAGGTGCGAATGCCGTGCCCGAGGTCATCGAAGCGCTGCGCGCATTGGATACAGATCCGGAAGTTGATGTCATTATCATCGCCCGCGGAGGCGGTTCCGTTGAGGATCTTCTCCCCTTCTCCGAAGAAGCCTTACAGCGCGCCGTTGCTGCTGCGGCAACTCCCGTGGTGTCCGCCATCGGACACGAACCCGACAGCCCGGTACTCGACAATGTGGCCGATCTGCGCGCGGCAACGCCAACGGATGCAGCCAAGCGCGTTGTCCCGGACGTTGCCCAGGAGCGCGCGCTGATCGCAGAGGCCCGCTCACGGATGGCAGCAGCGCTGCGCGGTTGGGTCGAACGAGAACGACGCGGACTCGCAAATGTACGCTCGCGTCCCGTGTTGGCGAATCCGCTCACACCGATCAATCTGCGCCGCGACGAGTTGGAGCGCGCACGCAATTCTATTCGCCGGGAGCTGACTTACCTCCTGGGGCAGGAAACCAGCAGAATCCAATCTTTGCGCGCACAGGTGTCGGCATTAGGCCCGTCCGCCACATTGGAACGCGGATACGCGGTTGTGCAGGTGCTGCCGCGGGATCACTCCGATCCGGAAGTTGTCACAAGCATTGCCCAAGCGCCCCCAGGCTCGCAGCTGCGCATACGAGTCGGCGATGGATCAATTACGGCCGCCGGCATGTCCACGTCGCCCGCTGATTAAGTACGCCACGCACCGAAACTGCACGTCCCACGCCCATCACAAAAGGAGATCACACTTTATGTCGGAAAACATTGTTGGCCAAGGTCAAGCAGGAGAAAACGCCTTCCCCGAGCCTGAATCTTTAACCTATGAGCAAGCACGAGACGAACTCATCGAAACCGTGAAGATTCTCGAACTCGGCCAGATGAGCCTGGATGAGTCCCTGAAATACTGGGAACGCGGCGAAGCACTAGCGAAGCGCTGCGAGGTCCTCCTCGATGGCGCCTCTGCCCGCGTTGAGCAAGCCCTGGGTACAACAAGCCCTGTAGGGGAAGCTACGGAATAGCTCTAGTCCACCGGCACCGAGGTATTAATCGGTGCCGTGTCGATGGCGGTCGAGATAAGCTCCTCGAATTCAGCATCAGTACCGGCACCGGTAAAGACCAATCGGACGTCATCGAGATCAACAGCCCACACGTCGCGCACATCGCGTTCTTCGGAGGTGTATTTCTGCACGTCCTCGCCCGCGATCCGCACAGTGTCGGTGTTCTGGCGTGGGTCTTCGTCGATAGCCTTAATTGCTTCTGTCAGATCAGCGCTAGTTTGGGTCATCGCCACATACCCGGTGTCTGGCGTCACCCAACCGATCACAGGTGCCGGTTCTCCGCCGATCATCGAACGACGAGCGGAGTTAGTCACCCAGCCTTCGGGCATCTCAGGGTAGCGCACGGGATACGTCACAGAGCGTGCTTCCATGTCCGTGAAGGTCTTGGCGTCCACTTCCTGGACGGGGCCATTTTCAGGAGCGCCCGGGTTAAAAGTGCACAACCCCGTAAAGCCCACGGAAACAAACATCACGAGGACGAGCAATCCGATGGACAAAACCATGTCCTGTCCGTCCTGGAAAATACGGGGTTTCTCTTGTGCAGCCACGCTGGACAGTATTCCATGTCTGCGAGTTTCCACCAACCCACCCCCAAAATCGTGGTGTCTAAGAACGATTCCCGACAAAAACACATGCCATTAATGGTGACGGTCGGCACATACCCCCAAACGGTACAGAGATTCCACACTCTCGGACACAAAAGTGCCACAATAGTGTGAGGTTAAGGTGCGCGTTGCTCTCCTCGGAAAGTTACGTGCGCTGCAGACTTTTGTAAGTCTTTCGAATAATCAAATTCAGTACATCAGCAGCTCATCAGGAGGCCACCGAATGTCCGCGACTTCGCCGGAACGCCCAGACCGCAATCTCGCCATGGAACTAGTACGCGTCACGGAGGCTGCAGCTTTGGCCTCGGGCCGCTGGGTTGGTCGTGGCAAGAAAAACGAAGGTGACGGAGCCGCTGTTGAGGCGATGCGTCAGATGATCAATTCCGTCAACATGGACGGCGTCATCGTCATCGGCGAGGGCGAGAAGGACGAAGCGCCGATGCTGTTCAACGGCGAGAACGTCGGAAACGGCGAGGGCGCTGCCGTTGATATCGCGGTCGATCCAGTCGACGGTACCCGTCTGATGGCAGAGGGTCGTCCCAACGCGATCTCCGTCATCGCTGCCGCTGAGCGTGGCACGATGTACAACCCGAAGGACGCGTTCTACATGAACAAGATCGCCACCGGTCCAGAGGCCGCTGGCAAGATCGATATCACCGCTCCTGTCGCACACAACATTGCCGTTGTTGCTAAGGCGAAGGGTGTCACACCTGCTGACGTCACTGTGGTTGTCCTCGACCGCCCTCGCCACACCCAGCTGGTGAAGGATATCCGCGAGGCAGGCGCGAAGGTGCGTTTCATCATGGACGGCGACGTCGCAGGTGCAATCGCCACCGCTCAGGCAAATAACTCGATCGACCTTGCAATGGGCATCGGCGGCACCCCAGAGGGTGTCATCACCGCATGTGCCATGAAGTGCCTCGACGGCGAGATCCAGGGCATGCTGGCACCGCAGTCTGACGAAGAGCGCGAGAAAGTCTTGGCTGCCGGCCACGATCTCTCCCGTGTGCTGACCCACCACGACCTGGTCACGTCGGATCACTGCTACTTTGCGGCAACCGGCGTCACCAACGGCGACATGTTGCGTGGCGTGTCCTACCGCTCCAACGGCGCAACTACCCGCTCCTTGGTCATGCGCTCGAAGTCGGGCACCGTCCGCCACATCGAGAGCCTGCACAAGCTGGCAAAGCTGCAGGAATACTCCGTTGTTGATTACTCGGAGCCACTAGACTAATCACCTGTCAAAATGTGGTGGCGCAAGTCGGCTACCCTTGGTAGTGCGTTATTGCACTACCAAAAATCTCACACAATCAGATCACTTCGAAAGTAAGGAATAGTAAATGACCGAGCAGGAATTCCGCATCGAACACGACACCATGGGTGAAGTTAAGGTTCCAGTCGACGCTCTGTGGCGTGCACAGACCCAGCGTGCGGTGGAGAACTTCCCAATTTCTGGTCGCGGCCTCGAATCTGCACAGATTCGCGCCCTCGGCCTGCTCAAGGCTGCATGTGCTCAGGTGAACAAGGATTCCGGCGCTCTTGATGCAGCGAAGGCTGACGCCATCATTGCAGCGGGCAAGGAAATCGCAGAGGGCGTCCACGACGACCAGTTCCCAATCGACGTCTTCCAGACCGGTTCCGGTACTTCTTCCAACATGAACACCAACGAGGTCATCGCTTCTCTGGCGAAGCAGAAGGGTGTAGAGATTCACCCGAACGATGACGTCAACATGGGTCAGTCCTCCAACGACACCTTCCCAACCGCAACCCACGTTGCTGCTACCGAAGCTGCTGTCAACGACCTCATCCCAGGCCTGAAGGTGCTCCAGGAGTCCCTGCAGAACAAGGCAAACGAGTGGAAAGAGGTCGTCAAGTCCGGCCGTACCCACCTCATGGACGCAGTTCCAGTTACCTTGGGCCAGGAGTTCGGCGGCTACGCACGCCAGATCGAGCTAGGCATCGAGCGCATCGAAGCTACCCTGCCTCGCCTCGGCGAGCTCGCAATCGGCGGCACTGCAACCGGTACCGGCCTGAACACCCCAGCTGACTTCGGTGCAAAGGTCACCGAGGAACTGAAGAACCTCGCCGGTGTCCAGGAGCTCTCCGAAGCAAAGAACCACTTCGAGGCACAGGCTAACCGCGACGCTCTCGTCGAGTTCTCCGGCGCAATGCGCGTCGTCGCTGTCTCCTTCTACAAGATCGCCAACGACATCCGCCTGATGGGTTCCGGCCCACTGACCGGCTTCGGCGAGATCCACCTGCCTGACCTGCAGCCAGGTTCCTCCATCATGCCAGGCAAGGTCAACCCAGTTCTGTGTGAGACTGCCACCCAGGTGTCCGCTCAGGTCATCGGCAACGACGCAGCCATTGCATTCGGTGGTTCCCAGGGTCAGTTCGAGCTCAACGTGTTCATCCCAGTGATGGCTCGCAACGTGCTTGAGTCTTCTCGCCTGCTGGCTAACACCGCGCGTCAGTTCGCTACCAAGCTGGTCGACGGCATCGAGCCAAACATCGAGCGCATGCAGACTTTGGCTGAGTCTTCCCCGTCCATCGTGACCCCGCTGAACTCGGCAATCGGTTACGAGAACGCAGCTAAGGTCGCCAAGGCCGCGCTCGCAGAGGGCAAGACCATCCGCCAGACTGTCATCGACATGGGCTTCGTCGACGGCACCACCCTCACCGAGGAAGAGCTGGACCGTCGCCTCGACGTGCTCAGCATGGCCAACACGGACCGCGATTAATTTCACCAGGTTCGACTAACTAAAGGGAGCCGGCCCGAGGGATGTCCCCGGGCCGGTTTAGCATATGAGTGACTCATTTTCAGACGTAAATAATTCCACCGGCTCCAATCGCCCCGTGGTCGCCGGTGGCATTATTGTGCTCATCGTCGCCGTGATCGCTGCCATCGCGGCAGGTGGGATCGCTTTTTCGCGTAACGACGACAGCGCCTCCGCCACTCCGGAAACCGTGACAGTCACGGCGACCCCGGAAACCCCTGGCGCCTCTCCAGATGCACCACCGGAGGGAACGTATGTTGGCGAAGTCCAAAGTGTCGCCGAGGAAACTGCAGGGTCGCGCTGGCAGGCTGTGGCAACTTTTGGCGGCGATACCGCCATGATTGTCTACCCTGACCAGGGCTGTGCGGTGTCGCTGCAGCCACTCACCGACGAGCTGTATTCGTCCACCGCGTTGACGAAGGGCTGTTCCGGCACCGAGGGCGCCTGGAAAATCTCCGTCCCAGAGTCCGGCTTGGTCGACGTGGTCTATTCCATAGGCGGCATCGACCAGGTCGAAGGGACCCTATCCTTCGGGGTTCCCGTCGAACCTTAGAAGGCGCGTGAGGTAATCGTTCGGAGTAATCACGATTGCCCTGGCCTCTTGGTCGAACGAGGACAGCGTATCCACGTGACCCTCGTGCCAGAAGTGCAACAGGCGAGACAGTGGCTGCCTGGTTGGGTACGTCACTGCCACTTTGGCCATGTGGTTTAAGGAAGCCACCAGTTCCTCGCCTTCACCCACAGGTGAGACGAGGATCGTGCCATGTGCGGGGATGGCAAATAGCAGCCCCTTATCTCGCGGAATCCGCGGAGCAAAGGTATCCAGGACGAGTTCTAATTCCGTCGCAGCCGACGCGAGCTCGGAACCGACCGCCTCGATGGCGACGACGCCACCACCGTGATCCGAGACCTGCACGTCGAACGTCGATTCAATGTCTGCGCGCAGGTTCACGCTGGCCGCATGGCGCAGCGTCTCGGGATCGTCGATACGCGAAAGGGCATCATCCGACATCGTCTTAAATCCTTGACCTGTATCCAAGACGATGGTTGTGGCGGTATCGCTTGTAAACGTGCCCTGGCCGTCCTCGACAGAGACGAGACGTGGGCGCAAAGACGCATACACGGAGGCGGTTTCAGAGCCCTGGCCCTGGGGACTAGCCAACATCTGATCGACTAATGATGTGGCGATCCGCTGCGATGCCTTCGGGTGCACGCTTGAGCCGAGCTGCCGGACCGCACCGGAAACATCCGCGCTGACCTTCCCCAACCGAGGATGGTCGAGCAGAATCATCCTGCCGTTGATGCGGATTGCAGCCCCGCGCTGCTCCGCAGCTTTGCGAAGCTCTGTGCGCAGATCGTTCGCCTTTTCCCGGTCAAGGCCTGGGAAGTTGGCGTCAGGCTCTGCGGGTTTTCGCCGGGAAGGACCAAAGAATCGCACGTGTGCACCTACTTTCTTTTGCCAACCAGCGTAGACGTTACCTGACAATTGTGAAAGATGAGCCGTGGTGGCGACGTCCATCACATTCGCTTTGTTGAGAGATCATCATCTTACCGCAGTAAACTGGACAAATATTGCACCGGGTGTAACATGTCCTCGGTGAGCATTTCTTCTGATGAGGGAGTGCGTGAGACAAAACGTCGCCACACGCGGAGACGCATTATCGACGAAGCCCTGAAACTCATGGAAGAGCAGGACTTTGACAGCGTCACCGTAGAAAGCATTTGTGAAAACGCCGACATCTCACGTCGTACCTTCTTTAACTATATGAACTCCAAGGACGATCTCGTTCTTGGAGCTTTTCCTCCTGCACTGCCACCAGCAGCGCATGAACGGATTGCCACCACCCAAACTAATAATGTTGTTGCGCTCGTGATTACTGAGATCGCCGTAAACGCGGATCCGATCGACAGCGGATTCGAGAGTCGTCAACGCCGGATCATTGCGAAAGACAAAGCACTGGCGTTTAGCGCAATGAATCGAGTTCGCAGTGCAATGAAGCCCGCTCTTCATTCACTCGAGCGTCATTACAGTAACTTCCCCGAAGACAGGGTTCTTGAGCACGAACCTGTCTCCATTGAAATCCACTTTGTGTTCATGAGCGTGATGAACGCAGTGGGTGTCTATTTGCTTCACCCGGAATTCGAACCGACTGATACCGCTTCAGAGGTCGATCAACTACTCAATGCGGCGGCGCTTTCCGCCCGCTTTTCTAAGGAGTTAACTTGGTAGAAACAAGGACTGACCGCGAGCCTGCCGCCGCACCTCGACTCGGTCTGATCTTCACCGCTCTCATCACCACCATGATGATGAGCTCGCTGGGGCAGATGATCTTCTCCACTGCCCTGCCAACCATCGTTGGCGAACTCGGTGGCGTTGAGCATATGAGCTGGGTCATCTCGGCATTCCTGGTCACCATGACCATTGCCATGCCGATCTTCGGCAAGGTCGGCGACATGATTGGCCGCAAGTGGCTGTACATTTTCGGCATCACGGTATTCGTGATCGGCTCCACGCTCGGTGGTTTTGCAGATTCGATGGTTCTGCTTGTTATCGGCCGCGCAATTCAGGGCTTCGGCGCTGGCGGCATGATGGTGACGTCTCAGTCCATCGTTGCTGAGATCATCCCTGCCCGACAGCGCGGCAAGTTCCAAGGCCTGATGGGTGCAGCCTTCGGCGTCTCCTCGGTTCTTGGCCCGGTCCTTGGTGGCTGGTTCACCGACGGTCCTGGCTGGCGCTGGGGCATGTGGATGAACATCCCGATTGGTATTCTGGCCATCATCATCTGCGTGATCGTCCTTCGACTGCGCACGGGTTCCGACGAACGCATGCGCTTCGACTGGCTGGGGACCCTTCTTATGGCCGTGGCAACCTCGAGCCTGATTCTCTTTACCACCTGGGGCGGAAACCAATACGAGTGGTCGTCACCTACGATTCTCGGCCTCATCGCTCTGACCGTTGTTGCAGCGATCGCCTTCGTGCTCGTCGAGCTACGCGCTGAGAATCCTCTGATTCCGATGGAGCTGTTCAAGAACCGCAACATGGTCCTGACAACGGCCGGTGGCATGGTCCTGGGCCTGGCGATGGTCGGCGCGCTGTCCTACCTGCCAACGTATCTGCAGATGGTGCACGGTATGTCGCCGTCCAACGCAGGTTTGATGATGATCCCGATGATGTTCGGCATGTTGGGCACTTCGACCGTGGTGGGCTTTGTGATTACCCGCACCGGTAACTACAAGATTTATCCCATCATCGGCATGGCCATTGTGGCAGTGGCGCTCTTCTTGTTCTCCACTCTCACCGTCGAGACGTCGCTGGTCACCATCGGCCTTTACTTCTTTGTCTTTGGCTTCGGCCTTGGTCTGGTCATGCAGGTACTCGTACTCATCGTGCAGAACTCCTTCCCGATTACCATGGTGGGTACCGCTACCGCGGCGAACAACTTCTTCCGCCAGCTGGGCTCCTCACTCGGTGCATCGCTGATCGGTTCGATGTTCTCGATGAATCTGGTCAACCAACTGCAGGCCAACCTGCCTGGTACGTTCGCCCAGATGGGCCCCGAGGGCGCGACTTATGCGCAGGCTTTCGAAGCAAGTGGCGGCACTGGATCGCTGACTCCAAGTGCTGTGCTGGAATTCCCAACCTTGCTGCGCGAGACCATCATGGTCAGCTACAACGACGCGTTGACTCCTGTGTTCCTGCTCATGGTGCCTCTCGCAATTGTTGCCATGTTGCTCATGTTCCCGATCACCGAGGACAAGCTCAAGGACACTGTGGAGTAAGTGGAAGAGGACTTTCCCACTCCACAATGAAGTACCCCAGGCGATTTGCCTGGGGTACTTTTTCGTCGTAGTTAGACCTTGTTTGTTAAACCTCGTAGTTGGGGGCGGTGATTTCTTTCTCTTCCGGTTTCGGCAAGAGTTTTTCGTACACGTCGGTATCGCGCCACTGCCCTGCATATTCGCCGTAGGTCATCTTCGCGAGGTGGCGGTAGGTGCCCACCTTCTCAAATCCGCGGGACATATGCAGCTTTGCGGAGCCTTCATTCTCCGGGAATACCCAGGAGTGAATCGCCCATTTGTCTAGCTCTTGGCACACTTCAATGAGGCGGTCAAGGAGCGCACCGGCGACTCCCCTGCCCTGGGCATCCGGGTGGATGTAAATGGAGTCTTCGACAACGCCATGAAAGACGCTTCGCGACGACGCCGGCGCCGCTGAAACCCAGCCGATTACCTTGTCGTCGTCATCTTCTTCAACGGCGACGTAGACGGTTTCCATGATCTTGGACCTTGTGAATCTCTCCCACGTAGGCCCTTGAGTTTCATAAGTAGCATTACCTGTTTCGAGGCCCATTTGGTAGATCGCACGCACCTGGGGATAGTCCTCCGGGCGCACTGGTCGAAGATTGAAGCCAGCCTTGGTCATAACTCCCAATTTTTACCCCAACGTTGAAAGTCGCGCAAAATATTCGCAGCCAGCGAACGCTCGCGTGGGTTTAGTGTCCGTCTTCTAAGAGATCCGTGACCAATTCCGCGATCGCCGAGCGCTCCGAACGGTTCAGCGTGATGTGCGCGAAAAGCTCATTGCCCTTCAACTTCTCAATTACGGCCTGGACACCATCGTGACGGCCAACGCGCAGGTTGTCGCGCTGCGCGACGTCGTGAGTCAGGATGACGCGAGAACCGCGGCCCAGGCGAGACAGCACCGTGAGCAAGACGTTGCGTTCCAACGACTGCGCTTCGTCGACGATGACAAAAGTGTCGTGGAGACTGCGGCCTCGAATGTGTGTGAGTGGCAACACCTCGAGCAGACCGCGCGCCATGACTTCTTCCATGACGTTGTCGGACACCACACCCTCGAGTGTGTCGTAGACGGCCTGCGCCCACGGATTCATCTTCTCGGTTTCGCTGCCTGGGAGGTAGCCCAGGTTCTGCCCGCCTACGGCATAGAGCGGGCGGAACACGACGATGCGCTTGTGCTCCCCGCGCTCGAGCACAGCTTCGAGGCCAGCGCACAGAGCTAGGGCCGATTTACCGGTGCCGGCGCGGCCACCGATGGACACAATACCCACGCTGTTATCGGTGAGGAGATCGAGCGCGATCCGCTGTTCCGCGGAGCGACCATTCAAGCCGAAGGCGTTTGTGTCACCGCGAACGAGGCGAACACCGCCGTTGGGTGCCACACGGCCAAGTGCCGATTGCGTGCCAGCGTTTAAGGTGACACCGCAGTGCACGGGCAAGTCATCGGTGTCGATGGCAAGGAAACCGGTGGCGAAGAGTTCGTCGATGTCTTCCCCGGACACCTCGAGCTCTGCCATGCCGGTGTAGCCGGTCAGGACGACATCTTGCGCACGGTATTCGTCGGCAGCAAGACCCACCGTGCCGGCTTTGACGCGCAGCGGAACGTCTTTGGTCACGAGCACGACATCATTGCCCTCGTGCATCAGGTTGAGCGCACAGGCGAGGATGCGGTGATCGCCCTCGGTGCCCCGGAATGCCACTGGAAGCAGTGACTGGTCTTGGTGGTTCAGTTCCACCCGGACCAAGCCGCCGTCCACGTTGACTGGAACGGGCTGGTCAAGGCGGTCGTAGTCCAGGCGAAGCTCTTCTAATAAACGAAGAGCTTGGCGGGCGAACCAGCCAAGCTCTGGGTGATGACGTTTTGCTTCCAACTCAGTAATGACCACAAGCGGGAGTACTACGTGGTGTTCTGCGAACTTCCGAAGCGCCCAGGGGTCTGACAGCAGCACCGAGGTATCTAGTACGTATGTCTTCACCCCCGTCTGGTTTTCCGTGACATCTGAGACATCTGGAGTGAATTCGCGTTCGGTGACAGTTGGTTCAAACATGGGCTTGCTCCCCTAGTCGGCTGCTGTTCGGTAATAGCTCGATGATTTTCCGGACAACCCCGACGGTAGGGAAGCAAGGTGTAAATTACATTGTTGGAAGATGAACTTTTGCTTACGAACCCTTACCCTCTGCTCAAGGGTAAGGGTCGCACACTAGTTAGGCTCAACCTGGGCGGTCCACTCGCCACCCTCGTTGACCCAGTTGATCACACCGTTGGTGAACGTCTGGGTCCAGCCGCCGTCAGGAAGTGTTTCCTCTGGCGCGGTTGGCAGACCGATTTCGTTGGTCAGGCCACCCTGATCAGCCCACGTCTGGCCGATCATGCCCACGAGTGGTGCCGCACCGGAATCCTCGGACCATGCGAGCAGGTTCTCCTCGGCGAACGTTGCCAAGGCGCCGTTATCCTCTTGCTGGATGGACTCTGGGTCGCCCCATTCACCCGATACTTCATCAATGGCAGACTTGAAGTCCGCAGGGATGAGCACGGACTGACCATCTGCAGTCTGCTGCTCTACAGTTTCGCCGTCTGCGCCCTCGGCGCCATTGGCACCTTCGGCGTCTTCACCCTCAGCGTCTGCACCATCAGTTGCGCCTTCGGACTCAGAGGCATCTGCGGAATCGGAGGAGTCCGCAGAATCGGATGCCGATGCGTCTGCACCGCCAGAGGCTTCCGCGCCGGTCGTTGCCGAGGCGTCGCCCGACCCGTCGCTAGAGCTTCCTCCATCAGAGGTACATGCAGCCAACCCACCCGCAATGGTGACCGCTGCAATGACAGTTGCTAGTGTGCGCTTCATCGAAAGATCCTTTCATGTGGGGTCGATTACTTTTCCCAGTATCCGAACTTTTAGTTAACTGCGCTTCTTTCTCCCCCTATATTGGGGGGACTGATTTCCACGGCGAGCTTCTTTCGCTAAGCGTTTCTCTTTCGCTGTTCGCTTCGGCGCCGCGGCCCTCGACGAGTTCAACGTTCTGCCCTTCGCGACGCCAACGAAATCCTGAATTGCGTCCGAGTCCTCGGCTTTTCTCCACACCAGAGCGATAATCGTCACAGGTTCGCTGCCTCCTTTGAGCGTCAGCGGAACGACCTGTTTTTTCGACAACACCTTCAGCAGGGGCTTAGGCCCGAAGGCGATTCCGACGTTCGCCGCGACAACTTGCAAAGCTGCCCGCAGTTCGTCGATGGTGTCGTACTCGTTGATATGTTCGCCGTCCAAGTCCCGAAGTTGCACGGCCTCTCCCACCTCCGCATAGACCGATTCCTTTGGAACCGCCACGCCTGGTTCTTCGTCGTAAAGCGTGACGACGAAGAACTCGTCCGTAACCCGGACGTCCGGGAGCCTTGTGAGCGCTAACTCGGCCTCTCCTGCCTGCAATGCGGCGAACGCATCGTCGGAATCGCGCGTGGTCAACCCATGCGAGGTGGAGTCGCGGAATCTGCGGAACCATTTCGCAGGCTCTGTTCCGGTTACAAACGCAAGGGTCAACATGGCGTTAATGCTACCGTCATGGTTATGAGTGAAGATTTCAACTTCGATGGCGAGCCTTCCGGCACCGCCATGAAACCCGCAACCGCAGCGAAGAAGCTCGGTATCTACCTGCCCGCAACTCCTCAGGAATTCCAGGACGGCGCCGTCACCCACGGCCAATTGCGCGATCTGCAAACCAATCCACCGGAGTGGCTCAAGCAGCTGCGTTTGGAGGGCCCACACCCCCGCCCCGAGGTTGCTCGGAAGCTGGGTATCTCGATTACCGCGCTGAAGCGCAATGACCTGGATCAGCCGTTGACCACCGCTGAGATCAAGGAACTCCTGGCGAACCAGCCCGAGTGGTTGAGCCAGGCTCGCACTGCGTTCGCTGCTGAGCGTGCAGACGGTGCTGACGGACAGGACGCAGATAGCTAATCGCTCGCTTCACGACGAAGGCCCGATCCCCGCTGCTGCAGGGATCGGGCCTTTATTCGCGTGCTTCTTAGACCATCTTCCAGTCTTCGAGGCCTTCGTAGAGTGGGTACTGCTCGGCGAGCTTCTCCACGCGTGCACGAAGCGCTGCTACGTCAGCGTTCTTGCCTGCGGCCAGCGCGGTGCCGATGATGTCTGCGGTCTCGGTGAACGCCGCTGCGTCGAATCCGCGGGTAGCCAGCGCCGGGGTACCGATGCGCAGGCCGGAAGAGACGGCTGGTGGACGTGGGTCGAAAGGCACGGAGTTGCGGTTCACGGTGATGCCCACTTCGTGCAGAAGATCCTCTGCCTGCTGGCCATCCATCTCCGAGTTACGCAGGTCGGCGAGGACCAAGTGCACATCGGTGCCGCCGGTGAGCACGTCAACGCCAGCAGCCTTACAATCATCCGCGGTCAGGCGCTCAGCCAGGATTCGTGCGCCCTCGAGGGTGCGTGCCTGACGGTCCTTGAAGCCGTCGGACGCTGCAACCTTGAGCGCGGTTGCCTTCGCAGCGACTGCGTGCATCAGTGGGCCACCCTGCTGGCCTGGGAAGACTGCGGAGTTGAGCTTCTTTGCGAACTCTTCCTTCGCCAGGATCATGCCGGAGCGTGGGCCGCCGATGGTCTTGTGAATGGTGGTGGACACAACGTCCGAGTAAGGCACTGGGCTTGGGTGCAGGCCAGCTGCAACCAGGCCTGCGAAGTGAGCCATATCGGTCCACAGGTAGGCCCCGACCTCGTCGGCGATCTCGCGGAATGCCTTGAAGTCCAGGGTACGAGGGTAAGCAGACCAGCCAGCAATGATGACCTGTGGCTTGTGCTCGATGGCCAGCTCGCGGACCTTGTCCATGTCAACGCGCATGGTCTCTGGGTCAACTTCGTAGGCAACAACGTTGTACAGGCGACCGGAGAAGTTCGCCTTCATGCCGTGAGTCAGGTGTCCACCGTGTGCCAGGGACAGACCAAGGATGGTGTCGCCTGGCTTGATCAGTGCGTGCAGCACTGCAGCGTTCGCCTGTGCACCGGAGTGAGGCTGAACGTTGGCGTATTCCGCACCGAAGAGTGCCTTGGCGCGTTCGATTGCGAGGTTTTCGATCACATCGACGTTTTCGCAGCCACCGTAGTAGCGCTTGCCTGGGTAGCCTTCGGCGTACTTGTTCGTCAGGACCGAACCCTGTGCCTGCAGCACCGCGCGCGGAACGAAGTTTTCGGAAGCAATCATTTCCAAGGTGTTGCGCTGGCGGGAAATCTCGTTGAGGATTTGTGCGTGCACCTCAGGATCGAGTTCCGCCAGCTCCTGGTTCAACACGTTGTCTGTCATGGGATCGTTGCCGACCTTTCAAAGAGCGAGTAGTTCCTGTGTATCTTACGACACGGGTGAACTCAGCGGGGTCAAGGTCTAGTGCTTAGGCAAGAAGTGGGACAATTAACACTATGGCTCGCAGCACGGACTCCAGTCCCTACCTAGATTTTGACAGAGATGCGTGGAGGGAACTGCGCGCAACGATGCCCCAGGTGCTCTCTGCAGAGGAACTGGAAACGTTGCGTGGCGTGGGCGAGAATATTGATCTCAACGAGGTCACAGACATTTATCTGCCTCTTTCGCGTTTGATTCACCTCCAAATCTCCGCGCGACAGGAACTCACCGCCGCGACGGAAACGTTCCTCGGCGAGAAATCAGTTCGAGTGCCGTTCATCATCGGCGTCGCGGGCTCGGTGGCGGTCGGGAAATCGACGACCGCTCGCTTGCTGCAGGTTCTCCTGCAGCGGTGGGACACCCATCCGCGGGTAGATCTAGTCACCACCGACGGTTTCCTTCTCCCCACCGCCGAGTTGGAACGCCGCAAGTTAATGTCTCGAAAAGGCTTTCCCGAGTCCTACGACCGCCGCGCGCTGCTGCGCTTTGTCACTGACGTCAAGTCCGGCAAACCCAATGTGCACGCGCCCGTGTATTCGCACACGGCGTATGACATTCTCCCCGACGAGTTTCAAATCATCGACCGCCCGGACATTCTCATCTTGGAGGGACTCAACGTCTTACAGACGGGACCAACGTTGATGGTCAGTGATCTGCTTGATTTCTCGGTGTACGTCGATGCACGTACCACCGACATCGAGCATTGGTATATCGAGCGCTTCCTGAAGCTGCGCCACACCGCCTTCCGCCAGCCGGGCGCCCACTTCGCCGACTACGCCCACTTGGACGAGGCGAAGGCATCACACACCGCACGCGAAATTTGGCAATCGATTAACTTGCCCAACTTGATGGAAAATATCCTGCCCACAAGGGTTCGTGCTTCCCTCATACTGCACAAGGGGTATGACCACTTGGTGCAGCGTGTAAGCATGCGCAAGATGTAGGTTGATCAGCGATTATTTACCAAAGCGGCGCGAGCGCTGGGAGTAGTCTCGCAATGCCCGCATGAAGTCAATCTTTCGAAACGCCGGCCAGTAGGTATCAGTAAACCAGATTTCCGAATACGCCGACTGCCACAATAAGAACCCGGAAAGTCGCTGCTCACCGGAAGTTCGAATTACTAAGTCTGGGTCAGGCTGTCCCTTGGTGTAGACGTGCTTGGAAATCGAATCCACTGTCACGGCATCTGCTAGTTGATCCGCAGGGGTCCCTGCAGCCACCTCTTCGTCGATAAGCGTCTTGACCGCATCGACGATTTCCTGGCGCCCGCCGTAACCAACAGCAATATTTACGGTCAGCCCGGGACGCTCGGAAGTCGCCGCGGCGGAATCTTGCATCCGCTTCGCCACCTCGGGTGGCAAAAGGTCGAGGTGGCCCACGAGGCGCACCTTGCAGGTCTGATCGTCGGCGGCAAGATCGTCAATGACATCGGAAATGATGTCGAAGAGCAGCTCGACTTCTTCCCTCGTGCGCTGCAGATTCTCTGTAGACAGCAGGTAGATGGTGATGACTTCTACCTCAGTCTCCGCGGACCAGCGCACCAGCTCGCCGATCTTATTCGCGCCAGCGCGGTGCCCGTGGGAGATATCTGTAAAGCCTGCCTCACGGGCCCACCGCCGGTTCCCGTCCGCCATCACGGCAATGTGCTTCGGTTGCGGCTTGCCGCGCAGCTCACGGCGAAGCCTCCGCTCGTAGAGCGGATACATCAATCGTTCAAGCACATTCACATTATTCAGTGTAGCGGGTTCCTACTTTTCCCTGCGCTTGCGCACCGCGCGAGCCAGATCTTCCAGCAAATCCACAGTCGTGTCGAAATCCATGCACTTATCCGTCACGGACTGTCCGTACACGAGGCCTTCACCACCGTTGATCTTCAACTTTTCCGGATCCAGCTTCTGCGCGCCCGCAACGAGGAAGGATTCGAGCATAATGCCGGCGATGTGATCATTGCCTTCGGCGATCTGCTCGGCGACATCGCGCGTCACCTCAGCTTGGCGCACGTGGTCCTTGTTCGAGTTCGCGTGCGACGCATCGATCATCAAGCGCGCATCGGGGCCAAGCTTATCGACGACCGACGCCACCGAATCCCGGTCGTAATTCGGGCCGTCAGTGCCACCACGCAGAATGACGTGGGTGTGCGGATTGCCATCGGTTTCTACGACGCTGGGTACACCCTCGTCGGATACTCCAAAAAAGAAGTGTGGCTGCTGCGCCGCACTCACCGCGTCGATGGCGACCTGCACGGATCCGTCGGTGCCGTTCTTGAAGCCGATCGGCATGGACATGCCCGAGGCCAGCTGGCGGTGCACCTGGGATTCCGTGGTGCGGGCGCCGATAGCACCCCACGCTACAGCATCGGCGTAGTACTGCGGGCTCGAAGGCTCTAGGAACTCACACGCCGTTGGAAGGCCGGTGGTGACCACCTTGGTCAGTACCTCGCGTGCCAAGCGCAGGCCCTTTTCTACGTGGTAGGTGCCATTGAGATCGGGGTCGTTAATCAGGCCCTTCCAACCCACCGTCGTGCGGGGCTTTTCAAAGTACACGCGCATGACAACCTTGAGCTCCTCGTCGAGACGCTTCGCCAGCGGTGCGAGGCGATCGGCGTATTCCTGAGCCGCGACGGGATCGTGGATCGAACATGGCCCTACAACGACGACCAAACGGTCATCCTCGCCGGCGAAAATATCCGCGATGTCCTGGCGGTCGCGCTCGACCTTGTTCAACTTGTCCTCGTCGAGCGGGAGATCGTTTTGCATTTCCAGCGGGCTTGGGAGGCGGTGGAAGCCGCGGACCCGTTTATTGGAGGTGGAGGCCGAATTGCTCAGTGAGACTGGTTGAGACATTCTCGTGGTTCCTTTTGTGTGTTTCGGGTGTAGATGGGGTGCGATGCAATTGGTGTAAGCAAGCAAAAAAGCAGCCCCTCAACCCTTTCGGGGAGGTGCTGCTTAGGCTCTAGTTAGCGTGTGTTCGGTCAGCTCAAAGAACAAGACCGGGTGACGCCACCCAGAGCCTTGCTAAAATAAAAACGCTGTACGAACATGCCCCACACCATAACACAGTTCATGCTGCGGGGGTAGGGCTTTCACCCAAAGGCGAGAAAATGGGTCAAAACTTCGACTGTTCGCCGCGGTCAAGCACGCCAGCTTCCGCCATCGCTTTGTCTATTGCCTCGGTGTCGAACACGTCCAAGCCGTGTGCCTCCGCAAACATCCGGCGACGATTGAAGCGCGAGTAGCGACGATGGAAGAACCAGCCCAACGTCAGAATCGCTGCCAAAAGTGCCACTAGGATCAGCATGCCAATCGGCGATGCCTTACCGAATTCGGGGCCGAGCGGGCCACCGTCCTCCTGCTGAGCAAGCACGTCGATGACAACGCCCTGGGTGCTGGCCAAAAATTCCGTAATCACGGGTCTTAATCCTCATCCTTCGCGGCATCGGTTGCGATACCTGCGAATAAATCATCTTCGGGCATGTGCGTTGACACACGCGTGCGGGCGAGCTCGAACTCTTCCGTAGGCCACAGTTCTTGCTGCACTTCTACTGATGTTGCCAAGAAAGCCCCCGCTGGGTCAATCTGAGTGGCGTGCGCGAGAAGTGCTTGCTCACGATTACTAAAGTAGTCCGAACATTCAACCTGAGTGGTCACTCGAGCCATAATGTCCGCCCTATTCTCTTCCCAACGCTTAATCATCGGGCCGTACGGGCTGCGTTTCCCTTCGGCGCGCAGGCGCTCGTCGAAAAGCTTCATGCGTTGCAGCACGAAACCGTGGGAGTAATACAACTTCAACGGTGTCCACGGTTGACCCGCTTCGGGGGCAAATTCTGGGTCGCCGGATTTCTCCCACGCCAGCATGGAAATCTCGTGCACCATCAGGTGATCCGGGTGCGGGTAGCCGCCATTTTCGTCGTACGTAATGATCACATGCGGACGGAATTCGCGGATCACTTGCACTAGGTACTTGGTCACCTCTACTGGGTCCTGCTTGGCAAAACATCCCTCTGGCAACGGCGGGAGCGGATCCCCTTCAGGTAAGCCGGAATCCACGTATCCCAGCCACATCTGTTCAACACCAAGGGCATCGGCAGCTTTGGCCATCTCTTCGCGGCGCACTTCAACCATGTTGTCGAGGACGCCGGGGCGGTCCATCGCGGGGTTGAGGATCGAGCCGCGTTCGCCGCCCGTGCAGGTAACAACGAGCACGTCGTTGCCTTCGTCTGCGTATTTCGCCATGGTTGCCGCGCCTTTCGACGATTCGTCGTCGGGGTGCGCATGGATTGCCATGAGGCGTAGGCCGCTCACTAAAACTCCACCTTCCTCATCCTGTAAATTGGGGATTTAGGTTAACTCCAACCAATCTTAGTACGATCAAGGCTAAAGTCATTTTCGTTACTGAGCTCTCGCTCCGCCTGTTGCAATTTGTGAGGTTTTTCGGTCGTGTCCACCCCTGATATTTCCCGCCCCGTCGACCGATATGGGAAGGACTTCACTCCAGAAAAGCCCAAAGGCATCGCCGGCAAAGTCATCGCCGTGATCATGGTCGTCGCGATCGCTCTTATCCTGATCGCCGCTACGGCAAGAATTATGACCAAGGATGACTCGCCGATCGAAGGTTCTTTTGTCACCAATGAGCGTATCGACGATTCCACCAACCGGGTCTGGATCGACGTCGTGCGCTCAAACACCGAAATCCCTTCTTATTGCATCGCCACCTCGTTGGACTATGCCATGGCTGAGGTCGGTCGTCGCGAAGTGATCATTCCTGCGGGTGGCGAAGCGCAGATGCGCATCGCCGTGGACATGCCCACGCGCGGCTACCCCGTCTCCGGCGGTATTTACGGCTGTTCCGAAAACGTCCCGTCCTACATGAACACCGAAAACCCCACATACGATCAGGCTCGTTCCTAAAAAACCCTTTGTGGGTAGCCGGGTAATTTTTAGCACATTGAGGCTGTGTTAGAATGCCCGTTAGTTCAAGTGCGCATTTATGGCGTGTACCTCGCGCTGCCACAACGCAGAAATGTCGGCAGAAATGTCGCAGAATCGTTTCAATGGAAGGTTTGTCACCCATGGCTGAGCCCCAACAGCAGTACATCACCCCAGAGATGAAGGCCAAGCTGGAGAGCGAACTCCAGCAGCTGATTGATAACCGTACCGCCATCGCGGCCGAGATCAATGAGCGTCGTGAGGAAGGCGACCTCAAGGAGAACGCTGGCTACGACGCAGCTCGTGAGCAGCAGGACCAAGAAGAAGCCCGCATTAAGCAGATCTCCGAGATCCTTGCCAGCTCCACCACCGAGCGCTCCGGCGTGATCGAGGGTCAGGCTCACGTTGGCTCCGTCGTGCACGTGTATTACGACGGCGACGAGAACGATAAGGAAACATTCCTGATCGGTACTCGCGCTGCATCGACGGGCAACAAGGACCTGGAGACCTACTCCGAGCAGTCCCCACTCGGCGCTGCTGTGATTGGTGCTGCTGAGGGCGAGACTCGTTCCTACATTGCGCCAAATGGTCGCGAGATTTCGGTAACAATCGTCTCTGCAGAGCCGTATGATTCTGATAAGGCAGCAACACCTCGCGCGAACTAGTTCGCGCAAGTTTCCCGGTGCCAATTCACCTTTAATCATTTCGATTACATATTTTGAAAAGGAAACCCATGCGTATCTCCCGTAAGCTCACCGCAGCCTCCGTGGCGGCTGTCGCAGCCTTGGCTATCGCAGCATGCTCCCCTCCGAACGAAAACGATTCGGAAATCGGAAAGGTCCCTACTGCGGAGACCCAGAACCCAGATTCCCTGAACAATGGACAGCCTGGTTTTGAGGACCCAGAGGCAACCACTGCTCAGTCCACTACCTCGGCTAATGCAACTGCCACTGAGGAAGCTGACGCTAATGGTACTGAGCTCAACCAGGCACCTGAGACCGCTACCGACGGCAGCGGTCTAGAAATGGGTGGCCAGGAAGTAGTCACCGAGCAGTTCTAAGCTTCTCGCTTTGAGGTGTGTGCGCGTCGCTTCGACTTGATAGTCGAGGCGACGTTTTCTTTTGCCTCTTTCTCGGTTTTGGCGACTTCTTTCGTGGCTTTGTCGGCGCTCGCCCGAAGTTTATCTGCACCCGGACCGCTGAGCTGATCTAACCAGGCCGTACGCCCAGTTAACACCAAGAGAATTGCTGCCACGGGACCCCGAGCCTCGGGGCCACTGCCTACCTGCCAATCAACGTCGGTGGCCTTGAAACTAAGGTCGGGAGTACCCAATTGGGTAAAGACCTCGGCTAGTCCTGCCCCTTGATAGGACCAGACCCGCTTAGCCGCCCGCAGCACCTCCTGTGGTGGAACATCGATGGTTTTGCCAAGCGGGATCGCAATATCAAAGCCGTGGACGATGATGTCCATGTGCGTCTCTTGGGGAGTCACACCGAAGTTGTGTTTTGTAGATCCGATCATGTTCCGAATTGCTTTCGGGTAATGATCGGACGGTGCATTGCTCTTGAGGATCGCGGACTTGTGGATGATGCTGTTGAGATTGCCACGTGTTCTCAGGGCTAACCACATGACTTGCGGCAGGCTCATTTGCTGCAGTGTTAAGTGTGCTGCAACGTTTTTTACGGTCCAGCCTGCACACAGCGAAGGCTGCTCCCACTCCCCTGCTTCTAAGTTGTCCAACAGATCTGCGACGCGCTCCCGCTGAGCATCAATTGCGTGCCAGAGTTCTTTGTCCGTGGAGCTCTTCTTCTTTTTCATGGCGGTGCCCTTTCGGGGTCTTCCAATCGGATTTTTGGAATGAGGCACACAAGGTAAATCGCTATTGAGGAATATTTTAATCGGCTCATTTACCAATTCTCAATACCTTTTTCCTCCCATTCTTCGAGGTGGCGCAACAAAAAGCTCCACACCAATTTGGTGTGGAGCCCGCTATGAAAAGGTGGTCGGCTAGTCCCTATTGGTGAAGTAGGACAGCAGGCGCAGGATCTCGGTGTAGAGCCACACCAGGGTCACTGCTAGGCCGAGGGCGACACCCCATGCCATCTTGGACGGTGCGCCGGTGCGGATCAGCTGATCTGCAACATCAAAGTCGTTGAGGAAGCTCACGGCAGCCAGAACGATACAGACAAGCGAGAAGATGATCGAAATCGGGCCACCGTCGCGCAGAATGTTGAAGTCGAAGAAGATTGCTGCAACGAAGTTACCCAATGCGAGCACGGCCACGCCAATGATCGCGCCGGTGACGATGCGGGTAAACCGCGGGGTCACGCGGATTGCGCCGGTCTTGTACACGAACAGCATGCCGAGGAAAACGCCAACAGTGCCCAGGACTGCCTGGCCGATCATCATGCCAGCGTTTTCGTTGCCAATGGTCCAGCCAGAGAGGAGCAGCGACAGGCCACCAACGAAGAGACCTTCGAATGCCGCGTAGATGAGAGTGACCGTACGCGAGCCGTACTTCTTACCGAAAGAATGCACCAGCACGGTGATGAAGCCACCGATACCACCAACGACGGTGAGCAGCATGGCCAATCCAACATTGCCGGTCGCTGCGATAAAGAAGTTAATCAGTGCAAAGACAATAATGACGCCCAAGGTGGCACCAGTCTTGGTCACCACATCGTCAACGGTCATGGGGCGCTCGTTTGCAGGTGCCTGCTGCTGTGGCTGGTAACCCTGCTGGTAGCCCTGGTAGCTACCGTAGGACTGCTGTTGGTAGCCGTAGCCACCCTGTTGTTGGGAGGCGGGTAGGTTCGATAAAACAGGATTATTACTGCGCACGATAACCCGTTTCCTTTCTATAGAGCTTTTGCGAATATCAATGTTCACAAGGTGTAACGCAGTTTAAAGCCTAAAGGTTCCCACGTCACCCTACACGTGTGTGACACATCACAGTATTAATTTCAATGCAGGATTAACCTAGAGCCTATGAGTGAGTGGAATAGGGTGTTCAAACGCTCGCGCTTTGCCCCAAAGCTTGGTGGCACCGCGATCAAGGCAGCATTGATAAAGGCATACGGCGAGCAAGATCCGATTGTGTATGAGTACGGTGATGCTCCCGTGCTCAGTTTCCGCTCCCCAGAGAACAGCGAGATTGAGCCACACTACTTCTACACCACGTTTGGTATTTCCCGCGTGCATTCGGGAACGCCGATCGCCGGTACCCAAACGGAGCTGACCATCAGGGTTGCCGCGGACGAGCCCCTGCCTCCCGCGTGGCCAGCTATGCTACTCAATCGCGTCGCCACGTACCTCGACAGCACCGGAAACGATCTCGAGCCCGGCCACCACATGGATTTTGGCGTTCCGCTTATCGACGATTCCACCCTCTCCGCCCTCATCTTCATCAATGACCCCGCACTCGGGATCGTCGAAACGAAAACCGGCCCCGTCCGATTCACCTACGCCATCGGGATTACCGCGCGCGACTTAGGCGATGCCTTGAACTGGGACGCCCGGAAATTCGCCGGTGTTTTGGGAAACTATTACCCACTCGGACTCACGCATCCGATGCGAGAATCGCTGCGGGAAAACCCGCAGGCCCACCAAATTCTGGAGAAGGCCACGGATGAACAGGGCTCGTCGCTAAGCGCTGCGATGGCTGACTACCTTGACTTCACCGACGACCCCGCGCTGCGCATCGATATCACCTCCGTGGCCGCCGAGCAGCTGCTGCGGGCAGTGCGCTATCGCATTCGGTTTGGAAGGAGTTTTGCGCTGGTCAGTCGCAAGAAATGGATCGAGGTGGTGCCGGGTGAGGGCGAGCCAGTGCTTGCCGACGACCACCTGGGCCTACCCGTTTCTGAGCAGCTCGCGGCGGAAATCCTTGCCGTCTTCGACTCCGCGCCGGGTACTTACGCCATGACCACGCAG
This sequence comes from Corynebacterium lubricantis DSM 45231, assembly GCF_000379425.1. Classification (GTDB taxonomy): domain Bacteria; phylum Actinomycetota; class Actinomycetes; order Mycobacteriales; family Mycobacteriaceae; genus Corynebacterium; species Corynebacterium lubricantis. The sequence goes on from NZ_KB902226.1 coordinate 33,522, forward strand.
CCGATAACGATCCAGGTCATCGACCCGAATCGTTAAAATTGGTGCCCCCACTGGGACTCGAACCCAGACTTGATTGATTTTAAGTCAACTGCCTCTGCCGATTGGGCTATGGGGGCTAGCTTTCTAAATAATACGGTGCCGAAGCGCTGAGACAAACATCGGGGTCCATTTCCGCCTTCTGCCTGTTAAGGGTAGATTTTCTCGAATGACAAAAAACCATTCGGTCTCAATGTGGTCGCTGATGGCCTTAATCATTGGTTCCACCGTGGGCGCGGGCATCTTCTCACTCCCACAAAACATCGCATCGGCAGCAGCGCCGGGGCCCTCGCTGATCGGTTGGACAATCACTGCGGTGGGGATGTTGTCCATCGCCTTCGTCTTCCAGATCTTGGCGGTACGCAAACCGCACCTCGAATCCGGCGTCTATTCCTATGTGCGTGCCGGCCTCGGCGACTTCATCGGTTTCGCCTCCGCGTGGGGCTACTGGCTCGGCTCGGTGATCGCCCAGGTCGGCTACGCCACCTTATTCTTTAGCACCATCGGGTTTTATGTCCCCTTCTTCTCCTCGGAGAACCGCTGGGTCTCGGTGATCTCGGTTTCAGCCTTGACGTGGATCATCTTCGCACTGCTGACTCGTGGCGTGAAGCAAGCGGCATTTATGAACCTCGTGGCCACCGTCGCGAAAATCCTGCCCATCCTCGCTTTTATCCTCTTGGTGGCCTTCTTCGGCTTCTCCTGGGATCGCTTCACCACGGACTTCTGGGGCTCCGGCTCGATCTTCGAGCAGGTCAAGGGCACCATGCTGTTTACTGTATGGGTCTTCATTGGTGTCGAAGGTGCCTCGGTGTACTCCAAGCAGGCGAAATCGCGTGCCGACGTCGGCCGCGCCACCCTCCTCGGTTTCTTCTCCGTGCTTGCGCTGCTCGTCGCCATTTCCACCCTGTCGTACGGCGTCATGAGCCAGGAAGAACTTGCAGCTCTGCCCGATAACTCCATGGCCGCGGTCCTTACCGCAGTTGTAGGGCCGTGGGGCGGCGCATTGATTTCTCTCGGACTATGTCTGTCCGTCCTCGGTGCCTACGTTTCCTGGCAGATGCTGGCCGCCGAACCTGTCGCCATGATGGCCTACGACGGCCTGCTGCCCCGCGCGCTCGGCAAGACCAACAACAACGGTGCGCCATGGGCCGCCCAGCTCGTATCCACGATCGTGATTCAGCTCTGGGTGATCGTCTTCTTCATCTCCGAGGCCGCATACACCTCAATGGTTCAGCTGGCCACGGTCCTCTATCTCGTGCCGTATTTGTTCTCGGCGCTCTATCTGGTCCTTCTGACCGTGCGCGGCAAGGGAATTTCTCACCCGCATGCGGGCACGCGTTTCGACGACTCCGGGCCCGCCGTAGACACCGAGACTAATCGCCGACACTTTGTCATCGGCCTACTCGCCATGGTGTATTCGGTGTGGCTGTTCTACGCCGCCGATCCCGTCTACGTGCTCTACGGCGCGCTCGCTGTTGCACCAGGTTTGGTTCCTTACGTGCTCACCCGGATCAACACCCGCGAACGCATTTTCAACACCTTCGAGTGGGTGGTCGTGGCGATCATCCTTGTTGCTTCGGGGATCGCCATCTCCGGGATCGTGCAGGGCACGCTCGCGCTCTAGGGCGCGGCAGGAGCCTTACTCACTCACGCTGAAAACGCGCTTCTGCTTAGGCTTCTTTGCCTCCCCATCGACCGCAATCTTCTCCACGTCGAAGATATCGGACAAGAAATCCGCCACCCACTGTAGCAGCTCGGTGTCGCGCAAGTTCGGCTGATTGACACCTTTGGCCACGCGAGGGAACGGCACCTGAATCGCCTGCGCCGCAGCCCGATACGTCGTCCCTGGGTAGAGGCGCTTGAGGCGGACCTGCTTCGAATCCGGTAGCTCCACCGGGTGCAGCTTGATGCGGGTGCCCTGCACCGTGATGTTGGCTACCCCGGCGCGCCGTGCTTGGTGACGCAACCTGGCCACCGCCATCAACTGCTCCACCTCGCCGGGCAGCGGACCGAAGCGGTCAACCATCTCGTCGGCCACCTTGTCCAGATCCGTGTTGTCACGGGTTTCCGCAATCTTGCGGTAGAGCTCCAGACGCAGCCGCTCCGAATTGATGTAATTCTCCGGAATGTGCGCGTCCACGGGCAGGTCGATGCGCACTTCCTTCGGACCCTGGTCGGTGGCATCCACGACCTCGCCGGAAGCCAGCGCCTTGTAAGTCTCCACGGCCTCGCCGACGAGGCGCACATACAGGTCGAAGCCAACACCTGCGATATGGCCCGACTGCTCGGCACCGAGCACGTTGCCGGCGCCGCGCATCTCGAGGTCTTTTTGCGCCACGGCGATACCTGCGCCGAGATCGTTGTTCTGCGCAATCGTCGCTAAGCGGTCATAGGACGTCTCGGACAACGTCGCACCCTTCGGATACAGGAAGTAGGCGTAGCCGCGCTCGCGGGAACGTCCCACGCGACCGCGCAGCTGGTGGAGCTGCGACAGGCCCATGTTTTGGGCATTCTCGACGATCAGGGTATTCGCATTCGAGATATCCAGGCCCGTTTCCACAATCGTGGTACACACGAGCACGTCGTATTCGCGGTCCCAGAAACCCTGCACGGTCTGCTCGAGCTGCTGCTCGCCCATTTGTCCGTGCGCGACCACGATGCGCGCCTCGGGGACGAGTTCGCGCAGCTCGCGGGCCTTCTTCTCAATGTCGGAGACCTTGTTGTGAATGAAAAAGACCTGTCCGTCGCGGAGCAATTCACGACGAATCGACGCCGCCACCTGCTTATCCTCATAGGGTCCGACATATGTGAGCACCGGGTGGCGCTCCTCCGGCGGGGTGGTAATCGAGGTCATCTCGCGGATGCCCGTCATGGACATCTCCAGGGTGCGCGGGATCGGTGTCGCCGTCATGGTCAGCACATCCACATGCGCCTTGAGTGCCTTGATGTGTTCCTTGTGCTCGACGCCGAAGCGCTGCTCCTCATCCACGATGATCAGGCCCAAGTTCTTCCAGTGCACGCCGGTTTGCAGGAGACGGTGCGTACCGATCACGATGTCGACGGAACCATCGGCCAGTCCTTTAATCACCTGCTTTGAGTCCGCCGCGGAGGTGAAACGTGACAGCTCACGGATTTCCACACCGAAGCCCTGCATGCGCTGCTCGAAGGTGGAGAAATGCTGCTGAGCCAACAGCGTCGTCGGTACCAGCACCGCCACTTGAGTTCCGTCCTGGACGGCCTTGAAAGCAGCGCGCACGGCAACCTCGGTTTTGCCGAAGCCCACGTCGCCGACGATCACGCGGTCCATCGGGACGGGCTTTTCCATATCCCCTTTGACTGCGTCGATGGCTGTCAGCTGATCCTCGGTTTCCACGAACGGGAAGGCGTCTTCCATCTCGTGCTGCCAAGGCGAATCCGGTGCGAAGGCGTGGCCCGGCGCGCTGACGCGCTTGGCGTAGAGCTCGACGAGTTCGCCGGCGATCTCGCGCACCGCTGCGCGGGCCTTCTTTTTCGTGTTCTTCCAGTCCGAGCCGCCCATCTTGGACAGCGTCGGTGATTCACCACCGGAGTACTTGGACAACAGATCCAGCGAATCCATTGGGACCCAGAGTTGGTCGTTAGGCTGTCCACGCTTCGCGGGCGCGTAGTCGAGCACGATGTATTCGCGACGTGAGGTCTCGTCACCAGCGTTGATCGAGCGCTCGGCCATCTTCACAAACTTGCCGATGCCGTGAGTCTCGTGCACGACAAAATCCCCCGGCTTCAGTGCCAGCGGATCCACCCGGTTGCGACGCCTAGACTTCTTCCGCTTCGCGCCCGCAATATCGCCGACGCGGTTGCCGGTGACGTCGGTTTCCGTGACCACCACCAGCGGGATCTTCGTTCCAGTAAAGATCAGACCGGCATGCGAGAGCGCCTGGTACAAAGTGACTTGGCCCGACACCGGCTCCAGGCCAGGGGTGGCAATGCGCGCCGAGATCCCATGCTCGCGGAAGCGTTCGGCCATCCGGTCCACGGTGCCCTTTGCAGGTGCAATGAAGGCTGCCTCTCCCCCGTCGCCCACATGCTTCTTCAGCTGCGCCATGAGCGCTTCGATCTCTTTGGGATCGCCATGCGGAGCAGGCGCGGGACTGAATTCGAGTGGCAGGGTCTCGGTCTCGTCGGCGGTAAACATTCCCGGAGGCGCAAAGGTCCACCAGCTATTGCCGGCGTTCTTCGCCGAGACCGCCAGAGAATCATAGGAGCGATACGAGGACGCCGAAAGGTCTAGGCCCTCCACGGCGACCGGACCGTCAGCTCCCATGGCCGCGGCTTCCCAGCCAGCCTCAAGGAATTCCTTATCCGTTGCTTCCAAGTCGGCGATGCGCGTGCGCACCTTCTCCGGGGAGGTCACCAACACGATCGAGCCCTTGGGCATCAGCTCCGGCAGCACCGAGAGTTTCTGGGTGGTCAGGGCAGGAATCAGGGCTTCCATACCGTCAGCATGGGTCTTCTCGGAGATGCGGGTGAGCAGCTCCACCAAAGTCGGATTCGACGGGTACTCGCGGGACAGCGTGTCGGCTTTGGCGGCTACGTCGTCGTCGATAAGCAATTGGCGCGCTGGGAAAATCTCCACGCGCGCGACCTCGTCGAGGGTGCGCTGATCGGCGACGGCGAAGGTGCGCAGATCGGTGATCTCGTCGCCCCAAAACTCAAGGCGGAATGGGTGCTCGGAGGTAGTTGGGAAGACATCGATGATGCCGCCGCGTGTGGCAAATTCACCGCGCGCCGCCACCATGTCCACGTGCTTGTACGCAAAATACGTCAACTGCTCGGTGAGCTCGGTGAAGTCGTACTCGTGGTCCTGCTCGACGACGATCGGCGCAGGCGCAGGCAGCACCGGCTGGCATACTCCGCGAGCCGAGGTGACCACGACGCGCAGCGAATCCAGGTGGTGCAGCACTTCGCTTCGCTTGCCGACGACATCTGCCGCCGGCGACAAACGCTCATGCGGCAGGGTCTCGATAGACGGGAAGAGCGCTACCTTTCGCTCCCCCAACATCGCCTTGAGCTCGGCCGTCAGGTCTTCTGCTTCGTGACCTGTTGCCGTGACCAGCAGAACCGGAGTTTCCCGAGCGAGCGCGCCCGCGGCCCACGGCCGTACCTGATCGATGCCCGTGACGTGCATCTTTTCTACACCAATTTGGGAAACGAGGCCATGCAGCTTCGGGTCGGAGGCAGCCTTGGTCAACAACCCTGCAAGCTCTGGGAGATTCTCCGCCATGTACTTTTCCTTGAATTCCTTCTGTTGAATTTTCTCGCGCTACTACTCTGCGCTAATACTCGTTGACCAGCTTCGGCTGAGCTTCCATCCCGCGTAAACCGTTCCAACACAGATTCACAATGTGCGCCGCGACGATTTCCTTGCCTGGTTCGCGCTCATCCAACCACCACTGGGCAGTGTTTGAAACCATGCCAACCAGCGCCTGACCATACAACGTGGCCAGATCTGGGTTTAATCCACGATGCTCAAAAGCACTCCCAAGAATATGCGATACCTGGCCGACTGCAGTATTTAAGAGGGTGGAATAGCTGCGTTCCTCGCCAGGGACCTGATCGCGGACAAGGATGAGGAAGCCATCAGTGTTGTCCTCGACGTAGGTGAGCAGCGCGATGACGGCTTGCTCGATGCGCGCACGCCAGGCGCCCTCACCCAGGGAAGCCGTGATGACGGACTCCAGGTGGAGCATCTCTCGATCAACGATGACCGCGTACAAGCCTTCCTTGCCACCGAAGTGTTCGTACACGACGGGCTTGGACACCCCGGCGCGCTGGGCGATTTCCTCCACCGAGGTGCCATCTACTCCCCGCTCGGCGAAGACCGCGCGGCCCACCGAAATCAATTGTTCCCGGCGTTCTTTTCCAGTCATTCGCTGTCGAGCCATAGCCAACACCCTATCTTGCTTCCTATGTGAATTCGCTTTCGCGTTCATCCAATTAATAGCGCGACCTGCTGATTAGGGAAATAAGGACGTTCCGGTAAGATAGTGAACGTCTTTCCCCATGGTGTAATCGGCAACACTACGGTTTTTGGTACCGTCATTCTAGGTTCGAGTCCTGGTGGGGAAGCTTTTTTATGCCCAACCTGGGTTTTCCGTCGTGCGTTAGGTTCACACTCGGGGCCCCGGTTGGTCGAAACGACATACCTAATGCCCGTGGTGCTCCTGCGTTCCCGTCATCGGCTTGAGATCCGCTTGCTCGCCCGGCGCCGTGATCACGAACTGCCCCATCATCCCCTGGTCCTCGTGATAGAGCATGTGGCAGTGATACATATACGGCACCGTGGGATCAGGGTGATACCCGAATTCGACGGCCAAGCTCACCGTCGCGTTTGGCGGGATCGCAACGGTATCTTTCCATCCCGAATCGAACACATCGGGCACTTCAGTGCCTTCAATACCAAGCACCTTGAAGCGGGAGTCATGGATGTGGAAGTTGTGTGGCCAGTCCGGGTTCTCGTTAGTGACCTTCCAGATCTCAGGACCCTCGTGGTCGATGACGAAATCCACCCGATTCATATCCATGGTCTGCCCGTTGATTTCAAAGGTGTTCAACAAGAACTCGCGCTCCGGCGCACCATTCAAGTCCGGTTCCTCGCTCGCCGCGGGATCCAATGCGACAGGGACATCCGCTGCCTCGGCTGTGTCCTCGGCCGGCGCCAGAATCGGCAGCAGGTCGAAGGTGTCACGGAAACGGAAGTCGGGGGCGTATTCGTCGTCAGGCAGCCCGAAGTTGGATTCCAACCCGGCCGATTTCAAGGTGATGTCCTTACCAGGCTCCAGCTCGATGAGGATTTCTACCCGCTCTGCAGGGCCGATCAGGGCGGAGTCCACCTCGAGGGGTTCGTCGAGGAGGCCTTGGTCGGTGCCGATGACGTGGAAAGGTTGGTCGTCGTCAAGCGCAATGTTGTGAAAGCGCATCGACGACGCATTGAGGATCCGTAGGCGCACGCGCTGTGTGCTTGCCTGGAAAGATACGTTGGCCTGGCCATTGATCAGCGGAGTGTCACCCATGAGGCCGAGGACGGCGTCGTCAGTTTCGTCGAGCTGGCCGTCATCGGTGAACTTCTGGTCGGTGATGATAACCGGAATGTCGTCCACCCCGTACTCGCGCGGCACATCGAGCGCGTCGGAGATGTCATCGTCGATAATGAACATTCCTGCCAGCCCGCGGTAGCAGTGCAAGGCCGTGCGCCCGTGCGGATGCGGGTGGTACCACAGCGTCGCGGCCGCCTGATCGACCTGCCAGCTGGGCACCCATTGGCCACCGGGTTCGATCGGCGAATGGGGGCCGCCATCGGCCCAAGCCGGGATGTTCATGCCGTGCCAGTGGATGGTGGTCATTTCGTCGAGGTTGTTGGTGATGGTGACCTCGCAACGATCGCTTTTCGACGCCCGCAGCGTCGGCCCCAAGTGCGCGCCGTTGAAGCCCCAGGTCGCGGTACTCACTCCCGCGAGGAGCTCGGCTTCCCCGGGTGCGGCGGTGAGGTCAAAAGTGCGCACGCCGTCGACGATCACACCTTCGTCGAGAGGCGGAATGGGCAAAGGCCTAGTGTCCGCATCGAATCCTTGCGGCTCTGCCTGGTCGCGCTGCGTGCCACCGGGACCCTCTCCGCCGGGACCGGTACACGCTGCGAGAGTCGCACCAGCCGTGAGCACTAACATCCCCTTGAAAAAGGTGCGGCGTGAGAGTTGGTGTGGGAGCTGCTTCGACATACGACCCCTTGAAACGTGAGAAAGCGGATAAGGAATTCCATTCACCATACTACTTTCGGATGATCTGCCGGATCCATTTACCAATGAAGCACAGGTAGCCCCAGCTCGCAGCACACCGATGCACACTTCAGTGTGCAATCCCGGCCAGCACCCAGGAAATATGCGTGCCATGATATGTGTGGCACGAGATCAGTTTCGGGGGGTTGAGCTCGGGCCCGCACAAGAAAAGTTGTAGCTGCAGCCACGCGAGTGCGCGGGGAAGCACGTCGCGTGGCTGCAGCGGGTACGCAGCGGGTAAGCACATCCTTATCCCAGTGGAACACCACTTTCCGGTTTACGATTACTTGCATGAGTACTGAGCTAAAACCCTTTGAGGAACACAACGCTCGTCGGTTTATTTGGGCAAACGGGCTGCAGGGTCTGGGCGATCAAATCGTCGCCCCGAAAACAGTTCTCCCGTGGCTGTTCGGCGCGGCTGGCGTGCCGGGGTTTTTCACCGCCATGCTCGTTCCCATCCGCGAATCGCTCTCCATGCTCCCTCAGGCAGCGATGACTCCGTGGGTCACCACTCAACCTTCCCGCAAGAAGGTATGGATCATTGGCTCGCTCGGCCAGTTCATCGCGGCGGCATTGATCGCTCTGGTCGCTCTCTTCCTCAATGGTTGGGCGCTCGGTATCACCGTTGTGGTCCTACTCGGCGTGCTGTCGCTGTTTCGTTCCCTGTGCTCGATTGCTTCGAAGGATGTTCAGGGGCGGACAATCTCGAAGGGACGTCGCGGACTGATTACGGGGCGGGCCACTGCTTTGGCCGGCGCAATCGCGCTTGTCGTTGGCCTGGGATTGTCGTTTGTACAGGGAGACCTGCCACGGTGGGGCCTTGTAGCTTTGCTCGGCGGTGGTGCTTTAACGTGGGCGCTCGCGGCCATTGTGTTCCAGGGGATCCATGAACCCGAGTCTGAGGTTGATCCGCAACCCGTGAAAGAGGGGTGGTGGAAAGATACGTGGGAGCTCTTTACCGGGGATCAGCAGTTCCGCCGGTTCGTCATCGTGCGTTCCCTCATGCTGGTCACGGCCTTGTCTACCACCTTTATCGTGACTCTGAGCCAGGAAATCGGCCAAGACATCTCGAACCTTGGCATCTTTATGGTGGCCTCCGGGCTGGCATCTTTGCTCGGCGGGCGGATTTCGGGAATCTTTTCTGATCTTTCTTCGAAAAACACCATGGCCGTGTGTTCGGGGGCGGCCAGCGTCGTCATTATCTTGTTGGTAGTCTCAGCCGAATTCGCTTCCGGCGCCGTCAACGCTTGGGTGCTCCCACTCGGTTTCTTCCTCGTGACCTTGGCACACACCGGTGTGCGCGTGGCGCGAAAGACCTATCTGGTGGACATGGCCGAGGGTGATCTACGGACCCGCTACACCGGCGCCGCGAACACATTGATGGGTGTCATCTTGATCATCGTGGGTGCGATCTCTGGTGTCATCGCGCAATTCGGTTCCCAGGCGGCGCTCCTGTTCTTGGCCATCATCGGCTTTGTCGGTGTGTTCATGGCCGCGTCGATGCGTGATGTCTCCGCAAAAAGCTAGGCGAGGCGACCTCCACGCTGAATTCGGCACACTCGGAGAAGAGAATTTACCGATGATTTTGGCTAACTAGCGTTATGCTGGAATCCATTCTGAGCCGACGCGTGGGGTCACGGGAAATGACCTCCACTCAGCCCACACAACCTGCATGAGGAGTAATACATGTCCAATAGTTCAGACTGCGCTGTCGTCGTTTTGGCGGCAGGCGCTGGCACGCGTATGAAATCAGACAAGCAAAAAACGCTGCATGAGATCGGCGGACGCAGCTTGCTGTCACATTCGCTCCATGCTGCAGCAGGAATCGAGCCAGAGCACATCGTCGCAGTCGTTGGACACCAACGTGACCAGGTCTCCCCTGCTGTAGACAAGGTCTCCGAAGAAATTGGCCGCGAGGTCAAGCAGGCCGTACAGGAAGAACAAAACGGCACCGGCCACGCCGTACAGTGCGGCTTGGCTCCTATTGTCGGCTACACCGGAACCGTCCTGGTCACCAACGCGGATGTTCCACTCCTACAGTCCGATACCCTCAAGTCTTTGGTCAAGGCTCACGAGGAGAACAAGGCTGCTGTCACGGTCTTGTCTCTGAAGCTGGACAACCCTACCGGTTACGGTCGCATCCTCCGAGACGCCGACGGCAACGTGCAGGAAATCGTGGAGGAGAAGGACGCCTCAAACGAGCAGAAGCAGGTCACCGAGGTCAACTCCGGTGTTTTCGCCTTCGACGGCGCTGTGTTGGCAGATGCGCTGACCCGGATCGACAGCAACAATGCTCAAGGCGAGCTCTACATCACGGATGTGCTCGGCATCGCCCGCAATGATGGCAAGGTCGTCTCCGCGCACATCGCGCAGGACCCTCGCGAACTCGCTGGTGTCAACGACCGCGTCCAGCTCGCTGAGGCCGGAGCCGAGCTCAACCGCCGCACTGTCGAGGCCGCCATGCGCGGGGGCGCCACAATCGTCGATCCTCGCTCCACCTTCATCGGTGTCGACGTCAAGATTGGCCGCGACGTGGTGATCCACCCGAACACCCAGCTCTGGGGCGCAACCGTGATTGCAGACCGCGCTGAGATCGGCCCGGATACCACCCTGACCGACATGATCGTTGGCGAGGGAGCATCGGTCGTGCGCACCCACGGTTCGGAATCCGAGATCGGTGCGCAGGCAACCGTCGGCCCGTACACCTTCATTCGACCCAAGACCGTCCTGGGCGAACGCGGCAAGCTGGGTGGATTCGTGGAATCGAAGAACGCACAGATCGGTGCCGGTTCGAAGGTTCCGCACCTAACCTACATCGGCGATGCCACGGTGGGCGAAGAATCCAACATCGGCGCCTCGAGCGTGTTCGTCAACTATGACGGCGTACACAAGCACCAGACAAACATCGGTTCTTATGTGCGCACGGGATCCGACACCATGTTTGTTGCCCCGGTAACTGTGGGTGATGGGGCATATACTGGCGCGGGAACTGTCGTGCTTAAGGACGTTCCAGCGGGTGCACTTGCTATTAAAGAAGGTCGCCAGCGTAATATCGAAGGATGGGTCGAGGACAAGCGACCTGGCACCCCGGCGGCACAGGCTGCTCAACGTGCACGTGAAAACTCTACGAAGCAGGAAGGCTAACCCGCACCACTATGTCCGGATACTTCACTGAAGGCCACAAGAAACTCATGCTTTTCTCGGGGCGTGCGCACCCCGAACTTGCAGAAGCAGTGGCCAAAGAGCTCGGCACTGAGCTCACCCCCACCGTCGCACGTGATTTTGCAAACGGCGAGATCTTCGTTCGCTTCGAAGAGTCTGTTCGTGGCGCTGACTGTTTTGTCATGCAGTCCCACGCACAGCCACTGAACAAGTGGATCATGGAGCAGCTGATCATGATCGATGCACTCAAGCGTGGTTCCGCAAAGCGCATCACCGCGATTTTGCCTTTCTACCCTTATGCGCGCCAGGACAAGAAGCACCGTGGCCGCGAGCCAATTTCTGCTCGCCTGATTGCTGATTTGCTCACTGCTGCCGGCGCAGACCGGATCGTCTCGGTTGACCTGCACACCGATCAGATCCAGGGCTTCTTCGACGGTCCGGTCGATCACATGCACGCCATGCCGATCCTGACCGATTACATCAAGGAGCGCTACCCACTGGATAACCTCATGGTGGTCTCCCCTGACGCAGGCCGCGTGAAAACGGCGGAGAAGTGGGCGAACGCTTTGGGCGATGCCCCACTGGCCTTCGTTCACAAGACCCGCAGCATCGACGAGGCCAACAAGGTTGTCGCAAACCGCGTTGTCGGCGATGTTGAGGGCAAGAACTGTGTGCTTCTCGACGACATGATCGACACCGGCGGCACCATCGCCGGCGCTGTTGGCGTGCTCAAGGAAGCCGGTGCTAAGTCCGTGCTGATCGCCACCACTCACGGTGTGTTCTCGGGCCCTGCCCGCGAGCGTCTCTCCCAGTGTGGCGCCGAGGAGATCATCACCACCGATACCCTGCCTCAGTCCACCGAGGGTTGGGACAATCTCACTGTCTTGTCCATCGCTCCGCTTCTGGCGAAGACGATCCACGAGATTTTCGAGAATGGTTCCGTGACCACGCTGTTTGAGGGTCAAGCTTAAGCATTTTTCGCTTTTCGACGAGAAGCGGTTCCTGGCAGATGTGCCAGGAACCGCTTTTTGTTTTCTCCGGCTCATTACTATTTCTTGTGGCAGAATTGAGCATATCTAATTAAATAATCTGGTCTAACTCCTCGAGCACGCCCTTCCTAGAGCTAAGGAAAAAGGTATGGCAACCGATCTAAATTTTGTCGGGATCATAGGTAATAACTCAACCCAGTCAACGAACCGCACGCTGATGCACTACATCGCGAAGCACTTCGCCGATCAGGCAGAGATTGAAGTATTCGAAATCCGAGACATCCCGCCCTTCAAAGTCTCCGATGATAAGATTCCCCCGGCTGAGCTCCGCCCGCTCATGGAGGCCATCGAAGCCAGCGATGGCGTCGTCATTGCCACCCCGGAGTATGACCACACCGTTCCGGCCGCTCTAAAAAGCGTCCTCGAATGGCTGAGCTGGACCTCCGAAGTGTTGCGTTGGAAGCCTGTGATGATCTCCGGTGCTTCCTATGGTCGCCTAGGTACCTCGCGTGCCCAGGATCATCTCCGCCAGATCCTCACCAGCCCGTTCATTCAGGCTCGGGTACTTGCCCCGCAGTTCCTGCTTGGTGATTCGCTCCAGGCGTTTGACAACAACGGCGATCTAATCAAGGAATCCGACATCACAGAACTTGATTCCGTGTGGTCCAGGTTCATGATATTCACGCAACTTGTTAAATCAGTCGAAGGCAAGGAAGTGGCGCAATAATGGTTAAAGTCATTGGTATTGTCGGTTCAAACGCGGACTTTTCCTACAACCGCATCCTCCTCCAGTTCATTGAGAAGCATTTCGCAGACGAGCTCGATTTCGAGATCTGTGAAATCAAAGATCTCCCCATGTTTGATGCCAGCAACGATCTCTCCGAGACCGAGCCGATCGCGTCGATCGCGGAGAAGATCGAGGCAGCTGACGGCGTCATCATCGCCACTCCGGAATACAACCATTCCATCCCTTCCGCACTGAATAGCTTCATCGAGTGGATGTCGGACAAGTTGCATCCTTTCGATGGCAAGCCGGTGATGGTCGTCGGTGCGTCGACAAGCATCCAGGGCTCCTCGCGCGCCCAGCTGCACTTGCGCCAAATCCTCGATGCCCCAGGGGTCAGCGCCACTGTCATGCCCGGCAGCGAGTTCCTGCTGGGCTCCGCGCACGAGGCGTTTGACGACGAAGGCAACATTTTAAACTCCGATACGGTCGCATTCCTGGAATCCTGCGTAAAGCGTTTCGTTCGCTTCATTTCGGTGGCTAACCTGCTTAACTTGCCAGAGGAGATTGCCTTTGAGCCTGGCACCTACACCGTCGCCGCCGTTGGTTATAGCGGCAAGCTACCGATGAAGGTGACCTTCGGCCACGACCGCATCGAGAACATCGATATTGATACCACCGGTGAGACCCAGGGCATCGCCGATGTCGTTTTCACTCGCATCCCCGAGCAGATTATCTCTGGCCAGACGCTGAACATTGACACTATCTCTGGTGCGACCTCCACCAGCCAGGGAGTCCTCGACGGTGTGGCGGATGCGGTCAGGCTGGCCGACGCGGACCCAGAGATTCTGCGCAATCGCCCGAAGCCAAGCAAGGCATCCATCATCGCGCCCATCACCTTAGAAACCGATGTCGTAGTCGTTGGCGGCGGTGGAGCCGGACTGGCCGCCGCAGCCTCTGTGCTCCAGAACGACAAGAAGGTCATCCTGCTGGAGAAGTTCCCTGCCATCGGCGGAAATACTGTGCGCACCGGCGGCCCAATGAACTCGGCGGATCCGACCTGGCAGGAGAAGTTTGCTGCACTACCCGGTGAAGATGTGACGCTGCGGGAGCTCGTCGATACGCCCGAATCGGAGATTGATCCGGAATACCTCGACGATTTCCGCGCGGCCCAAGCCGAAATCACGGAGTACTTCGCGAAAACCGAGGGCGGAGAGGAGTATCTCTTCGACTCCGCCTTGTGGCACCGCATGCAAACCTATCTCGGTGGCAAGCGCACCGATCTCACAGGTACCCGCACTTATGGCCAGTACGACCTGGTCAAGACGCTGACCGACAATGTGCTCGATTCGGTGCACTGGCTGGAAGAGATCGGCGTAGAGTTCAACTATGAGGACGTGTCCATGCCGGTGGGGGCGCTCTGGCGTCGTGGCCACAAGCCAGTGGCCAACGAGGGTTTTGCGTACGTTGATGCGCTGTCCAAGTGGGTGGAATCGCATGGCGGCGAGATCAAGACCGAGATGGACGTGAAGAAGCTGATCATCGAGGACGGCCGCGTCGTCGGAGTCGAGGCGATGAACGGCGACCAGCGCGTCATCGTGCGCGCCAATGCTGTGGTCCTGGCCAGCGGCGGCTTCGGCTCGAACACGAAGATGCTGCAAAAGTACAACACGTACTGGGCCGAGATCGCCGATGACACGACTACTTCCAACTCCCCTGCCCTGCAGGGCGACGGCATCAATCTGGGTCTGCAGGCCGACGCCGAGCTGATGGACATGGGCTTTATTCAGATGCTACCTACTTGTGACCCGAAAACCGGGGCTCTGTTTACCGGTTTGCAGGTGCCGCCGGCGAACTTTGTCATGGTCAACCAGCGGGGTCGCCGCTTCGTCAACGAGTTCGGCAGCCGCGATGAGATCTCCAAGGCAGCCATTGATAATGGCACGCTCTACTACCTCATCGCCGACGACGAGATCAAGAAGACCGCCTACAACACCACCCAGGAAAAGCTGGATCAGCAGGTGGAGAAAAACGACGGCACGCTCTACCGCGCCGATACCCTCGAGGAGCTCGCGGAGCAGATTGGCATCGATCCTGCAGTGCTCGTCGAGGAGGTCACCAAGTACAACTCCTATGTAGATGCAGGTGCCGACCCGGAGTTCCACAAGTCCGCCTTCGATCTCAAGGTGGAGAAGGCGCCGTTTTATGCCACCTCGCGTCGCCCGGCGGTGCACCACACCATGGGCGGGCTGAAGATCAACACCAACACCGAGGTGATCAACACCGCAGGCGAGGTCATCCCGGGCCTGTATGCTGCGGGCGAGGTCTCCGGCGGCATCCACGCGGGCAATCGCCTGGGTGGCAACGCCCTGGCCGATATTTTCACCTTCGGTCGCTTCGCGGGCACCAACGCCGCGAAGCACAACAGCTAGGTCACCCAGGAGTTCGATGACGATGCACATCGCTAGTACCCACGTACACATGATGGGCACCGTCATCGAGGTCCAGGTGGAGGCCGAGCGAGCACAATCGCTTATCGACGAGGCCATCCGGCGACTCAGAATCTATGAGCACCGCTTCAGCGCCAACGATCCTGCCTCGGAATTAGGTGAGCTCAATAGTGCTGCCGGGCGCCGCCCCGTCGAGGTGCATCCCGAGCTGTTCGAATTGATCTCGCTTGGCATCGAGAACAGCCTGGCACCTAAGTCGATGCTCAACATTGCGATTGGCCCGCTGGTGCAGCTGTGGCGCATCGGCTTTGCGGATGCGAATGTTCCCGACCCTGCTGCGATCGACGCGGCTCTGCAACTTACCGATCCCGCGCTTATCGAACTCGATGCAGAGTCTGGCCAAGTCTTCTTGGCGCGCAGCGGGATGAAAATCGACTTAGGTGCGGTGGCTAAGGGATATATCGCCGACCTGATCATCGCCTACTTCAAGGACCAGGGTGCTCACTCTGCAATGATCAACCTGGGCGGAAATGTGCTGACTTTTGGCCCTTCCCCGCGCCAATCCGATGGCCACTGGCGTATCGGGTTGCGCCATCCCAACAACGAAAACGATCAGATTATCGGCGCCATCACCGTTGGGGAACAATCAGTAGTGACCAGTGGTGTGTATCAGCGCCGCCTCAACAAAGATGGTCGCACCTACCACCACATCTTGGACCCTGCCACGGGCTATCCCCTAGAGACGGATGTGGTCTCCTTGACCATCGTCTCGCCGCGGTCGGTCGACGGCGAGATCTGGACCAGCAGGCTTTTCGGTCGCTCCGCCTCTGAAATCCTGCTGGAGATCAGCACCCAGCCCGAGTGCAGCGCGCTCGTGATTACCGAAGATCTCGAACTTTATGCCTCCGGTGAACTCCGTGAACAGTTAGCGTTTAGTTAGGTCGTCTTCCCTCATTGATCTGACTTTTGTCGTGACCCCGACTATTCTTGGGGCATTTATTGCCTTTTTATTGTCTATTTTGAATTGGGGAAGAGATGAAACGCGCCTTTGCAATTGCAATGGCCTACTTTGGTGTGACGGTGGGTGCCGGTTTCGCTTCAGGCCAGGAAATGCTGCAGTACTACGTGGCACACGGTTGGTGGGGAATCCTAGGCGCAATCGTCGTCCTGCTCATCATGCCGTTAACCGCAATGATCGCTTTACAATACGGCAGCTATTTTCAGGCATCGTCGCATAAGCGCGTTTTTACTTCGATCACCTCGAAGATTCCGGCCACATTTATCGACTACGCCGTCACAGCCACCCAATTCGCCGTGGCCTTCGTCATGCTCTCCGGCGCGGGCGCGAATCTTCATCAACAATTCGGCTTGCCCCTGTGGGTCGGCTCAACTCTTATGCTCATCCTCGTGTTGGTTTTCGGCATGATGGACGTTGACAAGGTCACCAACGCCATCGGAGCCATCACTCCCGTGGTGATCATCTTCATGACGCTGGCGGCCATCGCAGCCCTGACCGATCCCCCAGAACCCTTCGACGGGATCCAAGAATTCGCCACGACCCATATCGACCCCGCGGTACCGAATTGGTGGCTGTCCACGCTGAACTACATTGGCCTGTCCATGATGGGCGGGGTCTCCATGGGCGTAGTCATCGGTGGCGCCAACCTGGACACGAAATCCGCTGGCCGCGGTGGGTTCCTGGGTGGTTTTCTCTTTGGTGCCATTCTGCTTCTTCTGGTCGTTGGAATGCTCTTCCAAGTCACAGAGCTTTACGACGATGCACTCCCCACCCTGACCCTCGTCAACGAGATCCACCCTGCTCTTGGCACGATCGCAGCTCTGGCGACCTATTTGATGATCTTCTCCACGGCGCTCGGATCCTTTTACGCGCTGACTCGTCGACTCGTCCCGAATAATCCAAAGCGTTTCAAACCTGTCTTCATTGTGGTTGTTTTTATCGGCTATGCGTTGTCCTTCGTCGACTTTGCCACCTTGGTCAATACTGTTTTCCCGGCCCTCGGATATGCCGGCATCGTCATGATCGTCGTGCTCATTGGCACCTGGTTTATGCGTGGTCGCGGAATTGTGAACGAGGAATCGTCGCGACGCGATAAAATCCGCAACCTGATCTGGCGCATGTTGGACCCCAATGAAAAGTTCACCACCGCCCACCGCGCTCAATTGTCACGCGAAGTCTTTAGCTCGCCGCTCGAGAGCACCAAGCTACGATCCGCCATGGCTGAGGAAGTCATCGACGAACTCGACGCTGACTCTTCCTCCGACTTTGACAAGGACTCTTTCGAGTTGGATCAGCAGTGGGTACAAGGACGCTACGATCCCACCCAGGCCGGAGAAGTCCGAATTGTCAACGAAAGCGACCCTAAGTAGTGGTCCTCCTCTGCCCCGCAATGTTGACCACGGCCATCACCAGCAGGATGCAGGCTGCGCCGAGGAAAGCCCACCAGGCATGAATGTTGTAAAGGGGAAGGATCACAATCGGTGTCAGCGAGTTGCCGAAGAACCTGAAAGCTTGAATCGTCGAGAGCATCTGGGTGCCTCCCGGCGCGCGCAACACAATCATGTTCATCGACACTTGTGTGCCTTGAACAGCTAGAACCGCAATGCCCCAGAACACCGCGATGAGAATCATCCACGGCGAGACCGCAATAGCCAATAACGCGACCGCAGCGACGATCAGCCCACCGGCAAGTACTGGGCGCGGACCGTGCTTGTCGGCAAGGCCTCCCACGTAGCGGGCAAAAATGAACGCCGTGAGTCCACCGATCATCACGATCGCACCGCGAGTCACCGGGCCCGCGCCGAACCTGTCGCCAACGTACAGCGCGATAATGAATGACATACCGATCACACCCGTGCCCACTGACAGCAGCGTGAGCATAGCGCGCACGATGGGCCAGTTGAGTTTGAAGCGGCGCGAGCCCGGCGCGGGTGGGCTCGCCGGGACATCGGGGACGCGCACAATCACAATCACCACGGCAAATACGGCGAGGAACACATACATTAAGCGCCAGCTCACAAGCGAAGTCACACCAGCGACCAGAGGCGCAGAGAAGAGCCCGAAGGATTGCATCGCGGCATAGGTGCCCAACGCCTGACCCAACTTGTCGTCCGGGGTGATGTGTTTCAGCACCTGCTGCAGGAGCGGCGCGGTAAACGCATTACCTATCGCGGCCACAATAAACGCCACGAGGAACAGCCACCACACCGGAGTAACTACCAGCACGAAGGCTGCTACAGCGATGACCAAGTACGCAGTGCGGATCACCCCGGCTGGCCGCAGGTTACGCACCAAGTAGGAGGAAAAGAGCATCGTCACGGCCAAAGGAAGCATGTAGGCCGTCATCGTCAGCGAGGCCAATTCCAGCGAGATCCCAAAATCCGCGGCGAATTCCGGAAGCACCACAGACAGCGACTGCCCCGCGAAGGGCCCGAGAAAGCCACCGATCATGATGCAGACATAGCGGAATTTATCCATGAGGTGATTGTATGGGTACATGCCAACAATTGAGTCGGTTTACTCCGCGCTACTGCCCCTCGCCGACCCCGATCGGGCGGTCGGTATGGAGGCATATATGCGCGATAAATTCCCGTTCTTGGGGGTTTCCGCAGGAGTTCGTCGCAAAGCGACGCGTGCCATCGTGCATGAACGACCCACCGACTTCGACTTCGCCGCACAACTTTTTGGCGAGGACGAGCGGGAGTTCCACTACTGCGCGTGCGACCATGTGCGCTTTGGTCGCTTGTCGACGACCGACCTGCCCGCTTTGAAGCGCCTAGTCCAAACGAAATCGTGGTGGGACACCGTCGACCCGCTGGCGAAAGCTGTCGGATCGGCTGCGGATGCTGAATCGATGCGCATCTGGGCTGCGGATGAGGATTTTTGGGTGCGCCGCGTTGCTATCATCCATCAGTTGGGTTTCAAGCAGGACACCGATGCCGAGCTCCTCTCCGAGTGCATCGAGGCGAACCTGGGATCGACCGAGTTCTTCATTAATAAGGCCATCGGCTGGGCACTGCGCGACTACTCGAAATCAAACCCCTCGTGGGTGTCGGAGTTCATTGCCACCCACGACCTCGCCGCGCTCTCGGTGCGGGAAGGATCGAAGTACCTGTAGTTCTTGCCATCTCCTTTCCGGTCCTTGGTATTGTGCGATGGGACACAAAGCGCCCACCTGACACCGATTTTTCAAAGGACACTATGAAAGCAACCTCCACCCCGCGTGAGCGTCGACGCGTCGTCGCTGCAACCACCGTTGGCACCGCTATCGAGTGGTACGACTTCTTCCTCTACGCCGCCGTGGCAGGGTTGGTTTTTAATCAGCTGATGTTTGGGCCCGTCGGAGACGGCTCCTCCACGATTCTGGCCTTCCTCACCGCAGGCCTTTCCTTCCTCTTCCGCCCGCTCGGCGCGTTTTTGGCCGGCCATTTCGCGGACAAAGTAGGACGACGCTTCGTCTTGATGGTCACGCTTTTCGCTATGGGTGGGGCGACGACCCTGATTGGCTTGGTACCCACCTACGAGCAAGCCGGCATCTGGGCGCCGCTTGCGCTGGTGGTGCTGCGCATCGTGCAGGGAATGTCGGCAGGTGGCGAATGGGGCTCTGCGGTACTGCTCGCCGTTGAGCACGCCCCCACCGAAAAGCGTGGCTTCTTCGGGGCTGGCCCACAGATCGGTGCGCCGATTGGTCTGCTCATGGCCAACGGTGCTCTTGCCCTGATGAACTGGATTGCTCCTGGGGACGCTTTCATGGACTGGGGCTGGCGCGTGCCTTTCCTTTTCTCCATTGTGCTCGTGGTCATTGGTTACCTCATCCGCGTCGGCGTCGACGAATCTCCCGTCTTTACCGAAATGGCCGACGACCGCGAAGCCCGTGCGGTTCCCGCTCATCCGATTGCCACGCTGTTTTCCAAGTACTGGCCCCTGGTGATTGCGGGTGCTCTCCTGTTCGCAGCGAACGGGGTCGCGGGCTACATGATGGCCGGTGGCTACATTCAGAACTACACCACAAATCCGGATGGGCTCGCGCTTGAGCGCGGCACGATCTTGCTTATCGTGACAGGTGCTGCGGCCGTATGGGTCGTCTCCACATTGTTCGCAGGCTGGGTCTCGGACAAGATCGGGCGTCGCACGACCTTCCTTCTCGGCTTCATCGTGCAAGCCATCGCCGTGATCACACTGTTCCCCCTGGTCAACACCGGTAACTACGGCACAATCTTCTTAGGCCTCGGATTCCTCTCCATCGGACTGGGCCTGACCTATGGCCAAACGAGTGCCACCTACGCGGAGCTCTTCCCCGCCTCGATCCGTGGCTCGGGAGTATCCATCACTTATGCCATCGGCTCGATTATCGGCGGCGCCTTCGCCCCAATGATCGCCGCATGGATGGTAGAAAATACGGGCTCTACCTGGGGAGTCACTGCCTACCTGCTCACCGCCACCGTGATCGGTTTCATCACCGCCGCCCTGCTCCGCGACCGCACCGGCCTCCCGCTCGGCCATGAATACGAAGAGCAACAAGCACGAGGCCACTTCGTGTTTTCGCGCTAGCTCCCTCTGTCAGAAGTGCGGTTTGGCCCAGTACACTAGCTGGTGTTATGCTTTTCAGCGTCTCGGCGAGGGCCTGAAAGAATGGCCGTTATCGACGCGATAAGTATCACAGACTTTTCTAGCCTGCGATCACTCGACGAGCAAAACACGTTTGAGTTGGTCGCAGGTTTTCTTCATGGAACACCTACTTTAGCGGCCGCTACCACTACATTTAGGAGTTCACATGGCTGAAACCCCAGTAATCAAGGCAGAGCTGCGCGAAGAGTTCGGCAAGGGTGCTTCCCGCCGTCTGCGCCGCGACCGTCGCCTCCCAGGCGTTCTGTACTCGAAGGGTGCAGAGACCCTCCACTTCCACGCTGACCTGCTCGAGGTTCAGGCTCTCGTTCGTAACGACGGCGTCAACGCTGTCCTCGAGCTCGAGGTTGACGGCGAGCAGCACCTCGCAATGGTCAAGTACATCGACCAGAACGTGCTCACCCTTGACATCGACCACATCGACCTGCTGGGCATCAAGCGCGGCGAAAAGGTTGAGGTTGACGTTGCAGTTGTCACCGAGGGCGAGATCGCTCCAGGTGCCATCATGATCCAGGAAGCAGACGTTATCACCATCGAGGTTGACGCTCTGAAGATTCCTGAAGAGATCACCGTTTCTGTCGAGGGCAAGGAGATCGGCGACCAGATCCTGGCTAAGGACATCACCCTGCCAGCTGGCGCATCCCTGATCACCGAGCCAGAAGACCTGATCATCAACGTCACCTACGAAGAGGTTGACACCGAGCTCGAAGAGGCTGCAGCAGCAGCTGAGGAAGGCGGCGCAGAAGCAGGCGCCGAGTCCACCGACTCCGAGTAAGCATTTCGCTTCACGACGATTCGCCCGCCCCGCTGGTCTCCAGCGGGGCGGGCTTCGTTTGTGTGCCAATATAGAGGCGTGTCTGACTCACCTCTATTAATCGTCGGCCTGGGCAATCCCGGCCCGCAGTATGCCGAAACTCGCCACAATGTCGGGGTCATGGTCATTGAGGAACTTCTTGGTGAAGTCTCCCCCATGGCCGCCACCTTAAGCGTGCACAAGAAGACCAACACCGAGGTCGCCGAGCTCACCGCCGGCCGGTTGACATCCCGACAAACAATTCTGGCACGGACCAGGGCATACATGAACGTTTCGGGCGGGCCCGTCAAGGCCCTGGCCAATTACTTCGGAGTCTCTCCTTCCGATCTCTACGTCATCTACGACGAGATCGACCAAGACTTCGGGGAAATCAAACTCCGCTCCGGTGGCGGCGATCATGGCCATAACGGGCTGAAGTCCGTGACCAAGTCTCTCGGAACCGGCGATTACAACAAGCTCGGCGTAGGAATCGGCCGACCACCCGGGCGTCAACCCGTCGCCGATTACGTGCTCAAACCCTTTAGCAAGAAGGAACAAGGCGAGCTCCCCTTCGTTCGCGGAGACGCCGCCTCGGAACTGCTGCGCGCGCTGCGCTAGCCCTTGATCCCCTGGCAGAAATTTCCTTGGTCCCGGCCCACGAGGTGCACTTCGCATGACTTCTCTCCCAGCGACCTGGGGTTTTATATTTCGCAGTGCGTTAGGTTCGGTTCGGGGATCCCAACCCGAGATACTTCAAACTTAAATTTTTGGTACGGTGGGAATTATCCGAAAGGATGACCTTAAATAACCAAATCTCCAAGTGAGAAGGATCTACATAATGAGCAACGCAGTTTTCAATCAAGACCTATTTAAAGACAAAGTAGCCGTAGTCACCGGTGGCACCTCAGGTATTGGCCAAGGGGTTGCCCAGTACCTCGCCGAGCTCGGCGCCAAGGTGTACGCAGTTGGCCTTGGTTCTGACAAGGTTTCCTTTCCCGAAGGCCTCAACGTCGAAGTTCGCGAAGTAGATGTTACTAACGACGACCACTTAAAGTCCCTGTTCGCTGAACTTGATCGCCTGGACATTTTAGTTCCGGCAGCTGGTATCAGCATGGGCGCAAAGGAAATGGAGTGGGAGGCCTATAATAAGGTCCTCTCTATTCAGCTACAGGGCGTTTACCGCACTATTAACCTTGCTGAGGATCTACTCAAGGCAAACAAGCGCACAGTAATAAACATCGCTTCGATGTACTCCTACTTCGGTGGCGGCACCGCAGTTGCTTATTCCAGCGCAAAGGGTGGCATTGTCCAGCTCACTAAATCCCTCGCAGAGGCATGGGGCAAGGACGGGGTTCGTGTGAACGCCGTGGCGCCCGGCTGGATTAATACCCCACTTTTGAGCGCCGTAGATGATGTTGCCCCTGGTGCGAGCGAGCGCATTCTCTCCCGCACTCCGGCAGGTCGCTTCGGCGAACCCGAGGAGATCGCATCGACGATCGCCTTCCTCGCTTCCGATGCCGCCGCGTTCGTCAACGGCGTTACTTTGCCAGTAGACGGCGGCTACCTCACCGTCGGCATCTAGATTCTGAGCCCTAAAACTGCCCCGGGCCGAACCAAACGCACTGCGAAATATTAAAAGCGGCGCAGGACGACTTCGAAAAGTCGCCCTGCGCCGCTTTTGCGCTAGCTAGGCAGATTAGATAGTCAGCTCCTCAGCAGACTTGCCCTCATCGCGCTGGCGAGCAATCTTGTGCAGGTTGTACTCCCACTCATCAAGCTCCTTCGGCAGGTTGCCCTTGGAAGGATCCTGCAAGTACTCGCGACGGGTGGCGTCGTAGTCCCAGAGCCAGTCCGCGTACTTGAACCAGCCGGTGCGCTCTGCCTCACGGAAGAGCTCGTTGCGGATCAAGCGGGACAGGCCATCAACGTGCCACAGCTCGCCCCAGAAGCGGGAGGTGGTCTGGATACGGCCACAGCGTGGGGCACGCTCGTCGGCAACTTCGCGCAGCACGGTGGTCCAGTTCAGGTCTCCGGCCTTCACCGCGTCCGAAGCGTATTGCGCCAGGCACTCGCCGTCCTCCATAGCCATGATGGCGCCGGAGGCAATGTACTGCAGTGGTGGGTGCGCAGCATCGCCCATGACGATGATGCGATCGGATGCGATCCAATCCTCGAGAGGCTCGCGGTCCGCCATCTGCCACCAGGTATCCAGCCACATGTTGCCCAGGCGACCCTTGACGGCTTCGTTGGTGTGGTCGAATGCCTGCTTGAACTCTTCGTTGTTGCCCCAGTCATCAGGGACCTCGGTGCCATTGGTCAATGCTTCGAGGTAGCGAGGCGACTGGAACACAGCAACCTGGTTAAGCAATTCACCGCCACGCAGTGGGTACTGAATGAAGTGACAACGTGGGCCAATGTAGCCGCGGACGTCCTTCAGATCCTTCATGTCCTCATCTTCAGCCAATGGCGAGGTGCCACGGTAGGCCACGTAAGCAGATGGTACTGGCTCGTCGTCGGCACAAAGAGGGCGGAATACCGAGTGGATTCCGTCGAAGGCTACAAGGACGTCGGCTTCGTCGTCGTCAAGCTTTTCGCCCGTATTGGCATCTTCAAGATGGACGGACACTCCGTCGCCGTGGTCGTCGGCGCCGGTGACCTTGACACCATTGACCAAGTTCGCGCCTGCTTCGCGGGCGGCCTCGACGAGCATGTTCAGCAAATCAGAACGATGGATCACGAGGTATTCGGCGCCGTAGTGCTCGACGAACTTCTCGTCGAACTCCATGTTCAGGATTGGCTCGGCGGTGATGCCGTCACGGAACTGCATGCGATCTGGCAGGTAACCGCCCTCGATTGCTTTTTCCTTCAGGCCCCACTTGTCCAGCATTTTCACGCCGTGTGGACCGATCTGGAGACCAGCGCCGACTTCCTTGAATTCGTTATGGCGCTCGTACAGGGTGACATCTGCTCCGCGCAGGGCAAGAGCGAGTGCCCCGGAGGCACCGCCGATGCCACCGCCGGTGATGATGATCTTCTGTCCTGAGAGGTCGTTCGTTTTCATTGCTGACATTGTGGAGCGTCTGCCTTTCTATTGAGAGTTAACGTCGAATGCAGTTAATTACTGAGGGTCGGTATGGGAGACCACGGTTGAGGCTGGCTGAGGGTTCTTTGCCTTTTCGCGACGCTGGATACCGGTCAAGATGAACAGCGAGAGCGAGGACAGCAACGCGGCGATCGCGAACATGAGGTAGTTCGAATTGACGCCGAGACCCCAGGTGAGCAGCAGACCAGCAAGCTGAGGAGCTGCCACCGCACCGAGACGTCCGACGCCGAGTGCCCAACCGAGAGCGGTGCCACGGAGGCGCTGAGGGTAGAACTGGGAAATCGCTGCGATGATGAGGATCTGGGTGCCGTGGGTACCAACGCCGGCCAGCACCAGGATGATGTAGACCCAGAAGATGGATGGGCCGGTCAGGAGGAAGAGCAGTGCGATGCCGGCGATACCAGCAGCGACCGAACCTGCCTGGACTGGACCGAAGCGGTCGCCTGCCCATGCGGTGACAACGGAGCCGATGATTGCGCCAAGGTTCAGAGCCAAGGTGAAGTTCAGCGCTGCACCGAAGTCGTAGCCTGCAGTTGTCATCAACTTTGGCAGCCAGGTGCCAAGGCCGTACCAAGCCAGCAGGGTCACGAAAGTTGCAAGGGCGAACCAGATAGTGATGGTGCGGTACTTCGGGCTGAGGATGGCACCGAAGCCAGGCTTCTCGCCCTTTTCGACTTGGTTCTGCTCGGTCTCATGGTGTGCGAGGTAGTCTTCCTTAATTTCCTTATCGGAAGGAATGACCTTCATTGCGATAGGCAAGCCGATCACCAGCGGCACAAAAGCAATCAGGAACATGGTGCGCCAGCCCCAGTGCGGGTCGAAAGGAACGATCCATTGCGCCAAAACTGCCGCAATAGAACCGCCCAGAGGCACGCCAGACATCATCACGGTCGACCATGCAGACACCTTGTTGGAAGGCACTAGGTCAGCGGTCATCGCATTGACGGAAGGAACCAAGCCACCAAGGCCGATGCCTGCGAGGAGACGGAAAATGGCGAAGACGACAGGTCCTGGCGCGAATGCACAGAGGATAGTGAAGACGGACAAAACAACGACGGACCCGATGACAGCGAACTTTCGGCCAATGCGGTCAGAGATGCGTCCAATCAGCAGCGCACCAATCACCATGCCGAGGAAGGCTGCGGATCCGATCGTTCCGGCCTGCGCCGCGCTCAAGTTCCACTCTTCCATGAGAGCGCCCTGCACGGTGCCGTAGACGATGAGGTCGTAGCCGTCAAAAATGACGAAGAACCAACCAATCAAGACGGCGGCTAGACGTCGTCCAGAAATACCAAGAATGGTGAAACTGTTTTCTTTTGCGTACTCGACGGGTTTTCGCCGCTGCGAATCAGCGGTGTCTCGAGGTTCGGAGATGGAAGCCATACGCACATCTTGGGCGTGATGCGGGTTACAATCAAAATAGTTCCACATAGCGGAAGGTATCATTTTGATCCATCATGGCCCCACACACGGCTCACCCCCGCGCGAGTATCTCCAATCCGTCGACCTCGCGCTCGTACTCACCCTTATGCTGCGCGATTCAGGCTCGCTCACGATTTCCTCGGCAGCAGAATCCCTCGGCGTTGCCCAATCAACAGTGCACCGCTCTATGTCCATGCTGGTCTACCGCGGTTTTGCCACCAAGTCTGAATCCCGAAAGTACCTCCCGGGGCCGGCGCTATCGTCGTCAAGCTTGGTACCTGGCGTCGGTGCTGAACTGATCAACGCCACCGCCGACCACCTCACGGCGATGGCCGCGGAGTCCTCGGAGACGGCGAACCTGCAGGTCTTGGCCAGCAATAAGTCGCACTTCATCTATTCAGTTGAGGGCACGCAGAACGTGCGAGTGAGCTCGCGCCAGGGCCAAATCATGCCGGCGGCGGAGAATGCGGGCGGATTGTCCATGCTCAGTGAGCTCTCCCCCGGCGAGCTGCGCGGCCTTTACCCCACCATGACCGATGCGGATTTCGACGAGCTCCGTCGCACGTTGCAGCGCACCAGGAAGCGCGGATTCGCCTACAACAATGGACTTTATGAACATGACGTGTCCGCTGTGGGCACCGTGTTGAAAAACGAACTCGGCGACACACTTGGTGCTGTGACCATTGCAATTCCAACGCAGCGATTCCGCAATGTGCACAGAGCAAGTGCGGATGTATTGATGCGCCATGCAGTGGATCTCAACCGCAGGTTGGCGAAGTTCCGTCCCCCTCCGATGCCCGGTATGGGGTAGGCCTTTTTACCCCCACTTTCAGATTCCGCATAGCGGAATAGCTTTGTGTCACTTTCCAATCTTGCCTATGTTCGATGTCACAACCGTTTCTCAAACAGGCTTCACCAACAGGAGGTTAGAACCGTGAGCAGCGAAAACGACTACTCCAAAGAGCACGTTGAATTCAAGGTCCCTGAAGCGACTCCAGAAGAGCAGGCAGAGCTCGATGCCATGTACAAGCGCATGGACGAGATGCATCTGAAGCCACTGTGGCGCCAGATCGGCGGACTCATGCCAAACAGCCCAGAGCCAGACGCCATCCCTTATCACTGGGACTGGGAAGAGCTGTACAAGATGGCTCAGCGCTCCGGCGAGCTCGTTCCTGTCGGCCGTGGCGGGGAGCGTCGCGCAATCGGCATGGCGAACCCAGGCCTCGGCGGCAACACCTACATCGCCCCTACCCTGTGGGCTGCAATCCAGTACCTGGCACCTGGCGAGAACGCCCCTGAGCACCGCCACTCCCAGAACGCTTTCCGCTTCGTCATCGAGGGCGAGGGTGTCTGGACCGTTGTTAACGGCGACGCTGTGCCAATGAAGCGCGGCGACTTCCTGCTCACCCCAGGCTGGAACTTCCACGGCCACCACAACATTGCCTCCGAGCCAATGGCCTGGCTCGACGGCCTGGATATTCCATTCGCACGCCAGATGGACACCGGCTTCTTCGAGTACGGCACCGAGAAGCTGACCGACGAGTCCACCCCTGAGTACTCCCGCGGAGAGCGCCTCTGGGCTCATCCTGGCCTGCGCCCTGTGTCTTACCCAGGTCAGCAGTCCGCTTCCCCAATCGGCCGCTACGCGTGGGAGCACACCGACGCAGCGCTCAACGAGCAGCTCAAGCTCGAGGACGAAGGCTTCCCTGGCGTTGTCTCCCCAGGACACGCAGCAATCCGTTTCACCAACCCAACCACCGGTGGGGATGTCATGTCCACCATCCGTGCTGAGTTCCACCGCCTGCGTCCGAACGCTGCCACCGTGCCTGTGCACGAGGTGGGCAACCGTGTCTTCCAGCTCTTCGAGGGCTCTGCCACCGCGTATATTGGAGACCAGAAGTTTGATCTGCAGCACGGCGACATCTTCAACGTTCCATCGTGGAAGAAGTGGCACATCGAGGCCGGCGACGCTGGCGCTGACCTGTTCAACTTCTCTGATCACCCGATCTTTGAGAAACTCGATCTCGCACGTACCTACACTCCGGAAGGAATCTAATTTTATGCGCCTAGCAACAATTCGTTCTCAGCAGGGCACTTTCGCCGCACGCGTCGAGGCAGAGAACTCTGCTGTCAAAATCGACGGCTACGCTAACGTCGGCGACCTGCTTCAGGAAGAGAACTGGGAGCAGATCGCCAAGGATGCTTCCGGCGACGCGATCGAGTTCGCGCAGACCGACCTCGAAGCAGTTGTTCCAGCACCAAACAAGATCGTTTGCGTTGGCTTGAACTACGCCAACCACATCAAGGAAATGGGCCGCAACCTTCCTGCAGTTCCTACCCTGTTCGTGAAGTTCCCAGACGCACTGACCGGTCCTTTCGACGACGTTTTGGTTCCTGAGTACGCCAACGCCGAGCTCGACTGGGAAGGCGAGCTGGCTGTTGTCATCGGCAAGCGCACCCGCCGGGTCAAGGCTGCCGATGCCAACGATCACATCGCTGGCTACGCCGTTATGAACGACTACACCATGCGCGATTACCAGTACCGCACCTTGCAGTGGCACCAGGGCAAGTCCTTCGAGAAGACCGCTGGATTCGGTCCATGGATGACCACCAAGGATGACTTCACCTTCGGCGGCGAGCTGGCTACCTACCTCGAGGGCGAGAAGATGCAGTCCACCCCAACCGACGATCTGGTGTTTAACCCAGAGGCTCTGGTTGAGTACATCTCCCACATCTACCCACTGGATGCTGGCGATGTCATTGTCACCGGTACCCCAGGTGGCGTCGGCCACGCTCGCGATCCAAAGCGCTACATCGGCGACGGCGAGACCGTGAAGGTTGAAATCGACGGCCTGGGCTACGTAGCGAACAAGACGGTGTTCGAGTAATGAGCTCCTTCCACGACCTATCTATTGAGGAGCGACTCCAGCTCACCCGACGTGGCACCGCCCACTACTCGGGCCAGCTGGCGCTCATTGACAACGCCGATTTCGGCCGCGATACCCTCCTCGAAGGTTGGTCCGTCTCCCACTTGGCTGCACACGTTGCGTACAACGCAGCGGCGCTGTGCAACCTGATGGAGTGGGCGGAAACCGGCGTGGAGCACCCCATGTATTCCTCTCCCGATGCCCGCGGCACGGAGATCGAGTACGGCGCGACGCTGATTCCTGATGCGATCCGCAACCTGCACGACCACACGTTGGTCCGCCTCGACGTCGCCTGGCGCGACGCGTCCGAAGAGGCGTGGTCACACGAGGTCAAGACGGCACAGGGCCGCACGGTTCCGGCGTCTGAAACCTTGTGGATGCGCACCCGTGAGGTCTGGATCCACGCCGTTGACCTGAACGTCAACGCTGGTTTCGCAGACATCCCCGAGGTCATCTTGTCCACTCTCCTCCCGGAGATCGCGGGCAAGTGGCGCGGCGGCGGTCTCGGTAAGGGCCTCGTTTTGGTCAACACCGACACCGACGAGCGCATCGAGGTCTCCGGCACCCCGACCACCGAAGTGCGAGGCAACCTCCAGGGCCTCGCGCGTTGGGCAACGGGTCGCGGAGGCCGCGGCGTCAATGA
Organism: Corynebacterium lubricantis DSM 45231; assembly: GCF_000379425.1. GTDB lineage: Bacteria > Actinomycetota > Actinomycetes > Mycobacteriales > Mycobacteriaceae > Corynebacterium > Corynebacterium lubricantis. The sequence continues at coordinate 63,226 of NZ_KB902226.1, forward strand.
GGACGCTCCGCAGCCACCTCGCTGGCTCTAAGAGCAGTTCGCTTGACGACGATTAAACCCACCTGGAACCTTCCTACTGCGGAAGGTTCCAGGTGGGTTTTGGTGTTTGGATCAGAGCTAGAACCTACCCGAACCGCCACCACCGGAGAAGCCCGAGCTAAAGCTCGTATTGGTTGAGGAACTCGATTGCGCAGCTTCGTGTGTTTCCACATCGCGCTGGTGCCAGGAGTACACCATCCCAAATGGAACGTAGTTGTACACGCCTGTGCCCACTCGGTAGTTGGAGTCGTAGAGGCGCGGCTCCTCGCGCTCGGTCGTGCGCTTCACGTCGCTGAACTCCTGTTCGTCGATGAGCCCGACGACTGTAGAGCAGTCGCTAAGTAACTGGACATACTGATCGAGGAAGTCATCGGCGTCGGCATCGTCGCGCAGTGCAAACGCACGATCACCGAGTTCGCGTGCCTGTTTTTGTAAGACATCGCTTTTCGCCACGGTTTGGGCTTTGAGCATGTCGCGGTAAAGATCATCCGCCGCTTGCATGCGGGCGGGCCGGTCGCCATGTTCCACCGCGTAAATCATGTTGATGTTTTCTTCTGCCGTGGCAACCTGCCTGGTCGTCTGCGCGGCCTGCTTCAGTGCGTCGTATTTGCTGCGATAGGCTTTGTCGTCCGAGTCTGTTGTAATCGAGTCGAAGTCCTGGACCTCGTCGTGAAGCGAGAGGAACTTATCGCGCACCTCCTCCCATTCCTTGCGCAACTTTGCGTTCGCAAGGGGCGAGGTCAGCGAGTGCGCGCGGACATCAATCGCATCGAGTCGGCCGGCCACGCTGCCGTAGTGGGCCATCACAAAAGCGTAGTTATCGCGGGCTTCGTTTGCCCGTCTCTTATTCCGATTGCGCACGGCGTAGGTGCCTCCCGCGGCGGCGGCCACCACTCCAACTCCCCCGAGAATCCCGCCAACTATCGCCCCGGAACCGTCTCCGGAACCACCCGAACCCGCCGTAGGATCAAGCGCAACTTCGGTCGTGGCGAGCAATCCGGAAACTATATTGTCATTGCGCAGATCATCGCGCGCGGCTTCCAGCGACCGATCGAGGTGCTGCCCCTCCCACAAATCAAGCTCGTCACAGACGTCGTTTCCGCAGTACACGCCATTGAAATTTGGATTGTAGCCCACACCGACGATCAAATTTCCGTCGGCGAAGAATTCACCATCGATCAGGTCGGGACGCTGGGCGCGAGCGTACTGCTCCACCGCATCATTGAACACGGAGTCATAGTCTTGACCACCCGAGTAATCATCGAAGACCAGGTAGGTCACCCCATCGACGACCTCGGGATACTCCAGGGCCCCGGCGCGCTCGACGAGGCGACCCGCATCAGAATCGCTGAGTCGCCCATCGGGATTTTCCACGGACACGGTAACAGCAGGATCCTGCGCGTCTTGCGCAAACACGAGGGTTGGCGCGGTGCCGATTCCGACAAAGACGGTAGCCGCAACCAACCCGATAACCCGAGAGCGAAGTGTCATACCTCCAGGGTACCTAGTAAGCGCTGCTCGATCCCCTTCGCAGACCCAGCATGCAGCTGCGCCGCCGGCTCCCCGACCAGACAATAAGCAAAGTCTAGGTCGCTGCGCCGCGGTTTCAACATCGCGTTGAGATACGGATAAATAGCGGGCATGTCAGGGTGCTCGCGGGTAAAGGTCGTCTCTAGGCCACGCGCGTAGCGTCCCGAGAACGCACGAGTGCTTGTCGACGACCCACCCGCCGCCAACAATTCACGGTTGAATTCCGAGGTGCCGGCCTCGTCGGCAAGCAAAAATGCCGAACCACACATCACCGCGACCGCACCAAACTCGATAAGCTGTGCGATGTCGCTCGAGGTGCGCACACCTCCGGCGGCGATGAGCGGAAGATCGGTGACCTCTCGCACCGCCGCGAAAAGTTCGGGCAGGCTGCGCCAATCGGGTTCGGCGGTGATACTCCACGTGCCGCGGTGCCCGCCTGCGTTTGGGCCTTGCACGACCAGTTTGTCGGCGCCGCGCTGCGTGGCTGTGAGCGCGTCCTCCGGATTGGTCACGTTGACCCAGGCCTCGACCCCACGCTCGTGGAGGGCCTGGATGTCTGTTTCAGGGAAGCAGCCAAACATCGTGGACACCACCCGTGGGCCGCGACCAGCATCGATTGCATCGAGGACTGCGGCGAACTTGGCCGGATATCCGCAAGTGAGATCAGCCGTGGGAACTTCGACGCCGAGCTCTGCGGCGATCGACTCTACGTCGGTGTCCTCGGGCTTTTCGGTTTGTTCGCTAAAGAGGTTGACTCCATAATCGCCGGTTGTGCGTGCAAGCTGCGCGCGTGCGTCGTCGACGCTGCAGGTGCCAAAGGCTAAGAATCCAAAGGAGACTGCGTCTACCAGCTCAGGGGTCGAGGGACCGCCGGCCATCGGAGCAGCAAGAACATGTGGGAGTACGAAATCCATGGGGCCATCATAGATGTGGAACAATTGCAGCGTGTTTAATTTTCTTCGTCGCATATTTGGCTCATCTCCAACTACCCTTCCCGGCTCCCCACTCGAAGGTGTGGCGGCCGAGTGGCTGATTGTGGGTTTGGGAAATCCCGGGGCGAAATATGAAACAACTCGGCACAACGTGGGTTACATGGCCACTGACCTCCTATTGAGCAAGCGGGGCCTGCGTTTGGAGCCTGTGCCGGGCCGCAAGGCTTTGGCAGCAGTGGGAGACGGACTCGCTTTCGCTCGCTCGACCACATATATGAATGTCTCTGGTGAAGGGATCGCTCCCATCGCGGCACAGCTCGGCATTTCCCCCGATCACATCATCGTGCTTCACGACGAGTTGGATCTGCCTCCGGGCGAGGTGCGCGTCAAGCTCGGTGGCAACGAAAACGGCCACAATGGGTTGAAATCTCTGACCGAGCATCTGGGCACTCGCGACTATAACCGCGTGCGGATTGGCATCGGCCGTCCGAATGCGAACCAGTCGATCCCCGAGTGGGTCCTGGGTCAGGCCGATAGTGGCCCCGAATTCGAGGACCAGATCACTCGCGCTGGCGAAGCTGCGGCTCTCATTGCGGCCGAAGGCTTGGCGAAGGCGCAGAATCAAGTGAATTCTCGCCGCCGGAAATAGAAAAATCCGTACCACCCTTGCGGGAAGGTACGGATTAAACGTTGCTGCTGCTAGAGACTACTGGTTGACCTTAGCAATTGCCTCGGTGGTCTGCTCGAGCTCGTTGAGGATGTTCTCCAGCTCGCCGCCCTTGCGATCTGCTGGCTGCAGGCCTTCTGGGCCGAACTCGGTGAACAGGGAAAGCTCGATCTGGTTGCGAATAGCGATCATGGCGAAGTTAGCCACGATTGTGCGCCAGTGCTCAACCGCACGAACGCCGCCCGAAGCGCCGTAGCCGACGAATGCGACTGGCTTGCCGGCCCACTCGGAACCGAGGGAGTCGAAAGCGTTCTTCATAGGTCCTGGTACGGAGTGGTTGGACTCAGGGGTGATGAAAACGTATGCGTCACAAGCATCAACTGCCTGGGACCAAGCGTTGACGTTCTCATCGTCGTACTGCTTGTTAGCTGCACCTGGAACGGTTGCGGACTCGAGCAGTGGAACGTTGAATTCCTTCAGGTCGAGCATGACGTACTCTGCGCCTTCGCGCTTCGCAGCTGCGTCTGCAACCCACTGCTTGACGGCCTCTGCGGAGCGGCCTTCGCGGATGGATCCGACAAAAATACCAATCTTGGTCATTCTAAAATCTTTCTTTGTTGACAAGTCATCTTTCCTTGAACATTGTAGTAAAGTTTCGCGGATGTGCAATTCAAGATTCACTCTTTAAGAAAACTTCTACAGAACTCGCAGACATACAGCCTCCACTCAGCTGGCCCGTCTCGGTGTTTTATAGGCCTACCGACTACTCTTAATCCCCATGAGTACGCTTACGGAAGCAGCACGTCGCCGCACATTCGCAGTTATTGCACACCCCGATGCAGGTAAGTCCACCCTGACCGAGGCCTTGGCGCTGCATGCACACGTAATTTCCGAGGCGGGCGCAGTTCACGGCAAGGGCAATCGTAAGTCCACTGTCTCCGACTGGATGGACATGGAAAAAGACCGTGGCATTTCCATCGCGTCGTCTGCGCTGCAGTTCGAATACAAGCCGGAAGACTACGAAGGCGAGCCCTTTGTTATCAACCTCGTGGACACGCCGGGTCACTCCGACTTCTCGGAGGATACCTACCGTGTGCTTTCTGCCGTGGACGCCGCGGTCATGCTCATCGATGCGTCCAAGGGTCTCGAGCCGCAGACGCTCAAGCTCTTCCGCGTGTGTAAGGCCCGCGGACTGCCCATCGTTACTGTGATTAACAAGTGGGACCGCATCGGCCGCGAGCCACTTGAGCTCGTCGACGAGATCGTCACCGAAATCGACCTGCAGCCGACCCCGCTGTACTGGCCTGTCGGCGAGGCCGGCGACTTCCGCGGTCTCGCCCACGTCAACGATGATGGCGAAGTAGACAACTACACCCACTTCACTCGCACCGCGGGTGGCTCCACCATCGCGCCAGAGGAGGACTACACCCCGGCGGAGGCCGACGAAAAAGAGGGCGACGCCTGGGAAACCGCCGTCATGGAGGCCGAGCTTCTCGCCGCCGACGGAGCCACCCACAACCAGGAGCTCTTCGAGCAGTGCGTGACCTCTCCCCTGATCTTCGCCTCCGCGATGCTCAACTTTGGTGTGCACCAGATCCTCGACACCCTGTGCGCCATCGCACCCGCACCTGCCGGTCGCGCCTCCGATCCGAAGGCAGTGGCATCGTCGACAAGCGCGATGGATGAGTACCGCGACCTCGACAATGCCTTCTCCGGCATTGTCTTTAAGGTCCAGGCCGGCATGGACAAAAATCACCGCGATACGCTCGCGTTTATGCGCGTCGTTTCGGGCGAGTTCGATCGTGGCATGCAGGTCACGCACGCACAATCGGAACGCAGCTTTTCGACGAAGTACGCGCTGACCGTGTTCGGTCGCAGCCGTGACACCGTGGAAACTGCCTTCCCTGGCGACATTATCGGCCTAGTTAACGCCGGTTCGCTCGCGCCTGGTGACACGATTTTTGAGGGTCGCAAGGTGCAATACCCTCCGATGCCGCAGTTCGCTCCGGAGCATTTCCGCACGCTGCGCGCGAAGTCGCTGGGCAAGTACAAGCAGTTCCGCAAGGCACTCGAGCAGCTCGATGCCGAGGGTGTTGTGCAAATCCTGCGCAACGATCTGCGTGGCGACGCGGCTCCCGTCATGGCTGCCGTGGGTCCGATGCAGTTCGAGGTCATGCAAGCGCGCATGGAAAACGAGTACAACGTCGAAACCGTCACGGAGCCGATTCCATACTCGGTGGCGCGACGTACCGACGAAGCCTCCGCTGCGGAACTGGGACGCCAGCGCGGGGTGGAGATCTTCACGCGCACCGATGGCGAACTCATCGCGCTATTTGGCGACAAGTGGAAGCTCGCCTTCGTGGAGAAGGAGAATCCACACCTGACCATCGAACCGCTGGTGGCCGACTAGCTCCCGAGCTGAAGGAACTGCATCCAGGACTCCCACTCGCGGTCGACCTGGGAGAGACCGAGCGCATAGGAGGCCTCCAGCTTGGGTACGCGTCGTTCGCTGACGTCAACGGGCATGGTCTCCGGGAAGAACACCTGGGCCCGGCCTTCTTTCTCCAGATCGAGGATGCGTTCTTTCGACGCGTTATAGCGAGCTGGGCGCGTGATCTGAGCTTCTGCCACGGCCGGGTACTTACGGAAGAGTCGCTTCAACGCCTCGGGGCGTGAGACTTCGGGCTTCCAATAATCCCGCGTCCTTGATGCGATGACCAGGAATTTGGAGTACCCGGCGCGCTCCGCGGCGTCGATGAGTAGGCCACCTGATTCGCCGAGGGCTCCATCGACGTAGGGTGCGTCGTCGATAATGCGCATGGGCATCACCAGCGGAAGCGTCGACGAGGCGCGCACCGCTGCCAGCACCGTTTCGCGCTCGCGGAGATCCTCACGATTCCACGTCTTGGTTTCGCCGTTATCGGCGCGGGTGGCATCGATGTGGACGTCGATCGGGTTGTCGCGGAAAGTCTCCCAATCGAATGGGAGCGCCTCCTGGGAGTTCTCATAGATGAACTCGGCGTTGAAGTAGCCGGTGCCCCGGATCATGGACTGCCAGCCGCCGAACTGCGGGTGAGACGCAAAGGTAGTAAACGCGGCTTTTGCCCGAGGTGCGTCGCGGGAGACATAGCTAGACAGGTGCGAAGAACCAGCCGAGACACCTCCGACCCACCCAAACTGCACGTCGTGTTCGATGAGTCTGACAATGGCACCGGCGGTATAGGAATTGCGCATGCCACCGCCTTCAATGACAAGGGCTGTGTCTGTTGCATCGATCATGCCACCAAATTCTAGTCCTTTCACTACAAATTTGTAGCCCGCACCAGCAGCAATAACCTTTGGTCTCCGAACATAGTTGTGAAGGAATTCTGTCGTGTCGATGGTGCCCGATAGGCTGGAACTACTGTGAAAAAATTCCGTTCTTCGCTTCTTATCGGCCTTGTTGTTGCCGCGTGCTGTGGGGTCTACTTTTACTCCGCTGAAACTCCCGAAGGCTCTCCCCTTCCACCGGGTAGCGTGCTCGAAGTGCAACCGGAACCGGAGCCGGTGCCTGAACCAGCTCCGGAACCGGAACCCGCGCAGCCTGAGGCCGGTGATCTCGAATCCACTGCCCGCGAGCAGCTGGCAGAACTCGAGGTCAAAGGTAAGGCCGGGCGGGGCGGATATGAACGCGAACTGTTCGGCGACGAATGGTCGAATAACAAGGGGCTCGATGTCATCGATGGCAGCTGCGATACCCGCAATCTCATCCTGGCCTGGCAGTCCGATTACGTGGCCTACGACGCAGACGGGTGCACCGTCACGTGGGGCGTGATTCGAGACCCCTATTCCAATGAGTACATCGATTTCAACCGCGGCGACGGGCAGATCGAGATCGACCACCGCGTCAGCCTGGCCAACGCCTGGGAAACCGGCGCCTTCCAGTGGGACGATCACACCAGGCGCACATTTGCGCACGATCCGCGCAATCTCGTTGCCGTGGAGATGAGCCTCAACCGGCAAAAGGGCGCAGGAGATGCCGCCACGTGGCTGCCACCGTATAAGCCGTACCGGTGCGAATTCGCAGCGAAACAGATCGAGGTCAAGCACGCTTACGGCCTGTGGGTCGCTCCCGCCGAGCACGAAGCCTTAACCAGGCAACTTGATTCCTGTGCGCCGGCGGCGGGCTAGCTAGGCTCGCTTAATCTTTTCTAACTTCTTGCCCTTTGCGAGCTCGTCGACGACCTTATCCATGTAGCGGATTTTCTGCATCAACGGTTCCTCGATATCTTCAACGCGCACACCGCAGATGACGCCGGTGATCAAATCCACGTTCGGGTTCATGTTGGGTGCGGCGTCGAAAAATTCGCTCAGCGTCTCTTCGGACTCCACGGCCGCGTGCAAGCTTTCCTCGTCGTGGCCGGTCAGCCAGCACAACACGTCGTCGAGCTCCGCGGTGGTGCGGCCTTTCTTCTCTACCTTTTCCACGTACAGCGGGTAAATCGACCCGAAAGGCATTTTGTAGACGCGTTGGAGAGTTTTCTCGTTCGTTTTCATGGTGTTATTTTCCCTCCTCTACTTGTTCTTTACCAACACGCTCCTCCTCAGAGCGCTTGTTGGCATGTTTTTCTTTGATCGTCTTGGCCGCGGACTCAAGCTTTTGCTGCGTCTTTGCGTACTGCACGGAGGCGGTGCTCGATCGAGGCGGGGACTGGATCGTTTTCTCGGAATCGTAGCCGACCTGCAATTCCTTGGCCCGCAGTACTTCCGCATCAATTTTCACGCCGACGATCAACACGATATTCATCACCCATACTGCGATTAGCGCGGCCACCAGCGTACCGATGGCTCCGTAGGCACTGGCGCCGGCGAAATACGACAGGTAGAGGTCAAACAGCCACCGCACTAAAGCAATGCACACCAGGGCGATCACTGAACCGAAGGTGAGCCAGCGAAAACGCGAGGGGCGCACGTTCGGAGCAAAGTAGTAAAGCATGGCCACCAGTAAAACCGCGATGATCGCTATCACCGGGTAGCGCAGCCACTGCCACACGGGCAAAAAGATCCCGACCAGAAACTCAAGCGTCCCGGTCAGCCCCAGAGGTTCCGCGATCGGTTCGAGGAAGAATTTCACAATGTCTTCGCGCAACAAGAACGCACCCAGCATCAAAACGGCACCGATCACAAGTCCAAATGTCAGGCCCCACATTGTCAGCCACTGGCGGATGGAGGCTCGCCCTTCAACGCGCCCGTACACGGAATTCGAGGAGCGTGCGAATGCGCGCACGTAGGCCGAGGAGGAAAACAGCGCGAAGGCCACACCGATAATCAGGGCGACCGTGCCCTGCGAGGCGGAGCCGATGATCGATTCGAAGGCGCGACGCACCGGCTCCGCGATCTCATTGGGGACATAGTCATTGATCAATTGATCTGCCAGCGAATTGACCGTGTCTTCGTTGCGCGCCAACACCAATATGGCGATGGAGTATGCGGACAGCACGGTTGGGGCAAAGGAGAGGAGCATGAAAAAGGCGAGGACTGCTCCTCGATCCAAGAATTTGTTTAAGAAGAAATCGTTCCAGGTTCGACGAATGACAAGCCACCAGCTTTGCCACGTCAGCCGGTTCCCCGGCGCCAAGGGGTCCGCTTTATCGTCGTGTTGATAAATTACGTGGGCCCGGCTCCCGCCAACGGGAACGATGAAGTCGGCGGAGGTGGCTCCGGGGGCCGTCGGGCTGGCTCCTTCTTGAGGGTCCTTCTCGCTCATGCCGTTTAGGGTACCGGGGTGCGCGCTTTTCGCTGAGTTGAACTTCATTAAAACTGCAGCACAAAAGAGATCAGGTTCTTCGACTATTTCTTCTACTATGGGGCCCATGGAACTCCACGACAATGTTGCGCCGTTTGCGTTTCTTGCCGGTGAATGGGTTGGTGCAGGCAGCGGCCACTACCCCACCATCGAGAGCTTTTCGTATTCAGAGACCCTGACCTTTACTACCGTGCCCAATAAGCCTTTCTTCCGCTACGAGCAAAAGACTCAGAGCCCCGAGGGCAACCCCATGCACACCGAGGTAGGTTTTTTACGCCCCACGTCCGAGACCACTGTGGAGTTCATCATTGCCCAACCCACGGGTCAGACGGAACTGCTCGAAGGCGTCGTGGAGCGCAGTGGCGAGGAAGTGACTTTCGTCTTTACTGAGTCGCAGGTGGTTAATTCCTCAAGCGCGAAACACGTCGATGCCACCGCGCGTCGCTATCATTTCGATACCACGAAGACTGTGCTGACCACGGAGTTTTCCATGCAGGCGGTGGGCCAGGAGATGCAGAACCATCTGCGCAGCGAGTTGGAGAAACGCTAGCGTCGATTCGCTTTACTACACTCATTCCTATGGGCCTTCTTGATCGCATCCGTACTTTTCTCGGCACGGAAAAATACCCCGAACTCGTTGACTACCCCGACGAGGTCGCCATCACCGAAGTCGATGTCTTAAATGTGCACACCGCGCACATCACCCCGGATACGAAAGACATCATCGTCATTGTCACCCTCGACGAGAGGGCATTTCAGCTGGTCCGAGGCACTGAGGAACCGCTGCGCATGACGCTTCGCGACGAAAGGCCGGTCACCTGGGTCCCCGTGGAACAAGACGGCCCACCGGCGTTGGATCCCACCCTGGGGTGGATCATCCCGCTGACCCCAGAGACCCAGGCGGAGCTGCGCGCGTTGCCGGCGGACACCGACCAAGTCGAGCTGGAAACTATCAACGTGGGGTTGATCGTCGAGAAGCGAGTGCTCTAGCCCACATCGATAATGCCCCGCGCTGCGGACATGTCACCTGAAATTAACCCCGCGGAACAGGCAGGCTCGTGGTACAGGGACTAGTGTGGATAGACAGCGTGCAACTTGCACACTTTTTCCTGTCCACTGAAATTTTTTGGAGTATTAAGTGAAGATCGCAATCTTGGGCGGCGACGGTTTCTGCGGCTGGCCAGCATCCCTCCACTTGTCGGATCTAGGCCATGACGTGGTTATCGTAGATAACTTGTCCCGTCGTGAGATCGATAAGGAGCTCGGCGCGGAATCACTTACCCCAATCCGTTCCATTGAGGAGCGCATCGCTGCGTGGAAGGAGATCTCCGGCAAGGAGATCGGCTTCGAAAACATTAACGTGGCCAAGGACTATGACGCACTGCTGGCACTGTTCAACGACTACCAGCCAGACGCTGTAATCCACTTTGCGGAACAGCGCGCTGCGCCATACTCCATGAAGAACTCGCGCAACAAGCGCTACACCGTAGATAACAACACGAATGCGACCCACAATGTGTTGGCTGCCATCGTGGATTCTGGCCAGGACATCCACGTCGTTCACCTGGGCACCATGGGTGTCTACGGCTACGGCACCGCGGGCATGAAGATTCCTGAGGGCTACCTGGACATCAAGGTGGAGGTCGACGAGGACGAGAACGGCAACTCCGTTGAGCCACACCTGATTGACCAGCAGGTTCTCTACCCCACCAACCCAGGTTCTGTGTACCACATGACTAAGGTGCTGGATCAGCACCTGTTCGCGTACTACGCCAAGAACGATGAGCTGCGCATCACCGACCTGCACCAGGGCATCATCTGGGGCACCAACACCCCACAGACCGAGCAGGACGAGCGCCTGATCAACCGCTTCGATTACGACGGCGACTACGGCACCGTGCTCAACCGCTTCCTCATGCAGTCCGCAGTGAACTACCCGCTGACTGTGCATGGCACTGGTGGCCAGACCCGCGCGTTCATTCACATCCGCGACATGGTCAAGTGTGTTCAGATTGCCCTGGAGAACCCGCCTGCTGCTGGTGAGCGCGTGAATATCTTCAACCAGATGACCGAAACTCACCGCGTGCGCGATCTGGCCAACCTCATCGCTGAGATCTCCGGTGCACAGGTGGAAATGGTGCCAAACCCACGTAAGGAGTCCGCGGAAAACGAACTCCACGTAGTCAACGACACCTTCCTGGATCTGGGTCTGAACCCAACGAAGCTGGAAAATGGTCTGCTGCATGAGGTCGAGGAGATCGCCCGCAAGTACGCCGACCGCGCGGATATGTCCAAGATCCCGGCCCGCTCCCTGTGGACCGAGAACCAGGCGGAAGGCGTTCCTTCCTCCGTTGCGGAAGATGAAACCCCAGAGTCGGCAGAGTCCGCTGGCGGCGCGAGCCAGTCCACCGCTGCAGCAAAGGCATAAGACACAATGAAGATCTCCATGTTCACGGAGGTCTTTCTGCCAAAAATTGACGGAGTGGTTACCCGCATCACGGGCACTTTGGATCAATTGGCAGAAATGGGCCACGAAGTACAGCTCTTCGCCCCCGGCGATCCGCCGGCGACCTACGCCGGATTCGATATCCAGCGCGTCCGCGGGGTGTCCTTCAAACCCGTGTATCCGGAGATCTCCGTTGGCCTCCCCACCCCCGCCATCGCGCGGAGGATGGAGGAGTTCCAGCCCGATATCGTCCATTCCGTGAACCCCGTGGCCTTGGCCGCCTATGGGGTGCTCTCGGCAAGGCGTCGCAACGTGCCCCTGGTAGCTTCGTTCCATACCAACGTGCCCGAGTACACGGAATCTCTGAAGATTGGTTGGCTGCGCCAACCCGCCGCTTCCTGGATCCGCTACCTGCACAACCAGGCGGAAATCAATCTAGTCACCTCGGGGCCCATGATGAAAAAGGCCGCCGACACCGGGATCCGCAACGTGAAACTGTGGCCTAAGTCTGTGGACACCGTTGGCTACACACCGCAGCGTTACTCCCGCGCCATGCGCGAGAAACTCACGAACGGCCACCCAGAGGCACCTTTGGTGATTTACGTCGGTCGAATGAGTCGCGAGAAAGGCCTGGATCGACTCGCCGGCATCATGGTCGAATTGCGCAAGCTCGTTCCCAGCGCCCGCCTGGCCATGGTGGGCTCGGGGCCACAGCGCGACGAGCTCATGAAAACGCTGGATCCCGCCTGGACGACGTTTACTGGGTATATGTCGGGCGCCGAGCTCGCCGAGGCCTTCGCCTCCGGCGACGTGTTCTGCTTCCCCTCCGAGACAGAAACACTCGGGCTCGTCGCTCTCGAATCCTTCGCCTCGGGAGTTCCCGTCGTCGGAGCCAAAGCCGGCGGCATCCCGTTCGTCATCGACGACGGCATCACCGGGTTCTTAGTCGACCCGGCTGCGCCCGACGCGCAATGGGCAGAGTCGCTCGCGTGTGTGCTTAACGACGAAAACCTGCGCGCAAAGATGAGCACCGCTGCTCGCGAGGAAGCTGAGCGTTGGTCATGGCGTGCTTCTACCGAACAAGTGGTGAAATACTACGAGGAAGCCATTGATTTACACTCGAAGCGCGTGGTGAAGAAGCGCAAATAGCCTGCGTTTCAGCCATTCAGTGCTTCAGTGGCGCCGCCTGTTCCTACCCATGTGGCCGGAGCGGCGGGCGCGAACGGATTTCTCTCCACCCTCCCAGCCAAGATCATCGTTGCCCCACGAGTCTTCTGCATAGAGGGCATACTCATCATCCTCGCGTTGCTGTGCGCGTTGTCGCCTTCGCTCTTCACGAAATTCATCATCTTTCCGTGGCTTCGAAGGCCTTGTTGGCTTCCCCATTATTCTCCTTGGTATTCGAGTGCATGTCGAATGGTTACCGCTCAAAATAGATTAGCATTTGCTCTGGTCACGCCTGGTTTTTGGCAGCCATCACCCATCCTCAATCAAGGGTTTGGAACGCGCCAAGCATCCAAATTGCTTTAAATTTGCACCAATTGATTGAAATCTGTAGTGTTCGTGCAATGCAAATTACTAAAGACATTTCAGCGCTTGTTGCCCGCATTGTCCTCGGCGCCATTCTCATCGCCCACGGCTGGCAGAAGTTCACGGAATGGACCCTTGCCGGCACCACCGAATCTTTTGGCATGATGGGCGCTCCCCTCCCCGGTTTGTCTGCCCCAATCGCAGCGATCATTGAACTCCTCGGCGGCATCCTCATCATCGCTGGCTTGGCTACCCGCTGGGTCGGCATCATCGTCGCTCTCGAAATGCTGGGCGCAGCAATCATCGTCCACATCTCGAGCGGTCTTTTCGTTGAAAATGGCGGCTGGGAATTGGTGGGAGCCATTGGAGCCGCCGCCCTGGCGCTGACGGCAGCTGGCGCTGGACGCATCAGCCTTGATCACCTCATTGCACAGCGTCGCGTAGTACAGCCAACAGCTGACACCGATTCGCACAAAGTCCCATCCAACGTCTAACTTGCACTAGTTCGCAGTACCTCTGCTCATCGGCGGTACTGATACATCTCAAACGCACCTCGAGTCGCCCGAAAATTCACGGCGACTCGAGGTGCGTTCATTTCAATCGGAAGGCGAGGAACTAGACCTTTACTAGGTCATCATCGCGCAAAGTTTCCTCCGCCCTCATCTCACTATGCTCACGAGCAGCTCCCTGGACCCTAGCCCGGCGGACCAGGTAGGTCACCAGGAAGGAGAGCACGATAAAGATTCCCATGACACCGAGACCAGCGAAGAACGTACCGTCATAAATGCCATCCGAAGCACGAACGAAGGCATCTCGCGCGTAGGTCATCGGGTGAATTTTGTTCAACATTTCAAAGACTTTAGGCATCAGATCGATCGGCCAGACCGCACCGAAGGAAAATACTCCATAAGCAACGGTGGCCAATGAAGCCATTCCGCCGAAGACTCGACCCAGCAGACTTCGAAGCATCTGGAACATCGCCGTACCCAGCGCTGCAATGACAGCCAAAACGAAGATCATGATCGGCCAATTAGCAGGCGACCAGCCAAAGGCCACAGAAACTGACGCCAAGACAGCAAGAATGATTGCGTTTGCAAAGAAGGCCGCAATGTATCCACGGACAGTCGGGCCGAATGCGTTGTCCAATCGGTTCCTACCAATGACGTGCGGCATTAGGACGGAAGCAAGAGCCATCAGCAAGAAACCGAACACCAGGATCAATAGGATCGAGACGCCACCCTTGACTTCTTTCACTGTTGGGTCGTCGGCGGCAACAACAAGCTGAACGGCATTGTGGTAATCCTCGCCAAAGGACACGGGTACGGCGACCTGATGAGCGGATGCCTCAACATCTTCCACGCGAGGTGCCTTTTCCACACCGGACTTCAAGGACCCCTCAAGTGTGCTCACACCTTCGGACAGCCCACTTGTGCCGTCCTTCAACGCAAGGCCACCTTCGTAGAGCTGTCCGGTACCGCTGTAGAGCCTTTGCTGGCCGTCGTCGATTTGGGTGAGTCCATCGTGCAGCGCACCTTGGCCATCGTTGATCTGGGTGAGCCCGTCGTGCAGCGCACCCTGACCGTCGTTGATCTGGATGAGCCCGTCGTGCAGCGCACCCTGGCCATCATTGATTTGCACGAGTCCGTCGTGGAGTTCACTTTGACCCGCGACGAGCTGGTCGGAGCCGTCGGTAATCTGGTTCCAACCGCTCATCAATTGGGAGCCTGGATCGTTGAGTTCGCCGCGCATCTGGGCGGTTCCGTCGCGCAAACGGTTGAGGTCGCCAACGACAGCGCCATCGAGTTGTTCTGCGACGGCAAGGATCTGATTAGCTTCCTCGTTGCGACCAACAGAGTTCAGTAATTCCGCAGCGCTATAGAGGTGTGGAGCAGCGACTTGAGCTTGCTCCAGCATCGGGATGAGCATGCCAGTTAATTGTTGGACGCCGTCGTCGATCTGGACAGCACCATCAGCAAGCTGTCCCAGACCTTCGGTTTCAAACTGATTGAGACCTGCAGCAAGCTGGTTTTGGCCGTCGACGAGTTGGCCGGAGCCGTCGAGTGCAGCCCCGGTGCCATCGACAAGCTGCCCTGAGCCGTCGAGTGCTGCCCCGGTGCCATCGACAAGCTGCCCTGAGCCGTCGAGTGCAGCCCCGGTACCGTCGACAAGCTGGCCGGAACCGTCGAGTGCTGCCCCGGTACCGTCGACAAGCTGGCCGGAACCATCACGTAGGTCGCTGATCCCGCTGAGCGCCTTGCCCACTCCATCGTCGACTTTCCCCGCACCTTCATTCAATTTGACGGATCCGTCGTGCGCCCTGATCAGACCATCACCGAGTGAGTTCATGCCGTCGAGGACTTTGACTGCATATCCTTCCTGAATGCCGGCGGCAACTGCGGTCTCTACCTTCGGGACAACGCCAGAAGTCAGCACCGAACCATTAGTGCCATTGAAGTCGTTGTATGAGATGGTCACGGTGGGGCTCACTGGATTGGGATCCATCACCGATTCCAGATCATCCGAAAAGTTCGTTGGAATATGCACCGTAAACAGGTAGTCCCCGCGGAGCAAGCCGTCTGCAGCTTGCTCCGCGGAGGTCTCCTCAAAGGCCATGTAATCGGTGCTGACTAACCCATCGACAACGGAATCGCCGAACTCTCCGGTGTCCTCATTAACAACGGCAAGTCGCACGTCAGGAAGATATTTTGTGGGGTCCCACATGGACCACATGTATCCCACAGAAAGAATGAGCGGGGCAATGAATACCGCAATCAGCCCAAATCGGGCCAAACTACTACGTGGGCGCCAATCCAACACTGCGCCGAATCCTCTGCTGGAACTCATCTACATCGAACCTTCCTAAAAAGTGTGCCCCAATTGTGGGTCAAGTCACATTAGGTGGAAAACGTAACACACTAGTCAGTAGGCAGAAAAGCACAAACCGAAACTTATAAGCTCACTTAATGAGAGAAAATTGCATGACCTTTCGGTCGTAACGCTCAAAATTCAGCACCCGAGACGACTCTCCATTCGTTCCATCCATGTGCACATCCCCTTTCATAGAGGGAAAATCTTCCGGCAAATTCGCAAACTTCACGTCGCCACAAACACGAGGACAGTCCAGGCCTCCGAAGTCGTCACCACACAATCAATAGGCCTTGAGCATGTCATTTCTAGCGACGCAAACGAATCTTTATTCGCAAGAGGTCACTGCCCTGCCAACTTTGAAACGCTAACGCGCTGAACAGGCAGTTTCCCAGGGGAAACATCTTTAATTCTCGCCAAAATAGACACCTAGGAATACGCCCCGGACACCACATCGAGCCCCGCAAGGAGCTCTGGACACGCACCGTGAACCACCCCATTGTGGGTGTACCGTTGTTTTCGCAAGGCCGCAAAAAGCAGCAAACCCCAGGGGGATCCCTGGGGTTTGCTGGCCTGGCCTATGCCAGATATTGAAATGCTAGCGAATGTCGGTCGGGTCCTTGCGGATCGGAAGAACGCGCGGGCGGACACCGGCGATCTCCTCGACGATACGAATCACCTGGTTGGAATAGCCGTACTCGTTGTCATACCAAACGTAGAGCACGAGGTGATTTCCCGAGGCAATCGTCGCTAAGCCATCGACGACACCCGCGTGGGTCGAGCCAACGAAGTCCGTGGAGACGACTTCTGGGGAATGGATGTAATCAATCTGCTGACGGAGGTTCGAGTCCGTAGATACGCGACGCAGGTAGTCGTTGACCTCGTCCTTGTCTACCTCAGTCTCAAGGTCGAGATTCAGCACGGCCATGGATACATCCGGGGTCGGAACGCGAATCGCATTGCCGGTGAGCTTGCCTTCAAACTCTGGCAGCGCCTTGGAGACTGCCTTCGCTGCACCCGTTTCGGTGAGCACCATGTTCAGGCCAGCAGCACGGCCACGGCGTGGTCCCTTGTGGAAGTTGTCCGCTAGGTTCTGGTCGTTAGTGTAGGAGTGCACGGTTTCCACGTGTCCGTGCTTGACACCGTAGCGGTCGCCGATCACCTTCAACACTGGGGTGATTCCGTTGGTGGTACACGATGCTGCGGAAAGTACGCGATCGGAATCGTCGTTAGTGATCGTTTTGTGGTTGATGCCGTAGACAATGTTCTTGACATCGCCCTTGCCCGGCGCGGTGAGCAAGACCTTGCTGACACCGGTGGATTTGAGGTGCTGAGACAATCCTTCGCGATCGCGCCAGCGGCCGGTGTTGTCCACGACGATGGCGTCGTTAATGCCATAGGACGTGTAGTCAATGGTCGATGGGTCGTCCGAGTAGATCATCTGGATCGGCGTGCCGTTCGCCCAGATCACATCGTTGTCCTGGTCAACGGTGATGGTGCCTTCGAATGCTCCGTGAACGGAGTCGCGGCGCAGCAGGGAGGCGCGCTTCACGATGTCGTCGTCGCCCTTCTTGCGCACAACGATCGCGCGAAGCCTAACGCCTCCGTAGGTGGCGTCGCGCTTGATCAGGATGCGGGCAAGTAGGCGTCCAATACGGCCAAATCCGTAGAGGACAACATCTTTAGCCTGCTTCTCCGTGTCCCCGCCGATGACAGGTGCGAGTTCTTCTTCGAGGTACTCGCGCAAATCCTTGTTCTCCAGGCGACCGTAGTTCTTCGCTAGGCGGCCTAGATCGATCGACGCGGAACCCAGGTCCATGGTGACCAGCTCACGCGCGATGGGAAGGGTTTCATCCAACGAGAGCTCGCGGGAAACGACACGACGTGCGAAGCGGTGCGCTTTCAGAATGTCGATGTCGGTCGCACCCACCAGAATCCTGCCGAAAATCGAGGTAACGGCGTTGCTATCTCGATGGAGCTTACTGATCAGCGGCAACATTTCCTGTGCTTGCTTCAGGCGACGATTCCAGTCTTCCTGCTTTTGTTGCATGCTGTCCTGAGTGCTCAAATCAATCCTCTTCTTCTTCGCTCTTAACTTAGGTGGATAAGGAACAGTTTTCGGGGGCAGGGTGATGCCCCAGCGATTCCCTAACTTTATGTGATTTGGCATGTCATTACAGGTACCGGGGGTACTTTGTCACACCCACGACCTGCAATAATAGTATCTATGTATGTACTCTCGGATCATTTCTTCCTGGAAGTGCACCGATTCCCACCGACTCCACACCGACTCCGCACCGCGACTTGGCCTGGAATACAGTTACACTCGTTGTATGATTTGAGCCCGCGTGACTGCGAGCTCACGAGCGCGGAAGGAAATCGTGGAAAACGTGGACTCACTTATGCCCTCCACTTTGCAGGACATCGAGACCGACGGGGCGATCGCCCAGAACGATATAGATTCCATCGCCGGCGCATCGACAGGCAGGATCGAGGGCATCGAGTTCTCCGGGCCGGACCCCGCCGACGACGCCCTCGACGCCTTTGTGGACCTGCGCGTGCACTTCCAGGACGGACACGTTACTGAAGCCACAGGCACCCGGGCCGCCATTATCCGCAACGGGATCTGGCAGTGGCGCACCGAGCGAGTGGCTAATTTCGAAGTCCCGGAGTTGCACCGCGATGAGCAAGCATCGGATCAGCTCATTGCCGCTACCCGTACCCTCTTCGGCAATGCGCCGGTGTTTTTAGCTCCCCATTCCGATGGAACCTCCAGCGTGGTGGCCCTCAACGGCGCCCCGCAAGAGGGCGCCTTCCGCCCCGCTCTGATCAGCGGAGTCGCCTCCCTGCGAGAGGGCCTCGATGCACAACGCGCTGTCCAGGCATTCGTTGCGCAACGCGGCTTCGAGTGCACTTCGTCTGGCAATACAGTCTCGATTTCCGACGGAACTACGCTGACGCTGAAAGACGGCAACGTCACCGACATCAGCGGGGGCTTGTCGTTCGGCGACGTGCTCGCCGACGGGTATCTCACCAGCAAGGAACACCAATTCTTGTTCCACGGTTACTTTCCTAATGCACAGATCCGCGCGAACTTAGCCACCGGCCGAGCACTCGTCGTCTCTCCCGGACACGACACCTTCGAGGTGGAGGCTCAGGTCATCGCCACCGTGCACGAGAACCAAGCAACCTGGTCGTGGGCTGATAAGGGACTTGCGGGAGCACCCGCTGCTCAAGCAGCCGTGTACCTGCGCCGCTTTGCCCTCGATAATGGCATTCCCCAATTGCTGCGCCCCCAATTCGACGCAAGCGATCTCAACGACGCCATCATTGCTGCCAAACCAGTAGTAAATATGTGGACGCATGCGGCCACTCAACTCAATCAAGAAACGACGGGAATCGTCCTGCTTCGCGGACCTCAACTCGGCCTCCCCGACGCGAATCAAGAGGCCATCAGCGCGACGGTCGCAGACTTTCCTTCGCATATCGACGAAAAACGCACCCGGGACACCTACGCAAGGAATCGTAAATTGACCACGGACGCGGACGGCGAGTTGAGCGTCTAGCGCTTCAGTACCGCGCGATAACGCTCTGCTGGGCCTGCCTCAGCAAAGTGCGGATCCTGGTCCTTGTCCACCAGTACCGCGCGCACGCCTTCGGCAAAATCTGGCTCTCGCCGCATGAATGAGCCGAGGGCCCCTTCGTTGTCGAGAGATCCCGCAAGATCGAGTTGGGAGTTGGCCTCAAAGAGCTCCGTTGCCGCCACCAGCGCGGAAGGGGATGCCTGCGAGGTCAGCTTATCGACGAGTTCCTTCAGATCTCCGTGCAAGTTTTGCTCGATCTCTTCCCAAGAACCCTGGAATTGCGCCTCGATGCCGTCGTAAAGCGAAGGCAGCTCAGGACTTGCCGATGGTGCGATGGCCGCTTCCTCGATGGCGCTGACGCCCTTTTCGATGATGGCTTCGAGCAGTCCGTCGAAGCTTTCAACGTGGTGGGTGGCAAGACCCGTTTCGATCATGTCGGCTGCTTTCAAGCGGTAGCCCGTCAGCCCGAGGAATTTGCCCAACGCCAGCGATGGATGGCCCGGGAGGTGC
The DNA here is from genome assembly GCF_000379425.1 of Corynebacterium lubricantis DSM 45231. GTDB lineage: Bacteria > Actinomycetota > Actinomycetes > Mycobacteriales > Mycobacteriaceae > Corynebacterium > Corynebacterium lubricantis. The sequence continues at coordinate 83,114 of NZ_KB902226.1, forward strand.
TGGAAGAGGTGCGAAATACCGACATCGGTAATGAAGCCGATATTGATCTCCGGCATGGATGCCCATGAATCGCTGGTGATCACGCGGTGCGAACCGTGGGCGGAGACACCAAGGCCGCCGCCCATGGTCAGGCCGTTCATTAATGCGATGTAGGGCTTGGGGTATTCGGAGATCATCAAGTTGGTGTTGTACTCGTACGCAAAGAAATCATCCACCGGTTGAAAATCCTCGGCCAGGACTTGGTCTCGGATGGTGCGGACGTCACCGCCGGCGCAAAAATGCTTGGCGTCGCTGCGAATTACTACCTGCTCGATGGCGGGATCGTCCTTCCAGGCGATTAAGGCATCCGTAATCAATGTCATCATCTCGTCGTTGAGGCTGTTCAGCGCTTTGGGACGATCTAAGGTGAGGATTCCGGTAGACTTTTCTACGGTAACTTTTACAGGCTGATTCATGTAGCCAGTGTTTCACATGACAAAGGGTCTCGCTATTAATTCTCCAAAACTTATTGCCTTAGACATGGACGGTACGCTCCTCGACGGTGACGGCCAGATCCCCGATCCTTTTTGGGATCTTCTCGGTCGCGCCGAGCTCGCTGGCATGACTATCGCACCCGCCTCGGGGCGTCAGCTTGCCACTCTGCAGCACATGTTTTCCGTGACCAATACCCGTCCTCACACCTATATTGCCGAGAACGGTGCTGTGGTGTGGCACAAGGGCGAGGTGGTGTCCCAGAAGCGGATGCAACGTGATGTCGTGCTGCGCATCCTCGAAGCTGTGAAATCGATTGATGTTGGTGTGCACATTGTTCTGTGTAAGGCCGATGTTTCCTTCACCGATGAAGACATGCCGGTGGACGTCCAAACCGAGGTTGACAAGTACTACCTTGCCAACCGGCACACCGAGTCGGTCTTTGACGAGGTGGACACGAACGTGGTGAAGATTGCGCTTTTCGTGGAGACCGACTCTGAAAAGGATGCCCTGCCGGTCATTCAAGAGGTCGCATCGGACTACACCATCGCCGTGAGCTCCAAGCACTGGCTCGACGTGATGGCACCTGGAGTCAATAAGGGTGTTGCCCTGCACGACCTGGCCAAGGTGTTGGGTATCAAGCAGGAAGACACCGCAGCTATCGGTGACTACCTCAACGACTACGACTTGCTCGCTGCAGCAGGTACCGCCGTGGCCATGGAGAACGCACACCCGAAGCTCAAGGAGATCGCCGACGAGATCGCGGACTCCAACGTCAATCATGGAGCTCTGAAAAAGATTCGCGAGTGGATCGGTTGATCGATTTCGCACTACCCGCCAATCTCGTTGCTCCTCAGCTGCTTGGTTGTCTGCTTTCTCACCGTGGCGTGACAATTCGCCTCACCGAGGTGGAGGCCTATCTCGGCGCTGAGGACGAGGCCGCGCACACCTATCGCGGGCAGACGCCGCGCAATGCAGCAATGTTTGGCGAGCCCGGCAGGATGTACGTCTATCACTCGTACGGGATCCACAAGGCAGGAAATATCGTGTGTGCACCTCGCGGCACGGGACAAGGGTGCCTCTTGCGCGCTGGCGAGGTCGTCGATGGCATCGAACTCGCACGGGCGCGACGCGGGGACGTGGACTTCTTTAACCTCGCGCGCGGGCCGGGCAATTTGGGTAAGGCACTCGGGCTGGAAATCAGCGACAATGGGCAACCCGTGACTGGACCCGAGTTCATGCTGCACGAACGTAAAACCGAGCCCGAGTGGGTGGCTGGGCCGCGCATCGGGATCTCGAAAAACGTCGACGCACGCTTAAGGTTTTGGATTCCCCGAGACAAATCCGTCTCCGCGCGCCGGGGATACCCCGCAACCTAGGGGCTTATTCAAGAAGAAGCGGCTTATTTCTTCTTTTTCTTCTTGTCCTTATCTTTATCCTTGGACCCTTTGCCCTTGCCGCTCTTCGACTTCGCTTGCTCTAGATTGGCAGCCACGTCTGGCACGTAGCGGAACTCGCCACGTGGAGGGCGCTTGTAGTCGCCTGGTTCTGGGCGTGTTGGGATCTCAGGCAATGGACGATCGATCTTCTCATAAGGGATCGTAGAGAGAAGATGCGAAATCACGTTGATGCGTGAGCGCTTCTTGTCCTCGGATTCAACGGTGTACCACGGCGCCGACGGGATATCAGTGTGGATAAACATCTCGTCCTTGGCACGGGAATAATCCTCCCACCGGTTAATGGACTCCAGGTCCATCGGCGAGAGCTTCCACCGGCGCAGCGGATCGTCGAGGCGCGATTGGAACCTTGCCACCTGTTCCTCATCGGAGACAGAGAACCAATACTTGCGCAGCATAATGCCGTCCTCGACGAGGAGACGTTCAAAAATTGGTGCCTGGTGCAGGAAGCGGCGGTACTCCTGCGACGTGCAGAAACCCATGACACGCTCGACACCCGCACGGTTGTACCAGGAGCGGTCGAAGATAACGATCTCGCCCGCTGTAGGAAGCTTTTCTACATAGCGTTGAAAGTACCACTGCCCCTGCTCGCGCGAGTTAGGTGTCGGCAACGCCTCGACCCTGGCCGAGCGCGGGTTAAGGTACTGAGTGATCCGCTTGATAGCCGAGCCCTTACCTGCGGCGTCGCGACCTTCCATGACCACGACGACGCGGGCACCAGTTTCCACGACCCACTGTTGCATATCGACGAGCTCAGCCTGCAGCCTCTTCAGCTCAGTCTCATAGGCCTTCTTATGCAGTTTTGGTGGCTTCGATGTCGTGTTGTCAGATCCCATATCCACTACGGTACCTTCCCCTTCTCGCATGAAAAAATGAGCCGCCTTCGTATCAAAAGACGGCCCATTGAACTGCTTGAGGCGCTTAGTTTTCGACCTTAAACTCGGCCATTTCATCCCACTCCAGCTTGCCCTCGATCAAGGTATTGATGATCGTTGGGGTCTCTTTCAAAATAGTTGGGAACAGCTCCCCTGCTGCCTTGAAGTGATCGGAACCGACGTGTGCTTCGGCAGCGTCGTCCTTAAAAGCTTCGATCAGCAGGTACTCGTTGGGGTCATCAGTGTTGCGGTACCAATCGAAGAACAGGCAACCGTCTTCCGCACGGGAAGCCTCAGTGAACTCAGCGACCTTCTCGCGGAAATCTTCGGCGTGTTCTGGCAGGGGGCGAAAACGAACGTTAATCAGAATCATGTGCCCAATGGTACTCACTTATCGGTGAGCTAGTCGGGCCAGCAGGCCGTGCAGGCCTAGTCACCGATGACGAGGGCCTCCCCCAGCCGATCTTGGGTCTCGCGGACGTAGGCCTCGTCGAAACGCCCATCAGGAGCAATCGCTGCGAAGCCTGGAACCATGGAATTTCCATAGTTATGGCCGTGCCCATCGGGCACGTTTTGGGACACAGGCAGGTCAGCGGACAACTGGAGGAAGGTAACAAATGGAGCCCAGCCCATCTCGGGCAAGCGATCGAAGCCGGGATCTTCCTTCAACCAATCCGGTTCGGTGAAAATCAATTCGGGACTCCACCACACCACGGGATCCGAGGGGTGCTGCAGGTAGAGCATCCGGGTCGGGCCCCACTCGATCTCGTCCTGGGTAAGAGCCGCGATGTCCTGGTTGTTGTTCGCAAAACGGACAACCATGCCCGCCGAATATTCCGGCTTCACCTCGGGTGTGCCGGGGTCTCGTCGCGAAGTGAACTCAGGCCACAGCGGGTTGAAATTTGGCGGCCCGGCCAACAAAATGCCGTCGACAGAGTTGGCGATGTCGCGCATTCCAGAAAACGCTGATTCGACGGCGGTTGTGCCCAGCGATTCTCCATACAGGTACAACTTCGGCCGATCATCTTCCGGCAACTTGTTCCACCAGTCGAGGATGGGAGTGATGAACTCCCGGCCCGCCGTCTGCACCGCCTCGCCGCCGGCGAAGAAATGGAAAGCAGAAGGCATCGAGGAATACTGCTCTGCGGCAATCGCAGTGTCGCCGTTGTAGAGCAATTCAAAGGCCTGAGCTGTCGACGAGTTCACCCAGCCGGTACCCGTGGTCATGGTCACCAAAATGGCTTCCCTCTCGGTGGCCTTAGTGCGCTCGAGCTCGTCGATGATGAGCTCGGCACGCTGGGCATCCGTCGGAGCATGTTGGATCCCGGCGTACAAGCGGATCGGTTCCTTCGCCGGTTCACCCGACAGCTCCTCCAGCTCTTCTGCGTTCAAGCCTTGGTCGAGAAAGCGAGAACCATAAGCGCCCACGCCGTCCCAGGACAGAGATGAGGTGGGTGAACCCGCCCGCTCGGTTTCCGCTGGGGCGTCCCTGCCCGGCTCCGCATTCGCGTTGCGTACTGAGAAGATCCGCTCTCCGGTAGCGACGATACTGCCTGGAATAGCAGTCTCAACAAGCCATGCCGCGACGAGCAACACGGCGACCCACCCCACGGCACCGCGCACCGTCGGTGCAAGGCGTTCCGGCAGCGCGCGGCGGATCCGCTGTGCAACCCACCGCGCACCACGCCCGACACCCACAACGAGCAGCGCCACGACAAGGCCAGTGGGCAAAATGAGCAGCCGCTGCCACAAAGGTGACGGGATGCCTTCGGTAAGCTCCGCTAATCCACGCTGCCAACGCGAGGACAAAATAATGACCGCGAGCATCCAGATCAGCAAAATCGACGCCAATGCGATATCGATGATGCGCCATCTCGACTCAGGAATACTAATCCTTCGCCACACCACGAATTTCACTACGAGCCAGTGCACCAAAACTCCGATGCCGTAGCCGACACCTGCGGAAACCCCCGAGACAAGGCCTTGGTAGAACCAGTCGCGCAGCAGTAGTGAGGGGGTCAGCCCGAGAGTGAAAAAGATCGCAGCAAAAACCAGGCCCCACCGGTTGAAGTGCAACCATGAGGGCCTGTGTCGCTGGCTAACCTTCGAGTCGCTCACCGAGTTCCATCCACTCCATTTCCAAACCCTCGTGTTCTTCGCGCACCTCACCCAATTCCTCGGTGACCTGCGTGAGCTGGGCATAGTCGGGGCCATCGCTGGCGGAAATCCGCGCCAGCTCTTCCTCGAATGTAGATATCTTATCGGTTAATTTGCCCATTTTGCGCTCCAGCGCGTTCATCTGCTTGGTGATGTCGCGTTCTTCCTGCGAGCTCAACCCCGAGCTCTTGGGCTCAGGGGCGGAGGCCGCATCGTTCTTGATCCCCAGGTCGAGCACACCTTGGGAGTCATTCATCGCTTCACGACGAGAAAGATACTCTTCAATCCCACCAGTGAGACTGGTCAATGTACCGTCGCCGAAGAGCGCATAGGTTGAATCAACGATGCGCTCAATGAGATAGCGGTCGTGGGAGATGACCACAAGAGTTCCTGCCCAATTATCCAACAGGTCTTCGAGCTCTTGGAGGGTGTCGATATCCAAGTCGTTGGTGGGCTCGTCGAGAAGCAAAACATTCGGCTCGCTCATGAGCACACGCGTGAGCTGGAGGCGACGGCGCTCACCGCCGGAGAGGTCGCCGACTGGGGTGCGTTGGCGCTTTGGGGAGAATCCAAGCCGTTCCGCAAGTTGGGAGGCCGAGACTTCTTTGTCGCCGAGTGTCATGTAGTTGGCCACGTCTTCGACGGCCTCGAGGAGGCGTTGTTTCGGATCAAGATCGTCGAGTTCCTGCTTCAACCAGCCGATGCGCACAGTTTGGCCCTCGATACGCTTGCCCGCGGCCAAGGGGTACTCCCCTGCCAGGGTTCTCAGCAGCGTAGTCTTTCCGGAACCGTTCACGCCGACCAGGCCGATTCGCTCTCCCGGGGCGAGGCGCCAGGTGAGGTGGTCGACGAGGGTGCGCCCGTCGGGTGCATCGATGCGGGCATCCTCGAGTTCGATGACAACGCGGCCTTGACGCTGCTTGGAAAAGCTCATCAGCTCAATCTTGTCTCGGGGTGCCGGGACATTAGAAATCAGAGCTTCGGCTGCCTCGATGCGGTAGCGCGGCTTGGAGGTTCTCGCCGGTGCGCCGCGGCGCAGCCAGGCGAGTTCCTTGCGTGCGAGGTTCTGGCGACGCTGCTCAATGGCGTCGGCCTGGCGGGCGCGCTCGGCCCGGGCGAAAGTCCAGTCGTTGTATCCGCCTTCGTAGACATCGACGGTGCCGTCGTGCACCTCCCACGTCAAGGTGGCAATCTTGTCTAGGAACCAGCGGTCGTGCGTGACCACGAGAATCGCGATCTTGCGTGAGAGCAGGTGATCTGCCAGCCATTGCACTCCCTCAACGTCGAGGTGGTTGGTTGGCTCGTCCAGCACCACCAGATCGAGGTCTTGGACCAAGGCGGCGGCGAGGTTCACGCGCCTGCGTTCGCCACCGGAGAGTTGACCGACCGGGGTCTCTAACCCAAGCTCGGCGACGCCGGTTCCTTGCAGGACTTCGCGCACCTTTGCGTTGGATGCCCACTCGAAGGTTTCCAGCCCCAGCGGTTCGACGACGGCTTGGCCGATGGTGAGGTCCTCGTCGAGGTCGAAGCGCTGCGTCACCACTGCCATACGCAGATCCGAGTTGTGTGAGACCCGACCCGAATCCGGTTCTTCAATGCCGGTGACAATTTCCAGCAAGGTAGTTTTACCGCCACCGTTGAGACCGACTACTCCGATCCGGTCACCGGTTTGGATGCCAAGCGAGACACCGTCGAGCAGGGTCTTCAAACCCCACGTTTTGGAAACATTTTCCAAGTTGATCAGATTAGCCATAGTGCGACTAATTCTAGTGCACGATAAAAATCCCGTGGAAAACCTGGGAGCTAATCCACCATGTGGGTACCCGGGGCGGGGCCACGCGCCACAAACCCCTCGTACGCCACGGTAGCGGTGAGAGCATCGACGACGCGTTGGGCGTGTTCGCGGTTTTCGCACAACAGCGCCAGGGTCGGCCCCGAACCCGAGACGATGGCGCGGAGCGGATTGAGCCCCATCGCCTCATTCATGGTGCGTCGCAGATTCGGGTGCAGTGTCACCGCCGCGGCTTGCAAGTCATTATGCAGTGCTCCCGCGACCGCGATCGGGTCCCCTCCGACGAGGGAGCGCGCGATTCTTCCTGTATCCATGCGCGGAACCAGCGACGGATCGTTGTGCCGCATGTCGTCGAGATGCTCAAACACGGTGCCGGTGGACAGCCCCTCTTGCTGGGAGACGAATGCCCACCAGAATTCACCGCGCGTGAGCATGGGAGCGAGGTTGTCTCCGCGGCCTGTGCCGAGTGCGGTCCCTCCCATCACACAAAATGGAACGTCGGCGCCTAGGGTTGCACCGATGCGCATCAGCACTGCTTCCGAGAAATGATGCTGCGCGTAGTAGCTCAGGTAATGATTGGCGGCTACCAGTGCTGCCGCGGCATCCGCGGAGCCCCCGGCCATACCTCCGGCAACGAAGACGGTCTTGAGGACTTCGATAGACAAAGTAGGCAGTGCGACGTGATCTGTGCCGGGAAGTCCACGGTAGGCCTCGACGACTGCATCGACGGCGCGCCAGGCAAGATTTGTGGGAGTGTCAATGTCCATCTCGGGTTCATTGACCCGGAAATCCGTGGACATTCGCTCCACTACGGATCCGTGGCTGACACGCCTGGCATCCGAGGCTACGACCAGGCTGACTGTCTCCGGTCGATCCACCGACTGAAAGACAGTGGCCAGTTCGTGGTAGCCGTCGGAGCGTGCCTCGCCGACACCGAGGTGTAAGTTCACCTTGCCGTATGCACGAGCTGTGAACCGCTGCGCGCTAATCACTGCTACTGGCCTTTCGGACCTCAGCGAGTCGCACATAATCGTCGACAAGCAGCTTTTCGCCGCGCAATTGCGGGTCGATATCGGCTGCGACGAGCGCTTCTTCCGCCGCTGCGCCGGAACCGAAGATGCCTGAGAGACAGGAGCGCAGGGTCTTGCGGCGCTGGGCAAAGGCCGCGTCGATAAGCGGGAAAACCTCGGAGCGCGCCTCGCGCGACCATCCCTTGTCGCGCACGTCGATGCGAACCAAACCCGATTCGATCTTCGGTGCCGGCCAGAAGACATTCTTGCCGATGGAGCCCGCGCGGGTGACGTCGCCGTAGAAGGACGCCTTGACGCTGGGGACGCCGTAGATTTTCGAGCCTGGCTGCGCTGCGAGGCGGTCGGCGACCTCGGCTTGCACCATGACAAGCACGCGGCGGATCGAAGGGAATTCCTCGAGCAGGTGCAAAAGCACAGGCACCGAAACGTTATACGGCAGGTTGGCTACCAGTGCGGTCGGCGCCTCTGGTAAATCCGCGGCGGTGACTTTCAGTGCGTCGATGTTCACCACATCGAGGCGATCGGCAAACGCAGGTGCGCGCTGCGTAACAGTCTGCTCGAGGCGGCCCGCCAGGCGCGGATCAATTTCCACGGCAACGACGCGACGGACCGTGTCAACGAGACCTAACGTCAAAGAACCCAAACCCGGGCCGACCTCGATCACCACATCGTCGGGCGAGAGATCGGCGGCCGCAACAATGCGGCGCACCGTGTTTGGGTCATGGACGAAGTTCTGCCCCAGCTTCTTCGTTGGGGTGACATCCAGTTCTGCTGCAAGATCTCGGATTTCAACGGGACCAAGCAGATGGGAGTCGGGAGTGCTCATAAGCTCCGAGACTAGCGGGAGTTTAGCGGATGCCCAACTTAGAGGTACATGCTGGCCATGCGCCCCAGCCCTGGGATGCCTGGGTCTTTTCAGCAATTGCGATCTGCTGTTCACGGGTTGCCTGGTCAGCAGATGGTGCGTACTGGGTGCCGCCGTATGCAGCCCAAGTGGACTGGCTGAACTGCAGGCCACCCTGGTAGCCGTTGCCAGTGTTGATGGACCAGTCGCCGCCGGACTCACACTGAGCCAGGGAATCCCAGACGGAACCGTTGGACACTGCAGGTGCCGCTGCGCCGGAGTTACCGGAAGCAGCTGGAGACGATGCGGACTCAGAAGGTGCAGACTCTGCTGGAGCTGCCTCTACTGCAGGAGCCTTGGTGCCACGTGCGATGGTGGCTGGCTTTGCTTCGCGTACCTCGCGCTCGGAGATAACCTCTTCGCTCTGTGCTTCGCCGTTGACGTAGGTGACACGGCTGACAATGCGCTTTTCACCCTGCTGGCCTTGCTCGCGAACCTCTTCCTGGCCCTGCTCAAGGTTGTGGTCCTCGACGTAGTTTGCAGGAACGTCGAAGGTCACGGTCTCAGCAGATTCACGAACGTTGACGCGCTCGATGGAGATCTCTTGGCCTGGCTGCACCTGCTCGTTCAGAGCTGGGGACACACGGTCGAAGGAGTCCACTGCAACACCGCGGGATGCGAGCAGCTCGCCGACCGTCTTCTTAGCTGCGGAGGTGTAGGTGACGTTGCCGCCATCGTTGATGGCAACGATCTTTGGGTTGGTCACATCCAGGGTCATGCCGTCGGTGACAGGTGCATCTGGTGCAGCGTTGTATTCTGCGCCACCGTTGATGCCGTCGAGCTCGCGGATGAGGCCTTCGACGGTGGTCGCGGTGGAGGTGAGCTCCTGCTCCTTGCCGTCGATGACAACAGCGACTGGCTTTGCGGTCTGCACGGTGATCGTGTCACCGCTTGCCAGGGACTCGGATGGCGCTGGGTAGACGAGGTCCTCGGTACCGATCTGGATACCAGCGGCCTCGAGTGCACCTTCAACGCTGCCGGAGAAGGTGGACAGGGACTGTGCTTGGCCGTTGACGTCGATGGTGACGTCCTTCTGAGCTGCGCCAGCGACGGCAACGCCGCCGACAACGAGGGTGCCAAGAACGCCGCCTGCGGCAATCTTCAGTGGAAGGGAGGCGGACTTATTGATCTTCTTAGACGACATGGAAGTAGGTGTCCTCAAAGTAGGGAATTTCGGATCTTTCGCGGAACTACTCGCGATTTCTTCCGGTAACGATACGATAACGGCACCGATTTTACCAGAACGTTATCTTTATGCAATCAATGCGTGTCCTACCGAAAATGGCCTCTTCCAGCGGAAATGAAAATTGACGTCCGCCATAGAAGTGACGATTCTCACACTTTTTGATGTAACTTTTCCTAAGTCAGGCCAAAAACTCGTCGAAACGTATCCCCCACTTCAACTGCAAGATCGGCCACTTCCATACCACGAGCCTCAGCGACACACAGTGCGGTGTGGCCAATCAAACTGGGTTCGTTGCGCGCACCGCGAAAGGGCTCCGGTGTCATGTACGGTGCATCCGTCTCGATGAGCAACTGCCCCGCCGGCGCTTCGGCCGCTACCTGGCGCAGCTCGTCGTTACGCTTAAACGTGACGTTGCCCGCCAGGGAAATCACGTAGCCACGCTCGATGGCCTCGCGTGCCACCTCCATCGGCGACGAGAAGCAATGCAACATCACTTCCTTCGGGCGAGGACTATCGGCCAAGATGCGCATCATCTCAGCGTCGGCCTCGCGGTTGTGCACCATCAAGGCCTTTCCCGAATCAACCGCCAGCTGAATGTGCCACCGGAAAGCTTCCTCCTGCACGTCTAGCGGCGCCGTCCGATCGGGGTCGTGCTGAATCCAATAGGTATCCATGCCCGTCTCCCCGATGGCCACGCACCGTGGATCCGCAGACATCTCTATTAGTCGCTGCTTCGCGGACTCATCGAGTTCGTGCGCTCGGGTGGGGTGGATCGCCGTCGCGGCAAAAACGCGTTCGTTGAAGTGTGCCGCCTCAAGGGCGAGTTCGGCTTCGGCCAACCCGTCTCCGACTGTACAGATCTGCTGCACACCTACATCGACTGCACGCTGAACAATCGCGTCCACTTCCTCCTTGGTCCGCGCCTTCGCGCTGGCCAGGTGGGTATGGGCGTCGATCAGCCCGGGGATCTGTTGGGCTGGCACGGGCGTAGGACGTGGCTTCTTCTTCGACATAGGCACTACCTTAACGCCCAATCCCCCTCCCGCCCCAGTGCGGTAACACCTAGACTTTGAGCATGACATTTTCGCGTATCGACGAATCCACCTCCCTCCAGCTCACCCGCGACCTCGCAGAGGCCGCGGTCCGAGGGATCAACGGTTCCGTTGCCGACATCGTGGCAAGTTTCGAGGCGGACCTTGGTGAATACCTCGCGCTCGACCCGGACTTAAAGCAGGAGTTTCCGCGTGGGGAAACCGCGCGCATCTACGGCACCGCACTCGGCGATGCCCTCACCCGCGAGCTCGACCTGACGTGGCAGATTCTGTCGGATGATTACGGCACCGATCTTGTCGTCGCAGACAGCACTGGTGAAAAGTACACCGCCCCGCTGATCGTGGTTGATTCGCGTTTCGACGATGACGAGACCGGAAAGCTCACCGCCTTCATTGACCGATTCTTGGCGTGAACCTGATTTAAACCTGGCTTTAGCCTGCTGTCATCGAAACGCTTAGTCCCAGAACGCTATGCTCGATATATGTCTTCTATGAGTATCCGCCCCGCTACGCATGACGATCTGGCCCAGATCACCGATTTGTACAACTGGGCAGTCGACAATACCCAGGCGCTATGGGTCGACGACCATGTCGATGTCGACAACAGAGCACAATGGTTGCGACGGTCCCGCGCAGCCCTAGTTGCCTACGACGAAGACGTCTTTTTGGGATACGCCTCGTACTCAGATTTTCGCGATTTCCCTGGTTACCGCCACACGGTAGAGAACTCGATCTATGTCCACCCCGATGCCCAAGGCCGTGGCGTCGGCGGCGAGCTTTTGCAGGCACTGGTCGAGGTAGCGCGTAGCGACGACAGCGTGCACACCATCATCGCCGCCATCGAAGGAGAAAACGTGGCATCCACCTCCCTGCACTTTCGCGCTGGCTTCGAAGAAGTAGGCTTCCTGCGCGAAGTGGGTTTCCTCAAGGGCAAGTGGCTCGATCTGCGTTATATGCAACTCACCCTCTAGGACACTTTTTTAGGACACGTATCCGCGACGAATTTGAACCTCTCGGATCACGGCGGACCCCACTGCCAAAACGGCAAGAATGATAAAAGGCAGGCTCGGGCCGACGACCGGCACAATCACATCAAGCAGACGTGGCAGGCCAAAGCCGAGGTAGGTGAACACGTAGTAGATACCGATCGCAATGCCACGGCTTTGAGGCGGAGAGTACTTTTCCACTCCCAGCAGTCCTTCGCGTAGGTTAAGGCCATAGGCACAACCCAGGATGAATGCGGCCACAATAAACAGCCACACTGGCACCGACGCTCCACCGGCTGCGGCAAGCAGGAAACCGATTGCAGCGAAACTCGCACCAGCTGTACCAGCTCGCCTCCCCCAGCCATACTTACGGCCCAGCGCTTGAACCACGATGCCAGTGCCAAACGCGAGTGCTGCGGAAATACCTGGCAGCAACACTGGAGGCGCGAAGTCACTGTTCGTCCTCGACGAGAGCACCACGAGCGCAGTGGCAATAGAAGCAAACACCCAGATCGCCATCGGTAGAGAGATAGCGAGTGCTTTACCCATGCTTCGCTTGTACGTCGGCATCTGTGCCGAGCCCACCTCCATCGAAGGGGCTCGTGCGTCCCCCACAACCAGTGTGATCAACACGGAAACCAGGGACAACACCACGGTCACAATGAAGGGGACTTCGATATTGAGATCTGGCTGAAGAAAATACGCCATGGTGCTTGCCGCTACTGGCCCAGTAGCGAAACCGAGGGTGAGCATAATCCCAGCCATAGTCATGCCGCTTGCGCCTTTGAGACGTCCAGACCACGCCGTGCCTGCGCTCACGGAAAGACCTACGCCAAGGCCGATGATAAAGCGCCACAGTAACAATGCGCCGCCTTCGTGATTGAAGTACAACGCAAGGTTTCCCCCAGCAGCGACAATTCCGCCAACCACTACGACGGGACGCGCACCAAATCGGTCAGCGAGTGCGCCACCACCCAAGAGGCTGGGCACCAAGCCAAGCGCATAGATTCCATATGCACCATTGACGAGCTCACTAGAAACGCCTACTTGCTCGCGCAAGAGGACCATTATCGTGGTGAAATGGTTCGCTGCCCAACCCGCGCTGAACAGCAGGAAGAGGACCGCGGCGTAGACGCGGTTCAGGTTCGCTTGTGCCATGGGAGTTTAGCCTAGGCAATAAATGTGGCCTACGTCATTGGTTTGAACAATTATCCCTGTGAAGCCACGGCGAAAGGCAAAATTTCGACCCCATATTGGGCAAAAATATCTGCTCCCACGACCGTGACAGTCCAGCCTGTGTCTACGACATCAGTCACAAGGAGCGCCGGGCCAGCGCTTACAGCAGAGACCTCTACGCCCGCGTAATCGAAGTGCTTATCTAAGGCATTGACCCGAAAAGCAGAGTTGTGTGCGGTAACTTCGTCGCCCCTGGGCCTTACGACACCGCCAAAGTTCATCCGGCCCACCTGCGCGACTGCCTGCCCCATTGCGATGAGCATGTCTTGGCCTTCATTATCCTCGCTACCCAGCACAATGACAGAGACTGGGCGCTCCTGCCACTCCCAATCCGCCAAGACTGCTACGATTCGTCGCAGCCAGGGATCAGATTTCCAGTCCGTCGCAGGCCTCCACGAGTTGTCACTGAGCAGATTATGTAGCTCAGGTCCGCGAACGATGTCGTTTAACCTACCCAAGGCGCGCCCAGCCAACACCCCGTTAATCTTTCCTCGCCGTACCGATCCTGTGGGCCACATCTTGCGTTGCGAAAGCCTCACCCCCGGCGCGCTGAGCCGAGAATCCACTCGCTCCGCGATCGTCGGATTCACCACAAGTGAGCGCTGGACTCCCGTGCAGTTATCACACCTGCCGCAGACCTCGCCTTCGACGATGGTGGGATCATCGAGCTGCGAACGCAAAAACACCATCCGGCATTCGCTGGTGCGTTGATAGGTGATCATCGCATCTTGCTCGTGTTTCCGGGCTGCAGCGAGACCGTCGTAGCGGGCGTGATTATAATTCCATTCGCTTCCGGTGGAGATCCAGCCGCCCTTTACGCGACGCACTGCTCCATCCACGTCCAAGACCTTCAGGGCTTGATCAATGCGCGAACGAGACAAGTCCACGAAGTTTTCTAGCTTGGGTGTGGAAAGTGGCTCATCACCGAGCGCACCTAAAAGCTGCTGCACGGTCGCTTCACTTGGCATGGACACCTGGGAGAAATACTCCCAGATCTCTTTGTCCTCGGGCCCAGGCAGCAGGATGACTTCTGCATGCTCGGTGCCACGGCCGGCGCGACCGACTTGCTGGTAGTAACTAATTGGTGAACTGGGGGCACCAAGGTGGATGACGAATCCGAGGTCTGGTTTATCAAAGCCCATCCCCAATGCGCTGGTGGCCACGAGTGCTTTAAGTTCGTTTCCGATAAGCGCTTGCTCTAGTTCTTCGCGTTCGGCTGCCTCAGTGCGACCGGTATAGGCGGACACGTTCCACCCCGCGGATTCCAGTGCTTCGGCCAAATCTTCTGCGGCAGATACCGTCAAGCAATAGATAATGCCGGAGCCGGGCAGGCTATCGAGTTGTTCGGCAATCCATGCGGCGCGCTGAGTCGAATCCGGCAGGGACACAACCGAGAGGGCGAGGGACTCCCGGTCTAAACCACCGCGCAGCACTCCCGTCCCCTGACCCAATTGCTCCACCACGTCAGCTACAACACGGTCATTTGCCGTTGCGGTAGTAGCCAGCACCGGAGTTCCAACGGGGAGCTCGGCAAGCAGAGTGCGGATACGACGATAGTCTGGCCGGAAGTCATGCCCCCAATCTGAGATGCAGTGTGCCTCATCGACAACGACCATGCCCACGCTCCCGGCCAGCTGGGGCAAGACTTGCTCCCGGAAATCAGGGCTGTTCAGTCGCTCAGGACTAATTAGCAGCACATCAACGTCTCCCGAGACGACTTGGTCTTGAATCTCTTCCCATTCCGTCATGTTGGCGGAGTTGATTGTCACTGCTTTAATCCCAGCACGCGACGCAGAACCAACTTGGTTGCGCATCAACGCAAGCAGCGGGGAGATGATGACCGAGGGGCCCGCTCCCCTGGCGCGGAGCAGTTTCGCAGCGATGAAATACACGGCCGATTTTCCCCAGCCCGTGCGTTGTACAACAAGCATCCTGCGCCTTTGGTTGACCAGCCCGTCAATGGCCACCCACTGATCGTCGCGAAGCGTTGCTCCCTCACCGGCGATGAGTCGAAGGAGTGCGTCCGCTTCCTGGCGCGTTGCTACCTGCCCTGTCGTTTCCATGAACCCTACGGTAGCAATACCCCTAGACATCGCCGGGAAATTACCTCTGAGCTGCTAATTCATCGTCAATATAGACGTTGCGAGCTGCGGTAACACCCAACAGGCCGAGCAGCACTCCCAGGATAATCAGCACAATCAAAATTGCTTGGAAAGAACCGAGAATTCCATACGCCACGCCGATCAGCATCGGCCCCACCGCCGCGACAACGTAGCCATAGGGCTGCACAAAGCCCGAAAGCTTGGCGGTTACCAGGGGCGAACGCGTGCGCGCCGGGATCAATGCAACGGCCAGGGGGAAACACCATCCGCCAACTCCTAGCACAACAGCCCACAGCAGTGGGGCCGCCGCCGGTGCCACGAGAAGGCCGAGGTAGCCACCCGCGGTCGCCAGCCCAAATACAAGCACCCAAGGGGTCAACGTGCGCGAGCGGGCAATCACTGTAGGCAGCGTCAATCCACCGAGGATGCCGCAAAATCCAACCACGGAAAGTGCGGTGGCGGCCGTTGAATCGTCGACACCTGCATCTTTCAAAATAACCGGCAGCCATCCCATCTGGACGTAGCCATTCATTGATTGCAGGCCGAAGAACAGCATCAGCGACACCGCGGTCGGCGAGCGCCACAGGCTACCGTAGAGCTCCGAGTCGGTCCCAGATCCGCGCGGGATATCGACGCGGAATTTCGCCACGACGTAGATCCACACCACAACCTGCAGCGCCGAGGGAATCGCCCAGAATCCAAGGGCACCCTGCCAATTCTCGGTGATGAGTCGACTGAGAGGCCCCAGCGCTGCGGAGAGCCCCAGCACACCGGAGTACACGGTCATCAAAGCGACCATGTGCTTCCCGCCGTATTGCTTCACCCACACCGGCAACAGCACGTTGGCCACGGCAACGCCTGCCACCACACCAACAGTGCACACGATGAACAGGCTGATCGTCGGCGCATATGGGCGCAGCGCCAGACCAAATAGCGTCAGTACTGCCCCACCGAAAATCGTCGGGGTGATGCCGGTCCTGCGCGCTAACGGGACGGCGCCGAGTCCCATGATGCAGAAGAAAGCACCGGGCATCGCGGTGATCACTCCCGCCAGAGAGGCGGGCGCATCGTAGTAGGCGATGACCTCGTCGAGAACAGCCCCCACCGAGGCCATGCCTGCGCGGAGGTTGATCGCGGCGGTAAACACCGCCAGGAACAACATCACAACGGGCATTTACTTAACCGGTGCCCATTCTGGTCCGGTTTCGCCCAGTTCTGGATCCAGCTTGGCTACCAACGGCTTTGGCTTCGCCAGCTCGGTACCGGGTACGACATCGATGCGCTGCCAGGTGGCCTGCTGAGAGGTGTAGTCGCCGGTGATGACTGGGTAGGTCTGGCCCTTCTCAGGCAGGCCAACACCGACGAGGTCGAAGTCGTGGTCGTCGACGACTTCCTCAATGCGAGGCGTTGCGGCCCACACGCCGGTGCGCCCCAGAGTCTCATGCACTGCCTGCGCGGTGTGTGGCAAAAATGGGGTCAGCATCGTGTTGCAGTCAGAGACGACCTGCAGCGCGGTCCACAATACGGTGGCAAGTCGCTCGCGTTGCGACGAGTCCTTGGCCAGCTGCCAAGGCTCCTGCTCCGCGATGTACGCGTTTGCTTCACCGACTAGGCTCATCACCTTGCCGATGGCGTTCTTGAATTTTGCTGCTGCCAAATCTTCGCCAGCCTCATCGAAGGTGCGCGCCGCCAAGTCCAGGATCACCTGGTCGGATTCCTCGAGTGCCGCAGGCGTGGGGATCTGGCCGAAGTTCTTGTGCGCCATGGACACGGTGCGGTTGACTAGGTTGCCCCAGCCGTTGGCCAGTTCGTTGTTGATGCGGCGGACGAATTCGTCCCAGGTGAAGTCGGTGTCGTTGTTCTCTGGGCCGGCCACCGCGATGAAGTAGCGTAGTGGGTCTGGCCCGAATTCCTTCAGGAAGTCCTTCACATAGATGACAACGCCCTTGGAGGAGGAGAACTTCGACCCGCTCATGGTGAGGAACTCCGAAGACACAACCTCGGTAGGCAGGTTGAGCTCGCCGTACTTGTGCACCTCGCCGCCCTTGGAGCCCTTGCCCGAGTAACCCAACAGTTCCGCTGGCCAGATCTGGGCGTGGAAGGTGATGTTGTCCTTGCCCATGAAGTAGTAGCCCTGAGATTCCGGATCTTGCCAGAACTTCTTCCAGGCGTCCTCATCGCCGGTGCGTGCTGCCCATTCGATAGAGGCAGAGAGGTAGCCAATCACAGCGTCGAACCAGACGTAGAGCTTCTTGCTGGGCTTGTCCTCCCACCCTTCCACGGGAACCGGGATACCCCAGTCGATGTCACGGGTCATCGCGCGTGGACGCATATCTTCCAAGAGATTGAGCGCAAATTTCAGCACATTCGGACGCCAGTCTTCGCGGGTCTCCAGCCACGCCTTCAATGCGTCGTGAAGCGCAGGAAGGTCAAGCATGAAGTGCTCGGTCTCGATGAACTCGGGGGTCTCACCGTTGATCTTCGAGCGCGGGTTGATCAGGTCGATCGGATCGAGCTGGTTACCGCAGGTATCGCACTGATCGCCGCGGGCATCGGTGGCGCCACAGATCGGGCAGGTGCCCTCTATGTAGCGATCCGGCAACGTCCTGCCCGTCGACGGCGAAATGGCACCCTGGGTGGTTTCCTTAATCATGTACCCGTTGGAATACAGGCCCTTGAATAATTCCTGCACCACCGAGTAGTGGTTACGAGTGGTGGTACGGGTAAACAGGTCATAAGACAGGCCGAGGCCTGCAAGGTCTTCGACGATCTGTCGGTTGTATTTATCCGCAAGTTCCTTGACCGTGACGTTTTCTTTGTCTGCCTGCACGAGCAACGGGGTGCCGTGCTCGTCTGTTCCCGAAACCATGAGCACGTTGTTTCCCGCCATGCGCTGGTACCTAGCGAAAACGTCCGATGGAACGCCAAAGCCGGCAACGTGACCAATGTGGCGGGGGCCGTTTGCATAAGGCCACGCAACGCTCACCAAAATATTCTTCGGGGTGGATTCAGTCATGCCCTCTAGCATAGGTTATGGCTCCACTTCGGTTGAAGTGGAGCCATAGATTTGACCATGAAGATCGCTGAAACCGTATTACTTAGCCTTTTTCGACACAACGTTGCGACGACGTGCCTTCTGCTTTTCGCGGTACTCCGCTTCACGGTGCAGGCGGCGCTCAATGGCAAGCTGACGCGCAAACTTCTGTGATTCGCGCTGATCAAGGTAAATCACGTCATTGCGCAGGTCCTTGACAATTGCGAACATCAACAAGATCAAGATGATCAAGAAGGGGCTCGCGGCCACGATGGTCACGGACTGCAGCGAGTTCAGGGCTTCGTCGCCACCCGAGATCAGCAGGGTCAGGCCCACCGCTGCGGTGCCCAGACCCCAGAGTGCCGACAGCCATGGTTTCGCGTCGGATTTGCCGTTTTGGGTCATCGAGCCCATCACTGTCGACGCGGAGTCGGCAGAGGTGATGAAGAAGGTACCCAGCAAAATCACGGCAAAGATGGACATGATCGCTCCACCGGGCAGGTTATGCAGCAAGTTGAAGAGCTGCGACTCCGAGGTTCCGTCGCCGTAGATGGACTGACCGTTTTGCTCCATCCAAATAGCACTGCCGCCGAAGATGGCGAACCACACGGTAGACAGACCAGCCGGGACGAGCATGACACCAAGGCAGAATTCACGGATGGATCGACCGCGGGAGATGCGTGCCAGGAACATGCCGACGAATGGTGACCAGGAGATCCACCACGCCCAGTAGAAGATGGTGTAGGAACCCAGCCACTCTCCTGCTGTTCCGTCTGCGGATGCTCCGGTGCGCGCGGCCATCTCAAAGAATTGGCTCAGGTATGCGCCAATCGAGGTGGGCAGCATGTTGAGCAGGTTCAGCGTTGGGCCCATGACAAACACGAAAATTGCCAGGATTGCAGCGATGACCATGTTGATATTGGACAGCCACTGGATGCCCTTACCCACACCCGACATTGCCGAGAGCAAGAAAGCAAGGGTAAGTACTGCAACAATGCCGATGATCAGACCGGTGGAGGTGTTTTGTACGAAACCGGCAGCTTCGAGGCCAGCAACAATCTGGAGAGCACCCAGACCGAGCGAACACGCGGTGCCGAAGATCGTTGCGAAGACCGCCAGACCGTCGATGATCTTGCCAATTGGTCCGTCGACGGCGCGCTGTCCGATGAGAGGGATAAACGCGCTGGAGAGCAGCTGCTTTCGCCCAAGGCGGAAGGTGGAGTAGGCAATGGCCAGACCGATGATGGCGTAGACGGCCCATGGGTGCAGGGTCCAGTGGAACATGGACTGTGCCATCGCGGTGCCTACCTCGTGGGATTGATGTCCGGGTACGCCGTCGCGGTAGTGCGATAGTGGCTCGGATGCTCCGTAGAACATCAGGCCGATACCCATACCTGCTGCGAACATCATCGCGATCCAAGAACCCGTGCGGAACTCGGGTTGCTCATCAATTGCTCCCAAGCGGATCGAGCCGAACCTCGAGAGTGCGATCACGAGAACAAATATCACGAACACAGTGCCGAAGAGCACGAAGGCCCAGCCCATTGAATCGACGACCCAGCTAAAGGCTGCGTTCGCGAAATTGCTGAAACTTTCTTGTCCGGTCAGTCCCCAGATGACTACACCGGCGACGATGATGACGAGGGGAATCACAATTGCCCAGTCAATCTTCGCGTTCTCGTCTTCAGAAAGCCGCTTGATCGGTTGTTCGGAAGCTGCGATCGAAGCGGCGGCCCGCTCAGGCTCTGCCTCGATCATGGCGGCTAATTGGCTTGTTGCGGAAGTTGTGTCCACTTCTTCCTTGACAGTTTTGTAGTCGACGTTTCCTACGTCGGAACGACTGCCTGGAAAAGTTTCGGACACTACTTTTTCTTTGTTTTGTTGATTCTCATCAAAAGTAGGGTCATTTTTCGACATGTGCAATAACACTGGCCTATAAAGTGTCCTCATTCAATGCAGCTGCGCTAATATCCGCCACATCGAACATGACACCACCAGCATCGTTACATTTTCGTTACACGTCGTTAACGCTGGTGGCGCGGACGAAACGAGCACGCAATATAACGGAATGGTAAATTTATACTTTTACCCTGCGAATTTGTTCGAAATCAGCTGCCTTATCGTTTCGTTTTTCGCTGTTTTCTCGCAATTCGCTCATTGCGTCTCGCTTCCAAGGCCTCGATCCGCTCGAGCTCCTTAAACGCACGCCTCTCCCTCGCCAACTGCGCGGCGAATCGCTGTTGTTCTCGGTAATCTTGGTAATTCACGTCGATTCTCATGGCGAGCAGTGTGGACACCATCAGCCCGATCAAGATCAGTATGAAGGGGCTGGTGGCAACGATGGTCACGTTTTGCAGATTGCTTAGTGCATCGCTGCTTGGAATCAACAAAATCAGGGCAACCACGGCAGTCAAGGCACCCCACATCGCGCTCAACCAAGGATTCGCATCTGAGCGACCATTCTGGCTCATCGATCCCATCACGGTCGATGCCGAATCTGCAGACGTAATAAAGAAGGTACCCAGCAAGATCACGGCGGCAATCGCCATGATTGATCCGCCTGGCAGCTCATAAAGCAAGTTGAACAGGATATTTTCTGGGTTGCCGTCGCCCCAAACCGACCGACCATTTTGTTCAAAGACGATCGCGGATCCACCCATGATGGAAAACCACACCACGGAGACCGCCGACGGAACGACTAAGACACCGAGGCAGAATTCCCGTACGGTTCTGCCGCGAGAAATACGCGCCAAGAACATGCCGACGAATGGCGACCAACTCGACCACCAGACCCAGTAGAAAATGGTCCATCCCGACAACCATTCCCCGGCAGTACCATCGGCGCTCATTGCGGTTCGTCCGGCCATTTCGAAGAATTGATCAAAATAGGCGGCGAAGGAACCTGGGATCAGATTCAGAATCGATACTGTCGGTCCGACGGCGAAAACTAATATGGCCAAGATCGCGGCCAGAATAATATTGAAGTTGGATAAGTACTGGATGCCCTTGCCCACTCCGGAGACTGCAGACGCCATAAACGCGAGGGATAGGACGACGATAATTCCGATCAATAGCCACTGCGTGACATTTTCTATAAACCCAGCCGCGACAAGACCCGCACCGATCTGCATGGCGCCGATGCCAAGCGAGACGGCAGTGCCGAAGATGGTGGCAAAGATGGCGAAAATATCGATGATCCGCCCCGGCCAGCCGTCCGCTGCTCGCTGGCCAATCAAGGGGACGAAGGCCGCGGAAATGAGTTGTTTTCGGCCCAACCGGTAGGTGGAGTAGCCAATGGCCAAGCCCACGACCGCATAGAGCGCCCAGGGGTGCAGCGTCCAGTGGAACATCGAGTTCGCCATCGCTGCGCCGACATCGTTCGGTTCTCTTCCGGGGACTCCCTCACGGTAGTGAGTGAGCGGTTCCATTGCGCCGTAGAACATCAAGCCAATGCCCATGCCGGCGGCAAACATCATTGCGATCCAGGAAACGGTGCGGAATTCCGGTCGTTCGTCGTCGCTGCCGAGCCGGATCCTCCCGAAACGAGACAGCGCAACAATCAAAATGAACGCGACATAGACGGAGCCGAAGAAGACGAAGGCCCAGCCGAAATTATTCAGCAGCGCTGTCATTGATTCTGAAGCGAAATTCGCAAATTCGTCGGGCCAGAACAGGGCCCATACCACCACCGCGAACACAATCACGACGGTAGGAACGACGATCTTCCAATTGATCGGCGCGTTTTTGTTCTCAAATTCCAACACGGGGCGCTGTTCAGAAACCTCGACCCCTTCACCAGAGGTTTGCCGTTCGAGAATCGCGGCAAGCTCCTCTGTGGCAGAGCGGTTGGAGAGGGTCTCGTCTACAGATACGTAATCCTTCTCAAGGTGTGGACCCTGATAGGAAGGTTGGACATTTTCCAGGTTTTTCTCAGACTCTTTCTCTTCCATTCTCCCCAGACTAGCGAGAAGGAACGATAATTCAACCTATATATCTGCAGCGTACAGCCCTATATGACCTAAAAACCAACCTCAGACCCTGAAAATTTGCTGCTATTTCTGTTTTTTAGCTGCCAGGGCCTCGTCGTAAAGCGAGCTCACCTTAACCCCGTGCTCACGCGCAACTTCCTTCGCCGCGTCCTTCAAGCGCATCCCTGCCTCCTCGCGGGCGAGAACGAGCCCGACTAAGTCCGCGGGCTCCACCGCTGGGCCCGTGCCGCCTTCGATGACAATGGAGACCTCTCCCCTGACTCCGTCGGCTGCCCACGCGGCGAGCTCTGGCAACGTGCCGCGACGCACTTCCTCGTAGGTTTTGGTCAGCTCGCGGCACACCGCGGCCCGACGCTCACCGCCGAGTACTTCCGCTGCGTGCTCGAGGGTCTGCGCCGTGCGATGCGGGGATTCGAAGAAGCAGACGGCGCGTTTCTCACCGACGAGGGACTCCAACCAGGTCTGACGAGCGCCCTGCTTGCGTGGCGCGAAACCGTCGAAAATGAAGTGGCCAACGTTCAGCCCCGACAAGGCGAGCGCGGTGGGCACTGCCGACGGCCCGGGGAAACACGTGACGGGGATGCCCGCGTCGTGTGCCGCCGAGACCAACGAATGGCCCGGGTCAGAGACGACGGGCATCCCGGCGTCAGAGACCACGAGGACGAGCCCCGTCCTGGCCGCGGCGATCAGATCGGAGGTCCTGCTGTCCTCGTTGTGGTCGAAGTTGGACACGACCTTGCCCCGAATTTCGACTCCCAACGATGCTGCGAGGGAGCGCACTCGACGAGTATCTTCCGCAGCAACAACGTCGGCGTTTTCCAGGCCTGCGATCAATCGCGGTGAGGCATCTGCCGGATTCCCCAGTGGAGTCGCGGCAATAACAATGCCATGGGTCGGCAGAGAGACTTCGGACTTTTCCATGTCTTCTAGCTTCCCACACTTGCCTCGCCCCGCGCTGCACGCGCCGCTACGTGGTCACCGACTAGTATCAAACGAGTGAGTACGACTGCCCAGCCTCGATCTACATCGCACCACGATGAACCTTTAGGTCCTCGTGGCCGTAGGGGTCGCCAGGGTCGCCGTGTCCACCGAGGTCTCGCCGTACAACCCGCACCCACTGCTCCGGTTACTGTGCCGTGGTCCTTCCGTGACTCCGTGTCCGTCTCGGTGATCGCTCTCCTAGCCATCATTACTAGGTTCTTGGGGCTGACGGTGCCCACCGCTGGTGGCACCCCGGTGTTCGACGAAAAGCATTATGTTCCGCAGGCGTGGGATATGGTGCGCAGTTTTTTCAACCCGGTGCTCGGTGGAATTGAATCCAATCCGGGCTACGGTCTCGTGGTACACCCGCCTCTGGGCAAAAGATTGCTCTCAATCGGCGAAGCGCTCTTTGGGTACACGCCTTTGGGCTGGCGGTTTATGACTGCACTCTTCGGCGCCGCCGTGGTCGTGTTTACGATGCTGCTGGCACGCCGGATCACCCAATCCTGGCAGGTGGGTCTGTTCGCAGGCATCATCGCGTTGTGCGACGGCGTGTTATTGGTGGCCTCGAAGTTTGGCATGCTCGACATCTTCCAGGTGCTCTTTATCGTCATGGCTGCCTGGACCCTTGCCGGTGATATGCGTCAAGAGCGCGACCGCTTCCACACTGCATACTTAGATGGCAGGTTTGCCCAAGCCGGGCCATTTGGTCCCCGCCTGGGCTTCCGGTGGTGGCGCTTTACTACGGGTGTCTTGTTGGGTATGGCGCTAGCGGTGAAGTGGTCGGGTTTGTACTACATCGCGTTCTTTGGACTCCTCAGCGTGTTCTACGACCTGTATCTGCGCAGGCACTACCGCGCGAGAAAACCTGTGACTGGGACTCTGATCAGGGATGTTCCCGCGGCGCTCGCATCGCTCGTGATTGTTCCTGCAGCACTCTATATCTGGTCGTGGCGCAGTTGGTTCGCCTCGGAAACCTCGGTGTATCGCCACGCGGCCTCCGACGGAACCATCCCCAACAGTTCATATCTCCATCTGCTCCCCGATGCGTGGGCAGGGTGGTTCTACTACCACTTCTCCGTCCTTGAGTTTCACTCTGAGCTCACCAGCTCGAGTGGTCACTCGCACCCGTGGGATTCGAAGCCGTGGGCGTGGCTCGTCGCAGCGCGACCTATTTTGTACTTCTCCTCCACGGATATCGAATGCGGCACCACCACGTGTCGACGAATGATCTATCTCTTTGGCACGCCTGCCATTTGGTGGCTGACCGTCCCCATTTTGCTCTGGGCTGTCTGGGTGTGGATCGTGCGGCGAGAACAACGCGTGATCCTTCCGCTCATCGCCTTCGCCGCGGGTTTCCTGCCCTGGTTGGCTGCCTTTGACCGGCAAATGTACTTCTTCTACGCCACACCGCTGGTGCCTTTTACGATCGTTTTGATTGCACTCGCGCTTGGTTATCTCTCCCGGCGAGGCAGACCGATTCAATCGAAGTGGTTGTCCACCATCGCTGGTTTCCAGCTGCGGTGGGGTCAGCTGGGTGTGATCGCGTACCTTGCCCTAGTCATCTCGATGTTCCTCTACTTCTCCCCGCTCTTTTATGGTTACCCCATCCCCGAATCCTGGTACCAACAAATGATGTGGTTGCCGAGCTGGCAGTAAGCGCCCCAGCGTAGGGCCTAGGTCTTAGGCGGGTTCGGCGTTGAGTGTTTTCCAGGTTTGGCGCAGTTCCACGCCGCGGTCGGCGATCCATGTCCAGATCAAGGCGATGCAGGCAAAGAGCAGTGTCCACATCTCGCCCCAGTTTTCGGTGGATCCGACAAGTATCCAGTCCCGCACCGCGAAACCGAGGGTAAACGCAAAGACAGAGCCTGTGATGAGCAAGATTCCGGGGATATTTGACGGTCGCCAGGCGCTAAAGGCGAAGGCCAGCGCGAATGCGAAGCGTACCGCGGCGGCTTGGACCAACAGTGCTGCGAATTCGGGATCCGCCGAGACCTCAGCACCTGGGCCAACGGGACCTGTGACCACAAGACTGCCCGATTCCATGACCAGCTGAACCGCCCAAATCACGTGCAAGATGGCAGCGATTACCAGTGCGACTCGTCCGATGGAGACCCCGATGATGCGCCGGCGGGCGAATTTGCGCCACTCAGGCTCCACTCCGGCAACGATCGATTCCGTCAGGTTAGGTGGCGGAGCCATCCCGCCATCTACATCCACGAACGACAGCGTGCGTGACAGCGAGACCGCCTTGTCCCAATATTCTTGGCATTCCTCGCATGTGGCGAGGTGCGCGTCGATCACCGCGTCGTCGTAGCCCGTCGGCTCGCCATCGAGCCTGGCGGAGAGCGCCTGTTGGACATCCTTATGGTCAAGCACGGTTGAGTACCTCATCTAAGCTTGCTCGCCCGGCACCGAAAACAACCACGATTAGAAGCGCAATGCACAGCACAGCAGGGTATTCCACGCCACCAGATTCAACAAAGAACCCGTTGTTGACGTGGACGAAATACAGCGCGAGCGCAACTTGCAGCAGGAGAATTCCCGCCACAACCGTAGTCATCAGTCCAATGATCAACAGGGCTCCGCCAATCAGTTCCACGCTAGAGGCCAAGTAGGCAGAGAATTTCGCCTGGGGAATATTCCATGCCCCGAACTGGGCTGCCACCGCATCGATACCGTCGACGAACCAGTGTTGATATCCGCGTGCAACGAACACGACGCCGAGCACAAAGCGCACAAGGAGAAGGGTGAAATCGCGAACCACGGGCCTGTTCATGCTTGATAGACTACCCTGCCCCTCGCCCAAGGTTCCTCACCGACTAGCGTTTAGAGGGAACCATTCAGGCCATCGCGCAGTCTAAAAGCATATGGAGCAAATTCAGAAAGATTCTGGCCTCGTTACAGGAAGTGACGGTCGCGCCCGCCCGGAGTGGGCCGCGCATGATGCGCTACTACGCAATTATTACGACACCGAATGGGGCATGCCCATCCGCGACGAGCAGGGTGTCTTCGAACGCCTCTGCCTCCAAGGATTTCAGGCAGGGTTGTCCTGGCGCCTCGTCCTCAACAAGCGGGAGGCGCTGCGTCGCGCCTTTCACGGATTTTCACCCGACAAGGTCGCCGTCATGGACGGCATTGAGCATTTGCTTGACGACGATTCGCTGATCCGGAACCGTCGCAAATTGCAGGCAGTCATAACAAACGCGCAGGCAACGATTGCTCTGCGCGGAGATGAATCAGCAGGTGGTGGGCTTGCGGAATTGATCTGGTCATACCAGCCAGATCAAACGCCGCGCCCTCGCAGTCTTAAGGAGGTGCCTGCTACTTCGGACGAATCTCGGGCCTTGGCCAAGGACTTAAAGAAGCGGGGATTTTCCTTTGTCGGTCCCACTACCTGTTTCGCCCTCATGGAAGTCATCGGCGTCGTCGACACGCATCTTTTGGGCTCTTAGCCTACGCGGCGGCTACGAGGGCGCGGTGCGGTGTCCTCGTCGTCGTCCTCGAAGTGCCCATAGGTCATTGGGAGGTGGTCGAAGTCGGGAGAATCATCGTCGGATTCAAGGATGATCGCACCTGGGCGTCGCAGCTCGCGTGGCACGGGGGCCTGCGCATCCGAGCTCTTCACACCGAGGCGTGCTCGACGCAGTTGACGCACTCGACGGGCACGCAACGCGCGCTCCTTCTTCACTAGGCTGCGCAATGCAACGAGGTACCAGACAATGAGTCCGACGACGATAACGGGAGCGCCCCAGGCCCAACCACCGACGAAGAAGCCGAAGACCACAGCGAGTACCAGCACTGCGCACAGGGCGAGGAAGGTGCGCTGGCGACGCTGGTAGCGGTCGAGTTTATAGGTGTCGTCGGATTCTGGATCCCAGCTGCCCCTACCCCGACGGGCTTTCGCGAACTCAAGTTCCGCTTCCGTGAGCTCTTGGTCGGCGCTGTCGTCGTCGAGATCCGCGTGCTCCTCGGTGTCCTCACCGTCCGCACCGTTTTCGGCGCGGGCAGCGTCATCGGAGTTGTCGCTTTCGTTTTCCGCATCCGCGTCGGCGTCGGCGGAATCGTCGATAAGCGAAACGACAGTAGAGTTAGCCGCGGAGTAGGCAACGTCGTCCACACCAAGGTAAGAATCGTCCATCGGGTAGGTCGATTCCGGGTCCTCGTCGATGTCGATGAACTTTTCCGGTGCGATGTGAGAGATGGTCTCTACCGTGTCGGCGGGCTCGTTCGCTTCAGCGTCAGTCACTTCAGACTCAGGCTCAGGCTCAGCCTCTGTTGCTTCGCTGACGACTTCGCCTTCCACGAGCTCTGCTGGCGCTTCTTCTCGTTCGGCCACGCCAATGACGCTTTCATTCGTAGCGGTCTCTACTGCTTCCTGCGGCGCGTCGGCTTGAGCCGATTCCATTGTCATAGCTTCGACGCGAACTGTGCCCCTAACGGGATCTTGTGCGGAATCCTTCGCGGAGAACTCACGGAAATGGTGCGGCTTCGTATCGTCGATGAGAACGGTGTCCTCGACTTGGTCCTGGTCGACGTGCACGGCCTCGACTACCTCGAGGTCCTCGGCATCGTCGCGATCGTAGCGATGGACATCGTTCGCCGTCAGCTTCGGTCGGCGACGTGCGGCCACGGGTTCAGTGCCGCCTTCGTGCAAGACACGCGTTTCGTCGTAAGCCTCACCTGATTTACGGATTGGCTTATTGTTTCGCCCCAGCACTACTGGTGCCAGTACGAAAATCCACACCACAACGATGAGGACGATTACAAGAGTGCCATCCACGTCCACGTCACCTTTCTCACTGTGCGTTCAAAACTTTTTACCTAGCGTATCTACGATGGTGGAACCAACCCACCTGCCACGCCGTCGGGCAAGAGAAGCAATCCTTTATGGTTTAACGGCTGATCCGACCATCGCGAATGAGCCGCGCCACCGCAGTATCCGCAAAATCATCCACATTCTGAGCGACAAAATAATGGTCCTGCCATTGACCATCAATATGTAGATTTTTGCGCAAAAACCCCTCCTGACGATACCCATTTAACTGTAGTACCCGCCCGGATGCCGGGTTACTCGGCAAAAATGTTGCGGTAAGCCGGTGCAACCCAATGCGACTAAACGCGTGGTCAGTACCCAGAGCGCATGCCGCCGTAGCCACACCTTTGCCCATCGCCGGGGAGGCAACCCAATAGCCAATCCACGCTTCACTGATCGAACCGTGCTGAATGTTGCCCATGGTGAGTTGGCCTGCGAACTTTCCGTTGAGTTCGATAACCAGCGGAACGACGCTGCTTTGTCGGGCCATCGCGCGAAGATTGCGGAAACTCGCCCGCCAATTGGCAGGAGAATGAGCCTGTTCCCACGTGCCATGGGTGGTGGGCTCCACCGGTTTGAGCCACTCTTTATCAAGAATTCGCAGCTCACTCCATGCCTGACCGTCGCTCGAGAGCAGGGGGCGTAAACGAAGCCGGTCGCCGCTTTTCAAAGTCACTGTCCGCGTCGACTCGGGCCACCCTGGATGGATGATGTCGCGGGGTCCCGTCGCCGGACTAGCCGAGCGTCGCGCGCCCATTCCGAATGCATCGAGCATTAGTTCACGACCGCTGCTGAATAAACAGCACGTCGACAACATCGCCCGGGCGGACTTCCACGACATCATCAGGGATCCGGATCATCGCGTTGGCCTCCGCCAGACCTGCGAGGAGGTGTGCCGGTGCCCCGTCGGTATCGGACAACCCCTCGACAAGATAGTCGCGGGTATCGGCGTCGCGCATCAGGCGTGCGCGAATATAGCCACGTCGACCAGGTATCGACGAAATATGTCCCAGGGCGCGCGCCTGCACACTGCGACGCTCGGCAACACGTTTGCCCAGCGACGTTCGGATTGCCGGGCGAACAATCACATCGAACACGACTAATGCGCTCACCGGGTTAGAAGGCAACAAGAACACAGGCACGCGATCTTCCCCGAGGAGACCAAAACCCTGCGTCGAACCGGGATGCATAGCTACGCGAGTGGTATCAATGTCACCAATCTCAGACAAGACTTTTTGGATTGCCTCGGCGCCGGAGCCCCCGACCGCGCCAGTGATGACAAGCATCTCGCTGCGCGCGACTTCATTGTTGATAATTTCACGCAAACGGCGTGGCTCAGCGTTGGAAATTCCCACTCGATGTACATCCGCCCCAGCTTCCTTGGCGGCGGCAGCAAGCGAGTAGGAGTTAATGTCAAAGACTTGACCGAGACCCGGATTACGGTCGATATCGACTAATTCGAGTCCGAACGACAGCACTGTCACGCGGGGCCGCGGGTACACCAGCACTTTGTCGCGGCCCGCAGCCGCCAATAAACCGATTTGAGCAGGACCGAGTACTGCCCCAGAGGTGACGGCAATGTCGCCGGGCTGAATATCAGCCCCTTCTTTGCGGATGAAGTCACCGGATTGGACTGGGCGAGTCGCAGTCACACGCTTCTTACCCCGATCAGACCATTCCAGGGGCAACACCGCGTCGGCTAGCGTTGGGATCGGTGCCCCCGTGGCGACCCGCACTGCCTGACGAGGTTGCAAACGCAACGGCTTCTGAGAGCCCGCAGCCACCTCGCCAACAACGGGAAATGAGCGTTCTGCCTGCGGAACCTCTTCCCGCGGGCTGTTTTTGTTCGAGATCCCTTGAGTTCCCCCAAGGTCGACGGAGCGTACGGCGTAACCATCCACCACTGCTTGGGCAAATCCGGGCACAGAACGCGTTGCGACGACTTCTTCGGCGCTCATCATCCCCAGAGCATCGGTGATCCCAATTCGGACAGGTTCAGGAGTCGGGGCGGCATCCACCACGATGGCTAGCTGGTCTTCAACGCTGCGCACAGATTGCTCCTTCTCCGATAACCGTTTGTTCCCTGATTACCCTGAATGCTTTGTAATTCTGACGAACTCAATACTAGGTTCTCAGCGGAACTCTAGGCGTGCAGACATACGGAGCACTTAGCTGTCAGGTAGCTCTGTCTCGAAGGCCTCAATGACTTGCTTGACAGATTTATAGATTGCAGGCCCGTACTTCGGGTGCCTCAAGCCGAAATCAACATTGGCTGGAATGTATCCAGCGGGGTTGCCAAGATCGTGTCGCTTTCCCTCGTGGATCACGATATGAACTGGGTGGCCTTCTTGAATCATCAGCTCGATGGCATCTGTGAGCTGGAGCTCGCCACCCTTACCAGGCTTGATTCGTTTCAATGCCGAGAAAATCTCGCGGTCGAGCAGGTAACGTCCTGCCGCGACAAGGGTGGAAGGCGCATCCTGTGGTTCGGGTTTTTCCACCATCCCAAGAACTTTCTTCACGCTTCCTTCGGGAAGAGAGCACTCTTCCGAAACATCCTCCACGTCGAATACGCCGTAGTTGAAGACTTCTTCCGGCGAAACGTTAAACGCACACAACACCGAGCCGCCCAACTCGTTACGCACGGTGGCCATCTGCTCCATCACACCGATGGGCAACACGATATCGTCGGGAAGCATCACGGCGACAACATCCTCGTCGGGTTCGAGGACATCTTCTGCCAAGCCAACTGCGTGGCCGAGACCCAGAGGCTGATCCTGGGTGACAGATACTGCATCAATTAAATCGGCGGCGCGTTCAACCTTCTTGACTAGATCGTCTTTTCCGCGTTCCGCTAATGTCGCTGCAAGCTCTGGGAACTCCTCGAAATGGCGCATCACCTCACCCTTTGAGGGAGCAGTAATAATCGCAAGACGTTGCGCTCCCAGCTGAGCCGCTTCCTCTGCGATCAATTCGATACCGGGCGTGTCCACAACGGGCAGCAGCTCCTTCGGTACCGTCTTTGTCGCGGGAAGAAATCGCGTTCCCATACCCGCGGCAGGGACGACAACGGTTCTAACGCCGTTTGCAAGGTTTTCGCTCGAGTTCCGCATAAATTCCCACTCTACCGGTCGAAGAAACCAATTCTCGTTATTGCCCCACTAAGGTTTGAAATATGAATACCTCAGAGGAAAAGAAATCGGCGTTACGGGAGAAGATTGTCAAGCAAAGGCGTCAGCTCGTGTCCACTCCCGAGGTGAAGAAGCGCGTCGATGCTGCAATCGTATCTTTTGCGGCGACGTATGTGCGTGGCCTTTCCAATCCGCAGCCCCGGGTCGCCGCCTATTCCCCACTTCCGAACGAGCCCGGAAGCCTCCTCTTATTGGAGGCGCTAGCTTCCCAAGCTGCTGAGATCTACCTCCCGATCACCGAAAGCGACGGTTCATTAAAATGGTCGAGTTATCGGGGTCGCACTGACCTTGCCGCCGGAACATTGGGCATTTGGCAGCCTACAGGCCCTCGTTACAACTCCAATTTGCTGCGGTCCTGCGATGCCATTTTCGTCCCAGCCACGGCCATCGACCAGAAGGGCAACCGACTGGGCAAAGGCGCCGGCTATTACGACCGGGCACTAACCAATATTCGTGGTGTTGTCCCACTCGTTGGCATGGTTTATCACAACGAATTTGTCCCCGAGGTTCCCGCCGATGACCTCGACGTTCCGGTCGATGTAGTGATTACCAATCAGGGCGTCACCACCATCGCGAAAGGTTAATTCCGAAGGAACCAAACCGGTGGCAAAACAGTCCAATAGGGTATGAGCCCTAAGAAACTTTCGTCGCGCGATGGTCTCGCTGCCATGCTCGAGGCTTTGCGCTCCCCTGGTTACCAGCGCACCTTAGCCCTGCGCCGCTTCCTTGCTGCCACATTGGTCCTTATCGCCGTAGCCAGCCTTGTCACATCGACGTTTTCCCGCGACCCGTCTGTAGTTACTCTTACTTCCCCGGTAGAAGCCGGGTCGGTCATTAGTGAGGAAGATGTGCGCATAACTCATGTGCCACGAGATTTGATGCCCCACAACGCGGTCACGCTTATCGACGATGCGGTGGGCCGCGTCGTTGTAGCGCACGGCAGTGAAGGCCAATTCCTCACCAGCGTGCAACTCCTCGGCGAGGAATATTCTGCGGCATATGTGTCACAAATCACAGACGATTTTCCGGCGGATGACCACACCATGGTGCCCATCAAATTGGCGGAGCCTGACATTATCCACCTTCTCCACCAAGGTGCCACGGTAAATATTGTCTCTACCAATAGCAACACTGGCACCCCTGACATCATTGCTACTGGTGGTCGCGTTGTTTTTGCAGGTGAAACCGATTCTAGTGATGCAGAAACTGTGTTAATTCTACTCCCCGAAGAGATGGCGAATGCGGCTGCGGCAGCTTCCCTCACAGCTCCCCTGACAGTCATACTTACCGAATCACATAAGAATATTTGAGCGTTTCTAACTTTACGAACAGAATTCGTCATAGTAACGTGCAGTCGTCGCGTGCGTCATGCACAAACTGCGCACGACTGACTTCGTTGTTGAAACCTTATTGAAGGAGACTTCTATGCTTCAGGGCTTTAAAGAATTCATTATGCGCGGCAATGTCATCGACCTCGCTGTTGGTGTTGTTATCGGTGCCGCGTTCACCGCTGTTGTCACTGCTTTCTCGGACAACCTCATTAACCCACTGATCGCCGCTCTGGGTGGCGCAGACTTCGCTGGCCTTGGCTTCAATGTCATCCCAGAGAACGACGCAACCTTCCTGGACTTCGGCGCTGTCCTCACCGCCTTCATCAACTTCATCCTGATTGCAGCGGTTGTTTACTTCGCAATCGTGATGCCAATGAACAAAGCAAACGAAGCTCAGATGCGTCGCAAGGGCCTCGACCCAGACGAGGAGACCCCAACCGACGTCGAGCTGCTCGCAGAGATCCGCGATCTCCTGCAGTCCGAAAAGGGCCAGGCACCACGCGTTTCCGAGTAATGCTCGCACCGAAGCATTTCGGCTAATAGAAAAACCTCGCATCACATCCTCAATTCGGAGGATGAGATGCGAGGTATTTCTTATTTCCTAATAATGAGGCGGTTTTTCGGTGAGGTAAGAGTCCTTCGACTTTTTCCCGTGATCGGCCTCGTCGTCATTCTCCGCCTCACCGTCGACCTCAAGGTCGACCGAGCGGACTGCATCCGCACTATTTAGCGAAGGGCTCCCCATCGTGCCAGGGGCATCCATTGAACGGTCATAGTCTGCTGCTGCCGAGCGCTTTTCTACACGACGACGCGGACGTGAACGGTCCCCCATCGCAGTTCACCTACTTAGCTGTTGGGCCTCTATTGGACCTCTATTGGACGCTGTATTTTTGCAAGTCACTGACCAAGTGATTAACCAGAGGAGCAACAGTGGCCATCCCGTCTCGCACCGCCAGGCGCGAGGAAGCAAGATTGACTACTACCGTCGAACCGGACACTCCGCAGATTCCCCGGGAAGTCGATGCATCGATTGCACCACATGCCTGACCCGATGAACGGATCGCCTGGGCTACGCCAGGAACCAGCTGATCGATGACCGCACGTGTCGCCTCGGGTGCTCGATCGCGGGCACCTACACCTGTAGCGCCGATAGTAAGCACGAGATCGACACCACCGACAACGGCGGTTTCGATTGCCTTGCGGATGTCGGACTTCTTCGACTTAACTCGCACGATCCCGTCAACCGTGAAACCTGCCTCGACGGCGAGCTCGCCAACCAAGCTACCGGTGTCATCGCTTTCAGATTCATAGCGGTGGTCGGAGACCAAAACTATGAGGGCACGCCTCACGGGTGGCAATGTTGCTTCCCGCTCAGCTGCCAAAAGATATGCATCATCTGGCTCTTCAATCTCTAAAGAGTCAAGAGAATCAGCCATACGGGTCTCCTCATATCGAATCTCCCCACTCGAAAGTAGGAAGATTTCTCATTGTCTTCTTGTAGTAATTTACTCGGAACTTAAGGTTACATCTACCGCTCGAGACTCTTCCGAGTTTCGGGGGTGGACTTCTAGGGTGACAGTTTCCCCAAATTGATGGGACCGTGCGGCCGCAATCAAATCATCCGCGGACTGGATCGTACGATCGTTGAGTTTCGTAACAATATCGCCTTCACCAAGACCAGCTTGATCGGCGGGACCTCCGGATTCGACACCCATAATGAGCGCACCATCTTCCTGGCTTTGAACATCGACTTGAACACCTAACATCGGCTGCTTGGCCTCACCGGTTTCCACCAATTGGTCGGCCACGCGTTTTGCAAAGTTCGATGGGATAGCAAAGCCCAATCCGATGGAGCCTGACGACTGCTCACCACTCGACAAAGATGCAATCACAGAGTTCATGCCGATGAGATTGCCATTCATATCAACGAGTGGACCGCCGGAATTGCCTGGGTTAATCGCGGCATCAGTTTGAATTGCGTCGATGAGAGAGCTCTCTCCCCCACCTTGAGAAGCACGAACAGGGCGGTCAAGCGCAGAAACAATACCCGAGGTCACAGTGGCAGACAGACCGAGTGGCGAGCCGACCGCGACTACTTCTTGGCCAACGTGTAGCTCATTGGAGTCACCGAAGTTGAGCACGGGCAAGTTACTTACGCCGTCGATCTTGATTACGGCAATATCGGTGTTGACATCCGAGGCGATGTATTGCGCGTTGTGCTTCTCACCGTTGTTCAGCGTGACCTGAATTTCGGACGGTCCGCTGGCGGCTTCGGATACGACATGGTGGTTAGTCAGAACCAGACCATCGGATGAGATGATCGAACCGGAGCCTTCAGCGCCACCCGACATCGTAGAAATCTGAATCGACACAACCGCAGGAAGTACTTGCTCAGCTACTGATTCGACAGATCCCGCTGGTGCTGGCTCCGATGATGAAACGCTAGGATTCTCCAGAGAGCTATAGGCTTGAGCGTCTTTAGTGGCATTGCCTGCAACATAGCCAGAAACTCCACCTGCGACAAGCGAGGTCACCAAGGCGATTGCAATGACTGATCCGGCTCCAAAACCCTTCTTTTCTTTCACGGGCTGTTGCTGGTTGCTCATCTGCGGGTCTTGAGAACTTTGGTTCCAGAACGACTGGCTGGATGAAGGAGTCTGTTGACTGTTGCCGTTTCCGTACGGTTGTTGCCCACTGTTGGGGTTGCCGTAGGGATATCCAGCTTGTGGTCGTTGTGGCTGCTGAGGAGTGTTCTCACCATTGTCTGGGCTGTTCATGATAGGAAATTATCCCCCACTGCTCTGTGCGAATTCTTAAGTTCCGAATCTGGCTAGCTACAGAATACCTGTAAGTTTCCTGTACCAGATACGCTGGCATTTTGCTTATGAATTCGATTCTAACGAAGAGCTCATCGCAGATGAAGCTGGCCCGGGAAGCACAAAAATCCCCGGTTCTAAAGAACCGGGGATGAATTGAGCTAGTGGCCTAGCTTAGAACTGCTCAACGTCGACCAAGCCGAGCTGTGCAGCCTTCACCAGACGACGTGGGATACGCACGGTCTGGCCGTCGATCTTCACTTCCTGCAGCTGAGTGTTATCAGCCTTCCACTGCGAGCGGCGGTGGCGGGTGTTGGACCGGGACATCTTAAACTTTGGGGTTGCCATATCTGTTTCTCCTCCTTCGACCTAAATTGTAGGTTCGAGCGACTTACTCTGCGGACTTCTTCTTGCGACGTGCCATGCCACCGAAACGGCGGTTGAACTTCTCAACGCGGCCAGCAGTGTCCATAACACGCTGCGCGCCGGTCCAGAATGGGTGGGACTCA
Organism: Corynebacterium lubricantis DSM 45231; assembly: GCF_000379425.1. GTDB lineage: Bacteria > Actinomycetota > Actinomycetes > Mycobacteriales > Mycobacteriaceae > Corynebacterium > Corynebacterium lubricantis. The sequence goes on from NZ_KB902226.1 coordinate 119,030, forward strand.
CTGGTCACGTCAACGACGATGAGTGGGTACTCATTGCCCTCGAACTCGACGGTGCGGTCAGACTCAACGGTCGAACGAGTCAGGAACTGGAAACCAGTACCTGCGTCCTGGAAGACTACCGGACGGTAATCTGGGTGGATATCCTTCTTCATAAATATTCGTTTCCCTCAGGATTGAACATCGGGTCGGTTCCAAGGCCTTGTATAACGTCCAGGGATCGTGCCCGAGTTGGGTGCGAAAATGTACTCTTATCCAGCAGCGACGCGAAGCAATCGCACGGAGTGATCCGAGTGAAAGCCCGATCGAGGCGGACAACTTGACCTATTCTACAGGTCAGCCCCCATTTTCAGAAATCGCTCTTTTGCCGACCGCGTCGTGGCGAAGTGCCCCCGACGTGCACAGACACACACGATCACAACTCCAGCCATCATTTGGGCAAGACCCGTGACTATCCACACCCGTGGACCGAGTTCCACGGGGTAGATCACCGAGCAGATTGCTAACCAGAAATGAAATCCTCCGTGAGTGCCGGCCGCCCACCAGAAATGACCCCGCCACAGTACTAATGCAGCACCCAGAACGGACATGCCGAGCGGAACGATGAGGTAATAAATGTGCTCTGCGACGCTTTGTTGACCACCTGAAGAAAAGAGGTGCGCGGCGACGAAGCCTACAGTTGTCCATCCGAACGCCGTCCACGGCCGGTGGCGCAAGACATCGAAAAGCCAGCCGCGGTAGAGTAGTTCCTCTGGAATGCCCTGCAGGAGAAATGATCGAGAGATCAGAAAGAACACGAGTGCTGTAATACTCGCGTTGTTAAGGTCTCCGCCCGGGCCAGTAAGTTCCTCCCCAGAAACAGCAGTCTCCGCGGGGCTCACCCCAGCAAGCATTGCCCAACTCGCCACCATCACAATGCCAATTATGAGGATTCCTCCCGCTAGGCCACTAGCGGCCGCCCGCGCATCGAGCATGCGAAGAACTCTGATCGGCCGACGTTCAATCCAGCGCATCCACACCCACACACCCAGAACAATCACGGCTGGGGTAAGAAGGAAGATCACGCTGGTTGCCACGATCTCGGCGTCCCCACTAAAGTGCGACTCCGCCCATGCATGAAGTGGCAGTCGTGCATAGTTGCTGCCGGATAAGACCGCCAGGGCGACCGCGAGGCGGATAAGTATTCCCCACCAGCGCGTACTCAGGACGGGCTGCGAGCTCGAAAGTTCATTTGATTTCATGCTTTCAACGCTATGAATTTGGCACGAACCACAAAAGTAGCTGCAGTCACGACTTTGCACCGGAAAAATCATGACCAAAGTCATGGGTCCAAGCCGGTAGTTTAGGACCCATGGCTCCACAATCTCGCACCTCGCAGGACCCCGCGAGTACCTTCCTGAGGTTCTTGGACTATTTCTGCATACTTTTTGCACTAGTCCTGATCAATTCGGGCATCTACGGCACGAACACCGCCCCCGTGTGGATCACCGTAGTAATCACCATTGCCTTTATGATCTCGTGGTTTGTATGGCGCCGGTGGCCTTCGGCAAGCACTGCCGCACTAGTCGGGATCGTCGGAGTCATGGTGCTGGTTGTGGCGAATAACCCGATTAGCGTGGCGGCTTTATGGCTCAGCATTGTGGCTCTCTCCCAGAGTCTGCCCCGCTCCATTGCCCTTGCATTGTGTTCCATACCGGTCGCCACCACGATCGGCCTCCACCTTGTCGTCGGTAGCCCGTTCAGCAAAATAGCCATTGAAGTGGGCGCCATGCTCATCGCGGTCGCCGCTGGCATCGCCCTTGCCGATTCCATCAACACCTCGATCGACAACACAAAGCAGCTCAAAGCAGCACTCCGCGACTCCCAGGAACTGGCACTTTCCCGGGAGCGCGAGCGCATCGCCGCTTCACTCCACGACGGCCTCGGACATCGCCTCACCAGTATCGGCCTGAGCCTGGACTATTCCGCGCGCATGATTGGCAGAGACCCAGCGAAGGCACGCAGCGAAATCGATTCCGCACGCCAGGCCACATCGGATGCGCTTGACAGCATGAGAACAACGGTCAGAGCAATGAAACCGATTTCGCTTAACGACGAGGCGCTCTCCCCCACCCTGCGCTGATTCGCCACGAGCTTCGATAACACGGACCTGGACGTGAGCGTTGAAGGCGAGCCCGAATCGTCGCTAAGCGATGACACTGCACAACTTATCTTGCACTTTGTCCAGGAAGCGCTGACGAACGTCGTGCGGCATGCACGCGCAGATCGTGTCATCATCCGCGTTGCCGAGGACGAAGTTGCAGTCTCCGATAATGGCATGGGTAACGACCACCAGGCGGGCTTCGGACTCGACTCTATGCGCGAGAAGGCGCACAGCCTCGGGGCCCGGATAGATACAGCGCCTCACGGCGGCATCGATGGTGGTTTCCGCCTGACTTTGAAACTCCCGAAGGAGCGCGCATGAACACGTCACTAAAGGTCCTGCTTATCGACGATCACGAGATGCTTCTCCGTGGCCTCACGCTCTTATTCGAGACGATTGAAGGGATTGACATCGTCGCAACTACGACGCAAGGTGGCCAATCGCTGAGTCTCGCGCGCGGCCATGCCGTCGATGTTGTTGTCACCGATGCGGCGATGCCCGGCGTGGATGGTTTGAGGGTGGTGAAAATGTGCGCGAAGGAATTTCCAGTCCTTGTCTTGACTACCTTCGATGATGCCAAGCTCGTCTCTACTCTGATTGCCGCGGGAGCGTCGGGCTATCTCCTCAAGGACATCCAGCCTGAGGAATTGGCACGCGCGATTCGGGCGGCTGTATCGGGAGGTTTGGTTCTGGATCCGCGGATTGCTCGGTTCGCTCATGGCACGGTTGAGCAACGTAGCGAACTTGCCATCCTGACGCGAGCGGAACGAGGAGTCGCGGAACTTGTTTCTCTAGGCCTTACTAATAAGGACATTGCGGGACAGCTCGTCTTAGCGGAAGGCACCGTGAAGAATCACGTGTCCCAACTACTGCGTAAACTTGGGGCGAAAGATCGCACGGCTTTGGCCCTGCGTCTGGCCCGGTCGCTTCAAAATGAAACTGCCTAGTTACTTTCTAGTTCTTCCCAGTTACCGCGTGAACAGGTGATTAGGAAAATTAAACACTACCAGGTAGCATTGACACTCGCTGTTGTCGAAGTACACGTTTACGCCCCGTCAACCGGCTACCAGTGACACCCTTGAACTTTTGGCCACACCTCACATCCGGTCAATCCTCACCTTTCAAGTGCGGAGTCACATTAATGGTCTTAGCCATGTCGTGGGCGGCAAGGAGAAAGAAGCACACCCATGTCGGCTATTTGCCAGGTCACGGGACGGAAGCCACAATTCGGCAAAACCGTCTCGCACTCGCACCGCCGCAGCTCGCGCCGTTGGAACCCCAACGTGCAGCGCAAGCGGTTTTACCTGCCCTCCGAGGGCCGTACCATCACCCTGACCGTATCTACTAAGGGTCTCAAGATCATTGACCGCGACGGCATCGAGTCCGTTGTTGCCAAGATCCGCGCCCGTGGGGAGAAGATCTAAGAGATGGCACGTAATGACATCCGCCCTATCATCAAGCTCAAGAGCACTGAGGGCACCGGTTACACCTACGTAACCCGTAAGAACAAGCGCAATAACCCGGACCGTATCTCTTTGAAGAAGTACGATCCGATTGCTAAGAAGCACGTCGAATTCCGCGAGGAGCGATAATTTATGGCTAAGAAGTCAAAGATCGCCAAGAATGAGCAGCGCAAGGAGATTGTCGCTCGTTACGCAGAGCGTCGCGCTGAACTCAAGGCAATTATCAAGAACCCAAACACGTCTGACGAAGACCGCTTGGATGCACAGTTCGAACTGAACAAGCAGCCACGCGACGCTTCCGCAGCACGTGTCCGCAACCGTGACGCACAGGATGGTCGCCCACGTGGTTACCTCCGTAAGTTCGGTTTGTCCCGTGTCCGCATGCGTGGCATGGCTCACCGCGGTGAGCTGCCAGGCGTTCGTAAGTCTTCGTGGTAAGGGAGAACTGCTGAAATGAAGCGCACTAATAACCGCAAGCCACGGGTTGAGCAGTCCCGTCGCCCAAAGAAGAACCCGCTCAAGGCCGAAGGCATTGAGAAGGTGGACTACAAGGACATCAAGACCCTTCGTCTGTTCATCTCCGATCGCCATAAGATCCGCTCCCGTCGCGTCACTGGCCTGACGCCACAGCAGCAGCGCCAGGTCGCTACCGCTGTGAAGAACGCACGCGAAATGGCTCTCCTGCCGTTCACCAGCCGCTAAATACGGTTGTTCGGACGATAGCAGCAAGAGTTCGAGAAACACCCGTTTCACCCCCGATTCATTCGGGCGTGGAACGGGTGTTTTATTTGGTTTAAGCACTTTCGGGGGCACCTTTTCCGATTCCGTCAGAAACGGTGTATCTTTCGGTCTATAGAAAAGTATCTTTGACGAAAGGTAGAAATGGCAGGTGCAGTCGGTCGCCCACGCAAGAGTGGGCCCCGCCGTAAAGGCAAAACAGCTCGGGATGAAATTCTCGATGCTGCATCTGAGCTGTTTACAACTCAAGGCTTCTCCACCACATCGACGCACCAGATTGCTGAAGCTGTGGGCATTCGACAAGCCTCACTGTATTACCATTTTCCGTCGAAGACTGAAATCTTCTTGACGCTGCTGAAAGAGACCGTGGACCCTGCACTGGCCATGGCTGAGGACTTTGCAGAGTCTGATGCCACGCCTGCAATGAAATTGTGGGCTCTTGTAGCCTCACAGTCACGCAGCCTGCTCATTAGCAACTGGAACATTGGTCGCCTTTATCAGCTTCCTATTGCCACCTCCGAGGAGTTCGCCGAATACCACGAATCTCGCCAAGCACTCGAGGAAATCTTCCAGTCGTTGGCGGCGGAACTCGTGGGCCCCGACGACCCGCGGACGGTCCTCCCCTTCCACATGGCGCTGATTGCCGTGGAGATGCGCGATAACACCGGCACGGCGCCGTTTAGCAAGAACAACCCCGAGCTTCCGCCTTATTCGATCATGCTTGCCGACGCCGTTCTGGAAGCCTTGGAAGCGCAAGTCCCCGACGACCACATTGAGCAGACGAAGGAACTGATTCAAAAGGTCGATGCGACTGCCGCAGCGAAGTAGTCAGTGCTGGTTTAGCACTCTCCGGCGAAATATTGGTCAATTATTCCAACCAGCTCCTGCGCTAGTTGGGTCGACATTGACTGTGCGGCTTCGTATGTGCCGGCTCCTGGTGAAGCTGTGAGAGCCACTCCGAGAGTGCCCGACGAATTGGGGATCAACGCTAACTGCCGGACATCGTAGGCGCCCGCTTCATTTGGGCCCCACCCACTTTTAGAACTGACACCAGCGACCTGGGTCAATCCATAGTTCTGCGATGGGTCGATGTTGCCCATCAATTCGATGACGGTGTCCGCTCCCTGCACACACCCCAGGTTCGCTGCAAAAGTGGCTTGCTCCGCGGTCGACCACGGGGTTTGCCCAAAAGCCGAGAACTCTGAACGAAGCACCTCTGCGTTTACCGCAATTGGCGAACCCGCTTCGGAGAGGACTGATTCAACGCTCAGCGCCGCCTGACTCGGTGTCCCCAGCGATTCCCAGAGGACGTTTGCAGCGTCATTATTCGACTCCGTGATCGCAGCAGCAGCGTTGTCGTATTGAGCCGGGTTGCCTCTCAGTGCAGCTAGCGCCAGTGGGACCTTAATCGTCGACCATGCCGGCGCATCAAAGTCACTACCTCCAACAGAGACTGATTGACCATTCGATATAGCGATCGCAGCACTGCCACCATGGACCGCTACGGCTCGATCCACGATCGCGCTAAGTTCAGCGTTGTCGATTCCGACCGCGCTTGATTCGGTCCTAGTTTCGGCGCTCGCTGACGGCACCTCATCGGGCGCAGCACGTGGAGTAGTCGTAATCGTGACGTACTCGGTGACATCCGCCGATTCACTTTCAGGCTGGAGCGTCGAGCATCCGCTCAAGGCGAGCGTGACGACGAGAAGAAGTCCCCCACTCCGTTTCATCTAATTACCGATGTAGACGACTGCGTTATTTCCGCCGGAGCACCGAATGTTATTCCCCGAGGCGACACAGCGCATGTTGTAGTTTCGGCCGGTCGTCGAGGAATAGACGTTAATATTTCCGCTCACGTTTCCGGTGCTATTGCGGTAGGCAATATATTCTCGGCGCACATTTTCGACGAATGGCGCACTGGTGACGCTAGTGCCCGCCCACGCAGTGTTCAACGAACCGCCGGGTAACACTGGCTCTGCCGGTGCCGGAGCTTGCGATGGAGCAGATTCTGGTGCCAGTGGCTCCGCGGTTTCTATCACCACCACGGTCGAGGTGCCCGACGTCGATCCCTCTGCGCCCCTACCGCCCGATTGGTTGTTCGTCAACCAATACACCAGGGTTCCAGCCAGGACGAGCACAAGCACGATGAGAACAATGATCAGACCGATAACAGCCCCGTTGCGCCTCTGGCGCGGAGGTTCGTAGGAGTACGCCTGCTGCGCGTATTGCTGTTGCGCATACGGCTGCTGGTTCCACTCCCCCTGCGAATTCCCGCTTGTCACGTTCCCCATCCCCTCTATGCTTAACGTTTGACAATGCAATCATAAATGCTGTCAATTATTGAAAATAATTGTCGCAGGAAAGTGTGCAATATAAAGCAAGTTGGAGAACTTCGACTCAGAATCCTGTTTCTTACCCCATTCCGGGTCGCAGGCCGAGGAGATATCGTGGCCCTTCTGCCCCACACATAAGTCATGCCCGGCACCAACTCGGTGCCGGGCATGACTTATTCTCTCAATAAATTAGTGAGCGAAGTGGCGCGTACCGCTCAGATACATGGTCACGCCAGCTTCCTTCGCTGCAGCAATGACCTCTTCGTCGCGGATGGAGCCACCAGGCTGAACCACAGCGGTAACACCCGCGTCAGCAAGAACCTGGAAACCGTCAGCGAATGGGAAGAACGCATCGGATGCGGCAACTGCACCGTTGGTGCGGTTGCGTCCCTCGTCGAGGGTGTTCGCGCGGTCCACTGCGAGCTTCGCGGAGTCAACGCGGTTGACCTGGCCCATGCCCACACCCACAGTCGCGCCGTCCTTGGCCACCAGGATGGCATTGGACTTCACGCAGCGGATCGCGTTCCATGCAAACTGCAGATCAGCCAGAACGTCAGCGGAGACTGCCTCGCCGGTAGCCAGCTCCCAGTTCTCTGCCTTGTCGCCCTCTGCCTGGAGGAAGTCGCGCTCCTGGACCAGCAAGCCGCCAGAGACCTGCTTGATCTCGTTGCCGGTGCGCACAGGTGCCTCAGCTTCAAGCACGCGCAGGTTCTTCTTCTCCTGCAAGATCTCAATCGCACCATCTTCGTAGGAAGGCGCGATGATGACCTCGGTGAAGATCGGCTTGATCTGTTCAGCCAGTTCCTTGGTGACCTCGCGGTTGGAGGCAATCACGCCGCCGTAGGCACTCATTGGGTCACAAGCGTGAGCCTTCCGGTGAGCCTCTGCGATGGAGTTATCCGAAACACCGATTCCGCAAGGGTTCGCGTGCTTAATAATGGCAACGCATGCGCGGTCGTGGTCCCAGGCCGCGCGCCATGCGGCGTCGGCGTCCTGGTAGTTGTTGTAGGACATTTCCTTGCCGTTGTGCTGCGTAGCGCCAGCCAGGCCAGTGCCGTCGGAGAACAGCTTCGCTGCCTGGTGGGGGTTCTCACCGTAGCGCAGTGGCGTAGCCGACTCGAAGGTGAAACCGGTCCACGTCTCGTCGTCAAGCTCGGAGCCCAACCACGATGCAACCGCAACGTCATAGCTTGCGGTGTGGCGGAATGCCTCGAGCGCGAGGCGGCGGCGCTGATCAAGATCGAAGCCGCCGTCCTTGACGGCCGCAATGACATCTTGGTAGCGCGAAGGCGAGGTCACAACTGCCACCGATGGGTGGTTCTTTGCTGCGGCACGCACCATGGAAGGTCCGCCGATGTCGATCTGCTCGACGCACTCGTCGAAGCTTGCGCCCGATGCGACGGTCTCAGCGAATGGGTACAGGTTGACAATAACCAGCTGGAAAGGCTCAACCTCAAGCTCCTTGAGCTGGTCCATGTGGTCCTGCTTGCGGGTGTCGGCGAGAATGCCGGCATGCACGCGTGGGTGCAGAGTTTTCACACGGCCTTCAAGACACTCTGGGAATCCGGTCAGTTCCTCAACCTGAGTGACCGGCACGCCGGCATCAGCGATGCGAGCTGCCGTCGAGCCCGTGGAGACAATCTGGACACCTGCCTCACCCAGTGCCTGTGCAAGTTCTTCCAGACCGGTCTTGTCGTAGACGCTAATCAGTGCGCGTTTAATCGGAGTGCGGTTTTGGCTCATGGGATTAAAACTTAACCTTCCTATCGGTGGGTGAAATCGCAGCGGAGCGAAGGACCTCAACGATCAGCTCGCGCTCGACAACTTTAATGCGCTCGTGCAACGAGGCTTGATCATCATCTTCCAGTACATCAACAGCGCGTTGTGCGATAATTTCGCCGGTATCGACGCCCTTATCCACAAAGTGTACCGTCGAGCCGGTGACCTTGACCCCGTATGCGAGGGCATCGCGCACGGCGTGGGCACCAGGGAAAGACGGAAGAAGAGCCGGATGAGTGTTAATCGTCCGGCCCTCAAAATGGGAAAGGAAGCCCTCCCCCAAGATCTTCATGAAGCCCGCTGACACAACAAGGTCAGGGTTTGCTTCAGCTACGGCATTTGCGAGAGTGACGTTCCACGCATCTCGATCCTGCTCCATTTCGACAACGCGAGTGGGAATCCCTGCACGCTGCGCCCTCTCGAGCGCGCGACATTCCACGTCCGCGACGACGAGATTGACGTGATAATGGGAATCCTGATTGTCCAAAATGGACTGCAGGAGGGTTCCTGTACCGGAAACCAATGCGGTTATGGATATTCCTTGCTGGCTAGTCACGGAAATAATCATAGCCCTTAGGCCATGGTCACTGGTAAAAGTGCCACGTCCCAGCTCGCTTTACGACGAAGTGGCTGCCGCATCTGAAGACACGACAGCCACTCCTTGCCCTGGCTCTACTCTGAGCGCTTCACGACTGTGTGCTTGTTAGTCCTTAATACTATGGTGCAGATTCCGCCGAGCACTGCGGTCACCGCGAAGACAAGGAATGCATCCGAGGTTCCCAGCCCGAGGGAGATAATAATGCCACCGAGCAGTGGGCCGAGGATTCCGCCGAGGCGACCGAAGCCAGCTGCCCAGGACATGCCCGCCTGGCGGGCGCGTGTTGGGAAGTGATTCGCGGTCAGGCCATAGATGAGGATCTGGGTGCCCATCACACCTACGCCGGTAATTGCGATGGCCGCGTAGATCATGGCTGCTGAAGTGAGGTACGGGAGTGCGAACAAACACACCGCCGCAATGGTGAACGTCGCGATGATCACAGGCTTGGGACCAATCTTGTCAGCAATTTTCGCAGCTCCGAGAGTACCAATCGCGGCACCGCCATTGAGTGCGACGAGCGAGTACAGCGATGCCTCCGCAGACATTCCGTTGATCTGCATAATCTGTGGCAACCAGGTGTTCAAACCGTAGGTCGCCATGATCGCGATGAAACTCATGAATCCGATCAGCAGTGTTGCAACCACAAATTTCTTGGAGAAGATCGCCGCCATTCCGACCTTCTGCTTTTTCGTTTCCACTCCCACAGGCTTATCTTCTGCGGATTCAACTCGAATGAACTGCTGCGTTGGCAGGTCGTACTTCTTGCAGATCGCTTCTGCACGAGCGATCTTGCCCACACTCATCAGCCAACGCGGGGATTCCGGCAGGAAGAAGAAGGCAAGTGGGACCAGGAAGAGCAACGGAGTCGCGCCGATGAGGAAAAGCCCACGCCAACCGATAGCGCCCTCGAACCACAGCGCAAAGAAGGAAGCAACGACGCCACCAACTGGGACACCCGTGTAGGCGATGGCATTGAAAAAGTTGCGGCGGTGCGCCGGCGCAAATTCTGCAATCACAGCGCCACCGCCCGCGGTAATCACGCCAAGCGCCAATCCGGTGAACAGGCGCGTCGCACCGAAGAATGCAATGGAAGTCGCCATTGCGCCAAGTGCCATTCCGAGCGAGAACCACACGAGTGCGACAATCATCATCTTTCGTCGTCCGATGCGATCTCCAATTGCACCCGCACCAAGTGCACCGATAAAGATACCGATCATGGTGTAGGAGCCGAGGCTTCCTGCAACGGTCGGGCTGAGGTGGCCGATCTGGGAGGGATCGGAAAGCAGGGATGGCAGGATGGCTCCGTAGATGACGATGTCATAGCCGTCGAAGACCATCGCGGTGAAGATGATGGCCATGACCGCGAGCACGGTGCGTCGATGCTTGGGGGACTTCCACCCCTCTTCATGGACTGCGCCTGCCGATGACGCTAGAGATGGCGGTTTGGTCACTGACTTAACTGACATTCGGTTCTCAACTTTCGGTAGATGGATGCGTTGCAGACACCACACACATAAGGTCTATGAGCCACATCACAATGTAGACCTATTTATATCAGCGGATTCATTAGTCGAATAGGAGGTTTTAATTATTTCCCTTTATACAACTTTAGAATTACCCCGTTTATGAAATAGTTTTTACCTGGCCCTATTTGGCACTTTTGAGTAATTCTTCACTAACTGAAAGTGTTGCAAAGGGGGAACTTCGCTAGATTCTCAACACCCTGCCAAATAGGCCGACTTATTTGGTCTACATATTTGACACGGTATTCATGCTTGCTTAAACCGCACCGCCCCGGCTGAGGTGCTGAGTCAGTGCTTAGTCCGAAAAAGCGTGCCTATTCGCCGTCGGCAAGCAATGCCGATATCGCCATCTGGGTTGCCTGCGTGCGCACCAGGTCTTCTCCTGCCCAATGGATCACAAACTGCACAGAGGTAACCAGTCCCGAGGCAAGTTGGGCTCGCAGGCGCGCCTCTTTCCGGCCGAGTTCCGGTCGCGCCGCCAACAACACATCTGACCACAACCGGAGATAGGCACGCTGCAAGGAGCGCACCTTCTCGGAGGCCTCTTTTTCAAGGTTCATCATCTCGCGCTGTTGCACGCGGATCAGGTTGGGTTGAGTAATGGCGAAATCTACGTGAAAATCTACGAGGCGTCGCAGCGCTTGAGTTGGATTCGTGCCTTCTTCCCGTGCTGCAGTGACGATCTGAGTGGAATTCTCCAACAAACTAGTGGAGATCTCGATGAGCATTTCCGCAAGCAAGTCGCCCTTGCTCGAAAAGTAGCGATAAAGTCCCGGCCCAGAGATGCCCACTGCAGCCCCGACATCGTCGAAACGCGTCTGATTAAATCCCTTCGATGCCATGATGTCGGCGGCAGCGACAAGAAGCTCTCTTCGACGTTGGTCTTTCGCTTCTTTACGTGATGACATCGTGCTGCACCTATTCTCTTGGGGTTGGGGACGGCAGAAATCGCCCTCGGCGAGCAATACGAAGACTATTTTTCCTGGGAATGCTCAGGGTCCACTTCGTCGGAGCCTTCCGCTACTTCTGAATCTTCTAACCCATCTAGTTCCACAGCTTCAGGGCCTTGTTCATCGTCATCCGCAGGCAAGTCATCCGAATCGGAGGCATCGTCATCGAGCGTTTCGACGACTTCCTCTTCCTCTTCTTCCGGTTCTTCCTCCTCTTCCAGTACCTCGCCCTCCTCCGGATTTTCCTGTTGCTCATACTCTTCGAGGACTTCATCGTCGTAATCCAGATCGTTCTGATCCGGATCGTCGTCGGAGTCTAATTGGGTGGTTCTACGCTGACGGAACGCCGCCACACCCCAAGAAACGAAGACAATTACGCCAACCCAAACAAGCAAGAGCAGCGCCATCAACCACAGCGTTGGCCCACTAAAGCCATATCCGCCGAGCTCTCCCGAAGCAAGATATGCCACAAGCAGCCCCCACAGGCCAGAGAAAACTGCGGTGCTGGCAGCACTGATCACATCCCAGCTTCGCTTGGCCACAAAGTGGATCAGCACTGCAAGTGGAATCAGCATTAGCGCCGGTGCCCATGTCGCTGCCGTGCCCGGAATGGCTGCGAAGAGCGGAAACACCGGCAGTGGCACCAAGTCAATAGAGAACAGACTGACGTGACCTGCACCAATAGCAAAGTCGCCACCGAGCAGTGTGGAGAGCGTGGCGATCGCGGCGTTGGGCAGGTACAAAACACACGCAACGATCAGACCAGCAGCGCCAGCGCTCGAAAGAATTGGGTAGGCAGCAAGAAGTTCCGAGAGCCGCTCGTAGCCTGCCGCAAGGAGGACAAGGTACACACCGGCAGAGACAAGTGTGAGTCGGGTAATAATCTTCCACGCCGCATGAGCACCGGTGACAATTCCTTCAGGTACCGATGAGCGTCGCGCGAGCAACTTCCACAACGTTGGCCCCATTCCAAGCACAAGGCCGGCGAGGTGAATGATCGCGGGTTGGACGAGAGTCAGTAGTACAGAAGGGGGCTCAACCGGGAAAACTTGGGCTGCATCCCAGACCATAAACCAGGCAATTCCAGACAATGTGAGTGGAATCACAAGCACTAAACCTGCGAGCGTATACAAATCCAATACGCTCACCCGATCTTTTACCGCGCGATGAACCCGACGCGATAAAAGTATGACGATTCCGATTGCGGGCAACAATGGCAGAACGCCGAGAGTGACACCGTCAAAAGTTATCGGCACGAGATGGACCGCAAACCACGATTCGGCAATCAATGCCGGCAACGTTGAAAAACTTCCAGCGGAAAATAAAATACCAGCGAAAGCAATTACGATGATGGCCAGCACAATTACAAGGTTTGGAATTAATACCACCGGCAAGTATTGGCGGATTCGCTCACGTTGATTCGTCGGAGCAATCGGCGCCTTTTTCTGCGGCGCTTTCACATTAACGCGTGGTCGCCGGACCCCCGAAAGGGCACGCGTCGACGACTTCCGCACGGAACCGGATCGAGGGCTGGACTTCTTACTCATCGCAATTAAGTGTTCCATGAAGCGCGCCCAAGATGCGCTTGGACACGACCGAAGATGACCTTGTAACGATTCTTAAGCATCGAACTATAAAGCAATTTCCACCAATTTAGTTGCCCCCACCGAACCGAAACGCTAATGTTACCTCTCGGTAGATAACAAGATGGTTACGATCACAACACGGAACCGTGATCGTAGACAGACAAAATGAGGTTACATGCGTAATTCGACACTTAACGCCAGCACTACTGGTGGCAAGCACCGCAAGCAAAGCCCAAACAAGGGTCGCGTCGCTTTGGTTGCTGTAGCAACCGGTGCAGTCTCCACTGCTGGCATCAGTGGTGCAGCAGCTGCGACGCTCCAGGCATCGCCTGAATCATCCGTCGCTGACTACGAGCTCACCAACGTCGCCTCCGACGTTGTCGATCAGGTCCAGCAGGCAGCCCCACAGATCCTTGCGATCTCCGAATACAAACCAACCGCCAATGTTTCCGAGCAGCTGGAAAAGGCCGTCGCAGCCTCCTCCGAGCGCGTTGAAGCCGACCTGGCCCTGCGCGCACCTTCCGTAGTGAAGCCTGCAGAGGGCGCCTTCACTTCCGGATACGGCCCACGCTGGGGCACGATCCACCAGGGCATCGACATCGCTGCCCCAATTGGCACCCCGATCCTCGCCGCCATGGATGGCGTCGTAACTGCTTCGGGCCCAGCCTCCGGTTACGGCAACTGGATCAAGATCCTTCACGACGACGGATCCACCACTCTGTACGGCCACATGTCCAGCCTTGACGTCGCTGTTGGCCAGGCAGTTACCGCCGGCCAAAAGATTGCGGGCATGGGCAGCGAGGGCTTCTCCACCGGCTCCCACCTGCACTTTGAGTACCACCCAGCAGGTTCGGGCCCAGTTGACCCACAGCCTTGGCTCGCACAGCACGGTATCTCGCTGTAAATCTCGGGGAATTTATTCCTTAATATATCTACCTCACTCCGCATCACGCTTCGCGTGGTGCGGTTTTTGCTGTCTGTATAAGTGAGGTTCGGAGACCTTCACACCGTGCGAGCAAGACGAAATTGCGCAGCGACACACCGTTCACTTAAGGGGTCACCCCCACCAACTACCCCTTATTTAACTCTATTCACAAAACTTTCTTTAGCCAATTTAAACACTCTAGTTCGAATCGTTATACTGGCATTTTCGATAACCAGCGAGCTTACTTTCCACCGAAACAGCACGTCAACGCATTGCGGGGCCGTGATACCAGCGTTATCTTAAGAGTCGTTGTGCCCACAGGGCTGCTTTATTTTTGTCGCACCACGAGAAGGACCGATATGAAACGCCGGATACTTGCACTCGCCACCGCTGCCGCAGTGGTCTTTGCCCCTACGGCTCAGGCACAGGCTCAAGGGCTCAACGTCAACATCGACGGAGCTCCGATCACCGATCTTAATTCCATACTCTCCGCAATCACGGATGCAACGGTCGAAATCTCATCAACCGGAGCGACCATCTCGGCCGCTGGCTACTCGATTGTGTACGACCCTCGTACTCTCGACGAATACATCCCAGAAGAAGCCGAGCCTACCTACCCGATCATGCATCAGGAAGGCATGGACACCCAGGGCCGTCGAGTCATCCTACCTTCCGAGGGCACCTTTACTTCGGGCTTTGGTGCCCGCTGGGGCGCGACGCACCAGGGAATTGATATCGCGGCACCACTTGGCACCCCAATCCGTGCCGTGATGGATGGCACCGTTGTCAACGCTGGCCCAGCAACGGGCTTCGGCAATTGGGTCGTGTTGGAGCACTCCAACGGCGAAAAGTCTGTCTACGGCCACATGGCGTCCTATAACGTTTCCGTCGGCCAGCAGGTCTCAGCCGGTGATGTCATCGCCGCGGTCGGTAGCGAAGGCCGCTCCACCGGACCTCATCTCCACTTCGAGATCAAGCCCAATGGTTCCACACCAGTTGATCCACGCCCGTGGTTCGCCGAGCGCGGCATTCTGATTAGCTAATCAGAGTTTCTCCATGGGAACGCCACCGATGAGCATCAGGCGAACCGTTCCCGCCGAACCAAAGTCGATGGTCACGGTCTCCCGCGCTCCGGCACCGTCGACTGCCATCACCGTGCCGAGACCATACTTTGCATGGTTGACCTTGTCGCCCACATCGAGCTTCAGGTTCTTATTTACCTTCATGCTCGATTTCGGCGCTTGGGTACGCTGCGGGCGAGACGGCTTCGGCTGGTGCGGTGTCCCCCACGCACTAGACGAATAGCTATAGGTGGGCTCTTCCCTCCGCCAGTCGATGAGATCCGAAGGGATTTCCACGAGGAAGCGACTGGCAGGGTTGGTCACCGGATTGCCCCACGACGAGCGGAGCATCGCACGTGTTAGGTAGAGACGCTCCCTCGCGCGGGTGATTCCGACATAGGCAAGACGCCTCTCCTCCGCGAGTTCAGCTGGGTCCCCCAATGCACGCAGATGCGGGAACTGCCCGTCCTCCCAGCCGGTAACGAAGACCACCGGGAACTCGAGGCCTTTGGCAGTGTGCAAGGTCATCAACGTGACCACTCCCTGATCGTTATCGGGAATCTGGTCGGCGTCCGCCACCAACGAAACCCGCTCAAGGAAGGCCTGCAGCGAACCGGGCTGCGGCTCCCCCTCTTCTAGCTCTGGCGCGTCATCGTAGGCCAAAAGGTTGGCCGCTTCGCTAGAAAACTCCCGCGCCACCGACACCAGCTCGTTCACGTTATCCAGGCGTGCTCCATCTTGTGGATCGTTGGACGCCTCCAATTCCGCCTTATAGCCCGTGATATCCAAGATGCGCGACACCAACAAGCCTAGATCCGGCATGCCGGTGACCTCGTTGGTCATCTCCGGCAGCTCCGCACGAACTGTATCCATCATTTCGTGAAAGCTGGTGATGGCGTTTTTCGCGCGAGTGGCCAGCATTTCCACGTTGCCGTTTTGCGCGTCGCGCAGTGCCTTGCCAAAGCTGATGTTGTGGTTGTCGGCGTGAAGCGCCACCATCGCCTGTGCCTTATCCCCGATCGCACGCTTGGGCACGTTAATAATGCGCCGCAGGCTCACCGTGTCATCCGGATTATCAATAACGCGCAAGTACGCCACAATGTCACGGATCTCGCGGCGTTCATAGAACCTGGTACCGCCGACCACCTTGTAGGGAATGCCCGAGCGGATAAAAATGTCCTCGAGCGCACGAGAGGAATTGTTCGTGCGATACATGACCGCGATGTCTGAGTAGCGACGTCCCTGATCCGATAGGGCATCAATCTCGCTGGCGATAAACCGAGCTTCGTCGTGTTCATTGTCGGCGACGTAGCCCACGATCTTGTCACCGGCGCCGTGATCCGTCCACAAACTCTTGGGACGGCGCCCCTCATTCTGAGAGATCACAGCGTTGGCCGCTTCCAGAATATTTTGCGTCGAGCGATAGTTTTGCTCCAGCAAGATCGTGGTCGCGTTCGGGTAATCACGCTCGAATTCCTCGATATTGCGGATTGTCGCCCCGCGGAACGCATAGATCGACTGATCACTATCACCCACAACCGCCAGTTCTGGTGCATCCGGACCGTCCCCGACCAGCGTATGAATCAATTCGTACTGCGCGTGGTTGGTGTCCTGGTACTCGTCCACGAGCACGTGGCGGAAGCGCCGACGATAATAGTCGGTGACCTGCGGATGCTGTTTGAAAATGCGGACGACTTCGCCGATCAAGTCATCGAAATCGACAGCGTTGGAGGCACGCAAGCGACGCTGATAGTCCGCGTATACCTCTGCCACGGTGAGTTCGAACAAGTTCTTCGTCCGATCGGCGTCAGCGTGCGCTTGGTCCGGGTCAATCAACTCGTTTTTGAGATTCGAAATCGCATTCGAGAGAGCCCGAGCGCTGAACTTCTTCAAATCCAAGTTCATGTCCTTGGCAATCATGGTCAGAAGACGCCGTGAATCATCCGAATCATAAATGGTGAAATTCGTGTTCAGCCCAGGCACGAGCTGTGCCTGCTGGCGCAAAATGCGCACGCACACGGAGTGAAATGTAGCGACCCACATCCTTTCCGCCTGCGGGCCGATTAGGCTGGCTACGCGCTCTTTCATCTCGGCCGCTGCCTTATTTGTAAAGGTAATGGCCAAGATCTGCCACGGCGCGACGCCACGATGAGTAAGCAAGTGCGCTATACGACGAGTGAGCACCGCTGTTTTTCCGGAGCCGGCGCCAGCGACAATGAGAAGTGGGCTGCCTGTGTGCTCCACTGCGGCAGTTTGTTGTGGATTAAGGCCCAAAGTCAGATCTGGAGTCATGATGTACATAAACCTACTAGTTGCACGAGACATTGCGACTAAGCACCAACCGCATGGCACAATAAGTGTCATGAGTGATGACAATCTTGAAATCCGCATGCCGTCGGGCACCGATGATCCACTTTCGGATGCTGAGATTCAGGAGTACCGCAAGGAGATCGATCGACTCGATCAGGTCATCCTTGATGCGGTAAAACGCCGCACAAAGGTGTCGCAGGCAATTGGTAAAACCCGCATGGGTTCGGGTGGCACGCGCTTGGTGCACACCCGAGAGGTGGCCATCATTAATCAGTTCCGCGAGGAGCTCGGCGAAGAGGGCCCGAACCTCGCGGGTATTTTGTTGCGTTTAGGGCGCGGAAAACTCGGTTAACCCCGGAGTCCGCGCCTCGTGGTCGTCGTTAATTATTTTCCGTCGGTGGAATCGAGCACTACCTCGAACTCGAGCAACTCGGAGTTCGTGGCTGCTGGCTTGCGAGGTGCATCCCCTTCGGCGCCCTCCTGCTGTGGGCGACCGTGTGCTGCCCTGGCGTCGCCGTCGCGCCATGCCGCGTAGGACTCTTCGTCCTTCCAGCGCGTGACCACGAAGTAGCGGTCCTCGCCTGCGACTGGGCGAAGAAGCTGGAATCCTTCAAAACCTGGTGCCGAATCGACGGCGTTCTTTCGTGCTGCAAAACGTTCTTCCAGCGTGCTCGCTGCCGCTTCTGGGACGGTCAACGCGTTAATCTTCACAATGCTCATGGAACCCAGTATGCCCGCGTTTCAGTTACTGCGCGCGAACTATCTTTTTTCACTAAGTTTGGTAGGTAAGAAGTCACCAATCTGGAGGAAGTATGTCGGATATCATAAGCACTGCAGCCTGGGAAAAGCTCACTCAACTTTATGGGGAGAAGAAGGATGCCACCCTGCGTACCCTCTTCTCAGAAGGTGATCGAGCCCAGAACTACACGTTCGACGCAGCCGGTCTGCACGTGGACTTGTCGAAGAACTTGATCGACGATGCCACGCTCGACGCGTTGGTCGCGCTCGCTGAGGAAGCACAGCTGAAAGAGAAGACCGAAGCGATGTTTTCGGGCGAGCACATTAACAACACCGAGGATCGTGCCGTGTTGCATACAGCACTGCGCCTTCCGGTAGAAAAGGACCTTGCAGTCGACGGCCAGGACGTTGCCGCCGATGTCCACGAAGTCCTGGGCCGCATGCGTGATTTCGCCTCTGCGCTGCGCTCGGGTGACTGGCTGGGCCACACGGGCCGCACAATCAAGAAGGTTGTCAACATTGGTATCGGCGGGTCTGATCTCGGCCCGGCAATGGCAACCAAGGCGCTGCGCGCGTACGCCACCGCCGGCATTACCGCTGAATTCGTCTCCAATGTTGACCCTGCTGATATGACCAGCGTCTTGGACAACGCCGACCCAGAGTCGACGCTGTTCATCGTGGCTTCCAAGACTTTCACCACCCAGGAAACCCTCTCGAATGCCCACGCCGCGAAGCGCTGGCTGCTCGAGCAGTTCAACGGCGACGAGTCCGCCATTGCGAAGCACTTCGTCGCGGTGTCCACCAACGCCGAGAAGGTGGCCGAGTTCGGAATCGACACCAAGAACATGTTCGGGTTCTGGGACTGGGTTGGCGGCCGCTACTCCGTAGACTCTGCCATCGGCCTGTCACTGATGGCCGTGATTGGCCCGCAGGACTTCATGCGCTTCCTGTCCGGTTTCTCTGACATGGACGAGCACTTCCGCACCACGGAGCTGCGCCAGAATGTCCCTGCGCTGATGGGCTTGATCAACGTTTGGTACCGCAACTTCTACGGTGCCCAGTCACATACAGTCCTGCCTTATTCCGAGGACCTTGGTCGCTTCCCCGCCTACCTGCAGCAGCTGACCATGGAGTCCAACGGGAAGTCGGTGCGCCACGACGGAACCACTGTCACCTATGACACGGGCGAAGTTTTCTGGGGCGAGCCGGGTACCAACGGTCAGCACGCTTTCTACCAGCTCATCCACCAGGGCACCTCGATGATCCCAGCTGACTTCATCGGTTTCGCAACGCCGAAGGCCGACCTGCCTACCGCCAGCGGCGAAGGTTCCATGCACGACCTTTTGATGGGCAACTTCTTCGCCCAGACCAAGGTCCTTGCTTTCGGTAAGACCGAAGAGGAAATCAAGGCCGAAGGTGTCTCGGAGGAATTGGCGCCACACAAGGTCATGCCGGGCAACCGCCCCACCACCACCATCCTCGCCGAGGAGCTCACCCCGCACACGCTCGGTGCATTGATTGCTCTCTACGAGCACATCACGTTCACCGAAGGCGTGATTTGGGATATCAACTCCTTCGACCAGTGGGGCGTGGAGCTGGGCAAGCAGCAGGCAAACCAGCTCGCCGGCGCAGTCTCCGGTGCTGAAGAGGCCAACACCGGTGACACATCCACCGATGCATTGATTAATTGGTACCGCTCGAAGAAGTAGCACTGAAGAAGTAACTCAACCAATTTCCCCCGCAACTGCCAATAATGCAGCAACAATGCGGGGGCAATTTCTGTATTTTTCTGTTCGTTCCTGCTGGTAGCGGGTAAAATAACGGCATGGGCGACGCAGTTTCTTCAGACACTTATACCCCGCGTGAACGCAGCACGTATCGCAAGCGGTTGATGGATGACCTAGAAATCTTCGACAAGCACCTCCAAGATGCGGAATTCATCGATCAGGGCACCATCGGGCTCGAGCTTGAGCTCAACCTGGTGGGCGATGATTTGCAACCAACCACGCGCAATCAGGAAGTTCTCGCGCAGCTGTCCGACGAATACCAGTCGGAAATCGGCGCGTACAACGTGGAGCTCAATCACCCACCGCTCTCCCTTGCCGGGGACGGGTTGCATAAGCTTCACCAGGGCCTCGACGCACGCCTGCAGAACGTCCGCGTGGCCGCAACCAATGCAGGAGCACGCGTGGCCATGATTGGCACCCTGCCCACGCTCACCACGGAATTCCTGGAAGATCCCGCCTGGATGACCCAGGAGAATCGTTATCTTGCGCTCAACAACGCGATCATCTCCTCTCGCGGTGAGCTTTTGCCCATCAACATTACGGGCGAGGAGCACTACAAACATGAGTTTGAAGACATCGCGCCCGAGTCGTCGTGCACCTCGATCCAGTTGCACTTGCAGGTCGCCCCGAACCGGTTCGCCGATGTGTGGAACGCCTCGCAGGCGATCGCCGCGGTCCAAGTCGCGCTGAGCGCGAATTCGCCACTGTTTTTGGGGCATCGCCTCTGGCACGAGTCGCGCATTGCGGTGTTCCAGCAGTCCATCGATACGCGTACCGACGAGCTGCTCACCCAGGGTGTGCGCCCCCGCGTCTGGTTCGGCGAGCGCTGGATTACCAGCGTGTTCGATCTCTTCGAGGAAAACGTCCGTTACTTCTCCCCGCTTCTGCCCGAGAACCGCTCCACCTCAGGCACCCCCATGATGGACGGCGACTCCCCTGCCCTGCACTACCTGAACTTGCACAATGGCACGGTGTGGCGCTGGAATCGCCCGATTTATGATCCGAGCGGGGACCTGTCCCACATCCGTGTTGAAAACCGCCTGCTTCCGGCGGGTCCCTCTGTGGCGGACATCGTCGCCGACGCGGCCTTCTACTACGGCATGGTGAAATATCTCGCGGAGCAGAACCGCCCGGTGTGGTCGCGCCTGACATTCGAGGAGGCCACAAGTAATTTCTACGCGGCCGCGAAGCATGGCCTCTATTCGCGCTTGAGGTGGCCAACCCTGGGCAGAATCAATGCGTCGACGCTGGTCACGGAGCATCTCCTGCCGCAGGCACGGGAAGGCCTCCAGGAGTTGCACGTTGCGCCACCGCTTATCGACGAATACCTGGGCATCATTGCTGAGCGTGCCCACACCCGCCAAAACGGGGCTTCCTGGCAGCTGGCGGCGCTGAAGCACTATGGTCGCGGCACGCTACCGGATACGCCCGATCGTCGTGAAGCGTTGACGCGGATGTTAAGTGACTACCTGGGCAACCAGCGCGGCGGCGACCCCGTGCATACCTGGAAGATCCCCACTACATCTTGATCATGGGTTCCCAGCCCACGGGGATGCGGTCGCTGTCGACGATGCGGCGACCGAATGGGAAACACGTCACCGGGATCATCCGAATATTGGCAATCGCCAGCGGGATGCCAATGATGGTGACCGCTTGGGCGGCTGCCGTGGTCACATGGCCGATGGCGAGCCAGAGGCCTGCGACAATAAACCAGATCACATTGCCGATGGTGGAAAACCCGCCCGTCCCGCCGAGCGGCTGGATAACGGAGCGGCCGAATGGCCAGAGTGCGAACTTGGCCATTCGGAATGACGCGATACCGGCGGGAATGGTGACCACAAAAAGGCAGGCGATAATCCCGAACAGGAAATAGCCCAGGGCTAACCAGATGCCACCGAAGACAAACCAGATGATGTTCAGAATCAGATTCATAGCTACAGCATATTCGGATGGCTGCCGATTTCCTGGGAAAAATAGGTGAAACGAGAACGAATATAGCCACACGGGCGTTCTGGATAGCATCCCTCTTGCTCAATGGGAGCATAATAAAGGTTGTTTGACGCTACTGCAGATTTCGTAGAAGGAGCCCCACGTGCAGGGAATAATTGACTGGATCGTCCGCTTGATGGAGATCCTTGGCGCACCTGGCGTCGGCATCGCCATCTTGTTGGAGAATCTCTTCCCTCCGATCCCTTCCGAGGTCGTTCTTCCACTTGCAGGTTTCACCATCGCGCAGGGCTCGCTGAACATGGTCAGTACCTTCATCTGGGCAACGGCAGGCTCGGTGGTTGGTGCCTTTATTTTGTACGGGCTCGGGGCCTGGCTGGGCGCCGCCCGCTTGCGCAAAATCGCCGATTGGATGTGGCTGGTTGAGGCACAAGATGTGACCAAGGCCCTGAATTGGTTTGATAAGTACGGTTCTGCCTCGGTGTTCTTCGGTCGCCTCATCCCGGGTGTGCGTTCCTTGATCTCTATCCCCGCGGGCATCGACAGGATGAACCTGTTCAAGTTCGGTCTGTGGACATTGCTGGGCTCCGGTATTTGGAACGCGCTGCTGATCTACTTGGGATACATTCTCGGCGATCAGTACACAAAGGTTGAGGGCTACGTTAACCAGTACTCCAACGTCATCTATGCGCTGATTCTGATCATCTTGGTCGCAGTATTGATTTACCTGATCGTGCGCCACAACAAGCGGAAGAATGCTCCTGATTTCCCGGCTGATACCGGCGACTGGGAGCAAGTACCGGAGCGCTAACCCCCTATTTTCCCTGGAGAGGCTGGCACTGCGGGCACCACCAAATTACGCGCTCGAGGTCGCCGTCGCCACCCAAGAAATCCTTCTGAATCAACGTCGTACACCGCCTGCACGGCTTGTTGTTTCTGCCAAATACATAGCTTGTTTCCCCGGCGCGCTTGATCCCAGTGGTCACGCGCACCGGGGAGTCTTTATTGGCCCAAATCAACCGCCTGGAAATCTCCAGGATGCGGCGCACATTCACGTCGCGCACCTTGGTTTTCGGGTGCACACCGGCAATAAAACAGATCTCCGCCCGGTACTCATTACCCAGACCTGCAAGATTCTTCTGATCTAACAGTGCCTGGCCGATCGTCTGCGTTGGCTGTGCCTCGATCCTGCTCAGGGCCTCGTCGATGTCCCACTCCGGTTCCAAAATATCCGGGCCCAGATAACTCACCCGCTCGTGGTATTCCCGCGCGGGGAACACCTCCACGAGCCCCAGCCAGAATCCCACCAGCTCGATGTCGCGGGGCTCGTCGGCAAGTTGTAAGACCACCCGCGCCGCGTGCCCCGGTTTCCTCCACTTCGCGCCGGCCCTGTGGATCGACCACGAGCCTTCCATTTTCAGGTGCGTCTGCAGGATATCGTTGCCGAATTGCATGAACAGGTGCTTCCCGTAGGGCCACACCCGCGTGCACGTCAACCCCGAGAAGTCCACAGTGGCATAGCTGGGCCAGCGTATCGAGGTCGCCGTGACCTCGCGGCCTTCCATCAATTTTAGGCGCTTGGCCAGCTGATAGACTGAATCACCTTCGGGCATAGCCCCTCATCATAATCGCGCCCCGTCAGTCGTCGAAGTTCAGCTCGTCGATGGCCTCAGCGTAGCTGCGACCACGGTTTTTGCTTTGCGACGATCGCCTGCGCCCCGTTATCTTCGCGCCGCGTGGGGTAACTTCTGCGCCGAAATCGCGCAGGATATAGGCCGACTCGCCGTTGACTCGTTCCACGTTGAGTGGTTGGACCAGCCCCTTCGCCACCACATCGGCCAGCGCTGCGATGACCTGCGGCATCGGATCCTCAATACCCGCGGGAAAGCTATCAAAAAACGTGGTCAGGGTCTTCCCGCCGCGGGTGACATGGGCTGCGAGTAGCCCGTCGATGAGCACCACAAGCGCTCCCGCCGCCCTGGTGGGCCCTTGCTCTGGCCACGGAAGCGCGGCACCGTAAGGGTTGGCCGGGTCAGTCGCTGCCAACACGTGCACTTGTGGTTCGCGCGTCCCCGAGGGCCAGCCCATCACGTCGTCGGTGTCCTGGTGCCCGCGCAACCTATCAATCACCGCTGGTGTGGAGAACTGCGAGGCGCCGAGCCCCTCCACCAGGTAGCCGCGCATCGCCTTGCCCGATTCCTCGAAGCCCGAGAGCACCTTGTAGGCCAGCGCGAATCCGCCGAGCACGTTCTCGGAGACGACCGAACCCCTAGTGACCACGCCATAGCGATCCAGCCAGGCCTCTCCTTGGGCCAGCGAGCGCTGCGTTACATCCGTGTCTGGGGACGGAGTAGCCGCCCATCGGCCCACCATGTCGGGCGGGGTGACAGGGGAAAAGTTCGTGCGCCCCGTCCGGATCCGCGAGCGCGACGGGCGCCTTTTTACCTTATGAGCTGTCTTGCCTCCCGCAAGCCTCGTGCGGATCGGTGCGTAGGAATCCGGCGCAATGACCCCTGCCTCCACCAGGTCCCACATCGCTTCGCGCAGCTCGTCGGTATCCGTGTTTTCCAGCAAGTCGGAGAAGAGGAACCCGCCGCCTGCGTGCATGCGTTCCATGATGTGCTGCTGGGTCAGACTGAGCACCGGTTCCTCAACCTGCGGGATTAACTGCTCCGCATAATCGGCGGGCAGCAGCATGATCCACGGGTCGCGCGCCCCGGCCTTGCCTGCACCCACGATGAGCACCTCGCCGGACAGCGTGAGCTGATCCAACATTGTGGGGTTGTAATCCCCTACTCGGCTGGGCAGCACCACCGACTCCCAGGCGCTGGCAGGCAGGCGCACCCCGGCGAGCTGTTCCAGTGTGGTGTACACGCCATCGGCTCCGCGCAGCGCGGCCCTGGTACCCACCGGTGCGACGTTGGCCCAATCCACGCTGAAGCGCGCGAATGCGGACTGAGACACCGGCCTGGTTTGCGCCCTCGCCGCCGCCAGCGAGCGCGTGCGAATGATTCTTAAGACCTCGGCCGCGCAGTATTCCTGTTCGTCGATGCCCTGGCGGAAGCGTCCCTCGACCACTTTCTCGGCATCGACCAGCGGTTGCAGCGCGGAATAGGCAGCGCCGATAGCCAGCCCGAACGCTGCGGCCAGCTCGCGGAGGGTAAAGGGACCGCGGGTGCGCACCCACCTGCTCACCAGCTGCGCGAGCGCATCCTGGATCGTGTCCTGCTGCGCCGCCACCCCAGGGGGAACCGGCACTCCCAGCCCGTCGCGCAACAAGGGTGCATCCAGGGACTGCGCAAAATGCTCACGTCCGCCAATGCGCACCCGCATCACACGCTGCCCCAGAGAATCTTCCAAGAAAGTCAGCGGCACTGAGGTGTAGGTAGGCAAATCGTCGATAAGCACTGGCCCTGTCATGCGCAACGTATCCGCGAACTGCTCCGAGGTCTGCGCCTTGCCCACGCGACGCAGATTCGCATCCACCTCGGCGATGATCTCCGGATCGAGCAGTTCGCGCAGCTCGACGGTGCCCAACAGCTTGGCCAATAGCGAAGGGTCCAGGGCGAGCGCCGCGGCGCGCTTTTCTGCCAGCGGAGTATCGCCCTCGTACATGAACGCGCCCGTGTAATTGAATAGCAGGCTCGAGGCGAAGGGACTGGGCTGCTCGGTGGTCACCTCGGCGACCCGGATGCGACGGGTGTTTAGATCCCCCATCACTTCCTGGAGCGCGGGCAGGTCGTAGACATCCTGGAGACACTCGCGCACAGTCTCCAGAATGATCGGGAAACTCGGGTATTTCCGCGCGACATCCAAGAGTTGTTCCGCGCGCTGGCGCTGCTGCCACAAGGGCGCGCGCTTGCCGGGGTTCCTGCGCGGCAGCAGCAAAGCCCTAGCCGCGCACTCCCTAAAACGCGAGGCGAAGAGCGCCGAGTTGCCTACCTGCTCGGTGACGATGTCCGCGATGTCGTCGGCTTCGAAGATAAAAAGGGAGGCGTCCGGCTCCTTGTCCATCTGCGGCAGACGCAGCACGATCCCGTCGTCGCCGGCGACGGCCTGGGCATCCATCCCGGTTTCCTGCGAGATCCGATAGCCCGTGGCCAGCGCCCACGCAGCGTTAACGCCCTTGCCAAATGGGGTGTGCAGCACCACGCGCCAATCCCCCAGCTCGTCGGTGAATCGCTCCAGCACCAGCGTTTTCTCATCCGGGATCGTGCCCGTAGCTTCCTCCTGCTCATCCAGGTAGCGCAGCAGATTGCCCTGGGCATACGCGTCGAGGCTCTTATCGACGAGGGCCGAATCGGAGTGCACCTCTCGTCGATAAGCACCAAGTGCCTTACCCAGCTCATACGGCCTGCCAAGCGTATCGCCTGTCCAAAACGGCAGGCGCCCGGTGTGGCCCGGCGCGGGCGAGACCTGCACCTGGTCGCGCGTGATGTTCTCTATGCGCCAACTCGACGCGCCGAGCGTGAACACATCACCGACCCGGGACTCGTAGACCATCTCCTCGTCGAGCTCGCCCACGCGCCGGGGTGCGGAGCCTGCTTCCCCACCGACGAGAAACACACCGAACATGCCGCGATCTGGGATCGTACCGGCATTGGTCACGGCAACGCGTTGCGCGCCGGGGCGAGCTTTGAGCACGGTGCCATCCAAGATCGCGCGGGGACGCAACTCGGCAAAGTCTGTCGATGGGTATACACCTGTGACCAAGTCAATCACCGAATCGTAGACCTCGCGGGCGAGGTCGCGGTAGGGCCAGGCGCGCCGAACGGTCTCGTACCAGTCGTCCACGTCTAGGTCCTCGACAGCCACGGCTGCCACCGTCTGCTGTGCCAGCACATCCAGCGGGTTCTTCGGGGTGTGCAGCTCCTCGATCTGGCCCTCACGCATCCGGGGCACCGTGACCGCTGTTTGGACCAGGTCGGAGCGGTGTTTCGGGTAGAAGGAACCGTGGGAGGTAGCACCGACGGAGTGCCCGGCGCGACCCACTCGCTGCAGGCCGGAGGCCACCGAGGGCGGTGATTCCACCTGCACCACGAGGTCCACCGCGCCCATGTCAATGCCCAGCTCCAGCGAGCTCGTGGCAACGACGGCACGCAGCGAGCCCTCCTTGAGCATGGTCTCGGTAAGGATACGCTCGTCCTTGGACACGCTGCCGTGGTGGGCGCGCGCGATCACGGGAGCGGCATGGCCCGCGGTATCGCTGGGAACCATCACCTGCGCTGGCGGGCGACGCAAGGTGGCGGACAATGAATCCGGATCGTGCTCCCGGGCCCAGCGCTCGTTGAGCTGGGAGGTCAGCCGCTCCGCGGTGCGCCGGGAATTCACGAACACCAAGGTGGAGCGGTGCGCCATGATCTCGTCGTAGAGCTGCGCCTCAATATGCGGCCAAATGCTGGAGGCGGCTGTGGGGCCCGCGCCGGGATCTACGCCCGGATCAAGCTCGTTCAGGCGATCGTCGATAATTGCCTCGCCGATGGTGGAGGCATCCTCGGGCACGGGTAGGTCGCTCATGTCCTCGACGGGGACGCGGACGTTGAGCTCCCAGCGCTTCTCGGCGGGCGGGTTGATAATGGTGGTGTTGCGGCCGAGGAAGTTTGCTACCGCATCCAGTGGGCGCACGGTTGCGGAGAGCCCGATGCGCTGGAAGTCGCCCGCGATCAGGCGCAACCGCTCGAGAGTGAGCGAGAGGTGCACACCCCGCTTCGTGCCGGCGAGCGCGTGGATCTCGTCGATGATGACGGTGTCTACGTCTTTTAAGATCGCAGCCGCCTTGCTGGTGAGCATGAGGTAGGCCGACTCAGGTGTGGTGATCAAAATATCTGGTGGCTTGCGCACCTGGCGGTTGCGCTCGGCCTGCGGGGTATCGCCCGAACGCACTCCGACCGAAATATCCGGCATGGGCCTACCCATGCGTTCGGCGACCCGCGCGATGCCGTTGAGTGGTGCGCGCAGGTTATTTTGTACGTCCACGCCGAGGGCCTTCAGCGGGGAAATATAGAGAACCTTCACGCCGCGCGTCTGCGAACCTGCGGGCTGGCCAATGGGCAACACCTGCTGGCCGGCGCGCTCTACCAGGGAATTCAGCGACCACAAGAACGCAGCCAATGTCTTACCGGAGCCCGTCGGCGCGACAACAAGCGAGTTCTCGCCTGCCGAGATCGATTCCCACGCCTGTGCCTGCACCGCCGTCGGAGCCGCGAAGACCTCCCGAAACCACGTGGCTACCTGCGGGTAGAAACGGTCCAGGATGAAATCGCTCATGGGACTACTTTAGCCCCCGCGATCGACACTTCCACGGTAATGTTTGGGTTATGACCGCTCAGTACTCTGACTCTCGGCTGACCAACCTGATCGCCCAAGGCACAGGGGAAATTCTCAAAGGTATTCGTGGCGTGGGCCTCCTGCGTGGCCGCGAGCTCGGCGAAGCCGGCGATGACCTCGCCCAAAACTGGATCGCGCGTGTGCTGCGCCAGCACCGCCCCGATGATGGTTTCTTGTCGGAGGAAGCGGCAGACAACCCGGCGCGTCTGGGCAAGGACAGGGTGTGGATCGTCGACCCGCTCGACGGCACCAAGGAGTTCGCCACCGGTCGCCAGGACTGGGCCGTACACATCGCACTCGTAGAAAACGGTGTTCCCACCCATGCCGCCGTCGGCCTGCCCGACCTTGATGTTGTGTTCAAGTCCTCTGACGTGCGCTACGTCAACGGCCCATTTGCTGGCAAGATCGCCATCTCTCGCAACCGCCCTCCCGCTGTTTCCAAGCACATTGCAGACGGCCTCGGCTACGAGGTCGAGGGTATCGGCTCAGCTGGTGCGAAGGCGATGCACGTACTTCTCGGCGACCACGATGCATATATCCACGCCGGTGGTCAGTACGAGTGGGACCAGGCCGCACCCGTCGGCGTCGCGCTCGCTGCCGGTCTGCACGCCTCCCGCCTCAATGGCGAGCCGCTGCGCTACAACAACTCGGACACCTATATCCCTGACTTGTTGATCTGCCGCCCAGAACTCGCGGATCAGATCCTCGAGCTCGCCCAGGGGTTCTACGACGAGCACGGCACTTTCGAGAATTAACATTTGCTTGACGACGAGGGCCCTAGTCACACTGCCTTGGCAAGTTCACCGTCAGAGCGTTAATCTAGGGCCCATGACTGTGCCTACTCCCTACGAGGATTTGCTCCAAGACATTCTTGATAACGGCCAAGCAAAGGGCGATCGCACCGGCACCGGCACCCGCAGCGTGTTCGGGCGCCAAATTCGCTATAACCTGGCTGATTCATTCCCGCTGCTGACCACGAAGAAGGTCTTTTTCAAAGGTGTCGTCGGCGAATTGCTCTGGTTCCTGCGCGGTGACTCAAACGTTGCATGGCTACAGGAAAATAACATCAAGATCTGGGACGAGTGGGCCGGCGAAGATGGCGAGCTCGGTCCAATCTACGGAGTGCAGTGGCGCTCCTGGCCAACGCCTGACGGCCAGCACATCGACCAGATCCAAGGCGCGCTAGACACGCTGCGCAATAATCCTGATTCACGTCGCAATATCGTCTCCGCGTGGAACGTATCCGAGCTCGATAAGATGGCACTTCTTCCTTGCCACTTGCTCTTCCAGCTCTACGTTGTCGATGGCAAGTTGTCCATGCAGGTCTATCAGCGCTCGGCTGACATGTTTTTGGGTGTACCTTTCAACATTGCCTCCTATGCTCTACTCACGCACATGTTCGCGCAGCAGGCTGACTTGGAAGTTGGGGAGCTGATTTGGACTGGCGGTGACTGCCACGTTTATAACGACCACATTGAACAGGTCACCGAGCAGCTTTCCCGCGAAGCGCGCCCGTACCCGCAGCTGAAGCTGAACAAGGTGGCGTCGCTTTTCGACTACACCTTCGACGATTTCGTCGTCGAGGGCTATAACCCGCACCCTAAGATCGCTGCCCCGGTTTCGGTATGATCGGCGCGATCTGGGCTCAATCCGTCGACGGTGTGATCGGCGACGGCCAAGGCATGCCCTGGCACATGCCTGAGGATCTTCGCCATTTCAAGCTGACCACCATGGGCAATCCTGTAGTTATGGGGCGGCGTACGTGGCTGTCCCTACCGAAGAAGCCTTTGCCGGGCCGGGACAACTATATTGTCTCTTCCCGCAATCCTGGCGAGTGGTCCACCGGTGCATTCGTGCTTCCCGATGTGCCAGATCTCGCCACGGACACATGGATCATTGGCGGTGCCAGGCTCTATGACTCCGTGATGGACATCCTTGATGTCATCGAGGTGACTGTCGTGGACGCGATCATCGCCGATGCCTACGGTGACGAGGCAGTCTTTGCTCCCCCAGTCCCCGAGGACGATTTCGCCCTCATGAAGGACTCCGACTGGCTGCAATCCGAAACCGGTCATCTCAACGGCTCCGATGTGCCATTGCGCTACCGTTTTCTCACCTACGAACGAAAGGTCCCCAAAGACCATGTCTGATACGTCTGATACCTCTGAAACACAGTCTGAGAACAATCACGTCACTGTCTACGCCACCAGTTGGTGCGGCTACTGCCGTCGCCTGAAGGAAGGCCTGGCCAGCAGCGGAACTCCGTACACGCTCATCGATATCGAGGAGCCGGGCAACGAAGAGGCCGCCGAGTGGGTCATGTCCGTCAACGACGGCAATGCAGTGGTGCCAACCGTGCGCTACTCCGACGGGTCGCATGCGACGAACCCGCCAGCGCAGGCCGTTGACGCCAAGTTCCAAGAACTCAGCGCTTAAGGTTTATTTAGTCCTCAGCTTTAATCCTCGTCGTCTTCGCCGAACAGATCCAGCATGTCCTTCGGCGACAGCGACGCGGTGTGTCCCGCGAGTTCGCGAGCCTCGACTTCGTTGAGGTAGTGCTCAAGCGCCGTCTTCAAACGACGCGCGTCGTGGTGGTTGAGCAGGAGAACGCGTTTCGACGATCCCCCGGGCAACTCTTTATCCAACGACAGCACCGGGATGCCATCCTTGCTGACGATTTCACAATCAATCTTGCGACGCTGGACGTCTGTAAACGACGGTTGGGTCTGAGACATTGGTTTCTCACGGCCTTTCTGGTTTAAACAGTTTTGGATACGCAAACACTTACCCAGTGGTCCTAGCCTAATTCACGGTGCCTTTTCGATGTGCGGTACCCTGTACTTTGTTCCGTTTGGATTTTGCCCTAGTAGCTCAGTGGATAGAGCACGGCTCTCCTAAAGCCGGTGTCGGAGGTTCGATTCCTCTCTAGGGCGCAATTTCTCCCCTGTCTCGCGACATCGTTCCGTTTTCCGGCGATGTTGCGAGATTTTTTATTTGAACCTTCAAAGACGTGCACTTCGCAAGATATCACCATTATCTGACCTGGGGTTTTATTTTTCGCCCGACGTTAGGTACGCGCCACCCGTACCCAACGCCCCGCGAAATATAAAAGCCCAGGTCGCTAAAAACCAAGTCGCGCAAAGTGCACATCATGGGGCACAACCAAGGAAAAAGGCTTACCTTAAAAAGTGAGTCACTTATCTAGCACAATGTAACTGGAGTTGCTACCGTGACATTTGTGAACAACTCTACCTATAGTCGTCGTGGCGTGCTCAAAGCCGCCTCCATCGCATTGGCAGCTGGCGCCGTTGGCGTTTCGGTCGCACCGGCTGCACAATCCCAAAGCCGCATCCTCGGCACTGTCATTGATTACTCAGCAGGAGTCCCATCGGGTCGAGCTGTAGCCGCAGCCGGCCACCTCGGCGCGGTGCGCTACGTTTCGCAGCCCCGGCCAGGTTCAGAGTGGATGAAGGGCAAGCCCGTCGGCCTCGCTGAAACCCAAGACTTCGCGGCAAACGGACTGTCCACGGCCTCCGTGTATCAATTCGGAAAAGACTCCACCGCTGACTGGCTCCAAGGCGCTGCCGGCGCCGCAACTCACGCACCTCAGGCGATCGCGCTCCACCGTGCGGCAGGCGGGCCAACTGGCCGTCCTATCTACGTTGCTATCGACGATAACCCCACGCAGACCCAGTACAGGAATCAGATTCGTCCCTACCTGCTCGCATTCCAGACAGCGCTAACAGCAGCGGGCTACCAAACGGGTGTCTACGGAAACTGGAACACCATTGAGTGGGCAAGCAAGGACGGAATCGGTTCTTTCTACTGGCAGCACGATTGGGGCTCGGGTGGCAAGATCCACCCTCGTGTCACGATTCACCAAAAGGCCGGATATGTGGGCAAAATTGACGGCATCGACGTCGATATCAATAACGTTTACGCCGCGGACTGGGGGCAGTGGAAGCCGGGACAGGCAGCCACGCCATCGACCAATCCCTCCACCAACGTGTCCATCCCCCTCCCCGATCAGGCCCAGCTAGACCAACTCAGCGCACAAGCCTCCACGCTGTCCTCCAACGTGAATCAGCAGGATCTCCAGGTTGCGCTCGAGGCGGCGCGGAAATTCATCCAGTAGCGAGCTCATAACAAAGAAAAACTCTTCGCCCCCAACCTCCGAATGGAGGTTGGGGGCGAAGAGTTTATTTGCGTGAACCGATTAGACCGGTAAGTGCTTAGTGGTCGACTGGCTTCTCAACACCGACACCGGTGAGGGAACGAACTTCCATCTCAGCCTGGAGGTGATCCAGGTTGTCAGGCTTGCCCAGGTAGGTACCGATGATACCTGCAAGGAACGCAGCCGGGATGGAGATAATACCAGGGTTCTTCAGTGGGAAGAAGGCGAAGTCTGCACCCGGAATCATCGAAGAGTCAGTACCGGAGACTGCTGGGGAGAAGATGATCAGTCCGAGAGCAAGGATCAGACCGGTGTACATGGAGGCGACAGCACCAGTGGTGTTGAAGCGCTTCCAGTACAGCGAGAAGAGGATGGTAGGAAGGTTAGCGGACGCTGCGATAGCGAACGCCAGGGCCACCAGGAAGGCCACGTTCTGCTCCATGGCCAGGATGCCAAGGCCAATCGCGACGAGACCGATGACGACAACGGTAATGCGAGAAACGCGGACCTGCTCTGCTTCGGAGGACTGTCCGTTGCGGATAACTGCGTGGTAAATATCGTGAGCAACGGAGGCAGAGGCGGTAATTGCCAGACCTGCCACCACAGCAAGCACTGTTGCGAAGGCGACTGCGGAAATCAGCGCCATGAAGATGGATCCGCCGAGCTCGAAGGCCAGCAGCGGAGCCGCAGCGTTTGCACCACCAGGTGCGGCAAGGATGCGGTCTGGTCCAACGAGTGCGCCTGCAGCGTAGCCGAGGACCAGGGTCATCAGGTAGAAAGCACCGATGAGGACAATTGCCACGGTCACGGACTTACGAGCTTCGGTAGCGGTAGGCACCGTGTAGAAGCGCATCAGAACGTGTGGCAGACCCGCAGTACCCAGGACCAGAGCCAGGCCGAGGGAAACGAAGTCAAGCTGAGTGGTTGCGGATGCACCGTACTGCAGACCAGGGGCCAGGATATCCGTTGCCTCGTAGCCCATTTCCTTGATGCGCTCGGATGCAGCGTGCATGTTCACCGCATCGTCAAGAAGCGTGCCCATGCCACCGCGGATAGCAACGAATACCAACACGGTCATGATGGCAACGCCACCAACAAGCAGGATGGCCTTGATCATCTGAACGTAGGTGGTACCCTTCATGCCGCCGATCAGAACGTAAGCGATCATGATGACACCGACGATGGCCACACAGATTGCCTGTGCGGAGAAGGTGTGCAGGTTCAGCAGAACGGACACCAGCGAGCCGGCACCAGCCATCTGAGCGATCAGGTAGAACAGGGACACGAACAGCGTGCCGAATGCAGCCGCAACGCGAACTGGCTTCTGCTTCAGGCGGAAGGAGAGCACGTCCGCCATGGTGAAGCGGCCGACGTTACGCAGTGGCTCAGCAACGAGCAGCAGAGCGACGAGCCATGCCACGAAGAAGCCGATCGAGTAGAGGAAGCCGTCGTAGCCGTTCAGTGCAATAGCACCGACGATGCCGAGGAAGGATGCTGCCGAGAGGTAGTCACCAGCAATTGCGAGACCGTTTTGGGTACCGCTGAACTGAGCACCACCGGTGTAGAAGTCAGATGCTTCGCTGGTGGACTTACCAACCCGGGAAACGATGGTGAGGGTAACGATGATGAACACTGCGAACACGCCAATGTTCAACCATGGATTGCCGACGCCTTCTGCGGCATCTTGCGCGAGGTAAACGGTATTCATTGTTTAGCCTTCCATTTCTTGGCGGATTGCAGCCGCCTGAGGCTCGATGTTCTTGTTCGCGTAGACAACGTATGCCCAGGTGATCAAGAAGGTGGTGGCAAACTGGGCGAGGCCCAGCCAGAGGCCGACATTGAGGCCCCAGAATGGCTGTGCCATCTGGTCTGGCAGGTAGGTAGCTACGAGAACGTAGAAGATGTACCAGACGAAGAATGCGACAGATACCGGGAAGGTGAACTGGCGATAGGTCTTACGTAGTTTCTGGAACTGGGGACTTTTTTGCATTGCAATAAAGTCTTCGGAAGTGGGTTCCCGGCGGGTATCCCCGGCGGTTTTCGTTGAATCACTCACGGTCGACTCCCTTCATTTTGTGGTCTAAACAAGTTCGACACATTGCAAGTTACCTGGCTCACATTGCAACTTCGATTGGTTTGACACTCAAAATGGAAATGACCGGATGAACTACCCCCACAAAAACCTGTCACCAGCGCTTTAATAAGATACCACCTCTCCCCCCGAAATGGTATAAATCGCTGTTTTGCAAATTTTGCAAATGCTTAACTTGGAAGTGCGTCAGCCTTTACAGCAGTTACATACCGAACGTATTGCAACCAGTCCTTTTAGACAGGGAACGTCCGAGGATCATTGGAAAGGCGCTCGCCCGCGATCCTCGCCAACACATCCATATCCCCTTTAACCAGGCGAAAGTCAAAGATCCCGAGGTTTTCCTCAAGCCGCTCCGGGCTCGAGGTCTTCGGCACAGAGGAAATACCTAATTGAAGTAAGAACCTCAACATGATTTGACTATAAGTCTTGTCATACTTAGCAGAGATTGCCTTAATGTCCGGATTATGTACCAATGTCGCCCGCGCCAGGGGTGCCCAGGCCTCCGTCACGATCCCCCGTTTTGTGTTATGGGACCGCAATTCATCTTGGGTAAACCCGACGTGAAGCTCCACCTGATTGACTGCCGGAGTGATCCCTGATTGCTCGATCAGTTCATCCAGAACTTCCTCATAGAAGTTCGCCACACCCAAGGATTGCAGCTGCCCCAGTCCTTGCAGTCGCGCCATATCCTCGAAGGCTTGAACGAATCGCCCCTGCCGAGGATCTGGCCAATGAATCATGTACATGTCCACGAAGTCCAAGTTGAGCTTGCGAAGCGATTCTTGATACGCCTTCCCCACGTTGCCCTGGTCGTCGTTCCACAGCTTTGTGACGACAAAGAGATCTTCACGGCTCACGTCCCCTGCCGCGATCGCGCCATTAATCGCGCGGCCGACGGCTTCTTCGTTGCCATAGAGGGAGGCTGTATCAATGTGGCGGTAGCCGAGCTCGATGGCACGACGTACAAGGTTCTCCGTGTCGTCGCCTAGCTTGTATGTGCCAAGCCCCAGAAGCGGCATCTCATATCCATCATTGAGCGTCGTGGAAGGAATCTGCGGAATAGTCATGATTCTATTCTGCCTTGTCCATCGCCCCTCGTGCGCGAAGCCCGCATAACAATTCGCTTCACGACGATTACCTGCCCGCAGGCTACCTTGTGCACAGAAAAACGCCTCCGCGCCTTCCCCACAGGGAAGCACGAAGGCGTCAAGTGCGTGCGAATTTACTTAGCGTCGATCAAATCAATGACGAAGATCAGCGTACGGCCAGACAGCGGGTGTCCACCGCCAGCGGCACCGTATGCCTTCTCTGGCGGAATGGTGAGCTGACGACGACCGCCGACTCGCATGCCAGGGATCCCTTCCTGCCAGCCTGCAATCAGACCGGTGAGTGGGAATTCGCTGGAGGAACCACGATCCCAGGAAGAGTCAAACTCTTCGCCAGTTTCGTAATCGACTCCGACGTAGTGAACTTCTACTAGTCCACCAGCCTGGGCTTCAGCGCCCTCGCCAATCACCAGGTCCTCGGTAACAAGATCAGTTGGTGCAGGTGTTTGAGGAACGTTGATGGTGGGCTTGTCCATGGAAAATACTCTCCTTGACTAAATGTGGAATTGTCCTGGCAAAACAAAACGCCAGGAACGCGTTCTCCCTAGTATAAGGGCGAACCACCTTCCTGGCGGAATTGTCTCAACCGTTGAAGCAAAGAAACTTGCTATTAGCGCTGTTCGCGAGGAACAACCTTGCGCAAGGTCTCACCGGTGTAGATCTGGCGAGGACGGTTGATCTTGGTGTTCATCTTGAGCTGCTCGCGGTAGTGAGCGATCCAGCCAGGAAGACGACCGATTGCGAACAGGACGGTGAAGAAGTCCGTTGGGAAGCCCATCGCGCGGTAGATCAGGCCGGTGTAGAAGTCGACGTTCGGGTAGAGCTTGCGGGAGACGAAGTAGTCGTCCTTCAGCGCGATCTCTTCCAGCTGCATTGCCAGATCCAGCATTGGGTCGCCACCGAGGTGGTCAATGATCTCGTGTGCGAGCTCCTTGACAATGGCTGCGCGTGGGTCGTAGTTCTTGTACACGCGGTGTCCGAAGCCCATGAGGCGGACACCCTTTTCCTTGTTCTTCACGCGGTTCATGAAGTCGGTTGCGTCGCCGCCGTGGTTGTTCTGGATGTCTTCCAACATCTCCAGAACAGCCTGGTTTGCGCCACCGTGCAGTGGGCCGGACAGCGCGTTGATGCCACCAGCGATGGAGACGAACATGTTCGCCTGTGCGGAACCGATCATGCGAACGGTGGAGGTGGAGCAGTTCTGCTCGTGGTCAGCGTGCAGGATGAGCAGCTTGTCCAGAGCCTTCACGACGATTGGGTCAACCTCGTATGGCTCGGTTGGGTAACCGAACATCATGCGCAGGAAGTTCTCGCGGGTGTTCAGCGAGTTATCTGGGTACATGTAAGGCGAGCCCTTGGATGCGCGGTAGGCGTACGCCGCAAGCATTGGCACCTTTGCCATGAGGCGGACAGTTGCCTTGTCCAGCTGCTCTTCATCCATTGGATCAAGCTGATCCTGGTAATAGGTGGACAAGATGTTCACCGAGGAAGCCAGCACCGACATTGGGTGGGCCTTGCGTGGGAAGACGCTGAACTGGGCCTTGAAGTCCTCATCGAGGAGGGTGTGATGGCGAATCTCATCGTTGAACTTGTGCAGTTCATCCAGGGTTGGAAGTTCGCCGTTAATCAGCAGGTACGACACCTCATTGAAGGTCGCGTTTTCCGCGAGATCAGCAATGTCGTAGCCACGGTGACGGAGAATTCCGTTCTCACCGTCGATGTAGGTGATCTTGGATTCGGTGGAACCGGTTGATACGTAACCTGGGTCAAAGGTGACGTAGCCCGTGTTACCAAGCATATTGCCCAGTACCACACCATCATTTCCCTCGGTGGCGTGGATGATATCCATCTCGTATTCACCGTTAGGTAGGTGAAGTACCGCCTTGTCCTTGTTATCAGTTGCCACTATGAACCTTTCAACGTAATTTGCTCGGCACTGCCAGAGTTTATCTACGGGTTTATTACACCCAGATATAACGTGACGCTAGCACTTTTTTCGCTAACGCTTCCAGTACCGGTATTCAATTGCAGTCATTGGTAGTCACCGCATCCCACTGGGGACGACTCTAGGTCGACTCATGGTTCCGTTAGCTAATACTATTGGTCCTGTGCCGGGTACGGTCAGCGCCTTGAAGACACGAGATGAGTTTAGCAAAGTTTGTGAGCTAGCGAACAATGTTCGAAAAACTTGCCCCAGTTCACCCCCTACCCCCATTTGGGAGGAAGTCGGCATGTGGCCCCTTTCATAGTTTCCGTTAAGTGGCCCGGTACAGTGTTCAATAGTCTTGCCCCTATTTCGTGGCAAGGATCCCGCTCTCCCAGATTTTGGAAATGGACTTTATCGATGACTGATTACCCAGTTCTTCCCGCAGAATTCACCCCAGCTGACGGTCGTTTCGGCTGCGGCCCTTCCAAGGTCCGCCCAGCACAGATCGACGCTATCGTCGCCGGGGCCAACGGAATCATCGGCACCTCCCACCGCCAGCCAGCGGTGAAGAATGTCGTCGGCGAAGTGCGCCAGGGCCTCTCCGATCTGTTCTCCTTGCCAGAGGGCTACGAGATCGTTTTGTCCCTCGGTGGAGCAACCGCTTTCTGGGATGCGGCCACCTTCGGCCTCATCGAAAAGAAGTCCGCTCACCTGTCTTTCGGTGAGTTCTCGTCCAAGTTCGCCAAGGCTGCGAAGCAGGCACCGTGGTTGGATGACCCAGAGGTAATCGAGTCCGAGACCGGTGACGCACCTACCCCACGCGCAGTCGAGGGCACCGATGTGATCGCTTGGGCGCATAACGAAACCTCCACTGGCGCGATGGTTCCTGTCGTTCGCCCAGAAGGCACCGACGCACTTGTCACCATTGACGCCACCTCGGGTGCTGGCGGCCTGCCCGTCGACATCACCCAGTCCGACGTCTACTACTTCTCCCCACAGAAGAACTTCGCCTCCGAGGGTGGCCTGTGGCTCGCAGCGATGAGCCCTGCTGCCATCGAGCGCATTGCAAAGATTAAGGACTCGGGTCGTTTCATCCCAGCTTTCCTTGACCTGCAGACTGCCGTGGACAACTCCCGCAAGAACCAGACCTACAACACCCCTGCCGTTACTTCGCTGATCATGCTGGCAGACCAGGTGAAGTGGATGAACGAAAACGGTGGCCTCGACGGCATGGTCAAGCGCACCACCGAGTCTTCCTCCATCCTGTACAACTGGGCCGAGAACAACGAGGTCACCACCCCATACGTCCAGGATCCGGCAAAGCGCTCCCTCGTTGTCGGCACCATCGACTTTGCAGACAACGTTGATGCAGGCGAGATTGCTAAGGCACTGCGCGCAAATGGTGTCCTTGACACCGAGCCTTACCGCAAGCTCGGCCGCAATCAGCTGCGCATCGGCATGTTCCCTGCGATTGATCCAAGCGACGTCGAGCGCCTGACCAAGGCAATTGATTTCTTGCTCGAGCAGGGTGTCGGCGCGAAGTAGTTTCGACAAAGTTCGACATTCTTTAACGCCGGAAGGGCTTGTGCTGCACGGATTGTTCCTTTATTTACGTTAGTCTGGACGAAATACTAACTACTAAGGAGACGAGATGCGCGAGCTTTTCCCGGTTGATGAAGAATCAACCGAACAGTCGTTGGTGTTGCGCACCGAAGACGGCGAGCTCTTTAGCTTGTCTCGCCGCTTTCTCGCTGACTCGAACGACGCGACCCCGGGCACCCCAGTTGCCCCGGTCGCCCCGGTCACCGCGGTAACCTCAGCCGCAACGGACGAAGACTCCCCTGAAAACGGCGAGCAGCTAGAGCCTGCAAATCCTCAGGCCGGCGAAAGCACCCCCGATTCCACCAGCGCATCCAGCGAGAGTGAAGTTGCAAAGGAATCCGAAGCAGGGCGCTCACTCCCCCAGCCCGACCCGCTCTATGCCACTCCTTTCTCGATGCGTCCGTCCGAGATCCAGCAGCGAATTCGCGCTGGTGCCACGACGCAAGAACTAGCCGAGGAAATGGGTGTGGCTGAGTCCCGGCTCGAGGCCTACGCGCACCCCGTACTTTTAGAACGCGAGCAGGTCGCCCAAGCGGCGAAGCAATCCCGCCCCGTCCGTGAAGATGGGCCAGCGAAACTGACATTGTTTGAAATTTTGGCGACCGCTTTCGCCGCCCGCGGTCATTCCCTGTCCGAAGCTTCATGGGATGCCGTCCGCGAGCCCGGCGACGCCTGGGTTGTCAGGGTCTCGTGGAAGGCAGGGTTATCCGACAACGTCGCGGAATGGTCCTTTAAGCGCAGTGGCCTCAGTGCGACGACCGAGGCACGCAATCCGATCGCAGCCGATCTGACGGACCCTAATTTCGTTCAGCCAGTCCGCTCGCTCACCGCAGTCTCTACCGGTTCCTCGCGCCCCGTATCGCCGTCAGACGACACTAGCGACCTTGAACTGGATGCCGACTTCTCCGATGATCTCGAAGCCGATCAGCTACCCGAAGGCAAGGATGATCGAGGCGATTCAGGGCCCGAGACCAGCGAAGAAGTCTTCGCTGAAGGAGAATTCCTCCAAAACCCAGAGTCAGACCAGGCCCCGCAGAAACGCAAGCGGAAGGCAGTGACTCCACACTGGGAGGATGTCCTTCTAGGGGTCCGCACGAACCAGAAACGCCCAAGGAAGTAGTCCGAACAAGTAGAGTCCGAGCTAGTAGTCAGTTACTCACGAAGAGGTAGCACGCGATGCACTTTCCTGCGGTTGTCACGTTGTGGTTCGTCAATACTAATGATGTTGCCAGTGTTGTCTCCCAAGAGCCGAAAGCTGATCGTGGATTTGGCAGGAAATACTTGGCTCAGCTCAATCCGGCTTGGCCGATTACCCCAATTGGGCAATTTCCGCTGAATCGCTCGGCCCGCCCCTCGCGGCAGGAGTACTACATCGCCGGGTATCCCGGCGTGACTATCGTGCAGTCCTTCCTGGAGGAAGTAGATACTCTCTCGGATATTCCGGATCGGCTGCGGAAATCCGTGCACGCACGGGACGTCTATGTGTTCGCGCGGGGCACGGATAGCTCCTATGCAGGTTTCGCCCACTTCCAGGGCGACAAGGTGTGCCGCTCGTTTACCGCCACCCGGACCTCGGTCGTGGAAGACCTCGGTGTCCCCGAGCCATTTGAGGCCCCCTATTGGGCAGGTGAGATGAACGATCAACTAGGAGGCATCGCGTTGCCTTTTGAGCCTCAAGATCTTGCAATGGCGGCGCATGAGGCGTGGTTGGGTGTGGATATCTCTCCCTCAGGTCCCGATATCAATGTGGTTGCCTACGCCGTTGATGGTCGCCCTGAGCCAAAGGTCGATCCTCCCCCAAAGCGGACGAAGACCGTCGACGAGGTCGCTGCTAAGTTCAGCGCATCGAACTCTGACTACGACGATTATGAGACCCCCGAAGACGAATCCGAGGACGAATTCGTGCGCCTCGCCGACGCGTCAGTTGCAGCAGCGAAGCGCCTGGGTCGGGGTTTCATGCGGCGCGCGAAAGACGCCCGCGATGCCATCGGAGAGCGTATTCGGCATTCCGATCGCGACATCACCCGCGACTAAAAGCCCCTACCTCAAACTCCGTGCGCGCTCATAGAAAGCAATGGCTGCTGAGGTCGCCACATTGAGCGAATCCGTGCCGGGCGCCATCGGAATCCGAGCACGGACATCAGTCGCACGCATCGCGTGCTCGGTCAGGCCGGGCCCCTCGGCCCCGACTAACAGGGCGACCTTCTCAAATGGGGCGCCGGTGTCGTCGATAAGCGCATCTGCGAGATGGACCGCCGCATCGTCGGGGGTCAGCGAGACAAGGCGAAAACCCGCCTCCCGCAGCTGCTCGAGCGAGCGCTGCCAGGTGGTGAATCCACCGTCGAGGTGCGCCCACGGCAGCCGCAGGACGTGCCCCATGGACACGCGCACGCTGCGGCGATACAGCGGATCGGCGGTGCCCGAGCCCAGCAGCACGCCGTCGACGCTCATGCCGGCGGCGTTGCGGAACAGTGAGCCGATATTTTCGTGGTCACCGACGCCTTCGAGCACGAGGAGGGTGCGTGCTTGGAGCAGATCACTTAGCGACGATTCCTCGGCCCGGTCCGCCACCGCCAACAACCCGCGGTGCATGTCGTATCCTGCGACCTCGGCTAGTGTTGCTCGATCGACCTCGTAGACGGGGCAGTTCACCTCGTATTGTGCGAGGAATTTCTCCAGCTTGGTGCGAAAACCAATCAGACACCGCAGCGGGTAACGCGACTCCACCATTCTCCCGGCAACGAGGGGACCTTCTGCAACGACATGTTTCTTCTCGTTGCGCTTGAGGTCTCGAATGTCATCGAGGCGGGGATCTAGTGGGTCGGTTACCTGCTGTGGTGTCTGATTCACAAGCAGTAAGTGTAGTTGTTTCGCGAATTGCTAAGCCAGCAGGGCCAAGATCGGATCCATGGCGAAGTAGACCACGAACAGAGCCGAGATCAGCCACATGATCCAGTGGATGTCCTTGATCTTGCCAGCTGCGACTGCCATCAGAGTGAAGGCGATGAAGCCTACGCCGATGCCGTTGGCGATGGAGTAGGTAAATGGCATGGTGACCATGGTGAGGAATGCTGGGAGAGCGATGTAGAACTTGGTCCACTCGATATCGCGAACCTGCGCCATCATCATCGCGCCGACCACCACGAGTACAGGAGATGCCGCTTCGATGGGGACAATCTCGTAGAGCGGGGTGAGGAACATGGCCAGCAGGAATAGCACGCCGGTCACAACGTTGGCCAGACCGGTGCGAGCGCCGTCGCCGATACCCGCAGAAGAGTCTGCGTAGACCGTTGCCGACGAGGACGAGCCCAGGCCACCGGCTACGGCGCCGAAGCCCTCGACAACCAGTGCCGACTTCATGTTAGGCAGGTTGCCGTCTTCGTCGACGAGGTTAGCCTGACGTCCCAAACCAGACATAGTGCCCATGGCATCGAAGAAGTTCGTCAGGACCAGGGCGAATACGAATAGGGTCGCCGTGACTACGCCAAGTTGGGTGAAGGCACCAATCAGATCAACCTTGCCCACGATGGAGAGATCCGGGATCGATCCGAAGGAGCTTGGAATCTGTGGGACCGCGAGGCCCCAACCGGTTGGGCCTGAATCGGCAGAGGAACCAACACCGGTGATCGCTTCGATGATCATGGCGATAATCGTGGTGGCCACGATGCCGAGGAAGAGCCCACCCCGGATATTGCGCACGACGGCGAAGCCACAGATGATTAGGCCGATCACAAAAGTCACGGTTGGCCACGATGCGATCGAGCCGTCTATGCCGAGGCCGACAGGAACGGTGGTGTTCGCCGCATCAGGCACGCGGGTGACAAAGCCACCGTTGACAAAGCCGATCATGGCGATGAACATGCCGATACCGACACTCATGGCGGACTTCATTGAAGGCGGGATAGCTTTGAACACTGCAGTTCGGAACCCGGAAATTCCCAGCAACACGATGATAATGCCGTCGATCACGACAAGACCCATGGCTTCCGGCCAAGTCAGGCCTGCCCCACCGACAAGGGTGACCGCCACGAGTGTGTTGAGGCCGAGGCCGGCTGCAATACCAAAGGGGTATTTCGCAACGACACCAAAAATGATGGTCATGACACCGGCGACCAGAGCCGTCGCGGCCGCGACCTGTGGCACGCCGAGGACTGTTCCTTCTCGGTCTGGGGAGGTACCCAGGATGAGAGGGTTCAGCAAAATGATGTAGGCCATGGCGAAGAAGGTGACAACACCCGCTCGCACTTCTGTACCTACGGTTGAGCCGCGCTCTGAGATGTGGAAGAACTTATCCACGGCACTTTTTGTTTGGCGCCCGCTGGTAGTGCTGGTTGATCCATTGTGACTCATGCCGAGCCTTCCCCTTATATGCCAATAGAAGGTTTAAGTATTCATTTTTCGTGCACAGGTTTTCTCAACCAGATTGGCAGAGAATTGCAATCTGGACAACCTAGCCCATGAAAATCACACCATACAATTCAATTCTTCACATCCGCAAAATTGCTGAGGTTAATCTTGCCGGTCTGACTCACAAAAAACGCTGTGCGCTGATAGTTTAGGGGGTAGATACTGCGTTGGCATGTCGCACAGAACCAGCCACATTGGAGTGAGTACGTGGAAGTCTTTACATTTGTAGTCCGCGATGGTGCTGCTGTGGATCTGGACACTTACCTCAAAGCAATCGCCGCGCACGGGGTCAGTCACCCGACGATGAACTTGCTGCGCCTACGGTTAGCGCAGGTCAGCGGCACGCGCCGTGCGGTAATTGAGGTCGCCAATGGCAATGCTTCTCTCTCTCTTCGCCCGCTTGTTTCCCAACCCTCGGAAATCACTGTGGATTCAGCGGGAGTCCTTGACAAACGCTCCTCGCCCGCACGCCGTGGCGCCGACTTGGGTTGGCAGCACAACTTACAGATGCTCACGACAGCCGATGACGGCATGCTTGTCGACGAGTCCGGGGCAGTCGTCTCATCTTTTATCGCGCCCTTTGTCATGATCCGCGACGGTGCGGCTTTCCTCTCAGCCCACCCGCGGACGACACCGTCGATCGCGCTCGACACTGTGGAGAGCATCTTAAAGAAACAGGGTGTTGAGATTCGCACCCTCGAAAAGGGATTTACGCGCCAGGAACTAATGCAGAACGAAACCTGGGTGGTCTCGTCGCTGTATGGTGCTTCCCTAGTCACGGGCTGGTTGGAATACGGCGGGATTGTCCCGGCACGCTCCCACATCAATCGGATGGGCGTTCCTACGCACCGCGAGGTCAACGATTTGCGTCTCGAGCGGATGCAACCCGCCTAAGGCGCGGGTTAGTAGATGGGCTTTTCGTCGTCGTAAAGCTCATCGATCGGCTCGGCGCCTTCTTCTTCGATATGGGTGTCGGAATGGGCTCCGCACCCATAGCTGGCCGCCACGACATGACCATCGGC
Source organism: Corynebacterium lubricantis DSM 45231 (assembly GCF_000379425.1). Taxonomy (GTDB): domain Bacteria; phylum Actinomycetota; class Actinomycetes; order Mycobacteriales; family Mycobacteriaceae; genus Corynebacterium; species Corynebacterium lubricantis. The sequence continues at coordinate 163,565 of NZ_KB902226.1, forward strand.
AGAGAACTCGTTGGCACAAAGACCAAAATTGTCACCGATAGGCTGGCCAGCAGGGACATAGAAGGCACAGGAGCGGCATTGCATGGCGGCTTTTTCCGCGAACTCGCTGGTGGGCCCGAAATCGCCGGTTCGCCAACGCTGTTTTGCTGCCTCTAAACCGGTCGTGGTGAGGTATTTCTTCGTCTCACGACCAGGAAAAGTCACTGCGTCACGCGAAAAGGAATCCTCGGTGAGGCGCTCGTCGTCGGGAGCGGGCGCCATGAGGTCACCTGGGCCAAGGTCGCCCGGGCGCAAGCGGTCGGAGTAAGGAATCCATTCGGGAGCACGCAGGGCGTCACCAGACGGCGCGGGAACAAGCGCCACCTCATTTACCGTGACATGCGACGAACCTGACGCGCATGCGATGACCGCGTTCCACTCCCACCCCGGATAGCCCGGCACCTCGGCATGGAAGCGGTGGACTGCAACATTGGGCGCCAATCCGGTTACCCCAATGTGCTCGCCAATCTCCTCGCCTTCTGCGACATCGACGAGCGCTGCGCGAGCGACGCGCACGGCGGTGGAGCTGAGCAGCGGGTTGGACTTCTTAGACTTATCTGGGTGGGACACTCCCCTATTATGGACGAGGCCGACGATAATGGATCACATGGGTCGCATCTTGAAGAATTCTCGTCGTTCACTCCGTTCACAAACTCGCGCATTCGGGATCGTTGCAGCAATTACTGTCACGTCCTTGGCACTTGGCGGATGTGCCGTTTCGCAATCGGCGCCCTCTTCTTCCGATGCGACGGAAGCGATCGGCTCGTCGACAAGCGACAATGCTCCCGTCGAGGAATTGATTCCGCGAATCCACGAGGTCTACCCCTTTGATCAGACTTCTTTTACTCAGGGCCTTGAGCTCGCGCCGGACGGAACGCTGCTGGTGGGTACGGGTCAGGAGGGAGAATCCCGGATTTATCGTCGCACGATCGAGGGTGAGGAACTGCAAAGCGAAGACCTCGACCCAGCGTATTTCGGTGAAGGAATTACCGTTGCGGGTGATCATATTTGGCAGCTGACATGGAAAGACGGCATCGCCATCGAGCGGGATGCCGTCACATTAAAAGAGGTCGGGACAGCCGAATACGAGGGAGAGGGCTGGGGGCTCTGCGCCTTCCGTGACCACATCGTCTTCTCGGACGGCACCTCTCAATTACGCCGGATGACGATGGATACCCTTGAGGAATACGACCGCTTCGATGTCACCCTAGAAGGGCAGCCGGTCGAGGGCATCAACGAGTTGGAATGCGTGGGCGACGATGTCTACGCGAACGTCTTTACCACCTCAGATATCTACCGGATCGACGGCGAAACGGGTGTGGTCACCGCTGTGATTGACGCGTCCGGTCTGCCGAATAACGCAGAATCCGACCCCGATAACGTGCTCAATGGCATTGCATACGACAGTAAGAAGGAACGCTTCTTGTTGTCCGGGAAGCGGTGGCCCGATCTCTACGAGGTCACCTTCGAGCCCGCAGCGAACGCCCGCTAAACTGAATCATCATGGCCAAGAAAAAATCGTCGTCGCTGCAGTTGCTCGCGCTCATCGTCGTCATGGTGCTGGTGATGGTCGTTGGTGCCTATGGCATCATGACGTGGCAGAAAAACCGCCCACCTACTCCTCCGCAAGAAGTTGCAATCACTGTCAGCGCTGGGGATGAGTCGCTGGAAGCGACTCCGTACTTGGTGTGTGAGCCTGGGGTGGAGTGCCCCGAGGGCGAGATTCCCACGTTGAAAGTCGCCAGCGGAGACACGGTCAATGTAGAAATCCCCGAGGATATTTACGACCACGACTGGACACTGCTGACGATTTACGACGATCCCGGCGCGAACGACGAGCAGGTGCACGGCCCTTACGACACCGATTCGGTGGACATTCCTGTCTCCGCAACACCTGTCGGCGATTCCGCCGAGCAGCCGCAACTCGTCGTCATTGAAGTGTCCTCGATCATGATCGGCCTCGATGACAACAATGAAGAAAGCCCCTACTTGGTGACCTGGTCGATTGCTGTCGAACAGTAGAACACCAATGTAGGGGCGAGAGCTTCAGTAAGTACTTAAGCGTCAAGCTCTTTCGCTACAGCCCGCAGGATCTCCGCGACCTGGCGGGCTTCTTTCCGCTCTGGGTAGCGGCCTTGTGCGAGGACGGGCTGCACGCGGGACTCGATGACGGTCATTACGTCCATCAGCATCGAGTTGAGCTCTTCCGGCTTCCGACGATTCACTGGGCGACGTCGGGGGGTGTCCAAAATTTTTACACGCAGAGCTTGAGGCCCGCGGCGGCCGGCAGCGAAATCGAACTCGATGCGCTGGCCGTGAACGAGCTCGTCCACGCCTTCTGGCAGGACATCCTTACCGATATATACGTCTTCATCGCCTGGGTTGGAAGCGAAGCCGAAACCTTTATCAGCGTCGTACCACTTAACTTTTCCGACGGGCACGGTCATCACCACTTTCTTTCAACGACATCGACCTGCGACGTGAAGCGCGCAGGATTAAATACTCCACCATACTCGGGTCTCAAAAGAAAACCCATTTTGAGACCACTTCATTCCCGCCTCGGAGTTGCCGAGCTTTTTCGGCCCAAAACTACCGGTAGTGCGTGATTATTGGTAAAAATGTGAAAACTGTTACCCAAAAGTGACATACATCACATAAATTGATTTGCCCGACTTGACCTCGAAAAACAGGCGAATTCATGAGGACAAGACCACAAATGTGCGCCAATTCGTGTCGCTAGCGTGACTAAATCGTTATCAAACGATAAAGTCTTGCGCAGACCTTCCAGAGGCAATCATTTTGACAGACATTCACAGTTGGACTATCCACGCCGAGCCCTGTCCGGGTAGTTCACTATACGGAACCTGTACTCAACAAACTTCATAGGACAGGGGCGGGGAACCCACCGCCTGCTTCGCAAGGAGCAAGCACCGTTCCTATACAACGTGCACTTACAACGTACACAGATTGTATAGGCGCTTGGGGTGAAGTTCATCCATTGAACCGGGCGCTCTCACCTCTGCCCGAACCCGACAGCTCACCTCGTAGGCGCACAAGAGAGGAAATTCTTTTTCATGGCACAGCACTCACGTAAGTCCGTCCGTCCAGCCGCAAAGATCGCTGCAGGCGCAGCAGCCGCAATCGCAGCAACCGCCCTCATGGCACCACAGGCAAGCGCCGCTCCAGATTCCGACTGGGATCGTCTCGCACAGTGCGAGTCCGGCGGCAACTGGGCAATCAACACCGGCAACGGCTACCACGGTGGCCTGCAGTTCTCTGCTTCCACCTGGCAGGCATACGGTGGCGGCGAGTTCGCACCTTACGCATACCAGGCAACCCGCGAACAGCAGATCTACGTTGCAGAAAAGACCCTGGCAGGCCAGGGTTGGGGCGCATGGCCAGCATGTTCGGCAAAGCTGGGCCTGAACTCCGCTCCAAACACCAACCGCCCACACCCTAATGCGGCACCGGCTCCTGCCCCAGCTCCAGCTACACGCATCGCAGCTGCTCCTGCTGCAGCGGCACCAGCTGCTTCCACCACCACCCCGGTTGACGCTCTCTACAACCAGATCAAGAGCACCCTGGCTTCGTACGGCATCGCTGTTCCAGCTGGCGTCACCGACTTCTACAAGGCTAACCGCGACAACTACAATGCGTTCTACTCCGCGAACGCTCAGCTGATCGCAGCTGTTCAGTCTGGCGACATCCAGAAGATTGCAGGCGCTGTCAGCTTCTAAGCAAGCTCCCAGACGCAGTAGTTCAAAGCTGTGCCCCGCACCCGAGTCATTGGCTCAGGTACGGGGCACAGCTTTTTCCAACGCAAAACACCCCTACCACCTGGGAACAACCCAAAGTGGTAGGGGTAGAGCAACCGCGAAGGGACTACTTAGCGGTTGACGCGGGTGTACGGATGCACGTAGCCAAGTTCCTCAACAGGGCGTGGCAGCACCAAATCATCACCGTACGGGCTGGATGCGCCAGCGAGCTTGGAGGAGATTTCTGTCACCGGGTGGCCGTTGCCTGGAGTATCCACAGGCCAAGCCGGGTTATTAACATTCTTCTTGTCTACATGATTAGCCATAGTCCATATTGTGCCAAACACCTGGCAAAAAAGTAACTGAACCGGCGAGAAACCCACCGCGTAAGATTGCCATCACCATGACCGAGCCCACCACCACCCTTGATTTGCGCACCTCACTTGCTCAAATGAGCGACACCGAGTTGGGAGAACTCCTCCGCAACCGCCCAGATCTGTCCGTTCCCCTACCCCCAGGGGTAAGTTCGCTGGCCTCGCGCATCACGCTGCCGGGCTCTCTTGCCCGGGCCATCAAAGATCTGAGCGCGCTCGAGATCGCAGCCTTAGAAACTGCGGGAGACCTCGGTGCCGAGCTCACGCCGGTCAAGGCAGAGGCAATCGTCGCAAAGCTTCCCGTGTCTCCGGCGCTCGCCGACGAAGCGCTGCGCCGTCTCCGCGCGTTCGCTCTGATCTTCGGTACCGACAGCGCCGACACGGTCCAGGTGACACCCGGCGCGTTGGGCGCGCTCCCCTCCGGCTGGCGCGTGTTGGATTCCCTGCCCGGCACCGCCGAGGAAACCACGGCGCTCATCGAACAACTCGACCGGCCCGCGCGCGCCATGCTGGAGACCTTGGCATCGTCGGGCTCGGTGGGTACGACTCGCGACGCAGCCATCGACGCCGATCCTTCCCGCCCAATCCCGCGACTCATTGAACTCGGCCTCCTTGTCCGCGTGAACGCCTCGACGGTGCGCCTGCCTCGCCCCGTGCGCGACATCGTCCGCGGCGAAACACCGCGACAGTTTTCGCTCCAGCCGTCGTCACGTATTCAGGGCGGCAGCAAAGCACCGGAGCCCACAGAGATTTCGCTTATCGACGATGCCGCCACCGCCCAAGGGCTCGATGCCACACGCGCGATGCGCAAGATTGTCACCCGGCTTGGGCGCGAACCGATTGCTTTAAATCGCGATGGTTCCGTCGGTGTGCGCGCTCTGTCAGGCCTAGCCAAGGAGCTCAAGGTTGACGAGTCCATCACCGCGCTGCTGATCACTATTGGTGAATCGGCAGGGCTCATCGGTCGCGGTGAAATCGAGGCGGATGTTGATGGCTTGGCACCGACCCGGGAGGCGCTCGAGTGGGCGGATGCGACGCTCTCCGACCAATGGGCGATTGTGTTGGCTGGCTGGATGGCCTCGCCATGGCAGGTCCACCTATTAAATGAGAAGGACGCGAAGGGCCAACCGATCCGGCTCCTGGCCGAGGCCATGCACGATCCGGGGACGCGCCGCACGCGCACATTGATCCTGCAGCAGCTTACTCGCGTCCCGGGCACCCAACTGCAGCGTGCCGATATCGTGGAAGACCTGCAGTTTAGCGCTCCGCTTGCTGCCTCGGGGATCTCCGAATCAGCGCTGGACGCGGTCCTTAAGCAGGCCCGACTGGTGGGCGGAGTGGCCAACAACGCCTCGTCGTCAGCTTTAGTCTCCCTGCTGCGCGGCGAGGATATCGCGCAGGCAACGCGCGCGCTCGTGCCCGCAGAAGTATCGTATGTGATCCCGCAGGCCGACATGACCATCCTGGCACCGGGGCCGTTGCCACCTGAGATGTATAACGAGTTGGAGGCTTTCGCGGATTTGGAGTCCCCCGGTCTGGCCAGCGTTTTCCGCGTCACCGAATCTTCAGCCCGCCAGGCACTCGACGCGGGAAAACAACCCCGGGAAATCATCAGTTGGCTCGACTCCCATTCGCCCACGGGTGTCCCGCAACCCATGGCCTTTCTCATCGAGGATGCCGGCCGCAATCACGGCAGAATTCGCACTGGTGAGGCGCTGAGTTATGTTCGCAGCGACGACGAGTCCTTGATTACTCGGGCTGCGGGGCTACTGGGTCCCGAACTCACGGTGATCGCAACGCAGGCGGCTGTGTCGCGGTTGCCCTTGTCTGAATTGCTCAAGCGCCTGCGCGACTTCGGGCTGCAGCCTATCGCCGAGGATGCCTCCGGTGCGTCGATCTCCATGGCACCCGAACCGACGCTTGTGCGTTCTACTCCTTCTACCCTGCTACGCGATCAGACTCCGAGTGACACCCACGTTGCCGAGGCCGTGGCATCCATCCGCGCTTCGGATTCCGCAGCCCCTGCTGCTCCGAAGGAGCATGACGGAGACCATTTATCTACGTTGCAGGCTGCTGCTCGCTCGAGCCGGCAGGTCGCCATCGGCTACGTGGACAAAAATGGCCGTGGCAGTCAGATCACGGTGGTCCCACTGTCCGTGACGGGTGGCCAGGTGGATGGTCTCAACGAGAAGACCGGTTCTGTGGTGCGCATCGCGCTGCCAAGGATTACGAAAGTGATCCTCCTTTAGGCGTCTCCACTACCCCACCACCCACCGTGGTTTTCGCTCATCCTGCAGGATCGATATCTGATTGTTACTCTAAGGCCAACCCAGTTGCTTAACTTTTCAACTTATTGCACAGCCACTGCAAAAAGGATGGTTGGACATGGCAGTCCCCCGCGAAACCAAGAAGGCGGAAACGCGCACTAATCTCATGCGTGAGACCGCCCGTCTCGTCATCACTCGCGGCACAGAACACACCACGGTCGCCGATATCGCCGAAGCCGTCGGCGTCTCTGCCCGCACCTTCCATAACTATTTCTCGTCTCGCGAAGACGCGCTCGAAGAGTTCGCTGCCATCCACGCAGCTACCCTGAAGCAAGAGCTAGAAAACGCAGGCCCCGGCGCCAACCTCTTAGAAACCCTGGAATCCATTGTGTTGGATTCCTTCTGCGGCGATCAGGACAGCAGCGTGGACAATATCGTGGTGCTATTTCGGGTTTGCACGATCCTTGAAACCCTCCGGGGCACCGATCAGCACAGTCGCCTGCTGCCCGAAAATTTCCCGCGCGATGCCACCATCGCGATGCGCGGAGCCATCGCCATCGCCTGGGCCGCAGTCGATGCTTATTACCAACTGCCCGAGCCACGCGATCCGAGCCAGGGTGAACAGATCGTCCGCGAGGCCTTTACAACCGCCCGCTCCCTCGACAGCGTCCGCCTGCCCTAGCAGTCCCACCGAAACGTGGAAATATATTGTGAATCTATTATAAGTTGATAGATGTGCTAGAAATACGCGACCTCACAAAACGTTTCGGCGACACGCTCGCCCTCGATGGCATGAGTTTCACAGTCCACGCCGGCGAAATCTACGGCTTCGTCGGCTCCAATGGGGCCGGCAAGTCCACCACCATGCGCATCGCACTCGGCGTGCTGGCCAAAGACGATGGCGAGGTCCTCCTCGAGGGCACGCCGCTTAACGACGATTCCCGTCGCCGCATCGGCTATATGCCCGAAGAACGCGGCCTCTACGGAAAAGAAAAGATCCTTGACCAACTCATCTTCTTAGGCAAATTGCACGGGATGAGCACAGTTGAGGCTCGTGAATCCGGCCGGAGTTTGCTCGAGCAGTTGGGCCTTGGAGAGCGTCTCGACGACAAACTCGACGACTTATCCTTAGGCAACCAACAACGCGTACAGCTTGCCGCCAGTCTGATCCACGACCCCGACGTTCTCATCCTGGATGAACCCTTCTCCGGGTTGGACCCGGTCGCCGTCCAAGTCATGAGCGAAATGCTCATTGAGCGCGCAAACCGCGGTGTGCCCGTAGTCTTTTCTTCGCACCAGCTCGACTTGGTCCAGCGTCTGTGCCATCGCGTCGGCATCGTCGCCCACGGAAAAATGGTCGCGGAGGGCACCGTGGCCGAGCTGCGTAGCCGCGGCCCGCTGCGCTACGCAGTCGGAACCACGGCCCGCGAGTGGTACCCAGCAGGCACCACCGTCGTCGCTACCTCCTCCGACACGGTGGTCCTTGAAGTCCACGCAGATATAAGCGACCAGGACATCTTGCACGCAGCCCTTGCCCAAGGCCCGGTGCATTCCTTCCAACGCGTTGTCCCCGACCTCAACGACCTTTTCAAGGAGGTTGTTTCCGCATGAGCCAAACTTCCTACTCATCTGCCAACACCATTGCCACGGTGGCCAAACGCGAGATTCAGATGGCGCTGCGCTCCAAAGGCATTATGGTCACCGTCTCGCTGCTGTTGATCGGCATCATTATCAGCGTAGGTGTGGTGGCCTATTTCACCAGCCGTGATTCCGGGCCCACTACAGTGGCGACCGTGGAGATACCGGCATCTGCCTTTGAGGGATCGGATCTCCAAGCCACCCAAGCCACAGATCGCGCCGAGGCCGAAGCCCTGGTGCTCAGCGGCGACGTCGATGCCGGGGTCGTACCCAGCGACTCCGGGTGGGAGGTGCTCTCCGATGGCGCGCCCAGCACCACGGTGTTAGGCAGCGTCAGTGCCATCGCGATGTCGTACTCCGTCTCAGAAGCAATCACTTCTCTGGGGCTTTCCCCCGAGGAGTATGCCGCGGCGATGCCACCCTCCCAGGTCACACCCGTCGACCTCTCCAGCAACGGGGACAGCGCCACCCAGAATCTCACCGCCGTGCTCACAGCACTGGTGGGCATCTTGATCGTCGCGTTTACCGTCATTCTTTTTGCCGCCAATATCGGTGGGCGCATCACCGAAGAAAAGTCCTCGCGCGTCGTCGAAATCATTCTGGCAGCTGTGCGCCCCATGGACTTCCTCACCGGAAAAATTCTCGGCAACGTGATCTTCGGGTTCTTTGCCACCGCAGTTGTGATCGCCGCCGGTGTTGTCACCTTGGCCGTCTCGGGTCTACTCGACGGGATCGAATTCGATTGGGCGATCCTCCCGATCCTCCTAGTCGCCTGGATCTTAGGCATGTTCTTCTTCGGCAGCCTCTACGCCGCCGCCGGCGCCATGGTGCAGCGCACCGAGGACCTCAATTCCACCCAGACACCTGTCCTGATGTTGATCATGGTGGCCATGTACATCCCGATGTTCGGCTGGTCCATGACCGATACGCTCTGGATGCAGATCCTGTCTTGGATCCCACCATTTAGTATCTTTACCGCACCAATCACCTATGCCACCGGTGACATGACGTTGGTGCAGCTCATCGCCTCCCAGGCCATCGCGCTACTCGCCGTAGTAGGCGTGATCTGGTTCGTGGCGCGCGTCTATCGCGCCACCATCTTGTACAACGGCCGCCGGATGAGCTGGCTTCAGGCAGTGCGGGCATAAACTACGACGCCGAGGCGTTGCATAATAGAGGTTCGAATCTGAAAGGACTCTATTTATGGCACTCGGCGACGGCCCGTTGATCGTCCAGTCGGACAAGACTGTCCTGCTCGAAGTCGATCACCCCCAGGCGGGGCTCGCCCGCGCCGCGCTCGCCCCCTTCGCGGAGCTGGAGCGCGCCCCCGAGCATATCCACACCTACCGCATCACCCCGCTCGCGCTGTGGAATGCGCGCGCCGCAGGTTTCGATGCCGAGCAGGCCGTCGACGTTCTCGAGCGCTACTCGCGCTTCCCCGTTCCCCAGGCACTCCTCGTCGACGTCGCCGAGACCATGGCCCGCTACGGTCGCGTCCGGCTGCTCAAACACCCCGCGCACGGCCTCGTGCTTGAGTCCGATGAGGCCCCGATCATCGAGGAAATCACCCGCCACAAAAAGATCAAGCCGATGCTGGGCACGCGTATCGACGACACCTCGGTCCCCGTCCACCCCTCCGAGCGCGGACGCATCAAGCAGGAATTAACCAAGATCGGTTGGCCCGCCGACGATCTGGCAGGCTACGTCGACGGCGAGGCTCACCCGATCGCTCTCAACTACGACGGGTGGGAGATGCGCGACTACCAGCAGTACGCGAAGGACTCCTTCTGGGAGGGCGGCTCCGGCGTCGTCGTTCTGCCCTGTGGTGCGGGTAAAACCATCGTGGGCGCAGCCTCCATGGCCGAGGCCCAGACCACCACGCTGATCCTGGTCACCAACACCGTCGCCGGGCGCCAGTGGCGCAACGAGCTTTTGCGCCGCACCACGCTCACCGCCGACGAAATCGGCGAGTACTCAGGTGAGCGCAAGGAGATCCGCCCCGTCACGATTGCCACCTACCAGGTGGTCACGCGCAAAACGAAAGGCGAATACCGGGCGCTCGAACTCTTCGATTCCCGCGACTGGGGCCTGATCATCTACGACGAGGTCCACCTTTTGCCCGCCCCGGTGTTCCGCATGTCGGCCGATCTCCAATCGCGGCGTCGCCTCGGACTCACTGCCACACTGGTGCGCGAGGATGGTCGCGAGGACGACGTCTTCTCGCTCATCGGCCCGAAGCGCTACGACGCCCCCTGGAAGGAACTTGAGGCCGCCGGTTTCATCGCCACCGCCGAGTGCATCGAGGTCCGCACGTCGCTGACCGAGGAAGAGCGCATGGTCTATGCCACCGCCGAGACCCGCGAGCGCTACCGGGTGGCGGCTACCAGCCATTCGAAGCTGTCTGTCGTCGATAAGCTGCTGGAACAGCATGCCGGGCAGCAAACCTTAATCATCGGTGCCTACCTTGAACAACTCGAGGAACTGGCGTCGCGCACCGGCGCGCCGTTGATCGACGGCAAGACCTCGAATAAGAAACGCGAGGAAGCATTTGACGCTTTTCGACGAGGCGAGCTCCAAACCCTGGTCGTCTCAAAAGTAGCGAACTTCTCCATCGACCTGCCCGAGGCCGCCGTGGCCATTCAGGTCTCGGGAACCTTCGGCTCGCGCCAAGAAGAGGCGCAGCGCCTCGGGCGGTTGCTGCGTCCGAAGGCCGATGGTTCCGAGGCGCACTTCTATACGGTTGTTGCGCGCGACACACTCGATTCGGAGTACGCCCTGCACCGCCAGCGTTTTTTGGCGGAACAAGGCTACGCCTACCGACTCGTTGACGCAGCAGACGTTTAGACTAGGTAAATATGAGTGAGATGAAGGTTTTCAGGTTCGACGTCGACGAGGATTTTGCCAAACAGAACAACGAGATGCTCAAAGACACCAAACGTTTGGTGGTCTCGGGTGTTTCAATGTTCGTCATCAGTTTGATCGCGGCGGCGCTGATCTGGTTCTTCGTCCCTGCGGACTCGCCCTGGCATTTGCTGGGCACGATTGGTCTCACACTTTTCGGCATCATGATGCTCATCGTGGCGCTCGCCGTGCCGCGCTCGGTGGGTAAAGCCCAGGCGCTCTATGATCGCTACCCGCTTGCTCCTGCCATCATCGCCGAGGTCAACGACCGCGACTTCGTCCTTATGGCACTGGTGAATACCAACGTCGATCCTTCGCTGCCACCTCGCTGGGGCGCCGCGCTGCGCACCGTGACCCGCATCAACGGTGTCGACCCGAAGGTAGGCACGAAGGTCCCCGTCGCCGCGGTGCTGGGCCAGCGCAGTGGCCAGGACAAGGACCACTGGCAAGAAATTTCCCCGATGCCGATTGCATGGGGTACACCCGACCAGGACGTTGTCACCGAGGCCCGCAAGGCCATCCCGCAGGATCAGTGGCAGCGCCTCGAAAAAGCACGCAAGCGTCTCGACGATGTGAAGAAGACCTCTCATAACCTGCTGGTTCTCTAACCCCTGCTGTAGAATCCCTGGGGATGAGCAAAGTAGTTAAGCGTCTCGAACCTTTTGCCGAGACTATTTTCGCAAAGATGACGGCGCGCGCCGTGGACTGTGGCGCGATCAACTTAGGCCAAGGCTTCCCCGATTCGGACGGGCCGGCAGAAATGTTGGAGATCGCCCAGCGAGAAATCGCCGGCGGGAACAATCAATACGGTCCCGGGCGTGGCATGTTAGAGCTGCGCGAAGCCATTGCGCGCCAACGTGCCCGGGACTATGGCGTAAGCTACGACCCCGCCACAGAGGTATTTATCACTGTCGGCGCCACCGAAGCCATCTCGGCGACCGTGCTGGGTCTTGTCGAGCCGGGCTCTGAGGTCATTGTGTTGGAGCCTTACTATGATGCATACGCTGCGGCGATTGCGCTGGCGGGAGCTCGTCGTAAAGCGGTGCCTTTAGCCGTCGACGGGGACACGTGGACCATTGACATCGACGCCGTGCGCGCGGCGATCACCGCCGAGACCTCGATGATCATTGTGAACTCCCCGCATAACCCCACGGGTGCGGTGTTCTCCCGCGACGTCCTAGTCGAGCTCGCAGAACTCGTGGTCGAGCGGGATCTATTGGTGCTTTCCGACGAAGTCTATGAAAACCTCGTCTTCGACAACATCGCACACACTGCGCTCGCAAGCTTGCCGGGCATGTTTGAGCGCACCGTGACCGTCTCGTCGGCCGCGAAAACGTTTAACGTCACGGGGTGGAAAACGGGCTGGGCGCTCGCGCCGGCGGAGTTGCTCGACGGAGTGATCAAGGCGAAGCAATTCATGAGCTATGTCGGTGCGACCCCGTTTCAACCTGCCGTGGCGTGGGCTTTGGATAACGCTAGTGACTGGCTCACCGGCATGGTGCAGGAGCTTTCGGACAACCGGGATGTGCTGAGCGCGGCGCTGCGCAACGCCGGGTTTTCCGTGCACTCGACCGCGGGCACGTACTTTACGGTTGCGGATCTGCCCGCGGGATCGGATGGGATGCAGTTCTGCTGGGATCTTCCCGCATCGGCTGGCGTGGCGGCGATCCCGGTGGAAGCTTTCGTCGATCAACCTGAGCAGTGGAGCCACCAGGTGCGCTTCGCCTTCTGCAAAAAGCCAGACACTATGCGTCTCGCAGCTGAGCGCATCAACCAACTTTCACTCTAGGGAGACACTAGTGCGCATTGCAGTCACCGCCATCGTTTTTGTCCTGGTTCTGATCTCGGGGCCCTTCTGGTTCGCCTTGTTGTTGCGCGTGCTGCCGTTTGAGACTTTGGAATTTATGTCCTCGATCATCATTTTGGCGGTGGCTGCATTGTGCGCCTGGCTTTCCTGGTACTTGTTGCGGCCCCGCGGGGCGAGACCGAATTCAGCTTCGGATTCAGCGAAGGGCTAACCTGCGGCGACCAGCGGGTGTGTTTTCGCTGCTTGGCGCGCTGGAACAATGGCTGCAACCATGCCCACGACAACCGCCCCGAGCAGGACCAGTCCGAGCTCACCCCATGGGATAAGCAAGCGGTCCAATCCTTCGCTGAACAGTACCTGGACGAATCCATAACCTAGCCATAGGCCAATTACCGTGCCGGAGAACGCCCCTCAGCAAGGCCGTCAATGGTGATGGTGTGCCGCCCAGTACGATCGACGATGACCACCCTGTCCCCGACTTCCACTCCGTATTCTTCGGCAGTGGACGTGTTGAGCAATCCGTGGTCTGGCTGTGTCGGCACGTTGCCCTCGATGAGCTCGAATTCACTCGTGGACACGCTTGCCTCCGGAGGAACATACGGAATCACCCATGTGCCCGCACCTCCGGATTGGACAGGGGAATCGTCGATAAGCAAAGCAATCGGCTGCTGATCGATGGCCTGCGCCACCGCGACCTCCGGCAATTGCTGAATAGCCGGCAGCATGTCGCTGAGTACAATCGGTGCTTCCATGGTCGCGGTCGCCACCGCATCGACGCCTTCGTAACTGCCCTCGATGATATCGTCGAAGGCCTTCTGCAGACTTGCCGAGAGCATGAAACCGCCCGCGACGAAGCTCGTGCCCAGAATCACCGCGATAATCGAGAGCACCAACCGTGATGTATTCGCTTGAATATTCCGCCAGCTCAGCAGAACTAATATGTTGTTCATGGCTAATCGAACCTCGCCATGACCGAGAGGATTTGTTCGGTGGCGGGTTCCCGCAGCTCGTCGACGAGCTAGCCATCCGCCAAGAAGATGACGCGATCGGCGTAACTGGCTGCCTTCGCATCATGCGTCACGATTACCACCGTCTGGCCGAGACTATCCACGGACGAACGCAAAAGCGACAGCACTTCCCCAGAGGAGTTGGAGACAAGGTTGCCCGTCGGTTCATCAGCAAAGATGACGTCAGGCTTGGCGACGATTGCCCGCGCGCAAGCCACCCTCTGTTGTTGACCTCCAGAGAGTTCCGCAGGTCAGTGACTGAGCCGATTCTCGATGGAGAACCGTCGAGTCACCTCTTGCAACCAATCTTCATCGGTTGTTCTACCGGCGATGCGGTCTGGAAGAGTGATGTTCTCTAATGCTGTGAGCGTGGGCACTAGGTTGAAGGACTGGAAAATAAAGCCGACGCGGTCCCGCCGCAGTGACGTCATCTCCCGGTCGTCGAGTTCAGAAAGGTCAGTGCCTTTGAGAGAGGTAGCACCAGAACTCGGTGTGTCGAGGCCTGCCATGCAGTGCATGAGGGTGGACTTTCCCGAACCCGAAGGTCCCATGATGGCTGTGAACTCGCCCTGGTAGAAGTCCACGCTGATGCCGTCGAGGGCGTGGACTGCGGTGTTCCCCTCACCGTAGGTCTTCCGCAGGTCAGAGGCGTGAACCGCGACTTCGGGAGTGTGGACGTGTGTCGTATTCATAAAGCGCTCATCGACTTGCTGTAAGAAGGAATGGAATGTGCTTAGATCACCTTCAATTTTTCCTTGTGGAAGGCTAAGGGCGCTACGGGGATGACACTGATTTATGTCATAGGATTCATGGATACCATCTCAGGGATTACCCTGATTAGGGCATGACAAAAAGCTCCGGCTGAGAAGAAGATGTTCTTCTCAGCCGAAGCTTTGTGGTTATTTAGTTGTTTGTTTTGTTTTAAGGTCGGCGGTAACTTACTCTCCCACATCCTCCCGGATGCAGTACCATCAGCGCGGGCGGGCTTAGCTTCCGGGTTCGGAATGGGACCGGGCGTTTCCCCGCCGCCATCAACCACCGACACACCTATTGGGGTGTATCAGCACTGTTACTAGGCGACTAGTAGACATGATACATATTCACTTCATCACACAAACCACCACCATGTTCGGGGTGTGTTGTGCCAGATACTGCACAGTGGACGCAAACACTTAATCTTTCGTGTTTATTGTTTTTGTT
>NZ_KB902227.1 GCF_000379425.1 Corynebacterium lubricantis DSM 45231
GCTGAGTCGAAAGGTACCGCGGTGGTCTCCTTGCTGGTCGGCAGGGGGGGTTCACCAGGCGGTAGCTGTACACCACACTATTGGACGCAACCTCTAAGTTTTGGTCTCTAGAGCTAACACGCGCATAGCCGACTTTCTGCCCGGAAATAACCTCAGAATGTTCAGGAATATCTAGAGGTAGTGACGGTTCTGTTCCATTATCCATAACCCAACCCTAGTGAACATGATGTTTGCGAGCGCCTTGTAATTCAAAAACTGTTCTTTTGAGGTGTGGGTCCTGGGCATCATTGCCGTGATCGCCTACCGGTTCTGGGATTACTGGATCACACTGGTCTAAAAGGCCATATCCTAAAAACTCAGATTTCACTGCCCCGAAGCGTCTGTGCTATCAACACCTGCGCCCGATGGGACCAGAACTTCTATACGCTACCCATGAGAAGCCAGAAACCCCATGAGTTAACCGTTGATACCCAGGAACTCAACACCGGTTAGAGCTACCGCGCCAGCGACGATGCACCACATCACTGTCCCAAGACCAATCCAGATAAACGATGATCTCGCCCGAACTCCCGTGGCCACGGCCACAACGGCAGAAATCTGTGTACCTAGGCCAAGGGGACCGACCAGGGCTAAAAGTGGTAATCCGCCGCGGTTCATCAGGTGTTCAATACGTGCTCGGTTTTTCGCTGATTTCTCAGCCCGTGCTGTTTCTGCCGCTGGGTTATTGTCTGGGGTGGCGGCTGATGTCCGACGACGTCGCCATGCTGACCACTTCGCTATGAGCCATTCACCGGAATAGGCCGCAATACCGACCGTGAGCAGATTGCCACCGGCACCAGCCACGATTACAGGCACTGCTGGCAGACCCGCGAAGATCCCGGCAGGAACCACCACCGCAGCCTCTAACCACGGCAATGCCCCGCCAAGGAATACCCCGATAAGCCCCAACCATACTTCGGTACTCATGCGGGACTTTCATCCCTGTTGCCAATAATCTGGCCGGTAGCATTGCCCATACCTAGCACTGCGAGAATGGTGTCGGCAATGAGCTGCAGGTTCACCGGAAGATCACTGAGGGCGGAAGTGACGGTCATGCCGTCAAAAAAGATCGCCAGCGCCGTGGCACGCTTCCGACCGATCCGACAGGCCAAAATATCGGTCATCCGATTTGTCCACCTTAATGCCAGATGGCGCAGATCGGTCTCATAGGCACCCGCGACCATTAAAGTAAGATCCGCGCGCACCTGATGGCGGTCTAGGAGGTAGTCGTAGATGGCGCGAGCGACTTTTTCCGGCTCTGTGTCTATCTGGAGCAAGGTCGGTTCCAGCTTGTCGAGTTCAGCGTCGATCTCATCGGAGAGGCGGATCAGGGTTTGTTCACGGAGGATATCAATAGCGGGGAAGTACTTGGTGACGGTTCCTAGGGCGAGACCAGAACGTGCGGCCACTGCCCGGTGGGTGAGCTCAGCGGTGCCCTCCTGTTTAACGATCGCAGTAGCAGCGTCAAGAATTTCTCGTGTCCGGGCCTCCGGGTCACGGCGACGCGAGGTGGTGTTCTGCTGGTTCATGAATGTCTTCCCCGTGATGATCTATAATGTACAAACGTACACGTACGTTTGTACATTATTGCTTTATGTGGCGCAACCCTAGCGGCAGGGAAATGTCAGAAGCCGACGCCACTGCCCTGGGCGTAGGATGCCAGAGACCTTAAGTGATGACACCTCACCCTACTGGGTGGCCTAGCTAATCATGGTGCTGAATTGGTACCATCGTGGTACTGTAATGGTATGGCACTTAATCTTCGTCTCGCAGACCACCAGGATCGGCAGTTGACCGACTTGGCCGCCTCTTCCGGCCTGTCCAAGCAGCAGGTCATCACCCAGCTGATTCGTAAGCAATGGGAATCTGAACAGGCCCGGTCGCTTGCCTCGCACGAGCTTGATGATATTTTCACCCAGCGCACACCTTTGATGAACCGACTGAAAAACGCCTAGTGGATCCCCGTAAGGTTCTACGACTCGAGGCACTGCGTCCATGGATGGAAGAGCATCAGTTTTATGCCCGGGACTGGGGGCTCCTTGCTGCTGCCCTTGATCGACCGTGGGTAACATTCGGCGGCACCGACCTGTACCCCGATGTGTGGCACAAGACGGGCGCACTGATCGACAGCATTGAATCTAGTCACCCACTTCTAGATGGCAACAAGCGTCTCGGGGTGCTCTTAGGCTCATTGATGTTGCGCACTCACGGTATCGACGACACTGCTATCAGCGACGATCAGTGGTTTGACCTCATTACAGACGTTGCATCCAAGCATCCCCCTGCCGATGACATTGCCGACCGACTACGCAGTTTTTTCTCCCCACCCGCGGCCAGCTAACGCCCAGGTTGGTCCTCGATAGGTAACACCAGGGACTGTGCATAGTGCACCGTCAGAGTTCTTCATAGAAATGGCAATCATCCCGCACCGTAGTGATAGGCACGCTAGTGCACCCGACCTCAAGACGTCTCATTAGGGCGTACCTATGCCGGTCGCCATGAGGGTGACAACACAGAATAGGCTATCCGCATATTACTATCCTTGGGCAATAAGCATAGACAGAAGCGTAAGAGGGGATAAAACCTAACGGATACCTCAGCCATAGGAATCTTCCAACAAAATGCCATTGGAGGTGCTGTTGCAAAGTTGGGCCAGGGTCGAAAAGCCCAACCTCAAGACATTAGTTGTCCTTGCTCCGGGGTGCTTAAGCTGTCTCGAATATCC
>NZ_KB902228.1 GCF_000379425.1 Corynebacterium lubricantis DSM 45231
ATGATGTCACGGGGGAAATGACGACCCGAGAAGATACCCATGGCTGTGATTATTTCACGTCGCTCTTCCTACTGCCCCAACTTTGCAACAGCACCTCCGCCGTTACCGTGCCAACCTGACCCGGGTACTGGCCGAGGAGCAGGCGGCTGGGGGAGCGGAATCCAACAGGGATCCCGACGACGACCCGGATGCCGTATCCGCCAAACCTGCGAAGGTGCAGACGCGGTCCTGATTCCCAGGACGCGGATGAGCGCCGATCACCTTCACGGTGATCGGCGCTCAGTCTATTGACATACAAGTCCTGACGGGTTCAACAGGACCTGAGGTGGTTGCCTATTAGAAACTGCCGTCGATATCGGTGACAACAACAACCTTCTGGTTCACGAACTCCTTGATACCCAGATCAATCAGTTCATGTCCGTACCCGGAGTTCTTTACTCCACCGAAGGGGATGTCAGCCTTCACGCCGGTTGGCTGGTTGATGTAGACCATGCCGGTATCAATACGACGTGCCACCTTCCTGGCGCGGTCGATGTCCTTTGAGAACACCGAACCACCAAGGCCATAGGGGGTGTTGTTGGCCAGACGGACCGCATCGTCTTCATCCTTGGCACGGTAGAACTGGGTGACCGGTCCGAAGAACTCGGTGTGGGCGGTCTGGGAATCATCAGGAATGTTGGTCAGCAGGGTCGGGCGGAAGAATGCGCCCTTCTCCGGGACCTCGGAGCCGATGACCTCGACGGTGACACCTTCGCTGCGGGCTGTCTCCACCTGGGCGGCCAGATCACCGGCGGACTTCTGTGACGACAACGGGGCGAGGGTGGTGTTGGGATCCATGGGGTCACCGGCCACCAGCTCGGCGACATGCTTGGTGTATTCCTTGAGGAATTCATCCGCCACCTCATCCACCACAATGAGACGCTTGGAGGAGACACACACCTGGCCTGCGTTCCAGTGGCGGCCGAAGGCGGCCCAACGGGCGGCCTTCTCAATGTCGGCATCCTCGAGAACCACGAAGGCATCCGCACCACCGAGCTCCAGCGTGGACTTCTTGAAGTGCTTGGCGGCAGTTGCCGCAACCACGGAACCCGCACGCTCAGAACCAGTCAGGGCGACACCCTTAACGCGGGGATCGGCAAGGATGCGATCAGTTGCATCGTGGTTGGCGAAGATATTGGTCAACAGCCCCTCAGGTGCACCTGCATCCCGGTAGAGCTGAACCATGGCCAGGGCGGACTGCGGAACATTCGAGGCGTGCTTCAACACGATGGTGTTACCCGCCATCAACTGTGGTGCTGAAATGCGGATGACCTGGTAAAAGGGGAAGTTCCACGGCTCGATCGCGTAGAGGACACCCAGTGGTTCATTAACCAGCGAGACATCAGTATCGCCGAAACCCTCAGCCCGGAGGTAACGGGGTGCGAGGTGCTCAGGACCGAACTTGGAGTAGTACTCGAGGATATTCGCAGAAAGCTCCACCTCAGCCTCTGCCTCCCCGATGAGCTTGCCCATCTCGAGGGTGAGAATCTCGGCATAACGACGTGAATTCTCACGAAGCTCCCTGGCGGCACGGCCCAGGAGTGCTGCACGTTCCTCCACGGGCTCATTCCTCCAGGACTGGAATGCCTCATGGGCGCCAGCAAGGGCGGCATCGATCTGCTCCGGGGTGGCGTCCTCAAAGGTTTTGGCTACCTCACCGGTGTAAGGGTTGATTGTCTGATGGGCCATTTGATAAATCCTTCCTAAAATCTCGGCTTATTGTGTTGTGTTTCACATCGTATCAGATGTTGATGTGCCACGTAAGTGCCTGTGTATAGGGCAGGAATGCGGATGCTGCTGATCCAGGAGGGTAGGGGCGGGGACTGTATGTCCTCTGTGCTCGAGAAGAATCCATTGGTTTGACCAGTGCATCAGATGGTTAGCCACGGGTGGGGATGCCCCTGCTCATGCGCAAAGTGCCCCGGCTACAGGTTGCTGCCGGGGCACTCGGTTACGGTGAACGGGTGACCACTACACTTTTCGTCTCCGCAACCCGTGAGGAAGCTGCGTACCTCCCCGCAGGTACCGACCTGATCGTCACGGGCATCGGCACCCTCAACTGTGCCATCGCGCTGACCAGGGAATTGGCCAGCCGGACGCAGCTTCCTGATCGCATCATCAATATCGGCACCGCCGGAGGCCTCCGTGACGGTATCGGTGGTGTGTATGAGATAGCGCGGGTATTCCAGCACGATTTCTCCAGCGATCTCATCTCACAGATGCTCGGGCGGGTGCTGTTGCAAAGTTGGGCGGAGAGCAGCGAAGACTCAGTTTCTCATTCCCTGATGGCCGCTGCGTGTGGGCGTTCTCAGGCCGTCTCGAAGACCCGGTTGACGATCACCGCGTCCGGGTTCGGTTGCCCGTAGGCAAACATCGTGCCTTGCCCTTTCCGCAATGAGTGCATCGCCTCCATCCCTTTCAACGTCCGATATGCAGATGTCCGGTTCTTAAACGCGCCTTTCGGCCCGAGGATCCGCTTCAGCCGACCATG
>NZ_KB902229.1 GCF_000379425.1 Corynebacterium lubricantis DSM 45231
AATGATGTCACGGGGAAACGACGACCGGAGAAGATACCCATGGCTGTGATTATTTCACGTCGCTCTTCCTACTGCCCCAACTTTGCAACAGCACCGCTGTTGGCGTTTACCCAATGTCCGAAATCTGTGTGGACCAAGGTCTGGTCGAATAATCCAACCGAGCGGTTGAACCGTGAGATCCGCCGGCGCACTGATGTGGTGGGGATCTTCCCGAACCGCGATGCCGTAGTCCGTTTGGTCGGTGCGGTGCTGGCAGAACAACATGATGATTGGATCGAAGCAGAAGCGGTATATGTCGTTGACGAGCCTGGAGCAGACCAGGGCGATGATGACGGCGAACATCATCGATTCCGAGAAGAATACTTCTGAGATCACACGGAGGGATGCCGCATGAATCAGGGTCAGTTTCTAGCTCGTGATGGTCCCTAAGATCGTTGCGCTGCTTGTTTTATCGAAAGGCAGATACACCACTCCAGAGGACTTGACCTCCAGATGAACTACGAATATGAATTGTTGGGGTATACCCAGTAAAGGGGTCGAGGATTGCATCGACTGAGTCCGCGACGGCGCCGAGGTCTGGGTTGTCTCCATTGACCTCATCACTCGGTTCGTTTTAACAGGATGACACCCTGCCGACCGCGGGCATTGAAATACCGCCCGCTAACTTCCCCCTCTGGAGTAATGGTGATCTCGGCGGCTCCATCATGGTCGTGCATGTCCCCCTCGGCAAAACCGGGGCGGACTTGGTTTGAGTACGTGTAGGTCAGGCGGGCATCATGATGTCCTTCTTCATGAATAGCAGCTGATGAAGACCGTGACGTCGATGTTGTGGCTCCCATGACCTCAAAACGGATGAGAACCCGCAACCAACGCTGGTCGATAATGAGACGGACATCCACGACAGTGTCCGCATATGTGGAGCGGATTGTACCCTCATAGATGCCGTCTACAGCTGGGGTTGTGGTGACGCCGATCTTTCGAAGCCACTTCCAGCGCCACGCCCAAATGTCAAAAATCTTCAGGAGACCGATGAATGCCGCTCCGAGTGAAGGAGAACTGATCAGCCACCCGTATGAGAACCCAGTAGAGACGACGACTGCATTCATGGTGACGGCGATGACGACTGCCAGAACCGTGAGATACGCATAGGCTTGAGCTCGAGAATCAGTGGCGTAAGCGTGCATTTACAGCAGATCCCACAAAATGTTGATGACTCGCGCGGTAGTGTACTCGTTATGCTGACCGGGGTCGTCCACGAATAGCTTATGGATGCGGTCTCCAGACCACATGACGCTGCGTAGGGTGTCAGGGCTGAGCACGCTGAGCCTCGCCATCACCTTCGTAAGCCGCTCAGACGGATCATTCACGAACAGCTGATCGGGCAAGTTCGATACCAGACATTCGAGCAGGTAACCAGGAGCATCTCCCGGATTGAGTAGGCCGAGTGATACCGCCTTACGGCGTAGTCTCTTCACTTGACGCACCGTCGCCTTATAGTTTCCGTTGGCGGCTTTGTTTTTGGCCTGCCCCTGGGAAATATGCTCCTTAGGGTAGTTAACGATCCGGTTTCCCTGCAGCGGGGTGATTGAGATGCCCTCAACCCAGTTCGAGTGACCGGTTGGAGAGTATCTAGTGAAGAGGCGATGTTGCATCGCCGGCACGACGTCGGCGGCAACGTACCCGTCGCTTTTGGCAACCGTAATGCACTTGTTCTTATTTTGTAGGCGAGCTGAGCCGTAATATTCGTGCAGTGCTCGCTCCACCATCCTCCGGAAATCTGACGCGGATGTTGTGCCCGGCACCCGGTTAAGTTCAAAATTCCCTTTTTCGCTCCCACTAAGACGAGATGTTTCCGGCATGAATGTTGAAGTCATCATGACCACAACATCAACATCTGAGTCTCCGCGTGTGTTGGTGTTATTCGCATAGGATCCTTGCAGAAAAACCTCTGGGTTCACCACCTGCAGCTCAGTCGAGCGTGAGATCGCCTCACAGATGGAAGCGTAGGTGCGTTTCGATGCTTCGACAGATCCTTGCGCTGTCCACGCAACGTGTTCATCATGTTTCGTCGCCATATGCCCTCCTCTCGGTTGACCTTAGTGGAGGAGGGCGGTGCGGACACATGTTTTGGCTTTACTTGGGCGTCTAGTTTTCAGTCAATCCATGGGCTCGGGGTGGTGTCCGATCAGGCGCCTCTTTATCTCTATTCCGAGAAGTAGGGCAGTTTCTGCCCCCAAAGACTATTGTTGCTTTGGGGCATACACCAGGGGGACGGGTGCCCGGCAGGTGTCAGTGTCAGAAGGTGTTGGCACAGATCGGCCCTGGTGACCAGGGGTGTGACGACGACTTCTGAACACCATCCGGTCAGTCCTCATGGGCACTAGGACCTGTTATGAAAGTCGTTTGAGCCAGTGGTCAATGTTCGCGACCCGGATGACTGCCTCGAACCGGACGGCGAGTTTGTCGTATCGGGTGGCCACCCCGCGGTTGTGTTTGAGCGCGTTGAAG
>NZ_KB902230.1 GCF_000379425.1 Corynebacterium lubricantis DSM 45231
ATGATTTCACGGGGGAAATGACGACCGGAGAAGATGCCCATGGCTGTGATTATTTCACGCAGGTCTTCCTGTCGCCCGAACTTTGCAACAGCACCCTCTACGTGGACAAGAATCTACGGCAGCATGGCTTAATCCAGGCGTTCTCACGTACCAACCGCATCCTTAATTCTCGCAAGTCAGCCGGCAACATTATGTGCTACCGTAATCTGGAACAAGAGATCCACGACGCGGTGCAACGTTTCGGTGACTCGGAAGCTTACAACGTGGTGGTGTTGCAGTCTTACGAGTTCTATCTTGACAAGTACAAACAGGCCGTAGCTTCGATGAAGCAGCAGTTCGTTCCTGGCGAGATTCCGGCGGGTGAAAGGGCACAGCGTAATTTCGTCAAGCAATACACTGAATTGCTTCGTCTGACCAACGTGCTCGACTTGTTCGAGCAGTTTGGTGACGACACGACTTTATCGCCGCGCGACATGCAGGATTACCAGTCGGTGTACCTCCACTTGCATGAGGTTCTAACGCAAGACGATAAGACCGAACCTATCGATATTGTCGAAGACCTAGAGTTCGATATCCAGCTCGCCAACAAGTTCTCCGTCGATGTCGACTACATCATCGAACTGGTGCTGGAACTGAAAGACAGCCGCGGCAACATCACCGACGACGACCACTCACGCGTTCGCCGCGAGTTAGAGTCCTCGCCACGCCTGCGTCTCAAGTCTGAATTGATCGAGCAGTTCATTAACCAGATGCAAGGCGATTCGACTATCGAGGACTTTTACGTCCTCGCAACCCAGCGCTTTGTTTCCGAAGTAGACGCGCTGATTACCGAGTATCAGCTGAAAAAACGCGAGACGTATCAGTTCGTTAGTCGTGGCCTGACCACCGGAAAGGTGTCTGCTTCGGGCATGGGTGCGGCCAGTATCATGCCGCCCGTGCGCAGGTTCGGTACCATTGCTTCCCCCAGGGTATCGAAGACGGAGGTTATTTCGGCAATTAATGTTCTGATTGATCGCTACGGTGATGTTGTCAGCGAGCCACCATTCTAAGGCTCAACATGCCCGCACTGATGCGGGCATTTCTCTGCCCTAAAACAGGATGGGCTGCAACGGTGACGCTTATAGAAAAACCAACCCAATCGTCCAGCCATGGGCTGCAACGGTGACGCTTATGGCCTACATCATCACCCGTGCCGTGGAAAACGCTGGAAAGCTCAAAGCAGGAAAAATAGACCTTGAGCAAGCAGTCCGCATCCCTCTCGGCCACTCCATGAACCACTTCCTCCAAGCCATCGGAGTAACTGGACGCGGCACAGGTGGCGCAACAGGGAACTTAGCCAATATACGGGAGCAATTATTGCGCCTGGCTGACGCTCGCGTGACCGTCAAAGAGGACGATGGCGTACGCGCACGTGGTAAACACACTCAAATCATGGATGAATGGGACTTATGGTTTGATGCACGCGACCCTAACCGAGGAAGCTTCATCGAGTCCTACATCAAACTCACACCACAGTTTTTCCAGCACATTGTCGAAGCCCCCATCCCTATCGACCTTGCTGTTTTACGCCAGCTCACCAAGCCACGGTCAATGGACATTTATATCTGGCTAACGGTCAAGCAGTTTTGGCTTAGCAAAAACAACCGAGACTCCTACCTTTTTACCTGGGACATGATGGCACAAAGCTTCGCCACCAAAGAACTAAAAACAGCAGTAGGACGCCGAGACTTCCGCAACGAAATCAAGAAAGCTATCCACGATGTCCAGGCGGTCTGGCCTGAGTGTGGCATCGAAGCTGACCTAGAGGGAGTCACCGTCACTAAGACATCTCCCTCAGTTGAGAAAAAGCCGCCACGCTTACAGCTGGATTAGTACTCATCAACGAGTGAGCGCCCCTTGTGGGCGCTTTCTTTATGCCTTGGTCAGGCTGCGCATATTTACCCTCATAGCCAGAGTTATCCACAGGGTTTGAGCTGGGGGTTAGCTATTTCCCCTGGTCGCTTATAACTATAAACTGTAGAACTATATCCAGCAGGGGTAAACCAACCAGTCAACGCTAACGTCAACCAATAAATAAGAGGTTGCGTCCAATAGTGTGGTGTACAGCTACCGCCTGGTGAACCCCCCCTGCCGACCAGCAAGGAGACCACCGCGGTACCTTTCGACTC
>NZ_KB902231.1 GCF_000379425.1 Corynebacterium lubricantis DSM 45231
CATGGTCGGCTGAAGCGGATCCTCGGGCCGAAAGGCGCGTTTAAGAACCGGACATCTGCATATCGGACGTTGAAAGGGATGGAGGCGATGCACTCCTTGCGGAAAGGGCAAGGCACGATGTTTGACCTCACGGGCAACCGAACCCGGACGCGGTGATCGTCAACCGGGTCTTCGAGACGGCCTAAGCAGGCTGGGCCATAATGCCGACCGGGCGACGAAGAAAGGAGTGTTCGCGGTTCTCCACCCAACTTTGCAACAGCACCCGTCGGAGGCAGTGTCCACCGCCTCGCCCCAGAATCGCAACGACCCTAGTGTGGTGGTGTGAACAATATGGTTTTGCAGATTATTGCTGATATTGCGCTCCCTGCTGCCGCGATCATTATCTCTACTTTGGTCGCAGTCAGCATCGCAAAGTCTGAGCGACGTGGCGCTGCGGCCGCCCGGGCTGAGGAGCGCAGGGATATAGCCTTCGGTCAAACACTGTCCGCCCTCGCCACGCTGAACACCCTCAACCTGCGAGCCGAGTCAGTAGCTGAACCGCTCAGGGATCTTCGCGTCGGCCTGATCCTGTTGGAGGCAGCAAGCCCAAAACATGACAATGACTTGCTCTCCGAATGGTTCGAGGCCGAGCGCGTTGCCGCGCTTGCTCAGAGTAAGGAGTCCATGCGGAGGCTCAGCCAGGCTCCGGAGTCACCCAGCAGCGACGCCGATGTTGAAATGATCATTGTAGCAGGGGCTCCATTGAACACTTGGGCTCGTAACTTCGCTAATAACCTACGTTTTTGGCGACAAAATGGTGCGACGGACGCAGAGCTTATGGAACTGATCGAGAGCGCTAAGAAATTGCACTGAGGATCGAATATAAGACATCCTGCACACACTGATCCATGCTTGATGTCCTCACAAGTTCTCACAGTGAGCTGAAGGGAACTCGAGTGGGGAGCTCTGTCACCTCACTTCTAAGTGCTTCGCACGCTTCTGTTGCGAAAATCGTTTTCAGACTTGGCGTAACAGTGGGAATGCGCTCTGCAGAGGCGGGCGCTGAAGTATGGCCCACTGGCATGTTGGTGCTTTGCCGATCCGAACGGAATCACAGTTTTCTTCATCTAGCTACGGTGTCATCAACCAGGTTTTTAGTGAAGAAGACGAGCAGTCGCTAGCACCGAATCTGCCGTTAGCACCGCTTCAAGGCGATGCTGGGAAGTTTCGGCGGCAGCGATTTCTTCCCGCACATTCACGAGGCGACGGTGCATGTCCGAGATTTCCTCGTCACGTCCCTCCAGCTGGGTGCCAACACCTTTGGTGTACTTGAGCTTGTCCCAGAAAATGATCTGTTCGCTGATATCGAAAGAGGCGTCGTTTGCCATCGCTTCAATCTCCTCGGCCACCGCTTGAGTTCCTTGATCGCCGGAAGAGTAGGAACGAATGATCAGGAAAACGCCGGCGATAAGGGCACCAAACGTCACTACAAAGGCCAGGATAAATAGAGTAACGCCATAGAACAATCCTGCAACGCAAAAAAGTAATAGGCCGAAGAACATGAAAAGAGCGGAACGATCGCTTAGCTCGCCACTTTTCTCTTCTGAATTATTTTCACTCATCATAAATCTTCCACGTGCTCAAGGAATCCAGGCCAGATCAGGGAAGTGGCATAAAAAAGCAGGCCACCAATAATCAGACCGAGTACGATGACAGCGATTCCGGACATTTTTAGAAGCTCTGTGTTCTTCTTGGGCTCCGATTTCAGATCACTGGCAAGGTCACGCATGTGCGACCTTACCGTGCTGTACTCCTGCTCCGTTTGAGCCAGGCGTCGTTGGCGGCGCACCCGTTGAACATCAGCGACGGAAACTGACGGCTCCTTGGAGGGAACCCTAAAGCGCCCCAGATTTATTTGATCCATAGGATGAAATTAACACAAACAGTGATTGATGGAGGTTGCGTCCAATAGTGTGGTGTACAGCTACCGCCTGGTGAACCCCCCCTGCCGACCAGCAAGGAGACCACCGCGGTACCTTTCGACTCAGCT
>NZ_KB902232.1 GCF_000379425.1 Corynebacterium lubricantis DSM 45231
AGCCTGGATCCGCCGATGGTCTTTCGGTGATCGGTTGATTTCGGCTGCGGGCACCACCAAGATTTTCGGGCAGGAATGATCCCCAGATCACGTCGTCGTCTGGTTGTTCCACGAATTGGTAGGTCGGCTCGGGCCGGAGGGTTTCGGCTCAGGTGGTCAGGAAGAAACAACAGCCGGTGGCGAGTGACCGTGCTCGAACAGCTTCCGCCACTGCGGCTCCCATTTCCAGCCCTGCGGTAGGTGCAGGACCAACCGTCGTGCCCTACGAGCAATGCGGGCCGCCACCATGACGATCCGACGCCGGATCGTCGCAGTCGTAGCCCTGGCCAGTGCCCCGGCCGCGATGGTCCCGGCAGCCCTGGTGAGGTTGAAGGCCATGACCGCCACCACCAACCACGCCGCGTTCGCGGTGAACACACCTGAAGGCATATGCGCCAGCGCACTGTTCTTCAGATCGGCGTTGACCTGCTCGATGACCGCATGCTGCCGGTGGGTCTTGTCCGCGGCCACGGTACCCAGCAGGTCTGGGTCGGCGGTGGTGAATACCGCGTGGAAGCGGTGCAGATCAAACAGGCCCGGCTGATCGATATTCTTCTTGTTCAACTCCGGGATCCGGCGCACCACCAGCCGACCGGGAACCTGATCAGCTGCCTTCTTCGACGCAAACGCGATGAAGGGGACTTCCGCGACTTCCGCTGAGGAGATCCAGGTCTGGGTGTCCTCATCAAAGAGCGCGTCGGTGTACTCAATTGTTTCCCAGGACGTGTCCGGGATCGTGGCAATCGCGTTCTGGATGTTGGGCGTCATCCGCGCGGTGATGGACACATCCGCACCGGCGGTGAGTGCTGCGTGGATGCTGGGCCGGCCGTAGAAAGCGGAGTCCGCGCGTACGAGGATTTTCTGCTGGGCCATGGCGGGTAGGCGTCGGGTGGTGGTGATGGCATCGGCAATCAACCGGCCTGCCCCACGCGCCGAACCACAGGACCCTCGGCGCAGGCGCTGGGCTACGACCACCGGGGCAGACTCTGTCGTGGTGACCGTCGCCAGCAGAGCATTGAGCCCACGGACACCGGAGTAGCCGAAGCCGGCGCCTTGTTTCTGGTGGCCGTGGACTTCGATGATGGTGTCGTCGACATCGACGAAGACATACCCGCTGGTGGCAGCTGGGGGTGCGGGTACCAGGCCCGGTGACTGGTCAGCCAGGTTGATCAGGAAGCGGGAGGCCACGGCATCCAACTGGCGCACGTGCCCGAAGGTGAAGGCCCGGAGGAAGGATCCCAGGGTCGACGGCGCGTAGATCCGGGTAAAGAGTCGGTTCATGCCGCCGTGGCGCAACAGGTCCATGTCGTCAATCGAGTCGGCACCGGCGACCATGCCTGCGACCAGTGAGGAGATCTTCGCCCCGGCGTTGGCACCCTTGTCGCCTGCGATACTCATCCTGTGCTGTGCCAGGGTCGACAGGCCAGCAGTGTCGGCCAGGCGCATGGCTGGGACCAAGCCGGCGGCCGACACGAGGTTGGGGTCATCGAATGAAATAGAGAGTGCCGCGGGAGTGTGAGATAGTTGCACCTGAGAGATGCCCTCCTGGATGGGGAATATAGACCTTCGACAAGTCGTATTATCCCAGTTCAGAAGGGTATTTCTCTTTTTCCCACGCCGCTACCCCAAAATCACATCGGTGGATCCAGGCT
>NZ_KB902233.1 GCF_000379425.1 Corynebacterium lubricantis DSM 45231
AGCTGAGTCGAAAGGTACCGCGGTGGTCTCCTTGCTGGTCGGCAGGGGGGGTTCACCAGGCGGTAGCTGTACACCACACTATTGGACGCAACCAGGTTAAAGTTGGTATCCGCGTTCTCGGGCCAGGGTCGGGAACTCTCGGTGAATATCAATCCACTAAAAAGCACCTAGATCCGCGGCCACCATTGGTGGAGGGAGCAGCACTGCTTATTACCAACAGGTACCCCTCCTACGAGAATTTGTACCAAAATGGATTCATTGCAAGTCGAATCAGGAATTATCAGCAAGAAGGCACCCGAGTTGTAGTGTTTTGCTTGAATCCAGGCATTCAAGAGCTGGAATTCCGCGAATTTGAAGGCACACAGGTTCTAACAGGGCCACAAGAAGTACTGGAGAAACTAGTTTCCCAATCGGAATACGGAAACATACTGGTACATTTCTTGTCACCTGAAATGAAAGAAGTGCTGGATAAGGCACCTAGTAACAAGAAGATCATTGTGTGGATTCACGGCTTCGAAGCGCAGCCTTGGTGGCGCCGAGCAATACTCTACACTGACGTCGTATCGGTCGAGAAGGCCAAAAAGCAATCTGAAATTCGAATGGCATTCTGGGAGAGAGTAATTTCTACGTGCCCTTCAAACTGGCATTTTGTGTTTGTTTCCCAATGGCTGGCGAAGACTTTCTTCTTCGACATTGGGCTGAACCTTGAGCGCGCAAAGTACTCTGTCATCCATAACTTGGTCGATACCGAAAAGTATATCTATCGTCCAAAAGGGATTGAGCAGCGATTCAAAGTGCTATCAATTCGACCGTTTGCGTCAAAAATCTATGCAAACGATCTGAGTGTGGCAGCAGTCAAATGGCTCAGCGAAAACTACGACGACTTTGACAAGTTTGAGTTTAGCTTTTACGGCGATGGTCCACTGTTTGATGAAACAGTTGAACCCATACTTAACCTCGACAATGTTCAAGTCTTCCGAAAATTCCTTTCACAATCGGATATTGCCAGAATCCACGCAGAATATGGCGTATTTTTAGTGCCAAGCCGAATGGACACGCAAGGAGTGTCCAGAGGAGAAGCAATGTCCTCCGGCCTTGTTCCCGTAACAACAGACGCAGCCGCCATCCCGGAATTTGTCGACACCAAATCTGGCTTAATGGTTGAACAAGAAAATCCTATTGCTCTCGCAAAGGCACTAATAAAGTTGGCGGAAGATCCTGGTCTTTTCTCTGAGTTGTCTCGAGGCGCAGCAAATCGTGTTCGCGAGCAGTTATCCGCAACTGAAACAACGCTCCAGGAAATCTCTCTCATTGAGGAATCGATCTAGTTCAAATATAGACCATTGGTTCATGCCCATCGGATGTTTCTAGCTCTTTGTACCACATATAAATCACCGTGCATTGATTTATGAGGTGCAATAGGCGAGGCGAGTTCTGAAAAATGAGCTCGCTTTTCCATTTGTAATGGACTGAAAGATGTAGCTTAGCTAATAAGTGACAAGAAAAGTCCAGCACCTTACTTTCCTGGTGCTGGACTTTGGTTGCGTCCAATAGTGTGGTGTACAGCTACCGCCTGGTGAACCCCCCCTGCCGACCAGCAAGGAGACCACCGCGGTACCTTTCGACTCAG
>NZ_KB902235.1 GCF_000379425.1 Corynebacterium lubricantis DSM 45231
AGCTGGGATCGATCCGTCCGTTGGCACCGTCGGCGATTCCTACGACAACGCGTTGGCGGAAACGGTCAACGGTCTCTACAAGACCGAGCTGATCTATCCCCACCGGCCGTGGGCGTCGGTTGGGGAAGTCGAGATCGCGACCCTTCGCTGGGTGTACTGGTGGAACAACCACCGCCTGCACGAGTCATTGGGATACATCACCCCACAAGAGATGGAAGACGCCTACTATCAACAATCACACGCCCAGCCGTTGGGCGTTCAATAAGCGGAACGAAAACCAGGACGCTTCATTGTGTATAGCTAATTAGCTCGGTTCTTGGCCCAAAACGGTGCTAATTAGCTATACACAATTAGCCCAAGTGCCGCATCAGGCCACCCAAACACCGGATCAAGCCCCCTTCCCCAACCAAAGCAGCAAGAAGGGGCCTGCCCGAGTCAGAATCAACTCGAACAGACCCCAAGGAACCAAGGCCCCGAAAAACGAACCCTAGCTAATCACGGCAACCAGGTCCCCGCCTTCCACCTTGGTTGGCTGGCTCAGCGCAACGCGCTCAATCGTGCCGCCCACCGGTGCTGAAATTGTGGCTTCCATCTTCATGGCCTCGATGGTGGCAATTGGGTCGCCAGCCTTGACTTCCTGGCCCACCTTCACGTTCGGGGTGACGGTGCCTGCGAACGGCGCTGCCACGTGGCCTGGCTTGGACGAGTCTGCCTTCTCTACCTCGGCAACGGTGGAGTCGACGTTTTCGTCGCGAACCTTGATCGGACGGATCTGGCCGTTAACGGTCAGCACAACCTGGCGCATGCCCTTCTCGTCTGCTTCGCCGACAGCATCCAGGCGCACGACCAGCGGGGTGGAGCCGGTGTTTGGCTCACCGTAGACCACGATGGTCTCCTCGCCCTCGCGCAGACCGTAGAAGAAGGTCGAGTCGGACAAGGTGTCGGTGTAGCCGTACTTGCGGCGGTGCTCCAGGAACTCCTCGTACTGCTTCGGGAAGAGCAGCTTATCCAGGGCAGCACGGCGAACCTCGTGGTCGTCGGAAAGCAATTCCTCGCCGAGCTCTGCTGGGACCTCAACCAAGTGATGATTGATCTCGCCGCGGCCTGCGAGTGCCTTCTCGCGCAGCGGTGGCCAGCCTCCCGGAGGGGTACCGAGCTCGCCGGAGAGGAAGCCGATGACGGAATCCGGGATGTCGAATTTCTGCGGATCAGCCTCGAAATCGGCCGGATCAACGTTGGCACCCACCAGGTGCAGGGCGAGGTCGCCGACGACCTTGGAGGATGGGGTGACCTTGGTTGGGCGACCCAGCATCTTGTTCACGGCAGCGTAGCGATCTTCGATGAGCTCGAAGCGGTCCTCGAGGCCAAGTGCCTTTGCCTGCGTGCGCAAGTTGGAGAGCTGACCACCTGGAATCTCGTGCTGGTAAACGCGACCGGTAGGTCCCGGAATGCCGGACTCAAATGGTGCGTAGACCTGGCGCACGGCCTCCCAGTAAGGCTCCATGTCGGCGACAGCCTTCTCGGAAATGCCGGTGTCGCGATCCGTGTTCGCAAACGCTGCAACCAGCGCGGACATGGATGGCTGCGAGGTGGTGCCAGCCAGCGGTGCGGAGGCAACGTCGACGGCGTCGGCGCCTGCTGCTGCAGCAGCGAGGTAAGTGGCCAACTGACCGCCGGCGGTGTCGTGGGTGTGCACGTGGACGGGCAGGTCGAATTCCTTGCGCAGCGCGGTCACCAGGGTGCGGGCGGCCTCTGGACGCAGCAGGCCTGCCATGTCCTTGATGGCAATGATGTGGGCACCGGAGTTGACGATTTCCTCAGCCAGCTTCAGGTAATAGTCCAGCGTGTAGATATCCTCGGCTGGGTTGAGCAGGTTGCCCGAGTACGCCATGGCTACCTCGGCGACGGTGGTGCCGGTTTCCAGCACGGCGTCGATGGCTGGGCGCATCTGGGACACGTCGTTGAGCGCGTCGAAGATGCGGAAGATGTCAATGCCCGACGATGCCGCTTCCTTGACGAAGGACTTGGTCACGGACTCTGGGTACGGGGTGTAGCCCACGGTGTTGCGACCACGCAGAAGCATCTGGATGTTCACGTTCGGCATGGCCTCGCGCAGGATGTCCAGGCGCTCCCAAGGAGATTCGTGCAGGAAGCGCATAGCAACGTCGTAGGTTGCGCCGCCCCAAGCCTCAACAGAAAGCAGTTCTGGGGTGAGGTAACCGGTGTGCTTTGCAGCGGCGAACAGGGTCTTGGTGCGCACACGCGTAGCCAACAAAGACTGGTGTGCGTCGCGGAAGGTCGTCTCGGTAACGGCAAGTGCGGACTGGTTGCGCAGCTTCTCAGCGAACGCCTTTGGGCCGAGCTCGAGGAGCTCGTCACGGGAACCGCGAGGGATCGCATCGTATTCCCACTTTGGCAGCTTGTCGGAAGGACGCACGGTTGCTGGGTGCGCGCCGTTGGGCTGGTTCACGGTGGTCTCGGCCAAGTAATCCAGGATGCGACCAGCTTCGTCGGTGGCAGGAGGCGCCTCAAGCAGGTGGATGTGCTCGGCGATGAAGCCGGTGGCAATGCGCTTTTCCTTGAAGTCTGCCTCGTTGAGCAGGGCACGCAGAAAGCCAATGTTGGTGGACACACCGGAGACGGTGAACTCGTTGAGTGCGCGCTGGGCACGTGCCACGGCAGTGGCGAAATCGGAGCCGCGGCAGGTCATCTTCACCAGCAACGAATCGAAGTTCGGGGTGATCTCGGTACCCACAGATACGGAACCGTCCAGGCGCACTCCAGCGCCACCTGGGGAACGGTAACCAGTAATGGTGCCGGAATCTGGGCGGAAGCCGTTGTTCGGGTCCTCGGTGGTGATACGGCACTGCAGGGCGGCACCGGTAACCTTAATGTCTTCTTGGCGCAGGTCAAGCTCCTCTAGCGTTGCCCCGGCTGCGATGTAGAGCTGGGACTTCACAATATCCACGCCGGTGACCTCTTCGGTCACCGTGTGCTCTACCTGCACGCGAGGGTTCATCTCGATGAAAACGTGGTTGCCGTTCTCGTCGACAAGGAACTCAACGGTGCCGGCACCCTCATACTTGATGTGCTGGCAGAACTTCACTGCGTCGGCGCAGATCTCGTCGCGAAGCGCTGCGTCGATGTGCTGTGCCGGAGCGATCTCTACCACCTTTTGGTGGCGGCGCTGCAGCGAGCAATCGCGCTCGTAGAGGTGGATCACGTTGCCCTGGGCATCGGCGAGGATCTGCACCTCGATGTGCTGCGGGTTGATCACGGCCTGCTCAACGTAGACGGCAGGGTCGCCGAATGCGGCCTCAGCTTCGCGGGAGGCCTCGGTGGCTAGGCGCTCAACGTCTTCTAGCTTTTCGACGAAGCGCATTCCTCGCCCACCGCCGCCGGCGACAGCCTTGACGAAGACTGGGAACTGGAAATCCTTCGCCCACTCGGCAAGCTGCTTCGGATCATCCGATGGCTCGGAGTCGTGGAGCACTGGCAGGCCAGCCTCCTGAGCCGCATGAACAGCAGCCGACTTATCGCCGGTCAGGTCCAAGGTCTCGGCGGTGGGGCCAATGAACTTGATACCGTTTTCCTTGCACTTACGTGCCAGATCGGCGCGCTCGGAGAGGAAGCCATAGCCCGGGTAAACGGCGTCCGCGCCGGACTTCTTCGCGGCACGGATCACCTCGTCAATGTCGAGGTAGGCCTTGACGGGCTGGCCTTCGACACCAATGCGGATCGCCTCATCGGCAAAGGGGCGGTGGAAGGAGTTGCGGTCTTCCTTCGGGTAGACGGCAACGGTTTTCGCGCCGGTTTCAAAAGCTGCGCGGAATGCGCGCACCGCGATTTCGCCGCGGTTGGCCACAAGGACCTTGTTGAACGAAGGCAAGGATGATGCCATGGAAGGTTATTCCTTTCAAGGATCCCACCGCACCTGAAGTCTTAGGGTTGGCTTAGGGCTGTGGGAGGTTTTCAGCAATATGTGTAATAAGAGTCTAACGTTACTTAGGCGATCGCAAGTGATGTATTGCTCAGCGGGACCGCCGAAGTGATACAGATGTGAGGCAAAAAGTGTGCCCCTGCCGAGATCACCTCGCGGGGAAGGATCGTCGACAGGGGCGATTCGAGCGGGTGAGAATTACTTCTCGATGTGACGCTCAGCTGGGCCGTTGTACGCTGCCAGCGGGCGGATCAGGGAGTTGTTCTCGTACTGCTCCAGGATGTGCGCGGTCCAGCCGGTGATACGGCTCATCACGAACAGCGGGGTGAAGAATGGGATATCGAAGCCCATGATGTAGTACGCAGGACCTGCGGGGAAGTCCAGGTTCGGGCGGATCTTGATCGAGGTGTTCTCGTACATGGTCTTTGCCATGATGTCGTACATCTCGACCCACTTCTGGGAGCCCTCGTGCTCGGAAGCGAGCTTCTTGAAAGCAGCTTCCATGGTTGGGACGCGGGAGTCGCCCTTCTTGTACACGCGGTGACCAAAGCCCATGACGAGCTCCTTGTTGGCCAGCTTGTCCTTGCACCACTGCTCAGCGTTAGCTGGGTCGTCGACCTCGATCATGTTGTACATGACGGCCTCGTTGGCGCCACCGTGCAGTGGGCCCTTGAGAGCGCCAACAGCACCGGTGAGAGCGGACCAGGTATCAGCCTGGGTGGAGGTGATCACGCGAGCGGTGAAGGTAGACGCGTTGAAGGAGTGCTCAGCGTAGAGGATCATCGACTTCTCGAAGCACTCAACATCGCCTGGCTTGTTCACTGGGGAATCTGGGCCGTCGCCGAAGACCATCCAGAGGAAGTTCTCGGAGAAACCGCGGGTTGGGTCTGGCTTGATGTAGCCCTCGCCGCGGCGACGACGGATATCCAGCGCCACGATGGTCGGGATCTTCGCCAGCAGGGAGCGAGCGATGTTGCGGATGTGATCCGCGTTCGGGGTGAAGTGCTCCTTGTCCTGGGTGCCCAGGTAGGAAATCGCGCTGCGCAGCACGTCCATTGGGTGGCAATCCTGTGGCATGGACTCGATGACGCGGATGGTGTCCTCGTCGAGCTCACGGTTGTCCCAGCAGCCCTGCTGGAATTCCTTCAGCTGCTCTTCGGTTGGAAGTTCGCTGTTCCACAGCAGGTATGCGACCTCTTCGAAGGTGCAGTTCTCTGCGAGTTCCTGGACTGGGTAGCCGCGGTAGAGCAGCGAGTTGGTCTCAGGGTTGACCTTGGAAATAGCGGTGTAGTCAGCGTAGACGCCGGCTAGGCCCTTCTTGATATCTGGCTCAGTCATGTTGATGCTCCTAAAGAAATTTGCTCAAGTGCTTTATTCAAATGTGGACTTGTAGGAATCCAGCGAGTAGGTAAATACCTGCTGGTCGAACTGGTTGTACTTTTCGTAGTCGACCAATTCGTACAAGCGGGAACGGTGCTGCATCTTGTCGAGCCAAGGCACCTGGGTACCAGTAGCAGAGATGTCGCGCAGCATTTCCTCGGTAGCGCCCATGGCGATGCGTAGGGTGGTCACCGGCCAGATCACGGCGTTGTAGCCAAGGTCTTCCAGCGTTTGGGCGGACAGAAGCTCGGTTTTTCCGAACTCGGTCATGTTTGCAAGCAGTGGGATGTCGACTGCCTTGCGGAACTTCTCGAAGTCTGCGGGTGAGTACAGAGCTTCGGTGAAGATCATGTCGGCGCCTGCGTCGGCGTATGCCTTCGCGCGCTCGATGGCGTTGTCGATGCCTTCGATGCCAGCTGCGTCCGTACGGGCACAGATGACGAAGGTGTCGTCGCGACGCTCATTGACCGCTGCGGTGATGCGGCGAACCATCAGGTCCTGCGGGACAACTTCCTTGCCGTCGAGGTGGCCGCAACGCTTCGGGTTGACCTGGTCCTCGAGGTGGAAACCGGCGATGCCTGCGTCCTCAAACTCGGAGATGGTGCGTGCGGCGCTCATTGGCTCGCCGAAGCCGGTGTCGGCGTCGACCAGGATGGGCAGGTTGGTGGCGCGTGCGATCTGGCGGGAGCGACCGGCAACCTCGGTAAGCGTGGTCAGGCCGATGTCTGGCAGGCCAAGGTCGTTGGCGAGCACGGCGCCCGAGACGTAGACGCCTTCAAATCCGCCGATGTCTTCGATCAACTTCGCAACCAGTGGGCTAAAGGCACCCGGCAGCTTGGTAATCGTGGAGGAATTCAGGGAGTCGCGCAGTGCTTGGCGGCGTTCGGTTGGTGTCTTTGCAGACGAGAACATTTAGAAGATCCCTTCAGGGGTTTCTGGTGCCTGTGCGAGAGCTTCGTCGGTGACAACGATGTTCAGCTCGTTCAGGTCGGTCAGGTTTTCCAGGTTCTGTGCAGCGGCAAGGAAGCGCTCCTGCTCCTCTTCGGAGACGAGGCCCTTAGCCAGGGTGCGGAACTTGTTGATGTACTGCTCACGAGCGAATGGGCGGGCACCGAGTGGGTGTGCGTCAGCAACAGCCATCTCGTCTTCGACGACGGTGCCGTCCTTGAAGGTGATGACAGCCTTGGCGCCGAATGCCTTCTCTGCTGGGTCGTGGGTGTGGTAGCGACGGGTCCACTCTGGGTCCTCGACGGTGGACACCTTGTGCCACAGCTCAACGGTGTCTGGGCGGCCTGCGCGCTCTGGTGCGTAGGAGTCAACGTGGTGCCAGGTGCCGTCCTGGAGAGCGACGGTGAACATGTACATGATGGAGTGATCCAGGGTCTCGCGGGACGCGGTTGGATCCATCTTCTGTGGGTCGTTGGCGCCGGTGCCGATGACGTAGTGGGTGTGGTGCGAGGTGTGCAGCACGATGGACTCGATGTCCTCGGTTGCCAGGCCCTTTTCTTCCAGGGTGGACTTCATGCGGCGAGCCAGGTCGATTGGTGCCTGTGCCTGGTACTCCGCGGAGTGCTCCTTGGTGTAGGTCTCCAGGATGGCGCGCTTTTCTTCGCCGTCTGCTGGCAGTGGCACGGTGTAGGTGTGCTCTGGGGAGTGCAGCATCCATGCGATGAAGCCGTCTTCACCTTCCCAGATTGGAGCTGGTGCGCCCTCGCCGCGCATTGCACGATCAACGGACTCGATGGCCATCTTGCCTGCGAATGCAGGAGCAGATGCCTTCCAGGAGGAGATCAGGCCCTTGCGGGACTGGCGGGTTGCGGTGGTGGTGTGCAGCGCCTGGCCGACAGCCTGGTAGATGGTGTCGATGTCCAGGTCCAGCATGGTTCCGATACCAGCGGCAACGGATGGGCCGAGGTGTGCGACGTGGTCGATCTTCCACTCGTGCAGGCAGATGCCCTTGACCAGGTTGACCTGGATTTCGTAGCCGGTTGCAATACCGCGGATCAGGGTCTTGCCGTCGAGGCCCTTGTGCTGTGCGACAGCGATCATTGGAGGAATGTTGTCGCCTGGGTGGGAGTACTCGGCAGCCAGGAAAGTGTCGTGGTAGTCGAGCTCGCGCACTGCGGTGCCGTTGGCGAATGCTACCCACTCAGCGGAGTAGTTGCCCTCAACGCCGAAGATCTTTGCACCGTTCTCGGTGACTGGGTGTGCCTGTGCGATGACGCGGGCGGAGGTGACTGGGCGGCGTGGTACGGAAGCCACTGCCACAGAAGCGTTGTCGATGATGCGGTTAATGATCATGTCGACGGTGTCAGCAGGCACCTCGACTGGGTCAGCTGCGACCTTTGCCACCTTGTAGGCAAAGTGCTCTTCGTACGGGAAGTCCTCTGCAGACTTGTGCGTGCGAATCTCGTGGTTGATCATTGATGACCTCTCTGTGGGGGAATCAGTGTGAATACGGTTTCTTCGAGCCGAGCTAGAAGACCGAGCTAGAAACCCGTAAATACGGATTTACGTGCGGTTTCTGCGTTGAATGTCATAGTAGTCAGAATGTTGTGTCACACGTCACGGTTAAGTGTGTGTAAAGTTGTGGCATGAGTTAGTAAACTTTGTAAAATCTGTGAAAGATACAGGTCAGGCAAGGAAAAGGACGGCGAGGCACCAATGAGCAAGCTCTTCGCGGGGGCACGGATCCACACGCTTCGGAAGCACCATGAGCTCACCCAGGTGGACATGGCCCGTCAGCTCGGCATTTCCACGAGCTATCTCAATCAGTTGGAAAATGATCAACGCCCACTGACCGCCACGGTGTTGATGCAGCTCACGGACTCTTTCGGTGTCGAGGCGTCGTATTTTTCCAGCGAGCACGACATCCGCACGGTCAACGAACTCGCCGAAATCCTCCCCGACATCCCCACCGAGGAGCTCAGCGATTTCGCCGCGCGCTTCCCCGCCCTGGCGCACCAGGTTTTACAACTTCCGCAACACGTCGGTGAGAACACGATCCACCCCTACGAGGTCGTGCGCGACTTCTTCTACGATGCGAATAACTATTTCCACGAGCTCGATACCGCCGCCGAGGACTTCGCCACGTGGGCCGGCTCCCCCCAGATCCGGCTCACGCGCATCGCCACCGCGCTCGATACCAACTTCGATGTCACCGTCCGCTTCAATCAACCGACCGGCGGGCTGCGCCGCGTCTACGATCCGGTACTACGAGAACTGCGCCTCCTGCCCGGAATGACAGAGGCGCAGCAGTGCTTCGAGTTGGCGTTTCAGCACGGTTTAATGAAAGAAGCATCGCTTATCGACGATTACGTGGATGGCCTACCGTCGGAGGAAACAAAGGAAATCGCCCGGCTGGGCCTCGCCCAGTACTACGCGGCTGCGGTGGTCATGCCTTATGGGGTGTTCTTGGCGCAGGCAGAGCGCACCCGCTACGACATCGATCTCATTGCAGCACGTTTTGGCACGAGCTTCGAGTCCACCTGCCAGCGCCTCTCTACGCTACAGCGACCGGGTTCGCGCTCGGTCCCGTTTTTCTTTGTGCGCACGGATCGCGCGGGCAATATTTCGAAGCGGCAATCGGCAACGTCGTTTCACTTCTCGCGCACCGGCGGCGGGTGCCCGTTGTGGGTGGTCCACCGCGCGTTTGAAACTCCGAACCGCATCACCAGGCAGGTCGCTGCGATGCCTGATGGGCGCACATATTTGTGGATCGCGCGCATGGTTCAAGGCTCTGCCCGCGGGTTCGGCACTCCCGCGAAGGAGTTCGCGGTGGGGCTGGGCTGTGACCTCGACCAGGCGCACCGCCTGGTCTATTCCGACCAGCTGAACTTAAGCCCGCAGTCCGCCATGCCCATTGGGCCTGGGTGCGGGACCTGCCAGCGCGAGGAATGCGTCCAGCGCGCCTTCCCAGTGGAGGGTCGAAAAGTCTCGCTCGATCTCAACCTCACCACCGAACTGGCTTATCGGACGGTGCGTGACAGCTAATCCAGGTCGCTCTTGGACACGAGGCGACGAGCCGCCTCGGTGATGGAACCAGACAGCGACGGGTAGACCGACATGGACTCGGCCAGGTCGCTGACGGTGAGGTTGTTCGTCACAGCAACGGTCAGCGAG
Organism: Corynebacterium lubricantis DSM 45231; assembly: GCF_000379425.1. Lineage (GTDB taxonomy): Bacteria > Actinomycetota > Actinomycetes > Mycobacteriales > Mycobacteriaceae > Corynebacterium > Corynebacterium lubricantis. Next base: position 9,443 of record NZ_KB902235.1, read on the forward strand.
AGGATCAGCTCGGATGCAGTTGGTGCCACGATCACGCCGCCGAGCAGCTGGCCGGAACCCTTGCGTGCGAACAGCTTCACGAAGCCGTGCTTCAGGGAACGCATCTTTGCGCGAGGATTCGTGCTCAGATCAAGCTTGACAATGTCTGCCTGAACTTCGCCGTCGAGGATCTCCTGCTCGGTCACGCCAACTGCAGCGATCTCGGGACGGGTAAACACTGCATTGCCCACAGTCTTCAAGCGAATTGGGGTCACGCCTTCGCCAAGCGCGTGGTAGACGGCAATACGTCCCTGCATCGCGGCGACGGAGGCCAGCGGGTACAAGTCGGAACAGTCACCAGCAGCATAGATACCCGGGACGTTCGTACGCGAGACGCGGTCAACCTGGATGTGGCCGGACTTCGACGTGTTCACCTTCACCGAGCTCAAGTTCAGACCCTCGGTGTTCGGGATGGAACCGATCGACATAATCGCGTGCGAACCATGGATTTCACGGCCGTCGGTGGTGCGCACAATAACACCGTCGCCGGTGTTCGTCACGGTTTCCACGCGTGCGTGCTTTTCCAGGGAAACGCCACGGCCAGCAAGGACAGTCTCCAGCACGTCGGCGGCATCGGCATCGTCGTGAGGCAGAATGCGGTCACGGGAAGCAACCATGGTGACCTTGACACCCAGCTCGGCGAATGCGGAGACGAACTCGGCACCGGTAACACCGGAACCCACAACGATGAGGTGTTCTGGCATCTCCATCAAGTCGTAGACCTGCTGCCAGGTCAAGATGCGCTTGTCGTCGGGCTTTGCGCCGTCGAGTTCGCGTGGGGAAGCACCAGTGGCAACCAGCACCATGTCCGCCTCCATGATGTATGCATCGCCTTCGTGCGGCATTACTTCAACGGAGTGGGTGGTGTGCGCCGACTGGTTCGCAGCGAAACGCGCACGACCAGTGATGACCTCCACACCAAGGTGGTTCAGCTGCTCGCGGATATCGCGGGACTGCTCGGAAGCCAGCGCGATCACGCGGTTGTTCAATGCTTGCAGAGAGAGGTCTGCGTGTCCGAGACCATGGTTGAGTCCCATGTCTTCGGCACGGCGCAAGTCGGTCTTGATATTTGCGCCGGAGATAAAGCTCTTGGAAGGCACTACGTCCTTGAGGACTCCAGAGCCACCGATGCCCTGTTCCTCGATCAGCGTGACGTCACCCTCAAATTTTGTTGCAGAAAGAGCGGCCTCATAACCAGCGGGTCCGCCGCCGATAATCACGATCTTTTTAGGCACAGAGGTATCTCCTTTATTGTCGTTAAATTCCGTGCCTAGTGTAGCGATATTTTTCTAAACTAGTGAAGTAAGCCTCCGCCGAAATCCCCAGGCTCTGACTGTTTTGCGACAAAACGTTCGACTACCGAACCGAATAAACGGATCCCGACACCAATCGAGCGCTCGTCGACAAGCAAATTTCCTTGGTGCAAATCCTGTTGTTCACCCTCGCCCGACCAACAACCCAACCGGGCCATCGAGCCCGGAACGTGCTCGAGATACCACGAAAAATCTTCGCCGCCCGAGGACTGTGGCGCATTGACAACGCCTTGCGGATCTACTGCCCTTCCGGCTTCGGCGAGAAGTGCGGTGGCGACATCGTCGTTAAGCACGGGAGGCACTCCGCGCAGGTAGTCGAGTTCAAACGTGCAGCCTGTGGGCGCGATGATCGAATCGATCAGGTTGTAGACGAGCGGCTCCAATTCGCGCCACGTGGCAATGTCGGCGGTGCGCAGCGTGCCCCGGATACGACCGGACTGTGGGATTGCGTTCGGGGCGAAGCCCGCCTCGACTTGACCGAAGACGAGCACGGTGCCGGTGCGCGGATCGACCCGGCGCGAGAGCAGCGCGGGGAGCTGAGTGATCACGGAGCCCAGTGCGTAGACTACGTCGCTTGTCAGGTGCGGACGTGAGGTGTGCCCACCGGCGCCCTGCACCTTGAGAGTAATCACATCGGTGGCGGAAGTGATCGCACCGGTGCGCACACCGACCTTTCCCACCTTCAATTTCGGCTCAGCGTGAAGGGCGAAAATGGACCCGACACCATGCAGTCCGCCGTGGGCGATGACATCGGAGGCTCCCCCGGTCATGATCTCCTCGGCCGGTTGGAAAATGACGCGCACGCCGTGCGGCAAATCGATCGTGGACAGCACACACGCCAAGGCGAGAGCCACAGTGGTGTGCACGTCATGCCCGCAGGAGTGCGAAACACCGGGGTGGGTGGAAGCGAACTCGAGGCCGGTGATCTCGTGGATCGGCAGCGCATCAATGTCGGCGCGGAACGCAAGGCGGTTGTCACCTGCGGGGCCGATATCAACGTAGAGGCCCGTACCTGGGAAGCGCACCGGGCTGAGGCCGTGTTCCATGAGGACTGCCTCGAGGAAATCGGTGGTTTCAAACTCTTTGTTGGACAGCTCTGGGTGGGAGTGCAGGTGGCGACGCCAGCCAATAACTTGATCACCATGTTCAAGCAACCAATTGTCCACTTCGGCTGCGATACCCACTTGCACACTCTCCTACCGCGTTGATCAATAAAGCCTCTTGGATAGGAAGTCTACAACTAGACCAAGCGGTATGGTTAACCGCTCTGCCAATTGCTTAACTTTCTTGGGGGAAAAGCCGGAAGCGTGGCGCCTGCCCGCGTCGGCCTTCGGCGATGAATTCGTCGTGATAGCGTGCCGTATCTTCCCGTGTGCGGGGCCACTGTAGATTCATGTTCGGCAATGATTGCGGGCCCGACTCGGAGGTACCCGCGTTGTCGGGGCAGACTTCCTCGACCATTTGCGCTACTCCTGGCAACAGCACCGCGGGCGGAACCGCCAGCCCTGCGGCCAGCTTATACATGGTGGACAGCGTGGGATCCGCGCTTTTGTCACTGTTGTAGTGATTGCGTTCCAGCATGGAGATCAGTGAACGCGACACTCCTGACAGTTCCGCCAGCCTGCTTTGCGAAAGTCCCCGCATGATCCGCAGGCGGCGGATCCGACTGGATAAATTGAACCCGTAGCTCGCCCAGTGTGGAATGACTTGATTATGAGCCCTACTCGACATGACGCCCCCGTCTCGCCAATCTACAAAAGCTTTATCTTTCAAATTCATCGTTAATAATATTTTCCTCACGAGAGTATCTCACGAGGCGAAAAACCTCAGCGCTGGGGAAACAGGAGGGACCGGCGGGGCAAACGGGGAATTAGAGATGGATGTTACGCGGGCCGTAAAGACGGTCACCCGCGTCGCCAAGTCCCGGCACGATGTAGGCATCCTCGTTCAACTCGGGATCGATCGCGGCAGTGACCAGGCGAATCGGGAAATTCGATTCCGCGAGCCTATCCACACCCGGCTGCGCGGAGACCATGCACACCACGGTGATGTCATCGGCGCCGCGTTCCACGAGTAGCTTGAGCGAGTGAATCAGCGACCCGCCGGTGGCCAGCATCGGATCAACAAGGAATACCGGCTGGCCCTTGAGGTCGTCGGGAAGCGCCTCCAAGTATGGGACCGGCTCGTGCGTTTCTTCGTCACGAGCCATTCCGATGAAGCCTACCTGTGCGTCCGGAATCATCGACAGCGCCGGGTCAATCATGCCCAGGCCAGCACGAATGATGGGAACGATGATCGGTGGGTTCTTCAGCCGCACGCCATCGGCCACCGCCACGGGAGTTTCGCAGTCAAAGTGCTCGGTCTCGAGTTCGCGTGACGCTTCGTAGATCAACATGGCGCCCAGATCGGAGAGCGCTGCGCGGAATCCCGCGTTATCCGTGCGCTTGTCGCGCATGATGGTCAGCCGCGAGGCGGCCAGGGGGTGATCAACCACAGTAATGTCCATGTCCTACATGCTAGAAGCAATTTGGCGACGAGAGGGAACCGAACCCTGAAAAATTGCGTCTAAGAGGGTATGAACACTTCCACAAACCCTGCACGTACCTCTGCGATCAATCTTGACCCCGCCCAATCTGCCGTGCTCATCGATTCCCTGCGCCTTGATGCCGCCGGCTTGCCCAGTGCGCCAGAGATTGCGTTGCCCGGCATTGGCCCGCTCGCCCGTATCAGCCATGCACTGACTCTCGCCTGGCAGCATTACAACGCCCAGTCCGCGCAGGTCCACGATCGCACGCACTTTCACGCCGATGAGATGACTACCTTGACCCACCAGGCCATGGCCTGCGACGACACGCTTGGCCAGCAGTTGCAGGGATTGGCACCATGATCGACCTTGTCTCCCCGATTACTGCCATCGCCGAGAAAATCCCTTCGCCCTTACCCGCCTCAACATTGGGCACCCTGCCCGGCTTCGACGCGGCGCTGCCCTTGGCCGACATCGTCGGCGGCGACCCGAGCTTGTTGTTCCGCCACGTCGAGCAGCTCGAGCACACGGGCACGCTTATCGACGATGTCGTGTCCTCTTCGACCGGCCCCATCCTGTCCGCGGGTGCCGATCTCTTCTCGATCGCGCAGGACTTCCTCACCTATGCCGTTACCCGCGCCGCGGCACTCGGCAATCCGCTAACGGCCCCGGCAGCCGCGATCGATGTTTCCGCCGAAGCCCTGCGCAGCGTGGCTGAGGCGGAACAGCGCCTCTTAGTACTCGAGCAGGAGTTGGCGCCTTTTGCCGCCCAGTTGGAATCACTCGTGGCGGATTCAGAGCCCATGGCCACACCGGTAAGTTCCGCCCCAGTAGACAGTCCGGTCTTTCAGGCAGCCTCGATGTCGGCACCGGCCTCCGTGCCCGCCCTACCCGCAGCCGAACCGGGCGAAGCTGCGCCGCACGACAGCGTTGTCACTGCCCCACCTAACTCCGAGGAAAGCTCCGGGGCCAATCCCGCGGGCCAGGCAGCCGTTGCCGCCGCCAAAAGCCAACTGGGCACACCATATGTCTGGGGTGGTTCCCAGCCCGGTGGCTTCGATTGTTCCGGTTTAACATCCTGGGCGTATGGCCAAGCCGGAGTGGAAATCCCGCGCACGGCAGAGAACCAGGCGGTGGGCAGGCAAGTCAGCTTTGATGAATTGCAGGCCGGTGACCTTGCGGTCTGGGACGGGCATGTGGCCATGTACGCCGAGGACGGGATGATGATTGAGGCGGGTGATCCTGTGCAGATGAACCCGGTGCGGACGGAAAATATTGGGATGGGCTTTCAGGGCTTCTGGCGACCAACGGGCTAACGTTTAGTAGAGTCGGTGTCTATGAGCACGCGCGCGATTCTCCCTGTCAAACTCTCGTTGACCGACGGTGATTTCTACACCTTGTGGGCACCCACGTGGAAAGAGGGTGGCTCCGAGTGGCAGGCCTTCTACGGCGATGACACAAAGGTGCTTGCGTTTAACTCCCCAGAGGAATTGCTTGTCCACCTTGAGAGCAACACCAGGCACGATCTTGCGTCGCATCCAGAGTGGGCAGATTTCACCGCCAAAGGCGCTGATCGAGTCGTCCCGTCCGACAAGCAGTACTACGACATCGTTGGTGCACCGGCATTGCTCGCGGGTCGCCCAAGCCACGAAAACGTGTCTACCCTGGCGCGCATTTTTAAGCTCACCTCCTCCCTGGCCGAGGTGGGCGGGGCCGAAGATGCCGTGATCTTCTTTGCTTCGCACTCGATTTTGGGCAACGTAACCCGTGGCTCTGACCACTACAACGGCGATCAAGGTGCCGGCGAGTGGTCCGCTGTCGGCCGTGTCGTGCTGGGCAATTGGGAAAAGGTCGTCAAGTCGCTCGACGAGGTGGTGCGCGTCGTCGATACTTCTGACCTCGACGAGGCTGCCATCTCCGCGGCGTCCGCTCGAATCTCTCAGGCTGGCAATGACCGCGAAGAGGCCCGAAAGGCAGCCGAGGCCGAGCGCGAAGCCGAACGTGCCGCGGCAGATCCCTATGACACCTCGGCCTGGGCCGCCGCGGGCATCGACCCTGTCAAGATCACGGCGCAGGGCACGTCCGTGTACACGCTGCGCACCTACCTGGAAGGTCAGCCCGTATTTTTGGGCCGCTTCGGCGAGATTTTCACCTTCCCGACCAGCAAACAGCTCCTGCGCTGGATGTTGGACAACAACGAACACGACCTAGCGAATGTGTCTACGTGGGAGGACTTGGTCAGCGCGGCGCACGCAGGTGAGCTGGAATTTAGCGTGCACAAGGATAATTCCTACTCACTCAATGGCATCGCTGAAGACATTGAAAAAGGCCCAGATGCCGTGGATACACAGCAGCTGGGCAAGGCCTACGAGCTCATGGCTGACGCCGCCGACTGGGCGCAGGATGATTCCTTGAATTCATTCTTGCTGGCCAACCCACGGATGCAGGAATACTTGGGGTACATGCTCGGCTCGAATGAACAAGCCGGTTATGTTCCTTCCGCACCGTTCACCGACAAGGTGGACGGCTGGAAGGAAATGGAGAACATGCTGATCAAGCGGTTCTCCAAGTTTTAGAGTGACGTCCCAGATCTAGGCTACGGACTTGGGCTTCAGTCCTACATAACGGTGGTTCCGAACAACCAACCCACAGCCCAGGTCAGCACCAAGGCAAGCGCTCCGCCGATCACTAGGCGCACGGCCGCCTTGCCTTGGTTCGCGCCACCCAATCGTGCAGAAATCACGCCGGTAATCGCCAACGCCACGAGGGTGACGAAGAAGACGAACGGAACGCGCCACGTATCCGATGGGAAAAGGATCGCCAGCATCGGCAGCATGGCGCCAAGGAAGAACGCAATAAACGAGGACACGGCAGCCGACCAGGGGCTCACAATGTCAGATTGGTCGATGCCGTAGTGCATTTCCAGGTGCGTGGCTAGTGGGTTATGAGCGGTGGCTTCCCGTGCCACTTGCTCCGCGGTTTCCCGCGAGATCCCCTTCTTCTCGTACTCTTGGACCAGCACCTCGAATTCGCCGTCTGGGTCTTCGGAGTGGAGGCGCTTTTCTTTCTCAATAATCGCGTTTTCCGCATCGCGTTGCGACGACACCGAGACATACTCGCCCAATGCCATAGAGATTGCACCGCCCACAACCGCGGCGATGCCTGCAGTGGCGATGGCTCGGATATCGGAACTTGCACCGGCCACACCGACGATGACTGCAGCCGTAGAGACGATGCCATCGTTGGCACCAAGGACGCCTGCACGTAGTTTGTTTAGTCTTTCATTCAAGCCGCCGGTTACTTCCGACGGAGTCTGCGCTGTTAGCTCACTCATATCTATAGTTTTAACCCATTGCGCAGGTTTCAACAACGAAGGTAACCCTATCCAAACTGCAGGTCACAGCCTATTTTTGGTAAGGCTCCCCTACCATCTGCCGTCTTTGGTATTTCTATTGCGAGCCGTTCGACGCTCAATGACCGAAAAGGTCTACAATAACGATTCGATGAAGACTGTTTCTTACTTCGCGGCTACCCTCGCGTGCGCCACTGTCCTTGCCGTCACTCCCGTGGCGAACGCGCAAGAAGATGCAACTCCGCAGCCTCCCGAGGAGTCGGTGACCTCCATTCCGACTCGTGAAACCGCGCCGGATACTAATCGATGCCCGAACAAGACCTCACCTCCTCAGGCGAAAACTACGTCTGAGGCACCCGTCGATGGTGTCACTCCGACACCGATCGCGCCGGTCTATGACGGACCCTGTGGGGTGATTGCGGCTGAGGGTTATCAGGTGCCCGACAGTGTGTTGGCTTCCAGTTGGCTTGTGGCCGACATCGATACCGGTGAGGTCATTGCGATGAAGGATCCGCATGGCAGGTACCGCCCTGCTTCGATCATCAAGGTGCTGCTTGCGCTGACCGTGATCGATGAGTTGACCATGGATCGCAAGGTGATTGTCTCCCATGAATCCGCTTCCCAGGACGGGTCCGCGGTGGGCATCGGCGAAGGTGGGGAGTACACCGTGGAGCAGCTTCTTTACGGGCTGCTGCTGGCCTCGGGAAACGATACTGCCCACGCTCTCGCGCAGGAACTTGGCGGTGATGCAGCGACGTTAGAGAAGGTCAATAGCCTCGCCCGCGAGCTCGGCGCAGAGGAAACTCGCGCGGCAACATACTCAGGTTTGGATGCTCCGGGAATGCAAACCACCGCCTGGGACCTGGCGAAAATCTACCAGGTAGCCTATGAAAACCCGACGTTCGTGAAGATCACCAACACCGAGCATTACGATTTTCCTGGTTACGGCGACCTCGAGGGGTACCAGTTGTGGAATGATAACCAGCTCTTCATGAACGACCCTAACGGTATCGGCGGAAAAACGGGTTTTACCGACGACGCGAACCATACGTTCGTCGGTGCCCTAGACCGCAATGGTCGCCGCATCATGGCGATCGTTTTAGATACCACGGTAGATAAGGCCCGTCCGTGGGAACAGGCACAGTCGCTTATCGACGAGGCGTACAACTTTACAAGCACCGATCAGGTGGCTTCACTCAACGAGGAGGCCGCACCCGTTAAGCAGGATGCTGACAATATCCAACAAACCCCCGCCCCCGAGGTCCCCTCCGAGGCGGCAAGCAGCACCTTTGACTCGGATTTCTCCACCAAAGTGGGAATAGGCGCCATCGCCGTCGTGGCCTTGGCTGCTATCGCGCTCGCAGCCTTGGCTCTGCGTTCTAGGCGGGCGTCTACTTCCTCCGGAGCAAGGCCAAAGCACCGGCGCCGATAGCACCTGCTGCAGCACCGATACCCAGCATCTTCCCATTGCTGACTGCCGGCTCCTGACGAACCTCGTGGCGCACCCGGATCACAGCAGGATCCGGCGCTTCCACGGTTGCTTCCTCCAAGGCCTCATCGGTGGTCGCTGTCCACGCCGAGACATAGAGCACGACGCGCCAGATCAAGTACAGCACGATCATGAGCGCGATAATCGGGCCGAAGGCAGCACCCGCCGGGTTGCCCAAAGCAGACGACACGATCACAGTGGATAGCTGCTTGATCACTTCAAAGATGATCGCGCCTAAGAAAGCACCCTTCAGGCCGGACTTCCGAGGCACCTTGGTGCGCGGCAGGTACATAATCAGCCACACCATGACCAGGAAGTTCGCCAGAATACCGACGATGATGGCAACGCCGAAGATGATCCAGCGCAGACCCGGTAGATCACCGAGTCCGATTTGTTCGAGCACCCAGGAGGTTGCCCCAGAGGAACCGATGGCTGTCACGAGGAATGCCACGGCCAGTGCGATGAGCAGGCCGATCAGCGCGACAAGGTCCCAGAGCTTCTTCATGACGAAGTTTCCGCCCTTGGTCGGCGATAGATTCCACATCGCGCCAATGCCGGCACGCAGGTTATTCATCCATCCCAGTCCTGACCACAAAGCTGTCAGAGCACCAACACCCAAGACGGCGTTGCGCTGGGCAATGGCTTGATCGATGATGTCGTTGACCATCGTGCCCAGTTCTCCCTCCAACGAGGAAGAAATTGAGTCTTGGATTTGCTGCAGCAGATCAGGGCGACCTGCGAGGAAGATGGCCATTCCGCCGAAGAGCAACATGGCCAACGGGAAGACCGACATTACTGAGAAATAAGTAATGCCCGCTGAGTACTGGTTACCACCAGATTCCCCGAAGCGGTCTTGCATGCGCATGAGGTGATCCAGGACGGGTGCTTTCTCGCGCACCTTGTCTACTGCCCCCTTGTCGTCTGCGTGGGCTCGTTCGATTCCGTATTCGTCAGTTTTCTCGGCATTGGGCGCCGTACGTGTAGCCATGCTCCTCCTTCCGAAAAATTAAATGAGTCATTATTGATGGTAAATCAATTCACTGTCAGCGTGCAGACAGTGAACTGTAACAATCGAGATTCAGGACGTAAGATAGCCTAAGGATGTTATCTAATTAATTCTTTTCGAAAGGGACTTCCCATGGCACGTTCTAAGGATCAGAAGCGCATTAGCCCTGCAGCCCTCGGCGCAGCAGGCCTGACTGGCTCCGTTGTTGCACTGGGCGGCGCTGCAACCGCGACCGCTGCAGACATCGCAGTGGTCGCACAGCAGGCTGGCGAGCAATACCCAAACTATGGTGCGTGGGCTAGTTCTGGCCTGCAGTGGGAGTGGTTCTATGTCATTATCGCTGTGCTCGCAGTGGTCTCGTTGGTCGTGACCATCTACCTCTCCGGTAAGAACAGCCGTCGCAACGGTCGTCGTGAAGGCGGCCTCTAAGCCTGAGCAAGACACAGAAAAGCGTTAGCTGAATTCGTATCGGATCCAGCTAACGCTTTTTTAGTGCGCGCATTTAGCGCTTCGGGCGCAGGAAACCAGTCTTTTCGTAAACGTCTTCAAGGACTGGCTCCGAGACCTCGCGGGCACGCTCGGCGCCTTGAGCGAGGATGTCCTCTAACTGGGCGCGGTCGGCCATGAGCTCGTCGTAACGCGCCTTGAGTGGTGTGGTAAACGCCTCGAGTGCGTCGGCGGTATCGACCTTGAGCGCGCCATAGCCTTGGCCCTCGTAGCCTGCGACGAGATCCTCTGTGCTCGTTCCGGTCAGCGCAGACTGGATGGCCAGCAAGTTGGACACGCCAGGCTTGTTCTCGCGATCGAAGGCGATGACGCCATCATTGTCTGTGACGGCGCTGCGCACACGCTTAGCGGAGACCTTTGGCTCGTCAAGGAGATTAATCAGGCCCTTCGGGTTTTCTCCCGACTTGCTCATCTTCGAGGTCGGATCCTGTAGGTCGTAGATCTTGGCGGAGCCCTGTGGGATAAACGCGTCAGGGACCACGAAGGTCTCGCTGTAGCGGGAATTGAAACGCTCAGCAAGCGTGCGGGTGAGCTCCAAGTGCTGGCGCTGATCTTCGCCCACCGGAACCAGCTGAGGCTTGTACAGCAAGATATCGGCCGCCATGAGCACGGGGTAGGTAAACAATCCAACCGTGGTGCGATCCTGGCCCTGCTTCTGCGACTTGTCCTTGAACTGCGTCATACGAGAAGCCTCACCGAAACCGGTGAGGCACTGCAGTACCCAAGTCAGCTCTGCATGCTGAGGGACGTGCGACTGGACAAAAAGGGTGGATTTTGCTGGGTCAATGCCCAGCGCAATGAGCTGCGCAGCGCCCGCAACGGTGCGGTGGCGCAGCTCTTCTGGATCCTGCTCAACGGTGATCGCGTGCAGGTCGGGGATGAAGTAAAACGCGTCGAACTCTTCTTGCAGCTCGATCCACTGCTTCAGGGCTCCGAGGTAGTTGCCCAGGTGGTAGGAATCGGCTGTGGGTTGGATGCCGGATAGTACGCGTTGCTTTTCACTCATGACCATTTAGTCTAGTCAGGTCGCAGCACGCGCGACGCTTTAACCCGGCAAGCTACTCATGCTACCTGCAGCAGCATGATTACTGTGCTGTGGTGTCACCCTTGTGCTTGTAGTGCGATGCGTCATCGTCGCGGCCATCGTAGATAGGCACGCCACTGGCAAGACCACGTGGGGTCTTGATCTTGCCGGTGGAGACGAGGTAGAGAACGTGACCGAGCATGACCAACGAGAACGCCAGACCAATCCAACCGAGCACCGTGTAGTTAAACATGATGCCAAGGATGGACAGGGTGAGTATTAGGAACGCCACAAGCAATTCGATAATAACTAGGACCATGCCCAATAGTTTAGTCTATAAGTCCCGGTAACACCATATTTTTTCAAACCCTTGCGGTGCAGGTCATAACAATCTAAGGTTACCCACATGAGTGGTAAACCCATATACCGACAGATTGCCGACGAGCTACGTGATCTCATCGGATCAGGCCAGCTCGCGGCCGGTGATCGCATGCCCTCGACCAACGAGTTGTCCAAATATCACTCGGTCAATCCCACCACTTCAGCCAAAGCACTGACCACGCTGTTCGATGAGGGACTCCTAGAAAAGCGCCGCGGGCTGGGCATGTTTGTCCTCCCCACCGCCCAGGCAAAAGTACTGGCCACCAGGCGCGACAATTTCGCAACGGACTTCATCAGGCCGCTCCTTGCCGAGGCCGCTCACCTGCACATCTACCCCGACCAGCTCACCGCCATGATCGCCCTTGAGAGGAGCAAGCTATGACTTCCCCACTTCCTGCCGGTAGCTACGGGCTCATCGGACCCAATGGCGCCGGAAAAACCTACTATCTGCGCTCCCTTTTCGGCCCAGGCACAGCTTCTGTCCCCGCCAGCGCGGATGCACTCTTTGCCGGGGACACCGTCGGCCACCACCTTGCGGTCGCGCGCAGTGCTAAAGCCTTAAACAACGCTTACCTCGACGAATTCGATGAAAGCGCACACATCACCGACCTGTCGGTGGGTCAACGTCGCCTGCTCACTATCGCAGTAGCGCTCGCCGCCGAGGAAGAGATCGTGCTTCTCGACGAGCCCTTTGACGGCCTCGACATTGATAGCCGCTCGCGGATCCGAGAGCTCTTAATTGACAGTCATTCCGACAAGCAGACGTTAATCATTGCCTCGCATCGTGCTGAAGATTTCGTCGGTCTCGTCGATTCCATTATCACCGTTTTCGACCGGCAGGTGTCCACACCGGTCGCGCTCGATGAGGTGCGCTACCAATTCCCTACGTTCAAGGGGCCAAAGTACGAGATGCAGGCGCTCGTCGCAAAGCGTCGTGTCATTGCTAGCGAAGAGCTCGGTCCGATCGTGCGTGTCACGTTGGCAGAGCCGCTTGACGACGAGCGGGCGAGCTACCCCGACGACTTCGAATTGATCAATCTTCTCGCCTCACGAAAGGACGCACGATGAAACAGTTCATAGGCCCCACCCACGGGGCACTTCCCTGGGGGTGCTTCCTATTCATCGGCCTCGTCGCTGCTGCCGGGCGCTTTTTCCTTCTCGACGGCGGATTGTGGACCTACCTAGCCATGGTCGGCATCACCCTAGTCATGGCGTATCTGGCGCGGAACTGGCAGGCCAAAAACCAACTCGGCATGGAGTTTGGCCGCTGGCTGCGCGGCGGGTTGACCCTCGGTGCCGGTGGCGCGCTCATCATCGCGGCCTGCACCACACCGGCCGCCGTGATCATGCAACGCAACAGTCCCTATTACACCTGGTACGACCGTTTCCTGATCACCTACGGGGATACGTGGACCATGGATACCAACGGGGCGCCGTACGTGGCGAACCGCTCGGGACAAGACGTGGGAACGGTGACATTGACGATTGTACTCACGCTGTTTGTCGCAGCCGTGGCGGCCACTGCGGGCATCGCGCTAGGACTGCTTGCGGGCCGTGTAAAGCGCGCGATGGGATTTGTAGCGGCGCTCATTGCGATCCCACTTGTGGTGGCTGCGATTATCTTCGTGTTGATCCCTCGGAATCAAGGCATGGCCACGATGGATCTCACGTCCACACCCGTACTGCAATTCCTGTCGCTCGGGATGAGCGCCGCCATCATTCTTGTGCTCAGCGCGCGGATCATTAACAAGGCGCGCAGCGCAGCTGCGAACCCCTAAGTGGCGGGCTCGGGTTCTGGGCCTTCGTCGTCACGCTTTTTGCGACTCGTGGGCTTGGTCTCCTGGATCTTGCGCACCTTGCGCACTACCTTGCGCGCTCCAGGCAGACGCTTCGCCTGGCGGCGCAGCACCTGATACGAGATGCGACTCCGCGGGTCATAATTGGCCACCTGCTCGTCGTCATATTCATAAACCGGCAGCGACCAGTTGAACTTCAGCGACAGCAGGCGCGTGATGAACACGAACAGCACGGTGATAATCGCCGTCGCCCATTCATCGACACCCACCCACGTCAGGAACATATACAGCAGCGCACCGAGGACCGCGATGGAGGCGTAGAGCTCCTGGCGGAAGACAAGTGGCACGCGATCGGAGAGCACGTCGCGCAAGATACCGCCGGAAACACCCGTGGCCACCGAGGCAACAATAGTGATGATGATGCCGTGGCCCATCGACATCGCCGTTTGGGCGCCAAGCACCACGAAGGCTGACAGGCCCACTGCGTCGGCAACCATGAAGAACTTGCGCAGCTGATACATCAGCCAACTAATCCGCACCGTCACCACGGAGGCAATCACCACAATGAGGAGATAGAGCGGTTGCTCCACCCAGGTCAGCGGGTAATTATCCAAAATAATGTCGCGGACAGTACCGCCGCCGAGCGCTGTGAGGGCACCCAAGGTGATCACACCGAACAGGTCCATCCGCATGCGGCCGGCCGCCACCGCTGCCGTCATTGCCTCGGCGACAATGCCGATCACGAAAAGCACCGTGAGCAGGTCAGCGGTGTCGAACTCTCCCATCAATTCCCCCCAAGTTGCAGGCTATTAGCTCGCCTAACCTTACTGCGCCCTAAGCGTAAGTTACTAGTAGTGGCGCGTGGTCGCTCCACCGCTCCTCCACCGTGGGGACCTTCTCCACCCAGGTCCGCTCGGCGCGCTCCAGCATGGCCTTGGTGGCCGCTTGGTAATCGATGCGCCACCCGGCGTTGTTGTTGAAGGCCTGGCCGCGGTAGGTCCACCAGGTGTATGGCGCATCTTCGGGGTGCAGGCGACGCGCGACGTCGAACCACTGCGGGTTCGCATTCGCTTCACGACGAAGGTCCGACCGGTAGTCCACCGCACCGAAGTATTCACCCGCGGTGGGTTTGGGCTGTGGCTCCTCGTCTGGGAAGGAACCGAAGATGGAATCCATAAACGCCCGCTCATCCGGCAGCACACCGGACTTCTTCTGGTTTGTCTTGAAATTCTTCAGGTCCTGCTGGCGGTGACAGATATTCCAGTCACCGGCGATGATCATGTTCGGGTTGGCTTCTGCGAGCTCGCCCAACTTCGGTTCGAATTCATCGAGGAAGCGGTATTTTTCGTCCTGCTTCTCGGTGCCCGTGCTGCCGGATGGCAGGTACAGGCTGCCCACGCGCACGTCTCCTGCGGTGGCGGTGATCAACCGGCCCGCGTCAGCAAAGCTGCCAAAGCCTACCTCCACATCGGTCAGTGGGGTGCGGGACAAAATGCCCACACCAGCACGGCCCTTCGCTGCGGCCGGAGCCACGGCTAGGTGCCAGCCGTTGTCCAGCGCTGGGGCGAGCGCTTCTTCGGATTGCTCCTCGGTGGCGCGCACTTCCTGCATTAACACGATGTCAGCTGGGGTCTGATCAAGCCAGGCGATCATGCCGGGATTGATGTCACTGCGGATTTTTGTTGCGGCACGGATGCCGTTCACATTCACACTTGCGATGGTCACACTCATGGTTGCTTATGGTAGCTGAGTGCCTCGACATGGCCCGAGACGCGACCTAATAGCCGGCCTAGTACCCTGCCCTGTACCCGACCTAGTACCCGATTGTGATGTAACACGTTTCTAGTTCAACCGTGGGATCGGACACACTTTCTCCCCTAAACGGACTTAACAGTACGTCCATTCTGTTGAATCCGGGTAAGGTAGTGAGCGAATTGCTCATTAATTATATAGGGAGTGACATTGGCTAAGATTATCTGGACCCGTACAGACGAGGCGCCGTTGCTGGCAACCTACTCGTTCAAGCCTATCGTTGAGGCATTTGCTTCCAACGCAGGCATCGACGTTGAAACCCGCGATATTTCGCTGGCAGGCCGCATCATTGCACAGTTCCCTGAACGTCTGAACGACAACCAGAAGCTCGACGATGCCCTGGCAGGACTTGGCGATCTGGCAAAGACTCCAGAAGCTAACATCATCAAGCTGCCAAACATCTCGGCATCCCTGGTTCAGCTCAAGGCTGCCATCGCCGAGCTGCAGGCAGCAGGCTACGACGTACCTGACTACCCAGACAACCCAACCACCGACGAGGAAAAGGACATCGCGTCCCGCTACTCCAAGGTCACCGGTTCCGCAGTGAACCCAGTGCTGCGCGAAGGTAACTCCGATCGCCGCGCACCACAGGCTGTGAAGAACTTTGCGAAGAAGCACCCACACTCCATGGGCGCATGGTCGAAGGACTCCAAGACCGCTGTGGCCACCATGGATGACAACGACTTCCGCCACAACGAGAAGTCCGTCATCTTCGATTCTGCAGACACCCTGAAGATCCAGCTGGTTGCTGCTGACGGCACCACCCAGGTTCTCAAGGATGACCTAAAGGTGCTCGAAGGCGAGGTGCTTGACGCAACCTTCATGTCCGCCAAGGCACTTGATGCATTCCTGCTCGAGCAGGTTGCAAAGGCTAAGGAGCAGGGCGTTCTCTTCTCCACCCACCTCAAGGCCACCATGATGAAGGTCTCCGACCCCATCCTCTTCGGCCACGTCGTGCGCGCATTCTTCAAGGATGTCTTCGACAAGTACGGCGAGGAGCTGCTGGCAGCTGGCCTCAACGGCGAAAACGGCCTCGGCGCAATTTACGCCGGTCTGGAGAAGCTGGACAACGGTGCAGAAATCAAGGCTGCTTTCGATCAGGCTCTGCAGGACGGACCTGACCTGGCCATGGTGAATTCCAGCAAGGGCATCACCAACCTGCATGTTCCTTCCGACGTCATCGTCGATGCGTCCATGCCTGCGATGATCCGCACCTCCGGCCACATGTGGAACGCAGACGACCAGGAGCAGGACACCCTCGCTGTTATCCCTGACTCCTCCTACGCTGGTGTCTACCAGACTGTCATCGAGGACTGCCAGGCAAACGGCGCTTACGACCCAACCACCATGGGCACCGTGCCAAACGTTGGCCTGATGGCTCAGAAGGCTGAAGAGTACGGCTCCCACGACAAGACCTTCAAGGTTGCCAACGACGGCACCATGCAGGTTGTCGATTCCTCTGGCAACGTTGTGCTTGAGCACGAGGTTGAAGAGGGCGATATCTGGCGCGCAGTGCAGACCAAGGATGCTCCAATCCGCGACTGGGTCAAGCTCGCCGTCAACCGCGCACGCCTGTCCGGAATGAAGACCATCTTCTGGCTGGACCCAGAGCGCGCACACGATCGCAACATCTCCGACCTGGTACAGAAGTACCTGGGCGACCACGACACCGAGGGCCTGGACATCTCCATCCTCAGCCCAGTGGAAGCAACCCAGGTCACCATCGATCGCATCCGCAAGGGCGAGGACACCATCTCGGTGACCGGTAACGTCCTGCGTGACTACAACACCGACCTCTTCCCTATCCTCGAGCTGGGTACCTCTGCGAAGATGCTGTCTGTGGTTCCACTGATGGCTGGCGGCGGCCTCTTCGAGACCGGTGCAGGCGGCTCCGCACCCAAGCACGTCCAGCAGGTTCAGGCAGAAAACCACCTGCGCTGGGACTCCCTGGGTGAGTACCTCGCGCTGGCTGAGTCTTTCCGCCACGAGCAGAACAACAACGACAACGCTCAGGCTGGCGTGTTGGCTGACACCCTGGATCGCGCAACCGAAACCCTGCTCAACGAGGGCAAGAGCCCTTCGCGCAAGGTCGGCGAGATCGACGACCGTGGCTCCCACTTCTACCTGGCTAAGTACTGGGCTGAGGAGCTGGCTGCACAGACCGAGGATGCTTCCTTGGCTGAGACCTTCAAGCCAGTCGCTGAGGTACTCGGTGCCGGCGAAGAGCAGATCGCGCAAGAGCTGCTCGACGTGCAGGGCTCCGCTGCTGATCTCGGCGGTTACTACCTGCCAAGCGAAGAGAAGCTCAACGAAGTGATGCGTCCTTCCGCAACCTTCAACAAGGTCATCGACGAGCTAAAGAAGTAATTCTTCACCTTTAACTGATCTTCACCGATGAAGCGGGGCCCTGAACGGGTCCCGCTTTTTCGTGCGTTTTTTCGTTAGTGTTTGAGGTATGAAACTCACACTTTTTGGCCAGTCCACCGTCCAGCTCGCAGCCCCTCAGGGCCGCATTGTCATCGACCCGGGTAACCTCACCGATAATCCGCGTCTCGACGACGCCGACGCCATTCTTGTCACGCATATCCATCCGGATCATTGCGACGAGGAGGCGATTCTCGCCTCCGGCTTGCCTGTCTGGGGTCCGCAGTCGGTCGTCGATAAGCTTGGTACTGGAACGGTAGTGAAATCCGGCGAAACTGTTAATGTGCTTGGCCAGGAAATCCAGGTCGTCGGCGAGATTCATGAGGTGATTCACCCGGATCTGCCACGTCCGGAGAATGTCGGTTACTTCATCGACGGTGTGCTCCACCCCGGCGACGAATTCATTGAGCTCGACGGTGTACGCGTGCTACTGATGCCGATTGCGTGCCCGTGGGTCAAGGGCGAGTACGCCGCCGATTGGGCCCGTGGCATTAATGCCGAGCTGACTATTCCGATCCACGACGAAGTTCTTTCCGCGAAGGGCAAGAACCTCTACGACAACGTGTATAAGAATCTGCAGGTGCCCGGCTACCAGCGCGTGGACCATGGCGTCGAGGTTGACGTATAAACGCCTGCCCCAATTACTCCTTGTGTTGAGGGTCGACACCGTCCCAGGAATCATCCACTTCACCGGAGACCTTGAGATCACCATCGACGTGGATGTCACCCTCGAGGGCCCAGGTGCCGTCCTCTTGCAAAATCCAATTCGGTGGCGGTACGGGGTTGCCGGCCTCGTCGTAACCCGGCGCTGGTTTGCTGTGCCCCTCCTCGAGGGCATCCGCGTCGAACGTCTCGTCCCACTTCCTCGTGCGCACGGGGCGCTTCGCCGCGGCGTCTTCGTTCATCGCCTTGACCAGGGCCCACATCATGATGAACTCGATGATGAAGAACGGGAAGGCGACAATGAGCACCACTTCTTGGATCGCCGCGATGCTGTTATCTGGATCGATGAGCACCATTGCAGCGGTCACTGCGCCGATTCCGACGACCCAGCCCACGCGGTAATACGTCGGTGCGACGTTTTCTTTGCCCGTGGCAAACATGTCCATCACCAGGCCTGCGGAGTCCATCGAGGTGACGAAGAAGATGACAATGACGAGAAGCGCCAAGGGGCCCACGATGTTGTAGAGCGGATACTGCTCCAGCAGGCTAAAGAGCGCGACCTCGGTGCGGCCTTCCTCCACGACGGGGATGGTCAAGACGCCGGGATCGTCGAGCTCCATTTCAATGGCAGCGCGGCCGAAGATGGAGAACCAGACCAGCACGAAAATCGAGATCAAACCAAGCACGCCACCGATGAAGCCTCGCACGGTGCGCCCGCGCGAAATGCGTGCGATAAACATGCCCACAAACGGGCCCCAGCAGATCGTCCACGCCCAGTAGAAAGCGGTCCATGTCGCCTGGAAGCCAGGGTTTTCGTTGTGACTATCCACCCAGAACATCAGCTCGGGCAGCGAGGAAACGTAAATGCCCACGGATTCGACGGATTGGTTGATCAGTGTCAGTGTCGGACCTGCAGCGAGTACGAAAACAGCCAGGCCAATCGCCATAATAATGTTGATATTCGACAGGATCTTAATACCCTTATCCAGGCCTGTCGCCACTGAAATACACGCGGCGACAGTGATCACCATAATGATGGCCAAGTGGACCCACGAGGCGATCGGCACGCCCCACAAAATGTTCATGCCCGCGTTGATCTGCAGCACACCGAGGCCAACGGACACGGCGATGCCGAAGGTCGTGCCGATGATCGCGAGAGCGTCGATCAGCTTGCCCGGCCAGCGGTAGATGTGGCCTTTGAGCAGTGGCGCGAACACCGAGGAGAAGCGCTCGGGGAGCTTGCGCTTGTAAATGAAGTAGCCGAGCGCCAGTCCCGGCAGCGCGAAGACGACCCACATGTGTGCCGCAAAGTGATAGTAGGTGAACTCAAACGCCTGGACGATGGCTTCCTGCGACATCGGATCCATGTCGCCGCGCGGCGGGTTGTACGCGTGGTGAATCGGCTCGGCCGCGCCCCAGAACATCAGGGTCGCGCCGAGGCCTGCCGCGAAGAGCATCGCAAACCATACGGGTGTCGAGTATTCGGGTTCATCGTCGTCGTCGCCAAGCTTTAAATTGCCGTAGCGCGAAACAAACAGGACGATCAAGAAGACGAAGATCGCCGAGACACCGCCAATATAGAGCCAAGTGAAGTTGTCCATGATGGAGCCGGACACTGCGGCGTAGACATTGCGCGCGCCCGCGCCGAAGGCGAGGGTTCCGGCCACGAAGATCACAATGAAGCCGGCGGCGACGAATAAAATGAGGGGGTCAGTTTTGAGCCCCAGGAATCTTTTTTTGGTTGAAGGGGACGACATATGAGTCTCCTCTAATAGAAAACAAGAACACCCCCACGTTATGGAGGATCGGCTCCCATGTCGGCCCCTTTGGTCACCTCATTCACGATCGAAGCGTTCGGACGCACTCGCTTGACGACGACGCTCCCGCCTCGAAAAACCACCACTGCCCAGTCGGTTCCACCGATGGTTAGGTGTCCCGTCACGTATTTTTGACACTATTCTTTCATTTCTGCAACAACTTAGTTTCGCGACTCTTGAGCTCCATTCACTCCCCCAAATTGGTGACTGCAAAAGTCGGATCACTTCGACGAATTCGCGAAACCCGCACGATAAAGACTGCTTTGTCTAATTAAATTCACACCCTTTGACGGGCTATCGTTGGAAAATAGACAGAGCGGTTTATTTTTTGCATTCCACGACCTAGACTTTGTGAAAATCATTAGTTCACATTGAAGGAGTGCACACTCGTGCCAAAGTACGACAATTCC
Organism: Corynebacterium lubricantis DSM 45231; assembly: GCF_000379425.1. GTDB lineage: Bacteria > Actinomycetota > Actinomycetes > Mycobacteriales > Mycobacteriaceae > Corynebacterium > Corynebacterium lubricantis. Next base: position 30,000 of record NZ_KB902235.1, read on the forward strand.
AACGCTGCAGAATGGTCTTTTGAGACTCAGGCGATCCACGCCGGACAACCCGTTGATTCAGATTTCGGTGCACGTAACCAGCCGATCTACATGACCACGTCGTACGTCTTCGACGACGCGCAGCACGCGGAGAACCGCTTCAACCTCTCCGATGCGGGCCCGATTTACACCCGCCTGAACAACCCCACCACCAGCGCACTCGAGGACCGTATCGCAGTGCTCGAGGGTGGCGTTGCAGCCCTAGCTTTCGCTTCCGGCATGGCTGCAGAGACCGCAGCGATCATTAACCTGGCCTCTGCTGGCGACCATATTGTCACCTCCCCTCGCCTCTACGGCGGCACCGAGACCCTCTTCCAAATCACGCTGCAGCGCCTCGGCATCGACGTGTCCTTCGTGGAGAACCCAGACGACCCTGAGTCCTGGCAGGCAGCGGTCCAGCCCAACACCAAGGCATTCTTCGGCGAGACCTTCGGCAACCCGATTGCCGACGTACTCGATATTCCCGCCGTCGCCGAGGTCGCGCACAACAACCAGGTGCCGCTGATTATCGACAACACCATGGCTACCGCCGCCCTGGCTCGCCCCATCGAGCTCGGCGCCGACATTGTCATTTCTTCCCTGACCAAGTTCTACACCGGCAACGGCGCGGCCATCGGCGGCATCTTGGTCGATGGTGGCAAGTTCGACTGGACCGTTGAGCGAAACGGCGAGCCCGTCTTCCCTTATTTCGTCAACCCAGATCCTGCCTACCACGGCCTGAAGTACGCGGATCTCGGCGCACCTGCCTTCGCACTGAAGGCCCGCGCCGGAATCCTCCGCGACACCGGTGCTTCCCTGTCGCCGTTCCACGCATGGCTGACCCTGCAGGGCCTGGACACCCTCTCCCTGCGCGTCGAGCGCCACAACGAGAACGCCCTGAAGGTGGCACAGTTCCTGGCCGACCACGACAAGGTCGAGTCCGTGAACTTCGCTGGTCTGGAGGATTCCCCGTGGTACGCCGTGAAGGAGAAACTGGGCTACAAGTACACCGGTTCTGTTTTGTCGTTTAATATTGCAGGCGACCAGAATGATCGTACCAACGCCTGGGCATTTATCGATGCACTGAAGTTGCACTCCAACCTGGCCAATATCGGTGACGTGCGCTCCCTCGTTGTTCACCCAGCATCGACCACTCACTCGCAGTCCGACGCAGCTGGACACGAGCGCGCAGGCATCACCCAGGCCACGGTGCGTCTGTCTGTGGGCATCGAGAATATCGACGACATCATCGCCGATCTGGAGCGTGGCTTCGCCGCAATCTAGGCAGCCATCACGGCAGCGTTCTCGAACCTGCGTAGTAGTTGATCACAAGTAAGCACAAAGGACACCCGATGATTGATCTCTCCCCCGAGGGCGAACTCGGCTTTCAAAAAATCGGCACGGTAAAAACCGAGGCCGGAGCCGACATTGCCGATGTCACCATCGCCTACCAGCGGTGGGGAGAGTTCAAGGGTGATCCGCACGGCGAGAACAATGTCATCCTCGTCGAGCACGCACTCACCGGAGATTCCGACGCAGCCACCTGGTGGGCCGGCCTCGTCGGACCGGGTCTTGCCTTAGATACCGACACCTGGTGTGTCATCTGCACCAACGTCCTCGGCGGGTGTTCCGGTTCCACCGGTCCGGCCAGCCCGCACCCCGACGGCGGGGTCTGGGGCTCACGCTTCCCGGCGACCTCAATCCGCGATCAGGTGCATGCGGAATTCGAGTTTTTGCTTTCGCTCGGCTTATCCAAGATCCATGCTGTGCTCGGTGGCTCCATGGGCGGGGCGCGCTCGTTGGAATGGGCGGTCAGCCTTCCGGAAGTCGTGGGTTATGCCTGCGTAATTGCGGTGTCCGCGCGCTCGAGTGCCTGGCAGATTGGTATCCAATCGGCGCAGATTTCCGCCATTGAACGCGACCCCAATTGGGCCGATGGGGATTATTATGACACCGGCGCGCAGCCTGAAGCGGGGCTGGCGGCAGCTCGTCGTATAGCGCACTTGACGTACCGCGGAGAGCAGGAAATCGACGAGCGCTTCGGCACCACCCCACAAGCCGGGGAAAACCCGCTGGGTCCGTTTCGCTCCGACAAGCAGCGCTTCGCTGTGCAAAGTTACCTGGACTATCAAGGGGACAAACTCGTGGAGCGCTTCGACGCGGGGTCTTATGTCGCGTTGACCGATGCGCTCAACCGCCACGATATTGGGCGCGGACGCGGGGGTTTAAACAAGGCCCTGGCGAGTTCGCTCGTGCCCACCATGGTCGTGGGTGTGGACACCGATATTTTGTACCCGTATCACCAGCAGGAGCACCTCTCGCGCAACCTGGGTAATCTGCTGGCGATGTCGAAGGTGGTCTCTCCCGTCGGCCACGACGCCTTCTTGGTGGAGACGCGTCAGATGGACCGGATTCTGCGCAATTTCCTCACGCTGACCCAGCAATTCCCGTCCTCGACGGCGCTGGCCGAGGACCTAGGCCTCTACGAGATTTAGCTGCCCAGCGCGTCGATGGAGATGGACAGCCACACCATCGATGCGCCCAACAGGGTGGAGAAGAACACGTCGAAACGCCTGGAGCGCACCGCGATCAGCGCGATGACGTGAGAATCACAGAGCAGTCGCAGGACCGCGACCCAGAGCATCGAGATGCCCAGGCCGAACGTGGCGCGTCGCCAGTGTTCGGTGAGTGCGAAGATTACGCTCAGCACTAACCCAACGACCAGCACCACAACCCCCAGCTGCTGCACGCGCAACGGCAGTTTCGAGGGAGGGTTGTTCAGGTCGTGCGGGTTGGCTAGCGAGAGGTTCTGCACGTTTAAGAGCTCAATCCAGTCTGACGCTCGGCGCTTTCGACCACGTTGCGCACCAGGAACGCGCGGGTCAGAGGGCCAACCCCGCCTGGGTTCGGGGACACCGCGCCCGCGACTTCCCACACATCAGGGTGGACATCGCCGGTGGTCTTGCCATCGACGCGAGACACACCCACGTCGAGGATGGCAGCACCAGGCTTGACCATGTCCGCGGTGAGCATGTGTGGCTTACCCGCAGCAGCGATGATGACATCGGCGTTGACGGTTTCCGCCTTGAGGTCCTTCGTACCGGTGTGGCACAGGGTCACGGTGGCATTCTCTGAGCGACGGGTCAGCATCAGACCAATTGGGCGGCCCACGGTCACGCCGCGGCCGATGACAACCACCTTCGCGCCGTCCAGTTCAACACCGAAGCGGCGCAGCAAGTGAATCGAGCCGTTCGGGGTACATGGCAGGGGTGCATCCTCCATGAGCACGAGCTTGCCCAGGTTGACTGGGTGCAGGCCGTCGGCATCCTTGGCGGGATCGATGCGCTCGAGGATTGCGTTCTCGTCGATCTGCTTCGGCAGTGGCAACTGCACGATGTAGCCGGTCACAGAATCGTCGGCATTGAGCTCATCGACGACCGCCTCGACCTCTTCCTGCGTCGCATCCGCTGGCAGCTGCTTCTGGATGGAGCGAATGCCCAACATCTCGCAGTCTGCGTGCTTCATGCGCACGTAATTTTGCGACGCCGGGTCATCGCCCACCAGCACCGTTGCCAGTCCTGGGGTCACGCCTCGCTCCCGCAGCGCGGCAACGCGCACCTTCAGGTCTGCAAAGATCTCGTCGCGGTACAGTTTTCCATCCAATTTGATAGCAGTCACGCCCACTATCCTAGACTGAACCGCGTGTCCCAACTGCATGTCATCTTCGATAATCCCGTAATTCCTTCAAACACCGGCAACGCGATCCGCCTCGCGGCGATTACAGGCGCGACGCTGCACCTCGTTGAACCGCTCGGGTTTTCCCTGGAAGACAAGTACCTGCGCCGCTCCGGGCTGGACTATCACGACTTGGCTGACCTGAAGATTCACAAAGATATCGACGAATGCTTCGCCTCGTTACCGGACGCACGCATTTTCGCCTTTACGACGCCTGCGACCACGCATTACCACACCATTTCCTATCAGCCCGGCGATGCGTTGTTATTCGGTACCGAACCCACCGGGCTGCCGAAGGAGCACGCCGAGCACGAGCGCGTCACCGAGCAGGTGCGCATTCCTATGTTGCCCGCGCGCCGCTCAATGAACCTAGCCAACTCGGCTGCCGTGGCCACCTTCGAGGCCTGGCGCCAGATGGGTTTTGTCGGCGGAGTGTAGCCCTTCGGGCTACGCGGCTATGAAATCAGGCGCGCTCTCCCGCGAACTGTTTGTCCATGCGCGCCTGAAACATCGCGGGCATCACCTTGGCCTGCCACACTTTTCTTGCCAGCTCCCGGTCCCCCATTTTGGCGCGAAACGCGATCCCCATCGTGATCCCATGCTCGGGTGTATCGAGTGCGATCAGTGCGTCGCCCGGCGCGATTTCTCCTGGCACGACGACGCGGAAATAGGCCCCGCAGTCGCCCGATTGTGTGAAGCGTTTCTGCCAACTCGCCTCCCCCATCCAGCCCGCGAATGTCTTACACGGCGAACGCGGCACCGAGACCTCAAGTTCGGCGGTGCCAACACGAAAACGCTGGTTAATCAGCAATTCGGCAAGATCTACACCAATGGTGGTGAGGTTTTCGCCGAAGGAGCCATTGGCAAACTCACGGCCTAACTCCCCTTGCCACCAATCAAGGCGCTCACGGGAAAACGCATACACCGCTTTGTGACGACCTCCGTGATGCTCAAAGTCTCCCACCACATCGCCGGCCACCCCGGAACCATCGCCATAATCGGGGCCGGGATCGCTGACCACCAAGCGTTCTACCGGAACCTTGTTAATCCCCGAGACCCGATCCGCCCCACCGGGGTCGCGCATCGGGTTGGCCGTATTCGTGCTCAAAACGCTGGGTGATTCCATGCGTTTAAGTGTAATCCGTCATCATCGGGGTCAATTCCGGTAGCTTACGGTTGCGTAGCAGATCTACAAGCTCCCGCGCCTCCGTGTGGTCCATATCCCTGCCCGCCATATTCACGGGGCCGGGCACCAAATCCATGCGCACCGTGGAGAGCCCGAGTGCGTTTTGTACCGGGCCTCGTCGCAAGCTGAGCTCTTGAATATGCGACGCCTCGATCAACGCCACCCGGCGCACGATCAGCCCGTGGTGCACGATGACGACGTTGTCGATAAGAGTCGTTGCCTGGCGATGCGCGTCCACCGGCGACGCCCAGCGTGCCCGAGGTGGCGACGTATATGTCGGGTGCGCCGCCCCTTCCGGATCCGCGTAGGTTTCCAGGTCTGCCTGTTCCAACGGCCCCACACGCGCGACCAACTCCAGTGCCTGCGCTTTCGATCCCACCGGCAGGATGCGCGAGGTGGCTCCCTGACTCGATTCCGCGCCGTAGCCCGCAATAGAGACAGATACGCTCCACCACCCCAGCGGGCGCCACAACACCGGCTGCATGACGGAGATCGCATGAATGCGGGCCAGAGGAATTGCTTGACGACGACGCGACGCCAACCCGTACGCGAGGTGCAACACGTCGTCCTGATCCAGGCGGGCATTGAAGCGCCAGGAACGATTGATCATGTTCCACACCGGCACAACAATGGCCAACAGGACGGGGACCGCCGCGGTAAAGGCGAGGGGGCCGAGGAGGGAAAAGGCCGTCCACACGATGCCGAAGAGGGTGGTGCCGCGCAGTACTGTTCCCGCTATCGAGCGCCAGATGGGAATCGGTGGCACGACATAGCCGGCAGCCTCGTCCGCGGGCTCTTCTTTGAGCAGGTCAGCGGGATGTTCCTCCTGTTCGAGGTCGTCCGGCCCCTCCCCCCGCACCCGGGCCAAGAGTTCCTGGCGTAATTCTTCCGCTTCGCTGCGTGGGAGGTAGCCAATGTCGATCGCAGAACGATTGCCGCCCGCTGTTTCCACACGCACAGAGGCGAGCCCAAAGATCCTGGCGATAAATGGTTCCACCACATCGACGGCCTGGATCCGGTCGTAGCGCGCGCTGCGCAGCTGGGTGGAAATGACGCCGCGTTTAAGTTGCACACCTTCGTCGTCAAGCTTGTATCCCATGGCCGCCCACCAGATCTGCGACACTAAAAACACGACAACGAAGAAGACAATTGCGATCCCGACTCCCGCGGCCAACGGCATGAGCCATCCGCCGTCGCCGATAAGTCCTGAGATACGGGCAATCATCGCCTGGTTAACGTTGGCAATCAGGATGGCGAGGAAGGCGAAGATCACAGTCCACAGCTTCAGCAGCGGTGTGAGGCGGTGGACTTTGCGGTAGGCCGGTTGGTCGCTCACAGCCCGCTCATCCTCTCGCGGGCCTTGACTGTGAGGCGCTCGCGCAGTGCGTCCGCCTCCTCCGCGGGGAGTCCATGCACCGTGGAATCTGAGGTCGACGATGCGGTGTGCAGCACCACGTTTTTCAGACCGAAGGCGCGCATGATGGGGCCTGCGGTGACATCCACGAACTGGATCCGGCCATAGGGCACGACGGTAAAGACGTGCCAGAGTTTGCCCTTGGTGATCAGGAGTTCGTCGTCGGTTTCTTGCCAGCGATGCAGGCGCACCCGTGCCGGGATGATCCAGAGTTCCCACAGCGTCCAGACCGCGACGGCGACGATGCCGACCCACCACCAGCCACCCCAGCGCACGTACGCAAAGGTGAATGCCGCGGCGAAGAGCAGGATCCAGATTGCAGTGTTGAGGTAGTTGACATAGGTCAGCTTGGGGGAAACAGGGTTCATCTCCTTTAACTCGACAGGCTGGCTGGTCTGTTCACTGGATGGCATGTGGCTCATTTTAGCGTTGCCTCCTTTCTGCGGTTTTTCCTAACGGAAGTCACGCGAACCTCGAGAGAGCACCTCGCTGAGCTCGAGTGGTTCTAACTTGTCCGCCACCACCGTTACCGCCCCGGTGGCGTTTTGCACGATGCCACGCACCACGAGCGCCTTCGATGTTCTGGCGAGGATGCGCTGGCGCTTCCATAAACCCGGAGAAATCATCACGTTGATCAGGCCGGTTTCGTCTTCCATACCCAAAAATGTCACCCCGGAGGCGGTCTGCGGGCGCTGGCGGTGCGTGATCACCCCACCGACGCGGATCCGCGAGCCGTCCTCGGCGTGGCGCAGCTCCTCCGCGGAGAGCACACCGCGCTGCGTGAGTGTCTCACGCACGAACGCGACCGGTTGGGTATCTGGGGTGACCCCCGTGGAGCTGACATCGGCGGCGAGTAGTTCCAGCGCCGTCATCCCCGGCAGCGCGGGCGCCTCGACGGTGGACAGGTTCGGCAGCATGCCCTCCTTCTCCGTCGCGGCTACTCCTGCTTGCCACAGGGCCTGCCTGCGATCCACACCGAAACACTCCAGCGCGCCAGCTTTCGCTAGGGCTTCGACGTGTTCCACGCTCAGGTCCGCCCGGCGCGATAGATCCGGGATCCCCTCATACGGTTGGTGCGCCTCGATGCGCTCGGCGGGTTTATCGCCTAGACCTGTGACCAAGTTGAGCCCCACCCGGATCGTTGCAGTATCCAGCACGCGGGCCTCTTTCCCGGAATCATTCACACTGACAGGCAGGACCTTGACTCCGTGCCGCCGGGCATCCTGAATCAGCGACTGGGGTGAGTAGAACCCCATCGGTTGAGCACGCAGCAAACCCACGCAGAACTCCGCCGGGTGGTAGCACTTAAACCACGCGGAGAAGTACACGATGGACGCGAACGACTGGGAGTGCGATTCCGGGAACCCGTAGGCAGCAAAGGCCACCACCTTGTTCCACAACCGCAGCGCGGTCTCCTCATCGATCTGGTTGGTTGTCCAACATCCGTCGAAGAAACGCTGACGCAGGGCCTCCATTTTTGCCGGTGAGCGCTTGGAGCCCATCGCTCGTCGTAAAGCGTCTGCTTCCGTGCCCGAAAAGCCTGCCGCATCCACGGCGATCTGCATGAGCTGCTCCTGGAACAGCGGGATGCCCAGCGTCTTGCCCAGGGATTTCTCCAGCACCGGATGGTCGTAGGTGACTTCCTCTTCCCCATTGCGGCGCCGCAGGTAGGGGTGCACCGAACCGCCCTGGATCGGGCCGGGCCGGATCAGCGCCACCTCGACGACGAGGTCGAAAAACGTCCGAGGCTTGAGCCGCGGCAGCGTAGAGAGCTGCGCGCGCGACTCCACCTGGAACACACCCACGGCATCGGCGCGACACAACATGTCGTAGACCGTGGAATCAGCCAGATCCAGCTCCCACAGCTCAACGCGCGTACCCGTGGTCTCTTCCACCAGATCGATCATGTGATGCAGCGCCTCGAGCATGCCCAAGCCCAACAGGTCGAACTTGACCAGACCTGCCGAGGCACAATCATCCTTGTCCCATTGCACCACCGAGCGATCTTCCATGCGCGCCCACTCGGTGGGCACTACATCGGCGATCGGCCGGTCACAGATCACCATGCCACCGGAGTGAATACCCAGGTGACGAGGTTGGCCCTTGAACTCGGCGGCAAGCTCGGTGACCTTCTCCGGCGGGTCGCTCAATCCCTTCGCCCACGAGTCAATCGCGCCCTGGGGATACCCCAGGGCGCGTGCGGCATCGCGGATGGCGCCTTTCGTGCGATAGGTGATCACGTTGGCCACCTGCGCCGCATTGTCGCGGCCGTGCTTGGTGTAGACGTACTGAATCACCTGTTCGCGGCGGCCGGATTCAATATCAATGTCGATATCGGGAGGCCCGTCGCGCTCTGGGGACAGGAAACGCTCGAACAACAAACCCGCGCTGATTGGCTCCGCGTTCGTGATGCCCAGGGCGAAACACACGGCGGAGTTCGCCGCCGACCCGCGGCCCTGGCACAAGATGTTGTTCTCGTGGCAGAAATCCACCAGATCATTCACGATGAGGAAGTAACCCGGGAACGTGAGTTGTTCGATCACGCTGAGCTCATAGTCGATCTGCTTCATCGCCTTCTCCCGCACCTCGTGCGGGCGCGAGGCGTAGCGCACCTGACCGCGCTCGCGCACGAGGTACGTCAGCCAACTCATTTCATCGTGGCCCTCAGGCGTATCAAACCGCGGCAGATTCGGGGCGACAAGATCTAAGGTAAAAGCGCATTCGCGGGCAATGTCCACGGTGCGTTCAATCTGGGCGCGACGCTCAGGCGCCATCTGCAGCATCCGCTCACCGGAGCGCAGCCAATTCGCGCCCATCGGGTGCAAGTGACCCTGGGCATGCGCCAGCGACTGGCGTCTGCCCAGCGCACGCTTGGCCGCAGCCAGCCTGGAATGGCCCCGGGTGGCGGCGGCCGGTTGTGCCGTGAGGATGCTGGAAACATGTGGATATTGATCTAATAACGCGTGGTGATCCGCATCTTCCGGGGTCATGGATACCTCGTACTCCAAAACCACTCTGTCTACCCCGAAAATTTCGACCACACGATCGATTTCCTCCGCCCAGGGCCAGCCCACAAGCACGTAGCACTGCCCGCCCAGTTGCTCAGCAATCCCCTCTAACGGCGGGTAGCGCACCTCATCCTTTTCACCTGTGACCATCCGCGCCTGAGTAATCAGGTGCGACAGGCGCTTATATCCGTCTATATTCCTGGCCAGCACGGGCAGCACCCGCTGCCCCACAGTTAGTTCCGCACCGAATACCGTCGGCAAATCCACCTTCGCCGCGGCCTCCGCAAACTTCACCGCGCCATAGAAACCATCACGGTCTAACAGCGCTAACGCTTCAATTCCTAACTCTTTCGCCCGAACAACGAGCTCTTCCGGTTCGCTCGCCCCGCCTAAAAAGCTATACGACGACACAGCGTGCAGCTCAGCAAACGAGACCGTTGCCTGCTGGGGCGAAGAAACATCTTCGAGATCAGGGGCAAGGTGGTCGACGGAAATTGGCGTGGGCGACGGGCGCCCCGACAAAATCCGCTCCAACCGCGACCACGATAGCGGCGCGCCTCCATTAAATCTCATGCGTTTTACGCTAGCACTATTAGAACATATGTGCCATAGTGGGTTTATCGAAAAGGCCCAAAGCGACTAGACTAAGCTGTCCAGAAAGTGCTAGGTTATTGCCCATCACTTCCATTCCATCTACCTACAGGGAGAATACGATGCGTTTGACCCGTTTTGTCGCAACCGCTGCGGCAGCAACCATCGCAGCTACCGGCCTCGTGGCATGCTCCAATGATTCATCCACTGACGGCGCGTCCGGTGACGGCGATACCACCATCAAGATCGGCACCACCGATGCCGATCAGCAGGCTTGGTCCGTCTTTTCCGATCTAGCTGCAGAAGAAGGCATCACCCTAGAGATCATTCCTTTCTCTGACTACGCACCGGTCAATGAGGCACTCGCACAGGGCGAGCTGGACGTGAACAAGTTCCAGCACATCAAGTACCTTGCGGAATACAACGTCGGCTCCGGCGAGGACCTCAAGGTTGTGGGCTCCACCGAGATCTACCCGCTGGCTCTGTTCTGGAAGGACCACACCTCCCTCGACGGCATTGAGGGCCAGGACGTTGCCATCCCGAACGACCCATCTAACCAGGGTCGCGCCATCAACGTACTCGTCCAGGCCGGCCTGGTCACCTTGGCTGAAGAAGATCTGACCGATCCAACCCCAGCTGACATCGACACTGAGGCTTCCAAGGTCAACGTCACCCCGATTGATGCAGCGCAGACCCCCACCGTGTTCGAGGAAGGCCGCCCGTCCATCATCAACAACTCCTGGCTCGGTCGCGCTGGCATCACCCCAGAAGAAGCAGTCTTCGAGGACGATCCAAATTCCACCCAGGCAGAGCCATACATCAACGTCTTTGCCTCCCGTGCAGAAGACATCAGCGACCCAACCCTGAACAAGCTGGTCGAGCTGTGGCACTCCCCTGAGGTCACCGAGGCAGTTGCACAAGACTCCGAGGGCACCGCAGTCCAGGTCACCCGCGACCAGGCTGAGCTCAATGACGTCCTGGCTCGCCTCGAGGAGGAGTCAAAGTAGTGAGCTCTACCGGCACCCGGATCGAATTCCGGGACATCACGAAGGTGTTCACCTCCGGATCCAGCGAGGTCCGGGCACTCGATAATATCAATCTCACTGTCGAACCAGGCGAAATCTTAGGTGTCATCGGTTACTCCGGTGCTGGTAAGTCCACACTGGTTCGGCTCATCAACGGGCTGGACACCCCTACTTCTGGTGAACTCTTGCTCGATGGCACCGACATCGTCGGCATGCCCGAGTCCAAGCTGCGCACCATGCGCCGTAATATCGGCATGATTTTCCAACAGTTCAACTTGTTCTCTTCGCGCAGCGCGGCGGGCAATATCGAATACCCGCTCAAACTCGCGGGAATGGAAAAGCAACAGCGCAAGGCCCGCGTCGCCGACCTCCTTGAGTTCGTCGGCCTCGCGGATAAAGGCAAGAGCTACCCCGAGCAGCTCTCCGGTGGCCAGAAGCAGCGCGTCGGCATCGCCCGCGCGCTGGCGACGGATCCCACCTTGTTGCTTGCCGACGAGGCCACCAGCGCCCTTGACCCGGAGACCACCCAAGAAGTCCTGTCGCTGTTGCGTCGCGTCAATCAGGAACTGGGGTTGACCATCGTGGTCATTACCCACGAGATGGACGTCGTGCGCTCCATCGCCGACAAGGTTGCGGTGATGGAAAATGGCCACATCGTGGAATATGGCAGCGTCTACGAGGTGTTTTCTGATCCGCAGACCCATGTGGCGCAGCGGTTCGTGTCATCCTCTCTGCGCAATACCCCCGACCAAGTCGAGGCAGAAGACCTGCTCACGCACGACGGTCGCCTCTTTACCATTGACCTGACGGAAGACTCCGGTTTCTTCGAAGCAGCCTCCGATCTCAAGGCACACGGTGGCACGATTTCGATCGTGCACGGTGGTGTGACCACACTGCAGCACCACTCCTTCGGCAAGATGACGGTCCGCCTCGGCGGCGATGGAACCGCCGTGCAACAGTTCTACACCACGCTGCAGAAAACCACCGATATCCAGGAGATTATGCGATGAACGAAATGATCTTAGCTGAACCCAACTGGGAACGTTTGCAGCCAGTGTTCATCGAGGCGATCGGTGACACCCTCTACATGGTGGCCATCACCATGGTCGTCGGCGGTTTCTTCGGCCTGCTATTGGGTGTGCTGCTGTATACCACTCGTCCGAGCGGAATCTTAAAGAATTCCTTCGTGTATTGGACCATCAATATCCTGGTCAACTTCTTCCGCCCGATCCCGTTTATCATCATGATCGCCATGATGTACCCGATCACGGTGGCGGTCGTGGGTACGTCTATTGGTACCAATGCCGCGACCTTCGTGATGTGTTTCGCCGCAACATTTACGGTGGCGCGCATTGTCGAGCAGAACCTCGTCGCCATTGACCCCGGGGTCATTGAGGCTGCCCGGTCTATGGGTGCCGGCCCGTGGAAAATCATCACGTCGGTGATCCTTCCCGAGGCACTCGGCCCGTTGATCCTGGGCTACACCTTCATCTTCATCGCGGTGATCGACATGTCCGCAATGTCGGGCTACATCGGCGGTGGCGGCCTGGGTGACTTCGCTATTGTCTACGGCTACCGTTCCTTTGAACCGCAGGTCACCTTCGCCGCCGTGATCGTCATCGTGATCATCGTGCAGCTCGCCCAGTTCCTGGGCAACTGGCTGTCCAAGAAGGTCATGCGCCGCTAGAAAACTTCGGCAAAGAAGTTACACTGACACGCATGACCGTGAAAGTTGCTGCCTTTGACATCGATGGAACATTGCGCCGCGGCGGTGACATCGCCGCCAAGGACATCGCGGCAATAGATGCCTGGCGAAACGCCGGGCATCTTGCTATTTCCGCAACCGGGAGGTCGCGATCGTCGTTAAGCCGTGCACTTCACGGCATTGACATCTCCTTTGACTACAACGTGCTCTCCAACGGCGGAGCAGGAACAACGCGTGACGACGAGCTCCTGTTCGGTCACCCGATCGACTCGGACATGGTGCACGAAGCGGTCACCGAATTTCAGGACGTCGAGGGCATCGCAGTCTACGGCACCACCTTCGGGCCCCGCGACGGGATCTTTACCAACAACACTGCGATCCCCGGTGTGGGAAGTTCCCTCGCGCAGGGCTTCATCCCGATGACGCGGGCGGACATTACCGACCACCAATTCGGTGTGGTGCCTTTGTGGGTGCCCGATAACCCGGCGCTGCGGGTGGAATTGATCGAGCGGATTCACACGCAGCTGCCGCATGCTACCTACACCACGAACCACGAGTTCGTGGACATCATCGCCCCGGGTGTGAATAAGGGCAAGGGCATCCTGCAGGTCATGGAGCTCGCGGGGATCGATTCCTTTGAGCTCTATACCTTTGGAGATTCATGGAATGATCTGCCGATGCACGAGGTGGCGCATCACTCGCACAGCTTCACTCTCTCCCCGGATGACGTGCAGCATGCCACGGATCACGTCATTGAACACGTCGCCGACGCGCTGCTGGAATACGTCTAAAAGCTAGTTAACTGCTTCCTCCACCGAGTCCACGTCCCAGACGTTACCCCGCTTCGGTTCTGCACCGCAGGAAGAAATGATCCCGTCGACGGTGCGCGAGGCGAGCGTGACCGCGAAGTTGCGCCCCGATGCGGTATCAACCACGGTGAGTTTCGCCGACTTAGCATCCGCGGCAATTTCATCCGAAACCACGTCGAACTGTCCGTACTTCACGGGTTCGTGGGCAAGGGCGAGCTCGCTGGCCACTGCAAGTTCCGCAACCTGCGCCGTGGGGGTCAACGTGCCGCGCCCGCGGTTGCCTGCGATGAAGTAGGCGCCCTGCAAGGAGGCCTCAATCATCGATTCGGTGGCCTCGACGTTCATCCGCCCGAAGCTATATCCCCACGGCATCAACAGCATCGAGGGGGCGAATCGGTGGCCCTTCGTGTGCGAGGTTTCCCACACAATGTCGCCGTTTTCCGAGAACGGGTAGCGCTTCTCCAACTCGGTCACCAATGGACGACCCTTGATCGCACAGCAGGCATCGCGCTTGGCATGGGTGCAGATCAGCACGAGCGGGTGCGTGCGCTGCTCAAGGTTATTGCGTCCAGGCCCCGACAGATCCAGCTCCAGCAACTCCTCAGGGGAGCTGACGTGCGTGACCTCCATGATATTGTCCTCGGCGAAGACTAGGTAGAGGTGGTGGTCGGTGATCTGGCGTCGCTCCCGCGTCGGATGGCGAATCAACTGCAGGCTGGCCCCATACTTCTTCAGGTGAGCTTTAAGCCGAGCGGTGAATTCTTCCCCCAGCGTGCCTCCATCGAGCACGTCATGGCTCCAGCTCAATGGCCATTCGAAGATGACGTAGGTTCCTGCCTGCTTTGCCGTCCCGGGGAGAGGTTCTGGTGCTACGTCGGAACACCGCACGAGCGGTTGCTTCCCCTCTTGTGGTGCAGGCATGGTCATGCGCCCAGCCTAGTGCTTTTCTTCACAAGGCGGAAGTTGTTGACTTTACAACGTTTTGATTACCTTTTTGGTTTTTGTACCGTTCTGGTTTTCCATTTATGGGCATGAATATTACCCTTTGTATTCGTGTTTACGATTCGTCATTCCGCAGTCTGCGGCATCGCCCTCGTGGCAATGTTCGCAACTTCGGCATGCGCGGGTGATGGAACAGTAGCAACCCAGGCCGTCAGCAGCCCCAGCAGTTCGAGCACGACCGCAGGCGTCATGCCTTTAGGCGATGCCAGCTTGACTGAGAAAACGCAGCGCCCGGAAGCCCCCAGCCAGCTGGTGGTGACCCATGTGCGCACGGGTGCGCACGATCATTTCGACCGGGTTGTTTTTGACCTGGCTGGCAGCGGTCAACCCGGCTGGTACGTCGACTATGTCGATTCCCCTTCCCAACAGGCCTCTGGTTCTGCCGTCCCCGTCAAGGGCAAAGCGTTTTTGAACGTCAACATTGACGGGGTCGTCCCGGCTAAGGAACTGGGCATCCCAGACCCCCAGCTGCGTACCATCGCCGGAACCGGCTGCGTGGTCGAGGTCGTCAAGGCATCCAATGGTGGCGGCCGCGCTCAGTTCATTATTGGCGTTGATAAAGAGCACCCGTATTCGGTGGAAATGTTGGAGAATCCGCTGCGCCTCGTCGTGGATATCCACGCTAAGTAGCACGCACCTTTTAGCCATACATCGCCTCGATCCTCCACCCGCCTTGTACCCATAACAGCAGCCATGCTTGTTGCGCTTCGCCTTCTCGCTTTCCGACGATTTGGAGGCGCGCAACCTTCCGCGGGTGCGCCTCCCACCAACCTCCATCGACGGGCCACGGTCCCGCCCACGCCGTCACAAGATAGTGGTTCTTTCCCCACCCAAGCGCATAGGGGCGGGAGCTCAGCACCGCCTCCGCGGTCACCCCAACCCGCTTCGCCTCCGCGTCGATCAGCACAACACGCGCCACTGGGTGCGTCGGCCCTCCGCCGAGCCGCGCCGGCAACGGGGCCGGAATGGCTCCCGGCCACTCCCCTTCGACAGGTTCTGGGGCTTGTTCCCCAAAAGGCACCAGTTCGATGCGCTCGAGCACTCCCCGCCCGCCGACGAGGACAGGCTGTACTACCGCGTCGAGGCCGAGTGTGGATTGCACTCGCTCGACAACCCGGCGCGCAGCATCGGTTGTGGTCCCATCGCGCCAGAGTTCACCGACGGGTTCGGGTGCGGCCAGCTCCAAAGGCTCCAGGATCAAGGACGCGATGGCACCTGCCCCGCCACTGGTCAGCCAACCATCGAGTTGCCAGCGCACACGATCCGCGGTGGCGGCCTCAGTCAGTGCTTCCTTGGTTCGCCAGACCCGCTCCACCTGCCTGCCATCGGTGAGCTCCGCAATGATTTTCAAGCGCACACAGTTCTGCCCGACGGCGGAGAGCTTCTCATGAAGCGCGGCTGCCAATCCGCGCGCGGCGAAGGCTGCCGCGTCGACGCGCTCGATGGGATCCTCCGGGGTCAGCCCAACGGCGAGGTCTGCAACGGGTAGTTCAGGCGCTACTCGCCGGTCGGGTGCTGCGCGAGCGATTTTATGGCAGGTGATTCCTCCCACGCCGAAACGAGTAGACACTGCGGTCGACGGCAGTGCGGCTAAGTCTCCCAGGGTACGCACCCCTAATTGGCTCAGCGCGCGCACCAGCTCCGGGTCCACCCCCAAGGCTGTTTCTGCGACCAAGACGGAAACCGGTTGCTGGGCTAAGAAGCCCGCGGATTCGCCGGCGGGGACGATTTGGCCTGCACGCGAGGCGATGATTGCTGTGGCAATTTCGTCTGCGGCACCCGCCAGCGCATCGATCCCTTTGCGCGCTGCCGCGTCGAGGAGCATCTCTACTGCGATCGCTTCACCACCATGAAATTTCGCAACCGCTGCTAAATCCACAACGACCAACCCGGGCCGGATTACCTCCACGGACGAGGCCACGTCGTCAAAGCTTGCTGCAAGCGAGCTGAACATCCGCCCATCCCGATCCACGTCACTGTCCAGCACGGTCAGACTCGGGCAGACCGCTTGTGCCGCCCGCACTTTCATGCCCCGGCGCACGCCTTGGGCACGAGCCACGGACGAGCACACGGTGATGCGATGTTGTTCACCGATGGCTAGAGGCTCGGCGAGTGCGTCCTCGGCGCTGAGGCGCGCGGCTTGGATCGGCCAGTCCGGAAACCATAATGCTGCCACCCGCATTTATCGCACCGCCCTTAAATGCCGCTGTGGGGCCGTACCAGCAGCGTGTCCAGCAGCCTGACCGCCTGCCTGACCCACAGTGAGAATTCCGGAGGATGGCCGGTGTCCCTTGGACTCTGTCCGCACGTTCAAGTCCATCCCGGTGATTCTTCCGCTGCCCTGACCGATGCCACGGAAATCGGCAACCTGCGCGGAAATACTCAGAGCAGGCGATTGCACCTTCGTGCCTACCAGCAGCAAGGCGGCGTGCCCGGCGCGGAGTCGCGCCAATATTGGTCTCGCACGTACAGGCGAAATGGTAAGGTCGACGGCGCTGCGATAGATCACCAGATCGAGCCCCTCCACCAAAACGGAAGCAACGGAGAGGGGTTCCGTGCCCGGATCCGGGACGGCCACCACGCGCTGCAGTTCCCCGATGCCCGCATAGGACAGTTCCGGCCACCCCACAACCCCAGCAAACCCGCCACGGGAGGTAACCTGGTCGATCAATTCCACCGCGAGAGCGGGGGTATCGCTTAAGTGTGTTACCGATCGTCGAGGTAGACCACCTTGTGCAAGGAGTCGCTCCAGCCCATCACCAACAGGGAGAATATCCGTCTCTTCAGCAACTTGTTCTACAACTTCCCCTCCGAGCGCGGCCATGCGGGAGCGCAAAGTGGCGATCTTGTCGGCCCTGCTGAGCCCTGCACCAAGATCACCAAATTCCTCTACGTTCCGAACATATGTTCCCTCCACACCCTGTAGTATGCTCTTCGATTTCGACGCGCGCAACACCCCTGCTCGAACATATTTTCGACGGGGTTATATCCGGGACACTACCCGCCCGCGAGAATGAGCGCACCCACGCCAATCAACACCGTTGGGTAAATAATATGCTCCCAGCGGTGGAACGTTCGGGCCACCAACGGGTGCCTCGCCACAACATATGCAAGATACAGGAGCAGACCGTCTAAGACTATAAAGATCGCGCAGTAGATCAGCATCGTGGATATTTCAACGTTCGCAAATACTGGCACGTAGAGGCCGATATTGTTGCCGCCGTGGGCAAAGCTGACAACGCTGACGGCACGAAAGCTAATCGCCTTTCCCTGCGCGTCCTCTTCGGGGTCGTGATCCTTGCCCCGCAGGTGAACATAGATAAACCAGAGGCCCATCGCAATCGGAATAAGACCAAACAACGGGATCCATTCAGGGCGAATGAGGAGCTCTACTCCCAGGGCCAACAGCACCGAAATGGCAAGAATGGCAGTGAATCCGGCATATTGCCCGAGGACAATTTTCCAGATCGCGCCTTTTTGACCGGCTCCGCGGGCGAAAAAGATCGACAGCATCAAAAGGTCATCGATATTGGTCGCCGCGAACAATCCGAGGGCAGACAGAACAACCGCTAGAGTCATGGACCCACCCCTCTCGCCCGATCAACGTCGCATTAATTCATCACCTCTTCAATGCTATCGCGACACCCCCCTGCCAATTTGGATAACGAATTGCTAGGATTGTGTACATGACAACAACCGAGCTTATCCGCGCAGCTGATCGGCATTTCTGGCGTGATGCGGCAGTAGATTCGCGGCAATCATTCCTTGCTACCGGCAACTTCGATCTCGCTGCCAACGCCTTCGGGCTCCTCATGGTGCATAACGACGACATCGTCGCCCCCGGCGAGGGATTCGACATGCACCATCACCAGGATGCCGAAATTATCACCTGGGTCCTCGACGGAGCCCTCGAACATCGCGATTCGGGCAGTGCAGAATCGACCATCGTCGAAACCGGCATGGCCCAACACATCAGCGCAGGCGCCGGCGTCCGCCACTCCGAGGTCAACGCCGCGGGCTACACCAGCAGACAAAAAGTCCGGGTGGTCCAGAGCTGGTTGCCCGCCGATGTTTTAGGAACCACGCCCTCGCATGACCATCACGATTACAATGACACGCTCGCCTCGGGCGATTTCGTTCAGGTGGCAGGGCCCAGCTCCCCGCTTCCATTGGGAGTCGAGGGTGCCGCGTTATGGGTCGCACGGCTTCACGACGATCTCCCACGCGAACTTTCGGGTGGGGCCTTCGTCCACTTCTTCGTCGCTACGGGCGAGGCTCACGTGGATGGCGAGCACCTACATGCAGGCGACACCCTCCGCCTGACTGACGCGGGTCCCCTCAAGGTCACCGGTTCAGGCGAGGTATTGGCGTGGGTCATGGACCGGGCGGTGTAAACACAGGTAATTACGCGTTGGAGTCTGGCCACCACGTCTTCCTGGCCCGTCGATTGTGCGCGCGGGTCATCATCAACGAGGGGAAGGCTCCGATTACAACGAGTAACAGCGCCCACAGGCCTAACACGGGTTGTGCCATGGCAGCCGCCACGATCAGGAGGAAGAATCCCACAGCCCGGGTCAGGTACCAGGGAAACTCAATGTCGAGGCACTCCCCAATGAAATAGGGAATCATCCCATAGGGATCGCGCGCGCTGAACTTCCCTGTGGCCACAATTGCCAGGGCGGCACCTGCTACCAAGAACAGCACGCTTGTGATGATGGTCATGAAGAAATCATGACAGTCTTTTGCATTCCGATCAATCCTCTTCAAGCTGATAGCCTGATATTTCATGACTGCCTACGGTGACATGAAAGCCCGCAAAACCCCGATTCCTACACCGACGCTTGTGCGTGGAGTGGGATCCATCCTCGTCGGATTGTCCGTGGCCTTCATGCTCAGTGGAATGGGAATCGGGCTGCGCGTTGCGCTGGCTGGAACGGCTGCCGTAGCTGCCATTGCGCTGACTCTGTTGCATCCCTATCGTCGCGAAATGAAGTACTTCGCGCTGGCGAACAACGTGGACACCTTCCCCACCATCGGCCAGATGGTGCCACTCATGGTGTGGTGGCTGCTGCTGATGATCTCGCCGGTTCTTGCGCCGTGGCCCTCCTGGGGTGCCGCGCTTGCCTTCCTCATCATCGGCGGGCTCGCGTGGATGCTGTATCCACATGTCGACGGCACGCGAAAACTCGCCTACGCATAAGCCTCTAATCAGGCGCTAATCCAGATCGCGATCCGCCGCCCACCGGGTGAGCTGATGCCTATTCGATTGCTGCGTCTTACGCAGGATATTCGACGCGTGCGTTTCCACCGTCTTAATGGAAATGAAGAGCTTCTCGCCGATTTCCTTGTAGGTATATCCGCGCGCCAGAAGCCGTAGCACTTCCAGCTCGCGCCGGGTCAGTGCGTCAACGACCGGATCATCGATCTTCTCCGGTTCTCCCTCCGGGTCGTCGACCACCCCTCCTGAGGCGAAGGCATCGAGCACAAAACCCGCCAGGCGCGGCGAGAAATAGGCATCTCCGCCGTTGACCCGGTTAACGGCTTCGGCGAGCTCAACCCCATCGATATTCTTCGTCACGTAACCACGCGCACCCGCCCGGATGAGCGCAATCACGTCCTCTGCCGCGTCAGAGACCGACAGGGCGAGGAATTTTGTCTCGACCTGGGTTTGTTTGATCACGGCGAGACCGCCGCCGTCGGGCATGTGCACGTCCAGCAGCACAACATCGGGGTGCGTGGAGTTGATTCCCGCGACCGCCTCGCGCACCGTGCCCGCATCGCCGACAATGTCGACTTTGTCGGCTAACTCTGCACGGACACCGGCCCGGAACACGGAATGATCATCAACTAGGAAAACTCGCACCATAGTTGTTTAGGTTACCGCCAAGGTGAGAGTAATTTCTGTCCCGGCAGACGAGGAGCGGATTGTCACTTCCCCACCTGCGCGTTCCATCCGCCCGATAATCGAGTCGCGCACACCGTGGCGATCATCCGGAATGTCTTCAGGGTCGAAGCCTTTACCGCGGTCCCGCACAAAGATGGTGAGCTCGCCAGCCAGGTGTTCGGCGTAGACATCAAGGGTATCTACCCCTGCGTGCTTGCCGGCGTTGAGCATTGCTTCGCGGGCAGCCAACACAAGTGGTTCGGTATCTTCGTTGAAGCTCACGTCATCGCCGACGGTGACGGGGCTGATCCGCACACCCACTAGATCTTCCACTTCGCCGGCGGCCTTATTCAGGGCCGCGAACACTGTCGTGGAGGTCTTTTCTTCGGCGTCAAAGAGCCAGGCTCGCAGCTCTCGTTCTTGTCCGCGCGCGAGCCGGGTGACTTCGTCGGGGTCGTCGGCACGCTTTTGAATCAGTGCCAAGGTTTGCAGCACCGAGTCATGCAGCCGGGACGCGATTTCGGAACGCTGATTCGCCACGGCTTTCTCCTCGCGGGCGCTGACCAGCGAGGATGTCAGGCGCATCATCAGCGGGATGACCAAAATTCCCACGCCGAGGAGGGTAAGAATCACAGAGGCGACGGCACCGCCGAATCCACCGTCCTCCCACAGCACTGCCATGGCGACCACGCCGGCGAACACCAAAGTCACGCCCGCCACCAACGCAATGATATTGCCAACGGATCTCTTCTCCCGGTCGAAGGCCTGCCAGGAGAGGAAGGCACCAACGGCCACCACGCCCAACGCGATGAGCACAAAAGCGCTCACGCCACTGAGCAGTCCCGTCGTCGCCACAGCACCGACAATGCCGATCGCAGCCAAACCGATGTAGCTGGCCATGCCCATCTTCTGATTCGACGGAACGGGATCATTGCGGTTATTGGGCTCCGAGAACATCCACACCAGGGCATAGACCCAGACTCCGGCGCCGGAAAGAAATGCAGCGACCACCAGCGCAACGCGCACCCAGCCGACGTCCACGCCAAGGTGTTGCGCTAAGCCCGCAGCAACGCCCGCGACTACTCGCCCGTTTTTCGGGCGTGTGTAGCGCGGGTACAGCATCGGCTTTTCCGCGGAGATATACGGTGATCGTTGAGGCATACACTAATTGTTCCACGCCCTCGGGAGAAAAGAATCGGGGTAAACCCTGAAGCAAAAGTTCAGGGCAGATCCCGATTCACAACCAGGCGGATCTCAGCGAAACTTAAAGCATGAGCACCTTCAACGACACCCTCAAAGACATCTGGGCCACCCGACCACCCCGCATCCCGAAGAAGCAAGGCGGCAACGCCTACCTCGGCGGTGTCTGCGAGGGCCTTGGAGCCCGCTACCGCATCGACCCCACCCTCATCCGCATCATCTTCGTTGTCACCTTCTTCGCATGGGGTGGCAGCCTCCTCGTCTACCTACTCCTCATGCTGGTTATGCCCCGCTACGGCATGACAACGTCTCCTTGGGACGCAGTTGCCGCAGAAAAGGACACGCTCAATCCCACCGAAAAGGAAGAACGCAACACCGGCTGGGTTCTCATCGTGTTCTCCTCTATTATGACCATCGGTTTGCTCGGCGGGATGGGCGCAAGCTCGACCTCCCTGAGCGGACTGCTCACACTTGTGGTGTTCGGCGCGCTGATCTACTTCCTGCACCAGCGCACTCCTGAAGCACCGGATGGCTTGCTGGCAAACCCTCCACAGGGCACAAGCAAGGGCATGAGCGCCCCGGAAACAAGCGCAAGCGAGGGCGCAAGCGCCCAGGGGGAAACGACTTCGTCGCAAAGCTTCTCCCCTGACTTCTCCACCCTGCACCCTGTCGACGGCTACCCTCACCCCGACGTCGGGCGCAACACGCCCCCTGCCTGGGATCCGCTGGGCACCGTGCCCGAGCTGTGGGACCTGCCTGAGCCCGCTCAGCCACAGCCCGAGCCCCCGAAGAAGCGCAAGCACGGCTGGGCATGGATCATCGGCACCACCACCGTTGTGGTCCTGATCTTCTCCGCCACAGGCTTCGGCATCGTCCGCAATGTGGACCTCGGCGACACCTCCGGTGACCGCATGGTCACCATGTCCAGCGAGGCTGATCTAACCAATATTGAGCACA
Source organism: Corynebacterium lubricantis DSM 45231 (assembly GCF_000379425.1). Classification (GTDB taxonomy): domain Bacteria; phylum Actinomycetota; class Actinomycetes; order Mycobacteriales; family Mycobacteriaceae; genus Corynebacterium; species Corynebacterium lubricantis. Next base: position 52,534 of record NZ_KB902235.1, read on the forward strand.
GCATTGGCGAACTCACCGTCGACATGTCGAACCTGCCCGTGCTCGACAGCGATCGCACCATCACCATCGACAACAGCCTGGGCGAAACCCACATCACTCCGTCGAGCGAGGCTCGCACCCAGTTCGAATGTTCGGTGAGTCTCGGCACCGCGCACTGCCCGGGGCTAGTCAACCCTGATGCAGAAGGTGGCACGCTTACCGTGCGCATCGACAACAGTCTGGGAGACATCAACGTGCGCAACTAACCTCTCAGCTAGCTGCACCGAGCACCAAAAGCGCACCGGGCGCTAAAGATCGCAAGATCCTTAGCGCCCGGTGGTTGCTTTTATTCCCACTCAATGGTTCCCGGTGGCTTGGAGGTAATGTCCAACACCACGCGGTTGACGTCGTCGACCTCGTTGGTGATGCGGGTAGAGATGATCTCCAGCGTCTCGTACGGCACGCGGACCCAGTCCGCGGTCATGGCGTCCTCGGAGGCCACGGGGCGCAGCACGATTGGGTGGCCGTAGGTACGGCCGTCGCCCTGCACACCAACGGAGCGCACGTCTGCTAGAAGGACCACTGGGCACTGCCAGATGGTGTTGTCCAGGCCAGCCTTGGTCAGCTCTTCGCGGGCGATGGCATCTGCCTTACGCAGCAGGTCGAGGCGATCTTTGGTGACCTCACCGATGATGCGGATACCCAGACCAGGGCCAGGGAATGGCTGACGGTTGACAATCACCTCGGGCAGGCCGAGCTCGCGGCCAACGGCGCGGACCTCGTCCTTGAACAGCAGGCGCAGTGGCTCGACGAGCTCGAACTCAACATCGTCGGGCAGGCCGCCCACGTTGTGGTGGCTCTTGATATTGGCAGTGCCGGTGCCGCCGCCGGACTCGACGACGTCGGGGTACAGGGTGCCCTGGACCAGGTAGTCCACCTGCTCGCCTTCCAGCACGCCTGCGACGGCGCGCTCGAACGCGCGGATGAACTCCGCACCGATCGCCTTGCGCTTCGCCTCTGGGTCGGTCACGCCGGCCAGCTTGTTCAGGAAGTTCTCGCGCTCGTCCATGGTGACAAGGCGGACATCAGTAGCAGCCACGTAGTCCTGCTCCACCTGCTCGCGCTCACCCTGGCGCAGCAGACCGTGATCCACGAACACACAGGTCAAACGATCACCGATGGCGCGCTGCACGATAGCTGCGGCCACGGCGGAGTCGACGCCACCAGACAGGCCACAGATTGCCTTGCCCTCGGGGCCGATCTGCTCGCGGACCTGCTCGATGAGCTGCTCGGCGATATTCGCTGGGGTCCAATCCTGCTTCAGTCCTGCGACCTCGGTGAGGAAGCGAGTCAGCACTTCCTGGCCATGCGGGGAGTGCATGACCTCAGGGTGGTATTGCACACCCGCCATCTTCTTCTCCACGTTCTCAAACGCAGCCACCGGCGCGCCAGGAGAGGACGCGGTCACGGTAAAGCCCTCCGGTGCGGACGTCACGGAATCGCCGTGGCTCATCCAGACCGGGTGCTCGTCGTTAAGCCCGGCGTGCAGCACGCCACCGTCAACCGACAGCGGGGTGCGACCGTATTCGCGGGTACCGGTCTTTTCCACGGTGCCGCCGAGCGCCGCCGTCATAGACTGGAAGCCGTAGCAAATGCCGAAGACGGGCAGGTCGAGCTCGAGGATTTCTGGGTCTAGTTTCGGTGCACCATCCTCGTACACCGACGAGGGGCCACCGGAGAGGACCAGGGCTGCAGGGTTTTTAGCTTTGACTTCTTCTGCGGTGGCGGTATGCGGGATGACCTCAGAATAAATTCTGGCCTCACGCACACGGCGAGCAATCAGCTGAGCGTACTGGGCGCCGAAATCGACGACGAGCACGGGGCGAGGATTAGGTGTATTCACGTTCCAAAGTGTAGTCGACGCCCCTACCCCACGTGAATTCTAGGTCTTTTCGATTCGTCGGCGATGGCGCGGCGCAAGATCTCACGTGTCTCCGTGGCCACTTGGCCCTTGCCCAGAAAGATATAGCGCAGCGTCTGCAGCCATGGGCTTCCCTGCGCCCAATCGAAGTAGAGCGTGGGTAGAACGTTGAAGTTCTTTCCAATATGGATCGCGATCACAGCCAGCGAGTTTGCTACCGAGGACGCACACACCGACAGGATTGCCCGGCCGTCCTCGTCGGTGCGCCCTTCGACGTGGAGTTGCTCCGAGAAGGCCGAGGGGTCGCGGAGTTGAATTTCCAGGTAGACCACGGATTCTTCATCCAGGTGGTTATTCTGCCGGATCTCTTGGTCCTTCGAGCGGAGTTCGTCCTCATCCGTGTTTGTAACCAGGTGGGGAGCAAAAGGCACAATATTGATGCGGTTGCCGGTGGTATGTGCCGAGAGGATTGTTTCTGCTTTCTCGTCCCAGGTCACGCCGACGTCGCGAAGCTCGTAGGCCCGCCACATGCGCGAGGCAAACGAGAAAACGATGATGCAGAGGATGAACCAGGCGGCGACCCGGATGCCGTCGGGGCGCTCAATAATATTGGCCACGGTGGTCGCGATGAAAATCACCGACACAACTGCGAAGTACCCGCGTGCTGCGCCCTTCGCGTACAAGGTGACGGCGATCGCGCCCGAGGTGATGACCACCAACACGCCGGTGGCATACGCCCCGGCCTGCTGCGTCACGGAAGCACGGAACACGAGCGTGACGACGATTGCCGCCGCCGCCAATACTCCCACCATCGGACGGGAGCGCTGCGCCCACCGCGGTGCCATGCCATACCGGGGCAAGTACTTCGGGATCAGGGCGAGCAAACCACTCATGGCGGAGGCCCCGGCAAACCACAAAATGGCGACCGTCGAGATATCGTAGACCGCACCAAAGGTGCTCCCTAGGTACTCGTGGGCGACCCAGGCCAGCGCGCGGCCTTCGGCGGTGCCTCCCGCTTGAAACTGCGCTGCGGGAATCAGCGTGACCGCAACGAATGAAGACAATAGGAGGAACACGCACATGATCAGCGCAGAGGTGGTGAGCAAGCGGTGCGCACCTCGAACGCGCTCCTCTGTGGAATTGGCGCGAATGAGTGGCATCACGGACACGCCGGTTTCAAACCCGGACAGTCCCAGCGCGAGCTTTGGGAAGACGATCAGGGAAATTAGCACGATGGCCCAGGGGCTCGCATGCGAGTGCGCGAGTGCATTGGCCCAGTTACCAATCAACTCCGGGTGCTGGTACAGCTGGTACACGCCAGCGCCGAGAACGATCAGGGTCAGCGTCAGATAAGTGCTTACCAGGACCACTGCGACGGAGACGGCTTCCTTGAAGCCTCGCATGAATACCAGCGCCAGCAGGACGATCAGGCCAATGGTCAGTGGGAGCTGCCATGGGGATTCCGTCGTGTGCAATAGGTGCGCGGAGGCATCCGCTGAGGACAGCGTGATGGTGATCATGAAGTCCGTGGCGGCAAATCCCAGCAGGACGAGCACGATCAGTTTGCCGAGCCAACCATGGGTGAGCCCTTCGATGAGCGCGATTGATCCCATTCCGTGTGGCGAATGCCGAGCGACCCGGCGGTAGACCGGAACGGCACACAATATGGTCACCAAGACCAGCACGAGGGTGGCGGGCGGGGCCAACGCGCCTACGGCAATAATGGCGATGCTGGGCTGGTAGCCGAGCGTGGAAAAATAATCCACGCCGGACAGGCACATCACTTTCCACCAGGAGTAATGGCGTTCTTTCGACGGCCGCGTAGTGAAGTTATCTCGGCGGACTGGGCGGTAGGGCTTGCCTACTCTGTTAGTCACACCTGGAAAATTACGCCTCCCTGTGGCCCAACACAATAGGGCATCACTAGTTCAGCGAAAGCTGCACTTTCTGGAAGCTCTTCACATCGGTGTAGCCGCACTTCGCCATTGCTCGACGCAGGCCGCCGACCACGTTAAACATGCCCAGTGGGTCTGACGATGGGCCGTGCAGAACTTCCTCGAGCGAGGCCACATTCTCCTCAGCATCGGCTTCGAAGCTCTCGGTCATCTCCACGTAGCCGCGCGGGAACTGCGGGTGCGCTGCCGAGGACTGCCAGTACAATCCCTTGCCTGCTGCCTCAGCGGTGCGAGCCAGCGGTGCGCCCAGCATGACGGCGTCGGCGCCGCAGGCGATGGCGCGAGCAATGTCGCCGGAGAGTGCGATCTCGCCGTCGGCAATGATATGGACGTAGCGACCACCGGTCTCGTCTAGGTATTCCCGGCGCGCAGCGGCAGCGTCAGCAATCGCGGTGGCCATCGGGGTACCAATACCCAGAGCGCTCTCGGAGGTGGTGTCGCCCGAGCCGACGATGATGCCTGCTGCGCCGGAGCGCATGAGGTGCAAAGCAGTCGTGTAATCGGAGACGCCGCCAGCGATGACAGGGATCTCCAAAGAACCGATGAACTCCTTCAGGTTCAGCGGTTCGCCGCCTTCTTGAACATGCTCAGCGGAGATCATGGTGCCCTGGATGAAGAGCAGCTCGGCGCCGGCCTTGATCACCACAGGTGCGATCTCGCGGGCGTATTGCGGGCTCACGCGCACCGCAACGGTCGCCCCGGATTCACGAATCTGGGTGATGTGCTCGGTGAGCAGGTCGGTATCGACGGGCGCCTTGTGCAGTTCCTGCAGCGCGCGCGTTGCCGCGCGGTCGCCCTGCTTGACGGCCTCTGCGATAGAGGCAATCGCGGCATCGGCATCCGCGTGGCGTCCGTACACGCCTTCAGCGTTGAGCACCGCCAGGCCACCCTGCTTGTCCATTTCGATGGCAAACTCGGGGCTGACCACGGCGTCGGTGGGATGTGCCACCACGGGAATATCAAAGGTATAAGCGTCGATATTCCAGGTGGTATCCACGTCCTTGGACGATCGTGTCCTACGGGTTGGCACGATCGAGACGTCGCTGAGGTGGTAGGTTGAGCGGGCTTCGCGCCCAATTCCGATTTCTACGTAATCACGCATGGGGCCTATTCTACGGGCCTTCCCCACCTGCGAGAGAGATAGGCCTCACAGAAGTACAAAGACCCGCCCCCTCCGCAGCGGAAACGCTGGGAAGGGGCGGGCCAATCGTCGTGAAGCGAAAAACTAGCTGTGGTAGTTCGGCGCCTCGACGGTCTGGGTGATGTCGTGTGGGTGCGATTCGCGCAGACCAGCGGTGGTGATCTGCACGAACTGCTTCGTCTGCAGCTCCTCGGTGGAAGAAGAACCGGTGTAACCCATTGCAGCACGCAGGCCACCGACGATCTGGTGGGTAATCGCATCAATCGTGCCACGGTAAGGCACGCGACCTTCGATGCCTTCTGGAACCAGCTTGTCCTCGCTGGTCACATCTGCCTGGAAGTAGCGGTCCTTGGAGTAGGAGCGCTTCTCGCCGGAGAGGCCACGGCCCTGCATAGCGCCCATGGAACCCATGCCGCGGTAGCGCTTGTACTGCTTACCACCGACAACGACGATGTCGCCTGGGGCCTCCGCGGTACCTGCAAGCATGGAGCCGAGCATGACGGTGGATGCGCCGGCCGCGATGGCCTTCGCTACATCGCCGGAGTGCTGCATGCCGCCATCGGCGATGATTGGCACGCCAGCCGCGCGAGCTGGAACGGACGCCTCCAGGATCGCGGTGATCTGAGGAGCGCCTACACCTGCGACAACGCGGGTGGTACAAATCGAGCCTGGGCCGATACCGACCTTGATGGCATCCGCACCAGCATCGATCATGGCCTGGGCTGCCTCGCGGGTAGCCAGGTTACCGCCGATAACCTCGACGTTGGCGCCGAAGTCCTTCTTGATGCGCGCGACCATCTCAAGCACGCGGTTGTTGTGTGCGTGAGCGGAATCGGCCACGAGTGCGTCGACGCCAGCGTCGACCAACAGGCCTGCGCGGGAGTAAGAATCCTCACCGGTACCGATACCAGCTGCAACGAGGAGGCGACCGGAATCGTCCTTGGATGCGTTCGGGTAAGCCTCGGACTTCACGAAGTCCTTCACCGTGATCAGGCCGGTGAGCTTGCCCTCGCCATCAATAATCGGCAGCTTCTCCACCTTGTTGGTGCTCAGCAGCTCAAGTGCTTCTTCCTTGGTGACACCCTCGCTGGCCACAACCAGTGGCATCTGGGTCATGACCTCAGAGACCTTGCGCTCGAAGTTGGATTCGAAGCGCATGTCGCGGTTGGTGATAATGCCAACGAGCTTGCCCTCGTCATCGATGACAGGCAGGCCAGAAATACGGAACCGCGCGCACAATGCATCGACTTCCTCGATGGTCATGTCTGGGCGCGCGGTAACTGGGTTGGTGACCATTCCGGACTCGGAACGCTTCACAATATCTACTTGCTCCGCCTGCTCTTCAGCGGACAGGTTGCGGTGCAGCACACCGATACCGCCCTGGCGTGCCATCCCGATCGCCATGCGTGCCTCGGTGACAGTATCCATAGCAGCAGACGCCACGGGGATGCCCAGGCGGATCTTGCGGGTTAATTGCGCCGAGGTGTTCACTTCGCCTGGCACGATGTGCGATTCAGCTGGCAAAAGAAGAACATCATCAAAGGTCAGTCCACGTAATGCAATCTTGGTTGGGTCATCTCCACCGGTAAACACGTGTGGTTCGGTCATATCTTTAAGTTCTCCTATCACAGACACCTACAATTCGCTTGCTCTTACCTTAGTGCCTAAAGGCCCTAGATTCCTAGCCCGCACGCAAGTCGTGTTGTGCGCTGGCAAATTGCTCTATGGCACTTGAAACAATAGGGTGACCAGTGTGAACTATGACTCCATGATGCCACGCGATCCGTTTGCCGATGATCCCAACGATCCGGCCTCGTTTCTCGATGAAGAGCACATCGAGCCGCTTAGCGACGATGAACGCGCCGCCGTCCTTGAGGATCTGCGACACGTGCGCGAATTTCGCCAGGTGCTCAAGCCACGCGGCATTCTGGGAATCTACTTCTTGTGTGAAGACTGCGACCAGATGCACTTCTACGACTGGGACATCATGGAAACAAACATGGTGGCCACGCTCGGCAATCAGATTCCGCCTGTACATGAGCCCAGCGTGGAGCCTGACCCCAACGCGTTTGTCCCATGGGACTACGCCTTGGGGTACCTAGACGGGCTGGAATCCCGCTAGTACTGCTGCGGTGCTACCGGCGCCGCGGTAGGCTGCGGTTCAACCTCTACCGGAGCCTGCGTCGGTGGCAGTGGGTTTTCGCGCACGGGCGCTTCCACGTACACCGTTTCTACCTGTGTTTGGGTCTGGGTTTCTGTCTGCGTCACAGTCACTGGTGCGCCAGGACTTGGGGTCACTGTCTCAGTGACGGTAGCAACCTGCGCGTCGGTCACGGACTCCGCACTCTCGCGCTGGGACGATTCTGCAGCATCTCGCGGTGCTCGAGTCACGGTCACCGTCACCGTCTCGGTGCCAGGAGTACCCGCCTCGCGGGATTGATTTGCGCGGGCATCGGTTGCAGTGACGTCCGTGCCTTCCTTCATGTCTCCCACGATGGAACGAGCCTGACTGAGCAGCTCGCGCGCCCGATCCTCGTCGCCGTTATCGGTGGCAGACTGCATCTCGTCTAAGGTGCCTGCAAGTTCAACCACGGCCGTACGATCGCCGTAGATGGCCGTAGAGATCGGCCACAGAGCAGAACCTGGGGTGGCGTTATAGATCGCCGCACCGGATCCCACGACAACGACCGCAGAGGCGGCAGCACCGACAAAACCAGCTAGCCACGGATTCACGCGACGCTTATTGCGGGCAGGGCCAAGCGGGAGGACAGCAGCATCAGTGCTCTCCCCCGAGCCATTCGCGCCATCATCCGCGACTTCTTCGCCGCCCTCGATGACGGGTGCCGGTGGCATCTGGCCGTTGACCTCTTGGCGTAGCTCTAAAAGAAGCTGCGCCAACTCGTCTTCGCCGCCTGAGGGATCTTCCCCTCGCGACAAAGACGTCAAGAATGCGTCATCGTCGATCAGCGGTTTGAGCTGATCTGTGATGTCGCTGTTCGCATCCTCATTGCGCCGCTTAGTCATTGTTCGACTCTTTCTCTTGCTCTAAAGACTGCCTTAAGGAAGCGAGCGCACGGTGCTGTGCCACTCGCACAGCCCCCGCTGTACTTCCAACGGCATCCGCAGTTTCTTCTGCAGAAAGTCCCACGAACACTCTCAGAATGATAATGTCTCGGGCCTTCTCACTTAGTGAATCGAGCAACGCTCTGACTCTGTTACTTCCATCAATAACCAGCGCAGATTCCTCTGGAGTGGTCCCGGAATATTCCCCATCTGGAACGTCTTCTGTGGGGTTCGATTTGTCTCGCGACATGCTTCGGTGGGCATCTGCAACTTTGTTGAATGCAATGCCGTACACAAAGGCCATAAAAGGCTTCCCGCGGTCGACATACTTTCCAATCGACTGGGACACAGCGAGGCAGATTTCCTGGGCAGTATCCTCTGCCGTCGGGGTTCGGCCACCACCGATGCGTGCCCGGGTGTAGCGCAGAACCCTCGGGTAGACAATCCGTATCACTTCCTGCAGTGCCCTACGGTCACCGTCTGCAGCCATAGGAACGAGCTCTGCGAGCCGTTCGTCGGCGGTTGAGTCTGACACGATAGCCCTACTTTGCATCTACGGATTTGTACAAGTGCGGTGAAAAACGATTCAACGGATTGATACAGCTTTTCAATCAGTTAAATCGAATCCCAATCATACCCTGTGGCCCAGACATTTCTTGAAGCACGTCACATAAACCCCCACCTGGCCGAAACATTTTCCCAGTTCAGAAGTGATATTACGCGCGCCTTCACTTCTCCATGACCCCAGAAGTACTAGACAAAACGTAGAACATAACCGAAGCCAAACCTGTGAACTGCGTAGGAATTACCCAATTTGGCATACCTAACGTTAAATCGTTAGCAAAAAGCAATATTTTCGCCCCAGACGAGCACTAACACCACACCCTTAACAAACTTTACAAGTGGCTTTACAAGGTAGTTGAGAGGGATTCTTCAGCATTTTCCAAAAGTTCACCCACCTTTAACCTGGACAGTCTGCGCAGGTCAGGAACACCTTTTCACCTAAAGGGGCCACCTATCAAACTTCCGGCAACACAAATTCAACCAAATGTTAACCATGGGATACCACACTTCATCTCGGGTCGCAGCGCGAGCTCAGCGCGAACACTGCACGAACTCAGCGCGACGCCTAGTCAACATCCGTGTCCACCATCTGCGTACAACGCAGCTCCGGTGCTCATATAAAGGGGAATACAACCATGTCTCAGCCACAGCAGCTTCCAGGACCAAACGCCGACTTCTGGGATTGGCAGTTGCACGGTTCCTGCCGTGGCCAGGCATCAGATGTGTTCTACCACCCGGACGGCGAGCGCGGTCGTGCTCGCGCACAGCGCGAGAATCGTGCCAAGTCTATCTGCTACACCTGCCCGGTCCTCGAGCAGTGCCGCGAGCACGCGCTCAAGGTGGCAGAGCCTTATGGCATCTGGGGTGGCATGAGCGAATCCGAGCGCCAGAACCTGCTGCGCGCCCGCCAGCCACGTAAGGTGCGCGCGAAGGGTGCTCCAGCAGTGCCCACCGTTGCAGCTCGCGCTAAATAACACGCAAGTAGCGCGCAAGCGGTATACGCAACGCAAAACGCCCCCACCTTCGCAGTGGTGCACTGGCGAAAGCGGGAGCGTTAAGGACTAGCTCTTAGTGGTGATGTCCGTGGACACCGGCTGCTTGAGCCTCAGGCTCAGCGGGCTTTTCCACAACGGATGCCTCAGTGGTGAGGATCATCCGAGCAACAGACGTTGCGTTTACAACAGCAGATGCGGTGACCTTTACCGGGTCAATGATGCCCTGCTCGATCAGATTGCCGTACTCCATGGTTGCGGCGTTGAAGCCCTCACCATTGGCGCGCTCAGCGATCTTGGAAACAACAACTGCTCCGTCAAGACCTGCGTTGTCTGCGATCCAGTACGCAGGTTTTACCAGCGCACGAGACACAGCCAGCACGCCGACCTTCTGGTCGTCTTCGAACTCGTTCGCGTACTCCTTCAAGATCTCGGAGATCTGCACAAGTGCGGAACCACCGCCGGCGATCACGCCTTCCTGTGCAGCAGCACGCGCAGCGTTGATGGCGTCTTCGACGCGCAGCTTACGCTCGTTGACCTCGGTCTCGGTTGCAGCACCAACGCGGATGACAGCGACGCCACCGGACAGCTTGGCCAGGCGCTCTTCTGCCTTTTCCTTGTCCCAGGTGGAATCGGTATTTTCGATTTCGCGACGAATCTGCTCACGACGAGCCTCAACGGCCTCAGCAGAGCCAGCACCGTCAACGATGACCGTGTCTTCCTTGGTCACGTTCACGCGACGTGCGGAACCAAGAACGTCCAAATCAGCATCCTTGAGGTTGATGCCAACCTCAGGATCAATCACGGTGGCCTGGGTAACTACAGCCAGGTCATCCATGAACGCCTTACGACGCTCACCGAAGTATGGCGCCTTCACAGCAACGACCTTGATGGCCTTGCGGATCGAGTTCACAACCAGGGTCTGCAGTGGCTCGCCGTCGATGTCTTCAGCGATAATCAGGACTGGCTTGTTGGTAGCAACAATCTTTTCCAGCAGTGGCAGGAAGTCTGGCAGCGAGGAGATTTTGTTGCGTACCAGCAGGACGTATGGGTCCTCGAGATCAGCGTGGCCGGTCTCAGCATCGGTGACGAAATAAGGAGACAGGTAGCCCTTGTCGAAGGAGATGCCTTCGGTCACGTCAACGTACGAATCGATGGACTGGGATTCCTCAACGGTGAGAACACCGTCCTTGCCCACTTTGTCCATTGCGCCGGAGACCATCTCGCCGACGATAGCGTCGCGGGAGGACACGGTAGCAACGTTGGCGATCTCTTCGGAAGAAGAAACCTCGGTTGCGCGTGCGCGCAGTTCCTCGACGACCTTCTCGGCTGCGGCAGAAATGCCCTTGTTCAGCTCGATTGGGTTCGCGCCGGAAGCAACGTTGCGCAGGCCTTCCTTCACCAGCGCCTGCGCGAGCAGGGTTGCGGTGGTGGTGCCGTCACCAGCAGCGTCGTTGGTCTTCACAGCGACCGACTTCACCAGCTGTGCGCCGAGGTTTTCAAATGGATCTTCCACGTCGATATCGCGTGCGATGGTGACACCGTCGTTGGTGACGGTTGGGCCACCGAAAGCCTTGGACAGAACGACGTTGCGCCCCTTCGGGCCGAGGGTTACCTTGACCGCATCAGCGAGGATATCCACACCACGCTGAATGCCCTCGCGGGCCTCCTGGTCAAATGCAATAAGTTTTGCCATGGGTTAAAAGACCCCCGACTACTTCTCGACGATTGCGAGCAGGTCACGAGCGGAGAGCAGCAGGTACTCTTCGCCGTTGTACTTCAGCTCGGTGCCACCGTACTTGGAGAAGATAACGGTGTCACCTTCCTTGACGTCAACGGCAATCTTGTTGCCCTTGTCATCGGTGCGACCAGGACCCACTGCAATGACGGTAGCCTCTTGTGGCTTTTCCTTTGCAGAGTCTGGGATAACCAGGCCGGAAGCGGTGGTTGTCTCCGCCTCGACGATCTGAACCAGAACCTTGTCTTCCAATGGCTTGATGTTTACGTTTGCCACGTTGTGTAACCTTTCGAGAGAAATCAGTTTTGTTCTTGTGCTGGTTGGTTTAGTCCTGCACAGCCGTCGTCGCGGGTGAACAACTGTGTGTCAAACAACCTATTTAGCACTCTACCCATGCGAGTGCTAAGTTTCAACATGAATCGCTACAAGCTAACTTTTCTCCAGCACCAGAGGCACTTCTGCCTCCAACGACGTGTCGGTTCCCACACCATAACCGGATTCCGGAGCTCCCTCGTGAATGAGTTGCGCGCCTAGCGCTGCGATCATCACGCCATTGTCCGTGCAGAGCTGAAACCTGGGCACGCGCAGTTCGATCCCCGCCTCGTCGCAACGCTCTTGTGCCATCGAACGCAACCTGGAGTTGGCCGCAACGCCGCCACCAAGCAGCAGCGTCGTCGCACCGGTGTCCTGGCACACGCGAATGGCCTTTTGGGTGAGCACGTCGGCGACGGCTTCCTGGAAAGAGGCACACACATCCTCGATGGAAATGACCTCGCCGTCGCGCTCGGCACGCTCAACGTAGCGCGCCACCGACGTTTTCAGCCCGGAAAAGGAGAAGTCGTGGCGGTGCTCGCCGCGCAAATCCTGCGGGCGGTTGAGGCCACGCGGGAAGGCGATCGCCTGCGGGTTGCCGCGTTGCGCAAGCTTATCGACGATCGGACCGCCCGGATATCCCAACCCCAAAAGGCGAGAGACCTTGTCGTAGGCCTCCCCTGCCGCGTCGTCGAGCGTGGAGCCAAGTTCTTTCATGGGCTTGCCCACGGCCTCGACCTCGAGCAACTGCGTGTGTCCGCCGGAGACCAGAAGCGCGATCGAGTGCGGCAACTCCTCTGCCCCATCGAGGTTGGCCACGGCCACGTGTCCGCCTAAGTGGTTGACACCGTAGAAGGGCACTCCCCACGCCGCGGCATAGGCTTTCGCCGCCGACGCGCCCACCAGCAGCGGGCCGGCGAGACCCGGGCCGACCGTCGCAGCAACGGCATCCGGCTTATCAATACCCGCCTGCGCGAGTGCATCGGCCATCACCTGGGGCATGGCCTCGAGATGTGCGCGGGAAGCGATTTCGGGCACGACGCCGCCGAAGCGCGCGTGCTCCTGCATCGAGGAAGCAACGGAATCGGCGACGATTGTCATCGAGCCGTCCTCGCCTAAGTCGATGACTCCCACACCGGTCTCGTCGCAGGAGGATTCGATACCTAAAACGATCACGGTTTACTTCCTCTCACTCAGGCTGGGACGCTTCATGGTGTACGCGTCTGCACCTGAGGGCGAATAATATTTCTTCCGCAGCCCGATCTGTTCAAAATCAAACTGTTCATAGAGTTTGATCGCGGCCTCATTGTCTGTGCGGACTTCCAAGAACATCTGCCCGTCGTATTGGTCAGCCACGTGGACCAGTTGCTCCATTAAGAAGCGGCCAATGCCACGGCGCTGGAACTGTGGGTCCACGCCAATGGTGTGCACCTCGAATTCGGGATCCTCGCGGGGGCCGAGCATGGCCAACCCTGCGTATCCCATCAGCACATCCGATTCATCGGGTTCGCTGGCATCATCGTCGTTCTCAGCATCAAAGACACCCACGTAGAACGTGTGTGGGGCCGCAAACTCAACGAGGAAAATCTCACGCGACCAGGGGTTGTCCTCGGCGAAGAGCAGCGCTTCAATTTCTGCTACCTGATCGGCGTCCGTGCGCGTCAGCGTACGTAGTTTCACAATTGAACCTCAGGAATTGCCGGTGACTTCGGTTTCTGCGCCGGGACCTTCGCATCGGGCCTGCGCAAGTAGTGCGGCTCCAACGGTGCCGGCGTGGATGTCAGATCCGCGACGGCAACCAGCGCCGCAGCCGTCGGCGCCACGTTGCTCGCCTTCGGAGCTTTAACAGCAAGTGAATCTCGGAGGTGATCCGGCACGCTGATCGCATCCACCTCGTGGTCAAGAGTAAGTGAAGCAGGGGCAGTCACGTCGGGTCCAGCAGTGCGGACACCCTGGTCATAAGCCGCCCAATACACCTCGCGGCGACGTGCATCGGTGACCACGAGGACACGTGGCTCGTCGATTAGCGAGGCGACAGCGTCATGGGTGACCACGCCGTGGACCGGAATGCCGAGGGCCTGGCCGAAGGCGCTGGCCGTGGACATGCCGACGCGCAGCCCGGTGAACGGGCCTGGGCCACTGCCAACGACGATGGCGCCTAGGTCAGCGAATGTGAGCCCGCCGCGCTCCAGGAGCTTCTGGACGGTGGGGACCAAAATCGCGTTGTGATTGCGCGTGTTCGGCACGATCTCGTCGATGGTGTCACCCGTGTCGGTATTGACCAATCCGGTGACAAGGTCCGGTGTTGCTGTATCGAGGGCAAGGACCCACATTAGATGCGGTACCCCAAAGTCCACGCCTCGCCGTCCTTGTAGAACGGAAGCGGGGTGTTCATCGGAATGGCCTGCTGCATAGCGGCTGACTGGCCCTCGAACTCTGGGCACAGCTGAATCTGATCAGTGGAGACCTGGTCGACACCGATCTCTGCGTTTTGATCCATTGGCAAAAGCAGCACGTAGTCGTAGTCGCCGCCGAGGTCGAGGTCCTGGCCGACGAGCTCCAGCTTGATCTGCTGCAACTCAGGTGGCTCGTTGCTGCACAGCGTCAGAATGCCCTGGTATTCGTCGCCGTAGACATCTGCGGGGTTAATCTCAGCGTCAGCCATGAGTGCTGGTCCGGTTGCTGGGGTGATCTGGTTCAAGGTCGAGCTCAGGGAACTCTGACCAGCAGATCCAGCATTGCCCTTAGGCAAAATAAAGATCAACACCGCCAGGATAATGACCCAGACGGCGATGACGATGCCGAACCAACCTTTGTCTTTGCTGTTGAGATTCATGATCCCGATCCTACAACCACTTAGATAACTAGCAAGAACAGCACCTGGGCTGCCACGATTTTGCCGATCATGGTTGTCGGATACACCGTGGCGTATCCGCGCTCAGCGAGATCGGTGCGGGTCTGGGTATTGAGGTAGCTAATCACCGCGGGGTTGGTGGTCATACCGGCGGCAACACCCATGGCCTCGTCCCATTTCAGCTTGAACATCCATATGCCCACGAAGCCGATCACCAGCGCGGAGATCATGGTGAGCGCGAAACCCACACCCATATAGGTCAGTGATGACGGATCGGTAAGCGCGCTGCGGAAACCCGCGCCCGCGGACGTGCCCACACCAGCGAGGAATAACGCCAAACCAAGAGTGGAAATCGTCCGATTGGCATGGAACGGCAGCTGCCAGTGGATCGGACCGGTGCGATTGACCGCGCCGAGGATCAGGCCCGCGACAATCGGACCGCCGCCGAAGCCGAGCGTGAGCGTGGTGCCACCAGGTAGTGGGATGGGGATCGCGCCGATGAGCAGGCCGAGTGTGAGGCCCATAGCGAAAGGCAGCAGATCGACGTTGCCCAGCGCCTTCTCCGAGTCGCCGATGTAGGCCCGGACCTTATCCATCTGGCCTGGGGCGGTGACCACGCGCACGCGGTCGGAGTAGTTCAAAACGGTGCCCGAGGTCGGCACAATGGAGGAATCACCGCGGCGTACGCGCGCGATGAGAAAACCCTTCTTCGCCGGGTCGAGGTCGCGGATTTGATGGCCGGCCACCTCGGGATTGGACACAGTGTATTCGCGGTAGACCAGATCGGTGTCTTCGATTTTTATCACGCGTTCTTCCCCGAGCTGCGGAATTGCCGCAGATAGCGCCTCGGCGGTGCCGTGGATCAGCAGGATCATCCCCGGTTGCAGCTGGCCGGATTGATCGGCCAGCTTGTGGTCATCCGGGTCGTTGGTGATGCGTGTGGCCAGGATTTCTTCGCCGGTGATCTCTCGTAAGTCCCCGATTGTTCCGGAGATTCCTTCCCGGATTTCCACTCCCGTCCACTTCAGCGGAGCGGTGATCAGCCCCTCGTCCGCGGCATCCTGCTTGTGCTTAACTTTCAGCGCTGCTGCACCAATGGCGGCCACGAGGATGGGGCCAATTACGCCGCCTGGATAGGCCAGCGAATAGCCCACCACGGGTGCTTGTGATTGGGCGGGATCGACCATTTCCACCACGGCTGCCATACCAGGGGTCGAACTCAGCGCGCCCGCGAACATACCTGCACCCATCGCAGGATCGAGGTCGAGGCCCTTAATGAAGAGGATTGCAACGCCGACTAGTACCACGATCATCACGATCATGAACACGGAGAGCTTCCACCCGCGGTTTTTGAATTCGCGGAAGAAGGCCGGCCCCGAGGACAAACCGATGACGTAGACGAACATGGCCAGACCGAGCTGATATAGCAGCGGTGGGAGTTGGATGTCGGGATTTGCCGTGGACAGGCCCAGTGCCACGAACAAGACCGCCGCGGCACCGAGCGAAATCCCGAAGATGTTAATCTTGCCGATGGCCAAACCCAGCGCCAGCATGATGGCCAGGGCGAGCAGTGGATTTGTAGCGAGGTAATCCAACATCTCTACGATCTCCGTCAGTGTCCGAAGTTAGTGTCCGAAGTGCCCAGCCACGACCGAGACCGGCCACCTGACGGTGAGCTGGCGCGTCCCCCACACGAGCGCAAGAGTTTCGGCGAACTCGTCGAAAAGGTGCTCGTGTCCGTCCCGGCGCGCATTGGCCGTGGCCGACCAGGTGCCCAAGTACGCCATGAAGTCCTGCACACCCATGGTGCGCACGATGTCAGGGCTAGTGATCTCTACCCGCTCGAATGGAAATGGCAGGCGCTTCATGCCGGTTTCGACGTGCACGCGGCGTTCATCCCAGAATTGGTGGAATTCGCCGTAGTAGAACTCCTGGTAGGCGCGGTCTGCCTCCGCATCATCAATCATGCACAGGCCGTAGCTGACTAGGGCGATCAAGGCGCCGGGGGCTGCCACGCGCTCGGCCTCTGCGTAGAACTCATCTAGGTCGATCCAGTGTGCAGCTTGGGCCACCGTGATCAGGTCGGCGCTGCGCTCCGCGACAGGCAATGCTCCGGCATCGCCAGCGGCGTAGCAGGCCTTCCCCGTGGCTGCCTTGAGCTGGGACAGCGAAATATCGGTGCCCAGGGTGAGGTCGTATTCGCTGGTCAAGGATTCGGTGAGCTGGCCGGAGCCACAACCGATATCGAGTGCAACGTTGTGCGATTCCGAGTGCTCGGCCAAGCTGTGCGCCAGCTCTGTCGGGTAGGTAGGGCGAAACTTGGCGTAATCCCCGCCATTATCAAATGTCAGCGACATGATGCGTCCTCCACGAAATAATTCGACCTTCGGAATCTGGATCCTTCTGCACTAGTGTCTCACGATCGAGAGAAACTAGCAGGTAATCTTGGCTCAGTTGTTCCACCAGTCCACCGCCCCATTCGGCAACAACCACCGATTCCTCAAGCGCGGTATCAAGATCGAGGGAATCTAGTTCCCCTAGCGGATCGCCGGACCCGGACTCGTCGATAAGCCGGTACGCGTCCATGTGGATCAGCGACGGACCGCCGACGGTGCTTGCGTGCTCGCGTGCGATCACGAACGTCGGGCTGGTCACGCGCCCCTTAACCTGCATACCCTTGGCAATGCCTTGGGTCAGGGTGGTCTTCCCGGCGCCGAGGGGGCCGTCCAGGATCACCACGTCGCCGGCCTCAAGTGCTGCGCCGAGTTCTTCGCCGAGGAGCTGGGTGTTCTCGCGGGCATCGCACTGCCGTGTGCCTTGAGGTGGGAAGGAGTCTTTCATGGTGGCCTAGATCCTTTCTGCCATCACGCCGGTGCCAACATAAGTCCGTTCGGTGCGGCCGTTGGGGCGACACACGACCTCATAGTTGATGGTGTCTGCGCGCTCCGCGAGCTCGGTTGCGTCCATGCCGCCCGCTCCGAAGATGACACCTTCGTCGCCAATGTCGACGCCGCGTGAGTTATCCCCCAACCAGATCACGATCTGGTCCATGCAGACCCTGCCGACCTGCGGGTAGCGGTGCCCATTGATCGTGACCTCGATCTTGTCCTGCCAGTTACGCGGCATGCCATCGGCGTAGCCTGCGGGAATCACGGCGGTAAAACCATCCGCCGGAGCAGTCCAGGTCAGACCATAGCTGGTCCCCTCCCCCTTGGAAATTGGTTTGACCACGGTCACTTTCGCTACCCAGCTCATCGCCGGGATCAGACCGTGCGCGCGTCCCGCGACGGGTTCTAGCCCATAGAGACCGACACCGGGGCGCACCATGTCAAAGTGCAGATCCGAGCGGGTCAGGGTCGCCGGGGTGTTGGCCAAGTGGTTGACCGGCAGCTCGAGGCCCGCCGCCCGGCCTTGATCGATTGCGCGCCGAAAGTGGTCTGCCTGTTCGTCGTTGAACGGGCTTTCCGGTTCGTCGCCACAAGCGAGATGAGTCATCAAACCGACAACTTCGAGCTGCGGGGCATTTTGCGCGAGCTCGAAGGCCTCGGCCCAATGCGCCTCGTCGATGCCCGAGCGATTCATCCCGGTATCCACCATCAAATGGATCCTGCGGGGCGTGGGGTCGTCGATAAGCACCCGCATGTGCGCCAGCGAGGGAACGCCGAGCTCAACGTCGACGGGTAAGTCGTCGCTAAGCGCCCAAATCCAGGCCAGCACCGGCTTGTCTGTCAGGGTGCGCACGCGCCGTGCCTCGGCGAGTGTGGCCACGCCGAACGCGTCCGCGCCCGCCTCATCCATCACTGGCACGACGCGCTCAACGCCGTGGTTGTACGCATCGGCTTTCACCACGCACATCAAGGCGGCGGGTTCGACCATCGCCTTGATGGTGCGCGTGTTGTGCGCGATGGCATCTAGATCAATGCGGGTGGCAAGCAGACTCATGGTGCTTATTGTGCCACTACTGTCCAGCGAGATGACCAACGCCGATCGCAATGAGCAAGGCGGCCACAAGCCAGGTCGCCCACAGGGAGACCTTTTGCGGGTTACGGCGTGCTTTTTCAAAGAGCTTTCCGACGAACGACTGTGGAGATTTCCTCACCCAGCCCACCAAGATCGCGCAAACAATGGGCAAGCTCAGCGCCACGGTCGCGTACAGGATGAGCCCGGCATAACGCGTTCCCACGTCGATTCCGCTGGCGGAAAGCACCGCGAGGCCGGCGTAAAACGGTGCCGAGGTTGCCGACTGGACCAAACCCAAGATGAAGCCCATCAGCACGGTGCGCAGGGTTGGTTCGCGCATGGGCACCATGATTGTGTTTACCAATTTGGAGTTATCGCCGCCGCGCAGCGCCATGAGTCCGACGATGCCACCGGTGGCCACCAGGACCCAGCCGAAGACGGGGCCTTCGACAAACGTACGCACGATGTCGCCCAATCCGTCGAAGATGAACAGCATCACCAGCGACAGTGTGGCCACACCCAGCCAGTCACCGAGGATGAGCAGGCTCGTGACCTTGGCGTATTTCTTCCTCACCGGCGGGATAGTGATGCCTACCGCGACGATCACGCCGATGAGCAGGACGTTGATCGAATCGATAAAAGCAAAGCGGAGTGCATCAAGCATAAGGTTTAGGCTACTTCCTTAGTGGCTCTGAGTGCGAGCGATGAGGGCTTCGATCGCCGCGATGGCTTCGTCTGGGTCCTTGACCGAGACCAGCGTCGATTGCGGGGCGCCGAGCTCGTCGGCGCCGTGTTCAATCCGCACCGTGGGGCCACCGACGATGAAGGCGGTTGCCCCTTCGATATGGCGCTTACCTGCACCATCGGAGAGTTTAGTGGTCGGGCCCGCACTGACACCTGTGATGGCGGATGCTGGGACCTGTTCGTCGAACAGACCGCCGGAAAAGTGGATATCCACCCCGCCCTGATGGACGCGCACGGTGATTTTTACGAATAGAAGCAGGAGCGCAACCACGGCGAGTACCAAGAAGATGGCCACTTCGACGATGGCGGGTGCCGCCAACCAGCGATAGATGGCCCCGCCGATCAGTAGCGCTGCGATCGCGATCAAGACGATGCGCATGCCTCCGTTGAGTCGCTGGGCAAATACGGCTGTTTTCATATGCGGTGGGGTCCTCGAGGTTGGCTGAGCTCTACTGTATGAAAGCCTAGTCAAGGCCCGGGCCACGGGTTAATTGTCGTGCGTTCTTTGCAGAATCGACGGATGTGCTGTTTTCGGGGCCCGTGGGCACGAAAAACGCCCCTGGAAAGTTTTCCAGGGGCGTCGTCGTCAAGCGAAGTGCTACTCCACGGTGACCGACTTTGCAAGGTTACGTGGCTTATCAATGTCCTCATTGCCGCATTCGTGCGCGATATCTGCGGCCAGGAACTGCAAAGGCACGGTGGCTAGCAGCGGCTGCATGATGGTCGGGGTCTGCGGGATGCGCACCAACCAGTTCGCGTACGGCTCGACGGCAGTGTCGCCGTCTTCAGCGATCACGATGGTCTTCGCACCGCGGGCACGAATCTCCTGAATATTGGAGACGATCTTCGAGTGCAGCTGAGGCAGGCCGCGAGGAGAAGGCACGATGACCACGACAGGCAGGTCGTCCTCGATCAGCGCGATCGGGCCATGCTTGAGCTCGCCAGCGGGGAATCCCTCGGCGTGAATGTAGGCCAGCTCCTTGAGCTTCAGCGCGCCTTCAAGCGCGATTGGATAGCCCACGCCTCGGCCCAGGAAGAGCATGGTCTTAACGGCCCCGAGGGTCTGAGCGATCTGCTCAACCTGCTCGCGAACGCCGAGTACCTCTTCAACCTTGGCGGGGATCGACTCGAGCTCCTCCCAGATCTCGCGGATCTCGTCGGGGTACTTGGTGCCCTTCGCCTGAGCGAGAGCCAGGCCGACGATGTAGTTCGCAGCCACCTGAGCCAGGAATGCCTTCGTGGAGGCCACGCCGATTTCTGGGCCCGCGTGGGTGTAAATCACGGCGTCAGATTCGCGCGGAATCTGCGAGCCGTTGGTGTTACACACAGCCAGCACCTTCGCACCCTGAGTCTTGGCGTGGCGCACTGCTTCGAGGGTGTCGGCGGTTTCGCCGGACTGGGAGATGGCCAACACGAGCGTGCGCTCGTCGAGAACTGGGTCGCGGTAACGGAACTCGGACGCCACCTCGATCTGCACAGGGATGCGCACCCAGTGCTCGATGGCGTACTTTGCTGCCAAACCGGAGTGGTATGCAGAACCACAGGCCACAACGAAGACCTGGTTGAACGACTTCAAATCAGTATCGGAAATGCTGTTCTCGTCGAGAGTGACGCGCTCACCATCCCAGTGACCTGCCAAGGAATCGCGCACAGCTGCAGGCTGCTCGTGGATTTCCTTCATCATGAAGGAATCAAAGCCTTCCTTCTCCGCTGCCGAGATATCCCAGTCAATGGTGAATGGCTTGCCCTCGCCCGGGGTGCCATCAAAGTTGAGGATCTCATGGGAGTCCTTCTTAATGATCACCACGGAATCCTGGCCCAGCTCGATGGCTTCCTTCGTGTAATCAATAAACGCTGCCACATCCGAGCCCAGGAACATTTCGCCCTCGCCCACGCCAACGATCAGTGGCGTGGAACGGCGAGCCGCGATGATCTGATCAGGGTGATCGGCGTGCAGGAACAGCAACGTGAACGCGCCTTCGAGACGGTTCAGCGTCTTGAGCGCCGATGCACGGAAATCACCTGCGGTGTCGCCCTCGTTGTACGCCTTGGCGAGAAGGTGAGCTGCAACTTCCGAGTCAGTATCGGACTTGAACTCGACCCGGTCACGCTCGAGCTCGTCGCGTAGTGCCGCAAAGTTCTCGATGATGCCGTTGTGCACGATGGCAACCTTGCCATCAAAAGACAGGTGCGGGTGTGCATTCTCATCCGTTGGACGGCCATGGGTTGCCCAGCGGGTATGTCCGATCGCTGTAGATCCGCTCAGCGCATCGGCCCCTACTTCGTTGATTTTGTCTTCGAGGTTGGCCAGCTTTCCTGCGCGTTTCGCCGAAGCAATCGTGCCATCGTTCGCGACCGCAATACCTGACGAGTCGTATCCACGGTATTCCATTCGACGCAATGCATTTACTGCTACATCAAGGCCTTGATTATCTCCAACATATCCAACGATTCCACACATGGGAACAGAATAAACTACGATGCCTCAATCGCAACACCCTTCCCATTCCGCTGCGCTTTGGACGGAAAAATGCCTAAACCACGATAGGTTGCACCTACCCCCGGAGGTAGCAAAATAAAGTATCGTAGGGGACGTGTCTGCGAATTTGAAGAAAACACTCAGCGAATTGTCCAAGCGTGGTCCCCATCGCGTCATGGAGGGCGATCTTGGTTTTACCGGCCTACCGGGCAAGGTGTACACCCCTGCCGAAGGCAATGGTGTTCCCGGAGTCGCGTTCGGCCATGACTGGACGAAGTCAGTCAAGGACTACCACCGCTTTTTGCGGCACCTGGCCAGCTGGGGAATTGTTGTAGCCGCCCCTGACACCGAGAAGGGTTTTAATCCTAATCACAGCGGTTTCGCTGCCGATTTGGAAACGTGCCTGCAGATTGTCGCCGGTGTGAAGCTGGGCCAAGGCAACACCACGGTGTCCCCCAACAAGCTTGGCGTCGTTGGCCATGGCATGGGTGGTGGTGCTGCTGTACTGGCTGCAGCAGACAATCCTAAGGTTAAGGCAGTGGCAACGATTTACCCTGCCAACGTTGCCCCTTCCGCTGTCGCGGCTGCGCGCGCATTAGATATCCCAGGCTTTGTCATTGGTTCCGGTAAGTCCGATCTGTTCAACGCTGGTAACCCTGCCAAGCTCGCCTATAACTGGAAGGGCGATGTGGTCTACCGCGAGATCGCGAATGGTAATCAGCAAGGGTTCTCCGAAGACACCGGTTTCCAATTTGTCCTGGGTCAGGGTTGGTCGCAATCCGGAGCACGCGAGACTGCTCGTGGATTGGTGACCGGCTACCTGCTGCATCAATTAGCGCAAGACAACAAGTATTCCGACTACTCGGAGATCGAGGCTGAAGGACCGAAGGTGACCTCCTTCTCCGGCGAGGAGCTCGCCGAGAAGGCTGGTTTTGCTAAGGACGACGCGAAGTTCTAGCTCGCCTGGCTTGGGTCTTCCCGACGCAACACGCCTTGGACCCGACCGCCGCGAAGTGTCCCCTTGGGATACATCGCCGGCGGTTTTTTGATGTTCATTTCTCGAGCTCGTTCTTGCTGGCGAACTTGTTCTTCCATTTGCTTCTGGGCTTTGGCCAGCGCCGCCTCGAAATCAAGCATGCGTTTGGCGGTGCGCTGTTGGAATTGTTCCGCAAATTCTTGAAAATCCATTAGAACGAATCAACCTTTCGTACTCGGCTCTGTGGCTCCGGGGACTCAGGTGGATCGCTGGGCTCCGGTGAAGGTGGGTCGGGTGAAATAGATGCGGCTGCCTCTGTAGAAGTCTCTGGCGCAGGCTGTGGCTCTAGCTGTGACGCTGACTGTGGCTTTTCAAATCCTTGTTGTGGCTCTTCTACCGCTGCAGGTTCAACGCTTTCTTTCTTCGGCGGTGGAGGCGGTTCCGCAACATCGGCGAGCTCCTTTGGAGGAGGAATCACACCGTATTCGGGCTCGGGTTCTGCCTGTGCAGCTTCAGTTTCGGACTCCGGTGCTGGCGGTGCTGGAGGTGCTTCAGGCTCGGTCGCAGACTCCGGCGGGCAGTCTTTCTCCAATGCTGGCTCGACTACAGGCTCCTCCTGTTGTTCCGGTGCGGGCTCTGGGCAGAGTTCCGTTGAACAGCTTTCAAAGAATTCCGCGGAAATAAGGCTGAGCGCACCCAAAACACGCGCACACCCGAGTTGCCCCATCGGCCCCTGCATCATGTCTTGTACATCTTGTACCTCAACCGACTTCGGTGCGAGTCCTTCAAGCGGTGCAATGTCCACTTGGCCCGAGGAGGTGAAATCAACATCAATATTGAAGTTGACGGTCAACCCAGCAGACGCCGTTGTGGTTGCTGAACTGGCCAAAGACGTGGATTCAAGGTTATCGAGGGCGACATTCGTCTCCTCGATTCGAATCGCTTCGTGTGTGGTGGGTGTTTGTTCGACAACTGGCGCTACTGCACTGGGTTGAGGCTTTTCAGGCGCAACAGGCGAAGCAGGAGCACTCGACACGTCACTTGTATCTTGTGTGAAACCCGACGGCTTCCCTCCGGAGGTAGGTGGCAGAACATCATTCGGAACAGCGTCAGGCTCTGGCACTACAGGCTCTGGCACTACCGGTGGCGGCGAATCCGGAACCTTCCGGTCGGCCTTGGGCTCCGTATACGTCTCACAAGGGGGCTCTGGATCCCTCTCCGCTAATTCTTCGCATTCATCCCCCAGCTGATCCAGGATTTCCCCGATGCAAGAATTGGCATCCTCGTTGACGTCCTTCGCATTTTGCAGTGCGTGCAACACAAGTTCCGTGATCACGGTGCCTGAAATCCCGAGCGGTGTGGTCAAGCGAGCAGTTTTGAGAACGCGCAAGGCCAGCTGAAGCAGCACGTTCGATGAGAGCTCTGTCGATTCCACAATTGTGCCCACCGACTGCCCACCGTCCTCCATGCTGCAGCGCAACTGTTCAACGCTTTCAGAGAAATCGTCTTGGTCTTGCTCGATGCGTTCCTCATTTTCTGCCGGGCGACCGTCCCCAATGCCGCTGAACAGAGGTGCAATATAGGTTCCGAGGAAGTGCTCGATACCTAGAACGAGGCTGGTCGCACTGCCCCACTCACGGATGGTCCAGCCTTCCCCGCTGTCGTCTTTAGCACCAGCTGGCCCCTTCTTCCGGGGCGCGGCAAATAACTGGGTTCCTGCCGCTGAAATACTCCCCGGTTGCAGCCCATCCCGCTCGTCAAAGGACCCTTTCAAGTCCGTAAGAAAATCATTGATCGCAGGCCCTGCTAGGGCCGATACTTCCGGATTCGAGGACACCTCACCGGCAATCTGTGCGATAAGCGCTCGAGAGTCAACGGAGCTCATGTGCACCCAACCCTTCCGCGGTGTTGTGGTCTTGCTCCGAAATCTCGGATGCCAGCGAGTGCAACGCATCAAAATGCGTTAACCGATTGTCCAGTCGCTGGAGCATCGACGCATGGACTTTGCTTAACGACGAAGCCAAGCGCTGGCCTTGTTCTGCGAATCCCTGCCCCGTGTCACTTACTCGAAGCTGCGGAGCGTGCCCCTGCCCTTCCACACGCATCGCCTCAATTTCTTGTCGTGCGCTGTGCAGCGCCGAACGGATCGCTTCAGTATTCGCTCTCAAGTCAGACATGCACCTTGCCTCCCCTACTCAATCCCCGCACTTATTAAATGCGCTTACCTTCTCTTGGACTGTGCGGGCATGCAAAAGGTTCCCTGGATGAGGAAAATTCTTTCCACTCCAGGGAACCGGGGTGTTACAGGTACTGCAGAGACTACAGGTACTACAAAGGGCGAAACTAGACGGCAGCGACGACTGCGGCGAGACTTCCAGCTACCTTGCGGGCATGTTCTTGGTCGGCAGCCTCTACCATCACGCGGAAAAGCTCTTCGGTACCAGAGGGACGCAGCAGCACGCGACCCGCTTCTCCTAGCTCAGCTTCCGCCTCGGCGATAGCGCTCTTGACTGTTTCGGAGTCCATGATGGCTGCCTTGTTCGAGACAGGAACGTTAATCAGGACCTGCGGTAGGACCTGCATCACCCCTGCGAGCTCTGCGAGGGACGTGCCGGTTTCTACCATGCGCGCCATCAGCATCAGGCCGGTCAAGGTGCCATCACCGGTCGTCGCATACGCCGGTGCCACGATGTGGCCCGACTGCTCTCCACCAAGGGAGTACCCGCCACGGTTGAGTTCCTCGAGAACGTAGCGATCGCCCACCGCGGTCTGCTTGATCTCGATGTCTTCGCGCTCCATCGCCAGCTTCAGGCCGAGGTTACTCATTACTGTGGCCACCAAGGTGTTCTTGCGCAGCGAGGAATTTTCCTTCATGCCCACGGCGAGGATGGCCATGATCTGGTCGCCGTCAACAACATTTCCCGCTGCATCTACGGCCAAGCAGCGATCGGCATCGCCGTCGTGGGCGAGACCGATGTCAGCGCCGTGCTCACGAACAGCACGCTGCACCTGATCAATGTGGGTGGAACCGCAGTTGTCGTTGATGTTGAAAGAGTCGGGCTTGTTGAAGATAGCCACTACCTCGGCACCAGCCGCAGCATAGGCCTTCGGTGCCACTTCGCTGGCTGCGCCGTTAGCAGTATCGACAACAACCTTGATACCACTCAGATCGGTGTCCACTGCTTCTTTCAGGTGGGCCAGGTAGCGGTCCTGGGCATCATGGGCTTCTTCAATGACGCGACCGACACCGGTACCAGTTGGTCCGCTGTCTTCCAGGTTGTCCAACGCCTTTTCAATCTCGTCTTCAACATGGTCTGGGAGCTTCTTACCACCAGCGGAGAAGAACTTGATGCCATTGTCAGGCATAGGGTTGTGCGACGCCGAGATCATGACGCCAATGTCCGCGCCATAATCATCAGTCAAAAAGGCAAGTCCTGGTGTGGGGATGACGCCGACGCGCAATACGTCCACGCCACGCGAAGCCATACCGGCAGCCATCGCTGCGGCGAGCATCTCGCCGGAGACTCGTGGGTCCCGCCCGATCAGTGCCATCGGGCGACGCTTGCTGGAGTCACGGTCCCTCGTCAGGACGGTCGCAGCAGCTGCACCGAGTTTCAGGGCCAGGGATACGGTAAGGGTGTCGTTGGCCAAGCCACGGACACCATCTGTTCCAAACAGTCGAGTCATAAGAAACATTATGACTGTCTCACTAGAAAAAGCGAACGCCACCCCTCCCAAAACTGGAAGAGGTGGCGAAAACCACGCGTAGAAAATTTAACGCTTGGAGTACTGAGGTGCGCGACGGGCCTTGTGCAGACCTGCCTTCTTACGCTCAACAGCACGAGCGTCACGGGTGAGCAGGCCAGCCTTCTTCAGGGTTGGGCGCTCAGCCGGGTTGTAGATGTTCAGCGCACGTGCGATAGCAAGACGCAGAGCACCGGACTGGCCGGTTGGGCCGCCGCCTGCAATGTTTGCCTTGATGTCGAACTGACCTTCACGCTCAAGGGTGGTCAGTGGCAGCAAGATGTCCTGCTGGTGCAGCTTGTTCGGGAAGTAATCCGCGAACTCGCGACCATTAACGGTGATCTTGCCGGAGCCCTCAACGACGGTCACGCGAGCGATTGCGCGCTTACGACGACCAACGGTCTGGATTGGGCCCTCGTGCAGAACTGGAGCTTCAACCTCAGACGCTTCGTCTTCGGTACCAGCTGCGCCTGCGAGTGCGTCACCGATGGTGTAGTTGAACTCTTCGGTTGCAGCGGTTGCAGCAGCGATGTCGCCAGCGTCAGCAACGTTGTCTTCTGCTGCGTTGTCGATGTTGGTGTTGTTTGCTTCAGTCATTACTGTGCCACCTGCTTGAACTCGTAGGTCTCTGGGTTCTGGCCTGCGTATGGGTGCTCAGAGCCAGTGAAAACGTGCAGCTTCTTAATGGACTCAGCGGAGAGGCGGTTGTGTGGCATCATGCCCTTTACCGACTCTTCGATGACGCGGTCAGCGCGCTCGTCCAGTGCACGACCCAGGGTCATGGACTTCAGACCACCCGGGTAACCGGAGTGGCGGTAACGCATTTCGCGGTCGCGCTTGTTGGAGGAAATGTGAACCTTGTCAGCGTTGATAACGATGACGTGGTCGCCGGTGTCGGCGTTAGGTGCGTAGATTGGCTTGTGCTTGCCGCGCAGGATGTCCGCAACGGTAGATGCAAGCTTGCCCAGGACCACGTCAGTGGCGTCGATGACGTACCACTTACGGGTAATGTCACCGCTCTTTGGGTGGTAAGTAGACATGCATGACTCCTTAAAAGTCTGTCTCGATGGCTGCCGGCCGGAAAAGTCACAACGTATTTCCCACTCCTTGCGGCGGCCGGTGGAGACCCGTGGAGTGTGTGCACGCAATATCGCTTCACGACGATTGCCTGCGTGGAAATACACAGCTCTGAAAACAATACTCCAGCTTGGTCCAAGACACCAAAACGCTACTACCACGAAAATCAGTCGAAGGCGCGGCAAGGCTCGGTGCAAGTCCCCCCTCCTGCACCGAGCCTTCACCAACGTTGAAGTTCCACGCACTGCCCGGCGCGAGAAACCTTCCGCTTATGCCTCACTAAGCCCCCAGTTGCGATCCGCGTCCGCCCTCGCCTAACTCTGGGCTGACTGCACCTGGTGATTAGTGAAGCGACGATCCGATCGAGTTACCGCAGCCAGCTCGCTGCAGCGGCATCATTGATGCCCTTCATGCGCATGTTGCCGTCGCTGACGGTCTTAGCAATGGAGTCCAAGATCATGTTCAACTCCGCTGCGGCTTCGTCCCATTTGCGCTGGTGCATCTGGTAATTCTCCGAAGCTTCACCAGTCCAAGTGGCAGCCATGGGGCGGAGCAAGTTCTTGAGTTCTTCCAATTCGGCCCCGACGCGAGCGGAACTTGCCTGAAGGTCATCGGCCGCTCCCGCGAGGCTACCGAAGCCATACTGAATTGAGTTTGTCATGTGCAGTCCTTTACTTGTGATTTACAGGTTGGTCTCTAGAGCGCAAGGCCCTCATCGGGAGTGATGGTCTGGAAAGCCTCGGCGTTCATGGCTTCGGCTTCCTCGTAGTTGCTGGCGTTGTCGCGGATGTTCAGCGCGATGTCGCGCAGGGCTTCGGCGAGGCGACGCTCTGCATCGTCGTAGCGCACCATCAAAGACGAAAAGGTGTTCTGCGCCGCGCCCTGCCAGAAGCTGCCGGTGGATTGAGCGACGTCCTGGACGCGCGCGAGTTCTTGCGACACCGAGTCATTGACATTGTCGGTGTGGTTAGCCGCTTGGCGCATGACGTCGGCTTCGGTGCGCAAGGATGCGCTCGCCGTATCAGTTGGTTGAGTCATCGTGGTTGATCCCCCTGGTTGGTACTGTTTTTGCCGGTGGAAAGATCCTGATTCGGACCCTTCTACTACTCTTTGACTTCAAAACTGGTGCTTCGGTTCCCTCGGATCCCAAAAAAACTGAAAACTTTCCTGATCAGCGCGAGTCCCCGGAGAAGTCCCCGGAAAAGTCCGCAGAGTCACGGGCCATCGTGCACGTGGCTCGCTGCACTGTCGACGGTGCTACGCGGGTATGGCATCCCAGGGAGACCTGTTTCCCGTCTTCGACCCAGGTGATCCAGGTGGCCTCGGAGCCATCGGGAGCATTTTGGTGATATTCAATCCGGGCGGCGTCCACGGAGATCAAACTCAGCTCGGGATCCATTTCAATCTCTGACTCCACTTGGGAGAGAAGTTCTTCCGGCGGAAGCCCAAACAGGTCGTCGACGGCGAGTTGCAGCCGCAGATCGGGATCGTCTCCTTCGGCTTTCCACATATCTCCATCAGCAAGGAGCTGAAACCCGACGGGAAGCTCCACGCTGAGACCCGCTTCGTTCAGGATCACTGTGTCTTTGGTTTGTTGCTCTGTCGTCTCGTCGGGAGAGACCGTCGGTTCGTGTACCTGCTCTACATCCGGATCCTCGTCGCCTTCGACGTCTTCTACCTGCGCCACGCCCGCCGGAGCGTCATTGTCCGAAGAGGTCGTCGTTATGGCCCAGAGTCCTGCTGCCAGGACTCCGACGACCGCTACGGACAAAATGAGCATCGAGCCCCGACGCCCACCGGTTTCCAGTGCTGCCGCAGTCGCCGCGGGCCGTGTGATGTCAGTACTCGCGGGTTCTTCCTCCACTGCGACGGGCTCGAGCTCGAAAGAGGTGGCAGGGGGATCGTCGTGAAGCGGAAACGTCCCGATCTGGAAACCGCGCGCTGCGCACTCGTCGACGACCTGCTGCGCCACATCCGCCGTGGCGGACACGGCGACCGTGCACTCTTCAGGGGCGGTGGGCGCCAGGCTCACGCAGTACTCGGCGAGCTCGGCTGGACTCGGGTTGTCGTAGCGGTAGAAGGAGGTCTCGGCGGTAATAACGGTGACGGATGGTTGGATCGAGATCAAGATTGTGCTCATGGTTGAACCTCCCCTGTGGCATCGACGCTGGCGGGTTCGGCTGAGGCCACGTGGACGGTGCCGAAGACCTCACCGGATGTGATCAGCGTGCCTCGTCCTGGTGGCTGCGACCCGGGGCGCACGCCAAAGACGGCGCCTTCCTCGCGGTGGGCGTCCATGATGAACACGGTCGGTTGTTGGTCGCGGAGGGCGCTGAGGAATCGGCCCATCAACGCCCGCGAAATACCTCCGAACTTGCGCCCCACATAGATATGGAGGCCGATGTCTCCGGAATGCGGGAGCAGCTCGATCAGGGCGCGCAGGTGGTCTTCGGGGAGCAGGTCGAAATCATCGATGACGAGGTAAATATCGGGGCCCTGCCACCACGATCTCGCCGCGATCTCCTCCGGCGTGACATTGGGATGCGGAAGGCGTGCACGAAGAGTGGCAACCGTGGAATTGATGGCCTTGCCCGCCGCGTCCGTGGTCGGGGCGTAGGAGGCGACCATCGAGTCGTCGATAGCTCCGAGGTGGTGGCGCCTGGGATCGACGATGACTAACCTGGCCTCCTCGCGAGGCAGAGAGGCAATACTGTGCATCAGCGAGGCCAGCACCGTCGATTTGCCCGACCCCTGGGTGCCTGTGACCAGGAAGTGCGAGGACTCGAGGCCAACAGGCGCCAAGTGTGGCCCGCCCACGCCAAGCGGGATCGTGTGCGTGCCTGCCAGCTGCGCCAGGTCGATGTGGCTCGGCAGCATCTTCAGCTGAGGGACGGGCTCGTACCCGGCGCGCTGGGCCTGTGCCGCGATGTGCGCCACGTCTTGTTTCGCGGTGCGGGCAATCAGCATGAATCGGCCCTGGCTATCTAGACCGCGGCCCGGCGCACTGGGGAGTTTATTTTGTAGTTTTCTGTCGATGACCGAGTCCATGGCCTCACCGAGACGCAGCTCCAGGCGAGTGCCAATGAGATCGCGGATGACAGCGCGAATCGCCGACCACCGTTGAGTCGCTATTACCAAGTGCACCCCGGCGGCTGGACCATCGGAGGCAATCGCGCCGACTTGGTTTTTAATGTCGTCGAATTCCTGGTCGGCTCCCACCAGCGCGTGCCAGCCGTCGAGGACCAACACAATGCGACGCGGAGGCGGGTCGGTGAGAAAGCCTGCCACTTCGTCGATGATGCGTCGCAGCTTTTCGGGTTGGTTTTTCGTCGCAAAGCCTGCAAGGTGAGGCAACCGCTCGAGGTCGCGGTAGTCGCCATTGCCCGCATCGACGATATAAAAGGCCAGATCAGCGGTCGAATGTGTGGCAGCGAGGGAAGCAATAATGGTGCGCAGCGCGGTGGATTTTCCGGTTTGTGGGCCTCCAGCGATGGCAACGTGCCCGCCCGACTGGTTCAAATCCAGCACGAGATCATCTTGGCGTTGGTGATAGGGCTGATCCACAATGCCGATGGCACAGCGCATTGTGCCCTTGTCCTCGCAGACGCGAGAAATCTCGATTTCCTTGGGCAGCGGGGGCAGCCAGACCTGATGCGCGCGCTGTTCACGCAACGCAGCGACACGGCTGGCCAGCGCCACCACCTCGCGTAGTAGCGTGGTCGTTTCATCCACCGTGACGGTCGTTTCGGTACTGCGCGCGCCACCAGCATCGAGGGTGCTCCAGTCGTGATACAGCTGCACGGAGGCGACCTCGAGCGGCGCATCGGTCAGTTCGCGCTTCTCCAACGCGCCCGAGACATACGCGCCCTGGAAACGGGTGAGCTGATCGGAATGCCGTTTCAAATATCCCGCGCCCGGTTGCGAGGGCAGCTGATAGGCGTCGGTCACACCAAGGACCTGCCGCGACTCGGCCGCAGAGAAGGTTTTCAGCCCGATCCGATACGAAAGGTGCGAATCCAACCCGCGCAGCTTGCCCTCTTCCAAGCGCTGGGAGGCCAATAACAGGTGCACGCCCAAGGACCTGCCGAGGCGCCCGACGGCGACGAAGAGTTCCGCGAAATCAGGATGCTGTCCGAGTAGCTCGGAAAACTCGTCGACGACAATCATCAGACTCGGCAGCGGTGCGAGATCCGGTCGCGTGCCCAACCGCGCCTGCGTGTACTCGGTGACATTGGCAAAGTTGCCGGCATGACGCAGGAGCTCTTGACGACGATTGAGCTCCCCCGAAATCGCATCAAACATGCGCTCCACCAGGATCGCCTCGTTATCCAGGTTCGTGATTACTGCTGAGGTATGAGGCAGTTCCTCACACCCCAGGAAGGTCGCACCCCCTTTGAAATCGACGAGGACAAAGTTCAGCTCATCGGGCGAATGGCTCACTGCGAGGGCAACAACCAGGCTTTTCAGCAGTTCCGATTTGCCTGAACCGGTCGCCCCAATGCATAGCCCGTGCGGCCCCATCCCGCCATGCGCGGCCTCCTTCAGATCAAGCTGGACCGGAAAGCCACGTTCGTCCACACCGATGGGCACCGTGAGCTGCCCGCGCGTGCCAAACCTGCCCGGCCACAGCTCATGTTCGCGAATCTGATCGATGGCCGGCAGCTCCAACAGTGACATGAGATCGCTATGGGTTTCGGCCCGCCCACCAGCGGGTCGTCGAAAAGCGGCGAGAGCGCGCGCCACCAGCTCCGCGTCCTGGTGCCCAAAATCGTCGGGTGCGCCGAGCCTTTCCGGCCCCACCACGGTGCGCACCTCCACCGCATCCTCGCCGATGTGTAGGTGAATCCCGTCGTCGTCGCTGAAACGATGCACCGGGTCATCGGCATCTTCGGCCACAACAATCACGCAGACAAACGCATTAGAGCCTTCGCTTAACGACGAATCCGCGCGCAGCACCACATCAGTCAGATCCGGCGAGTGGGTGTCCACCACGATAATGCGGCACTCTGCCTGCTCGGGATCACGCGAGTGAATCGACCACTTCAGCCACTGGAAACTCTTCGCTGCGCACCGATTGTCCACGCTGACGGTCTCGGGGCCGTGGAAGAAAATCAACTGCGAAAGAATCGCTGCGGCTGTCGACTCGGCCTTCTCCCCCGACAGCGTGATCAGGCGGAAGGCCCGCAGTTGTAAAACAATCGGGATGCTGTGCACCGCGCTGATCGCAGCCACCGTGCGACGCAGAATGACCGCACACACGGGATCCAAGTCTTCCGTGGAGCCCGGGTCGTCGACCTCGACTGGGGTGCACAGCGAGGCAACTCCCAATCCGAGCCGCACTTCGAGTGCGTGCGGATCGCTGCTCCCTCGCTCCCACAGCCTGGCCGGGTCTGTGCCGTTGACCAGTGTTTTTGGGTCCGGGTGCCGGAATTGTTCGTGTGCACGTTGGGCCTCGGCGTTCTTCAGGGCTTGCTCACCGAGCGCATCAAGGTGGCGCAGGTAGACTCGGCGCTGCTCATCGATATCGCCGGTGCGTTCCGGAGGCGCGATCATCATGACCATGCTCATCCCCATCATCAGAGGCATGAGCATCATCATCGGGCTCATCCCTTGGCCTGACAGCGCCATGATCAACACCATGGCCACCATCGCCGTGACCATGACAATGGGCATGATGATGCGGATGATCGGTTCTTTTTGTGGCTTTTGTGCCTCTGGAACTGTCTCGACTTTCAGCGTGCCCTGCGGCAGCGCCGGTGCCTCAACCCTGTCCTCGGGTTGTGGTGGCACGATTGTTGTTTCTCGGTAAATACCAAGCACTAGAAACCCCCGTTTCCCTGTGTTTATGGTGTGCACCGCCAGCCACGTCCCCCGACATGGTCCCCCTAGCTGTGGACACGATTGCGATGTTAAGTCATGATGGTCGTGTTCGGGCGGTGAGGGGACCGCTCACAAAATTACGGGGGTAATTTCGAACGTGACTTCGGCAACGCATCACATAGTCCGCGTGACCATACGTTTAGACATTGGCGGGCACCATTCACACGCCGACATGGCGCTACCTAGTTCGTCGACGTTCAACGAGCTCCTTCCCGAGCTCGCCGTGCTGTTGGAGCTTCCTGAAAGTGATCAGCCCTGGGAATTTGCTTCGGTGGCCGGTGCCGTTTTCGACGCGGACACTCCACTGCATAGCCACGGGATCCGCGACGGGCAGATCGTTGTCCTGCATCCGAAGACCTCGTCGGCCCCGCCGGTCGTGCGCGATGCCGCCGAATCCCTGGTGGCACGGGCCCACTCTCTTGCCGAAACGCGGGGGTTGGACACGGTGGCCTCTGTCATCGGCATCGCCGCCTGCACCATCGTGGCTGCATCGTTTATGGCGGTGCCCTTTGCGCTTGCGGGAGCTGCAATCGTCGCTACGCTGCTCGCAGTATTTACCCGCAGGCAGGCGTTCAGTGTGGGAGCAATTCTGGCCGGAGGTGCGGCGCCCGGGCTGTGGGTAGCAAGTGCCAGCGACTCGCCAACGAGCCTGGGGATGGGGCTGCTCGTCGCCATCGGAAGCAGCAGTGTCTTGCTCTTCGGCGCGCGCATTGCCAACATGGTGAGCTCACGAGTCACCGCGACATTATCGGCTGTGTTCCTGGTGATTGGCAGTGGTGTTGTGGGGCTTTGGCTGCCGGGCGACGCCGCACCGGCAGCAGTATCAATCCTTATTGCGCTGCTTCTGGTCATGGTCGCGCCGGGATTAGGCACAAGGTTAAGCGGGCTGAAGATCCCGCGGGTGCCCACTGCCGGGGAGGAACTCCCGGATGCCACCGACCACCAACCCGATGTGGATGAGCGCGCCGAAGCAGCAAAACTCATCGCCGACGGACTGCTGTTGGGAACTTCCCTCGGGCTGCTTCCTGCCTTGGTGCTCCTAGCGCATACGGGAGGGGTGTGGGAATGGGCGCTGCTGATGTGCACCGCCGGTGCGCTCGCAGTGCATGGTTCCAGGCACCACTTCCCCATCCCGCGTGTGGCACTGACGGCGACGGTGTTGCTCGCCCTTGTCGCAGCGAGTGTGGCCATTACCACCAGCGATGCCCACCCCGTGTTCATCGCACTCACGCTAGTTATCACCGCGATTCCGATAACGAGCCCGTTGTGGTCGAAGTATGTCTCCGAACTCGAGCCCACAACGGTCGTCTGGTTCGAGCGCGCTGAACAAGCAGCGATCATTGCGGTCATTCCGCTGGCGATGCAGGCCGCCGGACTCTTCGTGTTGATTAGGGGTCTCGGATGAACACCTGCGTGAGGCTTGGTGTGGCTGCCTGCCTCATCGCCATCGCCGCGGCCACCGGGGTACCTTCCGCTAAAGCACAGGACCGCGAATGCGCTCTGCCCGCGCTGCTGCCCCAGGATCCCAGCCCGACAGATGCTTCGGCGCTGCACGACATTGCCACGGGGCGCGGGGTCACGGTTGCGGTAATCGATACCGGGGTTTCTCCGCATCCCGAGCTCACCCGCGTTCTTCCCGGCGCGGACTTCGTGACGCCGGAGACGCCCGATCCGCTCTTCGACTGCGATGGTCACGGCACCGTTGTTGCCGGAATCATCGCAGGCCACAGCCTTGGCATCGCCCCCGGCGCCCAGATTCTTTCCATCCGCCAGACCTCGGGTTATTTTGAGGCCGCCCCCGGGGCAGAAGAAACCGCCGGCAGCCTGGAAACGTTGGCGCATGCTATCAACGACGCCGTCAATCATGGTGCCGACGTGATCAACATTTCGGTTGTGTCCTGCGTTCCGCAGTCCATCGCATCGCGTATCGACGATGGCGTGTTGCGTGGGGCACTGGAGCGCGCAGAGGCCGAACAGACAGTAGTGGTCGCCGCCGCGGGCAACACCTCGGAGATCTGTCCGCAGGGTTCCTTCGTTTATCCGGCGCACCTACCGACAGTGGTGTCCACAGGTGCGCGCGAAAGTGGGTACCGTCTCGCCGACTATTCGGTCTCCGGTCCAGCAGACATGGAGATGGTGTCCGCGGCTGGTTCCCCTGTGGCTGGCTTGTCTCATTCGGGCAGCGGGTTTGCCGAGGGAATCACCTCCCCAGGCAGCGACAGCATTGAGCATTTCGCCGGCACTAGTTTTGCCGCACCAGTAGTCAGTGGCATCGCTGCCACCCTCAGGCAGCGCTACCCCACCGACTCCGCGGCGGAGATCAGGCAGCGTATCTACGCTGCGGCGGAACCTGCCGATGGCTTTATTGATCCTCACTCAGCGCTCACGGGCATTCCGTCTCCCGGATCTGGCCACGCACACCCGGTTGAGGTCATCCCCACAGCCCACGACGACGATCGCACGCTGCCGCGTGCCGGGGTGGTGGCGATCGCGCTGCTCATCATTGCTGCGTGCGTGGCCACGGTTGCGGGTGCACGCCTTCAGCGCCGAGCATGAAACTCGCCTAGCGGTGCAAGCCCATCGCATACATTGCTGGATCCGCGAAGTTCGCCCAGCCCATCGACCAGGCACCGTAGAACAGGGCCATGAAGGTCACCCAGACCACGGCCACACCTGCAGAAATCACGGCGTAGCGCGTGGTGCGGTTCTGGCGGTGATACCAGGCAAAGAAGCCGTCATAGGCTTTGACACCGAAGCCCAAAACGCCACGCGCCCACTTCTGTTCCAGCGAGATGATGGCCACGCCAATGAACACGGTCAGCCACCCTGGTCCCGGCAGCGGGATGGTGATTAACCCAACGACCAGTACGACCCAGCCAAGCAAAATGGTCGCCGGTGCCACGAGGAAGCCACCCTTGCGAGCTTTCAAACCCTGGTGATGGGCTTCAAATGACGAGATTTTCTGTGAAATCATCTCGCGCATCGTCGGTGATGCGGTTGTTGTTTTAGCTTCCATGTTTCCTAGAACGCATCATGAACTGCGATCGTTCCCCTTAAAACGGCTCCACATGTGATTAATGTGGGGTTGGTTTCAAATCAACAGCTTTTGCACAGCTATCTTTGCAGCTACATTAAGTATTATGTCTGGCGCATCTTTTCCATCGACAAGCCCTTTCCGAAGGCGCGCCATTGTTGGCCCCCTTTTAATCCTGGTCGCCACGCTGCATATTATTTTCGGCATCATTGGTTCGGGCCAGCTTCTCATCGATGCAGCCATCGACGGCTGGATCGGAGCATTCACCGGTGAGCGTGCCACCTTTCAGTGGTACCTGATGACCGGACTGGTCGGCATCATCGGTGGGATCGCCATCAACACCATCGAGCGGGCCGGGCGCCTGCCGTGGCCCGTGTCGTGGGGCTTGTTGCTCACTTCCATCCTCGGTCTGTCCATGGACCCCGCATCAGGGTTTATCTTGGTCTTCCTCGTGGGACTCATCGCCGTGTGGCGCTCGTATCGCGACAGCATCACTCCCGATCAACCGCCTGAAGAAGCGCTCGATTAATCCCCCTTCGGCCACTTCCCCGTTTCCGTGAAAGTGCGCACCATGTCAGTGAAGAGCTCGGGATCCTCGGCGCTCCACGCGTGATGAACCCTCGGCGCGGTCCAGGTTTGCAGTTGTGGCAGCGCCTCACGCAGAAGCGGAAACGCTTTGCTTATCGACGAAGTCTCGTGCTCAGCGGTCACTGCGAGCACTGGGCCCGAATACGAGATGGTGGACTCCGTCAGAGTCTTGTCGACGACGTCATGAAACATGGCTCGATTCGTGTCCGGACTCGGCCGTGACGCCGTGGTGATGAATAGTTCTTGTGCATCTTGTGGAATGCGAAACAAGGGCACCTGGAGTGCCCAGTACCACCGCCGATGCCACAACGGTACCTGCAGGGAGATCACGAATTTTTCCACCCGTGAATAACCAGCCACTGGGGCACCTGTAATGAGGCACGAACGCACGACCTCTGGATGGCGCGTGATTAGGCGGATCGCCACGACCCCGCCTAATGAGAGGCCAACTACGTGTGCTTGCCCGCCTACCGCGCGGGAGCGGATGAGTTCTGCGATTTCATCTGCCACCGCATCCAAGCCTGGCCATTGTGTCTTATACCGCTCGCCGAATCCTGGAAGATCCGGGGTGAGGATGTGCCGGTCGGGCAGGTGCTCGACGACCCCTTGCCACGTCCATCCACCGGCACTGCCTCCGTGCAAAAAGATAATTGTTTCGCCTGTGTGTGGTCTATTCTCGGTCGGATATTCGGTTGGGTATGTGGACATGATCATGGCTCCTTGGTGGGCTCTCTCTCCGAAAGGTGATGCGCGATCTGCTCAATCCACTCAATTTCGGCCTTGGCGTGGTGGACACCATTCATCCTTGTGGCCCCTCGCAATACGCTGGCCAGGTCATCCCCAGCGATGTCAATCTCGGACAGCTCTGCGATGACCTCTTCGGCGTGCCGTTTTCTTTCGCTGAGCAGCGCCAGGACGGCATCCTCACCCAGAGGTGCTGCGAAGAAGAGCCTGGCCAGGAAGGGTTCTTTGACGCGCTCGGCCTCGAGTGGCGATTCCAGCCACTCCCTCAGCTCGGCGGCGCCAGCTTCGGTGAGCGAGTGGACCTTGCGGTCCGGCTTGCCCTCTTGGGGAATCACTTCGGTATCGATGAGCTTGGCCGATTCGAGGCGCCCGAGAGTGCGGTAGATCTGCGAGAGGTCCGCGTGCCAAAAATGGGCGACGGAACCCTTAAAGGCACGTCCCAAGTCGTAGCCGCTCATGGGTTTCAGAGACAGCAGGCCAAGGATTGCGTGTTTGAGTTCCATACCTCTATAGTACTACGCACATATATGTATAGTCCATTATGAATGTGGGTGCGAAAATGCCCCCGCACCGGAGTTCGATCCGGGGCGGGGGCAGTCGTCGTGAAGCGAAATCTTTTTAGAAGACGGAATCATTCCACCAGCGACGCTCCGGCACACCGCCGCGGCCGCCGTCCTCGTCGAGCTTAACGCCGACGAACTGGTAGAGGTTGACCACGTTGTGCTCAAAGCCCCACTCGGAACCTGCCATGTACATGCCCCACAGCTTCGCGGTGGGCTCGCCCGCGAGCTCGACGGCGCGGTCCCAGTTCCCCTTCAGGTTCTCGCACCAATCACGCAGGGTGCGCATGTAATCGAAGCGCAGGGACTCGGTGTGCACGACCTCGAAACCGGTGTCCTGCATCTCCTTGGTGATGGTGCCGGAGCCGGTGAGCTCGCCGTCGGGGAAGATGTAGCGGTCGATGAAGGTACCCTTGGCGGTCTTGTGGTTATCCGGGTAGGTGATGCAGTGGTTGACCATGATGCCGCCGGTGCGCAGCTTGTTCTGCAAGAACTCGAAGAAGCTCTTGTAGTTATCCACGCCGATGTGCTCGAGCAGGCCGATCGCGGAGATGCCGTCGAAGCCGGTCTCCTTCACGTCGCGGTAATCGAGGTAGCGCACCTCGGCGAGGTCTTGGAGGCCCTCTTCCTCAATCTTGGCCTGTGCCCAATC
The DNA here is from genome assembly GCF_000379425.1 of Corynebacterium lubricantis DSM 45231. GTDB lineage: Bacteria > Actinomycetota > Actinomycetes > Mycobacteriales > Mycobacteriaceae > Corynebacterium > Corynebacterium lubricantis. Next base: position 91,491 of record NZ_KB902235.1, read on the forward strand.
TGCCTGCTCCTTCGACAAGGTCACGCCGAGCGACTTCACACCCTGGCGCGCCGCGTAGCGGACCATGCCACCCCAGCCACAGCCCACATCGAGGTGGGTGTCGCCGGCCTTGAGACGCAGCTTGTCGAATACGAGGCGGTACTTGTTCTCCTGGGCGTCGTCGAGCGATGCGTCCTCGGTTGGGTAGTAAGCGCAGGTGTAGGTCATGGCCTTGCCCAGGAAGAGCTCGTAGAACTCGTTGCCCACGTCGTAGTGGTCGGAAATGACCTCGGCGTCGCGCTCCTTCGAGTGGCGCGACAGGCCCTGGCGGATGGTGCGCTCGATCCACGAGGAACGCTCGACCTCTGGGACCGGCTGGACCTGGATGCAGCCCATCGACGCCAGCGAGCGCATGATCTTTGCCAGCGTGGTGAAATCGGGCTTCTTGAACTTTCCATACATGTCCCGCAGCGCGTCGAAGATGCCATAAGGGTGCGCGAGGTGCTCGCCCTCGACGGTGATGCCCTCGGTAACGTACGCGCGAGCGAGTCCGACATCGCCCGGCGAGGTAACAATGTAGGACAGGCCCTCAGGCGAATTGACGTTGACCGTGTACTTCGCATCTGGCGAGCCGGCGGTCGATCCGTCGAAAGCCTTCCAATAAAACGGGCTTTCACCCTCAATAAAGGTGTCAATGATCTCGCCGACGGTCAGCGGTTCAAAAGCGGAGCTCATGGTTCGTACTTTCCTTGTCTTAGAGTTAAATATTCTAGAAATTTTTGCGCCGGTGGCTAAGTGCTTTACGCGCTCTACACGCCGCCGACAGTTTTCTCGTACAGGCCCGGGAAGCGCTGATCGGGGTCATAGACCTTCTTCAACTCCTCCGGCAGCTTCCCACCATAGAGTTTCTCGAACTCATCGCGGGTGTAGAAGGCCTCCGAGTACAGGGACTTATGTCCGCCGAGCTCGGAGACGCGCTTCTCAATCACCCGGTTAAATGCACCTGGTGTGGCCTCCGGGGTGACTAGGTCGCCGGGGACGGCAGACCAGAAGCCCACATTGATCCAGGTGGAATGGGTATCGAGTGGGTAGAGCGGCCACGGCACGGTGGCGTCCTTTGTGACGTCGCCGGTGCCGATGAGTTCTTCGGAGCCATCGCGCAGCCGGATCGGGCACAGCCACAACGGCTCGATATCGCAGGATTCGAAGAACCATTCCAACCATTCCGCCAGCTTGTCCACGGTGACCTCAATGTCTTGGACAACGCGCTCGCGGTGTGGCAGGCCCTTGGGCTTGTTCAGCAGGTTGTGCTCCACGTCGTACTTGCGGTCAATGCCGATGAGCTTCCAGTAAACGGAGCTGCGGCGCATCTCGCGTGGCCAGAGCTGGCGCACCGTGGGCTCCTGCGCGCCGAAGGCTCGCGAGCACCAGAACCAGTCCGTGTCCCAGCGCCAGATGTAATCGCGGATGGTGAGGCGATCATGCTTCACACCGTCTGGGTGGTGCAGGGAGCGGTAGTAGATCTGATCGCGGGTGTAGTCAGAGACTGGTCCTTCCTCGTCGCTTGCGACGGCGAGGATCAAATAGGACTCGTCCGGAGAAAACGACACGCCATCGATGCCGTGCAGCGGCTGGCCTTCGAATTGCTTCTCCTCGACGGCTTTCGCCAGGCCTTCTTGGTAACTTTGCAGATCGTGGAAGCGCACGTGCTTCAGCTCGATGAAATCCTTCACCGGCTCCAACTCGATTTTTAGGCGCACAGCATAACCCAGCGAGCCATAGGAGTTCGGGAAGGAACGGAACAGATCCACATTTTCGGTGCGCGAACAGGTGACAACTTCGCCCGTGCCCGTCAGGATGTCCATTTCAATCACGGACTCGTGAGGCAGGCCATTGCGGAAGGAGGTGGATTCCACGCCCATACCCGTGACTGCGCCGCCAAGCGTGATCGTCTTGAGCTGCGGGATGACAAACGGCGAGAGCTTGTGTGGCAGGGTTGCATCCACTAGGTCTTCGTAGGTACACATGCCCTGCACGTCGGCAGTGCGCGCGACGGGGTCAACCTCGATAACCCCATTGAGTTCGCTGACATCGAGGCCTGCTGCTTCTCCTCCACGCCCACGGAAGAGGTTGGACGTCTTCTTGGCAAGGCGCACGCGCTTGCCCTTCGGTACTGCTTGGAAACTGCTCAGCAGCTTCTCTACGCCTTGGGTGTGCCGGTACCAACCAACTGGCTGGATGTGTTCTGCATCCACGCTGCGGCTCTGGAAAGTCGACCCGAGAGCGTTACTCAGTGTGCCACCAATATTGACCAGACCTTGGGGAATACTCATGACATACCACTCTAACTACTTTTTCGTATCGCTGCCCGCCGAGTAAGTAAAAAACTTAATAAGTACTCTTGAGGGCCGCTTCTCTTGAAAGCGCCGCGCCTTCTGGGAGGAGGCGGATAATGGCCCACGGTGCTTCGTCGACACGGTTAACTCCTAAAGATTGCAAGGCCTCGGGTTGTTCCACTTCGTGGTGCTGCCCGACAGGGGAAACCACGTGGTAGCTGTGGCCGGTATCGACGCCGACCGCGCCGGCGGGAAGTCCTTTGAAGTGCGTTGCCACGGACTCGCCGGAAAGCTCGACGCTCTCACGTAGTGCGTCTGGCTGAGTAAGCGTGGCCAGTGCATGCGAGTCGGTGGCGCACAGTGGTTGCTCGCTGGGGTCGAGGAATTCCGACGCCTGTGCGGGCAAGGAGAGCGCAGCTGGGTCGGCGGCATCGGGGTAGGCATTGAGCTCTGCGCGGGTGATGTTTCGGGCGGGTGCGCCTGCTGCTAGCAGCATCTCCTTCTGAGTCGCCGTGATGGGCGCAATCCCGCCGCTTGCGTGTCGCACCCATGGGTCTGCTTCTGCGACACTAAGCACCTCCGGCAGCGGCTGCGGGAGTCGGATCGGTTGTCCTTCCTCCAACACGCTTAATACTTCGGCCGGCGGCTCCCACCTGGGGGTCTGTTCGGAGATCCCCAAGACGCGCCGGATGGCTCTGCCGTCGGGAGTATCGCTCGGCGGCAGTTGAGTTCTCCTCTCTGCGGTGGCCAACCACTCGGTCTGGCCGACCCGTGCAACCACGGCGGCGTCGTCGTCAAGCGATTGCACTGAGGCGCCCACGATGACGCTGACGCTTTCGCCCTCGTGGCACACGGCCCACCCACCGGGCGTGGTGTCCTCCGGTGCAGGAGCGAAGTCATTCGGAGCCACGGCAATACCCACGGGCACACCCTGGACCGCTTCGGCCAGCTTCTCCGTACCAATGGTGACGGGTTGGACCGGCTCGTCGACGATGAGGCGTGCCGACGAGAGGTTGGCTACCGGATGCAGGCGATCGTCGATACGCACGAACAGCGAGCCCTGCTCAGAGCGCACCACGGGCGCATCGCCGGGATCGGAATTTGGCTGCAACCATGCCAGCAAACCGGCCACCGCTGCGATTAGCGCGACGGCCACCATGCCTAGGATCCCAGCCCGCTGCCGAGACGCGAGCGGGTCGTGGATCATCCGAATATCGCCAAATACTAAACCGTGCTCTACCCGCCTGCGCAGAAACTTATGCCCCGAAACCTGCGCACGGGTGGTAGGCAAAAGCTTGCCAGCCACTAGATTCCCCCGAATCCCCGAACTTTTGTCTCCCGCGAGCTGCTCCCGCGGTACTAGGGCTCAGTGTAAAAGCTCACCGGGGAAGCCTCAACTGGAATCGCTGGAACCGCTGGGCTTTCCGCAGCTTCCTGGGGTGTCCGATCCGGTCCAAGCGAATCCGAGCCCTGCTCCAACGCATCCCGGCGCATCTGCGTGAGTTCGGCTTCGGTGAATGCGGCGTCAACGGCGAAGATGACCGTCGAGCCCTTGCGGAACACCGGGGTGGCGCCCTCTGCGGTCCATAGGCCGCGCAACATCTCCCAGCGGTTCGTCTGCTGCGACCAGAAATTTCCGGGGCTGAGTAGGTAGAAGCGCACGTCCATCGCTTCGGCAGCCCGGTCAATCTCGTTGTCAGCATTCGGATTGTCGCGCGTGCCCTCGCCCAGCAGGTAGGGCTGCGCATAGAGTTTCTTCGTATTGGAGTTCTCGTCCGCCTTCGGCCACTGGTAATGGCGCGACACCGTGGGTACCCCGTTGTAAGCATAAATCCAGGAATGGCCATCGGCGGGTTCACCCATGGTCAACCCTTCGTAGGCGGCAGGTTGTGCGCCCAGCCAATCGAAGGCGGCGAGGTCGTTCTCGTTGACCATTCGCCCGCTGAGGCGGGAAGATTTGAATATGGCCCGGGCCCCTGCTTCGGAGGTGTCGGTGACCCACCAGGTGGCGCCCCACCCCACGACGATCGCCACGACGACGGCTAGGGCGCCGGTCACCCGAGCCCACACGGGGCCGTTGGCGCGCGCCGAAAGAGGCGCGAGGGTGACCACGCGGATCAACACGGCGATGCCGATTGCGGCTGCGGCGACGATCACCATGGCCACGGGCATGACAAGTCTGTGTGCTCCGTTGTAGTGCACCGACGTGATCATCTCGAGGACATCCCCGAACCATCCGTCGAAGGGACGAAGACTGTGCACGAGGACTACTAGGAATACGCCGTACACTACTGCGACCCAGACGAGACGCTGCTTGAGCACAATGAACAATGCACCGATGAGCGCGAGCCACAGCAAGATGGTGGGATCGAAGTTCGGGAAGAACTCTTCTACGTGACGGGTCTGCATCCAAAATGCTTTCGTCCACGCTTCCGCCGACGTCAGCTCGCCGTCTCGACTCCACGAAGCAACATCTTCTGCTTGGTTACTTCCCGCAAGAATTTGCGGCACGTACAACAACGCCCCGACTACCGCCGGGCCGACCAACCAGAAGAAGTCCTTCACCCTGGAAGCCGCCGGGACCCACAGCAGATAGAACAACCAGAAGATCGCCACGGCTAGGGCGACGACCGTCACCGACGATGGGTGAACCTGGATGAGCCCGACAAATCCCAGAGCCGTTGCCAGCGCCGTGACGTGGTTTCTAGCCACACCGACGAATTGCGCAATCACGATCCCAGTCATGGCCATAGCAAGCAGATACGGCCACGCACCGACATAGTTGCCAATCCAAATGATCACCGGCGTAGCGAAAACCAGTATCGGTGCGAGCGCCCCACCAATCTGGAACACCAGCCCACGGTTGCCCACCATCACCCAGACCAGGCTCACCATTGACAAGGTCAAAGCCAGGCTCGGCGCGATAATGCTGGCGAGGTTGACCGCAGGAATCGGATCGAGCGAGGCGGCCTCTGCGAACAACGCTGTCCCAGCGTGAAACGCCGAGGGGTAGAGCATGACCGCATGGGTTTCCAGATTCTGTAGCTCACCCATTCTCGTGGCCGAGGCGATGCCCTCGTCCATGATGAAGCGCACCAGGTTGGCGTGCCACTGGGAATCCCATCCCTGCACAATGTTGCCCACTCCACCCGGGGTGGCCTTCAACCATCGCACCTGCTTGGAGATAAGCAGCCAGGCTCCCACCGCCACGCCGGCCGCAGGAAGGATCCACGAGGGATCCAGGATGCTGCCCTGGCGATTCTCTTTGGACCACAGCCTCTCACGCCACGTTTTATCAGGGTCTTTTCTCCTCGCGCGCCATGCAAATGCGAGGCGCCATAAAGACACGAGCGCTAGAACAACCAGCCAGAACAGTAGGAAGGTCGCCCAAGTAAAGGGAATATTTAGCGCGCCCCAGATCCAGGCGGACAGGCCCAGCAAGCCAAACGTCACCGGCATGGCAGAGGCGACAGCCGCGGGGAGTTTTACCCCAGAGACAAACGCAATGAGGAATCCCGGCAGCATGAAAACAGCAATTGCCACCCAAATGGCTACATCGGTACTCATCGCATCGCGCTTTCTACTTCAGCCTCTTGATGAGGCAAGGACACACTGATTGTAGACCGGCTCTCCCCTGCTTTTGAGAACAAGTGACCGGAACCTAACCAACCGATGGGCCCGGCTCCTCGTCGAGTTCGCTCGCGTCACGCATCCCGCGCGTGGCCGCACTTCTAAGTGCCAGTTCTTCGTCGGGCGGGTACGTCACGCCCATCAGCGTCAGCCCGCGTGCGGGTGCGAGCGGCACCTGGGAACTGCGCTGCTTTTCCTGCAGCAGGACTGCGGCCCACGAGAGATCACGCCTGCCCTCGCCTACCGCCAGGCACGCACCCACCAGTGCTCGCACCATGTTCCAGCAGAAGGCGTCGGCGATCACTTCCGCCTCGTAAAGGTTAGGCTCCATGCTTGTCGACGAATCCCTCCACACAAACGATTGCAGGTCACGAATCGTGGTCGCGTGTGGGCGTGGTTTACAAAAGGCCGCAAAGTCATTGAGTCCAACGAGCGCGTGGGCCACTTCCTGCATTGCCGTGACTTCGACCGGTTTGATCCAGGTGGCTGTATCGCGCACCCGCATGGGTAAGGCCCCGCCGGGATGGGTGGTAATCCGGTAGACATACCTGCGACTGAGCGCTGAAAATCTCGCGTCGAACCCCGCAGGGGCAAAAGCAACCTCGTCGACCCGGATATCTTCGGGTAAAAACCTGCCTAACCTACGTACCAAGCGGTGAGGATCACCATTCAAGGTGCGCTGATCCAGGCACTCGAGGGGAATATCGAAGTGCGCCACCTGACCGGCAGCATGGACTCCCGCATCGGTGCGGCCCGCAACCGTGAGCTGAACGGGAACGCGCAGAATGGTGCTCAGCGCGTCTTCCACTACCTCCTGAACGGTGCGGATCGGACCATCCGGTCCCTCCTTCTGCCGAGCCCAACCGTGAAAGTCGGTTCCGTCGTAGGCCAGGTCAATGCGCAGGCGCGAAGTTGGGTGTGAGGCGTTCTCCATGATTGATTCAGCGTAGCAAGTTGCGCCGTGTCGGAGGTGTTCTCCCCTGTCATCTGTTATCGACCAGTATGTACTTTTCGGCCGTGAAACCCCACGAAACCTTAAATCGGTAGATAGTGTCCGTGACGCCCGACCAGCGGACCAGCATCCCAACCCCAGGCATGCGAAAACCGCCTGGCACGCACCAAACGGTGCGCACTAGGCGGTTGTCGGTCTAAGAAGAATTACTTCTCCTCGGACTCCTTAGCTTCTTCAGCCTCTGCCTCTACAACCTCAGCCTCTTCAGCTTCGGTCTCCTCAGCAGCAGCCTCTTCAGCCTGCGCTTCTTCGGCTGGAGCCTCTTCAGCTTCAGCCTGCTTGGAAGCAGCAGCGCGGGTTGCGCGCTCAGCCTCAGAAGAAACGGTCTCCTCGAGAACGAGGGAGATCTGGGACATTGGTGCATTGTCGCCGGAACGGTTCTCCAGCTTGATAATGCGGGTGTAGCCGCCTGGGCGGTTCTCGAACTTCTCAGCGAGTTCGTTGAACAGGTACGAAACAACAGCCTTATTAGGGATGTGCTTCGCAACTTCGCGGCGGTCGGCCAGGGTTCCACCCTTAGCCTTGGTGATCAGCTTTTCAACGTACGGACGCAGGACCTTTGCCTTTGCGTCAGTCGTCTTGATAGCACCGTGCTCGATCAGAGCCGCAGCCTGGTTAGCCAGAATGTGCTTCTGGTTGGATGCGGATCCGCCGAATCGGGCGCCCTTCTTTGGGGTAGGCATTTTCGTACTCCTCGTGTGCGGATTGTTGAGCGCGCGAGCCGTTGATCTCCGAATTGCTCCGAAGAACTCAGGCTCTTATGTCGCGTGGCAGTTACTCGGCTTCGTCCGCGCTGGAATCGATGTAGTCGCCGGTTTCGGCGTCGTACCCTTCGATCTGAGTTGGGTCGAAATCTTCCGGTGCGTCCTTCAAGGTCAAGCCCAAAGAAGCGAGCTTGATCTTAACTTCATTGATCGACTTCTGGCCGAAGTTGCGGATATCCAGCAGGTCCGACTCGGTGCACTCAGCGAGCTCACCGACGGAGTGGATTTCCTGACGCTTCAGGCAGTTGTAGGAACGAACGGAGAAGTTGAGGTCCTCGATCGGCAGGTTGTACGCGGCAATGTACTCGGTCTCCTGTGGGGATGGACCGATCTCAATGCCCTCGGACTCGATGTTGAGCTCACGGGCCAAGCCGAAGAGCTCGACAAGAGTCGAACCAGCAGATGCGAGAGCGTCACGTGCGGACATGGAGTTCTTGGTCTCCACGTCGATGGTGAGCTTGTCAAAGTCGGTGCGCTGCTCAACACGAGTAGCTTCGACCTTGTAGCTGACCTTCAAAACTGGAGAGTAGATCTGGTCAACCGGAATGCGGCCGACCTCACCAGCGGAATCTGGCATTGCTGGAACGTAGCCACGGCCACGCTCAACAATGAGTTCCATGTCCAGCTTTGCCTGCTCATTCAGGGTTGCAATCACGAGGTCAGGGTTGTGGATTTCCACACCTGCAGGAGGCTGAATGTCGCCTGCAGTGACCTGGCCTGGACCTTCCTTGGACAGGTACATAACCACTGGCTCATCAGAGTCAGAGGAAAGAACCAGTTCCTTGACGTTCAGGATGATCTCCGAAACGTTCTCCTTGACACCGTTGATCGTGGTGAACTCATGGAGCACACCGTCGATCTTGATGGAGGTCACAGCTGCTCCAGGAATGGAGGACAGCAGGACGCGGCGCAGGGAGTTGCCGAGGGTGTAACCGAAACCTGGCTCGAGTGGCTCGAGAACGAACTTTGAACGGTTGGTATCGATGTATTCCTCAGTCAGCTGAGGGCGCTGTGAAATGAGCATGGACTTCTCCTTTGTCGGCGACCGCTATTTGACGCCGGTAGGAACGAATATATGAAAGAGTGTCCGACTTCCCTGAACCGAAGGATATGGACAAGCCATAAACTTACATCGGGTAGGCGGGATGAAGTGATTACTTCGAGTAAAGCTCGACGATGAGCTGCTCTTGGATAGGCACCTCAATCTGAGCGCGCTCGGGCAGCTGGTGCACGAGGATGCGCAGGGTCTCAGGAACGACCTGGAGCCATGCTGGAACAACAGCATCGACCAGGTTGTCTTGAGCTTCTTCGAACCAGATCATCTTCTTGGACTTGTCACGAACATCGATGATGTCGTGCTGAGTCACGTGGAAGGATGGAACGTTCATCTTCTTGCCGTTGACGGTGAAGTGTCCGTGGGAGACCAGCTGACGCGCCTGACGGCGGGTGCGAGCCAGACCTGCACGGTACACAACGTTGTCCAGGCGGGATTCGAGCAGAACGAGCAGGTTGTCGCCGGTCTTGCCGGAGAGACGGTTAGCCTCTTCGTAGTAACGACGGAACTGCTTCTCCATTACACCGTAGGTGAAACGGGCCTTCTGCTTTTCCTGCATCTGCAGCAGGTACTCGGATTCCTTGATGCGAGCGCGGCCAGCCTGCCCCGGAGGGTATGGGCGACGCTCGAAGGACATATCTCCGCCAACAAGGTCGACGCGAAGACGACGGGACTTGCGGGTTGCTGGGCCAGTATAACGAGCCATAATTTAGAACCTTTTTCCTTTCCCTTAAACGCGACGACGCTTCGGAGGACGGCAGCCATTGAATGGCTGTGGCGTCACGTCCGAGATCGACGACACTTCGAGGCCTGCAGCCTGGATGGAACGGATTGCGGTTTCACGACCGGAACCTGGACCCTTGACGAAAACGTCGACCTTCTTCATGCCGTGATCCATTGCCTTACGAGCAGCATTCTCAGCAGCCAGCTGTGCAGCGAACGGAGTGGACTTACGGGAGCCCTTGAATCCGACGTGACCAGAGGATGCCCAAGCAATGACAGCACCGGAAGGGTCAGTGATAGACACGATGGTGTTGTTGAAGGTGGACTTGATGTATGCGTGGCCGTTGGCCACATTCTTTTTTACGACGCGACGACGCGCGCCACGAGACTTAGGAGGCATGAATTACTTCTTCTTTCCTGCGATGGTCTTCTTCGGACCCTTGCGAGTACGTGCATTGGTCTTGGTGCGCTGACCATGAACTGGCAGGCCACGGCGGTGGCGCAGTCCCTGGTAGGAACCGGTCTCAATCTTGCGACGGATATCTGCCTGAACTTCGCGGCGGAGGTCACCCTCGACCTTCCAGGTAGCTTCAATCACGTCACGCAGGGCGGCAACCTGGTCATCAGACAGGTCGTCGGTACGCAGGTCAGGGGAAATGCCGGTCTGCTCGAGCAGTTCCTTGGAACGGGCTGGGCCAATTCCGTAGATGTAGGTAAGTGCAATCTCCATGCGCTTGTTGCGAGGCAGATCAACACCAGCTAGACGTGCCATAAGGTACATGCCTTTCGGGTTGTTACGATGGTTTTCTCCCTATCCGTCCGTGCCAACCGACACTTGCCCCGGTCCGTACCGGGTGTTGGGTCGTGATACGCGCGGCTCCGGCCATCGCAGCCAGAGGTAGTAACAGGTGCACACAAGTGCGCGCCCTGGGTAAGGAGGCTTAATGTCTTACTTGTAGCGGTACGTGATGCGCCCACGGTCCAAGTCGTATGGAGAAAGCTCCACGACGACGCGGTCCTCAGGGAGGATACGGATGTAGTGCTGGCGCATCTTGCCGCTGATGTGGGCAAGAACCTTATGCCCATTGTCTAGTTCGACACGAAACATTGCATTTGGCAAAGGCTCGATAATTCGGCCTTCAACCTCAATTGCGCCTTCTTTAGCCATAAACTCCGCATTCCCGGCATACAAATTGGCTTGTATACCTGCATTTTTGGTGGTCCACTATCATGGTGAGCACGTCTTGTGCTACACCAATGGCCAACTATAGCGCCTCCACCCCCAAAAACAAAACCGTTCCCGCAGGTCGCGCGGAAACGGTGGGGCAAAGCTTGACGACGATTGACCGGCCGCCGCGGCCAGTGGGCCGAAAAGGTTCTAGTAGATGTAGACCTTGTCGCCAATGTTGAGATCGTTGAAGTACTTCTCTGCGTCTGCGCGGTACATGCGAACGCAGCCAGCAGACATGTTGTCTGGGGTGCCCTCATGGAAAGCGTGGCCGTAGTTGGTGAAGTAGGTTGCGAATGGCATTGGTGCGTTGTTGAACTCGTAGGAGATCTCGTCGCGTACCTGGCGGTTGACGTAGAAGGTACCACGTGGGGTCTCCTGGCCGACGCGACCGGTGGAGACGCGAACTGCACCGTAGTAGACCTGACCATTGTTCTGCAGCCAGGAGCGCTGACCTGCGATATCAACGCAGACCTTTGCATCAGCTGGGCAGGAGCCGTAGTCGAATGCAGGAGCCTTCGCAGCCTGCTTGACTACTGCCTGTGGGCGAGGAGCAGGAGTTGCACGTGGGGTGCGACGCTCGATAATGCCTGGGTAGACAACCTCGATTGCCTCGTCGATGCCGGCACTGAACTGCTTGGTCAGGTTGGGATCTACCTGGTCGATAACGCGCACTGCACGCTGCGCGTCATTGCGAGCAGACCACGCAGTATCTTCCACCTGCTGAGAGATTTTGTCTGCTTCCGATTCAATATCGAAAGGCAGGGTGGAAGAAAGTTCGTTGAGGTCCTGGGCCTGAGCAGTAGGAGCTGCGAAGAGACCCACTGCGGTGATCAATGCTGCGCAAGCTGCGCCAATACGACGAGAAATCAAAGACATGCCGACAGTATATGGCAATACTTATGAGTCTGTTAGTTAACTGTCGATTCGGGGGGTAAGGATACGTGGACCCTGTGAGGTCGCTGCCACCGTGTGCTCCCAGTGCGCGGCAGGTGCCGAGTCGAAGGTAACCACTGTCCAATCGTCGTCAAGCACCTCGGAATCGACTTCCCCTCCGAGGATGAGCATCGGTTCGATAGCGAGTGTGGAACCTTCCTCGATGAACGGACCACGGCCCGCTTTGCCTTCGTTGGCGAGGTAGGGATCCTCGTGCATTGTGCGTCCGATGCCGTGACCGCCATATCCGTCGAGAATGCCCAACTCGATGCCGAAATCACGCTCGGCCTTACGAGTTGCCACTTCGAGGGCGTGAGACACGTCGGTGAGGCGATTGCCTGGCACCATGGCCTGCAATCCCTCGAGCAGAACCTGTTCGGTAGCGCGATTGAGCTTGTCCACATCACTGGCAAGTTCGCCGACACCGAAGCTCCATGCGGAGTCCCCTACCCAACCATCGAAGGTGGCGCCGCAGTCGATCGACACCAGATCTCCTGTCTTGAGGACTACGTCGGAGCTCGGAATGCCGTGCACGACAACTTCGTTGACCGAGGTGCAGATGGAACCGGTGAACCCCTGGTAACCCAGGAAGGTAGGAATTGCACCGTGCGCGCGAATGACCTCTTCGGCCACCTTGTCCAGATCTGCCGTGGTCGCGCCTTCTACCGCAGCCGCACGAACTTCTTGGAGGGCAATGCCGACGATCCGGCCGGCGGCCTCCATGGCGTCGAGTTCGCCTGGAGTCTTACCGGGAATGACCTTTTTACGTTTGTGGAACACCACGACGGTGCCCTCCTTTGATTGTGCAGAAACTTTGGAACGATGAAACGCCGGTACCCGACAATGCGTCAAGGTACCAGCGTTTCAGAGTAGTCGCCTACAAGGTAGTTGCCTAAAAGTGAGTTACTTACCCAGCTTCTCCATCGCGCGGGCGTTGATTTCCTCAACTTCGCCCTCTGCCTCGATGGAGATGATCTGATCACCGTAGTGATCGATCAGTGGCTTGGTCTCCTCGTTGTAGACCTGCAGACGGGTACGAATGGTCTCTTCGTTGTCGTCTGCGCGGCCGCGGGCGAGCATGCGCTCGACAACAACGTCCTCGTTGATAACGAAGTTCAACACGCCATCCAGCTGCACGCCGGACTTCTCCAGCAGATCCGCAAGGATCTCAGCCTGCTCCACGGTGCGTGGGAAACCATCCAGCAGGAAGCCGTTCGCAGCGTCTTCCTCAGCGAGGCGGGACTCGACCATGCGTGCGGTGACATCGGTAGGTACGAGCTTGCCGGCGTCGATGTAGCTCTTAGCCTCAACACCGAGCGGGGTGCCTTCGCCGATGTTCGCGCGGAAGAGATCACCGGTGGAAATGTGTGGGACGCCTAGCTTCTCAGAGAGGATAGCTGCCTGGGTGCCCTTACCAGCGCCCGGAGGGCCGAGGAGTACAAGTCGCATTATTTCAGAAGTCCTTCGTAGTTGGATTGGAGGAGCTGGGATTCAATTTGCTTCACTGTAGTCAAGGCTACAGAAACCATAATCAAAATAGCCGTACCGCCGAACGCCGACATAGTGCTGTCGCCGCCCATGCTTTGACCCAGGGCCAAGTTTGGCAGCACCGCAATCAGTGCCAAGTACAATGCGCCGACGAAAAGCAGACGGTTCATCACATAGGACAAGTACTGTGCGGTTGGACGTCCCGGGCGAATGCCTGGGATAAATCCACCGTACTTCTTCATGTTGTCGGCTTGATCATTCGGGTCGTATTGAATGGAGACATAGAAGTACGAGAAGAAGATGATCAAGACGAAATAGATCAAAATGTACTGCCAGGACGAAGGCGTCTGGAGCCAGGAATAGATATTCCTCATCCACCAGTTATCCGGCGGTGTGGTCTGATTCGAGATGATGATCTGCGTAATCAGCACCGGCACGTACATCAGGGAGGACGCGAAGATCACGGGGATCACGCCGGCCTGGTTCACCTTCAGTGGCAGGTAGGTCGACGAGCCACCGTACTGGCGGCGACCCACCATGCGCTTGGCGTACTGGACCGGGATGCGGCGCTGGCCCTGCTCGATGAAGATGATGCCGATCACCAGCACGATGACGGCGGCGACGACCAACGCGAACACCAGCCCACCGGACTGCTCGAGGATGGCCATGCCGTCGGTTGGGATACGCGTTGCAATACCGGCGAAAATCAGCAGGGACATGCCGTTGCCGACGCCCTTCTCGGTGATGATTTCACCGAGCCACATCACCAGCACCGCACCCGAGGTCATGACAACGACCATCATGATGAGCGTGAAAATGTTGCGGTCTTCCACTAGCACGGGATTGCCCTGGCCAAGGAGCTGCTCACGGTCGGCGAGGGCGACAATGCCTGCGGACTGCAGAAGCGCCAGCGCCACAGTGAGATAACGCGTGTACTGCGTCATCTTTGTCTGCCCCGACTGGCCTTCCTTCTTCAGCTCCTCGAACTTCGGAATCACCACTGTGAGCAGCTGCACGATAATCGACGACGTAATGTACGGCATGATGCCGATGGCGAAGATCGACAGCTGGAGCAAGGCGCCGCCTGAGAACAGGTTAATGACCGAGAATACGCTCGCAGATTCGCCGGCAAGTTGCTCAAGGCGACCGGCCACCACAGCGTAATCGACGCCCGGTGTTGGGATCTGAGCCCCGATTCGGTACAGGATAATCAGCGCAAGGGTGATGAAGATCTTTTTACGTAGATCCGGGTCCTTGAACACCTGAAGAATGGCAGACACAAAGCCTCCTGGCTTCTACCCCTCTGTATGGGTTGAAGGTTTTCGGAATGGTTTTAAGGCAGGCTTCACACGCGCCTCAAACACAATTGACTTTTCCACTCTATCAGCCAATCCACCTGAGGCTAATTTTCAGGGCCACAAATGCGCGCGTTTTCCACAGCGGCAAGCGTTGTTCGCTTTACGACGATTTCCTCTCCCCTCTCACAGGTCGCTTCGGTACCATGGCGACTACACAAACCCCCGAGGCTTTGGAGGCGTGATGGACAACAGTCCTGACATCCGCGTCGGCGAGGCGGAGCGCAATTCCGCACTCGATCGCCTCAGCGAACTTTTCACCAATGGCTATTTGGATGTGGCCGAGTTCGATCGTCGCACCGGCGAAGTCGTTGCTGCGACCTATCGCAGTGACCTGACGAAGGTTTTCAGTGATCTTCCGGAACAATCCATTGAAGCACCGGAGCAGAAAACATCGCTCGGGGCTGATGCCGAATTGGACCGGATTGAAAAACAAGGCGCCAAGGTCCGCCGTGCCGATGGCGTGATCTGGACCGTAGTCATGGTCGCCTTTGTTCTCGGGCTCTTCGTGTTCAATCTGCCCTATTTTTGGATCATTTTCCCTCTCGGAGCGTTTGCGTCCTGGGGAGTGCGCAGTCTTTATGGCTTAGAGGAAGAGGACGAGAAAATCTTCGAAGAACTCGACGAAGCGCAAAAGAAGGAACGCTCCGAGCGCCTCCGTATAGCTATGGAGCGCAGGAAAGAGCTCGGGCAGTAGCATTCGTCGTAAAGCGAAAAAACGGCTACATCCATAAAGGATGTAGCCGTTTTAAGCTATCAGCGGGGCTTATGCCTCGGTGACAGAGCCTCCAGCAGCTTCGATCTTCTCAACTGCAGACTTGGAGAACTTGGTTGCGGTGACGTTGAGCTTAACGCCCAAGACGCCGTTGCCCAGGACCTTGACTGGCTGCTTAGCGCGAACCAGGCCTGCTGCAACAATGTCAGCAACGGCGATGTCGCCGCCCTGTGGGAAAGCCTTCTCCAGATCAGAAACGTTAACCACCTGGTAGATGGTCTTGTTCTGAGCCTTGAAGCCCTTCAACTTAGGCAGACGCATGTGCAGTGGCATCTGGCCACCCTCAAATGCGTGTGGAACCTGCTTACGAGCCTTAGTACCCTTGGTACCGCGACCAGCAGTCTTACCCTTGGAAGCCTCACCGCGGCCGACGCGGGTCTTAGCCTTGTTAGCGCCCTTTGCTGGGCGCAGATCGTGGAGCTTAATAATGTCGCTCATGATATCTCTACTCCCCTGCTACTTCTTCGACGGTAACCAGGTGAGCGACCTTCAGGATCTGGCCGCGCACTGCGGCGTTGTCCTGCTTGGTCACGGTCTGGCCGATCTTGCGCAGACCCAGAGCCTCAAGGTTTGCACGGTGGACTGGCTTGCTGCCAACCTTGCCGTGGTGCAAAGTAATCTTCAAAGCCATGGTGATTACGCCTCCTGACCTGCGCGAGCGCGCAGAATACGTGCAGGTGCGACCTCGTCGAGAGTCTTGCCGCGCTTAGCAGCAACCTCTTCTGGGCGAGCCAGGGACTTCAGACCCGCAACGGTTGCCTTCACAACGTTGAGGGAGTTGTCGGAGCCCAGGGACTTCGCCAGGATGTCCTGAATGCCTGCGCACTCAAGAACTGGACGAGCTGCGCCACCCGCGATCACACCGGTACCAGGAGCTGCTGGGCGGAGCATAACAATGCCCGCTGCTGCTTCGCCCTGGACTGGGTGAGGGATGGTGCCGCCAACCATTGGGACGCGGAAGAAGTTCTTGCGAGCCTCTTCGGAGCCCTTCTGGATAGCTGCTGGCACTTCTTTAGCCTTACCGTAGCCAACGCCGACCATGCCCTGGCCGTCGCCGACAATGACGAGTGCGGTGAAGGACATGTTGCGGCCACCCTTAACCGTCTTTGCGACACGGTTAATGGAGACTACGCGCTCGATGTACTTATCGCGCTCATCATTCTGGTTACGACGATCGTCGCGGCGGCCGCGGCCACCACGTTCGTTACGATCGTTCTTGTTGTTCTTGTTCTGGTCGTCGGCGGAGCGTCCGCCGTCACGCCGTTCACGTCCCGGCATTACGCGTTCCTTCCGTTGATGTTCATGGTCAAGTTAGTCATTAGAACTTCAGTCCACCTTCACGAGCGGCGTCTGCAAGTGCTGCGACGCGACCATGGTACTTGTAGCCGGCGCGGTCGAATACGACCTGCTCGACGCCGGCTTCCTTAGCGCGCTCAGCGATGAGCTGGCCGACCTTTGCTGCCTTGGCCTTCTTGTCGCCCTCGGTGGAGCGAACGTCTGCTTCCATGGAGGAAGCAGAAACCAGGGTGTGGCCTGCCAGGTCGTCGATGACCTGAACGTGCATGTGGCGGGAGCTGCGGTGCACAACGAGGCGTGGTGCCTCTGGGGTGCCGCGCAGGGTCTTGCGAATACGGAAGTGGCGACGTGCGCGTGCCTCGCGGCGGCGGGACGAAATGTCCTTGCCAACCGGGGTGCGCTTGGTGTTCTCTGCAGTGTTGCTCATTGCTTACTTACCCGTCTTTCCGACCTTGCGACGAACCTGCTCGCCCGCGTAACGGATGCCCTTACCCTTGTAAGGATCGTCCTTGCGCAGACGGCGGATGTTCGCAGCAATCTGGCCTACCAGCTGCTTGTCAATGCCCTCGATGGAGAGCTTGGTGTTGCCATCAACGGCGAACGTCACGCCTTCCGGCGCTTCGATCAAAACTGGGTGCGAGTAGCCGAGAGCGAACTCGAGGTTCTTGCCCTTCAGTGCCACACGGTAGCCAACGCCGAAGATCTCCATGTTGATCTTGTAGCCCTCGGTGACGCCAACAACCATGTTGTTGACCAGCGAGCGAGACAGACCGTGGAGGGAACGGTTGGTGCGGTGGTCATCCGGACGGGAGACCACGATTTCATTTTCCTCGACAGCAACGGAGATCGGTGCTGGAACGGAGTAAGACAGGGTGCCCTTAGGACCCTTAACTTCTACGTTCTGGCCGTCGATCTTGGTTTCAACGCCGTTAGGGATTGCGATAGGTGCCTTACCTACACGTGACATATTGTGCTACCTCCCTATTACCAGACGTAAGCGAGGACTTCCCCGCCTACGCCTTTCTCGCGAGCCTGACGGTCGGTCAGGAGACCCTGGGACGTGGAGATGATGGCCACGCCCAGGCCGCCGATAACCTCAGGCAGGTTGGTGGACTTTGCGTACACGCGCAGCCCAGGCTTGGAAACACGGCGCAGGCCAGCGATGGACGCCTGGCGAGTTGGGCCGTACTTCAGCTCGAGGGAAAGGGTCTTGCCGACCTTTTCTTCCTCGACCTTGTAGTCAGCGATGTAGCCCTCTTGCTTCAGGATCTCAGCGATGTTCGCCTTGATCTTCGAAGAAGGCATGGACACGGTGTCGTGGTGCGCGTTGTTTGCGTTGCGCACGCGAGACAGCATATCCGCGATTGGATCTGTCATGGTCATGGAATTGACCGTTACCTTTCTCGTTACGGTTCCTTCCCCACCTGACCCAGTAATTAGGTCGCGTTATCCGTGTGATCTGTCGGGGGCTACTTACGCTCCACGCGCTCAATAACGCGTGGTGCTCGCTGCCCAATCCATACACTCGGTTCGCATGTCGGCGAGGGGCCTGCAACAAAGTTGGAATCATATGTACTTGGAGGATTCGCGGCGCACTAAAATAGCACGCACTAATCCGCCGACAAACGTTACACGCACATTAACGCAGGACAAAATCGCCTTTTCGCTTAGCGACGAGCGCCTTGGCCACTGTGTTTTCCGGCGCACGCTATCGAGGGCTGATTTTCTCAAGTAAAGTTCGGCTTATGTCTACTCCGACCGAAATTTCACGTTCCAATCCCATTGCCAACCGCTTCGATAATCCCAAAATTGGCCATCGGACTACTGCAGCCGCCGGCGTTGGAGGTGTGCTCCATGCCATGCAGCATGCTGTGCCAAACCACGGCTTAATTCCCCTGCTGACCATGAATAAGCATGGTGGCGTTGACTGTCCGGGGTGTGCCTGGCCAGAGCCGCCGCAGGGCGAACTCGGCATCGTTGAGTTTTGTGAGAACGGTGCCAAGGCGATCGCGCAGGAGACCACTCCGAAGCGTGTCTCGCGTGAGTTTTTTGCTTCTACCCCGATTGAGAAGCTGCGCGAGATGACCGATTACGAACTTGACCAGCAGGGCCGCCTCCAGGAACCGATGTTTTATGACCGCTCCAGTGGCACGGAGACTTACCAGCCGATTTCCTGGGAGGAGGCCTTTGCGATGATCTCGGAGCAGCTGAAAAAGACGGAACCGGATCGGGCACACTTTTATACCTCGGGCACCGCCGTTAACGAATCCGCCTACGTGATGGGTCTGCTTGGCCGTCGCATGGGCACCAACAATTTGCCCGACTGCGCGAACATGTGCCACGACTCCACCGGTGTCGCCCTAGCGAACATGGTCGGTGTTGGCAAGGGCTCCGGCACCATGCAGGATCTGCACAATACCGACCTTATTATCTCTGTGGGTCAGAACCCGGGCACGAACCATCCGCGTTCGCTGACTGCCTTCCATAAGCAGAAGGTCAACGGCGGCAAGATGATCGCCATAAACCCGATGCCGGAAACCGGTTTGATGAAGTTCAAGGAGCCGCAGTCGCTCAAGGGCGCGTTGAATATCCCGAACAAGCTCGCCGACGAATACGTGCAGGTCCGCCTCGACGGCGATCGTGCGCTCTTCCAACAGATCAACCGGGAAATCATTCGTCGTGACTTGCTCGACCGCACTTTCTTGGACACATTCTGTTCCAACGTGGACGAGACCATCGCCTACCTCAACTCCCTCGACGACGCAGCCCTAGAGCGCGGCTCCGGAATCAAGCAGGCCCAGGTAAAAAAGATCGTCGATTACGTAGAGAAGGCCGAAACCATCACCTTATGCTGGACCCTGGGTGTGACCCAGCATAAAAACGCCGTGGACACCATCCAGGAGATGATGAACTTCCTGCTGCTCACCGGCAACATTGGCAAGCCCGGCGCGGGTTCCTTCCCCTTCCGTGGCCACTCGAATGTCCAGGGCGATCGCACGATGGGTATTTCCGAGAAGATGCCCGAGTGGTTCCTGAGCAATCTGGAAAACGAGTTTGGTTTCGACGTTCCTCGCGAGCATGGTCGCGGTTCCGTGGAGACAGCCATGGCGCTGCGCGACGGGAAGAGCGACTTCTTCTTGTCCTTGGGCGGTAACTACGTGCGCGCCATCTCGGACACCACTGCCGTGGAAGATGGCATGGCCCAGAACGAAATGACGGTACACCTGCTGACCAAGCTCAATGCCACCTGCGCTTGGCCAGGAGAGAAGGGCCTGATCTTGCCGGTGCGCTCCCGCAGCGACTATGACCCGCAGAAGTCCGGCCCGCAAATTACTTCCGTCGAGGCTTCTGATTCCAAGGTCTCGGGTTCTCGCCCGAAGCGCAAGGCCAACCAGGACCTTGACCTCAAGTCGGAGGTGGACGTGATTTGTTCCATCGGCCGTGAGACCTTCGGTGACGATTTCTGGCAGCCGATGATTGACAACTACGCCGTGATCCGCGATCACATTGCTAACACCATCCCAGGTTTTGAGAACTACAACGAGCGCCTCGAGCGCCCTGGTGGATTCATGTTGCCGCACGCCGCCCGCGAACGCGTGTTCAACACCTCGGACGGTAAGGCGCAGCTGACTATCAACCCCACCAACACGATCGAGCTTAAAGACGAGCAGCTGTTGCTCTCTACCGTGCGTGGCCACGACCAGTACAACACCATCTCGTATGGCCTCGACGATCGCTACCGTGGTGTGCGCGGCGGCCGACGCGTCTTGTTCATTAATAAGGCGGACCTGGTCAAGCGTGGACTTAAGGACGGTGACCTTGTCGATGTGGTCTCCGTCTACGAGTCTGGTGAGCGCCGTGCCAAGAACTTCCGCTTGGTCGAGTACGACCACGCCGTTGATTGCGTAACCGGCTACTTCCCTGAGCTCAACATCCTCGTCCCACTCGAGGAGCACGCGCATGGCTCCGAGACTCCTGTGTCGAAGTCCCTGGTTGTCCACCTGGAACCCCTGGGAACCAACGCGAAGGATCTTTGATCGCAATGGCGAAGGATAGCCCAGAAGAAATTAAATCTGCTCACGATTGGTTGAACAAAGCATCGGCCTCTCTGGATGTCTCACCGGATGTCACGCGCGCTCTTGTGGGTGATCTCCTCGATCTCACCAGGAACGTCGCGCACGGTCCTTCCCGTGCCGCCGCCCCGGTGACAGCGTTTCTCGTTGGATTGGCATCGGGGCGTGCGGACATGACAGATGAGCAACTGGTAGCCCAAGTGCGGGCAAACATCGCGCACATCAACTCGATTCTTGAGGAGTACAGCAACAGTGGGACGGATTAACCGAAACTTCGCGGTAACCAAGGTCACCCTTGACGGCGACGCATACACGGTAGATACCCGCGCGGATACGGTCACGGTAGAAGAACCACTAGAAATCCGCGACAACGGACAAACCCTGACCACCACGATGCGTACTCCCGGCCACGATATTGAGCTCGCGCACGGGTGGCTTTACGGCGAGGGAATCATCACCGACCCAGCGGAAATTTCCACGGCTCGCTACTGCGCCGGCGCGACCGGACCCGACGGGCAGAACACCTACAACGTGCTCGACCTGAACCTGGTCACCGCTGCGAACACGCCACGCCAGGTGGATCCGAAATTCATTCGTTTGGCTCCGACGACGAGCGCGTGTGGTGTCTGTGGCACCTCGTCCATCGACGAGATCATGGACAAGACCCATGCTCCCATCGAACCCCTCGCGCTTGATCCTGCTCTGGTGATGTCACTGCCCGACAAGCTGCGCGAAGGTCAGAAACAATTCCGCAAAACCGGAGGGATCCATGCCGCTGGCGCATTTGACCTCGACGGCAACCCGATTGTGATCCGCGAGGACATCGGCAGGCACAATGCCGCGGACAAGGTCATCGGCCATCTGCTGATGGAGGGCCGCCTTCCGGCGAAGGACATGATCCTGGTGATGAGCTCGCGGGCCTCCTTCGAGCTGGTCCAAAAGGCCGTCATGGCCGGTTTCCCAGCCCTCGTGGCGGTATCGGCTGCGTCGTCGCTGGCCGTCGAGCTTGCTCGTGAAGCCAATATGGCATTGGTCGGTTTCGCACGCCCCGGTCGGTTCAACCTGTACTCCGGCGAGCTCGCTCGCCCCAACGCATCAGCGGGGCAAGGCCGCGCGGTTTCTTAGTCGCGTCTGTCCAATATCGCTGCCGTTTCCTGCATCAACGCCTTGGAAATACGAGTCGGCGTCCATGGAGCGGCGCGATTTCGATGAGGCCAACGTGATCCCTTCTTCTTCGGCGAAGGCATCACGGGCGGCTTCGGCTTTCGCGGCATCGTCGATAAGCGCAACCGCGTAACCGTTTGATGAATCCGACACGGTTTTCTCGGCCTGTCGGAGGCGCTCCCCGACTCGGCTGGCGAAGCCGATCATGAACGAACGCCGCGCCACAACCGCGGAGACCCCCAGCTCTGGGTGCGCGCGCACCCGCTTAGCAAGCACTATCATTTGCGGGTTGAGCAGCGAGAACAATAGATCCACGCGGTCGAGGTGGCGCTCGGCACCAAACACCGTCATCTGTTTGACCTTGGTGGAACGGTAAGTGCCCGCGGAAAAAGCAACGCAGTGCAGCCCACGGACCAGACTATTGAGCAAATACGCCTGCATGTCCGTGTAGGCACCACTGAAGGCGAATACCTTCCGCGAAATATTGTCGCCTACCTGCTTCGTGCCCAGGTCGCGCTCGTCGAAGCCATAGGAGGCCATCAGCTCGAACGCCTTGTCGTAGAAGGCGTCGCCCTCGGGTGTCCCCTCGCGGTCCGCGGCCTGATTCAGCAGCTTCTGTACCCGCTCTTTAATCTTGTCCATTGTGTTTAATTGTGTCATTAGTGCTTCCCCCAAGTACCAATCTGTGTGTTGAGTACTTTTCTAGCGCATCGAACGTTTCTCCCCGCAGCAATGTGGGATTCCTGTGGAAAACAACATTTCCTGGTTAGGGTGGGGCTATGAAACTCACACTTCCTGCAATCGGGTTTGGAGCCTGGTCCCTGCACGGATCCCACGGCTCCGACGCCATCCTGTCGGCTATCGACGGCGGTTATCGGCTCATCGATACCGCCTACAACTACGAGAACGAGGGCGCGGTGGGTCATGCGATTCGCCGGGCCTCGGTGCCGCGCGAGGAGCTTATTGTTACCTCGAAGCTGCCCGGCAGGGCGCACGAACCGAGGCTTGCCCGCAGCTTTATTGAAGAGTCGCTCTTTCGCGCGGGGCTCGACTATTTCGATCTCTACTTAATCCACTGGCCAAACCCGCAGCAGGGAAAATACGTCCTGGCCTGGGAAGCATTGATTCAGGCGCAACAAGACGGTTTGCTTAAGCACATCGGCGTATCCAACTTCACCGCACAACACATCGAAACTCTCGCGGAAAAAACTGGTGTACTCCCCGAGGTCAACCAGCTTGAAATCCACCCGCATTTCCCGCAGCAAGAACTCGTGGCGTGGTGCCAGGGAAACGGCATTGCCGTCGAAGCATGGAGTCCGCTGGGCCGAGGAGGATTGCTTGACGACGAGGCCCTCGTCTCCCTCGCCGAGCGCGCCCACATGTCAGTGGCTGAACTTATCTTGTCGTGGCACGCCACGCGCGGTGTAATCCCATTGCCACGCTCACAAGATAGCGCACGTCAAGTGGCCAACCTGCGCGCTGTGGATAACCTGCTCGACAAGGAGACTGCTGCGGCCGTAACAGTGCTTGGTCGCCCCGATGGGCGGCTACATGATCAGGACCCTGACACCTACGAGGAGTTCTAGGGTTCCTTTTCCTAGTCCTTGTACACCGTTTGGGTCTTGTTCAGCCAGGCGTAGACTCCGCCAATGAGCAGCCCGCCGCCAACGATGTTGCCCAACCACACCACCAGCCAGTTAATGGCCACGTTGGGAAAAGTCATGGCCTCGGGAAGCGGGTCGGAGGCTAGCATGGTGATGGTCATCAGCGAGAAGTTCGCAATCACGTGTTCAAGGCCTAGGCCAACGAAGATGGCAATGATGGGCACGATGACGAAGAATTTCGATGCGAAATCCTTCGCGAATAGCGCCGCCACGATGGCCATGTTCACCACGAAGTTAGCGGCGATTGCCTCCACGAATGCCTGTAATGGCTCTTTCTCCAGCTTGCCCTGCGACAGAGTAGAGAGCAGGTGTGTCGGGTCCACCGAGGAGAACTTGGCGGAATAGCCCAAGATCATGGCGACGATCACAGCGCCTAAGAGGTTGAACAGCGTGGTGGCGACGATGAGCCAGATGCCTTTGCCCCAGCTGATTTGTTTGGTGGTTGCTCCGTAAGAGGCGAACATCATGTTGCCGGTTGCCAGCTCGGCGTTGAGAATAACGATGGCGAACAGGCCGAGCCCGAAGAGGAACGCAAAGACGACGCTGCCTAGGCCGTGGCCGGGATTGGCAGACTCTACAGCTTCCCCTACTACTCCGGCGAAGGCCGTTCCGAGTGTGAGATAGGCGCCAGCAAGGACTGAGCGCACAGCGAATCGTTCAAATTCAGAATCGAGTAGTTCGATCTTTTTGCTCACCGCTGCTTCTGCGATGTCATTGAGCGCCATAAATTCTCCCCTACTGTCGTAAATGTCTCAACCATTTAAACACCCAGCCTAACCAGGTTCAATAAATCATACTTTCTATATTTTTGCCCCCAAAAAGGGTGGCTGTTTGCACTGCCTTCCCGAGATTAAGCAGCACGACGAGTAGCTCGCATTTATGGTTATACAAGTATGGGGGCAGGGAAAAGTACTGGTTAACCCTTGTTTTATCTTCCCATACGGCTTTTTCAGATTAAACAAACTTATGGAAGGGGAATAATGGGAAACCAGGCTGTTACCAAGATTCTGTCCGATCTGGACAGCACTCGTGCCGAGCGCGAAGAGCTGCTCAAGCACTTCCACCAGCACCCCGAGCTCTCTTTGCAGGAGTACGAAACTTCCGCACGGATTCGCGCTGAGCTTGAGGCCGCAGGCATCGAGGTTCACTCGGTAGGAAAAACCGGTCTCGTCGCTATCGTTGAAAATGGCGAGGGCCCCGTCGTTGCTATGCGCGGCGACATCGACGCGCTTCCCGTCAAAGAAGTCTCCGGCAAGGACTACGCCTCCACCGCCGAGCAAGAAGACGAAAAGACGGGACAGACCTTCGCCGTCTCGCATGCATGTGGCCATGACTTCCACA
The DNA here is from genome assembly GCF_000379425.1 of Corynebacterium lubricantis DSM 45231. Lineage (GTDB taxonomy): Bacteria > Actinomycetota > Actinomycetes > Mycobacteriales > Mycobacteriaceae > Corynebacterium > Corynebacterium lubricantis. The sequence goes on from NZ_KB902235.1 coordinate 116,309, forward strand.
TCATGAGTCTGCTGTCCGCGCTGAAGTTCTACAACTCCCACAAGGATGCGTGGGCCGGCACCTACGTCGGTGTTTTCCAGCCTGCAGAAGAAATTGCTGCCGGCGCCCAGGAAATGGTCGATGCAGGTATCGCCGAGGTCATGCCGAAGCCAGATGTGTACCTCGGCCAGCACGTCATCGCTGTCACCCCGGGCGGCACCGTGGCCAGCAAGCCTGGCACGATCTTCACGGCGGCGTCGTCGATACGCGTCAAGGTGTACGGCAAGGGCTCTCACGGCTCCATGCCGCAGCTCAGCGTTGACCCCGTCGTGCTGGCTTCGGCTATTGTGACGCGCTTGCAAACTATTGTCGGTCGCGAAATTGCACCGAACGACATGGGTGTTGTCACCGTTGGCGCTATTCACGCCGGTACGAAGTCGAACATCATTCCTGATGACGCCGAGCTGCTGATCAACACCCGCGCCTACGACAAGGACGTCGAAGCGCACATGCACGAGGCCATCGAGCGCATCGTTCGCGCCGAGTGCGAGGCCGCTCGCTCCCCGAAGGAGCCAGAGTTCGAGTACTACGATATTTACCCTCTGACCTCCAATCACCAGGAACCGTTCGAGCAGGTCCGAGCAGTGTTCGACGATTTCTTTGGCGATGACTCGGTCGATATTGATCCGGTTTCGGCATCCGAGGACTTCTCCATCGTGCCGGACTCCATGGACGTGCCTTACGTGTACTGGTGTGTCGGCGGCTTCGAGGATTGGAAGAACGCTCCCGGCAACCACAACCCCGCTTTCGCCCCTGACCTGCAGCCAACGCTCGACCGCGGTGTCGAAGCTGCCGTTGTTGCTGCCTCTGCATGGCTAGTAAAGAATGAGGATGCATAAATCATGACCACCACAATGAAACGGGCAACCGAGTTCAAGGGCAATGACTCCGCCCTGCTCGGTATCGTCCTTGCAGTTATTACCTTCTGGCTCTTCGCTCAGACCACCCTGAATATCGGCCCTGCGATCGGTCAAGACATCGGCACCCCAGATGCCGTCATGAACATCGCGATTTCCTTGTCCGCACTGTTTTCCGGCATGTTCATCGTCGTGGCCGGTGGTTTCGCCGATAAGGTTGGCCGCGTCAAGATGGCTACCTGGGGCAACATCCTGGGCATCGTCGGTTCCCTCCTCGTCGGCCTGGCTGGTGGCCCAGCAGCACTTGCCACCACCATGCTCGTCGCCGGCCGTATCTTCCAGGGTCTGTCCGCAGCATTCATCATGCCGTCGACCATGGCTCTGCTGAAGACTTACTGGCAGGGCAAGGAGCGCCAGCGCGCCGTGTCCATGTGGTCGATCGGTTCCTGGGGCGGCTCCGGCCTAGCCGCGCTTTTCGGCGGCTTCATGGCTTCCACCCCACTGGGCTGGCGCTCCATCTTCATCATCTCCGCAGTCATCTCGGTCATCTCGATCATGCTGATGCGCCAGATCCCAGAAGATGCGCCTGCGAAGGATTCCAACAAGAAGACCGACTACCCAGGCATCATCTCGCTGGCACTGTTCGTGTTGACCCTGCTGCTCGTAATCACCCAGGGCTCCTCCATCGGCTGGACCAGCTGGATCACCTGGGCACTCATTGCAATCTGCATTGCCGCTCTGACCTGGTTCATCAAGGTTGAAATGGGCAATCCGAACGCACTGGTCGATTTCGACCTGTTCAAAAACCCAGTCTTCACCGGCGCAACCGTGTCGAACTTCCTGATCAACGCAACCGCCGGCCTGATCCCAGTTTCCCTCTGGGTGATGCAGGGTGCTGCTGGTTGGTCCGCTGCTCAGGCCGGCTACCTCACCATCGGTTATGCAGTGTTTATCATCGCGTTCATCCGCGTTGGCGAAAAGCTGCTGCAGCGCTTTGGCAACAAGAAGCCAATGATCTGGGGCGCGAGCATCGTCGCCGTGGCCATCGCACTGCTGATGTTCACCAACACCATGACCGGCACCTACGTTGTCCTGGCGATTATCGCTTACTGCCTGTTCGGCCTGGGCCTTGCGTTCTACGCCACCCCATCCACCGACGCTGCCCTGAGCGCGCTTCCCGACGACAAGGCAGGATCCGGCTCGGGTGTGTACAAGATGGCATCGTCGTTGGGTGCCGCTTTCGGTGCAGCAATTCCTACCTCGATCTTCACCGCAATGCAGACTTCTGGTTCCTCGGTGCTGGGCAACGTTGTGGATTTCTCCGGTCGTCAGGACAACATCGCTGTGCGTGAAGCTGGAATGGTGGCAATGGGCGTCATCCTGATCATGGCGCTGATTGCACTGGCATCGATCATCCTCCTGATCCCTGCGGAAGCGGGCAAGAAGAAGTCCGAGAATGCGGATAACAAGCCGGAAGAAATGCTGCACGCAGCCGAAGAAGAACTCGAAGCTGCAGAAGCCCGCTTGGTAAAGGCAACTGAAGCCGAAAAGGCCGCGCGCGCCAAACTTGCGCAAGCACAGCAGGCTGCTTCTGAGCTAGGCACCGGCACAGCAGCTGGATCTGCTCCCGCTACTGCAAAGTAATAGGACAAAGTAGAAGCTAGAAAACCAAAAACAGCGCCCTTCCTCTCCGAATGAAATCGGGGAGGAAGGGCGCTGTTTTTTCGTCGTCAAGCGAGCGAGGCTTATGCCTGCTGCATCTTGCCGTCCTTGTCCTTGAATGGGAATCCAAGGTGGCGGAGCAGCGCGCGGCCTTCTTCATTGTTGGTCGCGGTGGTCACGACGGTGATGTCCATACCGCGTGGGCGGTCGATCTTGTCAACGTCGATTTCGTAGAACATGGTCTGCTCGGTCAAGCCGAAGGTGTAGTTGCCATGTCCGTCGAACTGCTGGTCCGACAGGCCGCGGAAGTCGCGGATACGAGGAAGTGCAACCGTCAGCAGACGGTCCAGGAACTCCCACATACGGTCGCCGCGCAGGGTAACCTTTGCGCCGATTGGCATGCCTTCGCGGAGCTTGAAGTTAGCAATGGACTGCTTTGCGCGACGCAGCTGTGGCTTCTGGCCGGTGATCGCGGTGAGGTCTTCGAGAGCACCGTTGATCATCTTGGAGTCACGTGCAGCGTCGCCGACGCCCATGTTGACAACGATCTTGGTCAGGCCAGGGACCTGCATGACGTTGTCGTAGCCGAACTGCTCGCCCATCTTGCCGCGGATTTCTTCGCGGTACTGGGTCTTCAGGCGTGGTGTGTAGTTGTCAGCCATCTTAGATGTCCTCCCCGTTCGACTTAGCAACGCGAACCTTCTTGCCGTCTTCGTCGAAGCGGTAAGACACGCGGGATGGGTTTCCATCGGTATCCAGGATCATCACGTTGGATACGTGGATTGGAGCTTCCTGGGTTACGATGCCGCCGGACTCAGCGCCACGCTCGGTAGCGGAGTTTGCGACGTGCTTCTTCACACGGTTAACGCCCTCAACGAGGACCTTGTCGCGCTTCGGGTAAGCCTCGATGACCTTGCCCTGAGCGCCCTTGTCTGGTCCGGAAATTACCTGAACCATGTCACCCTTTTTGATCTTCATAAGACTAGATCACCTCCGGTGCGAGAGAAACGATCTTCATGAACTTCTTGTCACGAAGCTCGCGAGCAACAGGGCCGAAGATACGGGTGCCGCGTGGCTCAGAGTCGTTCTTGATAAGGACAGCTGCATTCTCGTCGAATGAGATGTAGGAACCGTCTGCACGACGGGTTTCCTTCTTGGTACGCACGATTACTGCGCGTACAACTTCGCCCGCCTTGACGTTGCCACCTGGGGCAGCGTCCTTGACGGAGGCGACGATGGTATCGCCGATGCCGGCGAAACGTCGAACAGATCCACCGAGGACGCGGATGCACTGAATTTCACGTGCACCAGTGTTATCGGCGACCTTCAGACGCGATTCTTGCTGAATCACAGTTGGTCTCCTGACCTGGATTATTGTGCGCCAGATTTCCGTCCTGTACGCACGTGGTCAATGTCTTCGAAGTCATGCTTTGCGACGAACTACTGTCGAAGGGTCTCGGCCTGGACGTTCGGAAATCAACGTCGCATGCCGACCAGCATAAACAACCCATGTATTAAACCATGTGGCGGCCGTATTTTCCAAATCGCCTTCTCACGCTTTAAGGCCGTGACCTTATACTATGCGCGCTTCTGGAAGATAATGGCGCACGATGTCTTCCTCGGTTGCTTGGTCGAGCGGTTCTGAGTCATCTGATTGCTTCACATCCACCTCGTTGAGGTCGTCGGTATTGCGCACCAGCACGGTAGTAATGCTGTCTTGTTCTGCAGCGTCGACGAGTTCGGCCATCATGCTCAGCGCCGGGGCGACGTCCTCGCCGTCGAGGCGTTGCAGGCTTAGCCGCGGGCTGGTTTCGCTTTGGGTTTCAAAGTTCACGATGGGCGGGGCATCGTAGACGGGAACGTAGTGGTCGATGAGCTGCGTGATGCGCTCCTGCTGTGCTGCGGCTTCTTGCCAGCTATTGGCCACGATAAATTCGATCCGGTCCGAGCGCGTCCCCTCTCCCGTGTCAGCGTTATTCGCCACTACCTCGACGTGGCTGATCCCTGGGACGGGTTGGCTGAATAGTTCGACCAGCCATGCATTCGCCACCCGAGGGTCGATGCGATACGTGGTGGGTGGGTTATCGGATTCGAGCCAGCCCGTGAAATAGCTCGGGTCCAGCGGATCCTTGGACCACTGCCCTTTGAGAAAGTCCGCCGAGTCTTCAATAGCGGTGCGCTCGTTGGGGTCCACGGTGATAGTCACGGTATATCCGCGCCAGGAATTGCTCTTCACCTCGCCTTCGATCTGAACATCGTGTCCGGCCAGATCCTGCTCCGCGCGAGCGAGCGAATTGTCTAGGGCTGATTGGGCACGCTCATCGGGGTTGTCTTGCTCGGTGGATCTATTGAACTGTCCCGTAATCACTCCGACGACGATGAGCACGAGGATCACGCTGATCAGTACAGGCAGCAAGTTTTTCGCCCTGGCAACAGCTACCGGACCAGCAGAGCGATACTCGGGCTGTTCCGGGGGATCCTGTTGGTTGTGCGGAGTCGTCATGCTTCTCACCTAAGCAAACATGGCTGTGGTCTGCAGTTTTTGCGCTGAAATTCACAGCCAGGCTGTCGGAATCGACCACGCTGATTTAGTGTTCGCTCCAGCAGGCATAAATGGCATATTTTTCGGGTTGGTCGATTCTGAAATCGACCACGTTAGATTTGGGCAGGGGCAACCAGCCTAAGAAACAGCAAAAGGCCCGCAACCGGGAAGGTTGCGGGCCTTTGCTCGTCGTAAAGCGAAAATGCTTTAGCGAGCCTTCTCTACGATCTCGACGAGACGGAAGTGCTTGTCCTTGGACAAAGGACGGGTCTCAGCGATGCGAACCAGGTCGCCGATGCCGGCAATCTGCTCCTCGTCGTGAGCCTTCACGCGCTTGTTCTTGCGCATGATCTTGCTGTACAGAGCGTGGGACTTGCGGTCCTCGAGCTGTACGACGATGGTCTTTTCCATCTTGTCGGACACAACATAACCCTGACGGATCTTCTGTGCGCCCTTGTCGGTGTTTTCAGTCACGTTAGCCTCACTCATGTTTACGCCTCAGCTCCTGGGATCACCGACAGGCCGAGCTCGCGCTCGCGCTGCACAGTGTAGATACGAGCGATGTTGCGCTTAACCTCGGAAATACGACGGTTGTTGGTCAGCTGGCCGGTAGCAAGCTGGAAGCGCAGGTTGAACAGCTCTTCCTTTGCCTCGGTCAACTTGTCGGTCAGTTCTTCCGGAGAGAGCTCACGGTATTCGTGTGCTGGGGTTCCTGCAGCCATTAGTACTGGTCCTCCTTAGCGATAATGCGGACCTTCATAGGCAGCTTCTGAGCCGCACGGCGCAGAGCCTCGGTTGCGGTAGCCTCATCCGGGTAGGACATCTCGAAGAGAATGCGGCCTGGCTTAACGTTAGCCACCCACTTCTCCACAGGGCCCTTACCGGAACCCATACGAACGCCGAGTGGCTTCTGGGTCAAAGGACGGTCCGGGAAGATGGTGATCCAGACCTTGCCACCACGCTTGACGTGGCGGTTGATGGCAATACGGCCTGCCTCAATCTGACGGTTGGTCACGTACGCTGGCTCGAGAGCCTGGATTGCGTAGTCACCGAACTGAATCTTGTTGCCACCCTTGGACACACCAGAACGAGTCGGGCGGTGCTGGCGGCGGTACTTGACGCGCTTAGGGATAAGCATTGAGTCTTAGCCCTCCTTCTTCTGCTCTGCACGCTGGCGGCGCTGGCCACCACGGCGTGGGCGGCGATCACGATCACCACGGCCACGGCCTGCGGACGGTGCGTTGAGCTCGGACTCGCGAACGCCACCAACGACGTCGCCCTTGTAGATCCAGACCTTCACGCCGATGCGGCCGAAGGTGGTGTGAGCCTCAGCGAAACCGTAGTCGATCTCTGCACGCAGGGTGTGCAGAGGAACACGGCCCTCGTGGTAGCGCTCAACGCGGGACATTTCTGCGCCACCGAGACGGCCGGAGCAGAGCACCTTGATGCCCTTGACCTGTGGCTGACGCATTGCAGACTGGATGGACTTGCGCATTGCACGACGGAATGCGACGCGGTTTACCAGCTGCTCGGCAATCGACTGAGCAACGAGAGTTGCGTTAGCGTCGACGTTCTTGACCTCGAGGATGTTCAGAGCGACCATCTTGCCGGTGAGCTTCTCCAGCTCACGGCGGATGCGATCTGCCTCTGCGCCACGACGACCAATCACGATGCCCGGACGGGCGGTGTGAATGTCAACGCGGACACGGTCACGAGTGCGCTCGATGACAACATCAGCGATACCAGCGCGGTCCAGGCCCTTGGACAGGAACTCGCGGATCTTGATGTCTTCTGCGACGTACTCGGAGTAGTTCTTATCGGCGTACCAGTGGGACTTCCAGTCAGCGGTAATACCCAGTCGTAGGCCGTGTGGGTGAATCTTCTGGCCCATTACTTGGCCCCTTCCTTCTGGCTTTCAACTACCACAGTGATGTGGGAGGTGCGCTTGCGGATCTGGAACGCACGGCCCTGAGCGCGTGGCTGGAAGCGACGCATGGTTGGGCCTTCGTTGGCGTAGCACTCAGAGACGATGAGGGTGCGTGGGTCCAGGCCGAAGTTGTTTTCAGCGTTGGCTGCTGCAGAAGCAACGACCTTGGCAACAGGCTTAGCTGCGCCCTGTGGTGCGTACTTCAGGATAGCCAATGCCTCGGACACGGTCTTGCCGCGAACGAGATCGAGGACACGGTTGACCTTCATCTGGGAGATGCGGACGAACTTCGCGGTCGCGGATGCGGAGGTGATTGTCTCACTCATCGCTTATCGACGTCCCTTCTGGTCCTTGATGTGACCCTTAAAGGTCTTGGTAGGTGCAAACTCACCGAGCTTGTGGCCAACCATTGCTTCATCGATGAACACTGGGACGTGCTTACGACCGTCGTGGACGGCGAAAGTGTGGCCAATGAAATCAGGAAGAATGGTGGAACGGCGAGACCAGGTCTTGATGACCTGCTTGGTGCCCTTCTCGTTTTGAGCGTCTACCTTGTTGAGGAGGTGCTCATCGACGAACGGGCCCTTCTTTAGGCTGCGTGGCATGTCTGTTTACCTCCTCTTAGCGCTTGTTCGCACGACGACGTCGCACGATCATGTTGTTGGAATAACGGTTCGGGTTACGGGTACGGCCTTCCTTCTGGCCCCAAGGGGACACAGGGTGACGACCACCGGAAGTCTTACCTTCACCACCACCGTGTGGGTGATCCACAGGGTTCATGACAACACCGCGGACCGTTGGGCGCCAGCCCTTCCAGCGCATACGGCCGGCCTTACCCCAGCGGATGTTGATCTGGTCAGCGTTGCCGACCTCACCAACAGTTGCGCGGCAACGAATGTCCACGCGACGGATTTCGGAAGAAGGCATACGCAGAACAGCGTAGGAGCCTTCCTTACCGAGCAGCTGGATGGAAGCACCAGCGGAGCGAGCAAGCTTAGCGCCTGCGCCTGGCTTGAGCTCCACGGAGTGGATGGTGGTACCGGTTGGGATGTTGCGCAGTGGAAGGTTGTTGCCAACCTTGATGTCTGCGTTCGGGCCCGACTCGAGAACCATGCCCTGCTTCAGGTTCTTTGGCGCAATGATGTAGCGCTTTTCACCGTCGTAGTAGTGCAGCAGTGCAATGTTTGCGGTGCGGTTTGGGTCGTACTCGATGTGAGCGACCTTTGCCAGCACGCCGTCCTTGTCGTTACGACGGAAGTCGATAACGCGGTAACGGCGCTTGTGTCCACCACCGCGGTGACGGGTGGTGATGTGGCCGTGAGAGTTACGACCACCCTTTTTCGGGAGCGGAGCCAGCAGGTTCTTTTCCGGAGTAGAGCGAGTGATCTCGCTGAACTCGGAAACGGAGCTGGCGCGGCGACCCGGAGTTGTCGGCTTGTACTTACGAATAGCCATAATTGTTCCTTGTCTTCGAAGTCTTCAGGTGGACGGTCTTAAGCGACCGAGCCGCCGAATACGTCGATGGAGTCGCTGCCATCGCGGAGAGTTACGTATGCGCGCTTGGTGTCCTTACGCTTACCGAAACCGGTGCGGGAGCGCTTGCGCTTGCCCTCACGGTTAACGGTGTTCACGGAAGCAACCTTGACGCCGAAAATCTCTTCCACGGCAATCTTGATCTGGGTCTTGTTTGCATCACGGTCCACGAAGAACGTGTACGTGTTCTGCTCCATCAGCGAGTAGGTCTTCTCAGAGAGGACCGGCGCGATGATGATTTCGCGAGCGTTCGAGGTGTTAGCCATTAGTTCTCCTCCTGCGCTTCTACTGCCTCAGCAGCGTTGCGGTTGGTGAAGGTGTGCAGCGCCTCGACAGAGAACACAACATCGTCGGAGTTCAGGACGTCGTAGGTGTTCAGCTGAGCTGGCTCGAGGATATGAACGTGAGGCAGGTTATTAGCGCTGCGACGTGCGTTCAAGTCCTCGCGGCCTACGACGAGCAGAACCGACTTGCGATCGGTCAACCGCTCGATGAAAGCGCGAGCTGCCTTGGTGGATGGGTCCTGGCCTGGAACGAGCTCCTCAACGACGTGGATACGTGCGTTGCGTGCGCGGTCGGTCAGAGCGCCAGCCAAAGCTGCCTTGATCATTTTCTTAGGGGTGCGCTGCGAGTAATCGCGTGGCACTGGGCCGTGGGAAATACCACCGCCGGTGTAGTGAGGTGCACGGATCGAGCCCTGACGAGCGCGACCGGTTCCCTTCTGGCGGAATGGCTTACGGCCACCGCCACGAACCTCAGCACGGGTCTTGACCTTGTGGGTACCCTGACGTGCTGCAGCAAGCTGTGCATTGACAACCTGGTGCATCAGTGGGATAGAAGCCTCACGGTCAAAAAGGTCGGCTGGAAGCTCAACAGTGCCGTTGGTCTTACCATCAGCGGTCTGGACATCTAGTGTCAGGTTGGTCATGCGTGAGCACCGCCCTTCACTGCGGTCTTGACGGTGACAACGCTGCCCTTAGCACCAGGGATTGCACCCTTGATGAGGATCAGGTTGGACTCGCCGTCGATCTTCTGGATCTTCAGGTTCTGCGTGGTAACGCGGTTGTTACCCATGCGTCCTGCCATGCGGGTGCCCTTGAAAACGCGGCCCGGGGTGGCCGACTGGCCAATCGAACCAACGCGACGGTGCGCAGCCTGGTTACCGTGAGCGGCCCCCTGACCTGCGAAGCCGTGGCGCTTCATAGCACCTGCGTAGCCGTGGCCCTTGGTGGTACCGGTGACGTCAACGAAGGTCTCGCCTTCGAAGATATCAACGGTGAATTCCTGGCCCAGCTCGTAGCCGGAAACATCGTCCATGCGAAGTTCCGCTACGTAGCGACGAGGGGTAACGCCGGCCTTCTTGAAGTGGCCAGCCTCTGGCTTGTTTGCCTTACGGGGATCGATCTCACCGTAAGCAATCTGGATGGCGTTGTAGCCATCGGTTTCGGTGGTGCGAATCTGGGTAACCACACATGGCCCAGCTTCGACGACGGTAACTGGGATAACCCGGTTCTCCTCGTCGAAGACCTGGGTCATGCCGAGCTTTTTGCCCAGAATGCCCTTGATCTCTGTGTTGTTCATTGTTTGTTCTCCGCTACAAAAGTCTTCGGGGATCTGCGATTACTGAATGTTCACGTCGACGCTAGCCGGAAGATCGATGCGCATGAGAGCGTCAACGGTCTTTGGCGTTGGGTCGAGGATGTCGATCAGACGCTTGTGAGTGCGCATCTCGAAGTGCTCGCGAGAGTCCTTGTATTTGTGTGGAGAACGAATAACAGCCCAGACGTTCTTTTCGGTTGGCAACGGCACTGGTCCAACGACGCGGGCACCCGTGCGGGTAACCGTCTCGACGATCTTCTTCGCAGATGCGTCGATCGCTTCGTGGTCGTAGGCCTTGAGCCGAATGCGGATTTTTTGTCCCGCCACGCTTTCCTCTTCCTCGCATCCCCCACATTCCACCTTTGGTGAAGCGGTGGGGTGTTAGCTTCTCGATTTCTCTATAACGTTGTCCGGGCTAGGCCACGGCATAAACGCCAGTGTCTTTTACTTGATGACTGCCATGACAAGATCCAGTAGATAAACAGACGCAACAAATAAGAGCGTTCTGTTCAGTGCTGCCGCCTAAGAGCTCGTCGCGAAGCGAGTGCTCTGAGGATGTCAGACTCGGAAGGGACGTATACCCCCATATACGGGATAAGCGTGTGCCTTACGTACTGCCGCTGTTTATTTGCCATGCCCCTTCTCCGGTCCCTGTTCTCGGAAGTGCCAAAAGGCCTGTACCCGATCGCGGGGCCTTCGTCAGGTTTTCGCTTTACGACGATCGCCTGTGCAAAGGTGTCATGTTCGCCTCACCAGCAGCGCCGAACGTTTACCAGGAGTATTCCCAGCAGGTCAGACGCTGTGTTAAAGCAACTTGAGTATTAAAACACGAGGTGAGGGCAAAAGGCAAATAGATACTGAACAAAGTTAACGTTTGCACTCTCGCCCATTTCGGTAGAGTGGGCCATATCGGACTTTATGTGGCGATGGCCATTCTTTACAGGCCTTTCTTGGCGTTCGCTTGGCGTCTCACTGCCCGAAATCCCCAACAAAACTTGCTTAACTGAGACGAACTTCATAAGAAATGCTCGTCTGAAAGGTTCATCATGACAACTCCTGATAACGCTTCTGCTGGACAGCAAACCGCGCCAGAGTCCACTCCCCGCCCACGTAACGAGAATCTGGAAACGGACCACGGCACCACCATTATTGAGGACACCGTTGTCGGTAAGGTCGCTGGCATTGCGGCTCGTGAAGTATCCGGCGTGTATCAGCTCGGTGGCGGAGCGGCCCGCATGGTGGGTGCCATTCGCGAATCGCTGACTTCGTCGAGCAATATCCAGCAAGGTGTGTCCGTCGAGGTTTCTGAGGGCCATGCCTCGGTGGGTGTGGCTGTCATTGCGGAATATGGTGTAGCCATCCACGAGCTCGCCAACGCGATCCGCGAAAATATCACCACTGCGATTACCCGGATGACCGGTTTGATCGTGGACAAGGTAGACATCACGGTCCACGACGTGCATGTGCCTAATCTCGACGACAATAGAGACGAAGCCTCCAAGGCCGTAGAGCAATAACATGCCAGAAACTGTTTCTTCCGCGGTCGGCCACGCCGCCCGCTTGGCCGCGCTGAGTGTTGCCGGTGTTGCAGACCTCCACCCCGGAAAATACGGCGAGGCAGCCTTGCTCCTGCCGGGTGAGCGCATCATTGGGATTAAGCCCATCCATCACGGTCAGATCGATCGCGTCGACGGGATTGAGATCCACTTGGTGATCGATGCGTCGGCTCGCCCAAACCTGCATGAGCTTGCCCTTGACGTGCGCTCTGCCGTACAACGTGCCACGGGAATGGAAACAGTAGATGTCATTATTGCCGATGCGGTGGACGGCGCAAAGGAAGCTGGGAAATGAAGAACCTTGTTGAAAACAAGATGCTCGCGGGCATCGTGATCGGTGTAGTCATCGCCTTCTCCATCATTCTCGGCGGATGGGCCGGACCCTTGTGGGTCCTGCTCTTCGGCGCAATCGGTGGCATCGTGGGAGCTCAGCTTGATGGGAAGCTAGATCTCGCTGAGGCGATCAGTACCTTGTCGGGTAAAGGTCGCAGTTAATGTCGTCTCAGCCCTTCAAGATCAGTGAGCGAGTATTTGAAAAGATCGCCACTGTAGCCACCAACTCTGTCCCCGGAGCGGTGAAGCAGGATGCAAAGTTGGCGGGTCTCGCCGGTCGTAGCCTGCCCCGTTTCGTTGCGACGATTGATCGTCAGGCGCATGCGGTGCACTTCGATGCCGAGTTAGCTATTGCCTTCCCCTCTCCTGCCCGGGCCGTGGTGCAGGAAATTCGGGAGTCCATCGCAGCTCGGGTGGAATCGTTTACGAGCTTTAAGGTTGCACGGATCAACGTGACCATCGCTTCGTTTGTCTCCGACGCGACTGGTCCACGCGTGACCCGAGAAGACCTGCGCTGGCACCAAACCGGCATCGATGCCCGAAGCATTATTTTGCCGACCTTCCACGTCGAGTACCCCATTGTGCAGCGACGGGCTGCGCTAGCTCCGATTACCGTCAATCGGAATGAGGCCATCTCACATGTCGAATGCCCTCCCCGGATCCCAGTTCAGACTGACGGATTTTTGGACACGGTCGAACGGATCCAGCTTCGGCCGGTCAGCACACCCCCGCCCATGAGAGTTACCACTCCCCCGCCTGTGGAGCCACAGGGTCTGAACCAGATCACTGTCGCTCCAATGCAGCCACTGAGGCAGGTCTCTGCTCCTGAATTTCCAGAGCGGAAAGTCTCAGTGGTTCCTTTTCAGGCACCACGAAGGATTAGCGCGCCGCAGCCGATCAGTTTGAAACCCATCACGATTCACCCGTTTGGAGGAACCCAATGAGCGCCGACAAACAACCAGGCTATGGTCAGGAACCGCGGGCGCACCCGCGAGCTCGCTCCCTCACCTTGGTCATAGGCGTGGTTCTCCTCGTGCTGGCAGGCATAATGATCCGCGATGTCTGGGTCTTGGTGGACGGACAAAATCCCGCCGACGGCTGGCTGGTAGCACCACTTACTTTCCTCGAGGGCTACAACATCACGCTTGGTGGCGCGGCCATCGGCATCCTCATTGCACTGGTCGGGTTGTGGGTGATTATTGCCGCTCTGCGCCCTAGAATGCACACCCATGTGAAAGTCTCGTCCACGGCGTCGATTTGGATGCGGCCCGTAGACATCGCGCGCAAGTCCACCGCCACGATGCAGCAGGAGTTCGGCTCCGATGATGTGCGCTCTCGCGCTGATCGTAAGCGTCTCAGCGTCGAAGTGGGCAGCGATGAAGCCGAGTCACTGAGCGAAGAGACCATTAAGGATGCTCTGCGTCCTGAACTGACGTTGCTCGACCCCACACCCAAGGTCAAAGTGACAGTTCTTCCTCCCGCCGCGAAGGAGTTCTGATGACTCACAAACTTTCGTTCTTTGACCGTCTCGCAGCGCTGATTGCGGGTTTGTTGCTTGTCGTCGGAGGCTTGATTCCCGTTGGGTTCTACTTCGAAATCCCGTATGTCAGCCCGTGGCTCCGATCTCTCGACTTCCAGCCGGTCCTCCAGTTGCACCAACAGTCGTGGTACGTCTGGGCCCTGGGCATCATCGCTTTCGTCCTCGTAGTGGTCGGCGGTTCAATGCTGGCGACGAACCTGCGCGGGCGGGGTTTTTCCCGCCGAGATACAGGTGACGAGGAAACCGGAAAGACGACGCTGCACATCGGCCGCTTGGCTGGTGCCATCGGCGATCACATGAAGGAGTCAGAGCCGGTCACTGGCGTTGATTCCAGCGTGTCCATGGTCAAGCAGCGCCCGACCATCACTTTTACCGTGCATGCGGACCCGCACGCGGATCTGCGCATGCTCGTCCATCTCATCGAAAACGTTGAGGCGGACTTTCGTGATGCCGTGGAGGATCTCGACATCGACACCGTCTACAAACTTCACCTCAACCGTGTCGATCCTTAAAGCTCGATCAAAACCACTGAGTCCACGACACCCAGGGGTCGATGTCCCCCGCCGCTGGCGGGCAGATACGCGAACTCCTCGCCCGGAGTACAAGAGACAATACGAGACCAGCTTAACGACGAGTAGTGCACCTCGCGCTGGCTGGATTCCCACACACCAAGTGTGTGCCCGATAATCATGCGGGTGCCGTCACGGAAATGCACCAGCCACATCGCATTGCTGATGTCGGCTCGCTCGAGGCCGTGCAGGCCGGGTGCCTCGCCCACATCCAGCCTGGTGATCAGGCTGACTACACCGTAGCGGTGGTCAATGCCTTCGAGGTCGGTAATCACTAGAGGTCGCCCAGGTCCTGTGGGACGGAGTTTCTCATAGGCCCACAACGCAGGTTGGCTTTTCCTGCTGCGCGCTGCCCGAACGACGACGTGCTCAGGCGCAACTGTAATTGACATGGCGGGTTCCACGGTGGTGACTAAGAAGGTGCCCTCGGAGGTGCCTGTACTGCTGAGCGGGAGGCTTGCCGGGTGGAGCAGATGCTCGTCGTCAAGCATCTTGATCAGCTCTTCGTCTGTGGTCCCCCACCCCACGCCGCGATTGGCCAGCACGCCGAAGAGTGTTGCTAGCGGGAGTTCTGGTTGGCCCTCCCAGGTGCGACGCAACTGTTCGAGTACGCGGGGGATGCGTGTGGGGTCTTCCATAAGGTGAAATTCTATCTGGAGACGCAAAATCGCCGCCTCCCCGGGGTGAACCGGGAAGACGGCGATTAAGAGGTGCTAGCAAGCTAGCGCGCTAGTTGGATCACTCAATGATCTTGGTAACGCGGCCTGCACCAACGGTACGGGAGCCCTCGCGGATAGCGAAGCGCAGGCCCTCGTCCATAGCAACTGGCTGGATGAGCTCGACGCTCATGTCAACGTTGTCGCCTGGCATAACCATCTCGGTGCCCTCTGGCAGCTTCACAACGCCGGTCACGTCAGTGGTACGGAAGTAGAACTGAGGACGGTAGTTGTCGAAGAATGGGGTGTGGCGGCCGCCCTCGTCCTTGGACAGGACGTAGACGGAGCCCTCGAACTTGGTGTGAGGGGTGTAAGCGCCTGGCTTGATGATGACCTGGCCACGCTCAACGTCCTCGCGCTTCACGCCGCGGAGCAGCAGTGCAGCGTTGTCGCCAGCCTCAGCGGTGTCGAGAAGCTTGTTGAACATCTCGATGGAGGTGACGGTGGTGGTGACTGGCTTTTCCTTGATGCCGATGATCTCGACGTCGTCGTTCAGCTTCAGGACGCCACGCTCAACACGGCCGGTAACAACGGTACCGCGGCCGGAAATGGTGAAGATGTCCTCGACTGGCATCAGGAAGTCGCGGTCGGTCTCGCGAACTGGGTCTGGGATGGAATCATCACAAGCCTGCATGAGCTCAACGATGGAGTCAACCCACTTCTCTTCGCCCTCAAGAGCCTTCAGAGCGGAGATCTGGATGATTGGAGCCTCTTCGTCGTAATCCTGCTCTGCGAGCAGCTCACGCACCTCCATCTCAACGAGCTCGATGATTTCCTCATCGTCAACCATGTCGCACTTGTTCAGTGCAACGAGGATGTAAGGAACGCCAACCTGGCGAGCCAGCAGCACGTGCTCACGGGTCTGTGGCATAGGGCCGTCGGTTGCAGCAACAACAAGGATAGCGCCGTCCATCTGAGCAGCACCGGTGATCATGTTCTTGATGTAGTCGGCGTGGCCTGGAGCGTCAACGTGTGCGTAGTGGCGCTTAGGGGTGTTGTACTCCACGTGGGAGATGTTGATGGTAATACCACGCTCGCGCTCCTCAGGAGCCTTATCGATCGCGTCGAAAGCGAATGCTTCGTTCTCATCAGGGTACTTGTCAGCAAGAACCTTGGTGATTGCCGCGGTGGTGGTGGTCTTACCGTGGTCAACGTGACCAATGGTACCGATGTTAACGTGCGGCTTTGTACGCTCGAACTTAGCCTTTGCCACTGTATGTCCTCCTGGACTTCATTGTGACTACGACTCTCGCAGCCACGGGGTTTACAGATGCCTTGCCAGCACGCCCTTATGGTTTGAGGGCGAACCAACTACAGCCATTTCACAATGTGCCAGTTACATGATCCTAGATTTCTCAAGGCCGTTTTTCAAACCACAGCCACCTTGTGAGCGGTTGTGATATCGGCCGATCCGGAAACCGAACCAACCTAGAGGGTAACGGCCGGCTCAAACACCACATCAAACGGGGTGGTGTTTCAGCCCGACCGCTACGCCGCCAGGGCGGGTAATGTTGATCACCTTCTTAAAGCCACTGGCATAGCTTCAAGCAGTTTGTATCCAGCGAACAACAATCCCCTTGATTTTACCGCCCGCATAAGCAGGCGGTGCAATCAGCTCCGACTAGTTGCCGTTGCGCTCGTCGATGATCTCCTGGGAGACGCTCGACGGAACTTCACCGTAGGAGTCGAAGACCATGCTGTAGTTAGCGCGGCCCTGGGTACGGGAACGCAGGTCGCCCACGTAGCCGAACATTTCGGACAGTGGCACAGTAGCCTTGACGACCTTAGCGCCGGAACGGTCTTCCATTGCGCCAACCTGGCCACGACGGGAGTTCAGGTCGCCGATGACGTCGCCCATGTACTCCTCAGGAGTAACAACCTCGACGGCCATCAGTGGCTCGAGAAGGACTGGCTTTGCCTTAGCCATAGCTTCCTTCAGAACCTGGGAACCAGCCATCTTGAAGGCCATTTCCGAGGAGTCAACGTCGTGGTAAGCGCCGTCTTCCAGCGTTGCCTTGATGTTGACCAGTGGGTAGCCAGCGAGGTAGCCGTACTGCATTGCATCCTGGATACCAGCATCCACGGAAGGAATGTACTCACGTGGGACGCGACCACCGGTGACGGCGTTCTCGAACTTGTAAGTTGCGGACTCACCCTCTTCCAGAGTCTCTGGATCTGGGTTGTAAGGCTCGATGGTGACGACAACCTTTGCGAACTGACCAGAACCACCGGTCTGCTTCTTGTGGGTGTAGTCCAGGCTCTCGACCTTCTTGCGAATGGTCTCGCGGTAAGCAACCTGAGGCGAACCAATGTTTGCCTCGACCTTGAACTCGCGCTTCATGCGGTCAACCAGGACGTCCAAGTGGAGCTCGCCCATGCCGCCGATAACGGTCTGGCCGGACTCGTCGTCCAGGTGAACGGTGAAGGTTGGGTCCTCTTCAGCAAGCTTCTGAATAGCAACGCCGAGCTTCTCCTGGTCAGCCTTGGTCTTTGGCTCAATAGCAACCTGGATAACTGGATCCGGGAAGTCCATGGACTCAAGGATGATTGGGTTTGCAGGGTCACACAGGGTGTCACCGGTGGTGGTGTTCTTCAGGCCGATGAAGGCGTAGATGTTACCAGCGTCTGCGTGCTCAACAGGGTTCTCCTTGTTGGCGTGCATTTGGAACAACTTACCAACGCGCTCCTTGGAGTTCTTGGTGGAGTTGAGCATCTGCTCGCCTGGGTGTGCCTGGCCGGAGTACACGCGAACGTAGGTGAGCTTACCGAAGAATGGGTGCACAGCGATCTTGAATGCAAGTGCGGAGAAAGGCTCTTCGATGGAAGGCTTACGGGTCAGTTCCTGGGTCTCGTCGTTCATTGCAACGCCGTGAACTTCGCCGATGTCCAGTGGGTTAGGCAGGAAGTCAACGACTGCGTCGAGCAGTGGCTGGATACCCTTGTTGCGGTATGCGGTACCACAGTAGACAGGGTAGATCTCAGAGTTAACGACCATCTTGCGGATAGCTGCCTTCAGCTCCTCGAGGGAGATCTCCTCGCCACCGAAGTACTTTTCCATGAGTGCTTCGTCAGACTCTGCAACGGTCTCGACGAGCTTCTCGCGGTACTCTGCAGCGCGCTCCTGCAGGTCTGCTGGGATTTCCTCAACAGTTGCTTCTGCACCGACCTCGACCTTGCCGCGCCAGGTCAGAGCCTTCATCTCAAGCAGGTCAACAACGCCGTCGAAGTCATCTTCGGCACCGATTGGCAGCTGCATAACGAGTGGCTTTGCACCAAGACGGTCTTCAATGGTTCCAACGGTGTAGTAGAAGTCTGCACCGAGCTTATCCATCTTGTTCACGAAGCAGATACGTGGAACGTCGTACTTTGCAGCCTGACGCCACACCTGCTCGGACTGTGGCTCCACGCCTTCCTTGCCGTCGAAGACAGCAACTGCACCGTCGAGGACGCGCAGGGAACGCTCAACCTCAACGGTGAAGTCAACGTGGCCCGGGGTGTCGATGATGTTGATCTGGTTGTTGTTCCAGAAACAGGTCACAGCAGCGGAGGTAATGGTGATACCGCGCTCCTGCTCCTGCTCCATCCAGTCAGTCGTAGCGCCACCGTCGTGGGTCTCGCCCACCTTACGGTTGATGCCCGTGTAAAACAGGATACGCTCGGTCGTGGTGGTCTTACCGGCATCGATGTGAGCCATGATGCCGATGTTGCGGACCTTGTGTAGGTCCTTAAGCACTTCTTGTGCCACAGTCTTACCCCAACTTAAGTAGTCGTGGACGTCGTGGATGGTCACCAGCGGACGCCGAAAGTGGATAGTTCTCGATCAATTCTGCCACTATTTATCCTCATTGGCAGTATGAGCGGGGGTAAAGAGAGATCTCTTACCATATTCCCAGTACACAAGAGCCCGATCGCCCAGTAATCTAGGCGCGCTTTGTGAAATGATATTCAATTCACGAAGGTGCTAGTTGCCGGTCGGTCGGGCTCATGTAGTTCGTCATCGATACAGCTGAATTACCAGCGGTAGTGAGCGAATGCACGGTTGGCTTCTGCCATCTTGTGCATGTCCTCGCGACGCTTGACGGAAGCGCCAAGGCCGTTGGAAGCATCGAGAATCTCGTTTGCGAGACGGTCGATCATGGTGTTCTCGCGACGCTGGCGAGTGAACATGACCATCCAACGCAGTGCGAGGGTGTTGGAACGGCCTGGGCGAACCTCAACAGGAACCTGGTAGGTTGCGCCACCAACACGGCGGGAGCGAACCTCGAGGTCTGGGCGGATGTTGCCGAGTGCCTTTTCCAGGGTACCCA
Organism: Corynebacterium lubricantis DSM 45231; assembly: GCF_000379425.1. Taxonomy (GTDB): domain Bacteria; phylum Actinomycetota; class Actinomycetes; order Mycobacteriales; family Mycobacteriaceae; genus Corynebacterium; species Corynebacterium lubricantis. Next base: position 135,489 of record NZ_KB902235.1, read on the forward strand.
CCGGGTCGGTGCCGGTCTTTTCGCGGCACTTCTCGAGTGCGCCATAGACGATGCGCTCTGCGGTGGACTTCTTGCCATCCTGCAGAACCTTGTTTACGAGCTGGGTAACCAGTTCGGACTGGTATACGGGGTCCTTAACGATAGGACGCTTTGGAGCAGCATTCTTACGCATTGATTACTGTCCCTTCTTTGCGCCGTAGCGGGAACGAGCCTGCTTACGGTCCTTAACGCCCTGGGTATCCAGTGCGCCGCGGATAATCTTGTAACGAACACCAGGAAGGTCCTTCACACGACCACCACGAACGAGCACCATGGAGTGCTCCTGGAGGTTGTGGCCCTCACCTGGGATGTATGCGGAAACCTCGATGCCGGAGGTAAGGCGCACACGGGCAACCTTACGCAGAGCGGAGTTAGGCTTCTTAGGAGTGGTGGTGTACACGCGGGTGCACACGCCACGACGCTGTGGGGAACCCTTCAAAGCTGCAGTTGCAACCTTGCGGCTCTTGTCGTGGCGGCCCTTGCGGACCAGCTGCTGAATAGTTGGCATGAACCGTCTTTCTATCTATCTGATCGGTTTCCGGCCGGGAAAACCGACCGATTAAATTGAAAAGCTTGGGTTGTACTTTCAAGCTCCGATTCCCAATTTCTCATCTGTCTCAAAACAGGTGAAAGCCAGTCAGCCGCTCTCGCTGGCCTACTGGGCAAAATTGGGTCCCACCATCGAGACGTGGGATACCCGTGCAACGTTACTACACGGGGTCCTTAATCTAAAAATCCCTCAAATTCTTCGGTTGTTTTTACCAGGATCTGCTCGGTATATTTGCGTGCGTCAACCTATCGCTGTGGAAGGTAAAGTCGGATGTATGACTGAGGCTGCCGAACCACACCTCCCACGCAAACGCGCCACCGACGATGAACGCCAAAACGTTGCCGATATTTTGTCCGAGGCGATGTCCAACGGCCAATTGAACTATCAAGAATTCGACGACCGCTCGAAGCAAGCTTGGGCCACCACCTACCGCGATGAGCTGGATGCCATAGTCATCGACCTCATTGATCCCAACACGCGCCCGAGCTTCAACGTGCCGGAACGCCCCCGGAGCCGCGAGGTCTTCATACCCAAGGCCGCACATGTCGCGCCTTCTGACGGGGGAACCAAGCGTTCACTCGGCTTACTGGGCGCGACTAGTTTGTCCGGCGACTGGCTCGTCGCCCGCAACCACGTCTCTATCGCGCTGATGGGCGGCAATTACGTTGACCTCCGCGAGGCCCGCTTCGCCGCCCAAGAGATCACCATTAGCGCCTGGGCTGTCATGGGCGGCATCCAGATCATTGTCCCCGAAAACGTACGCGTACTCTCAGAGGGCCATGGCTTCATAGGTGCCTTCGTGATCCGGGACGACGAGAACGTCTCCATCCCGGTCAGCGCCCTGCCGGCTGATGCCCCGGCCGTGCGCATCGTGGGGCTGGGCTTTATGGGCGCCGTCGATGTGGTCCGCGCCCCACTGGATATAGACATCCAGGAAGAACTAGACAAGTAGCACCACCCCACCAAGACAAACGCTTGCGGCCCCGCTCCCTCTCGTGAGGGTGCGGGGCCGCAAGCGTATTCAGCAGACCGTATTAGCCAGAGGCCTGCTTCCTAGAGCTGATCGAAGCCGTATTCGTCCAGTGGGACGGAAGCGCCGGTGAATTCACCGTAGCCATCGTCGCCGTAGATCGAATCGCCGAAGCTTGGAACAGAGTAAGCAACCGAGCTTGCAGCCTCAGTCGGCTTGACGGAGATGTTTCGGTAACGCGAGATACCGGTACCAGCTGGGATCAGCTTACCGATGATCACGTTCTCCTTCAGGCCGATGAGCTGGTCAGAGCGCTTGTTGATTGCAGCGTCGGTGAGAACACGAGTGGTCTCCTGGAACGATGCAGCCGACAGCCACGACTCGGTAGCCAACGATGCCTTAGTAATACCCATGATCTCGGAGCGCAGCTCAGCTGGCTCACCGCCGTCAGCAACTGCTGCGGAGTTCACCTGCTTTGCCTCGGAGAGATCAGCCAGGGTACCTGGCAAGTAGTCGGTGGTACCAGCGTTGATGACGGTACCGCGACGCAGCATCTGACGGATGATGATCTCGATGTGCTTATCGTGGATAGACACACCCTGGGCACGGTAGACGGCCTGAACTTCGTCGATCAGGTGCTTCTCCACACCACGGCGACCAAGCACCTCAAGCACATCGTGCGGATCGGCAGCACCGCGAAGCAGACGATCGCCCAGTTCGACGTGGTCGCCGGCGCGCAGGGAGCGCTCGATCATCGCGTTCGGGTTCGACTCCATCGGACGACGCACCTGGGCAAGGCCCTGGCGCTTCGAGAGCTTCTCGTACACGACATCATCGGAGCCATCATCTGGAGTGATAGTCAGGGTCCAGAAGTTGCCCTCGTCGGAAAGCGATACGGTACCAGCCGTGGACGCGATCGGTGCGCGGTTCTTTGGCACACGTGCCTCGAACAGCTCCTGAACACGTGGCAGGCCGCCGGTAATATCGCCACCGACACCACCCTGGTGGAAGGTACGCATGGTCAGCTGGGTACCAGGCTCACCAATCGACTGTGCAGCAACGATGCCGACTGCCTCGCCGATATCGACGAGCTGGCCGGATGCCATGGACTTGCCGTAGCACTTAGCGCAGACACCGGTTGGGGTCTGGCAGGTCAGTACCGAGCGAACCTTGACATCGGTGATACCAGCTTCGACGATTGCGTCAATGCGATCCTCGGTCAGGTCGGTGCCTGCCTCGAAGAGGACATTGCCCTCAGCGTCCTTCAGGTCGGATGCGAGAACGCGGCCGGAAACGGTGGTCTCCACGAGCTCGTGGCGCACGAACTTGTCGCCCACCTGCTCGGCGATTGGCACGCGCACACCCTGGCGGGTTCCACAGTCGTCCTCGCGGACAATGACGTCCTGAGCGACGTCGACGAGACGACGGGTCAGGTAGCCGGAGTCAGCGGTACGCAGAGCGGTATCGGCCAGGCCCTTACGGGAACCGTGGGAGTTGTTGAAGTACTCCAAGACCGACAGGCCTTCACGGAAGGAGGTCTTGATTGGACGGGTGATGTACTCGCCGCGCGAGTTCACAACCATGCCCTTCATACCTGCCAGGGTCCAGATCTGGCGCATGTTACCGGCAGCACCGGACTTCACGATCATTGGAATTGGGTTGTCGTCTGGGTAGAGGTCCTCCACGGCCTGACCCACCTTGTTGGTGGCGTCCTGCCACAGCTCAACGAGACGGTCGTAGCGGTTCTCCTCGGTCAGAGCACCCTTCTCCCAGAACTTGCGCTCGATCTCTTCGGCTTCCTTCTCGTACTGCTCAAGAATCTCAGTCTTGTTAGGCAGGACCAAAACGTCAGCCATGGAGATGGTCACACCAGAGCGGGTTGCCCAGTAGAAACCGGAGTCCTTCATCTTGTCCAGAGTCTGAGCCACGGTGATCATTGGGTACTTCTCCACCATGGCGGAGATGATGTCGCCCAGCAGGATCTTGCCGGAGCCACCGCCCTTACGGACCATGGCGCCTTCCTGGTAAGGGAAGTTATAAGGCAGAAGCTCATTGAACATGATGCGACCCAGGGTGGTGTGGGCAGTCCAGGACTGACCCTTCTCCCAACCGTCAGGGAACTGCTCTGCTTCGATCTCCAGCGTTGGACGCAGGTGATCGATGCGCACCTCGATTGGTGCCTGCAGGCCAAGAACACCGCGGTCGCGGGCCATGATTGCCTCAGCGTAGGAGGAGTACACGCCGCGTGCCGGGCCGTTCTCGTCTGCTGGCTGGAAGCGGCCTTCGCCACCAATCTCGTCAGGTCCCTTGTCCATGGTCAGGAAGTACAGACCGGTGACCATGTCCAGACGTGGCATAGCCAGTGGCTTGCCGGATGCAGGCGAAAGAATGTTGTTCGAGGACAGCATCAGGATGCGAGCCTCGGCCTGAGCCTCGGCGGACAGTGGCAGGTGAACTGCCATCTGGTCGCCGTCGAAGTCAGCGTTGAAAGCTTCACATGCCAATGGGTGCAGCTGGATAGCCTTACCCTCGACAAGCTTCGGCTCGAACGCCTGGATACCCAGACGGTGCAGGGTTGGTGCGCGGTTCAAAAGCACTGGGTGCTCGGAAATCGCTTCTTCCAGAACGTCCCACACCTCAGGGCGCTGACGCTCAACCATGCGCTTTGCAGACTTGATGTTCTGCGCGTAGTCGTTGTCCACCAGGCGCTTCATCACGAATGGCTTGAACAGCTCAAGAGCCATCAGCTTCGGCAGACCACATTCGTGGAGCTTGAGTTGAGGACCAACGATAATCACGGAACGACCGGAGTAGTCCACGCGCTTACCCAGCAGGTTCTGACGGAAACGACCCTGCTTGCCCTTGAGCAAGTCAGACAGGGACTTCAAAGGACGGTTACCAGGACCGGTGACAGGGCGACCACGACGACCGTTGTCGAAGAGTGCGTCGACGGATTCCTGCAGCATGCGCTTCTCGTTGTTCACGATGATCTCTGGTGCCCCCAGTTCGATCATGCGCTTGAGGCGGTTGTTGCGGTTGATCACACGGCGGTAGAGGTCGTTCAAGTCGGCGGTAGCGAAACGGCCACCGTCGAGCTGCACCATTGGGCGCAGCTCTGGTGGGATCACTGGGATCGCATCCAGAATCATGCCCACTGGGTCATTGCCGGAGCGCTGGAATGCAGCGACAACCTTGAGTCGCTTCAGAGCACGGGTCTTCTTCTGGCCCTTGCCCTCATTGATAATGGTGCGCAGCTCTTCAGCTTCCGCATCCAGATCAAAGTTGCGGATCAGGGTCTGGAGTGCTTCTGCACCCATGCCGCCGGTGAAGTAGTCCTCGTAGCGGTCCTGGAGTTCCTCGTAGAGGTTCTCATCAATGATCATCTGCTTTGGAGCAAGCTTGACGAAGGTCTGCCAGATCTCGTCGAGACGGTCGACCTCACGCTCGCCACCCTCGCGCAGGTGCTGCATGTCCTTGTCCGCGGCCTTTTGGACCTTGTTGCGGACGTCAGCCTTGGCACCTTCAGCCTCCAGAGCTGCGAGGTCTTCCTCGAGCTTCTGGGCGCGCTCAGCGATCTGTGCGTTGGTGTCAGCCTCTACGTCCTTCTTCTCCAGCAGCATTTCTGCTTCCAGAGTGGACATGTCTGCGTGACGTGCCTCGGTATCAACCGAGGTGATGATGTTCGCAGCAAAGTAGATGATGCGCTCAAGGTCCTTTGGAGCCAGGTCCAACAGGTAGCCGAGGCGGGAAGGAACACCCTTGAAGTACCAGATGTGAGTCACAGGAGCAGCGAGCTCGATGTGGCCCATGCGCTCACGACGCACCTTGGACTTGGTCACCTCAACGCCACAGCGCTCACAGATGATGCCCTTGTAACGGACGCGCTTGTACTTGCCACAAGCACACTCCCAGTCACGGGTTGGGCCGAAAATACGCTCGCAGAACAGGCCGTCCTTCTCTGGCTTGAGCGTACGGTAGTTAATGGTCTCCGGCTTCTTTACCTCGCCATGGGACCAACGGCGGATGTCGTCGGCAGTGGCCAGGCCGATGCGGAGCTCGTCAAAGAGGTTTACGTCGAACACGTAAATACCCTTTCACCTCCCGAACGGGAGGATTGATGTTGGATTATTTCAGAGTCGTGTTGCGCCGGTGAATCGTCGTCAAGCGATATCGCTTATCGACGACTCCCGTGCCTGGCAGTTATGCGGTATCCGCGGAAGCACCCTCGTCGCGGGACAGGTTAATGCCCAGCGAGGAACCTGCGTGATCATCGTCGTCGTCACCGTCGAGCTCCATTGGAGTGCCGTCGGTAGAGAGCACCTCAACGTTGAGGCACAGCGACTGCAGCTCCTTGAGGAGGACCTTGAAGGACTCAGGGATGCCTGGATCAGGGATGTTGTCACCCTTGACAATGGCCTCGTAGACCTTCACGCGGCCGACAACGTCATCCGACTTAATCGTGAGCAGCTCCTGCAGGGTGTAGGCAGCGCCGTAAGCCTGCATTGCCCACACCTCCATCTCACCGAAGCGCTGGCCACCGAACTGTGCCTTACCACCCAGTGGCTGCTGGGTAATCATGGAGTAAGGACCGGTGGAACGAGCGTGAATCTTCTCGTCGACCAGGTGGTGCAGCTTCAGCATGTACATGTAGCCGACTGCGACTGGGTACTTGAACGGTTCGCCGGAGCGGCCGTCGAAGAGGCGGGTCTTGCCGTCGCCGTCCACCATGACGTCGCCGTCACGGTTTGGCTTGGAGTTCGCCAGCAGACCTGCGATTTCCTCGTTGGTCGCGCCGTCGAATACAGGCGTTGCAGTCAGGGAATCCGCTGGGACGTCGTACAGCGCCTCAGGCAGGGTCTCCAGCAGCTCAGCATTAGCAGGATCGTCAGGGTTGACGGTCCAGCCGGCCTTCGCCAGCCAACCGAGGTGAACCTCGAGGACCTGGCCAATATTCATACGACGAGGAACACCGTGGGTGTTCAGCATGATGTCCACTGGGGTGCCGTCAGCCATGAATGGCATATCTTCCTGAGGAAGGATCTTGCCCACAACACCCTTGTTGCCGTGGCGGCCAGCCATCTTGTCGCCGTCCTGGATCTTGCGCTTCTGTGCAACGTAGACGCGAATCTTCTCGTTGACACCTGGGCTCAGATCGTCGTCGTCCTCTCGGGAGAAGTGGCGCACAGCGATGACCTTGCCGGTCTCACCATGTGGCACCTTCAGGGAGGTGTCGCGGACTTCGCGTGCCTTCTCGCCGAAGATAGCGCGCAGCAGGCGCTCTTCTGGAGTCAGCTCGGTCTCGCCCTTCGGGGTGACCTTACCAACGAGGATGTCGCCGTCGCGGACATCAGCGCCAATGCGGATGATGCCGCGCTCGTCGAGGTCCTTGAGCACGTCTTCGGACACGTTCGGGATCTCGCGGGTGATTTCTTCCGCACCGAGCTTGGTGTCGCGGGCATCGATCTCGTGCTCTTCGATGTGCACGGAGGTCAAGATGTCCTCTTCGACAACGCGCTGGTTCAGGATGATTGCATCCTCGTAGTTGTGACCTTCCCATGGCATGAATGCCACGAGCAGGTTACGACCGAGGGACATTTCACCGTTCTTGGTACCTGGACCATCAGCGATGACCTGGCCAGCCTCAACGCGCTCGCCCATGTTCACCAGTGGGGTCTGGTTGTAGCTGGTGCCCTGGTTGGTGCGCTCGTAGGTGCGCAGCAGGTAGCTGTCGCGCTGACCTTCGTCATCCATGATGGTGATCAAGTCACCGGAGACGTTCTCAACAACACCAGCCTTCGGGGTGATCACCATGTCGCCCGCGTCGTATGCAGCGCGCTGCTCCATACCGGTAGCCACGAAAGGAGCCTCTGGACGCAGAAGTGGCACAGCCTGCTTCTGCATGTTGGCACCCATCAAGGCACGGTTAGCATCGTCGTGCTCGAGGAATGGAATCATCGCAGTAGCAACGGAAACCATCTGGCGAGGGGAAATATCCAGGTAATCAACGCCCTGTGCATCGGTGACAGCGATATCGCCGTCTTTGATGCGGACCTCGATGCGTTCGTCGATGATGTTGCCTTCGGCATCCATCTTCGTCGACGCCTGAGCGATGGAGTAACGATCTTCCTCATCTGCGGTCAGGTACTGGACCTCGCCGGTGAGCTTGCCATCGACGACCTTCTGGTACGGGGTCTCGATGAAGCCGAAAGCGTTCACGCGAGCGTACGACGACAGCGCACCGATCAGGCCAATGTTCGGGCCTTCCGGAGTCTCAATTGGGCACATACGGCCGTAGTGAGATGGGTGAACGTCTCGGACCTCAATGCCGGCGCGCTCACGGGACAGGCCGCCTGGGCCCAGAGCCGAAAGACGACGCTTGTGTGTGAGGCCAGACAGGGAGTTGTTCTGGTCCATGAACTGCGAGAGCTGGGAGGTTCCGAAGAACTCACGGATCGCAGCAGACACTGGGCGAACGTTGATCAGGGAGGTAGGCGTGATCGATTCCGCATCCTGGGTGGTCATGCGCTCACGCACAACACGCTCCATACGGGACAGACCAACGCGAACCTGGTTCTGAATCAGTTCGCCAACGGTACGCAGACGACGGTTGCCGAAGTGGTCAATGTCGTCGGTGTTGATGGGGATAATCTCACCGGTAGGCGAGGTCATTTCCTTCTCACCGTTGTGCAGACGCACCAGGTACTCGAGCGAGGTAGCAATATCTTCCTCAGTCAGGGTGAGCAGACCATCATGGTCGCCGCCCAAGCCCAGCTTGCGGTTGACCTTGTAGCGGCCCACCTTTGCCAGGTCGTAGCGCTTTGCGCGGAAGAAGGAGTTCTCCAGCAAAGACTGAGCAAGATCGCGGGTAGGCTGCTCGCCTGGGCGCTGCTTGCGGTAGATCTCCAGGAGTGCTTCGTCGGTGTTTGCCACACCGTCGGACTCGAGGGTGGACATCATGATCTCGGAGAAGCCGAAGCGCTCGCGGATCTGCGCGTCGGTCCAGCCCAGTGCCTTCAACAGCACGGTGACAGGCTGACGACGCTTACGGTCGATGCGCACGCCGACGGTATCGCGCTTGTCCACGTCGAACTCCAACCATGCACCGCGGGAAGGAATGACCTTCACTGCGTGCAGGGGACGCTCGGTGGACTTGTCGATGGTCTCGTCGAAATACACACCTGGGGAACGCACCAGCTGGGAGACAACGACACGCTCGGTGCCGTTGACGATGAAAGTACCCTTGTCGGTCATCTGCGGGAAGTCGCCGATGAACACCGTCTGGGACTTGATCTCCTGGGTGTCGTTGTTGATAAACTCTGCAGTCACATACAGAGGAGCCGTGTAATCGATGTCTTTGTCTTTACACTCATCGATGGTGTATTTTTGCGGCTCAAAATATGGCTCTGACAAAGAGAGAGACATGTTGCCCGAGTAATCCTGGATCGGGGAAAGCTCTTCGAGAATGTCCTCAAGGCCGCTCGTGATGCGGGCATCAGGTCCACGCAACTCTTGCTGGCGTTCGCGCCACTCAGGCTTACCAACAAGCCACGAAAAGGATTCGGACTGTACGTCAAGGAGTCCAGGGACGGCTACAGGCTCGCTGATTTTCGCGAACGAGTACCGAGTCGGAGCTCCGGGGATTTCGGCCACTGACTTGGTCTGGCGGGAGACTGCCAAGATGGGTCCTTCCAGCACCTCACGCGGGTCCCAAAAATTGTTCTGGCTTTACAACTTTTAAGGAATTCCGCTGGATAAATTAGCATTCGGTCTGCTGTGGAAGTATTGTCCCCAGATAGCACAAAATCACCTTGTCAAGTCGACTTTTTCAAATCAAAGTGAGCAAGGTTTGCACTACACCAGAGACAGCTTCCAGCGCAACGACCTATCTTAAAACATTCTTCTTGTTTTGTAAAGACCAATTTGCGTAATCCGGCGCGGTACGTCTCGGTTCTCACTCGCTGGACCCCATCTCGATCCAAGCGGTGTTTGGAGACGTTGGAAGGGACTCTAGCACCAAATTCTAAAAAACCTGCAACAACACTGCCAAACCCATAGGAAGCGAACCGGTGTTCAGCACTTTGACCAGAGGTAATTGCAGGTGATCGCCGTGCCGGGCTACTTGGCGCGGGCCCGGGACTTAAACCTGCGGGACTCGGGGCGCAGCGCACCGATCAACCCAACCAAGGCAATGATGGCACCGACCGTAATCACGATAATGGTGATCGTGCGCGAGGTTTCCTGGGAGACGATGCCTGTGAGCTGCCCCAGCTTAGCAGCGTTATCTTGGGTGGCAGCGGAATACGTGACGTAGTCTTCCGCGCGCTCACCGGAGGCATCGGCGTAATACAGGTCCACGTCTTCGTCGATCCCGATGACGAGTCCGCTGACATGGTCGACCTGCAAGGTGCGCTCCACCGCGTAATGCAGATAGGAGGTGGAGGCGTTGCCCTCTTCGTCGTGAAGCGTCTTTGTATTGTTCATCGCGGCGTACTCGCGCGCGAGGTTGGTTGGCTCGACCTGCTGGGTGTAGCTATCCACCTGACGTCCGTCGATCTGTTCGTTGCCGACGAGCTGCACTTCAGCCGTATCGCGCAGGATGGGATCGAATAACTCGATGGTTTCTGCCTCCGCGTTCACGGGGAGCTTGAGCCACGGGCCTTCCATGTCGATTTCTTCGGTAGGCATAATCATCACCGAGGAGACAGTCGCCGGGGTGAGGGCGTCGCCGGACTTGCGGTCCACCTGCCAGGACCAGGTCTGCGCCGTGATCAGATCCTCGAGCTTGTCCCCTTCTGCCCCGCGGAAGAGGGAATCGCCCACGCGCAGGGAGGCCATCTCATCGGTGGCCGGGTTCTGGATCTCCATGTGGAGCTGGCGGGTGACGGGCTGTGCTTCGCCTTCGACGGAGGCATTCTCGTCGTGAAGCGTGTAGGTGGTGTTCTCTAAGTCCAGGGGCAGCCTTCCGTCGCCCAGCAAAAAGCGGGGTGCGGCGAATCCTGCCACCATCAACGCGACACCGAGGCCGACGAGTAGGGCAGACAGGATTCGGGACTTAGGAAGCATAGGGAGCAGTCTACAAGACGCTCCTGCGAGTCCAAGATTCCGGCTCGGCGGCGCCTAGAACTTTCAGGCAACCTTCATGAAGGCATAAGTAAACCCCCACGCCATGCAGGTCGTGGGGGTTTTAAATGAAGTGTGTGAAGACTTCAGTTTTTGCTCAAGTAATTACTCGAGCATTACGCCAGAAGTGAAATTACTTCAGGGTAACGGTTGCGCCAGCCTCTTCGAGCTTAGCCTTAGCTGCCTCAGCGTCATCCTTGGATGCGCCCTCGAGGATAGCCTTAGGTGCGGCCTCAACCATTTCCTTTGCGTCCTTCAGGCCCAGGCCGGAAACAACTTCGCGGACAGCCTTGATGACGCCGATCTTCTTGTCGCCAGCGGACTCGAGAACAACGTCGAACTCGGTCTTCTCTTCAGCAGCAGCAGCCTCGCCAGCTGGTGCGCCTGCAGCAGCAACTGCAACTGGAGCAGCAGCGGTTACGTCGAAGACCTCTTCGAATTCCTTCAGGAACTCAGAGAGCTCGATGAGGGTCATTTCCTTGAACTGCTCAATGAGCTCGTCCTTGGTGAGCTTAGCCATGATGGCTTCCTTTCTGTATCAGGCCGCTTTTTCGATGGGGCCTGAAATAAGTATGTGGTGTTGTTTTAAAACTTGTTTTAAGCAGCTTCTTGCTTGTCCTGCAGGGCAGCAACCAGACGTGCGGTCTTGGATGCTGGAGCCTGGAACAGGCCGGCTGCCTTGGCCAAGGAACCCTGGAATGCGCCAGCGATCTTGGCAAGAGTGGTCTCGCGGTTGTCCATCTCTGCGATAGCGTTGACATCGTCAGCGCTCAGAGCGTTACCGTCCATGTAGCCGCCCTTGAGAACGAATGCATCGTTATCCTTGGCGAACTTCTTCATGGTCTTGGCAGCGTCAACAGCCTCGCCCTTAATAAAGGCAACAGCGGTTGGGCCGACCAGAAGATCATCGAGACCCTCGATGCCCTGCTCGTTAGCAGCGATCTTCACGAGGGTGTTCTTGGCGACGTGGAGTTCGACATCGAAGCCAAGCTGGCCACGCAGCTCCTGGAGCTGAGCGACGGTCAGTCCGCGGTACTCGGTGAGTACAACGGAGCTAGCGTCCTCAAACTTCTCCTTCAGTGCTGCAAGCTCTGCAGTGTTCTTCGGGTTTGCCATCTTCACACGCCTCCTTCCAAATGCTTCATTGGTTTTGATCCGCCGGAGCACCTTTGTTGTTTCCAACAAAAAATGCCCCGTGCAGAAGCACGAGGCACACCATAAATGTGTTTGCCGCGTTTCTCCTGCGTAGGCTGCTCCCATTTAAGGAAGTCCTTCGATCTCCACCAAGGGAGATAACCGACGGTCTTCGGTGAAACTTGAGCACGGCATTTTCATACCGTTCAACTTTCAGCAGTGATAATAGCAAGAGCTCATGCTAAAGACCAAATCGCCGCTTTGCGACGAATGCTCCCGCCCCACTTTCGTGCTCCTGAATCGCGGCACGAGCCGCCCAGTACCCGGGCATGCCGTGCACCCCGGCCCCGGGCGGGCTTGAGCTGCTGGCCAGGTACAACCCCGCTTTGATGCGGTGCGGTCTAAGCGCGATACCGGGCCGCATGAGTACTTGTTTACCCACCATCGCGCCACCTGCGATATCTCCACCGATAAGGTTCGGGTTCCATGCTTCGAGCTGGGCCGGAGCCGTCTCATGCGTGGCCTTAATGACGTCGCGAAACCCTGGCGCAAAGCGCTCAATCTGCTTAATTACTGCCTCTCTCACGTGCCCCGGATATGCCTCGACAAAGCCATGCGGCACGTGCGCATAGGTCCACAACGTGAGCCCGCGGGAGGGGTCGGCGACGTATTGCTGGCACGCCATCACGAAGGGCCGCTCAGGCATCCGGCCGGCCTTCACCTCGTCTTCGGCGTGCACGATCTCATCGACGCTGCCTCCCAGGTGCACGGTGCCTGCTTGCCCCACCTTCGCGTCAGCCCATGGCACGGGCTCCTTCAGTAGGAAGTCCACCTTGTACGTCGCGGGTCCATATCTCCAGCGCTTTAGCTGCCGTGTCTTCGCGGGTGGCAGGTCGACACCCTGTAAGTCCAGAATTTGGCGCGGCGTCAGGTTCAGCACCGTCGCCTCCGCGGCGGGCAGCTCGCGCAGATCGCTCACCTCTACCCCGGTATGTAGTTGCGCACCGTAGCGTGCGAGCACGCGCACTACACTATCGACGATTGCCTGCGTCCCTCCCTCAGCCACCGGCCACCCGCGGGTCTGGCCGAGGCCCCCGAAGAGCAGCCCGAAGGCTCCTGTCAGTGGGGTCGCTGGTGAGGCGATGGCGTGGACTGCGCTGCCCGCCAGAAGCGCGCGGGCCCGCTCTGTGGCCAGCGTAGCTTTCCCGAGAGCTCGGGCGCTAGCCAGGCCCGGCAAACCGAACTGCACCATGCGTCGCGGATGACGGGGCCAGCGTAAAATGGGTCCGAGGAAATTGTCCAGGTGCTGGTCAATGTGCTCAACAACCGGGCGATGCAGCCTGGTCCACGCACGGGAATCCCTGCCCAGCAGCTCCGCGGTGTCGGCTAAATTGCCAGCTAGAAGCGCTGCTTCCCCACCCTCGAGCGGGTGTGCCATCTCATAGGGAGCGCGCAACCAGCGCAGACCGTGCCCCTCTAAGTCCAGGGCGCGGAAGGCCGGGCTGGCCACACCGAAGGGATGCCCGGCAGCCCCCAGGTCGACCACGGTTCCCGCGCCGAAGACCTCCTGAGAAGAGGTGGCCGCTCCCCCAACCCGGGCACCGCGCTCAAAGATGTGTACTTCCCACCCTGCACGAGCAAGAAACGCCGCGGCGGTGAGTCCGTTGACTCCGCCGCCGACAATATTTGCTCGGGGTTGCGCTGTCATAGCGTGGCTAGATGTCCCCGCTTCGGGCTGCGGCAGCGAGCTGATTCGCTAGTCGATCCACAAAGCGCGGGGTGTCACCCACCAGGAACACGGCCAAGCGCTCGGCAGGATAGACGATGAGTTTGCTGGAGAACCCAAAGGTTCCGCCGTTGTGCCAGAAGGAGCCATCGGATTCCTGGACCCAGGCCGCGTTGGGTTCTTGCTCATCGACGATTGCTCGTGCGTACTTTGCCAGATCGATTGGTGTGGAACGAATTGCCCCGGCCGGTTGGTAGCCATCCATTTCCCACGCCTCGTAGTATCCGCCCCACCACTTCTTACCGCGCGGCGCCTCTGGCTTAACTGTGCCCGTGGCGGCGACATAAGTGTCGTCCATTTCCAGTGGAGTGAGAATGTCACGCTGCAAGAGATCCGCATAGCTCAGCCCGGCTCTGATGGCCACAAGTTGACCGAGCAGTGCGTGGCCCAAATTGGAGTAAGCCATCTCTCCCCGGTTCTTCAAAGGCGTGCTCAGTGCCTGGGAGATGAGATCGTCGACCGTGATGCCGGCATAGGGGTTTTGTAACTTGAGTGCGGCAAGTTCACTGTGCAGCGGCATATTCGGCAAAGTGGGTAAACCAGAGGTGTGGCGCACGAGTTCGTCGACCGTCACGGTTTTCAGCTCAGAGTCCGCAGCACGCTCCCCCAGGATCTCCCCGACGGTGGTTTTATAGGTCAGTTCATGGCGCGTGACGGCCTGGTCCAGCAGCTCGCCATTGAAGGTCTTTGTGATCGAGCCGATTTCGAACTCGGTAGTTTCATCGGATCCGAGGCCGCCGTAGCGGACTTCGTCGTCGCGGAGCACGAAGGCAGACAAGTTGTGAAAGCCTAGTTTCGCGTTCTCTGCCAAGAACGACGAGATCGTCGGATCGCCGGTAGGTGTCGTCGATAAGCGAGCTTTTTGCGCAACATACCACCCCGCGAACAGGACTGCTGCCGCGCCTGCTGCGATGGGAAGTGTGCGACGGATGTGTGGGCTTCGTGAATTCACGCAGCCCATGGTTCCATACTTTTGGAATTCTGGTTCACTTCGAAGAAAGAAGAAAACCCGCACTGCTTAAAGCAGTACGGGCTAACTATGACGCGTGAAAGACTTAAGCAGTCTTGTCTGCGTAGTTCTTCTGAACGGAGGTGTCCACTGGGACGCCTGGACCACTGGTGGAAGATACGGTGATCTTCTTCAGGTAGATGCCCTTTGCAGAAGATGGCTTCAGACGCAGGATCTCGTCGAGAAGTGCGCCGTAGTTCTGAGCGAGCTGCTCAGGGGTGAAGGAGGACTTGCCGATCATTGCGTGCAGGTTGGAAGCCTTGTCAACGCGGAAGGAGATCTTGCCGCCCTTAACCTCTTCGATAGCCTTAGCAACGTCTGGGGTGACGGTGCCGGTCTTAGGGTTAGGCATCAGACCACGAGGGCCGAGGACACGCGCAACGCGGCCGACCTTTGCCATCTGATCTGGGGTAGCAATTGCAACGTCGAACTCGATGTTGCCAGCGTTAATCTGCTCGATCAGGACGTCGGTGCCGACGATGTCAGCGCCTGCAGCCTCAGCAGCGGTAGCCTTCTCGCCCTCAGCGAAAACTGCAACGCGGACGGTCTTGCCGGTGCCGTTAGGCAGGGAGACAGTGCCGCGAACCAGCTGGTCAGCCTTACGTGGGTCAACGGAGAGACGCATTGCAACGTCAACGGATGCGTCGTAGTTCTTGGAAGAGGTTTCCTTCACAAGCTCCAGAGCATCGAGTGGGTGGTACTGCTTGGTGGAGTCAATCTTGGCGGCCGCTTCGCGGAATGCCTTGGACTTCTTCTGTGCCATGTTGGGTTCCTTTAGTTAAGTGGAATTGTGGTGTGCGGGCCAGGCCTGGCCCTACCACGGTGATGAAATTTACTTTTCGACGACGATGCCCATGGAGCGAGCGGTACCAGCGATGATCGCTGCGCCAGCCTCGATGTCACGAGCGTTGAGGTCGTTCTTCTTGGTCTCTGCGATTTCCTTGCACTGATCCCAGGTCACGGTGCCGACCTTATCGGTGTGAGGAACGCCGGAGCCCTTCTTCAGGCCAGCAGCCTTCAGCAGAAGCTTCGCAGCTGGTGGGGACTTCAGGATGAAGTCGAAAGAGCGGTCTTCGTAGACGGTGATCTCAACTGGGACCACGTTGCCACGCATAGACTCGGTCGCTGCGTTGTAAGCCTTGGTGAACTCCATGATGTTGACGCCGTGTGCACCAAGTGCTGGGCCAACTGGAGGTGCTGGGTTTGCCTGGCCTGCTTCGATCTGAAGCTTGATCAGACCGGTTACCTTCTTCTTTGCCATCGGATTACCTCAATTCCTTGATATGGGTCAGCGCCACGATGAATAACGCTGCCTACCGGATGCCAGCGAAAAGACGCCAGCCACCGGGGAGTACAAAAACGAATCCGCGTGTGGTGAACACACGCGGACGTTGATTTTACGCGGGAGCAGGCGATTCACCAAAACGCCCTGCTGCGCTTGAAGCTTCGCTTCAGAATGAGCTGCTGGCTTAGTTGATGCGCTCCACCTGATCAGCCGTGAGCTCGACTGGGGTTTCGCGACCAAAGATGGACACCAGCGCCTGAATCTTGCCGGTCTCGGGATCGATGGAGTTGATCGTTGCGGACACGGAAGCCAGTGCACCAGACAGGATGGTGACCGCCTCGCCGACCTGGAAGTCGTGAGAAACCTTTGGCTTGGACTCGTCTTCCGGCATGGCCACAACGGTCGAGCCCTCTTCGTCGGCTGCAGACTTCGCTGCGGTCTCGCCCTCGACTGGTGTGTCCTTTGGCAGGAGGAACTTGGCCACGTCGCGGTGCTTGACCGACGTTGCGTTGCCCTCGTTGCCCACGAACGATGTCACGCCTGGGGTCTCGCGGACCACGGACCATGCCGCGTCGTTCATTTCCATGCGCACCAGCACGTAGCCTGGCAGCAGCTTGCGCTTGACAGTCTTGCGCTTGCCGTCCTTGAGCTCGATGACCTGCTCGATAGGCACGACCACGTCGAAGATGGAATCTTCCACTTCAAGGGTGACAATACGCATGTCCAGGTTGGTCTTGACCTTGTTTTCGTATCCAGCGTAGGTCTGGATGATGTACCACTGGCCAGGCTGCTTCTTCAGCTCGCGGGTGTATTCGCGCAGACGACGGCGGTACTCCGCGTCCTCGTCGGAGGCTTCGGTGTCGCCCAGGGCTGCGGCTGCGGCTGCCTCAGGGTCGAGGTCCTCGGCGGCGTCGGCGTCGGCCTCAACCTCAGGCTCCTCTGCCTCAACCTCGGACTCCTCTGCTTCAGCCTCAACCTCAGGGTCGGTGTCTTCGGCGACGGGTGCGCCTTCTTCGATCATGTCGGTCTCGGCTTCGAGCTCGGCTTCGACTTCTGCTTCAAAGTCTGCTGCTACGGCATCGACCTGGCCGTTGTCTTCGGTGGTGTTCTCTTCGCTCACGGAACTATCCCTACTTTTCTTGGTTGACCTACGAATTATCCCGCCTGCCCAAGGTGCTGGGAGACGGGATGATTATTAATGATTGCCAGTATAGCGAAGCGGAAATACTCCGTGCAATTCTGACTTTTAAGTTGTGATTTAACCGAGAACAGCCTCGACCCCACGTGTTGCTAGGGCATCTACGCCCCACACAATGGCTGTCATGATGATCAGGAAGGCAAACACGATGACGGTGTAGTTGACCATTTGGCGTCCGGTTGGCCACACGACCTTACGAAGCTCCGATACGACTTCACCGGGGAAAGCCACCAGGCCACCGCCGAGCTTCTCAGTGGAGTCTTGCTCGGTGCGGGCCACCTTCTTCGACTCATAGGTCGACGCGGAGGTTGTGTTGGCACCACTCAGCTGACGTTTGCCGGTTGGCTGGGCAGGACCCTGGCCCTTTGGATCGTCTTCGCTCACGGGACTCCTCTGGATAAAACTTCTGGCAGGGGCGACAGGACTCGAACCTGCAACCTACGGTTTTGGAGACCGTTGCTCTACCAATTGAACTACGCCCCTTGGTGTACTGCTACTCAAGGAAACAGTACGCACCACCCTACCATGAATGGAAGACCATTCGCGTTGGGTAGCTGTAGCGGTGGAGAGACTTGAACTCTCGACCTCGCGATTATGAGTCGCGCGCTCTCACCAGCTGAGCTACACCGCCATGATGCCCGCCTGAAAGCTACCAGACAAACAACAGAGCCCCCTAGCAGAATCGAACTGCTGACCTTTTCCTTACCATGGAAACGCTCTACCGACTGAGCTAAGGGGGCACAGCCTCTAGTTTGGGACTTTGTTTGTCCCGCTCCGTTGAAGCCTTAGAAAGATTAACCCGCAATGCATTAAGAACACAAATCGTCAGGTCAGTACGGGTTTTTCGCAAGTTTCAATGGTTATGAAACTACGGCTTAGAGCAATATCACTTTACGACGATTGCCCACCCCGACACCCAGGCTAAGCGCAACAAAAAGACCCACTGCATAAGCAGTGGGTCTTGGTTGGTGCCAGGTAGAAGATTCGAACTTCTGTAGGCATAAGCCGGCGGATTTACAGTCCGCTTCCTTTGGCCGCTCGGACAACCTGGCAAGCGCATTTTTAAGTGCGAGGACTACCTTACAACAGCCTCCCCATCATTATACAAATCGCCAGGTCACGAGGCATATTTTTGCGGGAGAGTTATCCCACCCGGTCGATGGTGTAGCGCGCCAGCATCCGCAGCGCGTCGGTGGCAGGAATCTGCGGCAGACGGGTGATTTCGTCCTCGACAATGCTCATGTAGTGGCGCACCACTTCCATCGAGCGTGCTTTGCCGTCTGTCTGCCCGAGGAGCGCTAAGGCACGCTCCACGTCGGCGTCGTCGTGAAGCGGTCCTGTCAGTAGGCCGCGGAGCTCGTCGCCGACTTCTGTGTCGTCCTCGAGGGCGTAGAGCACGGGCAGGGTGAATACACCCTCCCTGAGGTCGGTGCCGGGGGTCTTGCCGGAGTCTTTTGTCTCGGAGAAGATATCGATCACGTCGTCGATGATCTGGAAGATGATCCCGATGGCTCCACCGATGTTGTAGAGGGCGTCGACGTACTCGTCCGGCGCGCCGGAGTGCTTGGAGCCTAGATAGCCCGCAGAAGCGATCAGGACGCCAGTCTTCTCCTCGATCACCTTCATGTAATGCTCAACGGGATCGGAGCCCTCTGGGCCAATGGTTTCGCGCATCTGGCCCGTCACCAGCTTGCCGAAGGTTTCGGAGAAGTGGCGCACGGTATCGGTGTCCAGCTGACTCATCAGACGCGAGGTGTGCGAGAGCAAAATATCGCCGGCGAGAATCGCCACCGAATTGCCCCACCGCGAATTCGCCGATTCGACTCCGCGGCGCATATCGGCCTCGTCCATGACATCGTCGTGATACAAGGTGGCTAGGTGCACCATCTCGACGACGGTCGCCGCCTTGACCACGTTGTCGGAGCCCGGCCTCTCACCGAACTCACTGGCCAGCAAGGTCATCATCGGGCGGAAGCGCTTGCCGCCCGCCTTGGCCAGGTGCAAGACCTTCTCGGCCACGAATTCCGAGCCGACAGAGAGCTCGTCCACCAGCAGCTTTTCTACCTTTTGCATACCGTCATTGATGCGCGATGTGAGGTCTGCGTCGCCGAGATCCACGCTCGACACGTTGCGAGGAGACGGGGTAGTGCCGAAAGTCATCAATACGGTCCTTGTGCTTTGTTACGTGATGCTTGCTACGTGCTGAAGATACGTGAGTAGTGTAGGCAATTATTGCACTCCACCGTAGTCCAGAGAACTCACACCTCACACTCAAGGGTGTTATTTTAAACCCTCTGGCACAATAGACCGAGTGAGCGAAATACGAGAACTGGTTATTGTTGGTGCCGGACCTTCGGGAGCGGCGGCCGCCTTAGCCGCCGCGCGAGCCGGCATTGACACCCTGCTTCTCGACGCTGCTACCTTCCCCCGCGATAAAACCTGCGGCGATGGACTTACCCCCAGGGCAGTCCATTCGCTGAAGGAACTAGGCGTGGACCACGTCCTGCCCAAGTATCGCAATAACGGCCTCAAGCTGCACGGATACGGCGGTTCCGTCGAGGCCCCGTGGCCCGATGGACACTTCGGCACCGAGGGCAGCGCAAGCCCCAGGACCACCTTTGATGCCGCGCTTGTCGACGCCGCACGCGCCGCCGGAGCCGAGGTCTGGCAGGGGTGCTCAGCCAACGATGTTGAGTTCGAGAGTGGCAAAATCTCCGCGATTTCTACCTCGCTGGGCACAGTACGCCCCAAGTGGGTCATCGTCGCAGACGGCGTGCGCTCCCCTTTCGGCAAGCTATTAGGCAGGCAGTGGCACCGCGACGAGGTCTACGGCATCGCCGCCCGCTCCTATTGCACCTCCCCGCTCGACCAAGAGCCGTGGATGCATTCGCACGTCGAGCTTCGCGACGAGAGCGGGGAAGTTCAGCCAGGTTATGGCTGGATCTTCCCGCTCGGTGACGGCCACGTCAACCTAGGTTGCGGCGCGCTTTCCACAGCGGAGCGCCCTGCGAAGATCAACACGAAGAAGTTGCTCTCCGCCTACGCAGGCTTTGTGCGCGAGGAATGGCAGCTTGGCGACGAGCAGCACGTCACCTCGGCCATGCTGCCAATGGGCGGTGCCGTGTCCAACGTCGCCGGTGGCAACTGGATGCTCATTGGTGACGCTGCTGCCTGCGTGAATCCCCTGAACGGCGAGGGCATTGATTATGGGTTGGAAACCGCGATCATGGCGGTCGACCTGCTGCGCGAAGAGACAGATTTCACACTCACCTGGCCTCTCGCACTGCGCGAGGCCTACGGCGAGGCGTTTGTGCTCGCGCGTACTGCGGCCAGGCTGCTGACCTACCCGCAGTTCCTCCCCTTTGCTGGCCCGATCGCGCTGCGTGGACCTGTGGGTGCGGTGCTCATGCCCGCAGCGGCACGGTTAATGGGCAACCTCATTACCGACGACGACCGTGACCTCATCGCGCGCGCCTGGCGCGGGGCGGGAACTGTAGTCAGCAAGATCCGCCACGACACGCCACTGTGGTCTGTGCAGTAACTTTTAGCGGCGCGTTTTAGCGCGGCTTGGTGGCCGCGTGGTTGGCCACAATGCCGAACGTCGGGTTCTGCCAGCCACAATCTTCCCAGCCGTTAGCGTTGATCTCGGCGGCCAGTTCTTCCTGGTCAGGCCAGGCGCGAATGGACTCCGCGAGGTACTCATAGGCCTCGCCGTTCGAGGAGACCACTTTGGCAATCGCCGGCAGCGCCCGCATCAGGTATTCCTTGTACACGGTGGAAAATACCGGCACGATCGGGGTGGAGAATTCACTGACCACGAGCGTGCCACCTGGCTTGGTCACGCGTGCCATTTCGCGCAGGCCTTGCTTGTAATCATGGATATTGCGCAGGCCATAGGAGATGGTGACGGCGTCGAAGGTGTTGTCCGCAAACGGCAGCTGCATCGCATCGCCGACGACCTTGGGCACATCCCGGTCCTTGCCCGCGGAAAGCATGCCCTGTGAGAAATCACACGCGACGCACCACGCGCCGGACTTCGCCAGCTCCACCGTGGAGACAGCGGTGCCGGCAGCGAGGTCAAGGACCTTCTGGCCGGGCTTCAAGTTGAGGCGCTCGCGGGTGCGCTTACGCCAGGATCGGTCCTGGCCAAAGGACAGAATCGTGTTGGTGATGTCGTAGTTTTTCCCCACGTCATCGAACATTCCTGCAACGTCGAAGGGTTTCTTGTCTAAATCTGCCTTGGCCATAGAAACCGAGTCTAACCGATGCCCGACCTAGCTACGCTGCCTGGCGTGCTCCGAGAGCGCGCGCAGCCCAGGTTGGCAGCTCAGGGATCTGACCGAAGTAGGTCAGCGGGACACGAGAGGCGCCTTCGAGAACCTCGTCGTAGTAGCCCAGGAGTTGATCACCCAGGGCCCCCCACGTTTTGTTTTCCACCGATGCACGCGCGTTGAGGCTCAGCTCGCGGTGACGCGTATCGTGCAGCAGCCATTCTGCCGCTGCGGGCAGGTCTTTCTCGAAGGTGGACACCTCGAGCAGCTGACCGTTGTAGCCATCTTGGATCAAGTCCACCGGGCCGCCAGCCCGTGGGCCGATAGTGGGAACCCCGGACGCCTGCGCTTCCTGGATTGCCTGGCAAAACGTTTCAAACTCGCCGGTGTGCACGAAGAGATCAAGGCTGGCATAGGCGCGCGCCAATTCCTCGCCGCGCAGACCGCCGGTAAAGATAGCTCCCGGCAGCTGCGCTTCAAGAATCTGCCGGTCCGGCCCCGCACCAACAATGACCAGCTGCATATCGCTGCGCTGATCCAGCACTTTCAGTCGCGCCACACCCTTTTCAGCCGCGAGGCGGCCGACGAATCCGACGATCTTCTTCCGGCCGGTGGGATCCCACTGGCGGCGCAGCTCAGCCGAGCGCTTCTCCGGATGGAAGAGCACGGAATCTACTCCCCTGCCCCAGTGGCGCACGTTCTTAATGCCATGGTCTTTGAGTTCAGCAATAGCTAGCGACGAAGGCGCCAGCGTCATCTGCGTCATATTGTGCAGGGTGCGCGTCCAATCCCAGATCACGGTGCCCAGGCCCGGCGCGTGGTACTTGGTGGCAAAACCCGCGACATCGGTTTGGTACAGCGCAACTGCCGGGATGCGCAGCTGGCGTGCAGCTACGGCACCAGCCCCGCCCAACACGAATGGGCTGGCAAGGTGAACAATATCGGGGTTGAACTCCGCGAGAGCCTCGCGCACTGCCAGGGTTGGCACACCAATGGGAAGAGAATCTACCATCGGGATTTTTACGGTAGGAACACGAACGATGGGGAAACCCAAGTAATCCGGGATTTCCTCTTTATGGTCCCTCGCCCCAGGCGCAACCACGAGGGCTTCATGTCCGTGCGCCTTGAGGTGCTCGAGCACACGGAGCACTGAGTTGGTGACCCCATTAATATTGGGGAGAAAAGATTCAGCAACGATCCCGACACGCATGGGTGCCATCATCTCCTATGAAGTTCAACGAGCTCTATACCCCTGGGTAACGTTAGATGAACTTTATCTTTCATGTTTCCCATGCTCTGCTCGCTTTTTCCGCCGGGACGCATCCACGCCCCACCACGCGAGTACCGCCAGGAGTGTTGAGACTCCGGCCACGGACAGCGCAGGGATGATGGAAAGCGTCCACTTTCGCCCTTCTACTTTAACCAAATCTGGATTCGATTTGGCGTAGGTGACCCACACTTGTTGGCCTTCCCCAAGACCTGTGGGATAAAGCAGGCCGGTGGGCGGTGAGTGATAGCGCCCCTCTTCGTCTTGGTAGTCCACTGCGGTGCGCATGAAGGTCACTCCCGTCACCGTGGCCATGCCCCGGCCCGGGTCGCTCATGATTGTGGAGTCGTTGAGTGCAGGCCCCACAACCATGCCCACAGCGCCAATCATGGCTGCTGCATAGAGCGCCAAGATCAGCTGGCGAAGCCTACGACGCAGCACTACTTCTTCAAGCTTTCCGCAAGAGCTCGGCGGGTATCGCGGGTGGTGACCGCCTCGATAATCGTGATGGGCTCGGGGACTTCGACATCGTCCATGAGGTGGCCCAGCAGTTCTTGCAACGAGGTCGCCTTAAGATATGCCACACCATAGGCCTCCGCGAGGGATTCCATATCGATGTCGTGGCCGGTGCCGAATCCACGCTCGAAAGAACCCCGGAGCTCAGGTGCGCCGACCTCGAGAGTCTCGAAAATACCGCCCCCGTTGTCATTGGACACCACGATGGTCAGGTTGCCCGGGCGCGGTTCGTCGGGGCCGATCAGCAGACCGTTGACATCGTGCAGGAAGGTCAGATCCCCGACCAGTGCGATGGTGCGCGGTGCCCGAATCTCATCGGGCTGCAGCGACTGCGTGGCCATAGCGGTGCCGACTGCCTGGGAGATCGTGCCGTCGATGCCGGCGGCACCGCGGGCGGAATAGGTAGAGACACCGTCGAAAGGCAAGCCGACCAGGCTTGCATCGCGGACGGGATTCGACGAGCCGACGACGAAGGTGTCGCCCACGGCTAAGGTGTCAGCCACGGCGGCGGCGACGTGGAGCCCGGTGAAACCGAACTTTTTGTCCTCTAACACGTCGCGTACGGTGTTTGCGCCGACCTCGCCGGCGGCCTCACAAACCTTGACCCAGTGATCGCTGGATTGTCCGGAGACTTTCACCCGCGAGCCGCGGAGATCAGGCTGGCCGGTAAACGTGTCGGTGCGCGACAAACCAATGATGGTGATTTGGGGATCTGCGAGCAGCGCCATGACATCGCGATGGAGCGTGGGATGGCCCACGACGATCACCTGTTCCGGCTTCGTCGAGGCGGCGAATTCCCCGCCGTCGTGGCTGACCGCTACTTCCGACTGTGCGAAGAATTGCGCTGCCAGGGGGTGCACCTGGTGGAAAGGTGTGTACGCGGTGGGTTCGGCAATGGTGGGGACGTATTCGAGACCCGGGACCTCCCACGCCTCGTCACCGGCGATGACCAGGGTGTCCTTGTTCAAGTCGACTTCGACCTCGCCGTGGTCGATGAAGCTAGGCGGCGAATCAAGCCGGCCGGGGCCCACCCGGCGCGCTTCACCGACCAACTCGGGCAGTGCTGGCGGAGTCAGCGGGGTATCCAACGCGACGTTGAGGTGGACCTGGTCAGCGGCAAAGCTGATCGGATCATCGACCGAGGTGATCTGCTGAGTCTGGGCGTAGCGGCCGAAGATGCCCTCTTGCCAGATGGTTTGGGAGGCACCGGTGCCGAGCAGGCGCTCCGGGCGATCAGCGCTGATGATCGCCAGCGGGGTGTGCGACATATGGGCCTCGACGACCGCGGGCAGCGCATTCGCTACGGCGGTACCCGAGGTCATCACGACACCCACGTGTCTGCGCTGGACGCGCGCGATTCCGAGTGCGGTAAAGGCGGCGCTGCGTTCGTCGATACGCACATGCACGCGCAGGTCCTTCCTGGCTAAAAGCGCCAGGGTTAAGGGTGAGTTCCGCGAACCCGGACTGATGACTACGTCCGTGAGGTTGCGGGCGAGGGTGCCGGCGACGTAGGTGGCAAGGTCCATGGAAGTGGGTTGCGAATCAGGCATGCGCACAAGCTTACTACTGTCCCTGGAGTGCTCCCTCGATGTCGCCGAGCAGGCCATCCAGCCAGGCCTGGGCATCCTGCGCACCGTTGGAGACCTCCGGCGGAATCTCGGTAGGAATGTCGCTAGGCAGCTGCGGGTTGCCCTGGTCGTCACGTGGAAGGATATCCGTAGGAATGATCGGCGCGTTCTCGGTGGTGGTTTCCGTCTGCGTCTGTGTCACGGTCACCGGTGCTGGAGGCGGCTGGTTCGCCTCCTCGGCGGCGCTGCGCCACATGAAGAACAACACGATGCCCGCGAGAACGGCCAAGGCCAGCAAGATACCGAGAATCAGCGGGCCGCGGCCACCGGATTGCTTGCGGGGTGCCTCATCGTAGGCGTAGTTGCTGTTGTAGCCGTCGGGGCGATACGGCTCGTCGTAGGGCTCGTAGCCCGCGTTGGATTGCTGCGAGCCATAGCGGGTTTCATATTCCGGCTGGTAGGCCGATTGGTAGCGCGTTTCTGATTGTGACTGGTCAGGAAAATGCTGGCGCGGGCGCTGCTGGCCCGCGCCACCGCGCTGGGTGCCGTCGCGGTCTGGGTCCCTGTCGGGCACCCCAAATTGACGAGTCTGATCATTCATGGCTTGTACCTTACCCAGCCAGTTCCGGCTAACCTGTACGCTCGCCAAAATCTAGCTGTGCATACGTCTGACGCAACCGCTCGAACCACCAGTCCCGGCGCCTAGGCGCAGCGCGCAGCTCATGCAGTCGCTCCGGGTCCGGGCACACTGGGACAATCTCCAAGGCACCATCAACCAATGGTGCGGGCTCCACCACATCTTCGACGAATAACCGCTGCGTAGCCAGGCCAGCCGCGCGCGAATTAGTCAGCTTCGCAGCCACCAACCCGGCATGGATTCCCACCGCGGTATCTAGTGCCGAGGCCACCGTCAGCGAGAGCCCCAGATCCTGGCCGATCTGCATCAGGCGGCGCACCCCGCCCAGTGGTGCGACCTTCACCACAGCCACATCGGCAGCACCAAGTTCAGCTACCCGATACGGGTCCTCGACCTTGCGGATGGATTCGTCGGCAGCAATGGGCGTATCCACAAGCCCGCGCACCTCCGCCAACTCCTCCACCGTCGCACAGGGCTGCTCGATATATTCCAGCTCACCTAAGCGCCGCGCCGCCTCGACTGCTTCGGCCACGCTCCAGCCCCGGTTCGCATCCACGCGCAGCACCGCTTCCGGGCGAAGCGCGCGCACGGCTTCCACGCGGGCTACGTCGTCGTCAAGCGATTGTCCCTGCTCTGCCACCTTGATCTTGAAGGTGCGCACCCCCGGGTAGCGCTCCAACACCGCGGGGACCTCGGCCGCCACAACTGCCGGGATTGTGCCGTTGACCTCGACGAATCCGTGCGCCTCGGGCAAGCCCTCGAAGGCGGCCTCGAGCCCGGCGCGCAGCCAGGCGGCGGATTCGCGCGGCCCGTACTCGACAAATGGTGAGAATTCGCCCCAGCCGGCGGGGCCGTCGATGAGCATTGCTTCACGACGAAGCACCCCGCGGAACTTCACCGCCATGGGCAAACTGACTACGTGGGCGCGCTCTAAAATCTCGTCGACGGAAACCATAGATAAAGCCTAGATCAGTTCCGTGCGGCCATCTTCGATGCGTAGCACTTCCCCGTCGCGAAGCAGGACCAGCTTGTAATCCGCGCCGTAGGTACGCACGATCTCGGCGAACTTGTCCAGGGTAAACGGCGGATTGTCGCCCACGTGCGGCACGACGGCATACTCGGTGAGGTGCAGGCCCGTGTAGTCAGTGAGCTCGGGCGCGATGTCGGCGTTGTCGAGCAGACGGACGTAATCGATGTCCGGCGCGGCCAGCACCGAGCCCGCGCTTGTGCCTATATATGGCAGGCCTGCCTCGACCTTCTCCTTGAGCACCTCGAAGTTGCCGGTGCTGCGCAGGGCCCAAAGCAGGTCGTAGGTCTCGCCGCCGGCGACGTAGACGCCATCGACCTCGTCGAGGATCCGCGCTGCGTCTTTGGGGTCGGTGGTGGCCATGGGGAGATTGATCAGTTCGAGGCCCATCTCGCGCAACTGCCTGCGCTCGACCTCGACCCACGGCTGGTCGGCGAAGGAACGGGTGGCATCGTCGATGTATGCAATCTTGCCGGAGACGAATTCAGGAATATAGGGGTGAAGAAACGAAGTGAGCAAGAGTTTCATGGTGCCGATGGTAGGCGATTTGCGCCTTCGGCATTTCGGGTACAGCGTGGCATCTAGAATCAAACCCATGACGTATTCCAAGGAACAGCCCTTCGACCCCACGCAATGGAAGACGGTAGAGGGTTTCGATTTCACCGATATCACCTACCACCGCCACGTGGGCACCGAGCGCAAGGACGGCACCGTGCGCATCGCCTTCGACCGCCCCGAGGTGCGCAACGCTTTCCGTCCCCACACCGTCGACGAGCTCTACCGCGCGCTCGACCACGCGCGCCGCGACCCGAGCGTTGGCGTCATCTTGCTCACCGGCAACGGCCCAAGCGAGAAGGACGGTGGCTGGGCCTTTTGTTCCGGCGGTGACCAGCGCATTCGCGGTCGTTCCGGGTATCAGTACGCTACCTCGCACGAGCACGATGATGCGCTTGCCGACGAATCCACCGTGGACACCGCGCGCGCCAAAGCCGAGGGAGGACGCCTGCACATTCTTGAGGTGCAACGCCTGATTCGCACCATGCCCAAGGTTGTCATTGCTGTGGTTAATGGCTGGGCAGCCGGCGGCGGCCACTCGCTACACGTGATCTGCGACCTGACCATCGCCTCGCGCCAGGAAGCGCGCTTCAAGCAGACCGATGCCGACGTGGGCTCCTTCGATGCCGGTTATGGTTCCGCCTACTTGGCGAAGATGGTGGGCCAGAAATTTGCCCGCGAGATCTTCTTCCTGGGACGTTCGTATGATGCCGAGGAAATGCATCGCATGGGCGCAGTAAACATAGTTGCCGACCACGCCGATCTGGAGGCCGAAGCCATCCAGGTCGCTCGCGAGATCAACGGCAAGTCCCCGACCGCCCAGCGCATGTTGAAGTTTGCCTTCAACCTCACCGATGACGGGCTGATGGGCCAGCAGGTCTTCGCCGGCGAGGCAACCCGCCTGGCGTACATGACCGACGAGGCCGTGGAAGGCAAGGAAGCCTTCTTGGAGAAGCGCGATCCGAACTGGGATCAGTTCCCGTTTTATTACTAGGGGTTTAGGGGGCGAAAAAGCCGCCCTACCCGGATGTTTTGGATCCGAGTAGGGCGGCTTTTGCATTTGCTGCTGCCGCGAAAGTGCTGCGCCGGAATGTCTGGTGACCACCGAGGTAACAAGCTTGGTGCAGTTGAATTTGATGAAAGTTATCTACATAGACCAGCTGCTCAATGCAAGACTCAATGTGACAACTTCATAAATGAACGTTTGAACGAAATAAATTAGAAAGTCCATTGTTTTCTACCCCTTACTAAAACGCTGATTGAACAAGTGAGGACAGGCTTTCGACGAACTCAGTGGTCTCCATCGGTTCCAGCGGTCGCGCAAACATCGTTTGAACAATGATGCTCACCACCGTGAATGCGAGAGAAACAAGTAAAACCGAACTGATCATAGTGCAAACCTCTTCCTTACTTGATGACACTGACAAATGATTTATCCAAGTATCAATGTTCCCTATTACTCAGCAACCCGTTTCGGGGTGGGTTTTGGCAGTCCCTGATAAACAAATCCGCCCTACCCGGATGTTTTGAATCCGTGTAGGGCGACTTCCTTTGTATAGGAGGCTACTGCCACACAAGTGCCGCACCGGAATGCCCGGTGAGCACCGACGTGACAAGCACAGCTACTGCAAAGATGGCTGCCAGGATACGCAGCGTCCACCCAAGACCGGTTGTCCACGCCCCCTTCTTATATGCCCAAAACAAGGCAATAATTACGACGACCATCAGGAACACTGCGATGGTGAAGGCACCTGCATAGGTTTCGTGAATTCCGGGATTCTTTGGCAGAGCCTCACCCGACTGGCGAGTCAGGATGAGCACCACGAAGCTGACGATGCCACCGAGCAAAGTTGGGATGGCAAATGACTGTTTCCAGCGCGGCACGAAGGTCCAGGCGATGAGAAGAAGTCCGGTCAGCGGAATCAGGACAACTGCGCCGTGGACAAATAATGGGTGGGCGGGTATCCCGCCAATAATGAAATTCACAAGATTGAAAATAGGCCTGTTTACTAGGCGCTTCTAGCTTGGAAAGCCTAGCCTTACCAGCATAAACGCCAGGTGGTTGTTCGCTCGCAGCTTAACCGTATCTAAACCACAGGAAACTGATGGCCTACTTACTCGCTGTGGCAATCCTATTGAGATGGACGGCCTAGTTTTTTGGGGTGGGGAGGGGGACGATTGGTCACCCTGTTCTCGCTCACGCGGTGCAGACTTACTACGCCACCGAAACAGACATATACGTCACCTCCGGCATACCATCACTCAAATCAGCTTCACATTCAGCGTCATGTCCCCACGGAATTCCAGCGCTCGTATACACCGTGACCGTCCACTCCATGTGGCCCGTGGTCCCGCCATCGTTGGTCTTGAAGAGTGCGTTAGGGGCGTGTGCCGTCACGGGCATGTTACTAGTCTGCTCATTCTGTTCGTCAAATGCTGCAATGCACGCCATGCGCCCGGACCATTCCTGCGAGCTGATCGAGTGGTCATCGGTTGTTCCCCCGCATGCGGTGAGGGTGAGTGCCAGGGCGACGATGGGCCAAATGGTTTTCTTCAAGACAATTCCTTAACTTTGCTGTGAGATAGTCACACCTCGAGTAGGTGGACTGTGATTTCTAGGTGGTGCGCCGTAGAGACCAAATTCCCGGAGTGGGCGGCGAG
Source organism: Corynebacterium lubricantis DSM 45231 (assembly GCF_000379425.1). Taxonomy (GTDB): domain Bacteria; phylum Actinomycetota; class Actinomycetes; order Mycobacteriales; family Mycobacteriaceae; genus Corynebacterium; species Corynebacterium lubricantis. The sequence continues at coordinate 165,082 of NZ_KB902235.1, forward strand.
GGCTCATCCCCGCTCGCGCGAGGCAGACCGCTCTGCTGCGGGTGATTCTGTGATCTCGTCGGGCTAATCCTCGCTCGCGCGGGGCAGACATTCACGGCACCCTAAAGATTAATGCTGGTCGGGGCTCATCCCCGCTCGCGCGGGGCAGACTCACCGATATGGCGGATGAGGTCACCAATAGCGGGCTCATCCCCGCTCGCGCGGGGCAGACGACCTA
>NZ_KB902236.1 GCF_000379425.1 Corynebacterium lubricantis DSM 45231
CGTATTCGGCGCCGCAGACCTGGTCGGCTTGGGCGGACAGCAGGAGGTTGATGGTGTCCTGGAGCATCTGGCGCATCAGATCGGGTGAGGCTTGGGCCAGCAGGNCGTCGAGGTATCCGGTGGGGNCGATATGATTGGGCGCGGAGGCCATCGTTGGTGTCCTTTCGAGGATGTGTAGGAGCTGAGTCGAAAGGTACCGCGGTGGTCTCCTTGCTGGTCGGCAGGGGGGGTTCACCAGGCGGTAGCTGTACACCACACTATTGGACGCAACCGTCCACCTTCTATCTGAAGAGGGAAGGCTTTGGTATTCGACGCAATCCAATCGGCCATTACAACAAGGCCAGTGAGAAGTTGCAGGGCATCAGCATTGAGATCTTTTCCGTTTACCTCGAGCGTCTTCAAAACTTGCTCAACATCCGTTGCCAGATAAACCCCTTCAAACAATTCTGTTTGGACGGACTTCCATTCATCTGGGAGGCGACGAAAACTGGAATCCAAATTCTTCCATTTCACTGCGGATGAGATCCCGTGATGAGCTTCCACCACCGACCCAAGAGCATTTGCCAATCGAGGACTATAGCCCAGTCCCGTCAAATTAGTCCTCATTATGTAACCAGAGGATCTTCCGTGCGGAAGCCATCTCTCATCTGTCCGCTCGTGCATACAATGCAGGCTAAGGCCTGCATCTTCAACAGCCTCTGCTAGATGGCCTTGACCTGGAATTTTAATTGCCATACCCGAGAAATCCGGATGAGCCTTCCCTAAATCGTGACCAAAAGCCAAGAACAGATAGAGCCGCTGAACTTCGCCAACCTCCAGGCCTGTAAAACGGCAAAGCGCGATCTTAACCGAGTCGGCGAGCCAATCCGCCCAGACATATCCAGCTGCACACATGGAATCTGCCATGTGCTGAGGCAAGTTCATCCATTGTTCGTCATCCCCTGTTTTAGCCCAGAGACTTTTCGACACATTCGAACAATTCGCCAGGAACTTGTCGGACGAGCATGCGATGGTTGATTGAGAAAGTTCTTGAGTGGGAGCCCCACCTGAAGTGTTCATATTTGTAGCATAAATGAGGTTTATATATTCTGTCAACCGATACTCTTAATTAGTTAAAAACTTTTGACACGGGGTTTTCAACGTTCTCGCCCACAGGTTAATATGGGCAACGTGATGCAACTTCGCCTGCGAATGCAGGCATGAGCCCTAATTTAGTGTCTCGGTATCACTTCCCCGCGTAAGCGGGGCTTTTTAATACCCACATTCATAAAGAAAGAGAACTGAAAACACCCTTTCCCTCGGTACGAAGGTCCAGGCAATCCGGAAACGGCGACCAAATCAACGGCGCAGTGAACAAATATTGAGTGAATGCAGATTCCTGCAACGTGGAAATCTGTAAGCCTGACACACTACGTAATCCTCTTCCATAGTTTCGCCCAAAGATGGGGCGCAGCTTGTTCCCTACAGAGCACTGAGGTCCTAAAAATTGCGCGGGCCGAGGCTTCGTGATCTTGAATCTCAATTCTTGATCGGATTAGCTAAGTTTTGCATGGTCGTGACACCTCTTGCGATCAAAGATCCGAAGTGGTGACGGTTTCCAATTCTGCTTGTTCGAGGTCATTCAAAGTGGAACCCTCGCCTGTGGCCCAGGTCAACTTTCCGTTAGTGGAAGACCCGGTGAGAAAATTGGAAGCCGCTGTGGGCGAGCTGAACAATGTGTCGCTTAGCAGCTGTCCATCTGGACTTATCCTCTCTGTAAACCGTTCTCGGTTTTTCTTCACAGAATCAGGAGCTGAGTCCGTGAATTCTTTTCGAAGCCTCGCTCCCGCTAAGACCACGAAACCATCAGTTGTTTGTCGGCCACTGCCCGACGCGCTTTTGGCTTTAAGGTACAGCAACGGCTCAATACCGGGTTGTGCAACCTCGGATGAATGGTGACTTGTTACCGTCGAATCATTGACCTCGTCAAAAACTCGGTAGCCGAGTGAGCCGATGAGAATTTTCGCATTAGCGATAAACTCATCGAGCTCAGCCTGTTTTTCCTCGGTGACGTTGCCCGGTGATGGATCATTTCCGTTGACTGTCCGAACTCGTCCGGCAGCGATGGCCTGCCGGTAGAAGGCGTTTTCAAGATAAGAAATTTCGGTCGGCCCAAACGAATTATCCGAGTCGATAATCAAGATAGCGTGTGTAAAGTAATCCAGCTTCTCATCACTAAGGTGCTCAGCCACCCTACCTAGCACGCCATTGCCGTTTTTACGTTCGCGCGCTTGCCCAACATAGAGCAATTCGTCACCGGACTCTGTGTCAGTACCGAATAGCATGTAGAGGCCGGTCTGGCTGAGCTCGGGACGATCCTTAGAGCGGGTGATCTCGGTTCGAGGGACGAGGTAGACCTTGCCCACCCAATTACCCAAAGAACACTTAATGCGACCTTTGGGTGAACCATCCATTAGGAATAGCTTCACAGTTCTGGGCCTTGCCACTTGTCACCTCGTATTTCTTGGCTACGCACCAAAGTCAGCCCAAATGAGCAATCCGTCTAGCTGCTCACAGATCTCAATACAGTTGAGCTTATCTAGTAAAACAATCACGGTTGCCCAAGCCATCATTTCTTGGCAAGGATTTTTGCTAGGAATTCTCGAGTTTCACTTGACGGGACCTTACACACAATTAGTCGGTAACTACTGCCATCAATTTCCATTACTTCTAGACAAAATTCATTTGGAAGCAGATATCAGTGAATTCGGCTGAAGCAATCTAAATCTTGACTGATTTCAAAATCTGGCTAAGAACGTAAGGTCGTGAGCGATGCCTAGGATTGAATCTCGAGGGCTTGCAGCATGCTGGTAAATGGTCTTCCCAAAATCCGATCAGTTTCTATCCTCTTTCTCGCACTGCCCGCTGAAGTTTGAACGTGATATCGGGAAATCGACTCGACATCCTGCATTAATAATTTAAACTGAATTCCACCAATCCATAAACGCGGACTATAGAACGATGGGGATCGAAATGGGCAATGCTGCTTGGGGCCATGGATTTCATAACGGCCAGAAAAAAGGCATGCGGAAAGGCATCTTTATTGGAATCGGGATTGCTGTGATAGTTGTCGTGTTAGCTGTGATAGTTGTCGTGTTATTAGCCTTTTTCGGCATTTTGTAGATTCAAAAATAGCTCTCGAATTAACTTGAAACCGCTGCCCTTAACACATTCCCCCACCACAACACTCCACCCACGTACACCACCGATTAGTCTGTAAACCATGACGGATTTTCTTGCCGACCGCCTCGCTTTCCACGACATCGCCATCCGAGGGATCTCCCCCTACGGCTTCGGCACCCCGGGCACGTTCTGGGAGCTGCCCGAGGGCTGGGACGACGTTACCCAGCAGGTCACGGAGTCGCCGGTGTTGGAGTCTGGTGTGATGCTGCTCAGCGAAGCAGAGAGTAACCACGCCTTCCACCAGAACATCGCCACCTACGCGTGGGTCCTCGATGGTTCGGTTCCCTTTCGTGCCATCTTCGAAGATCTCACCGAGCCCACTCCTGACGATGCGGCTGATGTAGAGACCACGAGTGTCGTCGATAAGCGATACGACCATCACGCTCAGGCGAGCCTGAACACGCGTTTCGTATCGCTTGTGGGCGACGAGCAGCTGCAGTTCTATTCCGCAACGCTGTTCAACTGGTGGCCGCTGGATACCAAGGGCAAGCAGACCCCGTTCAAGGAGCCGTCGCTGCTGATCCAGCGCACGCTCGTTGCTGTCGACGAAGAGCAGACCTCTCCCCTGCCGGGCTTCCGCGAGCTGCCTGAAAACCTCGAGGATTTCACCGCGCCGGATAACTCGGAGAGCTAAAGGTGACCCACGTTCTGGAGGTGTTGGCGGTTGATTCCGCTAACCCCACGGCGATCCTGCCTGCCCTGGAGGAAGCGATCTCGGGGCAACGCACGGTACTGCCCGTCCCGCTCAGCGACAAGGCGCGCGCGGACCTGCTGGTAAATACGCAGCGCGCGGGCTCGGATATCAGCGAGGACATCGCGCTCGTCGTGTCCACCTCGGGTTCGACGGGCAAGCCGAAGGGCGCGCAGCTCACGCCGCTGAACTTGGTCTCCAGCGCGGATGCCACACATCAATACTTGGGCGGCGCTGGCCAGTGGCTGCTTGCCATGCCGGCGCACCACATCGCCGGCCTCCAGGTGCTCATCCGCAGCCTCATCGCAGGTGTCGAGCCCGCCGCCCTCGACCTCACGCGCGGATTCAACATCTCGGCGTTCGCGCACCACGCCTTCGACCTGAAATCCACGGGCGATCGCTGCTACACCTCGCTGACCCCGATGCAGCTAGACAAGGCCATGGAAACCCTCGAGGGCATCGAGGCGCTACGACTTTTCGACGCCATCCTCGTCGGCGGTTCCTCCATCCACCCGCGCCTGCTCACCAGCGCCAAGGCCCTGCGCATCAACGTGGTTACCACTTACGGTTCCTCGGAGACCTCCGGTGGCTGCGTCTACAACGGCACGCCGATCGCCGGCGCGCAGGTGCGCGTCACCGACGGTCGCATCCATCTCGGCGGCCCTATGATCGCCCAGGGCTACCGCAACATGCCCGACCACGAAGCGTTCACCGAGCCCGGTTGGTTCGCCACCTCCGACGGGGGCACGCTTAGCGACGACGGCACGTTAACCGTCACCGGCCGCCTCGACGCGGTGATCGATTCCGGTGGGCTGAAGCTGCACCCCGAGGTGCTGGAAAACTTCATGCTGGGTGTCGATGGCGTCGATGCCGCGTGCGTGGTGGGCGTGCCCGATGACCGCCTGGGCCAGCGCATTTCCGCTGCCTACTCGGGCTCAGCTACCTTGGCCGATCTCCTTGAGGCCTTCGATCATTTGCCGCGGTGGCAAATCCCCAAGGAAGTGAAACAGCTCGACCAGATGCCGCTGATCGGTCCTGGCAAAGTGGACCGGAATCGGGTTCTGGAGCTCTTTAGCGTTTAAGCCAAGTTTGGAGCATTATTGAACTCATGAGCAATAGCGCTACCTACCCTGCAACCCGTCGCGATTGGTGGCAGGCCGCCCGGCCCCACACTTGGGCCAATGCCTTCTCCCCCGTCATCGCTGGCACCGGTGCCGCCGCTTTCAACGACGGTGCGCACCTCGGGCGCGCCCTGCTCGCTTTGATCGTGGCGTGGGCACTGATCATCGGCGTGAACTTCGCCAACGACTACTCCGACGGCATCCGTGGCACGGACGATGATCGCACCGGCCCGACGCGCCTCACCGGCTCCGGCCTAGCGAACCCGAAACAGGTCAAGAGCGCGGCGTTCCTCTGCTTTGGTGTCGCCGCCGTCGCTGGCGTGATCTTGTCGCTGTGGTCTGCCTGGTGGCTCATCATCGTCGGAGCCGTGTGTATTGTCGCGGCGTGGTTCTACACGGGTGGCAAGAACCCTTATGGCTACCGCGGGCTTGGCGAAGTCGCCGTATTCATCTTCTTCGGTCTTGTCGCCGTACTCGGTACCGAGTTCACTCAGTCGCTGCAGGTCAGTTGGGTCGGCCTTGCGGCTGCCGTGGGCATCGGCGCAATGTCTGCCAGCGTGAACCTGGCAAACAATATTCGCGACATCCCTTCCGATAAGGTTGCCGGTAAAATCACCTTGGCTGTTCGCCTGGGTGAAAAGAATTCGCGGCGCTTGTTCGCTTTGCTCTCGATGATGCCATTCATCATGAGCCTGCTTATGGCGGCTGCCTACACACCTGTTCTGATTGGTTTCCTGGCACTGCCGTTCGCTCTGCAGAGCACGCTCACGGTACTGAAGGGTACCAAGGGGGTGGCCCTCATCCCCGTGCTTGGCATGAACGGCCGAGCCATGCTGCTCTGGGCAATTCTGACGGCGATGGCGTTGTTCTTTGGTGGGGCTGCTTAAGTAGATTCGTGACGTCGTCCCAGGCTATTTATCGTCATCGACCCGTCAATGAATTCGTGCTCTGTCACCCATATATCTAGCGATTTCCAGTCCAAAGGAAATCCCATTGATGCTTCTAGCGATACCCCATCAATGTTTGGAAACTCGTCTAGTAATTCAACTAGCCTAACGCGCCACTCATCATCAGATTGCAGGAAACTTATCAAATAAGTGATAATAGCCAGCGCCGGATAGATCTTGTCATCATGCTCTTTTGAATCATTTCGATTGAGCAGGTGATACAAAGAAGGTCGGAAGAGGTTTTCGTTGAAATGCCCCCACTTATAAGTCATTGTTCGGTTCCAAACGCGTGAAAAATGTGCGCATTTGTTCCTCACAAAATTAATGACTGGCAGCCACTTAGCAAATGACTTGCCGTTATTTATGCCTAATTGCCCGCTAATCCTGCTTTGCACATTGTGCGGTAGCAAGTTGAACAAACGGCTCAATGATCCAAAGTCAAGAACTTCGGTAGCAACCCATATCGGTAATTTTTCATAGATTTCGGTGTTGTGCCTAATGAGATCTTCACTTTTAGCTCGTTTCAACAGTTCATTGTAATACTCCATCCAGGAGTCAAAATTGTTGATTCCTCGCCCCTTCTGGACTTTGCTCTTTGTTGGGTTCAATTCTTTGTAAGTGATATGGATAAATGGGTGCTGGTACCCACCGTGATAAGCAACGAGTGCCTTGATCCCTGTTTCAAGGATATCAATACCCAAGAGAATGTGACTACGGAGCTTTTGATCGAAATTGTATAAATCGATCGAGTCTTCGATGGTATGTCCTGGTACCACTTCGTCATAGCGATAATTTGTTGAGCTAGACCGCTCGTTTATTGGCTTTATCTTCCTAAATGGATATACGTACCCGGATAGTCTGTAATAGCCAATCCGGCGTAAAGCCTCTACTGCACTTTCAGGATTGGAACTCGGCATCCCTCGCGAAGCGAGCAGATCCAGCTGCTGCTCATACGTCAAATATGATTTTGAGTACGGTTGCTTTCCTGACCCACCTCTTGTCCCCGACATAATTTGACTCTATATGAAAATTGAAAACAGCCCCGTCATAAGCTGAAGGCTTGGAGAGGAGGCTGTGTTTATAAAAATAAGTGTAGTGGACATCGTTATGAAATTCCAGCCAATCACTTTGATTGACCAGCCCATCACTTCAACGAGTAGAGTTCTCGGCGTGTGTTAATTCGCGCCCTCAATCACCTACAGATGGTGGAGTCTCGGCAAAACAGGGTTAATTAGGTAAGGATCAAAGTACGTGCTAGACGTCTTCACTGGCTTCTCCATTATTTTCGTTGTCATCGGCGCGGGTTATTTCCTTGCCCGTGGCGGAGTCATCGGTCCCGGCAAAGAACGTCTCATGTTCAACCGCACGGCCTTCTATGTGGCTACTCCGTCGCTGTTGTTCTCGTCGGTCGCGGTCTCCGATGTCTCCACGTTCGTCTCCCCGGTTGTCCTCGTGGTCACCATCGCTACGTTCGCCACGGCGGCGCTGTATTGGATCCTGTCTCGGATCTTTTTCAAGCAAGACATTCCCACAACGACGGCAGGGGCTGCGTCGTCAAGCTATTTCAACTCGGTGAACATCGGCCTGCCCATCTCCATCTACGTCATCGGCGACGCGACGTGGGTCATCCCTGTGCTCGTCGTGCAGATGGTGCTGATCACGCCGTTTGTGATTGCGGGCTTGAGTGTCGACGAATCGTCGACAACGTCTCGTGCCCGCAAGATCTTTGATGCGATCCGCAGCGGCATCTTCTCCCCTGTGGTCATCGCGCCGCTGCTCGGGCTCCTCGTCGCGGCGATGGGGTGGACCGTGCCCGATCCTGTGATGGCGCCGCTTGAGATCCTGGGTGGTGCCTCCATCCCGATGATCTTGATGAGTTTCGGTGCCTCGCTCTACGGCGGATCCATTCTTCAATCGAAGCCTGATCGCCCTGCGGTGATTACTGCCTCGGCGCTCAAACTCGCCGTGATGCCGCTGATTGCGTGGGCCGTTGGCATGGCCATGGGCCTGTCGACCGAGCTGATGTATGCCAGCGTGATCCTGGCGGCGCTGCCAACGGCCCAGAACGTGTACAACTATGCCGCGACGTATCAGCGCGGTGAGGCCGTTGCGCGCGACACGGTGTTCATCACGACGTTCTTGGCGCTGCCCGCCATGATCGTGATCGCGTTGCTCTTCGGTAACTAGCGCTGGATTCTAGCGGTCCGCGAGCTGGTCGCGTACCCACTGCTTCTTCGCTGCCCGCTGCTCGGACCATGCTGCGACGGCCTGGGTCGCCTCGACGCGCTGCTTCTTGAAGATCAGCATCGACAGCGGGAAGGCAACGATCAGGGCAAGAAGCGCGGACATCACCAGCGGAACCGGAGCGCCGACCATGAGGGCGAAAGCTTGGATTACGATGGTGAGTACAACGAAAAGTAGGAGGCGGAGCAGCCCATACACGGTCACGGCCTTGTTGGCGCGCTTGCGCACTGCGGGGTCGAGCTGTGGGGCTTCAGAGTTCTGCTGAGGGGTGGACACAATCTACTACCCTACTCAATCAAAAGTGGTAACCCCTAACTAGTATCGTGGAGGCATGGGACGCATTTTATTAGTCATTTTGATCATCGTGGCCATCTGGCTGCTGTGGCGCGCGTTCGGGCCGGGCAGTCAGAAACGCCTTGATGCCATGTCTTCGCCGAATCAATCGCCGGCGATTAAAGGTCCAGACGACGACGAAGAGTTTCTCTGGAACATTGAGAAGACCCGTTTTAAGGAACGGCGCGCGAAGGAAGAAGCAGATCGGCGCGCTAAAGAGGAAGAAGAACGCCAGCGAAAATTCCGCAAGGATGAACCTGGACCCGACGAGCAGATCGATTAGTTCTGCTCGACTGCCTCTGCGTTTTCTTTCTCTCCCTGCGGGGCGCTTGCGTTGTCGCCTGCGGCCTCGTTCGGCTCAAAGAAGCCTAGCTCCAGTCCCAGAGCGTGGGCCACTGCGACTACTTTTTCAAAACGCACTCCAGCTCCACCATGTTCGATGGTGTGCAGCGTCGAGCGTGACACTCCGGCGGCCTCGGCGACTTCCTGTTGGAGTCGGCCGGTATCGCGCCGCCGCGTGGCCAAGGTTTCGCCCAACTCGATAAGGACCGGGTGCTCGCTCGCCGGTTTACCGGCCTTGTTCCTTGGTCCAGCCACGACGTTCTCCTTCAGAATGGATGAGCGTGACTGCTGTCACGCATTCGTTGCGCTTTTTCGCCATCTTATCTGGAATCCACCTAGTGTTTTCACAGATTGAGCAACGCACACCCAAAACCAGCCGCAAAACACATACTCCCAGGGGATCACGTGGATGTGCTCGACTCGTTTCGCCCGCATATCTAGGTAATGTGTGTCCTCTCCCACCCAGGAGAACAGTTTGGACACAAAAGAACAACGATTTCATACGAAAACGGCTGCGGGAAGCTTTATGCTTCCCGCAGCCGTTTTAATGCCGAGAGTGAACTTTTGGTTTAAGCCTTAGTTCAGGCCAGCGTAAGAGTGCAGACCCGAGACAACCATATTGATGAAGAAGAGGTTGAAGATCGACGTCAGCATGGCCAGGACGTTAATCCAGGCGGACTTGTAGTTCTTCCAGCCAGCCGTTGCTCGCGCGTGGAGGTAGGCCGCGTACAGGATCCAGGTGATCAGGGAGACCGTTTCCTTCGGGTCCCAGCCCCACGGGCGACCCCATGCTGCCTCTGCCCAGATCGCGCCGAGCAAAATGCCAATGCCCAACAGTGGCAGCGTAATAATTGCCGACTTGTACGTCAGCGAATCCAACTTCTTCGCGCTTGGCAGAGGCTTCGCCAGGGCACCGAAGAAGCCCTTCTCCTTGCCCTTTGGCTGCCAAATACGCAGCAGGTACAAAAGCGCGAAGATACCGGAGATAATGCCGATGGACGCGCCGATAGAGACCGACGAGACGTGGATCGGCAGCCAGTAGGACTGCAGAGCAGGAACCACAGGAGCGGCATCCGCGTACAGCACCGTGGAGTTGAAGAACATCAAGATGACCATTGGGGTCAGAACCCACGGCCACATCGTGTGCCAGCCCTTCGTCTGAGCCACCACTGCAGCGATGATCATCACCACGGCCGACATGAACAAGATGTACTCGTACATGTTGCCCAGCGGGAAGCGCCCCGTAGCAAAACCACGGGTAACAAAGGACACCACATGCAAGGCGATGCCGAACCAGACCATCGCCTGGGTCATGCCCGCAAACTTGCGCGCACCCGCCACGCGCTTGCCGTACTCAGCCTCATCAAAAGGCTCGTCGACGAGGCCACGGTCGGAGTCAGAGTCGGCGGTGTCTACCGCATCTGCATCGGCTTCGCCAGTGCTTGACGACGATGCTCCCGCATGGACGAGTTCCTTCGCCTCTGCGTTCTCGGCTTCTTCTTGCTGCGCGTCACGGACGCGGCGCATATCAATCACGCCTTGCATCCGACCGTAATAAATCAGAGAGAGGACAAGGGCGACAAGGTAGATCACAAAGGCTGTACGGAATGACAAATCAGAGAGACTTGCCAACTCGGCATTAACAAACATGCACTTCACGCTACCCCACCGAGGAGAAAAGGTACAAGATTAGAGCAGCGTGATCCACAGCGCTTTTATTCGTCGTCAAACCGCTCTTTATCGTCGAAATCGTCGCCGTCGTCGTCATCGTCGTCTTTTCCGAGGATCTTCGCCGAGACGGTTTCGAACTCGCCGGTCCAGCCCGCGCGGTCGGTGCGCGCAAGGCCACCGATTTCGACGTGGGTGCCACCGTTGTCCGCAGGGCGCAGGCGGACCCAGACGCGGCGGCGCTTGATCATCAGCGAACCGATCAAGCCACCCAGCATGATCACGGTTGTGGCCAGGACCCAGCCCTGCGAAGGGTCGTGGGAGATCTGGTAGTTGGCGAACTCCGCGGCGCCGTCGAAGCGCACGGTGACTCCGCCGTCGATGGTGACTTCTTCCCCGGGAACGAGGTTGACGCGGTCGACCTTCTGGAGCTGGCCGGTGGCAATCAGGCTCTGATCCAGCACGAAGATGTTCTGGGAACGCCCGGAATCCAGGCCCGAGTCGCCGCGGTAGATGTCCACGGCCATGGCTGGGTCTTCCATAGACGGGTACACGGACGTGAGCAGGTCCCCGTTCTCACCTTCCCACTCCGCGGTCGGAGCGAACAGGCCTTCGATGGAGATCTGGTTCTGGCGGCGCTCGTAGAGGTCCGGGTACATGCCGGCAGGCGGGTCGAAACGCAGGACGCCGGAGGAGAGGAAGAAGGTTGGGTCGTCCGGCTGGAACTGGATCATCTGGGTGCGCGACTCGCCGTTTGGCCACGTCACGGTGACCTGTGGTGCGAAGCCGTGGCCCTGGAGGTACACGCGATCGCCGCCGATGCGCAGCGGGTGGTTCACGCGCAGCTGGTAGTCTTCCCAGTTTTCCTTATCGGTGTACATGTCATCGCCGAGAGCATAGGAGATATCCGAGGTGAAATCGTAGGCCTGGCCCTGCGGAGTGTATTCGGTGGCGAAGTTGTGCGAGACGAAGCAGAAAGGTGTCAGGCCGGTGCCGTCGAAAAGCGGGCCCGCGCGGAAACTGTCGAAGTTGGCCGGCGAGGTGTTACAGAATTCCTGGGACTGCTCGACGGGCACGGCGTGCTCGGATTCCGAATCAGTCACGACAATGACTTGGCCCTCGTAGTACGCGAGGCGTCCGACCATGATGGTTACCAGCATGGCAACAAGCCCAATGTGGAAGATCAGGTTGGCTACTTCGCGGCCATAGCCGCGCTCGGCGGCGAACGACTGTGCGCCGGCGCGGTCTTCTTCCGCGCTGTATTCCTTGATGTGCCAGCGCTTCAGGTACTTCTTCGTATCCGCCGCGACCTCGTCGAGAGGCTTATCCACAACACCCTCGGTGTGCAGCGGCATACGAGTGAGGTACTTCGGTGCCTTCGTCGGCGGGGTTGTGTACGCCTTGTAGTGGTCCCACGAACGCGGGATGATGCAGCCCACCAGCGAGATCATCAACAAGGTGACAATGGCAATGAACCACGAGGAGCCGAACACGTCGAACAGCTGCAGGCGATCGTAGATTTCGCCCATGGTGGGGTTCGAGTCTTTGTACTCGTTGACCTGAGTTTCACTGATCGAGCGCTGCGGCAAAAGTGCCCCAGGAATCGAAACAAGTGCAAGCAAGAAGAGCAGCACCAGTGCAGTACGCATACTGGTGAGCCAGTGCCAGCCCTTTTTCAGCCACGTCCACACTGTGCGCACGTAATCCAACTTTCTTCTTTAAATAATTGTCGTGCCATAGCCCACAACGAGCGACTGGGACCAACTAATGAAGTAGTTCCACGCACCGGTTAGCAGGGCAATACCGACCAGGATCATCATGACGCCGCCGATGATCTGCAGCGTACGCGAGTGCTTGCGCAGCCACTCGAACGCCCCCATCGCCTTGGAAGAGCCGATAGCCACCAGGATGAAGGGCAGGCCCAATCCGAGGCAGTAGCCCAGAATCAGAAGCACACCGCGCGCGGCGGTCATGCCTTCGGTGCCCACGGACACGGAGATAATCGCGGCCAGGGTGGGACCTAAGCACGGAGTCCAGCCCAGCGCGAAGACGCCGCCGAGCATTGGGGCACCCAACCAGGTGGTCCACTTCTTGGGCTGCATGCGGGTATCGCGCTGCAGACCGGGGACCATGCCCAAAAAGGCCAGGCCCATGATGATGGTGACCACGCCGCCGATGCGCATCAAAATATCTTGATTCAGCTGGATCAAGCTGATCACGCCGAAAACGGAGACCGTCATCAAAATGAACACGACGGAGAAGCCCAAAACGAAGAGCGAGGCCGCGCCGACAACAGCGCGGTTTCTCTTCTTGCCCACCTTGACACCGTGCTCTTTATCAAGCACCATTTCGCCGCCAACAATACTGGTCAAGTACGACATGTAGCCGGGAACCAGAGGCACCACGCACGGCGATGCGAAGGAGACCAGTCCTGCTGCCGCGGCAGCAAAGAGCCCAATGAGCAACGGGCCGGAGGTGGCCATATCTGCAAAAACTTCGCCCATGGTTAAATCAGCTGATCCGTCACGTCGAGGATGTCTTGGTCGGACACTTCACGCAGGAATACTGCGGCCGGACGGTGCTCACGGTCCAGGATGATCGTGGTGGGGATGACCGAGGTAGGTACGCCACCGAGCGCGCCCGCTGTTTTAAACGGTGGGTCATAGACCGACGGGTAGGTCACGCCATTATCGGTGACGAAGTCCCTGGCGATCTGCGGGTTGTAATCGCGGACATTAATACCAAGGACGGTGCCATCGTCGCCAAGCGATTCATGCGCACGCTGCAAATCGTCGACCTCTGCGCGGCACGGCCCGCACCACTGCCCCCATGCGTTGAGGACAACAACCTTGCCTTCGAAATCCGACAGGTTGATGGTGGAGCCCTCTTCCATGAGGGACTCGCCGGAAAACTCTTGTAAAGGCACGCGTTCCGCCTCGTCGTAGAAGATTTCCACCTGACCACCAGGGGTATGGAAGGCGAAGGTTTCCGATTGGGCCTCCGGCTGGCTGCACGCAGTCAGGCCGAGGGCCACCACAGAAAGGGTTGCCACCAAAGTTAAACGATTACGCATCTCAAATTTCTCGAGCCGGGGTTGAGTAGAAAGAATCTGTCAGTATTTCATCACGAAACAGCAGAGAAGTCACACTCGCTAGATCGCACTGACGGTCCAACGGATTGTGAGGCAGTGGCTTTTCGGCGATGGCGCGCTGCACCATGACAATCGGCAGCTGGTGGGACACCAAGATGGCCTCGTGGCCCTCGGCGCTTAAGCGCGCGCGCTCGATGGCATCCATCATGCGCGCCAGGACGTCGTCGTAGGGCTCGCCCCAGGAAGGAATGGAAGGATCGCGCATCAAACGCCACCGAATCGGGTTGAGCAGCTGGGAGCGCCACCCCTTGGTACGCAGGCCCTCGAACTGGTTGCCGGATTCGATCAGGTCGTGGTCGGTGGCGATGTCCAGGCCGGTGACCTCGGCAAACGGAAGTGCAGTCTCCTGCGCGCGCTCCATCGGGCTGGCCACAAGGTGGGTCACGTCGTGGCCGGTGAAGGACTTCGCGGTGGCCGCGGCCATGGACTTGCCTCGCGACGAGAGGTAGTACCCGGGCAGGCGTCCGTAAAGGATCTTCTTCGGGTTGTGGACTTCACCGTGGCGCACCAGGTGGACAAGTGTGGTGGTCATGGCTGATTATTCCCCTTCAGGTGTCGCGGCCGCGGCGGCTTGAGCGGCTGGCTTCAGCGCGGCCTCGATGCGCTCGTAGTCCGCGTCGTTAAGTGCCGTGGAGACAAACCAGGTCTCGAACGCGCTCGGTGGTGCGTAGACGCCGTGATCGAGCAGCGCGTGGAAGAAAGGTGCGAAACGGAACGTGTCCGCAGCCTGCATATCCGCGAAGTTGCGGCCCTCCCCTTCCGCGAAGCGCACGGACAGCATGGTGGAGGCGCGCTGAATGTGGTGCGCCACGCCTTCGCGATCGAGTGCCTCGGTGATCAGCTTCTCCAGCATGTCGGCGTTCGCCGTAAGGATGGCGTAGATGTCCTTGCTGGCCAGGCGCAGCGAGGCCAGGCCCGCAGCCATGGCCACAGGGTTACCCGAGAGCGTGCCCGCCTGATACACGGGACCGTTGGGTGCGAGGTGGCCCATGATGTCGGCGCGACCTCCAAATGCTGCCGCGGGCAGGCCACCGGAGACGACCTTGCCGAAGGTGGTGAGGTCGCCGGCGACCTCGTCTACGCCGTACCAGCCGGAGTAGGAGGTACGGAATCCGGTCATGACCTCGTCGATAACTAGCAGTGCACCGTCGGCATGTGCGATCTCCTTCAGCGCGGCGTTGAAGCCTGGCTCTGGGGCGACGGTGCCCATGTTGCCGGCGGCACCCTCGGTGATAATGGCTGCGATCTCGCCGGGGTGCTCCGCGAATACCGCGCGTACGGCGTCGAGGTCGTTATAAGGAACGACGATGGTATCGGCCGCCTGAGCGCCGGTCACACCTGGGGAATCCGGCAGCGCGAAGGTGGCCACACCGGAACCCGCCGAGGCCAGTAGCGCGTCGACGTGTCCGTGGTAGCAGCCCTCGAACTTCAGTAATTTTGCTCGCCCGGTAAATCCGCGGGCCAGGCGCACGGCGGACATGGTGGCCTCGGTGCCGGAGTTGACTAGGCGTACTTCTTCGACGCTGGTGCGATCGATGATGGCCTGCGCCAAGTCGATTTCGGCCTCGGTCGGGGCGCCGAAGGAGAGACCCTTCTTCGCCGCGGCTTCAACGGCGGCCAGGATCTCTGGGTGCGCGTTGCCGTGGATCATCGGACCCCACGAGTTCACTAGGTCAACGTATTTGTTGCCGTCTACGTCGGTCAGCTGGGAACCCTGTGCGGATTCGATGAAACGGGCATGTCCACCAACGGAGCCGAAGGCCCTAACTGGGGAGTTCACACCACCCGGGGTTACTTGCACTGCTTTTTCAAAGAGTGCTTGGGACTTCTGGGTGTTATGAGA
Organism: Corynebacterium lubricantis DSM 45231; assembly: GCF_000379425.1. Lineage (GTDB taxonomy): Bacteria > Actinomycetota > Actinomycetes > Mycobacteriales > Mycobacteriaceae > Corynebacterium > Corynebacterium lubricantis. The sequence goes on from NZ_KB902236.1 coordinate 15,563, forward strand.
GGTCAGTTCTCGGGCAGTCATGCGCTCTATTGTAGGTGTTCGCCTCGCGGACTCACAGCCCGCCAAGTGTGTCCTAGGCAACCATCTTTAATCCCACGATGCCGCCGATGATCATGGCGAGGAAAACCACCTTGAGAATGGTGGCCGATTCCTGGCCTGTGGCCATGGAAATGATCACCGTGGCGGTCGCGCCAACACCAGCCCAGACCGCGTAGGCGGTACCAACGGGAATGGTTTTCATGGCCCACGCCAGACCTCCCATGGAGATCACCACGGTGACGGCGAAGATGATTGTGGGCCAGAGTTTAGTAAATCCCTCCGAGCGACCCAGCGCGTTTGCCCACGCTGCCTCGAAGAGTCCGGAACCGATCAGAATTACCCAATTCATGGGACCTTTCTGGCCGTCTTGTCGTGTGGTCGGGTACGGCTCCCTCGTCCGACGCACCGCAGCGTTAGCGGCACACAGACAAGAGCCTAGCAAAAGATTGCTTGACGACGACTTACGCTTGCTCCGCCTTCTTCTCGCTCTTCGACTGCTTGAAGAACACCGACGCGAAGATCACCACGACAAGGCCGATGGCGATCCAGTTGGCCACCCGCTGGTACTGCTCGAGCACGAACACAACCGGCTCGCCGATGGCGTAGCCCAGGGCGAAATAGCCCAGCGACCAGATGGTTTTCGAGATGAAGTTGAGCACCATGAACTTGCGCACGCCCATGCCGGTGGCGCCGCTCATGACGAAGACCACCAGTGCGATCGGCAGGGGAATCGGCACATAGGCCAGGAAGATGCCTACCCAGCCGAGTTTTGCTGTCCAGCGCTCCACGCGCTGAATATTGCGGTGCGTGCGTGGCGATTGTTCCGCGTACACATCCAGCATGCCGCGGCCCCAGAGTTTGCCCGCCCACCAGTAGACCCAGTCGAACTTGATGGCCACCAGCGAGCCGATGAGCAGGTACCAGATCCAGTTCGGTGCCTCACCAACAGCTGCGAGCGCACCTGTCGAGGCCGCACCAATGCGCGAACCAGTCAGTGCGAGCATGACCTGCGGATCCAAGCCCAGAAGCCACGCGCGCAGCGGGATCATGGCCATGCCGAACAGCCCGATGAACCCGATCCAGCCCAGGCACCAATAATCGGCTCTGCCGGGCTTTTTGTTCCACGGCATGCCGGGTTCTTCCCACCATTCGGGCTCCGCCTCTGTGTTGGCATCAGCGGAAGCTTCGGCGGGAATCTCGTCGTGCGGATCGTGGTTATCTGCCATGCGTACTCAACTTACTCGGAAATGCGGGCAGCAGCGGACTTGGCGTCCGCGATCACGGCGGGCACTCCTACCCCGCCTGCCCAGGCGCCGGTCACATCGATGCCCGCGACCCCTGCCAGATGCCCGCGGACTTCTTCGACTGTGGCCAGGTGGGTTTCGTTATAGCGTGGCAGCCCGCCGAACCAGCGCTGTACATAGATCTCCTCGAGGCCAGCGGCCCGGCCGTCGAATCCGGTGATCTTCTCTAGGTCGTCGAGCGCCCAATCAACCAGGTCGTCCTCGCTGGCACGCAAGGCGGTGGTATCGCCGAAGCGCCCGAAGCTGGCGCGCACGAGTGCCCCACCCCGATCACCGATGTGCGGCCACTTCTTCGAGGAGAAGGTAAATGCCTTCGCGTGCACGTCGGGCTCATCAGAGGCGACCAGCACTCCGGAGTTATCGGGCAGGCCCTCAGCTGATTCGAAGCGCATACCGACGAGGGCGGAATCCGCCAGCTTCACTGCCTTGAGTGTCTCAGAGGCCTCAGGTGCCACCTTCTTCAGTAACAGTGCGGTGGTCGGTGCCGGGGTAGCAATCAACACGCGGTCGTAGATGGTGTCCTGACCGCCGGTGATCTTGTAGCCACCGTCGGTCTTCTCAATGCCTGAGACAAACGCGTCGACGTAGATATCGGCGCCGGACTTCTCCGCCAGGGTTTCATAGAGCTCGGTGTAGCCGCCTTTGAATGTGCCGAAGACCGGCTCATCGGACTTGGTCTTGTCCGCAGCAAGGTTGCGCACGGCCCCGGTCAGGGTGGCTTGCTCCCCTGCCTCGACCAGGCGGTCAAGCTCTTCTGCCAAGGCGGGCATGGTGGCGCGCACGCCGAGGTCATCCGCGGTACACGAGTACACGCCACCCAAAAGTGCAGAGACGACGTGGTCGGCTACCTCGTCGCCGAGGCGTGCGCGCACGAGTGTTCCGACGTTGAGGTCGCCCCCTACTGGCCAGTCGATGCCTGGCTGGTTGGCTTCGTCGTCGATACGCGCTGCTGTCTCTGTGCTGACCACATGCGCCAGCGGCTCCGACGACGCCGGGATGCCCATGACGCCGCCCGCGGGCAGCGGTTGGGTCGCACCGCCGGTGTAGACCAGGGATTTCATGCCCGAGGGGAAGACGATCGAGTCGGTGAGTCCGAGCTCGGCGAAGAATTCCACGGCATCTTTGCGGCGGTAGAGGAAGGCCTCGGCGCCCATGTCGGTGGGGCCTGCTTGGAAGGGGACGGTGAAAAGTTTGCCACCAATGCGGTCGGTGGCCTCGTAGACATCGATGGTGGCGTCCGCGTGCTGCTTGCGGATCTCATACGCACTGGTCAATCCTGCAAGGCCGGCGCCGATGATGGCAAAGTTCATGTGTTGCTCCCGAAGTAAAAATTAGTTTTCGTGGATGATGCGCACCGCTTCGGTGATCGCATCGGGGTCCGTGTTGGGCAGAACCCCGTGGCCCAGGTTGAAGATGTGGCCGGTGGCGGTGCCTGCGTCGATTGCGGCCTGTGCCTCGGACTTGATGCGTTCAACCTCGGAGCGCACGACGTCGGTGCCGGCGAAGAGCATCGCGGGGTCGAGGTTGCCCTGGAGCACGCGTGGTTGAGCAAAGCGGGTGGCGGCCTTGTCCAGTGGGACGCGCCAGTCCACGCCCATGACCTCGCTGCCGGCCTCGCTCATCGCACCGAGGATCTCGCCGGTGGAGACACCAAAGTGGATGCGAGGGATCTCGCCCGCAACGGACTCAAGGATCTCCACGGAATAAGGCAGCACGTGCTCGCGGTAATCGCGCTCTGTGAGGAAGCCCGCCCAGGAATCGAAGAGCTGCATCGCGTCGATGCCGGCCTCGACCTGGGTGCGCAAGAACGTCACGATGGTGGGCACTAGGCGCTGCATCAAGGCGTGCCAGGTCTCTGGCTCCGCGTGCATCATGGCCTTGGTCTTCTCGTGGTTCTTCGAGGGGCCGCCTTCGACCAGGTAGCTGGCCAGGGTAAACGGTGCGCCAACAAAGCCGATTAGGGCCTGGGTGTCGGTGAGCTCGTCGAGAATAATCTCGATGCCCTGGGAAATTTCGGTGACCTCATGGTCCAGAATGGGCAGCGCATCCACGTCGGCGCGGGTGGTGATGGCCTTGTCCATCACGGGGCCGCGGCCCGGTACGATTTCCACCCCGACACCGGCGGCGCGCAGCGGCACCACGATGTCAGAGAACAAGATCGCGGCATCCACATCGTGGCGGCGCACGGGCTGCATCGTGATCTCGGCCAAAAGCTCGGGCATAAAGCAGGAGTCCAGCATGGACACGCCTTCGCGCGCCTTCTTGTATTCAGGCAGCGAACGCCCAGCCTGGCGCATAAACCAAACTGGGGTGCGCGATGGGGTCCGGCCGTGGGCGGCCTCAAGCAGCGGAGCGTTATTCAGGTCGCGTCGATTCATGTTCACCATTGTGGTTCAAAAGTTTGAGATTAGGAAACCGCGCCCCTATTCGTCAACCACCTGAGCGAACTGGATCTCGTTGCCCGCCGGGTCGGTGGTCACCGCGACAATGACCACACCGTAGTCCACGGGATCCGACACCTCGATGTTTTTCTCGCGCAGTTCGGCGACGAACGCTGCAATATCGGTGCACCCGACCACTACCGCGTTCTTCCCGGCACGCTCGGGGATCTCGGTGACCTGGATATAGTGGCCCTCGACAACTTCCCACTCGGCAACGCCTTCGGCGGGTTCGATATCGGTTTCGCCGAAGATGCTCTTATAAAATTCGTGTACTTCGCTGAGTTTGTTCACAGCAAGGACAGGGATGACAGAGTCCAGGTATTTGTTGGCCATGGCAGCAATTCTAGCCCGAATTCTCACCCTGCAACGCAAGAGTCACAGCTAAAGCAAGGTGATCCGAGCGCCCGATTTCCACGGCCTCGCACCTGGCCACATGGATCTCCGGGGAGACGAACACGTGGTCAATCTGCGTGCGCATCAGGCTCGGCAGCGCGGCGGGCCACGACCCCTTCTTCGAGCCGCACTCTTGGAAGGCATCCACCAGGTTTTCGCGTTCGCCGAGGGTGCCGTGGCGCAGCGTCGCGTTGAAATCCCCCGCCACGATGAGGTTCTCCCCACCGTCGAACTCCCCAACTCGTTGCAGGTCGTCGCGCCACTGCCCCATCAGATCCGGCAGCGGCGGTGCGGAGTGCAGGCCAACAATCGTGGGCAGCGAAGCGTGCTCAAGCGCGACGGCCCCAAAGGTAATGTCAGGCGCGTCGACCTGCACGTAGTCGCTTAGCGACGAAGCCACCGCCACACTCGTGCGACCGTCACCAGAAACGAAAATCTGGAAGTTGGAGCCGCGCAGAGCGATCTCGGCGCGTTTCAGATCCGTCTCGGGCAACACGTACACATCTGGGTGGAAGCGGCCCTGCAGCTGTTCGAAATCCTTCGCCGTGAACGTGTGCTTCGAGTTAAAGGACACGATCGTCAGCGGTCGGCTCTCTCCGCCGGAAGCTGGTGCGCCACTCGGTGCCGACACCAGCGGTGAGGCAGCGGGGAACATTACGAGCAGGGCGGCTGCCAGCACCACTGCTGTGGCGGGCAGGCGCCACCTGCGGGTTTTCCACACCACGAACACGATCGCGATGATCAGCAGCGCGCCAGAGATGTGGGGGAAGGCCAGCACATGCGCGAATCCGGGAACCGTGCTCAGCGGACCTGGTAGAAGCGCGAGCACCAATGTGAGGACGGCCAGCCCCCAGAGAAGAATCGAGATCATCTACTAGTCGCGCGGGAATTTCTTCACGGAAACAGAACGCGCCTCAACAAACAAGGACGCACCAAGCATGAGCACCGTTGCGACCATGGGGTGCAGCACACCGGAGACGGCCACGGCCATCACGGTGAGGTTGTAAATCCACGACACAACGATGTTGCGGTCGATTACCGAGCACACGCGGCGTGCCTGCTCGATGAGCTGCGGGATGGCAGCGACATCGTCGCGAAGCACGACAAGGGAAAGCTCGCGCCTCAGGTCGCGCCCGAGGTCGAGATTCTCCCCCGCGCTGACCAGCACACCCACATCGGAGGCCCGCAGCGACGGGAGGACGGATAGGTCTCCGACTGTGGCCACGCATGCGCCTTGGGTGTGCATGGCGCGCACCGCACCGGGTTTGTCCTTGGGTTCGATGCCGGCGAGCACCGTGGAAATGCCCAGGTGGTCTGCGAAGCGTCGCGCGACTGGGTAGATGTCGCGGGAGAGCATGACGGTTTCGATGCCCATTTCTTCGAGACGATCGACCGACTCCCCTGCGTCATCTTTCACTGGGTCATAGAGAGTGATCACGCCACGGTCCTTGCCCTTCCAGCGCACCACGATCGGGGTGCCGCCCGAAGTTGCGGCGGCGGCGAGGCGCCCGCGCAGACGGGACAGGTTGGTGGGACGCCACAGCATCGCCTCAACTTGGTGGACTTGGTCCTCGCCGCGGGCATCCTTCGTGGTGATGTCGATGCGTGCCTTAAAGCTGCCGTCCGCCCCGGACTCAAAGTGGGAGACCTCGATCCAGTGTGGGACCTCAGTGTCGTCGGAGGCGTGATCGCGGGCTTCTCGCGCCGCGCGGACGAGTGCCTGGGAGACTGGGTGGTCCGATTCCATCGACAGCGCGCCGGCGACGCGCAGCACCATGTCGGGGTTCTCTCCGCGCTCGGCAACAACCGATTCGACGTACATCCCCGGCTCCACCAGGGTGCCCACGCGGTTAAAAATCACCGTGTCCACCCGATCCAGGCGGCGCAGCGTCGAGCCATCGCGCACCATGATGCCGTTGCGCGCGGCGGATTCTAGCCCGAGGCGTACCGCGAGCGAAGGTGACAATGCGAGCGCGGTCGGGGCCACTGAGGCGAGCACCGCCAGCGCCGTGGCCATCGCGGCATTGAAGTTGTTGGTCAACGCGGCCCACGCGATGAAATCGACAATGGCGAGTACGACCGCCACTGGAATTAACCACGACGCAGTCCGGGTCGAGAGGAACGTCGCATGGTTTTGATGCTCAGCCGCCTCCTGCACCCAGCGACGGATCGCCGCCAGGCGCGTGCGGTGACCCGTGCGCTCGACGCGGACCTTAATCTTCCCCGAGATGATCTGGGCGCCGGCATAAACTTCGGCGCCGACCTTGACCTTGGTGTTTTCTCGCGTATCGACGATTCCCGGGTCCAGCGTGCAGGATCCACCAATGACATTGCCGTCCACGGGGATGATGTCGCCCGCCCGCAATGCGATGTCGTCGCCGGGGTTAACCTCTGCCAATGGCACCTTCGATTGGGTCACCGCACCCGTCGAGCGGTTTCGCTGGCTGACTTTGACCAGGGTTGCCGGATCGACGCGCTGCTTGTCTATTTCTTCGACAAAGCTCGGCCGCGCCCTCATCGTCCACAGCCTGCCCGCGAGCAGGAGAACTGTCATGCCGCAGGCGACGTCAAGGAAGAGCTCACCGTCTGCCAGCGTGCTGTGGTTAAAGGCCAACAGCTTGGGCTCGGAGGTCCAGCCGATCTCTCCTGCCGGGGTGGCCACGAGCAACACGATCGACCAGATATAAGCCACGATAATTGCCAGCGAACTCGCACCGTCCAGCGCGGTCAATCCCCTGCGGACCCCGCCGACTAACGCGCGGTGGAAGGGCCACGCACACCACAGCACCACCGGGGTCGCAGCGGCCAGGGCTGCCCACTGCCAACCCGGGAACTGCAGATCCTTGAAGTAGGACACCAACACCACCGGGATGGAGAACAACAAGGCGATGATCAACCGCAGGGGTGTGATCAGGTTGCGGGCCGTGTACAGCACGTCGGTGCTGTGGGTATCGCGTCGAGCTTGGTTGGCGGATTCTTTCAAGAAACCGGCCGAGCGTGCAGACTCGAGTGCTTTCGCTTCGTCGTTTTGATGGCGGCGCAGCGAAGCCGACATGCCCGTGGAACCACGAGTGGATCGTCGATAAGCGACTGTCTCTGGCGCCCTAACCCATGCGATCCGACGCCGCAACGATGTCTCCGACATCGTTGCGCTCACGCCGAACTGTTCGATGACGCGAACGAGCTCGGAGGGATCGGTGATATCGGGGGCTGTCACCCACACCGTTTTCTGCGGGTGGACAAGACGCGCGTGCACGCCGGGGAGTTCCTCCAACGCGCGCTCAATGTCGCCGACGTCGGGGGCGTCAGGCAGATTGGTCAGCTCGAAGGAATAGGAGACCTTGGGGCGGTTCTCAACATCGAGGGACAGCTCCGCATCGCGATCGATATTGATGCCAGCCCGGCGCGCCGCGTCCACTGCCACGTCAATGGCCTGTGTCGTCTTGTCTTGCTCGGAAGCAGTCACAACGAGTCCTGCCTTCCTGTGGAATCTGCTGCTACTTATTGCCTACTTATTGCTCTGAGCAGAAATATACGCGTTCGCGGTGGGGCGGAAAATAAATAGTGCAGCAAAAGCCAGGAGCACCACGATCACCATCATCGAAAGTGCGCCAACACGCAGGGCAAACGCCAAAGCGTTGAAAAAACATGCCAATGCGATGCACACCGCGACAACGCGGCGCGCGTTCTTCGAACCCTTGCGCAAATAGGAGGCGGCACCACCCATAACCAAGGCAACTATGACGTTGAAAATTGCCATGAACCACATGTTGCGCATGTAGGCATCACGCAGTTCGGTGTCGGCGGGGTCACCGGGGAATCCGGCTGCCACCATGAGCATCGCGGTGAGCACCATCATGATCGCGCCTGCAACGATGAGCCAGAAACCGATTTGCAGGCTGCGAGGCCAGTCGTCGCCGACCTCGGGTTCGTCATAGCGCCGGTTCCGGTCGTCCGGGTGGGCACTAAACGAAGGAAACATCGACGGCATTAATTGCTCTTTCCTGACTTATCGTTCTTTTGTTTTTCTTTTTCTTCGCGTGCTTGCAGAAGCTTTTTCAAGTCTTCGTCTTCGCCAGTCCACTTTAAGACTTCTTCGCGTCCCGCAAGAATGATGCCACAAATCGCGGCGACGGCAACTGCAATTTGCACCGCACCGTCGGTGGCAACCAGCCACACAGGAATATCCGAGGCGACCGAGGTGGTCATAAATACGAGCAGGAGGCGGAAGGCGAAGAAGAAGGAGAAAAGATACAGCAGCCGCCTGGCATAGCCCGCCCACTTATGCCGACGCGCGAAGAGGACAAGCATCCAGGTCAACAGTCCGACGATCGCCAGGGTGATTACCGCCATGACGCCGATGGAGAGGTAGACCGACATGTTGACTACCGAGTCAGGTACCGCTGCACCATCCGCAGTACTCTGATCCGCCGATTCGTTCGCAGCCCGGCGCAGCGCGGAAGGGTCGACGATGCTGGAGATGATGCTGAAGAGCTGGTGGATGAGCTCACCGCCGATGGCAATGGCCCACACGAGAACCACTGCGCGGACGGTTTCCGGCATCTCGGGCTTCTTCGGTGCAGGTGTTTGTGTTGGGATTTGCTCTGCTGGTGGCGGCTGCGGTGCCGCTTCCGAGGAGGGTGTCGTTGGGGCTTCTGTCATGAAAGTGCCTTTGCTGCATCGACGGCGAAATAGGTCAGGATTTGATTCGCACCCGCGCGCTTAATGGACATGAGCGACTCCATCATCACGGCATCCAGGTCAACCCAGCCGTTGCGGCCAGCTGCCTGGATCATCGCATACTCGCCAGACACTTGGTACGCGGCAACCGGGACAGGCGAGATTTCTGCAACCTTGGTCAGCACATCTAAGTACGGCATTGCCGGCTTCACCATGACAAAGTCCGCTCCCTCATCGATGTCCATCTGGACCTCGAGAAGCGACTCGCGCACGTTGGCGGGATCCTGCTGGTAGGTACGACGGTCGCCCTGCAGTGAGGAGCCCACTGCTTCGCGGAAAGGACCGAAGAAGGCAGACGCGTACTTCGCGGAGTACGCCATGATGGCGACGTCCTGGAAACCCTTCTCATCCAGTGCTGCGCGGATGGCCTCGATTTGGCCGTCCATCATGCCCGATGGGCTGACAATGTGGGCGCCAGCCTCTGCCTGGGCCACAGCCATGCGCTGGTAATTGTCCAAGGTGGCATCGTTGTCCACGATGGTGTTGCCGTGCCGGTCGGTGGACAGGACTCCGCAGTGACCGTGATCGGTAAATTCATCCAGGCAGGTATCTGCCATGATTAACATGTCATCGCCGAATTCTTCCCGCAGACGGGTGAGGTTGCGGTTCAATACACCTTCTGGGTCCCAGGACACCGAACCCTGGGCGTCCTTGTCGGCGTCGAGCGGGACGCCGAATAGATCCACGCTTTTGATTCCCGCCTCCGCTGCTTCTTCCACGGCGCGCAGAAGGGAATCGGTGGTGTGCTGGTACACGCCTGGCATCGACGAGATTTCCTTCTTCTCATCGATGCCGTCTGCGACAAACATGGGCAGGATAAAATCCGCCGGGTGGAGGCGGGTTTCAGCAACCAGCTCACGCATTGCGGGGTTTTGACGAAGACGACGAGGGCGGCGGGGGAAATCAAAAGTACTCACGGTGTTCTATCCTACCGCCACCTGTTTCCCCAGCAAGCTCCCGCTAGACGCTTTCCACGCTCTTGCGTCGTGCCCGGCGCTTCTTGCGTGGAGGAGGCAGCTGCCCCGCTGCACGCAGAGTGGCAACGTGGTCGGCGAGCGCGTCGACAAGCGAAGGAACGTCTGCGACCTCAGGTACGACGTCGACGCGCAAACCTTGCTCACGTGCCTCCGCCGCCGTCATCGGCCCGATGCAGGCGATGATGGTGCGCTGGTGCGGCTTGCCGGCGATGCCGACGAGGTTCTTCACCGTCGAGGCCGAGGTAAAGCACACGGCGTCGAAGCCGCCCGACTTGATCATGTCGCGCACCTCCGGTGCAGGTGGGGCCGCACGCACCGTGCGGTAGGCGACGACATCGTCGACTTCCCAGCCCAGCTCAAGGAGGCCCTCGACGAGCACGTCGGTACCCAGATCGGCGCGCGGGAGAAGCACGCGCGACACCGGGTCGATGTCCTCGACGTATTCAGGGAACACCTCAACGAGCCCAGCTGCATTTTGCTTCTTGCGGTGCGGGACCAGCTCAGGTGTCATGCCCTTCGCGCGGATCGCGTCCGCGGTCTTGGTGCCTACGGCTGCCAGGTGGACGCCTGCGAAGGAGCGGGCATCGAGGCCGGATTCTTCGAACTTGTCCCACACGGCGTTGACCGCGTTGACCGAGGTAAATACGACCCACTGGTAGCGACCTTCGACGATGCCCTTGATCGCACGGTCCATCTGTGCCGGATTGCGCGGTGGCTCCATAGAAATCGTAGGCACCGACTGCGGGATCGCACCGTAACCGCTCAGACGCGTGGACATGGCCGCTGCCTGCTCTTTCGCGCGTGGGACGAGAACGCGCCAACCGTACAAGGGGCGGTTCTCCCACCACGAGTACTTCGTGCGATCATCCACGGCGGTACCCAACGTGACCACGAGCTGACCGGGCAGATCTGCATCCAACTTGCCGAGCGTGCCCAAGGTGGCATCGAAAGTACGCTGCAAACGAGTCGTGCCATTGGTGGTGACGTAGACGGGAGTGGTGGCGGCGAATCCGCGCGCCATCAATTCCTCAGAAATCACGGGCAGGTCAGCTGCTTCCGCCTGCAGCACCAACGGCTGCGGGGCCTGAGCCAACTGATCCCAGTCCACTGGCTGGTTCGCCACGTCTGCTTCGGTGAACGTAGAACCGAGCCCAATGCCGGCAAACGAGGGAACCGTCGAGGGCAAAGACATGCCGGGAACGACCTGGAACTCCAAGCCCGCGCTGGCAATGACCGAGATTTCCTCCATGACAGAATCACGGGTCAGCGGGTTACCGGAAACAAGGCGGATAACGTCGCCGTCACCAGCCTCGCCTTCAGCAATCGCGTCCGCGGATAGTTGGACCACGCGCTTGAGCTGCTCAACAACCTCAGCGGTACCTTCAACTGCCTCTTCTATTTCAGCAGCGGACGGATCCTCCGGCTTTGGCGGTTTGCGACGCGCGCCCGCTTCCTTCGCTTCGGCGCAGATCTTCTCGTACTCCTTGCGAGCAATCTCCTTCTTGGCCTGCGGCACGGGAAGGTTCTCACTGATGACCGCACGCACTCCCGGAAGTACATCAGCATCCACCACGGCATAGGTGTTGTTTGCTAGTACTTCACGCGCGCGGACGGTAAGGAGATCAGGGTTGCCCGGGCCTGCACCGACGAAGATGATTCTTCCCGGTTGGGGCGACTGAGGGGCCTTGGTCATAGACGGTTCTTTTCTAAGTCGGGCTCACTGGAAGACACACGGATATGATCGGGTGCCTTGGCCTGGCAAGCCAAAATTTCAAGCAGGTTTACGGGTTTTAGAGAATGTCGAACAGCTTCACATATTTGCAGGTAGATGCATTAAGACCAGCACCTAGACACTACGCATTGGCCCTAAAGGGACCAGATGCAAAGCCGCTAAATCAACGTATGATATTTACACCTTAATTTAGGAAGCCCATAAACAAAAAACGGCGTTATCTTACTGCCTCCCCTTACCCCGAATTACATCGGGTCGGGTTTGAGTTCTTTAGCCTATTTCGGCCCCAATTAATGCCCCAATTAATGAGAGGTCAGGCTCTCCAGCTTCGCCGCATATTCCTTCGCATTCGGCGTGGACAAAAAGATCGCGGAATACGTCGCGTCTTTCAGCTCAATCATGATGCCAGCGCTATGGCGATGGCAGATGGCCAGCACACGGTCGTCGATATCGCGGTTCATCGTGCCCGCATACGTCAGGCGCGGGATGTTGGTCGCCGAGGTGCGCTTGCCACGCCCCAGGGCTGCCCGAGTATTCTCCACGCAGGTCACTGAAGTAATCGAGCGCAGCGGGATGGTCAGGTGAGAACGCCTAGCTACGATCTTCTCCCACCAGTCCAGGGTGACGGTCAATCGGTCGTCAGAGATACTCAGGCTTGCCATAGTTACCCGATGATACGCGCTGCACCCCTCGCAATGAGTAAATCTGCCACATTGTGGCCCAATTGTATTGGATCCGTGCCCTGAGCGGTCTCGACCAGCTGCGTTGTGCCGTCGAGGGAGAACACGCCGGCGTGCAGGGTGATGGTCTCGCCATCGAGCTCTGCATAGGAGGCAACGGGGGCGGTGCAGCCGGCTTCCAAGGCGGCGAGCAGGGTGCGTTCTGCAGAGACGGCGGTGTACACGGAATCGTCGGCAAGCGAATCGATGGCCGAGCGTGCCTGCTCATCGTCGGTCCGTGCCTCGACGGCGAGTGCGCCCTGCGCGGGTGCCGGCATGATCACGGTCGGATCAAAGATCTGGGTGGCACGATCGCCGAGCCCCACGCGTGAGAGACCGGCGTACGCCAGGACCACGGCGTCGAGTTCGCCATCGGTGACCTTGCCCATCCGCGTCTCAATATTGCCGCGCAGCGGGCAAATGTCCAGGTCAGGGCGGTGTGCCTTGAGCTGGGAGATGCGGCGCGGCGCAGAGGTACCCACGCGGGCGCCCTCGGGCAGCGTGTCCAGGGTGAGTCCGTCGCGGGCGATCAACGCTTCACGACGATCCTCCCGGACCGGAGTAATCAGGTGCGTGCGGGGCTCGTGCGCGGTGGGCAGATCCTTGAAGGAGTGCACGGCAATGTCGCACTCGCCATTAAAAAGGGCCTCGCGTAGAGCAGCGGTAAACACACCGACACCGATGCGCTCCACCGGCGCCATGTTCACATCGCCGGCGGTGGTCACGATATGCAGCTCGGTCTCAAACCCTGCGGCATTCATCGCGTCGCGCTGGTGGCCTGCCTGGGTGGTGGCAAGCTTCGAACCACGGGTACCAATTTTCAGCATCTACTTCTCCTTTTGTCCGTCAAGCTCATCGAGCCCGGGCAGCTTCTGCGCATCCACGGAAACGGGTGGCGCGGTTTGTACTGGCAGGTCAAAGAGTTCTTGCAACGCCGAGGAATAAGAAATCATACCATCGCCCGCAGCCCATTCCTTGACCTTCACGGTGGGCTTATGCAGCAGCTTGTCCACCACGCGCTTCATGCTGCGGGCGACCTCGCGCAGCTCCTCTTCATCCAGGTGAGGCAGCTTAGATTGCAGTCGGCGGTATTCCTCGTCGACAAGCGAGGCCGCGGAACGTCGCAGCTGTGTCACGGCAGGCGTGACGTCGCGTACGCGTTGCGACGAGGAGTAGCTGGCCAGCTCCTCTTCAATAATCGCCTCAGCGACGCGGTGTGCCTCTGATTCCGCATCCCCGCCCTTGCGCTTTTCGTGGAGGTATTCGATATTGACCAGCTGCACACCCTCGCGGGTGGTGACGTTGTCGTCGATATCGCGAGGCAGAGACAGATCGACCAGCATTACGGGGCCGGAAATATCATCGGCAGTAATGGTGTACTCGTCGGTCGCGGTGGCAGAGACCGCGACATCGACGCGGCCAAGAGCACCAGCGCGGGCTTCGAAATCCACGACCTCGGCGGCAACACCTGCCTCACGAGAGTGCTCGGCGAGGCGCTCGGCGCGCGAGCGGGTGCGGTTGGCGATGATCAGCTTGTCAATCCCCCGCTTGCCCAGATGCGTCGCGGCGAGGGAGGCCATCGCGCCTGCTCCGAGGACGAGTGCGGTCTTGCCCTTGAAATCGTCGATGCCCATGGCAGCTTCTGCTTCATCCAGGGCGTAGGTGACCATGGAGGCGCCTTCGTCGTCAATCTCTGTCTCTGCGTGGACCCGCTTGCCTGCGCGCAACGAGGTCTGCGCGAGCGCGTGCAGGCCTGGGCCGACGGTGCCGCGCTCTTGTGCGTCTTGATAGGAGGTGCGAACCTGGCCGATGATCTGCTGCTCGCCAACCACCATCGAATCCAGGCCCGAGGCCACCGTCATCATGTGCTCGGCTGCGGCATCCGCGTAGCGCACGTAAAGGTAGCCGCGCAGCTCCTCCTCGCCCACACCGGAGATCTCCTCGAGGACGTCGACGACGTCCTGCACCCCGGTATGGAAGGCGTTGGTGACCGTGTACACCTCAAGGCGGTTACAGGTGGAAATGATCATGGCCTCGGACAAAGATTGCCGCTCGACCAGCGCCGAGGTTGTTTGGGTCTGAACATTATCGTCCATGCTCAGTCGCTCAAGTAGCGCGACGGGTGCAGAACGATGGGACATTCCCACAACAAGCACACTCACGTAAGTCCTCCAGATAGCTTTAGAATCAAACCAAAGAATACCCCCTGTGCCCACAAAGTCACGAAGAGGGGTCGGTTCCTTTAGTTCCGGTCGAGCTCCTGAGCTAGTTCGTCGTTGTCAACTTCCCAGCACGCGAACTCTTCTCCATTAATCACTACAACAGGGACGCGGTCGCCGTATTCCATCGCGAGTTCCTGGTCTGCGTCTACGTCGACGAGTGTCAACGTCGCGTCGGCGGCAGCAATGACTGGTGCGATTTGTTGTGCCACGCGCTCGCACGATCCGCAGGTTTCCCGCACCATCAGCTCGACATTCTTTGCCACTTCAGGCTCCTTCTTTTCTCCTCGCCGGGCGCATCGCTTTCAATCCGCCTAACATGGGTAAGGTTACCCGCCGCCGAGAAAGGACCCTACCCGGCCGTGTCATCGGAGAGTTTTCCATCTAGCCCGCAAGAGTTCTTGGCTAATTGGTCCGCCTCGCGCGGAAATGTTCGTCGCTTCCTAGAAGACACGGCTGTTCCGCCGATTGACGACGAATCGCAGCGCGAAGCAGGCCAGGCCGCCGCTGCGGCCGCGGTTGAGGAAACTTTTGGCATTGACCTCGAAGAGTTTGAATCGGGACACGATTCTGTCACTGGTGCCTTCACCATCGCGGGAAGCCGCCACATCACCACGCCTGATCCCGATATTCCCCAGGACACCCAGGCCGCGGCCTTCTTTGACGTGGATAATACGGTGATCCAGGGCTCGTCGTTGATCATGTTCGCCCTGGGTCTGGCGAGGAAACGCTATTTCCGGCTCAGCGAAATTGTCCCGATTGCTGTGAAACAGCTCCGCTACCGCTTAAGTGGCAGCGAGAACGCGGCTGACATGCAATCCGGTCGCGAGCAGGCGCTCGAGTTCGTGAAGGGCAAAGACGTCGCACTGTTGCGCGAGCTCTGCGAGGAGATCGTGGATAATTCGATGCTGCGCAAGAGCTATTCCGAGACCATCGAGCTGGCGAATATGCACATCGCCGCTGGCCAACAGGTGTGGCTTGTCTCTGCTACCCCGGTCCAGATCGGGCAGATTCTGGCGGAGCGCTTCGGGTTCACGGGCGCGCTCGGCACCGTTGCCGAAGAGGAGGACGGTAAGTTCACGGGACGCCTCATGGGCGATATTTTGCACGGTCCCGGTAAAAAACACGCTGTGGCAGCCCTCGCGACGATCCAACACCTTGACCTGAAGCAGTGCACCGCCTACTCAGATTCGATCAACGACATTCCCATGCTGACCATGGTGGGCACACCTGTGGCCATCAACCCGGATAAACCGCTCAAGGCAGAAGCCGAGCGCCGCGGCTGGACTGTGCGCGATTATCGCAATATGCGTCGTGCTGTGCGCACCTGGGGCGTGCCGGCGCTTGTCACTGCGGCATTTTCCTTGGCAGGCTGGAAGCGCCTGCGCAAGCGGTCGAAATAAAAACAATCCCGGTCAGGCCACAAGGTGTGGTTGACCGGGATTGAGTGCGTCAAGCAAGTAGATTTACTTGCCCAGCTTGCGACGCTGCACGCGAGTACGCTTCAGCATCTTGCGGTGCTTCTTCTTCGACATGCGCTTGCGACGCTTCTTAATAACTGAACCCATAAGGTTTCCTCAATTCTTAGTTGTACGTACAAATAAGTGTTGTGAGGGCGCGGCCTTCCACTTCCGTGGCGCCCAGCTTGAGGTGCACACTCAAACAATCGCCATTCGTCAACACGAACGTCTCACAAGCATACAACCGACTACACCTGCGAATAAAACTGGGGCACCCACCGACCCTGCGACATGCTATTAAACATGCCCAGAGAAAGTGGGTGCCCCAGTTGCGCTTATAAGCCCAACGCGATGGTTGTCCGAGTGATTACCCGACGTCGTACACAGACGAATCGAGGTACTCGGTCACTGCCGATTCGTGCACGCGGAACGACCGTCCCACGCGGACTGCTGGCAGCTCACCGGAGTGAACCAAGCGATACACCGTCATCTTGGAGACGCGCATGATCTCTGCGACCTCTGCGACGGTGAGGAACTTACCTTTATCTTCGTTTGCCATATGTTAGTTAACCCTTCAGCAAGTGGCGCGCTGTAGGCTTCCCCTCCCACAGGACGAACACGCACGTGCCTGGACTAGTCTAGCGTGAACCGTGTGACTCTTGCGACCTAAGTGCAACATTTCGTACAAGAAATTTTCAGCTTCTAGCGTCCGCCCAGCTCACGAGAGCGCTGAGCGTTCTTTTCCAGGGCCCGATAAAACGCGCCACGGAGGCCTGATTCCTCAAGTTCCCGAATTGCGGCGACCGTAGTGCCCGCTGGCGACGACACCCCGGCGCGCAATGCCACCGGGTCTGCCCCTTCTTGATCGAGCATGGCTCCGGCACCCGCGATGGTCGCGTTCGTCAGGTCGCGGGCAACGTCGCGGGTCAGGCCGAGGGAGACACCTGCGTCGATAAGCGCTTCTGCAACGAGGAAGATATAGGCCGGGCCGGAACCGGACACGGCTGTCACGGCATCCATCTGCGACTCAGGGACAACCACAACCGTCCCTGTAGCCTCCAGCAGCCCCACAACGGCCTCGGTCTGCTCTTGGGAGACATGCTTGCCCGGGCTGAGCGCACAGACGCCTTTGCCGACGAGCATCGACGTATTCGGCATGACCCTCAATACGGGGGTACCGGCAGCCGGGATCGCATCTTCCATGCGCTCCAAGCTGATGCCCGCTGCCATGGACACGACCATCGTGGACACATCGTTGCTTGCGATGGTTTCCGCAATCTCTTCGATCACGGCGAGGATGCCCGCGGGCTTTACGCACAAAAAGACCACGTCTGCGTTCGACGCGGCCTCTTCATTATCAGTTGTGGGATAGACCCCGTAGCGGTCCGCAAGCTCTTCGCCTCGTGCTTCGCGACGATTCGTGACCGTAATGCTCTTCGGATCATGTCCTGCGGAGATCAGACCCGAGATCAATGCCTCGCCGATCTGACCGCCACCAAGTACTGCAATCTTGTTCATGGCATCAAGGGTGCCACATGATGCCAGGCAATGAGAATTTTTATAGGTAAACGAGCAGGCCTGGGCCGAAGGTCATCAGCAGACCGACGACGCCGGCAAGACCCATGGAGAAGCCGTCGCGCTCGGTGCGCATCGCCTTAACGACACCCATCATGATGAGCGTGACGACGATTGCCAATGCGACAACCAGCCAAGCGTTGAGGCGCTGCCAGAGGTACTCAAACCCGAGGAAGACCAGAACGCCAATCACGAGACCGGCCAGGATCAGGCCGATGAGGGCGAAGCCGTTGAGGCCGCCTTCGTCTTCGTCGTCGAGATCATGGTCCAGGTCTTGGTCGACGTCTTGATCGGTGTCTGCGTCGTCCTGCCACTTTTCTAGCTGGGCAGAGTCCTTCGCGCGAGCATCGGCTTCGAAATCGTGCGCCAGGTGCTCATCCTTGATCGCCTGAAGTTCGCCGGTTTCCTCGATACTCGGTGAAGACTTGGCCGCTGCTGCAGCGCTCTTAGCCTCTGCGCCCTTGGTTGCACCTGCAACCCCAGCTGCTCCAGCCGCTCCGGCTGCTGCTGTTCCCGCTGCCTTCGCAGACTTCGGCGCGGTGGCCTTGTCCTTCGGGCGGATGTCGCCTTCTACCTTGCGGATCTCGCGAGTCTCGTCGGCCAGTGCCGAGTTGTCTGCTGCCTTGACCGGCTCCGGCTTCTTCGCAGGTTCTGGCTTTTTGGCAGGCTCAGCTGCCTTGGCTGGTTCCGGCTTTTTCGCAGGTTCAGGCTTCTTAACAGGCGCGGGCGTGGGAGTCTCCTCGGCATCCAATGGGACGGAAGAGTGCTTCGCCTCCGCAGGGCGCTTCTCGACCTTCGGAATCGACCCGGTCAGCTCAGCAACCGAGATGCCACCCTCTTCGAGGCTGCGACGTCGGCGTCGGCGAGGGCGTTCACCTTCTGGCTGATCTTTTTGCGCGCGGGCGAGAAGCTCGGCGACTGTCAATTGCTTGTCATCGTCTGACATCTACTCGTCATCTCCTCCGTCGAGTCCCTTATCAATACGCCTCAGGATGACCCCTTCGCGCAATGCCCAAGGACAGATTTCTAAACTATCAAGCTTCAATGCTCGCATGGAAGCCTCAGCAACCAACGCGCCCGCAACAATCTGATGCGACCTATCGGAACTGATCCCTTCTAACTCTGCACGATCTGCCGCAGTCATGCGAGAGATAAAGGCAATAAGTTGACGCAAACCTGGCGCTGTTAGTGTACGTTTCACGAACGGACCATCCGAGGAAGGCGCCGCACCGGTGAGGCGCGCCAGGGTCCTAAACGTCTTCGAGGTCGCCACCGCATGCCCCGCTGGGCCCAGGGCCGCGAACTGTTGCGCAGGTTCTGAAAGCTCAGCGTCAATAAAATCGCGCAGTGCATTAATCTTCTTGCGCTCAGGCGGATCGGTATCAAACCACTCGTGGGTCAAACGGCCCGCACCGAGGTCGAGGGACACCGCGAGGTCCGGCACCTCGTCGTTACCGGTGGACAACTCCAGAGAGCCACCCCCGATATCGAGGTTTGTGATGCGACCAGCCGACCATCCGTACCAGCGTCGCGCGGCTAAGAAGGTGAGGTGTGCTTCCTCTTCTCCCGAAAGGACCTCCAGGCGAACGCCGGTTTGCTTCGCCACGTGGTCAAGAACCTCATCGGAGTTCGTTGCGGAGCGCACTGCCGAAGTAGCAATCGGCACCATCTCAACGCACTTGAGCTTCGTGGCTAGATCAGCGGCTTCTTCAACCGCGCTAGTGAGCTTGTTTATGCCCTTGTCGTCGATAGCGCCATCGTCGTCAAGCATCTCTACAAGCCGCAACGACTGCTTCCAGTCGCTCATCGGCGAAGGGCGTCCGCCGGCCCGGGCGTCTACTGCAACAAGATGAACGGTGTTGCTGCCCACATCTAATACACCTAGTCTCACACGTTCTAGGGTAGACGGTCTACCGTTGGGAAGTGTGAATCAACCTGTGTTTCTTGGATTTCCCGCACAATCTCCTGCGGGAAAATCCATCCTCGCTGGGCGCGAAGTACCGCCCGATTTTGCCCGGGAATGGCTCGAGTTCAACCTTCCCGATGACCCCCACCACTACTTTTCCATCGATCTGACCTGGGTAGAGTCCACGTGGCAGTGTCGTTTTGGCACGTCTGCTTGCCATGGAATCGACGAGAATCTGCCCGTCGTCGGCTGCTGCATTCACGGCGCTTACCTGTCTGACGAAACCGACCGCGATGAGCTCTACAATGCCGTCGCCGAAATGCCCGCAAAGTATTGGGAGCTGCGCCCCGAGGACGTGGACAGCTACATCGAGGCCGCCAACCCCGCGATCCTCGAGCCTTGGCTCGAATGGGACGATGACGAGGACGAACCGTCGCTGAAGACGGCGCGCGTCGACGGGGCATGCATTTTCGCTAATCGACGATCAACCGGCGCCGGACCTGGGTGCGCGCTGCACCAATGGGCAATGGCAGAGGGCCGCAACATCATCTCTTCGAAGCCGGAAGTGTGCTGGCAGGTGCCATTTTCCCGCGAAGATGCGTGGGAAGAACGTTCCGACGGTCAGGAAATCCTGCGCACCACGATCGGCGAATACGACCGTCGCCAATGGGGCGGGGGTGGCGAAGACTTCGACTGGTGGTGCACCGGAGACAGCGATTGCCACACCGGCGGGGTGCCAGTGTGGCAATCGATGGAGCAAGAGTTGCGTCAACTCATTGGCGACAAACCGTATGAGTACGTGGCCGAACACTGCCGGAACCGCGCCGAACTACCCAGCAAGTTCAAGTCCGTGCACCCAGCCACCGCACTGGCGGCCGAGAAGGATGCTCGGGGGTAGGCCCTTCGGGCCTACGGCATTCGGTTAGGCCTCGAACTTGTAGCCGAGCCCGCGGACAGTAACCAACTGCTTCGGGCGGGAAGGCTCCACCTCGATCTTGGAGCGCAAACGCTTGACGTGAACGTCCAAGGTCTTGGTGTCGCCGACATAATCTGCGCCCCAGATCCGATCGATCAGCTGGCCACGAGTGAGCACGCGACCTGCATTGCGGAGCAAGTACTCCAGCAGGTCGAACTCCTTCAGTGGCATGGGAACCGGTTGGTCGTCGACAAGCACTGTGTGCCGTTCAACGTCCATCTTGACGCGACCGCCTTCGAGGATCTGATCCTCTGACTCCTCTGTTTCCTCGGCCTCGGGGCCGCGACGCAGGACGGCGCGAATGCGCGCGATGAGCTCGCGGGACGAGTACGGCTTGGTCACGTAATCGTCGGCGCCGAGCTCGAGGCCGACAACCTTATCGATCTCCGAATCGCGAGCCGTGACCATGATGATAGGCACCATTGAAACTGCGCGGAGCTGCTTGCACACATCGGTTCCCGACATGCCGGGGAGCATCAGATCGAGGAGAACCAAATCGACGTCGTTAGCATCAAACTCCTCCAGAGCTGTCCGACCATCTGGTGCGACGATGGCTTCAAAGCCCTCTTTTCGCAGCAAATACGCCAGCGGGTCTGCGAGCGATTCCTCGTCTTCAACGATGAGGATTGTCGTCGTCATTGCTTCTCCTTTTCTTTCCTCCGTGCAGTTGCACGAGTTACCGCTTCCCGGAATGTAGGAGTTGACGGTTGATCGTCTTCCTCCAAAAGCTCTAACTGCTCGGGCTCCGGCTCTGGAACATAAATGGGAAGTTCAATTGTAAATGTAGATCCCGTACCAGGACGAGACCACAACTTAATATTACCGCTATGGTTTGCAACCACATGCTTAACAATAGCTAGGCCCAAACCGGTGCCCCCGGTTTGGCGAGATCGTGCCTTGTCGACGCGGAAAAACCGCTCGAATACGCGCTTTTGGTTCTCGGGCTCGATGCCAATGCCGCGGTCTGTGACACGGATGAGAATGACATTTTCCCGCACGATCTTCTGAGTGATACTGACCGGCTGCGACTCCGACGAATAGTTCACCGCATTCGAAATCAGGTTAGACACCGCCATAACCAACATCGGCCGATCCCCCATCACCTCGACCCCAGTACGATCGCCGCGGGTGAGTTTGATGCCCGCGTTGTCCGCACTGATTTGATTGCGTGACATGGCTTCGTCGATAACTTCGTCGACCTTGACAGGCATCATCTCCGGCAGCGCCTCGGCGCCCTGAAGCTTCGACAGGCTGATGAGTTCCGTGATCAGCTCCGCCATGCGGTGCGACTCATTGAGCAATTTATTGCCGAAGTACTCCACCATGTCGGGATCATTCGGGTCCTGCAGGAGTGCCTCGGCCAACAGCGACATACCACCCACTGGGGTTTTCAGCTCATGCGAGACGTTGGCCACGAAGTCGCGGCGAGCGGACTCCATGCGGACATTCTCCGACTCGTCCGTGCCGTAGACGATGATGAAGTAGTTATCTACCAGCGTCAAC
This sequence comes from Corynebacterium lubricantis DSM 45231, assembly GCF_000379425.1. Classification (GTDB taxonomy): domain Bacteria; phylum Actinomycetota; class Actinomycetes; order Mycobacteriales; family Mycobacteriaceae; genus Corynebacterium; species Corynebacterium lubricantis. The sequence goes on from NZ_KB902236.1 coordinate 37,547, forward strand.
GGCTTGATCAAGGCCTTCACGTCGGACACTCGGTTGCCAGTGGAACGACGGGGCATAGCAAGATCAATGGTGCGCGTTTCTAAGTCTTCGAAGACTTCCTGGCCGACGACCCACACCTCGGGATTGAGAGTGCGATCGTGCACGATGGCCATCTCGTGCGCGCGAGAATTAGACAAAATCACCTCGCCAGCGCGGTCCACCACAGTAATTGCGGTCGGAGCGCCCTGGACTACGAGGTGTAGAACCTGACTGACCGTGGTGACACGACTGTCTTGCAGGCTCGCCGAATTACGCGCGCGGTCACGCCACTCGTTGACCCACCGGACCACGGGAATCGCGGCCACGGTAAGGACGACACCTAAAACGAAAGCAAGAACAGTGGACACCAAAGTTAGTTTAAGAAACTACGGTCAGACTGGCTACTTATTACCCTGATTAGCAACTGCGGCAGCGCCTGCAGCAGCAGCTTCTGGGTCCAGGTAAGTACCACCAGGGTTGGTCACGGTACCGTTCTCATCGAACTCGTAAACCAGCGGCATACCAGTTGGGATGTTCAGCGCTGCGATGTCCTCATCGGAGATGCTGTCCAGGTACTTCACCAGTGCACGCAGGGAGTTACCGTGCGCTGCGACCATGACGTTCTCGCCCTTGATCACGCGAGGACGGATGACGTCGATGAAGTAAGGGATGAGGCGCTCAACGACATCCTTCAGGCACTCGGTGCGAGGCACCTCTGGCAAGAATGCATAGCGAGCATCATCGGACTGCGAGTACTGGTTGTCCACATCGATCTCTGGTGGCGGGGTGTCGTAGGAACGACGCCACGTCATGAACTGCTCCTCGCCGAACTCCTCACGGATTTCGGCCTTGTTCAAGCCCTGCAGCTTGCCGTAGTGACGCTCGTTGAGGCGCCAGTTGCGCTCGACTGGAATCCAGTGGCGGTCAGCTTCGTTCAAAGAGATGTTTGCGGTGCGGATTGCGCGACGCAGGAGAGAGGTGAATACGACATCTGGGAGCAGGCCCTCTTGCTTGAGCAGCTTGCCGGCGTTAACAGCTTCGTTTACGCCCTTTTCCGTCAAATCTACGTCGACCCAGCCGGTGAACTGGTTCGATTCATTCCATTCGGACTGGCCGTGGCGGACCAAGATCAATTTTCCGTTACTCATACTCACTAGTGTGCCATCTTTTCAGGGTTCTCGCTGGGCAAATCCCTTAATTCAGGCGCCCTGTGCCCGGCGCGGTGAACCCTTCGGATCGATCTCGGTCAACGCCTTGTTATATACCTTCAACATCTCGGTTGCCGAGGCCTCCCAGGAGAATTTGCGTGCCCGCTCAACTGCGCGCTCACCCATAGAGATGCGCATGTCATCGTCGTCAAGCATCTGCTCGAGCGCATCAGCCCACGCGGTCGGCTCATGCCCGTCGACCAGCATGCCCGTCTCGCCGTCGGCGACCGCGATGGGCAGGCCGCCAACGCGCGCCGCGACGACTGGCGTGCCCGTCGCTTGAGCTTCAATGGCGACGAGCCCAAAAGATTCGTTGTAACTTGGCACCGCCACGACATCGGCCGCCTGGTAGATGGAGACAAGTTCCTCTGGCGGGCGTGGCTCCAGGAAGCGCACGCGGCGAGAGACACCGAGTTTGTGGGCCAGCGCCTGGTAAAACTCCACCGACGAGGCATTTCCAGAGGCTCCGCCACAGATGAGCACCCGAATATTGCGGTAAGGATCGCGCTCGAGCATCTCCGCCACGGCGCGCAGCAAGACCTGAGGCCCCTTGAATTCTTGAAGGCGACCGATGAAAGCAACGACCTTCGTGTGCAGCGGGACTCCCAACGCGCGACGGGCATTCTCCGTGTTTCGGTTCGTCCCCGGGGTGAACAAAGTTGTGTCGGCGCCGGGTGTTACCACCTCAATCTTCGAGTGGTTCACGTCGTAGTGCATGCACAATGCGTCTATCTCATCCACCGTGTTGACTACCAGGACATCTGCGTTGTCGACGAGTTGCTGCTCGCAGATGCGCCGCGCCTCGCTCTCCTGGGCATCGTCTGCCGAGCTGTGTGCATTCTTGACTGCGGCCCAGGTATGGCCGGTGAAGATCAAAGGAATGTTCCAGAGATCTCGGAACAGCCACCCGATCTGCCCCGAGAGCCAATAGTGGGCATGAATCAGGTCATATTCCAGTGCGTTCTGGCGTGTGAACTGGACGATCCCGCCGGCGAAGGCTGCGAGCTGCGTCGGAAGATCATCCTTAGACAAACCCTCGAAAGGGCCTGCCACGATGTTGACTACACGGAACTTCTCAGAGACCTGCACGATCTCGCCCTGGCTCGGTCGAGTCGCACGAGTGAATACATCGACCTCGATCCCCTGCTTTGCTAACTCGCGTGCAATATTTAAGACATAAACGTTCATTCCACCCGCATCGCCGGAACCAGGTTGTTCCAGCGGAGATGTGTGCATAGAAATCATCGCAACGCGCATGGAAGCAATAATAGTGCTTTCCCCTCAGCGGTGATACAGGGAAAAGTGCCGGGCTCTCGACTCGACGTTAGCTTTGGAGGAAGATCACGTCGAGGGTGCGAGGGCCGTGAACACCTTCGACACGAACGAGCTCAATGTCCGAAGTTGCCGATGGGCCCGAAATCATGGTGATTGGCGCGACGGGGTCCAACCTTTCGAGGGATTCAGGAATCAACTCGACCACTGTGTCTGTGCGCACCACGCAAATGTGATGATCTGGTACCAGCGTGATCGCGCGACGCCCTTCGTCTTTCTGGCCGGACAAAAAGATCGTGCCCGTCTCGGCGCACGACACCGTGGAGGATGTCACCACCGCATCAGCGTTGTTGAGTTCCTCCGCCGTCAGCGTCTCTCCTTCCTCAGATCCACGCGTATCTACGATCCACTGGTACTGCTCCCCTTCTGGCAGCCACTGGCCATCAAGCTCCGGCGGGAGGACAACTCTGGTGCTTTCTCCCAGGAGCTCCGCGATGCGCCCCGCAATCGAGCCGGTTGTTTCTCGATACACATTGGCTTTGTAGTCAATCAGGCGGTCTTCGAGCATGTCCAAGGTGTCAGCGGCAGAAATCTCCGAGGACCTACGGTATTCCCGCGGTACCTCAGGGGCAGCGGGATGGTCGGCGAGGGCGCTACGCAGCCCTGCGAGAATCTCAGTTTTGGTGTCGCTCACTGCTCATCCTCTTCTTTGTTTGGGGCGTTTGTGGAGTTTGTGGTGTTTGTACGCAGACCACCATCACGTGCAACGCGCTCGGACGATTCATTCTCATGCTTCTTCCACCAGTTGCGGAACGATTGCTTCGGTGGAGCAGGAATGTCGCGCTGCGCAGTCCACCCGCCAACGATGCCTGGCAGCCAACTAATTTCGCGATCTTTACCAGCAACAACACGACCAAGTGGCAATGCCTTCTCTGCCGCGGACATGAGCTTGCCGGAAGACATCACGACCGATGCACCCTTCATTATCACGTCCATCTGCGAAGGCGGCGACGGCAGTTTTCGCTTTGATTCTTTCGTTTGAGAGCTGTCCGTGTTTGCTGGGGTTTCGGTTGTTTTCTCGTCGTCAGACTTTGAATGTTGCGCCCGAACGTCCTCGTCGCGAAGGTGCACCAAAATGTCCGGGATGTTGATCTTGACTGGACACACTTGGTAGCAGGCACCACACAACGAAGACGCGTAAGGCAGTGACGCGTTTTCGGCCGAAGTGATTCCGGTGAGCTGCGGAGACAAGATCGCACCGATCGGTCCCGGATAGGTCGAACCGTACGCATGCCCACCTGCGTGCTCATAGACTGGGCATACGTTGAGGCAAGCGGAGCAACGAATGCAATGGAGTGCGGAGCGGCCTTTCTCGTCGTTAAGCACCGCGGAGCGACCATTATCTAGCAAGACAACGTGCATGTTCTGAGGTCCATCGCCTGGCGTTACCCCAGTCCACATCGAGGTGTATGGATTCATCCGCTCGCCCGTTGATGAGCGAGGCAAGAGTTGTAGGAAGACCTCTAAGTCGGAGAACGTAGGCACGAGCTTTTCAATGCCCATGACCGTAATCAACGTATCGGGCAGAGTCAGACACATCCGGCCGTTGCCTTCGGACTCGACAATCGTCAGCGTGCCCGAATCCGCCACGCCAAAGTTGGCACCAGAGATGGCGACATTAGTGGTCAGAAACTTTTCGCGCAGATACGTACGGGCAGCATCGGCAAGATCATGTGGTTCGTTTGTCAGATCCGAGTCGACCTCCGGCATCTCTTTGAGGAAAATCTCGCGGATTTCATCGCGGTTACGGTGGATCGCTGGCACCAGGATGTGCGAGGGTTTATCGTGTCCAAGCTGGACAATTAACTCAGCCAAGTCCGTCTCGGTGGCGGTAATTCCATGACGATTGAGGTGCTCCTCCAGGTTGATCTCCTGGGTAGCCATCGACTTAATCTTGATGACTTCCTTCGAACCTGTATCTGCCACGAGCTTTGTAATGATCTCATTGGCTTCGACGGCATCGCGCGCCCAATGCACGTGCCCACCACGAGCCGTGAAATTTCTTTCAAACTCTTCCAAAAGCTCAGGCAGCTGGGCCATGGTGCGTTCTTTTAACGCCGAACCAGCGTCGCGCAGTTGTTCCCAATCCGGCAGCTCAGAAACCACTTCTCCACGTTTGTTGCGGATTGAATGGGTCGCATGACCGATATTCTTCCGCATCTGAGAGTTCTTTAGTTCATGCTTGGCAGATTCAGGGAACGGGACGTTGAGGTAGACGTTGCTCGAGTCCGAAGCATGGCGGACTCCCGGCATTCCCAGCGATGTTGCAGCCATTATTTCGCTCCTTCGGTGATGGAAAGTTCTACTGGACCGGAAACATCGAGTGGATTGGCTTTCGTGGAGGCAAGGATTTCAGCTAAATGGATGGTGCTTAGGGTCGATTTCTTCCGCGACATTGCACCACTGAGATGGAGAAGGCACGAGGCATCTCCACCAGTGCAAATATCGGCTCCCGATTTTTCAATATTGCGAATTTTCGCATCTGCCATTGCTCCAGAAACGTCTGGATTCTTGAAAGAGAACGTTCCGCCAAAGCCGCAGCATTCTTCTGCGTCTGGAAGCTCATAAAAGTCGATCCCCTCTACCGACTTCACTAAGACTTTTTGCCGATCCCCGAGCTTGAGAAGGCGCATTCCATGACACGAAGGGTGGTAGGTCACCTTGTTCGGGAACCAGGATCCGAGCTGTTCCGTGGCATCCGTAATCCCTAATACGTCAGTGAGAAGGTGAGCGAGTTCGTATGTGTTTGCCGCCACTTCCTCGGCCTCTTTTGCAAGAGCCTCGTCCCCACCTGCCCTAGCGATCATTGGTTGTTGATGCCCCAGCGACGCCACACATGAACCCGAAGGCGCAACGGCGACGTCATAGCTTTCCTTAGTGAATGCCTGTACATGGTTTCGCACGACCGGCAACGCGTCATCAAAGTAGCCGGAATTCACATGCATCTGGGAGCAGCACCCCTGCCCAGATGGAAACACCACCTGGTGACCAAGCCTTTCAAGAATCCGCACAGTCGCAAGAGCAACTTTCGGATACATCGCATCGACGATACAAGTGCTAAAAAGCGCAATCTTCATAGTTTTCTCCGTTCACCCGGGAGCAAGTGTCACCTATCGTAGGACGATATTTATGGTCGCGTGGCTGTCATTCGTTCCAGTAATTACCCGATGAGCGTTTAATTACATTTCGCTAATCGACGATTGCTCCCGCCCGAATCCCCTCCAGCACTTCCATAGAACATAGTTTCTAACTTCCTCTTGCGATTTCCATGATTACATGTATTATCGAAAACATCAAGTCGAACACATAGTCGATTAAGGGGGAATTATGGCAGATGAAATCACGCAAATTGTTGATCAGATAGAACAGTCTCTCGAACGACTGTCTGACATCATGATGGATCCCGATTCCCTTGCCCTACAGGAAATCCATGAGGACTTTGAGCGGCTCGAATCCGCATTCAATCTCAAGTCAGGAATTGATGCCTCTTTCGCCTATGTCTGTGATCGCGATAATGCTGGTCAACTTGTCGGCGCCAATTACCCGATTGAATATCTCACCCAACGCCTTGGGCTGAGCCGCCGAGCGGGCTTCGATCGCATTGAGCGAGGGAAAGCACTCTTCCAGCCAATCAACATTCCCGAGCCAGAGGTCCTCCCCGATGACGAGGAAGACAAGGCTCGAGAAGAAGAGGAGCGCAAGCGGAGAGAAGACGAGGAGCGCAAAGCTCAAGCACGCGCACGCCAACAGGCCAAAGAGCGTGCTGCCTCGGAAGAAAAACAACGCATCATCAATCAAGCTCTACGTGACCTGTCCGAGCACTCACAACCAGGTCGGTCTGAAATTTATGCACAAGCCATGGAAGCTGCGAAAACCCGCGGCCCCGAGGATCTTCGCAAATTCGTTGAGAATCTAGTGCGCCAAGCCAACCGGCAGGCACGGGATACATCGGGCAAACGAGATCCATTCGCTGCTTTTAAGCGTCGCAGCATCCAGATCGGTGAACCAGACTCGCAAGGCCTCAGCAAAATCGTCATCATGGCGCCGGCCGGCGAAGCAGCACTTCTGAAGAGCCACCTCGATGCAGGCTATGCTCCAGGGTCCAACATGCCTGACGGCTCCAAAGAAGATAAGCGCACTCGGTCTCAGCGTGGATTCGATCAGCTTATGAAGATCCTTCGTTCTTTCTCGAACGAAAAATCCAAGAATAATAAAGGTGTCGGAAGCGTCGTCTTGTCTGTCACGATGGATGACCTCGCTAACGCTGACGAAAACACCCAATTCCCCACCAACACCGGAATCGACATCGACTGCTTTGATGCCCTGCGTCTCGGCTTCACCGGAACGGATTTCGTGGTTCAGGTTGATTCCTTCACCGGAATTCCACTCTCCATGGGCGAAACCCGACTCGCCGATGTTTACCTTCGCATGGCAATACTGGCGGCTCAGGCAGTATGCGCCTGGTTCGGTTGCACTAAGCCTTTCTCCGAATTAGAAATCCACCACATACGGGCCTACATACAAGGTGGGCTGACAGACATAGACAATCTCCTTGCCTTATGTCGAGAACATCATCGCTGCAACAATGACAACCGCGATGGAGCAGGAAACAAAGGCTACATCGACCGGGATCCTGAAACCGGAGAAGTAGCAGTATTCCCTGCGAACGGTGGAGCTCCTCAGCCTAATACCACTCACCAATACGAACAGTCCGCAGGACAGAAGCTGAAGCGGCGAGGCCAAAAGAAATACAGCAAAACTGGCCCACCCCGGCAACCTGATCCTCCCTTGTTCCCAGTCCCAAACCTCTCAGAGCATAGTTCTGCCTAAGTATCGGCCCTCGTCGTAGTGATGACGTGGTCGTTCCCTCGGCGTTATAATCGGCGTTTACATCATATTTCTCAGCTTTGAACCTAAAGCAATAACGATTGGATTATTGAATGTCGGCATTTGAAACAAAAGCTTGGTTGGATCACTACACACCTTGGACTCCGAAAAATTTGGATTACGGGGACACCACTCTGCTGGATCTCTATGACAACAACCTTGCTATTAATGCCGACAAACCGGCGACTTGGTTCTTCGGTCGCCGCCAAACCTATGACGAACTCGACAAAGTCGTTCGCCGCGCAGCTGCCGGCCTCAAAGCTTTCGGTGTTCGCCCCGGCGACCGCGTCGCCATCATGCTGCCCAACTGTCCTCAGCACATCGCAGCTTTCTATGCAGTACTTAAGCTTGGCGCAACCGTGGTCGAACACAACCCGCTGTACACGGCTCATGAGCTGCGCGGACAATTTCAAGATCACGGTGCCCGAGTGGCTATCGGCTGGGACAAGTCAGCTGGAACATTGGACGAGCTCCGCAAAGACACCGAACTAGAGACAATCATCAGCGTCAACATGGTCAATGCCATGCCTAAGCTGCAACAGATTGCTCTGAAGATTCCAATCAAAAAGTTGCGCGATTCACGCGACCAACTGACTGCCCCAGCACCAAACACAGTTCCTTGGGAGACGCTCATCAGCTCCGCGATCGGTGGCGAAGGCGATGACATTGTCTCGGAACCGTCCGTCACTAAGGAATCTTCGGCCCTAGTCCTCTATACCTCTGGAACTACAGGTTCCCCGAAGGGAGCTGAACTCTCACACGGAAATCTTTTCGCAAACCTCCTGCAGGGCAAAGCTTGGGTCAAGGGCCTCGGCGACTACGACGAGCGCATGCTGGCGGCTCTTCCCCTCTTCCACGCTTATGGCATGACCATGGTGTGTACGCTTTCCGTTTACATCGGCGCAGAGATGGTGTTGCTACCTTCCCCACAGATTCCACTGATCATGGACGTGATGAAAAAGCACACTCCAACCTGGGTTCCTGGTGTTCCCACTATTTACGAGAAGATCGCCAACTCGGCTGAGGAACAAGGCATCGAAATCAAGGGAATCCGCAACGCATTCTCCGGTGCTTCCACGTTGCCCACGAGCACTGTAGAAAAGTGGGAACGTCTTACCGATGGCCTCCTCGTCGAGGGCTACGGACTGACAGAAACTTCGCCGATTCTTGTGGGTAATCCCATGAGCGAAGCACGCCGCCCCGGCTACATTGGTATTCCCTTCCCTGACACGGAAATCCGCATCGCCAATCCCGACAACTTGGACGAAACAATGCCTGACGGCGAAGAGGGAGAACTCCTCGCCCGCGGCCCCCAGGTATTTAAGGGCTATCTAAACAAGCCCGAAGAAACCGAAAAGGTCTTTCACAATGGCTGGTTCCGCACCGGCGACATGGGCATCATGGACGAAGACGGGTTTATCCGTCTCGTCGCTCGCCTGAAGGAAATCATCATCACCGGTGGGTTTAACGTCTATCCCGCCGAGGTAGAAGACACGATCCGCGATCATCCCGATGTCGACACAGTTGCCGTTGTTGGCCGTCCGCGCGAGGACGGTTCCGAGGATGTGGTTGCCTGCGTGACTTTGAACGATGGCGCCGCCCTCGATCCAGAAGGCCTGAAAGAGTTCGCACGGGAGCGTCTCACTCGGTACAAGGTTCCGCGTACCTTCTACCACTTTGAAGAGCTAAATACCGATCAGCTTGGCAAGATTCGTCGCCGAGAAGTACAAAAGGACCTGCTTAAACTGCTGGAGCAAAAGAAGTAAATTAATTAACTAAGAATTGTGGTTCGTTTCGCAAATGTGTGGCATACTAAAAAACTAACCAATCATGACCTGCATCACATTTGACCGAAAGGTGCCCCCGTGTCGGCCTTCGAAACTAAAGCATGGACAAAGCAATACGCAGAGTGGACCCCCACCACCCTGGAATATGGGGACACCACCCTCGTTGACGTATACGACAACAATCTGAAGAAAAACTCGCACAAATCAGCAACCTGGTTTTTCGGCAGGACCCAAACTTATGGTGCCCTCGACCAACAGGTGAAAGCGGCGGCGGCTGGCCTCAAGGCCTTCGGTGTCCGCCCCGGCGACCGCGTCGCCATCGTGCTGCCGAACTGCCCCCAGCACATCGCCGCCCTTTACGCCGTGCTCAAGCTCGGCGCCACCGTTGTTGAACACAACCCGCTCTACACCGAGCACGAACTCAAGGGCTTGTTCCAGGACCATGGTGCCCGCGTCGCCATCGTCTGGGACAAGGCAGTTCCCATCGTGGATAACCTCCGCAAAGACTCAAACCTGGAAACGATCATCAGCGTGAACATGGTCGAGGCCATGCCAAAATTGCAGCAAGCCCTGCTGCGGATCCCGCTTCCGTCCATCCGGGAGAAGCGCTCCGCCCTGACCGGCGACGCGCCGAACGCGATCGAGTGGAAGACCCTCCTTAGCGATGCCATCGGCGGCTCCGTCGAACACGTGAAGTTCCCCGAGGTGATTAATAAGGAAGATACGGCCATCATCCTGTACACCTCCGGCACTACCGGCAAGCCAAAAGGTGTTCCCCTCTCACACGCCAACATCTACTCCAATTGCAAGGCGGGCGAAGCCTGGGTTCCCGAATTTGGCAAGGGCGACGAACGCATGATGGGAGCCCTTCCCATGTTTCATGCATACGGTCTGACTCTGATTGGCGTACTCGCCGTCCACGTCGGCGCCGAGATGATCCTCATGCCTGCCCCGCGTATCCCGCTCATCATGGACATCATGAAGAAGCACACGCCAACCTGGCTCCCAGCAGTGCCGACTCTGTACACGAAGATCATCGAGGCTGCGAAGGAAGAAAACATCGAGATCCGGGGCATCAGGAATTCCTTCTCCGGTGCCGCCCCGCTCCCAGTGGCAACAGTTGAGGCGTGGGAAGAACTAACTGGTGGCCTCCTCGTCGAGGGCTATGGCCTTTCGGAGACCTCCCCAGTCCTGGTCGCCAACCCAATGGACGGGAACCGCCGCCCGGGCTACATTGGCGTCCCCTTCCCCGACACCGAAGTTCGCATCGCCAACCCCGAGAACTTGGACGAGACCATGCCAGATGGCGAGGAAGGCGAGCTGCTTTGCCGTGGCCCGCAGGTGTTTAGCGGGTACCTCGAAAACCCCGAGGCCAACGCGGAGGCCTTCCACGATGGCTGGTTCCGCACCGGCGACGTCGGCATCATGGAATCGGACGGCTTCATCAAGGTCATCGCCCGCACCAAGGAAGTTATCATTACCGGCGGCTTCAATGTTTACCCAGCCGAAGTCGAGGATGTCGTCCGCAAGCATCCCGATGTGGTCAATGTCGCGGTCGTCGGACGCCCTCGCGCAGACGGCTCCGAAGACCCAGTGGCCTGCGTCATCCTTCGTGATGGCTCAGCCCTGGACCCCGAAGGCCTCAAGGCATTCGCCGCCGAACGACTCACCAACTACAAGGTTCCCCGTACCTTCTACCACTTCGAGGAGTTGAAGTCGGACCAGTTGGGCAAGATTCGTCGCCGCGAAGTGCGGACAGACTTGCTCAAGCTTCTCGAGGAGAGCTAAGCCTCAAGCACAGCTAAGACCAGCACAAATACCTCCAAACCACCCCCGGTTTGGGGGTATTTTCATGCGTCCTATATACCCCCTGGGGTATATTAATTTTCGTAAACCCCCCGGGGTATAGAAAACACTGAAAGGTCTCCTCATAATGTGCCAACCTGCCACCTGCTCTAACTGCGGAAAAACCACCTGGGCCGGATGCGGCCAACACGTCGATCAAGTAAAGGCCACCGTCCCCGCCGGACAATGGTGCACTTGTTCAAAGCCAGAGCCACAAAGCTTCCTCTCTCGACTGTTCGGAAAGTAGACAAAGTAGAAACATGAAACCAACCACCGTCATCGTCGGCGGCGTCGCCGGCGGCATGTCCACCGCAACGCGCTTGCGTCGCAACGACGAGAACCGCGAAATCATCGTTCTCGAGGCTTCCGGAAACGTCAGCTTCGCCAACTGCGGCCTCCCCTACTACGTCGGCGACGTCATCACCGAGCGCCAGGACCTCCTGCTGCAGACACCTGAATCCCTGAAGAACAGGTTCAACCTCGACGTCCGCGCCAACACCCGCGCCACCGCCATCAACCGCGACAAGAAAACGGTCACTACCGACTCAGGCGAAGAAATCTCCTACGATTCCCTCGTCCTCTCCCCCGGCGCGACCCCACTGCTGCCACCCATCGAGGGCATCGAACGCGCACTCACCCTGCGCACCGTCGAAGACGTCGACAACATCGTCGCCCATCTCGAGGGCGCAAAGTCGGCAGCACTGATCGGTGGTGGCTTCATCGGCCTCGAGCTCGCAGAAAACCTCACTCACCGCGGCCTGAAGGTCACCGTGATCGAGCGCAGCCCACAGATCATGGCACCTCTCGACGAAGAGATGGCAGCGCTCGTCCAGAAGTACCTGGAAGACAACGGCGTCACCGTCCTCACTAACGCCGACACCACCCTCATCGGCGAGAACAGCCTCACCCTCGCCGACGGCACCACAGTCGATGCAGATATTACTGTCGCCGCCATCGGCGTCCGCCCCGCTTCCGAGCTGGCACGCGACGCCGGCCTCGACATCGGCGCCCGCGGTGGCATCGTTGTCGACGACTACCAGCGCACCTCCGACCCGGCCATCTTTGCTCTCGGCGACGCCGCCGAGAAGCGTGACGGCGTCGACGGCTCCGACACGCTGGTCCCACTGGCACAGACCGCGAACCGTCACGGTCGCCTGGTCGCCGACATTATTTCCGGCCGCGACGTCCGCCGCACCGGTACCCTGGGCACCTCGATCGTTGGCCTCTTCGGACTCTCGGCCGCAGCCGTGGGCTGGAACGAACGCAAGGCGAAGGCAGCCGGCCTGAACCCGCGCGTCATCCACCTGCACCCCGCCGACCATGCCGGTTACTACCCTGGTTCGCACCAGATGCACCTGAAGCTCGTTGTCAACGCCGACACCGATGCCATCCTGGGCGCTCAAGGTGTGGGCGAGGGCGGCGTCGATAAGCGAATCGACGTCATTGCCACCGCCATGCGTGGCGGACTGACCGCCTCTGATCTTGCGGACCTCGAGCTCGCGTATGCGCCCCAGTTCTCGTCGGCGAAGGACCCTGTCAACATGGCAGGTTTCATCAACGACAACATTGTCCAGGGCGAGAAGACGGTCCAGTTCCACGAGCTGGAGCAGTATCTGGAAGATGGCTGGGAGCTGATCGACGTCCGCGAGCCGAGCGAGTTCGCGGCCGGCCAGATCCCGGGGGCACGCAACGTCCCACTCAATGATCTGCGCGACCGGATCGAGGAATTCAAGGGTGGCAAGTACGTCGTCCACTGCCAGGTCGGCCTGCGCGGCCACACGGCCTCATCACTCCTGCGCAACCATGACATCGACGTGGCTAACTTGGACGGCGGTTACGTCACATGGTCGTCTGTACAGTAGGGGCTATGAAAATAACTGCAGAGGAGGCTAAGCCAGCGATCACGCGCCTTAAGCGTGCGCGTGGCCAGCTTGATGCCATCATCCGCATGCTCGAGGAGGGTGAGGAGTGCGAAAAGGTGGCCACGCAGATCTCCGCGGCCTCCACGGCGGTCTCTCGCGCTGGCTTCCTTGTCATCTCCAAGGGCATGCAAAAATGCATGGAGGAAGAGGGGCCAAACTCCCTTGACCAGGAGAGATTGGAAAAAATCTTCTTGTCCCTGGCCTAAGCCTTGGCCTAGGCCCCCGCATAAGCAAAGGGGTCACACCCGAATCCTGTCCAAAACATGAGAGTTCCCTCACAATACAGGGCGTGTCGTTCACTTCCTACGAGTTCGTAAGTTACGGTGTCGTAGTTGCACTGTTTCCGACCCCTAAACACTTTGAAGGAACATCCGCATGTCTTTAACGCCCCTTCTTGCCATGACGAACCCTGCCCTCGCATTTGCCGGGCAGGGTTCTAACTGGCAGTACGCGCTTTCCGATGCCGCTGCATCCCCGCTGACCCGCACCCGCCTCGCTGACCTCATCGATGGCGCGCGCACCACCACCGGACCGGTTGCCCGCTTGCTGGCTTCCACGGTCCCCGGAATGGCAGAACGCCTCCGCGAACTGATTGCCGAAGACGCTGCAGCTACCCCTGCAGCGATCGACGTCCATCCAGCGGTCAGCGTCCCGGGCATCGTGCTCGGCCAAATCGCTGCCGTTGATCAGCTCCGCGACCTGGGGCTTAACATCTCCGATACCCTCCTTGCGGGACACTCGCAGGGCTCCCTCGGCGTTTCGGCCGCTCGCCACCCAGAGCAGACCCTGGCCTTTGCCTTCCTGCTCGGCACCGCCGCCTCCCACGTGCACGGTGCCACCGACGAGCGCCCACACATGCTCTCCATCCGCGGCCTGTCCCGCGACGATGTGGCAGCAGTGCTCGCTGAGACCCCAGCAGCCGCAGGCGCCGAGATCGCCGTCATCAACGGCCCGCGCCACATCGTGCTCTCCGGCACCCCGGATTCCCTCGAAGCAGCCCAGGAAGCGATCACCAAGATCGCGGACGCTCACAACGCGCGCCTCGAATCCGCCGAGTTCGGTGGTTCCGAGCTCAATCCGCTTTTCGACGAGCTCCCAGTCGCCTACCCATTCCACAACTCCTCCAACGCCGAGGCCGTGGAATTGGCAGCCCAGTGGGCCGAAGAGTGTGGCATCGACCTGGGTGAAACCACCCCTCGCGAGCTCGCCCAGGCGATCCTGCACGACCAGCATGACTGGCCGGCAATCGTCGCAAAGCTTCTCGACGACGGCGCCACCCACATCGTCGCCCTGGACAAGTCCCTGGCGTCGCTGACCTCGAAGCTTGTCGCAGGCCACGGCGTTCCCGTGATCACCGCCGACTCCGCTGCCGCGCGCGACGAGCTGGCCACCCCGGGCAGCGAGCTGCCCGAGGCCGTCGACTACTCCGACTTCGCACCACGCCTGGTCCGCCTGCCTGACGGCAAAACCTACACCCAGACCCGCTTCTCGTCCGTGACCGGCCTCTCGCCGATCATGCTCGGCGGCATGACCCCTTCCTCGGCCGACGGCGAAATCGTCGCGGCCGCCGCAAACGCCGGTTACTGGACCGAGCTCGCGGGTGGCGGCATGTACTCCGACGAGGTGTTCACCAAGCACAAGAACACCATGGAGTCCTTCCTTGAGCCGGGCCGCGCCGCCCAGTTCAACACCATGTTCTTCGACCGCTTCCTGTGGAACCTGCAGTTCGGTCAGACCCGCATCGTGCCAAAGGCCCGCGCGGCCGGCGCACCTTTCAACGGTGTGTGCATCTCCGCTGGTATCCCTGAGGTCGACGAGGCTACCGAGCTGCTCGCACAGCTCAAGTCCGACGGCTTCCCATATATCTCCTTCAAGCCTGGTACCTCCAAGCAGATCCGCGACGCCCTGAAGATCGCCGCCGCGAACCCTGACTTCCCTGTCATCTTGCAGGTCGAGGACGGCCACGCTGGTGGCCACCACTCCTGGACCGACCTCGACGACATGCTGCTGGACACCTACGCCGAGGTGCGTAAGTACCCGAACGCACTGCTCGCAGTCGGCGGCGGCATCTACTCGCCTGACCGCGCTGCTTCCTACATCACCGGTTCCTGGTCCGAGAAGTACGGCCTGGCTGCCATGCCTGTCGACGCCGTCTTCATCGGCACCGTCGCCATGGCCACCAAGGAAGCCAAGGCCACCGATTCGGTCAAGGACCTCCTGGTCAACACCAAGGGCCTGCCTATCGAAGACAACGGCGGCTGGGTCGCCCGCGGCTCCGGCACCAACGGCGTTGCCTCCTCGCAGTCGCACCTGCTGGCCGACATCCACGACCTGGACAACTCCTTTGCAGCTGCATCGCGCCTGATCACCTCGCTGGATATCGAGGACTACGACGCTCACCGCGACGAGATCATCGAGGCTTTGAGCAAGACCTCCAAGCCTTACTTCGGCGACGTCGAAGAGATGACCTACGCACAGTGGGTCGAGCGTTTCGTCGAGCTGGCTCACCCATTCGTCGACCCAACCTGGGACGACCGCTTCCTCGACCTCCTGCACCGCATCGAGGCTCGCCTCAACGAGACCGACCACGGCGAGATCGAGACCCTGTTCGCAGATATCGACGAGGTCGCCGACGCACCAGCAATGGCTAAGCGCCTGCTCGAGGCGTACCCGGCCGCACACGAGATTCAGGTCTCCCCTCGCGACGCCGCTTGGTGGATCTCCCTGAACTACAAGCACGTCAAGCCAATGCCATGGGTCCCAGCCATCGACGGCGACCTGAAGACGTGGTTCGGCAAGGACACCCTGTGGCAGGCCCAGGACGAGCGCTACACCGCCGACCAGGTCCGCATCATCCCAGGTCCTGTCGCTGTTGCGGGCATCACCAAGAAGAACGAGCCCGTCGCAGACCTGCTCGGCCGCTTCGAGTCCGGTTCCACCGAGGCCCTGCAGTCCGCAGGCGTCGAGGAGACCGAGCTTTACTCCCGCCTCTCCGACGCACAGTCGGCTGAGGAATTCATCAAGGCCGCACCGACCATCGTCTGGCACGGCCACCTCATGGCGAACCCTGCCTACGAGATGAACGACGACGCTTACGATTTAATTCAGGATCCGCAAGGATCCTGGTCGATCCGCATCAACTCCGACTCCTACTGGGATAACCTGCCAGAAGAGCAGCGTCCGTTCTACGTCCGCGAAGTCACCATCCCGCTGGACCTGTCCGAGGGCACCGCAACCGGCGCGTCTCCTGTCGTGTCCGACGAGCGCCTCCCTGATTCCGTGTTCGCACTGCTCGAGGGCCTCGCTGGCGTCGGCTCCACTTCGGAGAACGGCGACGAGATCACCGAAATGCCACAGATCATCGAGGGCTCCGAGTCCGAGGACGCACCATTCGGCGTGGCCAAGTACTCCTTCACCTTCCCAGCCTCGCTGCTCACCGCGCACACCAACGTCACCGGCGCAGCCCTTGGCGAGGTCAAGGCCGGCACCCCTGACGTACTCGTCGGCCCTGCGTGGCCAGCAATCTACACCGCGCTCGGCTCCGGCAAGCTTGCCGACGGCTACCCAGTCATCGAGGGCCTGCTCAACGCTGTCCACCTCAACCACGTCGTCGACCTGCGCGTCCCACTCGAGGAATTGGCCAACGGCCGCACCATCGACGTGACCTCGAAGTGCACGGCTATCGACGAGTCCGCCTCCGGCCGCATCGTCACCGTGGAACTCGAGCTCTTTGATCGCGAGTCGGGTGACCTCGTCGCAACGCAAATGCAGCGCTTCGCCATCCGCGGCCGCGCGACCGGCACCAACGTGCCAACCCCTGCGCCTGAGTGGGGCGGCGGCAAGTCCTCGACCAAGGTCGAGTCCACCCCGCGCTCCTTCGTGGACCGCGCCACCGTCACCGCACCTTCCGATATGACCGCCTTCGCGCTGGTCTCCGGCGACTACAACCCGATCCACACCTCCTACAACGCCTCCGGCCTTGTCAACCTCCAGGCACCGCTGGTGCACGGCATGTGGCTCTCTGCCACCGCGCAGCACCTTGCTGGCCGCCACGGCGAGGTCGTGGGCTGGACCTACTCCATGTACGGCATGGTGCAGCTTAACGACGAGGTCGAGATCACCGTCGAGCGCGTTGGACGCAAGGGCATCCACCAGGCCCTCGAGGTCACCTGCCGCATCGACGGCGAGGTCGTCTCCGTGGGCCAGGCGCTCATGGCACAACCTCAGACCGCCTACGTTTACCCAGGTCAGGGCATCCAGACCGAGGGCATGGGCAAGGGCGACCGCGACGCTTCTCCTGCAGCGCGCGACATCTGGCGCCGCGCCGATCGCCACACCCGCGCAAACCTGGGCTTCTCCATCCAGCGCATTATCGACGAGAACCCAACCAGCGTGAACGTCAAGGGCACCGAGTTCAAGCACCCACAGGGTGTTTTGCACCTGACCCAGTTCACCCAGGTTGCGCTCGCCGTTGTTGCCTACGCTCAGACCGAGCGTCTGCGCGAGGGCAACGCGCTGGCTGAGGGCTCCATGTACGCCGGCCACTCCCTCGGCGAGTACACCGCCCTGGCTTCCCTGGCCAACATCTTCGACCTCGAGTCCGTCATCGACGTGGTCTACTCCCGCGGCTCCGCCATGGGCACCCTGGTCCCTCGCGACGCCGACGGCAACTCCGAGTACGGCATGGGCGCCCTGCGCCCGAACATGATCGGTGTTTCCGCCGACGACGTCGAGGCCTACGTGGCCAAGGTGTCCGAGGAGACCGGCGAGTTCCTGCAGATTGTCAACTACAACATCGCAGGCCAGCAGTACTCCATCGCGGGCACCAAGAAGGGCCTCGCACAGCTGAAGGCGCAGGCCAACGGCATCCGCGACCGCGCCTTCGTCACCGTGCCTGGCATCGACGTTCCGTTCCACTCCTCCGTGCTGCGCGACGGCGTTCCTGCCTTCGCCCAGAAGCTCGATGAGCTCCTGCCAGCCGAGATCGACGTGGACGCACTCGTCGGCCGCTACGTGCCAAACCTGGTTGCTCGCCCATTCGAGCTGACCCAGGACTTCATCGATGCCATCAAGGCTGAGGTGCCAACCACCGCCTTCGATAACATCACCGCCGAGAACACCGACGCGAACACCCTGGCGCGCACGCTGCTCATCGAGCTGCTCGCATGGCAGTTCGCGTCCCCTGTGCGCTGGATCGAGACCCAGGACTTGCTCCTGCAGTCCAACGACCAGATGATCGAGGTCGGCCTGGCTTCCTCGCCAACCCTGACCAACCTGGCCAAGCGCGAGATGGACGTCATCGGCCACCACATCCCGGTCCTCAACGTCGAGGCCAACCAGGATCAGGTCATGCTGCAGGATGCCGTCGAGGCACCTGCACACGAAGAGCCTTCGCTTGACGACGACTCTGCCGACCCGACTCCTTCCGCCGCTTCCGATTCCCCAGCCGCGCCAGCGGCTGCGCCAGCCGCCCCAGCCGCAGCTCCTGCTCCGGCCGCGCCAGCGGCCGCCGGCGGTTCCGCCGCCGATGCCCCTGAGCTGGCGTTTACCGCAGCCGAGGCCATCATGGTCCTGTTCTCCTTCCAGAACAAGATGCGCTACGAGCAGATCAACGACTCGGATACCGTCGAGGAGCTCACCAACGGCGTGTCCTCTCGTCGTAACCAGCTCTTGATGGACATGTCCGCCGAGATCGGCGTGCCTGCCATCGACGGCGCGGCCGACGCCGACGTGGCCACCCTGCGCGACAAGGTCAAGACCGCAGCCCCTGGCTACTCGCCATTCGGCTCCGTGCTCTCCGAGGCCATCACCGCCCGCCTGCGCCAGCTCACCGGTGCAGCCGGCGTGAAGCCTGCCTATGTCGGCGAGCGCGTCACCGGTGCCTGGGGCCTGCCAGCTTCCTGGGCCGCACATGTCGAAGCAGAAATCCTGCTGGGCTCCCGCGACGAGGAATCGGTCCGCGGCGGCACCCTGGCGACCATCCCAACCTCGGCTTCCTCCAAGGCTGACGTGGACGCCCTCATCGACGCGGCCATCCAGTCGGTAGCTAACCGTCACGGTGTCTCCGTCTCCATGAACGCTGGTGGTTCCGGCGGTGGCGGTGGCGTGGTCGACTCCGCGGCACTCGACGCTTACGCCGAGACCGTCACCGACACCCTCGTGTCCACCGCACGCACCCTGCTGAACAAGCTCGGTGTCGTCGACGAGGTCGAGGCCGTCGAGGTCCCTGATACCACCGTCATCGACACCGTTGAGGCCGAGCTCGGCTCCAACTGGGTCAAACTGGTCACCCCATCCTTCGATGCCAAGCGCGCCGTGCTTTTCGACGACCGCTGGGCCCAGGCCCGCGAGGACCTGGCACGCATCGCTCTCGGCGAGGTCACCATCGACGTCGCTCGCTTTGCGGGCACCGGCGAGACCGTCGCTGAGCAGGCCGAATGGTACGTGGCCAACGGCTACGAGAACGCTGACCTGCTCTCCGAGATCGCTACCGCCGCACGCGGCGAGGCCGACGAGGAGTTCAAGAACGACGTCGCACTGGTCACCGGTGCCGCACCGGGCTCCATTGCGACCGCAGTCGTCGAGCGCCTGCTCGAGGGCGGCGCGACCGTGATCATGACCGCGTCGAACGTGTCCCAGGCGCGTAAGGAATTCGCTCGCCAGCTGTACCGCGACCACGCTTCCGTCTCCGCGCAGCTGTGGATCGCACCGGCGAACCTCTCGTCGTACCGCGACATCGATGCCCTGATCGACTGGATCGGCTCCGAGCAGCGCGAGACCGTGGGCAACACGGTCAAGGTGACCAAGCCAGCGCTCATCCCAACCCTGGCGTACCCATTCGCGGCTCCTTCCGTCTCCGGTTCTTTGGCCGATGCGGGCGCACCGGCCGAGAACCAGGCACGTCTGCTGCTCTGGTCCGTCGAGCGCACCATCGCGGGTCTCTCCGAGCTCGCACAGCGTGCCGACGACTTCCCGTCCACCCGCGCACACATCGTTCTGCCTGGTTCCCCGAACCGCGGCATGTTCGGTGGCGACGGCGCCTACGGCGAGGTCAAGGCTGCTATGGACGCCATCCAGGCGAAGTGGTCCGCTGAGGCTGGTTGGCCTGAAGGCGTGACCCTGGCTCAGGCGAAGATCGGCTGGGTTGCCGGCACTGGCCTGATGGGTGGCAACGACGGCCTCGTGCCTGCCGCCGAGAAGGCTGGCATCCACGTGTGGGATCCAGAAGAGATCTCCTCGGCTCTGATCGGTCTGGCTTCCAAGGAGACCCGCGCGCAGGCAGCCGAGGCTCCGATCGAGCTGGATCTCACCGGTGGCCTGGGAGATTCCAAGATCTCCATCTCCGCTCTGGCGAAGCAGGCTCAAGAAGAGGCCGCCAACGCCGAGCCAGAAACCGCCGAGGTTGAGGCACCTGTCACCATCAAGGCGCTACCTAATACCGCTCACCCAACGCAGGCGACAGCCGCCGAAGTTGGCGACGTCACCTGCGACCTCGACGACATGATCGTCATCGTGGGCCTCGGCGAGGTTTCCTCCTGGGGTCTGGGTCGCACCCGCGCCGAGGCCGAGTACGGCATGCAGCGCGACGGTACCGCCGAGCTCACCGCCGCTGGTGTCCTTGAAATGGCCTGGATGATGAACCTGGTCCACTGGGCTGAGGATCCAAACCCAGGCTGGTACGACGCCGACGGCACCGAGATCGCCGAAGAGGACATCTACGACCGCTTCCGCGACGAGGTTGTCGCACGCTCCGGTGTGCGCGAGCTGACCGACAAGTACTTCCTCACCGACCGCGGCTCCATCGATCTGACCGAGGTCTTCCTCGATCGCGACATCACGTTCACCGTCGCCAACGAGGACGAGGCCCACGACATCGAAGAGGCCGATCCTTCCAAGACGAAGGTCGAGCTCATCGACGGCGAGTGGACCGTGACCCGCCTGGCTGGTGCGACGGCACGCGTGCCTCGCAAGGCCACCCTGACCCGCACCGTTGCTGGCCAGATGCCTGACGACTTCGACCCAACCAACTGGGGCATCCCAGCCCAGATGGTTGACGGCCTGGACCGCATTGCCGTGTGGAACCTGGTCACCGCCATCGACGCGTTCGTCGGCGCTGGCTTCACCCCGGCTGAGCTGATGAAGTCGATCCACCCAGCCCAGGTGGCTTCCACCCAGGGCACCGGTATCGGCGGCATGGAGTCCCTGCACAAGGTGTTCGTCTCCCGCTTCCTCGGTGAGGAGCGCCCGAGCGACATCCTGCAGGAAGCCCTGCCAAACGTTGTGGCGGCTCACGTCATGCAGTCGCTGGTCGGCGGCTACGGCTCGATGATCCACCCGGTTGGCGCTTGTGCAACCGCCGCGGTCTCCGTCGAGGAAGCCGTGGACAAGATCGCGCTGGGCAAGGCTGACTTCGTGGTCGCCGGCGGTATCGACGACGTTCAGGTCGAATCCCTCGCGGGCTTCGGCGACATGAACGCTACCGCCGAGACCAAGAAGATGACCGACCAGGGCATCGACGACCGCTTCATCTCTCGTGCGAACGACCGCCGTCGCGGCGGCTTCCTCGAGGCTGAGGGCGGCGGCACCGTGCTCATCGCTCGTGGCTCCCTGGCTGCGGAGATGGGTCTGCCTGTCCTGGCTGTCATTGGCTTCGCTTCCTCCTTCGGCGACGGCGCCCACACCTCGATTCCGGCTCCTGGCCTGGGTGTGCTGGCTTCGGCTCGCGGCGGCGAGAACTCGCGCCTGGCGAAGAACCTGAAGTCCCTGGGTCTGACCCCAGACGACGTCAGCGTCCTGTCCAAGCACGACACCTCCACCAACGCCAACGATCCAAACGAGTCCGAGCTGCACTCCCTGCTGTGGCCTGCGATTGGTCGCGATCCGAAGAAGCCGATGTACGTCATCTCGCAGAAGACGCTCACCGGCCACTCGAAGGCAGGTGCGGCGCTGTTCCAGACCGGCGGCATCATCGACGTGCTGCGCACGGGCAACATCCCACAGAACGCTTCCCTGGACTGTGTGGATCCGCTGCTCGAGCCAAAGTCGAAGAACCTGGTCTGGCTGCGCTCCCCTCTCGCTCTCGGTGAGGGCAACGTGAAGGCAGCCGCGCTGACTTCCCTGGGCTTCGGCCACGTTGGCGCCCTGCTGGTCCTGGCTCACCCAGGCGTCTTCGAGGCTGCTCTGGCGAAGTCTGGCCAGGATGTCGAGGCATGGCGCAAGCGTGCCACCGACCGCCTGCGTGCCGGCGCGAACCACCTCGAGGCGGGCATGATCGGCCGCACCGAGCTGTTCAAGCAGGTCGAAGGCCGTCGCTTCCCGGAGAAGGGTGCGCACGAGGCCGAGATCGCATTGCTTCTCGACGAGAACGCGCGCCTTGGCGACGACGGCGTCTACCCAAGCGCCTAAGCGCTAAAAGGTAGCTAGCTAGAAAGTGCCCACCGGAGAAAGTTTCCGGTGGGCACTTCGTCGTCTAGCGGAACCTGCTCTTTAGGCCGCTGCGGAATCGAAGACGAACGAGGCCGTGTTGCTTAGATCAACCCGCAATAGTCCCCGCTCTGGGTGCCACCAGATCGGCTGGCCACTGCGACGCGCCTGATTCGTGATGGTGCGTAGCTCGGTGCGCTGGTCGTCGAAGGAAAAGTCGCGCACGCGTTGCCAGCCGCCACTATTGATGGCCGCTTCTGCTTGGCTGTGGAACTTTTCGGTGCCGGTGGTAATGGCCATCCGGCGAAGTGGTGTACTCATGGGAGTGCTCCTAAAAATCGCGTCTTCCTCGCGGCGTGTGCTCGAACGAGGCCGATCTTCCTTCGGGGGCACCGTGTGCGATACGCGGTTGCCAGTCAGCCTGCCGAAGGGCGTTAGCGGCTGATCTTCTTGATCGTGTCCACCACAATATATACCGCTTGGTCTAGTTGCAAGTCTGCCCCCAATAGTGACCCACGCTGCTAATCTGCTTATCCATGGCATCGATTACTTTCGATCACGT
Organism: Corynebacterium lubricantis DSM 45231; assembly: GCF_000379425.1. GTDB lineage: Bacteria > Actinomycetota > Actinomycetes > Mycobacteriales > Mycobacteriaceae > Corynebacterium > Corynebacterium lubricantis. Next base: position 60,531 of record NZ_KB902236.1, read on the forward strand.
AGATATTCAGTACCCCGGCGCCGACGAACCCACGGTGCGCGACTTCGAGCTCGAGATCGCCGACGGCGAGTTCCTCGTGCTCGTCGGCCCGTCTGGCTGCGGTAAGTCCACCACGCTGCGCGCGCTCGCCGGCCTCGAGCCGACCAGCGGGGGACGCATTCTTATCGACGACACCGACGTCACCGATTTGGAGCCCGGGGAACGCGACGTGGCCATGGTCTTCCAGAACTACGCGCTGTATCCGCACCTCAGCGTGGCGAAGAACATGGGATTCGCCCTCAAGTTGGCCAAGCTCCCCCAGTCCGAGATCGACGCGAAGGTCAACGAGGCTGCCGAGCTGCTCGGCCTGACCGAACTGTTGGATCGTCGCCCCAAGGACCTGTCCGGTGGTCAGCGCCAGCGCGTGGCCATGGGTCGCGCCATCGTGCGCGAGCCGAAGGTCTTTCTGATGGACGAGCCGCTGTCCAACCTGGATGCCAAGCTGCGCGTGCAGACCCGCGCCGAGCTCGCCGCCCTGCAGCGCCGCCTGCGCACCACCACCGTCTACGTCACCCACGACCAGGTCGAGGCGATGACCATGGGCGATCGCGTCGCCGTGCTTGATAAGGGCGTGCTCCAGCAGGTTGCCGCACCCAAGGAGCTCTACGCCAACCCGGTCAACGAGTTCGTCGCCGGCTTCATCGGCTCACCCGCCATGAACCTTTTCGACGATCGCGGCGCCAGCCAGTCCGTGCGCCTCGGCGTGCGCCCCGAGGCGATGCACCTGGTCACCGCCGATCATCCGGCACCGACCGGCTGGGTTGTGCGCAGCGGCACCGTCGAGCTCGTCGAGGAACTCGGCTCCGAGGCCTACGCCTACGTCGCCACTGAGGGAGATCGGCTCGTCGCTAAGGTCCCTCAAGGACATGTCCCCCGCATTGGTGCCGACGCTGAACTCACCTATGACCCAGAGGCCGCGCACCGCTTCGATAAGGAAACCGGGCAGCGCATCTAAATTTACCCCCGAAAAGTATGATTTGAACCATTTTGCTTCGGCGCTATGGGGTGCATCACTAACCTAGAAGAACCATTAAAAATTCCTGAAAGGTTCTTCGCATGACGCACCGCATCACGCGCCGCACACTGGGCACCCTCGCCGCTGTCACTGTTGCCTCGGCTACCCTCGTCGCCTGCTCGAGCGGCGAATCTGACTCCGCTTCCCCTTCCGCCACCGAGGGCGCTTCGGGCGAAGAGGCCCGCGGCCCCATCACGTTTGCCATGGGCGCCAACGACGTGGACAAGCTCGTCCCCATCATCGAGGCATGGAACGCCGAGCACCCAGACGAGGAAGTCACCCTCCGCGAGCTACCCGGCGAGGCCGACGCACAGCGCGAAACCCTCGTGCAGTCCCTGCAGGCTGGCAACAGCGATTACGACGTGATGGCGCTCGACGTTGTCTGGACCGCCGACTTCGCCGCCAACCAGTACCTCGCACCACTTGAGGGCGACCTCGCCGTGGACACCGACGCGTTGCTGCCGGCCACCGTGGAATCCGCGACCTACAACGACACCCTCTACGCGATGCCGCAGAACACCAACGGCCAGCTGCTCTTCCGCAACACCGAGATCGTGCCTGAGGAACCAACCAACTTCCAGGAACTCATCGATTCCTGCACCGCCGCCGAGGACGCCGGCGTGGGCTGCCTGACCACCCAGCTCTCCCAGTACGAGGGCCTGACGGTGAACACCGTGGGCTTCATGGAAGGCTGGGGCGGCTCCGTTCTCGGCGAGGACGGCACCTCTGTCACCGTCGATTCCGCTGAATCCAAGGAGGGCCTCCAGGCGCTTGTCGACGCTTACGCCGACGGCGTGATCACCCAGGACTCCACCGCCGCGACCGAGGAAGAGACCAACCTCGCCTTCGTCGAGGGCCGCACCGCGTATGCCATCAACTGGCCATACATGTACTCCAACGCTGAGGGCGAAGCCTCCGAGATCGCCGGCAATGTCGAGGTCAGCCCACTCGTGGGCAAGGATGGCGTCGGCGTGTCCACCCTGGGCGGCTACAACAACGGCATCAACGTCAACTCCGAGGCCAAGATGACAGCCCGCGACTTCATCGAGTTCATCGTCTCGGAAGAAAACCAGCTCTCCTTCGCTGAGGCATCCTTCCCACCGGTTCTGGCGTCCATCTACGACGACGAAGACATCATCGCGGAGCACCCATACATGCCAGCGCTGAAGACCTCCCTGGAAAACGCGGCGCCTCGCCCGGTCAGCCCGTTCTACCCAGCAATTTCCAAGGCCGTGCAGGATAACGCCTACGCAGCCCTGACCGCCGGCAAGAGCGTCGACGACGCTACCGCCGACATGAAGAGCGCAATCGAGAACGCTTCCAACTAACTCGAGTGCGATCCCCAAACACCTGCCCGCGAAAACCCGGGCAGGTGTTTATCACTTAAAAACCTGAAATCGGAGTCATGCCCATGCGCACTAGAGCCCAACAAGCCAGGCGCGCGCTCTTATTGCTCTCGCCGGCGCTGATCGTGCTGGCAGTGGTCATCGGTTACCCGGTGCTGCGCGCCATCTACCTATCCTTCCAAGCCGACCGCCACCTCGACCCCGACACCGGTGTATTCGTCGAGGGTGGCTTCGCCGGATTCCAGCACTACCTCTACTGGCTCAACCAGCGCTGCATGGGCTCCGACGGCCTGGCCACCACCTGCCCGCCGGGCGTGCTCTCCACCGACTTCTGGCCGGCGCTGACAAATACCGTCGGCTTCACGCTGGCCACCGTCACTCTGGAAACGATCCTGGGCATGATCATGGCGCTGATCATGGCAGGCAACTACAAGGGCCGCGGCCTCGTGCGCGCCGCCGTACTCATCCCGTGGGCCATCCCCACCGCGGTGACGGCGAAGCTGTGGCAGTTCATGTTCGCACCCCAGGGCATCGTGAACTCGGTCCTGGGCACCGACATCATGTGGACCACCGACCCCTGGGCCGCGCGCTTCGCCGTCATCATCGCCGACGTGTGGAAAACCGCCCCGTTCATGGCGTTGCTCATCCTGGCTGGCCTGCAGATGATCCCGAAGGAAACCTACGAGGCCGCCCGCGTCGACGGCGCCTCGCGCTGGCAGCAGTTCTGGCTAATCACCCTGCCGCTCGTGCGCCCCGCGCTCATGGTCGCCGTCCTCTTCCGCACCCTCGACGCGCTGCGTATGTACGACCTGCCGGTCATCATGATCTCGCCGTCGTCGAACTCGCCCACAGCCGTGATCAGCCAGCTCGTCGTCGAGGACATGCGCCAGGGCAATTTCAACTCCGCCTCGGCCCTGTCCACGCTGATCTTCCTGTTCATCTTCTTCGTCGCCTTCATTCTCATCCGCTTCCTCGGCGCCGACGTCTCCGGTACCGGCGAGCAGAGAGCCGCGAAGAAGGAAGCTAAACGACGACAAAAGCGCGAAGCTAAGGCAGCCACAGTACAGATGGGAGCTAGCTAAATGAGAAGCAAAAAATGGGCCACTATCCTGCACTATGTCGGCGTGGCATTCATCCTGCTCTGGGGCCTGGCGCCGTTCTATTGGATGCTGGTGGTCGCCTTCCGCGACTCCACATTCACCTTCGATACCACCCCGTGGCCGACCCACATCACGCTGGATAACTTCCGCGACGCCCTGGCCACCGACAAGGGCAATAACTTCGCCCGAGCCATCGGCAACTCGCTGATCATTTCGGTGGCCACCACCCTGGTCGCCCTCGTCGTGGGAGTCGGTGCCGGTTACGCGCTGGCCCGCCTCCAGTTCCGAGGCAAGGGCTTTGTCACCGCGATCATCCTGGCGGCGTCCATGTTCCCCGGCATCGCCCTGGTCACCCCGCTGTTCCAGCTGTTCAGCCAGATCGGCTGGATCGGCACCTATCAGGCGATGATCGTGCCGAATATTTCCTTCGTGCTGCCGCTGACCATCTATACCCTGATTTCGTTCTTCCGCCAGCTGCCCTGGGAACTCGAGGAAGCCGCACGCGTCGACGGGGCCTCACGCTCCCAGGCCTTCCGGATGATCATGATGCCGCTGGCCACCCCGGCCCTCTTTACCACGGCAATCTTGGCGTTCATCTCGGCGTGGAACGAATACATGTTGGCGCAGCAATTGTCGACGAATGCCACCGAGCCCGTCACCGTGGCCATCGCGCGATTCACCGGACCGAGCTCCTTCGAATACCCCTATGCGGCCACGATGGCGGCCGGTGCCCTAGTGACGGTGCCGCTGATCATCATGGTGCTGATCTTCCAGCGCCGCATTGTTTCCGGGCTGACGGCCGGCGGTGTGAAGGGCTAGTCGTCGATCGACATCCCGACCCACACCGGTTCGGGAACTAGGCGGACACCGAACTTTTCTTCCACCCCATCACGTACGGTGCGAGCGAGCGATGCAATGTCGCTCGCTTTCGCATTTCCGCGGTTGGTCAAGGCGAGCGTGTGCTTCGTCGATAAGCGAGCTGGTGCGTCTTCTGCGGGGAAGCCGCGGCTAAAGCCGGCGCGCTCGATCAGCCAGGCTGCCGAGAGCTTCTCGCCGTTTTCTTGCGGGAAGCGCGGCATGCCCTCCTCGCCGACCTGCGCGTCGATGGCATCCGCGAGAGCAGAATCAACCACCGGGTTAGTGAAAAACGAACCGGCCGACCAGGTGTCGTGGTCCGTGGCGTCGAGCACCATGCCCTTCGAGGCGCGGACCTCCAGCACGGAGGCGCGGGCGGCGGCGACGGAAATGCGGCGGTTTTTCATGTGTCGCAAAGGAACCGAGATGCCGGTGGGGTCCAGCTGCATCTCAATGTCGAGCACCACCGCACGGGAGGTGAACTTCAGGTTGGAGTAGCGATACGCCAGCTCCAGCTCCGAGATCGGCACCCAGCCAGACTCTCCAGTCGAGCGGTTGTACAGGTTGACGCGGGTGAGCACGTCGGAGACCTCGGCACCATACGCGCCGACGTTTTGCACCGGCACGGCACCGGCGGAACCGGGAATGCCGGACAGCGCCTCGATGCCGCCCAGGCCCTCCTCAACCGTGGCGGCGACAACCTCGTCCCACACCGCGCCCGCGCCCGCGCGCACCAGGCCGCCGGCCGCGATCTCCAGCGCATCGTTCTCTGCCAGCACCACCACCAGATCGAGCTCGCCGTCGGCCACCACCAAGTTGGAGCCACCGCCGACGACGAGGAGTGGGACCTGGGCTTCGTCGAGAAGCGAAACGGCTGTAGCCAGCGCTTCGGACGTCTTCGCGCGCACAGCCGCGACCGGCGTGCCACCGATGCGCAGCGTGGTCAACTGCGCGAACGCGGGCGGGTCGATGACCTCTACCCCAGGGGTGGCGGACAAGTTCTCTGCGACACGGCCTTCAAAGCGGGCCTTACATGAATCAGACACCCTTCCCACGGTAGTCTGTAAGGCATGGCATCTCGTAGCGAAAACACCGTAACTATCAATCAGCCGGCCGAAAAAGTTCACACCGCGCTGACAAACCAGGACTACTGGGAATACATCGTGGCAAACCTGTCCCCAGAGCCAGGCGAAGTCAATGATTTTTCCGGCAACGTAGCCACCCTCTTCGAGGTTCTTCCGCTCGACCTGCTCCCAGAGGCAGTGCGTTCCATGGTGTCGCAGAACCTGAAGCTCAAGCGCGTGGTCACCATCGGCGACCTGGCTGACGGCAAGGCTGACGTGAACTACGACGCGTCCGTGAAGGGCACCCCGGTCAGCTTCAAGGGCGACATCAAGCTCGCCGGCGAGGGCGAGACCACCACCCTGGCCTACGACAACGAAGTCACCGTCGACATTCCTTTCATGGGCCCTGCCATCGAGCCAAAGGTCGCCGAGGCGCTCGCCGGCCTCTTCGACCAGGAAGGTCAGCTGACCAACACCTGGATTTCTGAGAACCTCTAAGCCCCTTTTCGAGATCACCCATGGCCGACCATGCCCATAACCTGCGCGCGCAGGCAGGCGCAGGTCGGCCTTTTGGCGTGATCACCCGCGGCACCACCGGCTACAACCGCCTGCGCCGCTCCGACCGCTGGACCCGCTACCACCCCGAGATTTCCTCTTACCTGCGCGGGGTGAGCAGCCCCCTTGCGGTGGATGTGGGGTACGGCGCTAGCTTTACGACGACCGTTGAGTGGGCGCGCTGGCTGCGCCGCGTCAACCCCCACACCCGAGTCGTTGGCCTCGAGATCGACCCCTCCCGGGTTTTGCCGCCGCGCGACGGCGTGCGCTTTGAACTCGGCGGCTTCGAGCTGGCCGGCTACCGCCCCAACCTGGTCCGCGCCTTTAATGTGCTGCGCCAATACGACGTGGACCAGGTGGACATGGTGTGGGCCGAGGTCTGCTCGCGCTTGGCGCCCGGCGGATACTTCATCGAGGGCACCTGCGACGAGATCGGCCGCCGCGCCGCATGGGTGCTCCTGGACGAAAACGGGCCGCAAACCCTCACGCTCGCCTGGGACCCCTTCGACGTCTCCTCGCCCAGCGATGTCGCCGAGCGGCTGCCGAAAAAACTGATTCACCTAAATAAGGACGGCGAGAAAATCCACGCGCTGCTGGCGGCCGCGGATTCCACGTGGTCGCGCGCCGCCGGGTGGGCGCCGCATGGTCCGCGGGTGCGGTGGCGCAAGGCACAAGAGATGCTTATCGACGAGGGTGTGCCGCTTATCCCACAACGCAGAAGAGTAAGAGACAACCTATTCACGGTAAGATGGGATGCCGTTGCTCCAGAGCAGAATTGAGGGACCTTTCCACAATGAGTCGCAGTACACCATCGACCGGTAAAAAAGCCGGGAAAACCACCGGTAAATCTACCGTGTGGAAGGTCCTCATCAGCATCGCCGTGGTCATTTTGGTGCTCTTCCTCGTCGCCGAGGTGGGCATGCGCTGGTACATGTCGAAGCAGTTCCGCGACGGCTTCGAGGAGGGGATCCCGGCAAACGTTACCGTCGAGGGCGAACCGCAGCTTTCCTTCGGCCCGACCCCGCTGACGTTCTCGTTGTTCACCGGCACCATCCCGAGCATGACATTGGATACCCCGTCGACGCTGGAAATCGGCGACGATTTCATCAACGGCAGCCCGGCCGCCCAGGTGGAGCTGAAGGACCTGTCCATCCGCGGCGACAACAACGTAGGCCATCTGCAGGTCACCTCGGAGATCCCCGATGACTTCCTGGAAACCGCCATGCAGATGCAGCTCCAAGAGGCCATCTCAGGTGGCAACGCGGGCGATTACTCCGAGATCATCAACGTGCTCGGCATCTCGGACATCGCCGCGAATCCGACCTCCGGCACCTTCGATCTGGCCATTACCCAGGGCATTTTCGAAATCGAGCTGCTGCCCGTCATGGTCGACGGCCAGTTGCAGTTCGAGGTAGAATCGTCCCGCCTCTTCGGCTTCGACCTACCACCCGAGACCACCGACGCGCTGAAACAGCTCAGCGAGTCCGGCATTCAAGAAGAGCTCGTCGGCCCGCTGCAGATCCAGCAGTTCACCGTGATTCAGGACGGCTTCCGCGTCACCCTGACCGGCGACAACGTCAACCTCGACGAGCTTAGCTCTACGTCTGCCCCTGCCCCAAAGCAGCCATAGGATCAGCGGCGAAGACGCGACTCGCGCCCGCCGAGAGCAGCTCAATCGTCGCCTCCAGGTCAGGCACCGCCCCGTAGACAGCCACCTCTCCCGCCGGGATGTCGCTGCCGTATTCGACAGCAATCACGTCGACGCCAGCCTGAACAGCCACCGCCTCCTGCCCCTGCGGCACGATCGCGCCGAGGCGCACGGGCGGTTCGACGGATTGCCGCAGGGCGATGAGCTCTGAGAGGGTCGCGGTCTCGTCGCTAAGCTTATCGACGACCACCCACACCTCACTGGCTCCCGTCTCCCCTGCAAGCCGCGCCTCGGCGGCCTTGACCAGCGTGTGGTGGCGACCCGTCGGCCAGCCCGCCAGCGCGATCACATGATCGCTGAGCTTGCGGGCTTGGGTGATGTGCGTGGGCTCAACGATAATGCCCGCGGGGCTCGGTGCTACACCCTGGATACCAGTAGGGCTGACCGCGAAGGTTCCTACCTTCGTGGCCAGCCATTCGAGATCATCCATGCTGATTAGTAGTAGTCGCCGCGCAGGATGCTGTTGATATGCGGGCGCACATCGAAGAAGTACACGCCGATCGCAATCGCGCCGATCCAGGAGAGGAAAGGCAGCCCCAGCAGGCAAGCAAAGGCGCTGGCGATGAGGATGGCCACCCAGATCCACTTGGTTTGGCGGTTTGCCGCCTCAAAAGCGTCGTCGCGGGTGGTTGCTGCCATCACCGCTCCCACCACACCGGCGATTGCCACCAGCAAAAACATGAGCTGCTCTAGAAGAGACGGGAGACTGGCGATCAGTGACGTGGTGCTTGAAGCATCGAGCATTTAGGAATTTTCTCCGGTAGGTGGGTTTTTCGTGTCAGTGTCGGACTCAGAGTCGGACTCAGTGACGACTTCCCCGTCAATGATATCCGGAGCATCCGTGTTGGCGGAATCCTTGGTCGAATCCTTGGCGTTATCGAGGCCCTCGTTGACGCGCGAGATCATTCCCTCAAGGCGACCGCGCATGTCGTTGATGAAGCCTTCACTTTCCTTCTTGTCCTGGTCGGTGCCGGACTTTTCGGTCCGCTCGCGGATCTGGCCGACGCTCTGGTCGAAGGCCTGGCGAATCTGATCCATTGCGGAATTCAGCGACTCGCGGGCCGCCCCAAGTTCCGCCGAGTCTTTGGTGCCCTGGGCCGCGCGGGAAACGGAGCCCGCCAGATCGCGGAAGATGCTTTCCGCGTCGCCCGCAAAGGAGGCAGAGGCGCGCTTGTACTGGTCAGCGTCGCTTGCCTCACTAAACGAGGTGCGGGCACGCGCCACCGCCTGCTTGACCTGATCTCCGAGGCCGTTGCCCTCCGGCGAGTCGGCCTTGAAACGGTCGGTGAAATCGCCCACGACATCGCCCAGGCGGCCGCCCGCGTTGACCAGTGCCTCCCCGATACCTTTCAGAGAGTTATTTGGTTCGGTCATTGTGATCTACTTCCTTCGCAATCAGTTGGGTTACACACCAAAGAGCAGCTGATTTACAGTGTAAATAACCAAGCCAGCCAACGCACCGACCACGGTTCCGTTCACGCGGATATACTGCAGATCCTTGCCCACCATGAGCTCGATCTTCTCGCTGGCCTCGTCCGCGTCCCAGCGCTGAATGGTCTCCGAGATAATTCCCGTCACTTCCCCAGCATAGTTATCTGCCAGGTACGACGCAGTGCCGGAAATCATCTTGTCCAGGTGCGAGCGGACTTCCTCGTCAGTTTGGATCCTGTTGCCCCAATGGACAGACAATTCCGCTATGCGACGACGCATCGTGGAACTCGGGTCCGAGAGAGCGTCGATGAGCGAGGTGGACACGCTTGTCCAGATCTCGGAAGCAGCCCCCTGGACCACCTTTGACCCCATCACCTCGGACTTGAAATTCTCCACCTTGGTGATCATCTCGCCGTCAAACTGCAGGTCCTGGGCCAGCTGATTGAGCTGCTTGCGGATGGCCTGGCGAGCCTGGTGATTTTGATCAGTGTCAACATCCTCCATGAACTTCACCAGTTCCTTGTAGACCCTCTCGCCCACAAGCTCCTTGGCGAAGCGTGGAGCCCAGTTGGGCATACGCTCGTCGATAAGCGAAACGATGGAATCTTCCATCCCGTCTACCTTGTCGCGACCCCACGAGATCAGCGCATCGACGACGGGCTCCGTCTTACCGTCGGCGATGAGGCCCTCGAGCGCGCGGCCGGCGATCGGGCCCCAGGTCGGCTCGGCGATGCGCGCGATGACCTGAGAATTGATCAGATCCTCGGCGTCCTTCGGATCCAGGGAACGGATCGCGTACACGCCGAACTCGCTCGCCTTGCGAGAGATCAGCTCAGCGTTGTCGGCCTTAGCCATCCACTGGCCGACCTTCTCCGGGATATTGGCCTGGTTGACCTTCTCGGTGATCAGCTCGGCGTTGAGGAAATTCTCGCCGACGAAACCCGAAAGTGCATCGCCGAGTTGGTCCTTCTTCTTCGGAATCAGCGCGGTATGCGGGATGGGGATTTTCATCGGGTGCCGGAATAGCGCCGTCACGGCGAACCAGTCCGCGATGCCGCCGATCATGCCCGCCTCGGCGGCGGCGCGGACGTAGCCGATCCAGCCCGGTGCCGTGCCCTGCGACTGCCACCATGAACACGTCAGGAAAATCACGGCCGCGATCAGCAGCAAGCCGGTGGCGAAAGCCTGGTGATTGCGCAGGGCGCGCCGACGTTCCGCTTCCTTCTCCGCGCTCATCCCCGGCATGGAGGTTGTGGTCGCGGCTTCGGTCGCCGATTCCTCCGACAAAGCATGTCTACCCATGTTAGAAGTTAGTCTTTCAGTTGATCAGAAGGTGCTCTTCACGCCCATAGTAGTGCGAATAGCGCGAAACCCCCTTGCTCCGCGTCGGGGCAAGGGGGTGTTCGTGCAAAGAGAATTAGTTCTGGCGACCAGTTTCCTCACGGTACTCGCGGTAGTAGCGACGACCACGGAAGATCAGGCCGAAACCGAGACCGAAGCCAACAACAGCGCCGACGCCGCCGATGATCATCAGCAGGCTGCTGTGATCCGTCGCCGTACCAGTGCCCCAGATGCCGGTACCGATTCCCCACAGGAGCGTGCCGACGAAAGCCAGCGAAGCCATCACAAGGCCCATGCCGATCCACGTAGAGGAACGGACCAGGGAAGAGTGAGGTGCAGACAGGGAAACTGGGTCGTAGCCATCAATGTAGGTGTCCTGGAGCTTCCCGGAGTATTCCGGGTGAGACTCAGACTTGATGTCCGCTACGGAGTTATGTGCACTCATTGCCAATTCTCTCTTTCATTCACGATTGTCTTGCGGCATGGGGGCCGACAAGACATTAAACACAACTAGGTTTAATCCTAGTCATCCTTGCCACGGAATGCGGCACGTGCGCGTTCCTTATTGATAGCGCCGACAGCCTCGAGCGGGATGCCTGCTGGGCAGACGTCTGCGCACTCACCGTACAGGGAGCAGTGGCCGAAGTTGGTCTCCAGCTCGTCGACCATCTGGCGGGCACGCTTGCCACGCTCCTGCTTACCCAGTGGGGTCAGCTTCAGGTGGTTGAGCTTTGCGCCGGTGAACAGGTGAGCTGCGCCGTTCGGGCAGGCAGCAACACAAGCGCCACAGCCGATGCAGGCTGCGAAGTCGAGTGCCTTCTCAGCATCCTGGTGGTTCAGGTGCAAGGTATCCGCGTCTGGTGCGGTACCTGCCTGGATGGAGACGTAGCCACCCTGCTGCATTACGCGATCCAGTGCGGAACGGTCGACGACCATGTCCTTGATCACAGGGAATGCGTTGGAGCGGAAAGGCTCGATCTTCAGGGTGTCGCCGTTGTTGTAGTTCACCAGGCGCTGCTGGCAAGAAGGGGTGTTCTCGCCAGCACCGTGTGGGCGACCGTTAACGGTCAGACCACAGGTGCCACAGATGCCCTCGCGACAGTCAGAAGCGAACGCGAATGGTTCCTTGTCCTCTTCGATGAGCTTGTTGTTCACGTGGTCGAGCAGCTCCAGGATGGACATCTGCTCAACAGCGTCGTCGACCTGAACGGTTTCAAATGCGCCGCCGGTTTCAGGTCCGGCTTGACGCCAGATCTCAAGTGTCAGTTTCATTACTTGTAGTTCCTTGTCATCAGCGGAATCGATTCAAAGTACAGTGGCTCTGCGTGGCGGACGAACTTTTCTTCGCCAGCTGGTTCCCATGCGGAAACGAAGCACCAGTTCTCGTCGTCACGCTCTGCCTCGCCATCCTCGGAGAGGTGGTCGTCGCGGAAGTGCGCACCACAGGACTCGTCACGATCGAGTGCGTCAACGCACATGAGCTCGCCCAGGTCGATGTAGTCAGCAACGCGTGCTGCCTGCTCGAGCGCCTGGTTCATGTAGTCGGTGCCACCAGGAACCTGGACGTTGGTCCAGAAATCCTCGCGCAGCGCGCGGATTTCCTTGATGCCTTGCTTGAGGCCCTCGATGTTACGAGAAACGCCACAGTACTTGTACAGGATCTCGCCGAGCTGGCGGTGGTAGTAGTCAGAGCCGTGAGGGTTCGGGCCCTCGACGCTCATCAGCTTGTCCAGGCGTGCCTTCGAACGGTTGACAGCTTCCTGAGCGGCCGCGGAATCCTCAGCCAGAACAGGCTCGCCCAGGTGGTTTGCCAGGTAGTTTGGCACGGTGAACGGCAGGGTGAACCAGCCGTCAACGGAAGCCGAGAGCAGCGAGTTCGCGCCCAGACGGTTCGCGCCGTGGTAGGTCCAGGATGCCTCGCCGGCAGCGAAGAGGCCGTCGATGGAGGTCATCTCGTTGAAGTCCGTCCACAGACCACCCATGGTGAAGTGGCAGGTCGGAGCAATACGCATTGGCGTGGTGTATGGGTCCTCGCCGATCGCGTCCTGGTACATCTCGAACAAGTTCGAGTAACGCTCCTGCACGGTGTCCTTGCCGAGGCGCTCGATGGCGTCGCGGAAGTCCAGGTAAGCGGAGTTCTTCAGCGGGCCAACTGCGTAGCCGGCGTTGATCTGCTGCGAGATTGCACGGGATGCAACGTCGCGTGGGACCAGGTTGCCGAACGCTGGGTAGCGGCGCTCGAGGAAGTAGTCGCGCTCTTCATCCGGAATGGTGTTCGGATCGCGGTCGTCGTCCTTTTCCTTTGGCGACCAGATACGGCCGTCGTTGCGCAGGGACTCGGACATCAGAATCGTCTTCGACTGCCACTCAGCGTTGACAGGCAGGCCCGTCGGGTGGAACTGAATGAAGGAAGGCGACGCCAGGTAAGCACCCTGCTCGTAGGCGCGCATCATGGCGCCAGCGTTGGAGTTCTTAGCCAGGGTGGACATGTGGTAGACGTTGCCGTAACCACCGGTAGCCAGGATCACTGCGTGACCGGTGAACGGGGTGATGGAACCGTCAATCAGGTTGCGGGTAACGATGCCCTCGCAGCGCTTCTTGCCGTCCTTCTCGGTCACGATCAGGTCAACCAGGTCGTTGTGGGTGAAGATCTCCACGTTGCCCAGGTGAATCTGGCGCTGCAGAGCCGACGCGGTGGACAGCTGCAGCTGCTGGCCCGTTTGGCCACGGGTGTAGTAGGTACGGGAGACCTGCACACCACCGAAGGAACGGGTTGCCAGGGTGCCGCCATATTCGCGAGCGAATGGTGCGCCGATGGCGTTCATGTGGTCGATCACGCGAGCGGACTCGATGGCCAGGCGCCAGCAGTCGGACTCGCGGCAGCGGTAGTCGCCGCCCTTCACGGTGTCCTTGGTGTGGCGGTAAGCGGAGTCGTTGTCGACCTTCTTGCCACGTGCGGAGTTCACGCCACCCTGCGCAGCAATGGAGTGCGCACGGCGTGGAGCGTCGTGGTAGGTGAAGGACTTCACGTTGTAGCCGAGCTCGCCGAGTGCTGCTGCTGCGGCACCGCCGGACAGGCCGGTACCGACAACGAGAACGGTGAACTTACGACGGTTCAGTGGAGAAACAAGTTCCATGTGGTCCTTGTTGTAGTTCCACATGTCCCGCATTGGGACGCCCTTCGGCTCGTTGCTCTCCAGGATGGTACCCGCGGTAACACCCTCGACGATGGATGTCGGGTGGGTAAATTCGGCGCGCTGTGCGCCCTGATCAGTAGTCATGTTTGCTTAGCTCCTCCTACGAGATCAAACCGAATGTAATGGACAACGGCATAACAATGTTGCCAATGACAACGATGGCTGGCAGCCAGTACGCCAGGATTACCATGATCACGTGGCCGCGCTTGCCCAACCAACCAAGGTCGGAGACAGCCAGGTAGATGCCATGGGTGAGGTGCAGGAACAGAGCCAGGTTTGCAACAACGTAAACCAGGGTGACCCACCAGCGCTCGGGGGCGAAGGTTGCAACCATGTTGTTGTACACAGCACCGTGCTCGAACGAGCTGGAAGCAACAACGGTGCCCAGCGTCAGGTCGAGGATGTGGAAAATGATGAACAGCAGCAAGATAACGCCGGTGACCAGCATGTAGCGTGCAGCGACGGACTGCGTTCCACCCATCAGGTTGGTGCGCTTGAACTTACCGCGGGAGCGGCTCGAGCGACCGTGCAGGGCGAATGCGCCGTAAATATGCAGCACGATCGAGACCAGCAGCACAATGCGGATAATCCAGAGCAAGCCCTCGCGTGGGAGCAGTGGCTCGCCCATGGTGCGCAGGAATTCACCGTAAGTGTCCAACGCAGGCACGCCACCGTGGTCTGGCATGAAAAGCTTCAAGTTACCGACCATATGGCCGAGTACGAATAGCGCGAAGATCAGGCCGGTGATGGCCATTGTGAGCTTCAGCGCCCACGTTGGATACGAAGGCCGCTCGCGCAGCGGCTTTTCGGTAATTTTACCGTGGCGAATTGCGTCACGGTCTGCGTTTTGTACAGTCATGGCACCTCCAGTGTCGTAATCACTCTACGTGGTTAAGTCGGTCACGTCCTAGTTACACGATTTTCCATTTCACACTGTCGGACCCCCTTTCCGCAGGCGGTTCGCCCCTGGCGGTTTTCTTCGCCACTTCCCCGCTTCCTAACAGAGCCACCTTCGCAACTCTGCGAAGAATGCGTGCAGGTCACCCTACGTGCTGCGCGATTCGACTTCACACAATGTTTTTCGACTCTTCACATCGGCTACACAGGTGCCCGAAGTAGGTGCCGCCTGTGATCTTTGCCACCACCACCCATCGCACGGTCAGTTCCCACTAACTTTCACCCCCAAAGTGGTCCTACTTTCGACGGACCCAAAAATCCACCTGCAGGGGAATATCCGATTTGCCTGAGAGTTAACTTTTTTCGCAGCCATACCCACACAATTCTTCACAATTTTTGGTTAGATGTGCGCATGGGAAAGACGTACGTGGGCTCGCGCCTCCGCCAATTGCGCCGCGAGCGAAACTTAAGCCAGGCATCTCTGGCCTCCGCACTCGATTTGTCCGCCAGCTACGTCAATCAGATCGAGCATGACGTGCGGCCACTGACCGTGCCCGTGCTCCTGCGCATCACGGAGGCCTTCGGCGTCGACGCCACCTTTTTTTCGCGTGACGACGATTCCCGTCTCCTCGCCGAGCTCAAAGACGTCGTCGGCGACCAAGAAATCGCGGCCAGCGACGTCGAACTCCAAGAGCTCTCCGAGTTGGTGTACAACCACCCCACGGTCGCGCGCGCCATGGTGGACATGCACCGGCGCTATCGCAACGTTCGCGACAAGCTCACCATCGCTACCGATCAGCGCACCACGAGCGATTCCGCGATCTCCATGCCGCACGACGAGGTGCGCGACTTCTTCTATTCGCGCCAGAACTATCTCGACGAGATCGACCACACCGCCGAGGACCTCGCGGCCGAGCTCGGCATCGAGCGCTTCGGCATCCGCGACACCGAGGAAGCCCTCGAGGCGCGCCTGCGCGACAAACACAACATCACCGTCGAGGACTCCTCCGCCGTCGACGGCACCCTGCACACCTTCGACGCCGAGCGCGGCGTCCTTTCTCTGTCCACGCTGCTCTCCACCGGCCAGCGCGCCTTCCGCATGGCCAGCGAGCTGGCCTATCTAGAAACGGGCACGCTTATCGACGATGAACTTGTCGACGAACCACTCTCCGACGAATCCTCAGTCAACCTCGCCCGCCGCGGCGTGGCCAGCTACTTCGCCGCCGCCACGATCCTGCCCTACGGCCTGATCCATTCCGAGGCTGAGAGAGCCGGCTACGACGTGGAATACCTCTCTAATATCTTCGGCGTGGGCTACGAAACCGTCGCCTCTCGGCTGTCCACCCTGCAGCGGCCGAACCTGCGCGGCGTGCCGTTTACCTTCGTACGCGTGGACCGGGCCGGCAACATGTCAAAGCGCCAGTCGGCCACCGGCTTCCACTTCTCCACCTCCGGCGGCACGTGCCCGCTGTGGGCACTCTACGACGCCTTCGCTCAGCCCGGCGACATCGTGCGCCAACACGCCCAGATGCCCGACGGTCGCACCTACCTGTGGGTCGCGCGCACCGTGCGCCACCACCGCCGCAAGTTCCAGGACACCGACAAGCTCTTCGCTATCGGCCTAGGCTGCGAGACCCGCCACGCCGAGCGCACCATTTATGCCTCCGGATTGCCTCTCGACGACGCCGAGCAGGCCGACCAGATCGGCGCCGGCTGCCGCGTCTGCCCGCGCCAGAACTGTGCCCAGCGCGCCTTCCCGGCGGTACACATGCCGCTCGACATCGACCCGCACTCCACCGCGATCGCACCGTACTAACCCCGGGACCCCAAGACGCAACAAAGCCCGGCCACTGCTGTGGTCGGGCAATCGTCGTGAAGCGAACTACAGGTTGATCATGTGACCTTCGATGCCGTGAGCAGCTTCCTTCATGGCCTCGGAGAATGTTGGGTGGATGTGCACGTTGCGTGCGATCTCGCCCGCGGTCAGGTCGTACTTCTGAGCCAGCGTCAGCTGCGGAGTCAGATCGGAAACACCCTCGCCGACCATGTGCGCGCCGAGCAGCTCGCCGTACTCGCCGTCAGCGACGATCTTGACAAAGCCCTCAGTCGCGTTCGCGCCAACAGCCTTACCGTTCGCGGAGAATGGGAAGGATGCGACCTTAATGTCCTTCTCAGGCCACTTCTCCTTCGCGGTTTCCTCGGTGTAGCCGAAGGACGCGACCTGTGGGTTACAGAAGGTTGCGCGAGGCATCATCATGTAATCGCCCAGGGTCTGGGTCTCAGCGCCGGCGATAACCTCGGCCGCGACAACACCCATCGCCTCAGCGACGTGAGCCAGCTGCAGCTTCGCGGTGACATCGCCGATGGCGTAGATGTGCTCGACGTTGGTGCGCATGTAATCGTCGATAGCAATCGCGCCGCGCTCGGTGAGCTCAACGCCGGTGTTCTCCAGGCCGTAGCCCTCGGTGCGAGGACGGAAACCAACGGACACCAGCACGCGATCAACGGTGATGGTCTCGGTCTTGTCGGTGCCCTTCTTCTGGTAATCCACCTCGACGGAGCTGCCGTTGTCGCGCACAGCGGTGGTGGCGTGGCCAGCAAGGACCTTCACGCCCAGCTTCTTGTAGACCTTGTTGATGGCCTTCGAAACTTCCTTGTCCTCGTTTGGCAGGACGCGGTCCATGAACTCAATCACGGTGACGTCGACGCCGTATGCGTTAAGAACGTATGCGAACTCCATACCGATTGCGCCGCCGCCGACGATAACCATCTTCTTCGGCGCCTCAGGGTTAAGAATCTGCTCCTCGAAGGAAACAACGTTCTCAGAGAACTCCACGCCGCGCAGGCTGTTGACCACGGAACCGGTCGCGATAATGCAATCGTCGAAGGTGACGGTCTTGCCCTTGTCGTCGCCCTCGGTGATCTCGATGGACTTCGCGTCCTTGAAGGAGCCCACACCGTTGATCTCGGTGATCTTGTTCTTCTTCATCAGGTAGTGCACGCCGCCGACGATCTTGTCGGAGACCTTGCGGGAGCGCTTGTGAGCGTCGGTGTAATCGAAGGTCACGTCGCCCTTGATGCCGAAGACATCCTTCTCGTGGTTAAAAGTGTTCGCCACTTCGGCGTTCTTGATCAGCGACTTGGAAGGGATGCAGCCCACGTTCAGGCAGACACCGCCCCAGTACTGCTTCTCAATAACAGCAACCTTTTTGCCGAGCTGTGCTGCGCGGATGGCGGCCACATAGCCACCAGGGCCTGCGCCGAGTACTACTACGTCATAATGTTCATTAGTCACGCCTCACAGGATACGTCCTTTTCATATAGAGGTGTGTGTTTTGCACCCCTGTGGGGGCACGAGTTCGCTTAACGACGAAAGCCCCTGCCATTTTCTGGCAGAGGCTTGTCGGAGGGAGTGACGCTTAGATCAAACCCAGCATCAGTGCAGCCTGGGAAGATGCGGAGGAGCCCATGTGGACGAACTGGCCGAGGAACTCGTTGATTTGAACCTGGATGATTTCAAGAATGGACACTGTTATTTTCCTTAATCTATTGCGGCTGGGATATCTGGGAAGTCTCTCAAGTGCCTGTCGCTGGAAACGGCCAGATTGTTACAGGTATTTCACAGAAGATTGAGCGACATTACTCAAACAATCTAAATCCCAGATACCACTTGCGCAACAGGGTGGCGAAGTTTAGGGTCGACTGTGAGATTATTCCGCACATCCTGCTAACAATTGGCAACCGCGGTACGATACCCCATTGTTCTGACAATTATTTTTAAGGTAAGGAAGCCTCGCCATATGAAGCTCAAGCGTTCCGTCCTCGCTGCCGGCGCAGCGATCGCCATTGCACTTGGCGCCGCGCCAGTTGCCCAGTCCGCAACCGTAACCCCAGCTGAAGTTGCCGGCAACGCTGCCGTTGGCACTGTCCGCCCAATGACCTCGGCAGATGTTCCTAACGCGGTCACCACCGGTGCGCCACAGCAGTGGTACGCGGACTACGTTGACGGCGATAAGGTTGAGGCTTACATTGTCACCTCGCCGTCGATGAATAACCGCGAGATCCCTGTCGCCGTGATTCCTGCGCGTGACGCAGACGGCAACCGCGTGGACAATGCTCCTACCGTGTACATGCTCAACGGTGCTGGTGGCGCCGAGCAGGACGCTGACTGGCTGCGCCAGACCGAAGGCCTGGACTTCTACCAGAACAAGGGTGTCAACGTTGTCATCCCACAGGCTGGTGCTTTCAGCTACTACATGGACTGGGAAGATGACGTAAACACCCGCTACCTGCAGGGTGGCCCGCAGAAGTGGGAAACCTTCATCACCAAGGAACTGCCTGGCCCAATCGAGGCTGAGCTGGGCGCGAACAACCAGCGCGCAACCGTCGGCTTCTCCATGTCGGCAACCTCTTCCCTGCTGCACGCCCAGCACAATCCGGGCTTCTACGACGCGGTGGGCTCCTTCTCTGGCTGCGCTGCTACCTCGACCTTCAATACGTACGAGTACATGCGCCTGACGGTCAACCGCGGTGGCTCGGAACCTGAGAATATGGTCGGCCCTATGGGCAGCCGTCACAACCGTCACAACGATGCGCTGCTGAGCGCGCACCGTTTCCAGGACACCAACACCAAGCTCTACGTCTCTACCGGTACCGGCCTGGCTGGCGAAACCGACATGGCCGGCTACTACCGCGATCGTGGCATGGACGCTACTACCGCGTCGGCACAGGCAGGTGTCCTGCAGGTTGAGGGCGGCGTCATCGAGGCTGCAATGAACCAGTGCACCCACGACCTGAAGGCTAAGACCGATTCCTTGGGCATGGCTGACAGAACTCACTACGAGCTGCGCAACACCGGCACCCACTCCTGGCCAAGCTGGCGCGAGGACCTCGAGCTGTCGTGGACCAAGACCATTAAGCCAGCATTCGGGCTGTAATTTTTCTCCACGCCCTAGACTGGGGTCATGCGCACTTCGATTGACCCCCAGCTGTTAGACGACATCACCGGATCCTCGGCCCTTGCGTGGGCCGAGGATTGGTCGTCTCAGACCCTTTCTCAACGGGACTTTTCCGCCCTCGAGGACCGGATCCGCGAGGTGTTAGACACCGACGCCCGCATCCCGTACGTCTCCCGTCGCGGCGAGTACCTCTATAACTTCTGGCGCGACGCCGCCTCCCCGCGTGGGCTGTGGCGCCGCACCACCTTGGAGAGCTACCGCACCGACGATCCCGAGTGGGAGATCCTCCTCGACATCGACAAGATGGCCATCGTTGAGGACGAGGACTGGGTTTGGAAGGGTGCGACCGTGCGCCCCCTGCACCACGACCGTGCGCTCGTACGTCTCTCCCGCGGCGGCGCCGACGCCTCCGTCGTGCGCGAATTCGACATCCCCTCCCGCGCATTCATCACCGACGGCTTCACGCTGCCCGAGGCGAAAACCGATGTGAGCTGGGTCGATCTGGATACCCTGCTCGTGGGCACCGACACCGGCGAGGGTTCGCTCACCGAGTCCGGCTATCCGCGCCAGGTCCGGCGCTGGCACCGTGGCCAGGACATCCACGTGGCCGAAATCATCGCCGAAGGCGAGCCCACCGACGTCCTCGTCGCCGCAGGCTACGATTCCACCCCCGGTTTCGAACGCACCGTAACCACCCGCGCAATCGATTTCTACACCACCGAAGTCTCCGTTGATGGCCAGCTCCTGGACATCCCGCGGGATTGCGAAGCCATCCCGCACAAGCAATGGCTCTTCGTCCTGCCCCGCACCGGCTTCGCAGGGGTTACGGCGGGCGCACTCGCGGTGTCGCTTCTCGACGACGTCCTGGCCGGCTCCCCCACCTTCACCACTCTCATCGAACCCGATGCCCATACCTCCGTCGATGCGATCTCCTTTACCCAGTCGCAGGTCCTGGTAACCACCCTGGTGGACGTGGTCACTCACATCTCGGCCTTCACGCTTGACACCTGGGAGCGCACGGAGCTGGAGTTGCCGGAGAACTCGTCGGCAAGCATTGTTGCCACCAGCCCGCTGGACGGCGATGAATACTGGATCAACGCATCTTCTTTCACCACGCCCTCGACGCTGTACCGTGGAAGCGAACCTATTAAGTCTGCCCCCGCGCTCTTCGATGCCACGGGCCTGGAGACTCGTCAGCACTGGGCGCGCTCGGCCGACGGCACCGAGATCCCCTACTTCATCACCGGCGACTTTTCGTTCGGCGCCCGGCCCACCCTGGTCGGCGGCTACGGCGGCTTCGAGGTCTCGCTGACCCCCGGGTATTCGGCGGTGCGCGGGCTCGCCTGGCTGGAGAAGGGCTACTTTTACGTCCAACCCAACCTGCGCGGCGGCGGCGAATTCGGCCCGGCCTGGCACGAACAGGTGGTCAAAACCAACCGGCATAAAGTCTGGGAGGACCACCATGCCGTGCTCCAGGACCTCGTCGCGCGTGGCTATTGCACGCCCGAGCAAATCGGCATTCGCGGCGGCTCCAACGGTGGCCTGCTCACCTCGGGCGCGCTGACCCAGTACCCCGAGGCCTTCGGCGCCGCAGTAGTCCAGGTTCCGCTCACCGATATGCTGCGCTATCACACGCTGTCGGCTGGAGCCTCGTGGATGGCCGAATACGGCGACCCCGAGGACCCACAGGAACGCGCGGCAATTGAGCGGTGGTCACCGTTGCAGAACGTGTCGTCGCAAAGCGACTACCCGCCGGCACTCGTGACCACCTCAACCCGCGACGACCGCGTCCACCCCGCGCACGCCCGCACCTTCGCGCTCGCGCTGGCCAAGGCCGGCCAACCCGTTGACTACTACGAGAACACCAAGGGCGGGCACGCGGGTGCCGCCGACAACGAACAGACCGCGCGCGTGGAAGGGTTGATCTACTCGTGGCTGGATGCACACGTTGGAGTAGACTCTCCCGCATCATGATTCTCAAAAGGCTGCGCTCCACCCCTGTTCCCGGTACCCGCGATACGTACACCGGCGTCGATTTCAACCTCGGCTTCCATATCCGCCACTACGACCTCGATCTGGCTTACCGGGTCGAGCCGAATCGGCTGGAGGGTACCGCGACGCTGCGGATGGACAATTGGAAAGCACTGAGCGGCCTAACGTTGGATCTGCAGCCGAACATGGTGGCTAGGCGCGTCACGGCGCAGGGCTCCGCGGGGCGGACCGTGCAGGTGGCGCGGTTTAAGCAATCCGGTGGGAAGCTGCGCATCACGTTTAAGAACGAGGTGCCGGTGGATACCGAGTTCACGCTGACGATTTTTTATGGCGGCAACCCGCGCCCGCGCCGCACCACTTGGGGCGAGATCGGCTGGGAGGAGCTGGAAAACGGTGCGCTCGTGGCCAGCCAGCCGATCGGCGCGCCGACGTGGTTCCCCTGCGACGACACGCCCGATGAGAAGGCCAGCTATTCCATCCGGATCAGCGCCGACGACCCGTATGTGGTCATTTCCAACGGTGTGCTGACCGGCAAGCAGTCGGGCGGCAGCCGCACGACGTGGACGTATGAGACGACGCATCGGATGGCCTCCTATCTGGCCACGGTGCAGGTCGGCGAATACGTTCGCGTGGATCTGGGTCGCAACACGCACGCCTGGCTGTCGCCGGAGCACGCCGCCACCGATGCCTTCGATCAGCAGCAGGAGATGCTCGACTTCTTCGAGTCGACCTTCGGGCCGTATCCGTTTGCCGATTACACCGTCGTGGTCACCGAGGATGAGCTCGAGATCCCGCTCGAGGCCCAGGGCCTGTCGATTTTCGGCGTCAACCACCTCGAGGGCTGGGAGCGGCTCATCGCCCACGAGCTCGCGCACCAGTGGTTCGGCAATTCGCTCGGGCTGGCCCAGTGGGACGACATCTGGCTCAACGAGGGTTTCGCCTGCTACGCCGAGTGGCTCTGGTTCGAGCACAAGGGCACGCCGGCACAGGTCAACGTGGAGGCCGAGTATCAGATCCTGACGGAGAAGCCCCAGGACATCGTCGTCGGCGATCCCGGTCCGCGCGACATGTTCGACGATCGCGTGTACAAGCGCGGCGCCATCACGTTGCACGCGCTGCGCGGCTTGCTTGGCGACGAGGCCTTCTTCCAAGCCATACGCCGCTACGTTGCGACCGGTCGCCATTCCGTGGTCGAGGTGCAGGATTTGAAGCGGGAGCTGTACACGGCCGCACGCGGCCAAGAGCTCGCAACATCGCGTGTCGACGAGCTCCTGCACACCTGGTTGGAGCGCCCCGAATTGCCGGAGTGTCCTTAATTATGAAGGCCGTATAGTGAAGGCCCTGTCGCTGGCGACCGTGTTCGCGGCCCTCGCCGGCTTCATCGTGATGTGGGTGGCCCAGTGGCCGCTCGACGCCGAGACTCAGCTGCGCTATTTCCAGGCCTACTGGGGTCTGTTCTTCGCCGCGACCGGGCTCATCGACGGCATCACCCAGGAAACCACCCGCGCCGTCGCGGGTGCCAAGAGCACCGGACGGGATCGCGGCGCCAACCCGTGGAAAGCCGGTGGGATTCTCGCAGTGGTCATGGCCGGGATCGCGCTGGCGATCGGCGTGCTGGTCATGGGCCGTGTCGTGCCCACCAGCCCGGAACTGGGCACCGCACTATTGGTGTTTGGACTGGTCAGTTACGTCTTCCAGGCAGTCTTATCCGGCGTGCTCTCAGGCGCGGGTCTGTGGAACCAATACGCTGGTCTCGTCGCCCTGGATTCCGGTGTGCGCCTCGTGCTCGTGCTCATCGCCTGGGCCGCCGGCTGGGGCCTGCCGGCGTTCCTTGTTATTACGGTGATCGGCGCATTGAGCTGGGTGGTGATTTTGGCCTGCTCGAGGGTGGCGCGATCGTCGATAAGCGTGGCCCTGGATGTCAACCGCGACGCGTTCCTGCGCCGCGTGCTTACCGCGATGCTGGCGTCGGGCGCGACCGCGACCCTGATCACCGGCTATCCCACGTTTCTCAATGCGGCTTTTCCCAACGAGGACCCGTCGACCACCGTGACCATCGCTGGCATTATTAACGCCGTCACCCTCACGCGCGCCCCGATCCTGGTGCCGCTGCAGCGCTTCCAGTCGGCGCTGGTGGTCAAGTTCGTGGAGGCTCGCGATCAGGTTTTCACCACTCTGGCCAAGCCCGTCGGCCTCGTGCTGGGTGTCGGCGCGATCGGATTCGTCGCGGCCTGGGCGATCGGCCCCTGGATTCTGCGGCTGCTCTATCGCGAGGCGCTGTTTGTGCCCGGTCTGATCCTGGGCACGCTGACGTTCGCCTCGGCGCTGACGGGCACGCTAATGATCACCGGCACGGCCGTGCTGGCGTTGGAAAAACATGGATGGTACGTCTCCGGCTGGATTGTGGCCTCCGTTGTGGCCTATTCGATCCTCTTCCTCGCCCCGCTCGGCCTGGTGGAGGCCGTCTGCTTCTCGCTGATCGTCGGGCCGCTCGCCGGCGGGGTGGTGCACGCAATTGGGCTGGGCTACACCACCCGCATTGCCCCTCCGCGGGCAACCGGGTGATCGTTGAGCCTGGGTTTTCCGCCAAACGGCGGGAAGAAATACACCTGTCCGTTGACTTGATCGACGTGCCCATGCAGTGGGCTGCCCCGGTCGTCGTCCATCCGCCCGTTGTGGAAGCTACACATCGTGGACAAATTGTTGATGTTCGTCGGCCCGCCCGCTGACCACGCAACGTTGTGGTTCATCTGGCAATAATCCGCGCCGACGCCGCACCCATCGCCCACGCACACGGGGTCGCAGATTTTGCGCATCAGCCGCTGCTTCGGGGTGGCACTCCGGCTGCCGTAATACACGTTGACCGGGCCTTCCACCGGATCGACCAACATGACGTAGCCTTTCTCCGTCATCTTGGCCTCTACGAATTCCTTGCCCGTCATCCGGGTGCCGTTGGTCAGCGACAGGATGACGTCATCGCCCTCGTAGCCTTCGACCTTCGCCAGATCCTCCAGCGAAATGATCACCGCCGGCGTCACAGGTGGGCCACCGGCCGAACCCCCGCCGGCCAGGATCTTCATGGCGCGCTCCGCCGGGTGCTCCTCCGATTCCTCGGCATTGAGCGCGTCCATTGCCGCCTGCACCAGGTAGCCCGGCGCGCACGCGCGGAAGTTCACATACGTCGATCCCGGAATCGCCGTCGCCGACATAGACGGCTTATTTTCCGGTACCTCGGGCCCGTTGAACTCCTCGATCAGCTCCTTGCCGCGCTCCTGAAGAGTGCGCAGAATCGGCGGCTCTTTGCACAGCTCGACGCGCACCTTCCACGCGTGCTTCTGGTCATTGAGCCGCCCGACGATCGTCTCAATCTCCGCCAACGTAAACAGCGTGTGGCCCTGCTCCCCGGAACATCCACGCGCCTTCGCCTGCTTCTTCGTGGACTTCGTATTCCCGAAATACACCCCGGCGAGTTTGTCCACCTGCTTCGCCATCTTCGTGTCCAGCCCCGCCTGGCACAGCTCGAGCACGCTGCGCCCGCAGGCGCCGGCCAGGATATCCATGGCCTGGCCCCACTGGGAGGCGAAGTGCTCGAATGCGTTCATGGCCCTGAGACTAACCCACCCAAATAATCCCGCAACCAGCACTAACTCAGCTTGTGGAAACAACTCAGTTATCCACAGATTTCGGTGCGGGAGCGATCGTCGTGAAGCGAAAGGTAGTGTTATCTGCTATGAGGATGCTTGTTACTGGTGGCGCCGGATTCATCGGCGCGAATTTCGTGCGCCTCGCGCTCGAGCGCGTGCCTGACCTGCGCGTGACGGTCGTCGATAAGCTGACGTACGCTGGCAATCGCGCGAACCTTGCGGGCTTGGACATCGAGTTCGTCGAGGGTTCGATCACGGACGCATTGCTTATCGACGAGCTCACGTCGCAGACAGACACCGTCGTTCATTTCGCGGCCGAGTCGCACAATGACAACTCGCTTTCCGACCCTTCGCCTTTCGTGGACACGAACTTGGTGGGCACGTTCACGCTGCTCGAGGCGGTGCGCAAACACGGGGTGCGGCTGCACCATATCTCTACCGACGAGGTGTTCGGCGACCTGGCCATCGACGACCCGGCGCGCTTTACCGAGGAGACGGCCTATAATCCGTCCTCGCCGTACTCGGCGACGAAGGCTGGGTCGGATCATTTGGTGCGCGCGTGGATTCGGTCGTTCGGGATCAACGCGACGATTTCGAATTGCTCCAATAACTATGGGCCCTATCAGCACGTGGAGAAGTTCATTCCGCGCCAGATCACGAACCTGCTCACCGGCCGGCCGGCGAAACTCTACGGTACCGGCGCACAGGTGCGCGACTGGATTCACGTCGACGATCACAACGATGCCGTGCTGGCCATCCTCGAGCGCGGGCGTGCGGGTGAGACCTATAATATCGGCGCGGATAACGACCATACCTCAAATAAGCAGGTCATAGAATTGATCTGCGAGATTATGGGTGGCACCTACGAACATGTTGCCGACCGAGCCGGCCACGATCAGCGCTACGCCATGGACTCGACAAAGCTGCGCCGCGAGCTGGGGTGGGCGCCGCGCTACACGTCGTCGATGCGCGAGGGGCTGGAGCGCACCATTGCGTGGTACCGCGACAACGAGCAGTGGTGGACGGGCGCGAAGTCGGCCGTGGAGGAGAAATACGCCGCGCGCGGACAGTAAGATTAGGCCCATGCAGGTCAATTCGACGCCCATCGCGGGCCTACTCACGGTAGAACTCGACGTCCACGGCGACGCGCGCGGCTGGTTCAAGGAGAACTGGCAGCGCGAGAAGATGGTCGCGGCCGGGCTGCCTGATTTCGCCCCCGTACAGAACAACGTCAGCTTCAACGCCACCGCCGGCACGACCCGCGGGATGCACGCGGAGCCCTGGGACAAGTACGTCTCCGTGGCGCACGGTCGCGTCTTCGGCGCGTGGATCGATCTGCGCGAGGGCTCCGAGACCTTCGGCGTGAAGCACGCCTTCGAGATCACCCCGGAGCAGGCCGTGTTCGTGCCGCGCGGGGTGGCCAACGGGTTCCAGGCGCTGGAGGAAACCTCCTATGTTTACCTGGTGAACGCGCACTGGTCGCCAGAGGCGCAGTATTCCAACGTGAACCTGAACGAGATCGCGTGGCCACTGACGCCAACGGAGATCTCCGAGAAGGACTTGCACCACCCGCCGCTCGCGGAGGCCACGCCTGTCGCCCCGCGCAAGATCCTGGTCACCGGCGCGAACGGACAGCTGGGTCGCGCGCTGCGGCAGGTATATAAGGACCCGCATGTGGAATTTGTGGGCCACCGCGAGTTCGACATCACTCAGCCCCCGGCGCGGGACTGGTCGCAGTACCAGGCGATCATCAACACGGCCGCGTTCAACGACGTCAACGGCGCCGAAACCGAACGCGCGAAAGCCTGGCAGGTCAACGCTGAAGCTCCGGCGAAGTTGGCCAAGATCGCCGCCGCGCACAACCTCACGCTGGTCCACGTCAGCTCGGACTATATCTTCGACGGCACCAAAGAGATCCACACCGAAGACGAAACCCCCAGCCCTCTAAGCGCCTATGGCGCCTCGAAGGCCGCCGGAGACACCGCGGCGCAGACCGCACCGAAGCACTATGTCATCAGGACCTCGTGGGTGTTCGGCGAGGGCTCGAACTTCATGGCCACGATGGCCTCCCTGGCCAAGCGCGATATTGAGCCGTACGTTGTTCACGACCAACGCGGCCGCCCCACTTCCGCTGAGCATCTCGCCCAGGGCATCAAGCATCTGTTAGACACCGGCGCAGACTACGGCGTGTACAACCTGTCGAGTGGCGGCGATACCGTGGGCCGCGACGAGATCGCCATGTCCGTCTTTATCGGCATGGGCCACGACCCAGCCGAGGTCCACCCAGTAAGCACGCAGCAGTACCAGGAGATCAACGGCCCCGAGGCACCGCGCCCGAGGGAGTCCACCTTCGACCTGTCCAAGATTGAGGCCACTGGATTTACCCCCGGAAACTGGCGCGCGGCGCTGGCGCTCTATCTAGCAGTGATCCCTGAGTAAGACCCGACTAGGATCAGTGCCTATGAAAGGCATCATTTTGGCAGGCGGATCCGGCACGCGCCTCTATCCCATCACGAAGGGGATCTCGAAGCAGCTCATGCCGATCTACGACAAGCCGATGATCTATTACCCGCTCTCCACGCTGATCAGCGCGGGCATCCGGGAAATCTTGATCATCACCACCCCCGAGGATCAGCCGGCGTTTCAGCGCCTGCTTGGCGACGGTTCGTCGTGGGGCCTCATGCTCAGTTACGCCGTGCAGGCCTCCCCCGACGGGCTCGCCCAGGCCTTCATTATCGGAGAGGATTTCATCGCCGACGATTCGGTCGCGCTCGTGCTCGGCGACAATATCTTCGAGGGTGCCGGCCTGGCCCAGGCGCTGCCGCATTGCCGTGACCCCAAGGGCGGCATGATCTTCGCCTACGAGGTGTCCGATCCGTCGCGCTACGGCGTCGTCGCCTTCGATGACAACGGCACGGCCACCTCCATCGAGGAGAAGCCCGCCCACCCACAGTCGAATTTCGCGGTCGTGGGCCTCTATTTCTACGACAACCAGGTTGTCGATATTGCCAAGCAGATTACGCCGTCGGAGCGCGGCGAGCTGGAGATCACCGCGGTCAACGAGGCCTACCTCGCCGAGGGCGCCCTGCAGGTCCAGCGCCTCCACCGCGGCGACGTGTGGCTCGATACCGGCACGATCGATTCGATGTCGGAGGCCGCCTCCTATGTTGAGGTGATTCAGAAGCGCACCGGCCAGGTCATCGGTTCCCCTGAGGTCGCCGCCTTCCGCGAGGGCTTCATCGACGCGGCCCGCCTCCGCGAGCTCGCCGAGCCCATGATGAAGTCCGGTTACGGCGCGTACCTCATCGACGCCGCCCGCGAAAAGGATTACTGATGTCTACTCTCGCAGTCCTCCTCACCGTCTACCGCGGCACCGACGCCACAGCCCTCGAGTTGGCCCTCGACTCCCTGGCAGCACAGACGCGTCCGGCCGACGAAATCGTGATCGTCGAGGACGGTCCGCACGAGGTCAGCGAAACGATCCACGCCTTCGTCGCAAAGCATCCTGAGGCTCGCACCGTTGTACTCAAAGACAATGTTGGCTCGGGGCTGGCGTCTCAAGCAGGCTTAACGACGATTGCCTCCGAGTACCTTGCGCGACTCGATTCCGACGATGTGGCCAAGCCGGAGCGCTTCGCTGTACAGCTCGACTACCTGGAGAAACACCCCGAGGTGGCAGCTGTGGGTACCGCAATGGAGGAGTTTCGTACGCATCCCGGCGACGGCCAGGCGGTTCGCGCGCTGCCCACCGACGGGTTGGAAAAGTACGTGAAGATCAACTCGCCGATCAATAATCCTTCGGTGATGATGCGCACGGAGGCCGTGAAAGCTGTCGGCGGGTATAAAAATATCAAGCACATGGAGGACTACGACCTGTATGCCCGCCTCGTCGCCGGCGGATATGGGCTGGCCAATTTGGAAGGGTCGCTGACTTATTTCCGCGTTTCGCCTGAGCAATTCAGCAGGCGCACAACAGGAATGTTCGCGGCCGAAAGAGAAATGCAGAGAAATCTGGTTTCTTATGGCCTCGTGTCGAAGCCGAGGGCTACGATGAATCTGGTTGTCCGCACGCTCTATCGAGCACTGCCACTCGGGCTGTTGCAGCGTGCGTACGCAAAACTCTTTCATAGATAGGTTGCCCATGTCGCAAGATTTTGCCGATACCTGGCTGATCGTGCCCTGCTACAACGAGGGGCAGGTCATCCGGAAAGTGCTCTCGCATGCCCGGGAAACGTTCCCCAATATTGTCGCGGTCGACGACGGTTCTGCGGATAATTCCGCCGCCGAGATTCACGCCGCGGGCGCGCACCTAGTCAACCACCCGGTCAATCTCGGCCAGGGTGCGGCGCTACAGACCGGGGTGGAATACGCCCGTGCGCAGCCTGGTGCTCAGTACTTCGTCACCTTCGATGCCGATGGGCAGCACCAGGTCAAGGATGTTGTGCGCATGGTCGGTCGGTTGCGCAGCGAGGAGAAAGACATCATCGTCGGCACGCGATTTGGTCGTCCGCGAGCCGCCGACGACCAGGTCCCACTGCTCAAGCGCATCGTGCTAAAGACCGTTGTGTGGCTGTCGCCGCGCACGCGACGTCTTGGGCTGACCGATGCGCACAACGGTCTGCGCGCATTCAACTTGAAAGTCGCACGCGAGATGGACATCAAGATGAGCGGGATGTCGCACGCCTCCGAGATCATTTCCATGATCGACGAGAAGAAGTGGCGCGTGGCCGAAGAACCCGTGGACATTTTGTACACCGAATACTCCATGGCGAAGGGCCAATCGCTGATCAACGGCGTGAACATCTTGGCCGATTCGCTCCTAGCTAAGAGGCTGTAACTTATGCTGATTGAATTTCTGCTGCTCCTGGCCACCGTATTGCTGCTGGGGTACTTCTTCTATAGCCGGAAGAAGGCGCACACGAAGGCGTGGGTAAAAATCGCCTTCGTCCTGCTCACGATTGCGGCCGTGTGGGCGATCCTGCGCCCTGACGATCTCACCGTGATAGCCAATTGGATGGGCGTCGACCGCGGCACCGACCTGCTGACCTACGGCCTCGTTGTGGCATTCTTTGCCACCACGCTTTCCTCCTGGGTGGACAAAAGGGAACAAGAGGTGCGCTATGCCAGGCTGGCGCGTGCGGTCGCGCTGCAAAACGCAGTCCCGCCGGAGGCCCCGCGCGACGCCTGATACGGTAACTAGAGATACTTGCCGGAGACACTGGAGAAGAAGCGTTGGCGTCGAACAAGCCTGAAACTAAAACCAAGATCCCTACCCTGTTCTGGGCTTTTGCCATCGTATTGGCGCTGGCAGCAGCCGTTGGCGGCTACATCATCGGGCTCAACGAGGGTCGCGAACAAGGCCAGGCGATGGCGGCCCACGGGGCAAGCGTAGGCACGGGTACGCAGAATTCTTCCGAAAGCGTGGCCAACGAGATCCCCGATGTTGCTCCCGGCACCGACTTCTCCACCCCAGAACCGAACTCCGACGGCCACTTTGATGCCCAAGGCTACGGTGCGGCCGGTCCGGTGAACAGCATGGACGATGTGGGCAACGTGCCTCGTCGCGACGCGAATGATCCGATGGCCATCGGTGCGCTCGACGCACCGCTAGTCATCAGCGAACTCAGCGACTTTGGCTGCCCCTACTGCGCCCAATTCGCCACCGAGACGGAGCCGGAACTCATCAGCCAATACGTCGATTCCGGTCTCGTACGCATCGAGTTCAATGATCTGACAGTCAACGGCGAGAACTCCGAAGCCGCCTCCCGCGCAGCACGCGCCGCCGCCGAGCAGGGCCGCTTCTTCGAGTTCAAGGATGCGCTCTTCGCCGACTTCAAGCACGAGCCTTACACCCTGGACGACTTCGTCGCCTACGCCGAAGAAGCAGGCGTAGAAGACGTGGAGAAGTTCCGCGAGGACGCCGAGAGCGACAAGTACGACGAGGCCATCACCGGCGCGCGCGACTACGCACTCGGCCTTGGCATCGACGGCACCCCCGGCTTTGTGATCGGCACCAAAGTAGTCAGCGGTGCGCTTCCACTCGCGGAGTTTGAAAAAGTCATCAACGAGGAGCTCGAGGCAACCCAGGCGAAGGCCTAGGCCGCCCGTAACTAGCGCATCGAATCAACGGTGCGCTGAATCCCTTCAGCGATAGAGACCTGCGGCTCCCAGCCAAGGGTCTCTTTTGCTTTGCCGTAATCCAGGCAGGAGCGTGGGACATCGCCAAGGCGGGCCGGTGCGACCTGCGGCTCGTTCTGCGCCCCGGCAGCATTGGCGACGAGCGCATGTAGCTCCCGGTCGGTGGTTTCCACACCGGTACCGATATTGAAGCGCTCTCCCCCGCCGACCTCGCCGGAGACCGCATAAAATGCGCGGACGGCATCGCCGACGTAGAGGTAATCACGTGTGTTCGCACCCTCGCCAAAAACGGTGGTGGGCTCGCCGTTGAGTAGCGCGTTGGAAAAGATCGCGATCACTCCGGCCTCTCCCTTTGGGTTCTGCCGCGGCCCGTACACGTTCGCCAGCGCGATATGCGAGCACTCCAGGCCGTACAAGCGACGGAACATGTTCAGGTACTGTTCGCCGGCGTACTTCGAGGCGGCGTAGGGAGAATAGGGTTCGACCGGG
Organism: Corynebacterium lubricantis DSM 45231; assembly: GCF_000379425.1. Classification (GTDB taxonomy): domain Bacteria; phylum Actinomycetota; class Actinomycetes; order Mycobacteriales; family Mycobacteriaceae; genus Corynebacterium; species Corynebacterium lubricantis. Next base: position 92,300 of record NZ_KB902236.1, read on the forward strand.
GCGGATTCGTTCACCGGGAAGCTCTCAGGGCGCCCGTAGATGGCTCCGCCGGAGGTGGCGAGGACGATTTTGCGCACGCCGGCTCGTCGCGAAGCTTCTGCGAGGCGGATCGTGGCGGTGATATTGCTCTCGGCGTCGAAGACTGGGTCGGCGACCGAGTGGCGCACGTCGATCTGCGCCGCTAGGTGGAACACGACCTCGACGCCCGCGACGATCGGATCCAGATCGGCGGTACGCAGGTCAGCCTCGTAAAAGGTGGCCTGCGGGTTCAGGTATGCCGTGGTGCTGTGCGAGAGATTATCGACGACAGAAACCTGGTGTCCCTCCTCGATGAGGAGATCCACCAGATGAGAGCCGATAAATCCGGCTCCGCCGGTCACGAGAGTATGCATAACTCCCGATCTTAGTACCCGCGCTCAATCCATTCTTCTAGGTGCGGGGCCTCGTCGCCGATTGTTGTGTGATCGCCGTGGCCGGTGCGCACGATGGTCTCCGGCGGCAGGTCCAAAACGGACTTCTGCAGCGATTCAATGATGGTGTCGAAGCTGGAGAAGGAGCGTCCCGTCGCGCCCGGACCACCCTGGAAGAGGGTGTCGCCGGAGAAGAGCTCGCCCGCTTCCGGCACGTACAGCACCACAGAGCCCGGCGAGTGGCCAGGGGTGGAAAGCACCTTGATGTCGGTGCCACCGATCTGGAAGGTCTGGCCGTCTTCGAGGTCCTTGTAGCGCAGATCCTGGTTGGTTTCCTCCCACAGCATGGAGTCGGCTGGGTGGAGGTAGATCGGCGCGTCGACGAGCTCGGTTAGGCGCGGCGCTGCGTCGATGTGGTCGTTGTGGCCATGCGTTGCGACGATGCCCGCCACCTTGCGATCTCCCACAGCCGCGGCAATCGCGTCGGCATCGTGGGCGGCATCGATGATGTACACCTCGGAGTCGTCGCCGATGATCCAGACATTGTTGTCCACGTCCCATTCGCCGCCGTCAAGGCGGAACTTGCCCGAGGTGACGACGTTTTCGATGCGGAAAGACATTAGTCAAACACCACCACGGAGCGCAGGACGTCGCCCTTCTTCATAGACTCGAAGGAGGCCTCGACCTCCTCGACACCGATGCGCTCGGAGACGAAGTCGCCGAGTGGGAAGCGGTCCTGCAGGTGCAGGTCAACGTACAGCGGGAAGTCGCGCTCTGGCAGGCAGTCGCCGTACCAGGCTGGCTTCACAGAGCCGCCGCGGGAGTACACGTCGATGGCTGGGATCTCGATCTTGCTGGTCTGGTTCGGCACGCCGACCATGACCATGCGGCCGGCGTGGTCGCGGGAGTAGAAGGCTTGGCGCCAGGTGGGCTGGATGCCCACGGCGTCGATGGTGACGTCGGTGCCGAAACCGTCGGTAAGCTCGCGAACCTTGTCAATGACCTCCTGCTCGCTCATGCCCTTCGAGGTGATCGCGTGGGTCGCGCCGAAGGTTTCCAGGGCGGCGGCGGTCTTGCGCTCGTCCAGATCAACGGCGATGATCTTCGTCGCACCTGCCAGCGCTGCACCAGCAACGGCTGCCAGGCCCACGCCGCCGAGGCCGAAGACTGCCACGGACTCGCCGCGCTGAACGTCGCCGGTGTTCACGGCGGCACCCAGGCCGGCCATGATGCCGCAGCCGAGCAGACCAGCGGCCGCTGGGTCTTCCTCAGGGTTAACCTTGGTGCACTGGCCCTCGTGCACCAGGGTCTTTTCAGCAAACGAACCAATGCCGAGTGCGGCGGTGAGCACGGTGCCGTCTTCCAGCCTCATCGGCACGGACGCGTTGTGGGTATTAAAGCAGTTCTTCGTATCGCCCTTACGGCAGGCGCGGCACTCGCCACAGACAGCGCGCCAGTTCAGCACGACGAAATCGCCGACAGCCACGTGCGTGACATCGGCGCCGATTTCCTCGACCACACCTGCGGTTTCGTGGCCGAGCAGGAAGGGGAATTCATCGTTAATATCGCCGTCGCGGTAGGCCAGATCGGTGTGGCATACGCCGGTTGCCTGGACCTTGACCACGACGTCGTTCGGACCCGGATCTGGGATCACGATATCGGTTAGTTCAACCTCTGCGCCCTTGGAGCGGGCGATTACACCTTTAACTGTTTGAGTCATGCCCCCACCCTAACGATTTTTCATTAGGGTGGGAGAACTTTTTCATTAAGGGACTTAGAATGTCAATCCGAAGCCGGCTTCGTACGTCACGCCTTCGCGATCCACGTGCGCGTAGCCAGCCTGGTACTTGCCCGGTACGTCGCGCGGGGAGTTCGCCACGGTCGAGGCCGATTCAGGTACCGACATCGGCAGCTTGCCCTGCGGGCCGCCATCCTCGCCCGCGAGCGAGCGGAACAGGTTGTCCGGGTTGATCTCGAAGGTGCCCACGACCGCGGAGGCCTGCGGTTCGATCTCGGACAGAATCCACGGGTTGGTGAAGTTAACCGCGAGGATAGTCGGCACCTTCGCCTCGATCTCGAGGATCCGATCCACATCGACGCCGTTGTCGCGCGGATCAATCGACAGGGAGACTCCCGGCTTGTCGTCCTCGAAGAGCGCGATGTCGGGGCGCGCCCAGACAATGGCAAAGTCGGCGTCTTCAGGCTTATCGACGAGGGTGTAGTTCGGAGCCTCCTGCTGCAGGGATTCCTTGACCTTGCGGTCGACTTCCTCGATCTTGGTGCGGCCGGTGGTAAAGACAAAGACCTTCTTCTCTGCCTTCAGGTCCAGCGGGAGCAACTCGGAATTGCGCAGTAGGGTCACGGACTGGCGCTGTGCCTTTTCTGCCAGCGCGGTGACCTCCGCGTTGCCGATCACCTTTTCGGCGTTGTCCTCGTCGACATAAGGATTGTCGAACAGACCCAGCTGGAAGATCTCGGTGAGCAGGCGACTCACGGCGCGGTCGAGGTACTTTTCTTCCAGCAGGCCCTGGTCGAAGGCCTTTTGCAGCTCGGTCGGGTCGGCCATGTCGGAGACGATATCGGTGCCGGTCTGCACGGCCTTGGCGAAGCGCTCCGGCTTGGTCAGGTCTTCCACGCCCCACATCATCGCGTCGATGATGCCGGAGTCGGAGTTCACGTAGCCCTTGAATCCCATCTTTTCGCGCAGCAGCTTCTGAATGAAGGTGTTGTTATAGGCGAACGCGACCTCCTCGAACTGGGTGGTTGGGCCGGCCCACATTTCCTCTGGCAGCTGGGCGGCGGAGGTGTTCACCGGCTTCGCGTAATACGGCATGACGGAGGAGACACCCTCGTCGATGGCTGCTTGGAAAGGTGGCAGGTGGTACTTCGCCAGTGCCCCCTCGGTGGGGTATTCGTTGGATTGACCCCACTCGAAGTGTGGGTCGTGGCCATCGAGGCGCACGCCGCCGCCCGGGAAGTGCTTGACGGTGGTGGCCACGGACCTCTCAGACAACTCGGGGCCCTGCATGCCGCGTGTCAGCGCGCCGATATAGCGGGTGACCAAGTCGACGTCCTCGCCGAAGGTGCCGTTGAAACGCGACCAGCGTGGCTCGGAGGCGACATCGGCCATGTAGCCATACAGCTTGTGGATGCCTCCTGCGCGCCACTCCTTGGCAATCTCGCGACCATAGGTTTCGATGAGCTTATCGTCGTCAAGCGCTGCGAGGCCCAGCTCACCTGGCCACTCGGAGAACACACCCGCGGACTCGGAGACGCCGAATTCGGCGACGAGTGCGAAGTGGTTGCGGGGGTTGGAGGCGAAGACAACCGGGATGCCGAGGCGCGAGCACTCCGCAACTTCCTGCACCGCGTTGGTCCATACCGCCAGGTCACGCGGGGAAAGGTTATCGCGCACGATGAGGAAGCGCTGGTTGCGCACGTTAATGGCATTGTCGGTGGACGAGGTCACCAGGATGGGCTCGGGGTATTCCTGACCAGTGATGGGGTTGTGGTCGCGCCACTCATCCTCGGGGTTGAGCAGGTTATTCGGATCAGAATGGGGAACGAATTCGGAGTACCCCGGGTAGTGCGAACCGATGACCATCATGCCGATCTTCTCTTCTGGGGTCATCCGTCCGACGAGGTCGGCCGCGCGCTCCTCGGCTGGCAGGCGCCAGTCTTCATAAGGGGTGAGTTGGCCGTCACCATCGAGGTCACGGAATTTCAGACCATCGGCCTCAACGAAGCGGTCGGTGCGGGAGCCTAGCTGTTTTTGATCAGGCATGTCGGAGTACTCCTTGGGTAGTTGTGATTATTCCGGCCTGTGCCCCAGCCAACTGCGCGATCAACTCGTTGGTTAGGTCACACACTCAATACTCCCAGTGTAACGAAAGATAATCCCCGAAATCGAATATCGTCATACCAATCACAAAACCGCCCACCCCCAGCGGTGCGGGGATGGGCGGCGAGGCGGTCGTCGTAAAGCGTCTTTTTAGCTTGCTGCGACGACAGCTCCGACGTGGTTATGGCCACGCTGATTGACGTGGAACGGCATGTGACCAGGGCCTGCGTAGAAATCAACCAGGCCAGCCCACATGCGCCTGTGATCAGGGGCGCACATGTTGTTGTCCTTGGTGGACGGCTTCAGGTCAATGAACTCGGAACCGGTGGCGCGGGCCGCGTCAACGAGCATCCACTGGCCCAGGACCTCCCAGTCGCCGATCTTCTGGAAAGGCGTGGTGTCCGAAACATTGGGAGCGACGTGGAAGAGGCAAACGTTGCCGCGACCATCGCTGATCTGTGGGTAGCCAACGAACTGGATACGCGCGTTCGGAGCGGCTGCGCGGATGCGGGCAACCTGTGGGCGCATGTAGTTAACGAAACGCTCACGCACGACGGAATCCGGCAGATTGTCATTGTTGTAGGTGTCGTTGAATCCAAGGGAGATGAGCACGCGCTCGGTGCCCGCGTTCAGCCCCCGCTCGCTGACCGCACGGTTGACCTGCGTGGACAGCTTCGGGCCCTGGGAAATGGTGACGGTTCCGGTGCAGGAGTAGTCGTGTGCAGCCAGGCCGAGCTGACGGGCAGCAACCTTGCCGAAGCTAGTGTTGCTGGTCGGACACCAGGTGTCCACGCCGGAGGAACCACGTGGGTCGAGGCCGAGTTTGCCTGCGGCCCATTCGGGCACGGTGGGATCAGAGACCCAGGAGTCGCCGAAGATGACCAGGTTACGATTCTGCGCGTTCGCCTCTGGCGCGTTAGGCGCGGCCACCATGCCGATAGCAGCAAGCAGGACCGCGACGAGGGCAACGATTTTGCGGCGGGAAGCTGAGAACAGCATAGAGCCCACTTTCTTGTTTTCCGTCAAGTACGTACGAATTTCATAAAAGAGTGTTCATGGGAACCTTAAACGCCATGACCAACTCAGTGCAAACGCTGGGAGCCATCTAGGCGAGAAAGCTTGTAACAACATTGGTAACTTTAGTCACATTCATCTATGTTGTCATGGAATATGTTTTGAGTTCCAAAAGAAAATTCTCGCCCGCAGCCGGGAAATATGCAACACTTTGGAAACCAATACCGATAATCACCGTGTCATGTTTTCGTGTCATGTTTCGTGCCCGACCCGCAATCCAAGGAAATTTATGTCGACACTTTCCCCTCTGGGCAAAATCGCCTTCAACGCGCAGGCGCTCGCCAAGTTCGTGCCCGCAGTAGTCCGCTCCGGCATCGTCGGAAGCGAAGGCGGCCCCGTAGCAGCCGCAACCTTGCCCGGCACGCTCGCGCGCTACTGGTTCACCACCGCCCGAGAGATCGAGCAAGGTGCCGCACAGAATCCGCATCGCAATGCGCTTATCGACGACGACGGTGTCCTCTCCTATGGCCAGATGCGCGACCAATCCAAGCGCCTGGCGAAGTGGTTCCTTGAGGTCCAGGACCGCGAGGGCCTCGACGAGCTCCACATCGGTGTCATGGCCCGCAATGGCCGCGGCATCCTGTTGCCCATGACCGCCAAGGGCTACGCCGGCTCGACCTTGTACCTACTCAATGTCGGTTCCTCGCCGGAGCAGATCCTCGGTTGCATCGAGGAAAATAACATCAATGTGCTGCTTGTCGACGACGAATTCGCCGACCGCATCCCCACCGACTACCCGGGTCTCACCGTCGGCTACGCGCACACCTCGCAGCCACACACGGATTACCCTTCCGTCAAGGAAATCGTGCACGCACCGGATAACGGCTACAAGCTTCCCGTCTGGCCCAAGCACGGCAATATCGTCCTGATGAGCTCGGGCACCACCGGCATTCCGAAGGGCATCCTGCGCCCCGAGCCGAAGCTCCCCCTCGTGCTGGCCGGCCTGCTGGAGAAGCTCCCGTGGCGCGCCGGTATGACCGTGCAGATGAGCGCGTCGATGTTCCACACCTGGGGCTGGTCGGCGACAAACATCGCCTTCGGCGCCCGCAACACCGTGGTCACCCAGCGTCACTACGACCCGCGCAAGGTGTTCGAGCAGATCGTCAACTACAAGTGCGACGCGCTTGTCTCCTCGCCGATCTTCTTCAAGCAGATGCTGGAGCTCGAAGACAACGAGAAATACGACACCTCTTCGTTGAAGTTCATCGCTTCCGCGGGCCACGCGCTCACCCCCGAGATCGTGCGCACCATGAACGACCGCTTCGGCCCCATCCTGGCGAACATCTACGGCTCCACCGAGCTCACCCTCGCCGCGGCAGCCTCGGCTGAGGAGGTCGCGGCCGACCCGACCGTCGCCGGCCACATCTCGTCGGGCACCGTACTGAAGCTTTACGACGACAACGACCAGGAAGTCTCCCAGGGCTCCGTTGGCCGCATCTTCCTCAATAACTCCACCTCACTGGTGGGCTACTCCAACCCGAATACGAAGCTGGTGAAGATCGGCGACCTCGTCGAGATGGGCGACCTCGGCTACTTCGATAAGCAGGGGCGCCTGCATGTGCTCGGCCGCGTCGACGACATGATCATCGTGGGCGGCGAGAATGTCTACCCGGCTTCCGTCTCCGACATTTTGGAGCCCATGCCAGGCATCGCCGACCTCTACGCGGGCGGCGTCGACGACGAGAAGACCTTCGCCCGCATCGCGGTGTGGATCGTGCGTAGCGACGACGAGGCCGGCCGCAACCTCACCGCCGATGCCGTGCGCGATTGGGTGCGAGACAACCTGGCCAACCACTCGATTCCACGCGACGTGAACTTCGTTGACGAGCTGCCTCGCAACGCAGTGGGCAAGGTCGTCCCACGCTTCCTGCCGGAATCAGTGCGCGAGGACTAATTGCGCTTGGACCAGAATCGACCATGCACTTTTTAAGCCCGTCGCTCTGGACCTAAAAGCTCCCATTTCTGAGCGTGGTCGATTCTAGAATCGACCACGCTCAGAACGCCCTTAATACTGGATCGCGATCCTGCCGTCGATCTTTCCTGCGCGCATCCGCTCAAATACGTCATTGACTTCGTCCAGCGAACACGAAGCAACCGTCGGTTTGATGAGACCACGGGCGAAGAAATCAAGTGCCTCCGCCATATCTTGGCGAGTACCCACCAGCGATCCCCGGATCGTAAGCCCCTTGAACACGATGTTGAATACCGACGCTGGGAACTCCCCCGGTGGCAGGCCGTTAAACACGATCGTTCCATTCCGGCGAGCCATATCAATTGCCTGGCCAAAGGCAGATTCATGCACTGCTGTCACCAGGATGCCGTGTGAGCCTCCCTCGGTATAGTTCTGAATCGCCTCTCCCGGATCTTCATTCCGCGCATTCACCGTGAATTCAGCCCCATGCTTCCGAGCTAGCTCAAGCTTGTCGTCCGCCACATCGACGGCAATGACCCTCATACCCATTGCCACCGCATACTGGACTGCAATATGCCCAAGTCCGCCCACACCGGAAATGACCATGAATTGGCCGGGTCGAGTATCAGAAACCTTCAGCGCTTTATATACCGTGACTCCGGCGCAAAGAATTGGTGCAGCCTCCAGGTAGTCCACCCCATCGGGGATGCGAGCTGCATAGCGAGTATCCACGAGCATGTATTGCCCAAAAGAACCATTTTGGGTGTAGCCACCGTATTCCGCCTGGTGACAATAGGTTTCACGGCCAGTAATGCAAAATTCACAGGTGCCACAAGCCGTCCACAACCAAGCGTTGCCGACAATATCTCCTACGGCTACGTCATGGTCACCTGGACCGAGCTCGACAACTTCGCCAATTCCTTCATGCCCCGGAATGAATGGTGGATTCGGCTTGACGGGCCAATCCCCTTCCAATGCGTGGAGGTCAGTATGGCAAATTCCCGATGTAATGACCTTCACTAGCGCCTGGAAAGGTCCAGGTTTCGGTAGGTCAACCTCCTTAATGGTCACTTCGTGTCCAAATTTTTCAACGACTGCTGCGGTGAATTCTTGGGGTGCTGCGGTGGTCATAAGCTCTCCTTGGAGTAAGGGTTGGTTCTCACTGGCCCACCATCGGGCCAATCCCGATACTGAAGCTATAGTGAGTTGCAATACTTTTACCCTAGATCACACTTCAGGAACTGACAAGGACTTCACTGAACATTTCCCCAAACATGAAAAGAAACCCCAGGCAGAACCATGTTCTACCTGGGGTTTTGTTTGAGCCGCTTGCGAGAATCGAACTCGCGACCTTTTCATTACGAGTGAAACGCTCTACCGACTGAGCTAAAGCGGCAATCTGCACGGAAACGTGCGGATAACAGCTTAACCCACGTCAGTCGAATCTTTAAAACTCGCAGGTTATTTCACCTTGCAGGCCCTGCGGATCGCCCCGATCATGCCGAAAAACGCGATCTGCGGACCCACCGACTGGGAAATATGCACCCGGCATTTCTCAATCGCATCTTGACAGGCCACGAGCCCCTCGACGGAAACCTTCTCGGCGATCTCGCGTGACAACCCCTCGAAATCGGGATGCGTCAGCTGCAACTGAGACCCGGCTTTCAGGATCAACGCATCGCGGTAGACCCCGGCGAAGTCCACTAGCGCGAGATCCATGGCATCGCGTTGACGACGAGTGCCGCGCTTCTTCTGCTGCGTCTCCAGATCCTTCACCGCCTTAGAGGCACCGCTGAGCGCCTTTGCGGCTCCTTTGCCTTTAGCGCCCATGCCGAGGGCCTGCTCAAGCTTTTCACGCTCTTCTGTGTCCCGCTCAGCGTGCGCCTCCTCGGATTCCTTCTTAATCGCGGTCAGCAGCGCGCCGACGGCTTGGAAAGATTGATCCCCGTGGAAGATTAGCTCGGCAAGCTGAATCACCTGGGCGCGACGATTCTGGATCACCTCATTGCGGATCAGCGCGCGAGCGCGCCCGATGTGGCGCAGCGACGTTGCGGCAGCCAACTGAGCATCGCTTTCCGACGCTCCCTCCTCCTCCATCAGGATCCGCATCACCTCACGCATCGAAGGCTGCGGGATATAGAGGTGCCTGCAACGCGAACGCAGAGTCGGCGAGAAATCCTTCGGGTCAGTCGACGGGGCACACAAAATAATTACGGTCGAGGCTGGCGGCTCCTCCACAGTCTTGAGCAACGCGTCGCGGGCGGGAGCGCTGAGCCTGTCCGCATCTTCCACGATGACAACGCGCCACGAGGCGATCGTCGGCAAGCGAGCTGCTGGTGCGATGATTTCATTGCGCACCGTTTCGATGGAAATGGAAAGCTCTTGGGGCACGACGTGCACGATATCTGTGTGCGAATCACCGAAGGCATCGATGCAGCTTTGGCACTTGCCGCATCCCGGCTCGTCGGGGTCTGTGCAGACAAGCGCCGCGGCGAAGGCGACGGCGGAATTGGATCGCCCGGAGCCGGGAGGGCCGGTAAATAACCATGAGTGGGTCATCGCATGTGCATCGGCGCCGGCCTCACCACGAGCGGCGCGCGCGGCGGAAAGAATGGTGTCTCGCACTGAAGGGCTGTCTGCCAACCGCTGAGAGACGCTGCGAGTATTCACCTCAATCACCCTACTTCATCGGTCCGCGACAACGTGTCTAACGAAAACGATAGACTATCTAACCATGAACCGATTGTGGCGAGGACTGAAATGGCTATGGGGCACTTCGTGGCCGATGTACGCCATAAACGTGCTGGTAACTAACCTGCTGGGCGCCATCGCAGTCATGATGTTCATCCGGTATTTGATCCCTATGTCTGAGGTCGAAGAGTTCGCCTCGGAAGCCTCACAGATTTCCACGTTGGGCATCGTCTATGTTGTCCTCGCCGTGGTGGTCGGTATCGTGGCCACCTTTATCATCGTCCGGCCAGTCTTAGACTGGCAGCGCCACCCTGACGAACACGACCCCAACATGGTGCGCAACCTTGTGATGCGCTTGCCTATCAGGCAAACCGTCGTGGTGGTTGCGGTCTGGGTCGTTGGAATCATCATCGCTGTGTTCGCGGCTGCGCGTGTCGGCGGTCAATTCGCCATTGTCGTGGGCGTTTCCACGTCACTGGTGTGCCTCATTGTCGCGTTGCTGACGTACCTGCAAACCCAGCGCATGGTCCGCCCCATCGCTGCTGAAGCCCTGGCCAGGAATTTCGAGGACTCCACGATGGAGCCCCCAATTAAGTACCGCCTGCTGATCACCTGGTTCATGACCTCGGCAGTGCCACTCTTCGGCGTTATGTTGCTGCTCTGGGCGCAGCACAGTGGCTTCTTCGACGGCAATCCGGGCGAGCTCATGCCCGCGCTCGTCGCCATCTCGGTCACCGCGTTGATCACGGGCTTCTTGGGCATGATGTTCGCCATCATGAGCGTCGTCGACCCGATCGAAGAACTCCAGGAGGCCATCAATAAGGTCCGTCGCGGTGAGACGGACACCCAGGTCGATATCTACGACGGGTCCGAGCTCGGCGTCCTGCAGGCCGGTTTTAATGAGATGATGCGCGGTCTCAGCGAGCGCCAGCGAGTGCGCGATATCTTTGGTCGCTACGTAGGCACTGAGGTCGCGCAAAAGGCCCTCGAGGAAAAACCCGAGCTCGGCGGCGAAGACCGCAAGGTCGCGGTTGTGTTCATCGACGTCGTGGGCTCGACTACCTTCGCGGTCAACCACACCCCTGAAGAAGTGGTCAATGCCCTCAACGAGTTTTTCGAAATCGTCGTCGATGTGGTCCACCGCAACAAGGGCGTGATTAATAAGTTCCAGGGAGATGCGGCGCTCGCCGTTTTCGGCGCGCCCCTCAACCTCAATGACTCCACGTCCCACGCCCTGCAGGCTGCGCGTGAGCTGCGCTCCGAGCTACGCGGCCTCGAGCTGCAGGCAGGCATCGGCGTTGCTGCTGGCCACGTGGTTGCCGGTCACGTCGGCGGACACGATCGCTTCGAATACACCGTCATCGGCGATGCCGTGAACTCCGCCGCGCGCCTGACCGACCTAGCCAAAGACACCCCGGGTGGCGTGCTCACGAACGCGGCTACTTTGCGCGGCGCAAACGAGGTGGAGCAGGCGCGCTGGACGCTACTGAAGTCCATCGAGCTACGTGGTCGCCACAAGATGACCCAGCTGGCGCGCCCGGTGCGCGCCACGCTGGCGGATCGTTCCTAATTTCCCAAATAACGAAGTTATTTGGCGACTCCGTCGGTCAACAGCATCTGACCGACGGACTGCATACCGGTGGTGCACGCCTCGAGCAGTCGCACACCCAGGCCCTTTTTGCCCTTGAACACGGTATTGCGCACAACGCGAGCGCCCTCGGCAAGCACCATCAGGTTCGCGCCGTGGCTGATTCCGGCTTCTTCAGTGGTCGTGGTGCGGAAGCGCTCGTCGTTAGCAAGTGCCGCGGTGACCACTGTGGCCGCGCCGCCGATCGCGGTGGCAGGCACCAGCTTCGGGTTTTTCCAGGCAGCAAGGCCAATTCCGGCGGCCAGCACGCCGGCAGCGGCGATGGCACTCGGGGCCGAGATTGCAGCACGCTTATCGACGAGGCGTGTGATGAAACCAGCTTGATTTCCCACAACGGCTGCCACACCTAAGCCACTTGGATTTTCTGGGACGCGTGCCTGCTCGACGGAGGCGACCGCTCCGGCTGCTAGGCCTGCCCCGAGCGCGACCTTTTGGTTCGTGCTCTCTGAGGAACGCACGGCTTCACCGGCGAGGAGGGGAAGGATCAATGGCTCGATGACCCGGGTCACCTTGTCCCACCCGAAGGTGCGTGCCCAGCAGGTCAACTCAGTCACACCGAGAAAGGCGATCCGCTCAGGGCGATCGTTGACCTTTTTCACGGACGAGACAAAAGCCTCAATCCCCTGGTTGGTGCGCTGCGCGAATTCTCCGTAGCCGAGTTCCTGTGGCATGTCCTATTTCCTCCTTGAGCCTGCTTTGACTACTCGCTTCGTCGTTTGGGCAGGCTTTTTTGCAGTTGTTTTCTTAGTACCCTTTTTAGTGGTCTTTTTCGCAGAAGTCTTGGAAGTCGACTTTTTCGCCGCCTTCTTGGTGGTCTTCTTCGTCGTCGACCCGCCCTCGGCTTCACGCGAGCGACGCGCCGACAACAGCTCGTTGGCGCGCTGGTCGGTCATGGTTTCCGGAGTGTCGCCGCGCTGCAGCGAGGCATTCGTTTCACCATCGGTGACGTAAGCGCCGAAGCGTCCGTCTTTCACCGTCATTGGCTTACCGGAGACGTCGTTGTCTCCCAGCATCTTCAGCGGTGGCTTCGCAGCCGCACGTCCGCGACGCTTCGGCTCGGCGTAGATGCGTCGCGCCTCGTCGAGAGTGATCTCGAAGATCTGCTCCTCATTGGCCAGGGAACGCGAATCCGTCCCCTTCTTCAAGTACGGCCCGTACCGGCCATTTTGGGCAGTGATCATCTCGCCGTCTGCGGGGTCCTCGCCCACTTCGCGTGGCAAGCTGAGCAGCTTGAGTGCTTCGTCGAGGGTAATCGTCGCGGATTCCATCGAACTAAACAGGGAGGCCGTCTTCGGCATGAGCCGTTCGTCGACAAGCTCCCCGATGCGCTTTTCTTTTTGCTTCTCGGCGGTCTTGGTCTCCCAATTCTTCGCGCGCTTGCCTTCGGCGGCGCGCTGCGCATCCTCGGCGGCGCGCTCCTCGGCGAGAACCTTCTCCGCCTCGGCCACGGCCTTTTCCTTCTCATCCTCGCGAACCAGCTCGGTCACGTATGGGCCATAGCGGCCCTCGCGGGCGACAATCGTGCGCCCGTTAGCAGGGTTTTCCCCCAGCTCACGGCCAGTTTGTGGGGTGGCGAAGAGCTTCTCGGCCATCTCGAGAGTGACCTCGTCGGGGGTCGCGGATTCCGGCAAGTTGGCGCGCTGGTATTCCGGCTGGCCCTCGTTGTCAATGCCGACCTGGCGCTCGATGTAGGGACCGTAGCGCCCAACGCGCACGTTGACGGCGCGGCCCTCGGAATCGTCGAAAAGCTTGAGCGAATTCACCTGGCGAGCATCGATGGATTCGAGGTTTCCCTCGATCATCGACTTCAAACCGCCGCGGCGCGCAATCGACTCCGCCATGGAATCGTTCGCATCAGCGTCGCCGAAGTAGAAGCCGTTGAGCCACTCGGTGCGATCCGACCGACCGCTGGCGATCTCGTCGAGCTCATCTTCCATCGAGGAGGTGAAATCGTAGTCAACGAGGGTGTCGAAGTTGTCCTCGAGCAGGCCAACCACAGAGAACGCCACCCACGAAGGCACGAGCGCATTGCCGCGGACGAAGACGTATCCGCGGTCCTGGATCGTCTTGATAATCGAGGCGTACGTGGATGGGCGGCCGATGCCCAGCTCTTCCATCTTCTTCACCAAGCTGGCCTCGGTGTAGCGGGCCGGCGGGTTCGTCGAGTGGCCGTCGGCCTCGATCTTCACCGCAGTCAGCGGGTCGCCCTGGGCGAGATTCGGGAGGTGGGATTCCTTCGTGTCCTGCCCATCCGAGTAGGCGCGCAGCCAACCCGGGAAGGTAATGGTGCGACCGGTGGCCGTAAACTCCACGGCCTCGCCGGTGGTAGCGGTACCAGCGACGGTGACCTTCATGGACTCACCTTTGGCATCCGCCATCTGGGAGGCCACGGTGCGCTGCCAAATCAGCTCGTAGAGCTTAAATTCTTCGGCATCAAGCGAGTTGGCCAGCTGACCTGGCGTGGCAAAGCGCTCGCCAGCGGGACGAATCGCTTCGTGAGCTTCCTGGGAGTTCTTCACCTTGCGGTCGTAGGTACGCGGCGAGGAGGAGACGAAATTTGCCCCATACAGCTCTGTGGCAGCATCGCGCGCCGCCTTCAAGCCTTGATTCGACAGAGAGGTCGAGTCGGTACGCATATAAGTAATGTGGCCGTTTTCGTACAGTCGCTGCGCAATACGCATGGTACGGGCCGACGTGAAGTGCAGCTTGCGCCCCGCCTCTTGCTGCAGCGTCGATGTCATAAACGGCGCATAGGGGCGGCGGGTGTACGGCTTAGTTTCCACCGCTGCCACGGACATTGGCTGCTTATCCAACGCGTCCGACAGCTTTTCTGCGGCCGCCTTGTCTACCACGTAGACATCGTCGTTAGTTTTCTTCAGCTCGCCGCGGTCAGTGAAGTCGCGACCCTGCGCTACGCGACGACCCTCCACGCTGGACAGCTTGGTATCAAACTCAGCGGGTTCCTCTGTGGTCCCCTCGCGACCGGTGTTCACCGTCGCCGTTAAGTCCCAATATTCAGCGGAAATAAACGCCATCCGCTCGCGCTCACGCTCGACGATGACGCGCGTGGCCACGGACTGCACACGTCCCGCAGACAGTCGCGGCATGACCTTCTTCCACAGCACCGGAGACACTTCGTAGCCATAGAGCCGGTCCAGGATGCGGCGGGTTTCCTGGGCATCGACTAAGTCCGTATCCAGCTCGCGAGTATTTTCCGCGGCCTCTTTAATCGAGGACTCGGTGATCTCGTTGAACACCATGCGCTCAACCGGCACCTTTGGCTGCAGCACCTCGAGCAGATGCCACGCGATGGCCTCGCCTTCGCGGTCCGGGTCGGTTGCCAGCAGCAGTTTGTCGCTCTGCTTCAGCTTGGCTTTGAGGTCGGCGACCTTCTTTTTCTTATCTTGGCTGACAACATAAATCGGTTCAAAGCCGTCCTCGGGGTTCACACCCAGCTTTGCCCACGGTTCCTTTTTATATTTGTCAGGAATATCCGCAGCGCGTCCGGGAAGGTCGCGGATGTGGCCTACCGAGGCTTCGACAATGTAGTCGTCGCCCAGATAAGTCTGGATCTTCTTAGCCTTCGTCTGGGACTCGACGATGACCAGGGTCTTGCCCGACCCGTTACCTTCCGCCACTGCGTGTGTACCTCGCTTGTATTCGGTGCTTCATTCGATAGTTCCGAGTTTCGGCCCATAATTCGGGACCACTACGACATTATCGAACACCACTTTCGTATCTTCTGTATTCCGAGATTTACCACGGATAGATGCATTGGGGGTAAAAAATGTAATTTTTCCACCCGCAACGCTACGACCTTGAAGTGGTTTTAACTGACAATAACACCACTCCCCAAATCTGCATCGAACGTATTATTGACATAGAGTCTAATAAAGGCATTCATAAGCAGGCACTAGCAGGCATAAGCAGGCACAGCGGAGGTTCTGGTGGCAGATCAAATCGTCATGTGGGTAGAAACACTGATGACGATGCCCATCTTCTATCCGCTGGTCGTCCTACTCATCATCGGCGACGCACTCATGCCGATCATCCCCTCCGAGACAGTACTTAACTTGGCGGGCGCTTTCGCTGGTTCCACCGGATCTCCCAACGTGTGGTTGGTCATATCCGCCGCCATCATTGGAGCGATTATCGGTGACAATATCTGTTACCTGCTGGGCACGAAGCTCGTGAAATTCGTCAATCGCCTCGACCCGGAATCCAAAGCTGGCCAAGCGGTGACCTGGGTGCGCAGAAATATGCGCCGTCGCGCCGGCGTGACCATTATTGTTGCGCGCTTTTTGCCCTGGGCTAGGTGGGTAGCCACAATCATCTTGGGCTCGGTGCGCTACCCCTGGGCAATGTTTTTCATCTATGACACGATCGGCGCGATCATCTGGGCCTTCCAAAGCGTCCTGATCGGCTACGCCGGCGGTGCAATGTTCCAGCAAAACCCACTGCTGGGCATGATTGTCGGTGTCACCTTGGGCACCGTGGTCGGCGCGCTCATTCAAAAGGCGCAGGAGCGCTTGTTCGAGTGGGCAGACGAGCGTCGTGGCTACTCCACCCTCTAATGCCGTCACGCAGGTAAGCGGGCACGAAAAAGCACCTAAGCGCAATGCTTAGGTGCTTAATTTATTGTCGCGAAAAGCGAAGGCTTAGAGAGCAGTAACCTGCTGAGCCTGTGGGCCCTTAGCGCCCTCACCGATCTCGAACTCAACCTTCTGGTTCTCCTCGAGGGTACGGAAGCCGTTGCCCTGGATCTCGGAGTAGTGAACGAAGACGTCGGACGAGCCGTCGTCTGGAGCGATGAAGCCGAAGCCCTTTTCAGCGTTGAACCACTTGACAGTTCCGGTAGCCATATTAATAGACCTTTCTAGGTAGCCGGTTGTATTTGCGGTGCCGACGATTGTCGACTCCGGGTCTTTCCGAATCACCAGGTCTAACTAAACCTGGTGCCCGCGGATAAAGTTCCTTCGCGAGCACCTAGTAGGCGCACACAGAATCTGTGACCACCTGTAAGTATGCCAGAAACTCTAAAGAATTTCGCAGTTAGCTACAATTAAACTTCTCAAGCCAACCGAATTATCACACCATAAAGAGTGGAAAACGCGTGCCCAACATTTTTGGTTTCGAGCTCCTCGACGAACTCAAACACCATTTCCCCAGTTCACGGGCCACCCACATCACCACCTCCGAGGCCCAACCCGCCGAATTCTCGACATGGTCCGAATGGATACACCCGGGGTTACTAAATTCGCTTATCGACGATGGCATCGCGCTTCCGTATCGTCACCAAATTCAGTGCGCGGATGCTGCATACTCTGGTCGCGATGTTGTTATTGCCACTGGTACTTCCTCTGGAAAGTCACTGGGCTACCAGCTCCCAATCCTAACCACCCTGGCTAACGATCCCACCGCATGCGCCATGTACATCACTCCGACGAAGGCTCTCGGTTCCGATCAGCTGCACTCCATCCTCCAACGGATCAAGGAGATTCCCGATCTCCACGGGGTGCACCCAGCCCCCTACGACGGCGACACCCCCTCAGAGGCCAGGGCAGGCATCCGCGAACAAACCCGATTCGTATTCACCAACCCCGACATGCTGCACGCGGGCATTTTGGCGGCGCATCCGCGGTGGGCGCGGTTGTTTCGGCACCTCAAATACATCGTGGTCGACGAGTGCCATACCTACCGCGGAGTGTTCGGCGCCAATATTGCCCTCGTCCTGCGCAGGCTGCTCCGTATTGCCCAGGCATATGGATCTGAACCGGTCGTCATCTTTGCCTCCGCCACGGCAGCCGATCCGGCTGGCCAGGCTCGCCGCCTCAGCGGAAGAGATGTCGTTGCTGTTACCGCCGATACCGCCCCGAAGGGCGAGCGCACCGTGGTGTTGTGGGAGCCAGGGTTCATTGAAGGTGCCGAGGGAGAACATGGCGCTCCCGTGCGTCGTGCCGCAACCACGGAAGCGGCAGAAATCATGTCTCTTCTCGTCCGCGAGGGTGCCCGCACCTTAACTTTTGTGCGTTCCCGGCGCGCCGCTGAAATCGTCGCAATGCGAGCATCCGAGGAACTTGTCGTCGCTGGACGCGCCGACTTTGCCAGCCGGATCGCATCCTATCGTGCGGGTTACCTCGCGGAGGATCGCCGCAAGCTAGAACGCCGTCTCGACGATGGTGATTTGCTCGGTGTCGCCACTACCAATGCGCTCGAGTTGGGCATCGATGTGGGCGGTCTTGATGCCGTGGTCATGGCTGGTTTCCCGGGCACGGTCGCCTCTTTTACTCAGCAGGCCGGTCGTACCGGGCGCCGCGGCCAAAGCTCCTTGGTAGTCATGGTCGCCCGCGATGAGCCTATGGATACCTACCTGGTCAACCACCCCGAGGCGCTACTCGGTAAACCAGTAGAAAACAGCGTGTTCAATCCATCAAATCCTTATATTCTGCGCGGCCATGTCTATTGCGCTGCCGTAGAGAAGCCCCTGAGCCAGGCCGATATTGAGATCTTTCATGCCCAGGATGTCGTCGACGATCTCGTGGGGCGCGGTTTTCTGCGAAAGCGCGCCAATGGGTGGTTTGCGGTCCCTCAACTTGAGGGAGAGATCAGTCCAGAAACGGCACATTCCTCGGTCTCTATTCGTGGTGGATCTGGCGAACAAGTGATGATCGTGGATATTTCCGACGGAAGGCTATTAGGCACTGTCGATTCAGCCCGCGCCGCCTCCCAAGTGCATACCGGAGCCGTATATATCCACCAGGGCGAATACTTCGTTATTGAGGAACTCGACCTTGAGAACTACGTTGCGCTGGCAAAACCTGAGATGCCTGACTATTCCACACAGGCACGCTCGACTACAGAGATCAGCATCCTTGGAGAGGCAGAACGCTTAGTCAATTTCTCTCCGGGGCTTTGGGTCGCCAATGTTGATGTCGAAGTCACCGATCACGTCACGGGCTACGTGGTCCGATTGTCCGACGGGACAATCAGCGACCATATTCCGCTGGAACTACCTGAGCAAACGTTGATCACACGTGCGGTGGCCTACACCATCGATCCTTTGGTGCTTGAGAAAATGGGCATCGCTGCAGGAGAAATCCCGGGTGCGCTTCACGCTGCTGAGCACGCTGCGATTGGACTCCTCCCTCTCCTGGCTACCTGTGACCGATGGGACATCGGTGGAGTCTCTACTGCTCTGCATCCGGACACGATGTTGCCCACCGTGTTTGTCTATGACGGCAATCCTGGCGGGGCCGGCTTTGCCGACGAAGGGTTCTCCCGATTCCACGAGTGGATGACCGCAACGTATGAGACCGTCAATTCCTGCGCGTGCGAATCAGGATGCCCGAGTTGTGTTCAGTCGCCCAAATGCGGCAACGGAAACCAACCCTTAGATAAGCAAGCTGCGCTGAAATTGCTCGGTGCACTGGTCACGATGACTGCGCAGCCAATGGATTAGAGCGGACCTGCCCGGGATTGAGATTCCGCACGCCCGAGTCGCACCGTCACGACGACATCGGATTCTTCTGATCTGCATCCGATGGCAGTTGCAGCGTTGAGTTCGGCGGTCTGGCCTGCTGTGGAGCATGGATCGAAGCCCTCATACAGCGCCGTCGCCGCGGCGATCGCCGCGAGGTCGGCGACGGTTCTGACTCGGTGCGCGGTAATAGTGTGCTGCGCGATCCCAGCGATGGCAATTAGGAGTGTTGCTAGCGCCGCGATGATGCCGACTGAGGCAATAGTCGCGTATCCGCGATCGTCTAGAAGCGGACTTTTCATCGGTACTCCACGGGGTAACTCGCTTGTGCGGTGACCTTTCCAATCGCAGCTGGTTTCGTGACGGACACGGTGACAATCCCGCCGGATTCGCTGACTACTATTTCTGCGTTTTCCGCCGTGTAGTCCACGCCAATCGCATGGGCTCGAGCGGCGGCGCCGGCGATATCTGTCGCGGCAATCTGGGCTGCCATCGTCGCACAGGCCGCAACGAGGGCAGCCGCGACGATCATGAGCGTGGCCAGTGACAAAGCCGCCTCGACGGTTACGGAGCCACGCTCATCTCGCAGCATGGATTTCAACTCCTTCCCCCACTAGTTTTCGCAGTATTTTCAGGCATCGTATTCACTCGCTTCCGGAAGTGTCGTTAACCCGGAGTGTTGGACAGGGCATCGGTGATAATGCCTTCGATGGCATCGACTACTCCATTGCCGTTGATCACCATGTACAAGACAGCGGCAAGCGCTGCCGCCGCCAATGAGCCCATGGCGTATTCAATTGTCGACATCCCGCGGTCATTGTCTATTTCACGGAGACGTTTAGCCAGGTAGATCCGGGTTTTGATGGCGTAATGTGTGAGATTCATTGTCATTTCTCCTTTGAGGTGGAATTTGAACGTGAGTAGGTAGTTAGGACATGAGCTCCGCTCCCAGGCTGATCACTACTGGAGCGAGGCCGAGGGCGAAAAAGGCGGGCAGGAAACAGAGAGCGAGCGGGATGCTGATCAGTACCCCGGCGCGCTCTGCGCGGGCGGTGGAATTATCAGCGGCATCGTCGTGAAGCGATATGGCGATGCGCGCGCATCCATCGGCAAGGCTGGCCCCCGAGGTCGCCGAAAGCTTGACTAGTGCCGCTACTTCTTTCAGCCCGGGTATTGTGGCTAGTTCTTGCCATGCGGTGTCGGTTGTAGCGCCGAGAGCGTGGAGCGAGGATGCAGTGCGCCAAGCGCTTGCCAACTGTTGAGTGGCTGGTGAGCTGTTGTCGTGAGCAGCAGTGTAGGTAGCTGCGACGATGTCTACCGCCGCTGTAATTGATCGGCCGGCGCGGAGACAGGCCGAGAAGAGTTCGATATCGGCGGCGATCTGGAAATAGTCCACCGGCCCGTCCCGCGGTGTTTTCGAAGTCCGTCCGTTATTGACTATCGGAGTTATCCGCACTGCGGGAATTGGCGCGGGTACGCACAGAGCGGCACCGAGAATGAGCAGGAATGCAATATTCATTAGCTTGCCGCCCGTGCCATGATGACGTGGGATGCGATAATCCCGGCGCAGGTCAGCCCTGTTCCGACGAGAAGCAGGACGCCTCCGAGCTGTGTTGTGGTGAGAAACCCGACCGGGTTGGCACCCATCATCATGCCCATTCCAATCCCTGCCAAGGGCAATGCTGCCAACACCGATGCGGTGGTCTTGGGTCCTGCTAATGCTGCCGCGGTGGCGCGCCGGTGCCTTGTTGCTTTATCCATTCTGTCGCGGTTATTTCCCAGCAGCGTGGCAATGGGCAGACCGTGGGATTCGGTCAACGCCCACATCGTGCCAAGATTTCGCAGCTCGGCGACCGAAGACGTGGCCAGGATGTCGGCCCCGTTCCCGCCGTGAGCAACGTGGTTGCTCAACTGGCTCAAGTCTGAGCGAACTATCGCAGGGGCTCCCGCAGGTACCTCTGCCAACGCGTGGGCGCAGGCATGCGAGAGAGTCGCGCCTGCTCGGATATCTGCAAGCAGATGGCCTAGGTAATCCGCGACTAGGCTGTGGATCCTTTCCTCGTTTTTTATCTGCCGACCTTTGCTGATCACATAAAGCACAGTCAGCGCAGCCAGGCATCCCGAAATAATTACCATGACCCGATCAGCCACGATGGCAATGACGGCGAAAGCAATCACAGCAAGGCTGATGATGGCCCGCGAAGAGATTTTCAGTCTGCGCTGTTCGACGCGCGCAGCAACGCCACCCGGATAGACCAAGATTGCACATGCGAGGAGCCCAAACATCACTTTGCTCCCCTCCCCGCTAATTCCATGAGTTCGGCAAATGCGTGGAGGGAGCCGTGCTCGGATTCCCAGCACACTTCAGGGATGACCGGGGTGCCTCTCAACAGCCCCACCTGATCAACTACCCGTTTTCCTCCCGACGTCCTTTTCATGACTATGACGACCTTGACGGCTGCTGCCAATTGGGCGTGCAAGGCCGTTGCTCCTAGCCCTCCCAGTGCTCCCAGCGCTTCCATGCGCGCGGGCACCTCGGCCAAAGAGTTGGCGTGAACGGTTCCGGCTCCTCCTTCATGGCCGGTGTTTAGCGCTGCTAAGAGGTCGACGACTTCTCGTCCTCGGATCTCGCCCACGACGATGCGATCCGGGCGCATCCGAAGAGCCTGTTTCAACAGGTCACTCATGCTGATTTCGCCCGTGCCTTCGGTGTTTGCCCCTCTGGTTGTCAGGCTGACTAAGTGCGGGTGTGGCGGGGAAAGTTCCACGGTGTCTTCTATGGCGATGATGCGCTCTGCGGGTGGTACTTCCGCCAGCAAGGCTCCCAGCATGGTGGTCTTGCCGGTTCCGGTGCCGCCGACGACAAGGAACGACACCTTGTTTCGGATCAGACCACGCAGGACGTCGGCAAGCTCTGCTGGAGCTGTTCCCTTCTCTACGAGCTGGTCCAATGTGGTGGTCGCGCTGCGCAAGATCCGCAGAGACAAACAGGTGCCGTTCGCAGCGAGCGGGGCCAAGGCCGCGTGTACACGAATGATCGTCCCGTCTTCTCGGGTGAGGTGGCCGTCGCAAAAAGGCTGCGCATCATCGAGTCGACTGCCACAAGCTGACGCCAGTCGAGCAGCAAGCTTTCTTATTTCTTGTTCATCCGCGAAAGACACTTCGGCGGGTTCGAGCCCTTGCCCGCGGTCAATAAAAACTGCAGAGGGACCGTTGACACAGATATCAGTGACCCCGTCGATCCCGAGCAGGGATTCGAGCTGGCCGATTCCCACCGAGTCATGGCGGAGCGTGCGCATAATGTCGAGGACATCCAAGTCGCTGATAACCACTGCTTCCTCGCGGATGAGTGCCGCTAACTTGGCGGGCTCATCTCGCACCTGTTCATCAGCTAATCGTTGATGGATCCTTTCCATCATGTCCCGGTCAAGCGTTGGTGAGGTCATGCGACACCTACCTGTGTTAATACCGCGCGAGCAGCACGCTTGAGCACTTTCGGCAGCTTCGCCGGTAGTCCTGACACCTCGACGGTTTTCGTCAATCGAGCAACTGTGGTGATCTCCGCGCACACATCGGTACTGGTGATGCGTTCTAACTCAGGCACCGTCATACCCGACCAGTCTCGGTGGCGCGCCACAGCAAAAACCTCCAAGGAGGAAGCACGACACTCGGCGACAATGCGCGCGGCAGCAGCCGCAGCGCGCACCTCGAGTGGAACAATCACCACAACGCCATCGCATCTCGAGGGAATTAATCCGGGCGGGGTGTCCACCACAGTAAGCCCACTGGTCGACAAAGGCGTGACCACCTTGTCTACTTCTTCCTGGCCGAGGGAGAGCGGTGCATTAATCTTGGTGCGCGGCGACGTCAGCACTGCCACACCGGTAGGCGTGAGAGGCAATGCCTGCCTCACATCGCCACGGTGAATGTCTCCCTCCCCAAAAGAGATTTCACCCCACCGAGCACCTGTTGTCTCCTCGATGCCAAATAATAGGTCCACGCCACCGGAATAACGCTGCGCATCAACAAGGACTGGCTCGAAGCTTTCTCCAGCTTCCAGCGCCAATGCTGCGGCAAAGGTGGAGCACCCTGCGCCTCCCGCAGAGGACGTCACCGCCAACACGGTGCCGGCACTAGAAGATGCCTCGGGGTCGCTCGTGTGCTGCCCAATGGCGGCTAGGAGCTCTCCCAGTTGGGCGGGCAGCACAAATACCTCATCTGCATGGGATCTCATTGCCACTTCAAAATCTATCGTGGCCGGGTTGTCTGCAATGAAATAGCGCCCGCCACGGCGTTGATTCAGCGATTGGGTACCAGGCAATTCAAGCGCCCGGGAAACGTCCACCAAGATCGCATGCGCGTTCATCGCGTGGCGTTGAACGGTGGCGGCATCTCGTGCATCAATAACTGGGCGACCGGTGGCAGCTGCGACATGGATGGCCTCGGGGTGCAAGGTAGGACTGTCTACGGCAATTAGCACGGGAGATGTCTCTGGTGTCATGCCTTTGACTATCGCAGCGAGGCAACGTTTGCGCTGGTCCCCGGCTTTTATCTGTGGATAACCCCGGTTTTTGGTGTCGCTTCATCAAAAAACTGTGGAGAGTAGCTCAAAAAAGGGACGGTCCGCGCCTCGGGGGGGGTGTGCGCGGACCGTCCAATAACCCGGCCTCGGGGGGAGGACCGGAGCAGGCCACACTGTATATCGGGGCCTTGCACGCCCGATTATTGCACAGTGCTTTAAATTTTGACAAGACTCGCCATAGCATCACTTGCTCGCCTTTGATGAGGTTTTCCACACACTTCATGACCCACCACAGCACAAACCTCAAAACTCACTTCAGCCACTTAACTTTCACAGATGCATGAGGTTAGACTTAGCCCCATGACCCCCCAGGAGGCTCAGTCACACGTGCCAAACAGTCCGAGTACTGATTTGGCGCGTCGACCTGTCGCCGCGTTCTTCGATCTCGATAAAACGATTATCGCCACGTCTTCGGCTTTCGCCTTCGGCAAAGAATTCATGAATAAGGGCTTGATCTCGAAGCAGGAAGCGCTCGAACTCTACCTGGCCAAAACGTCCTATATGTTTACGGGATTATCCAGCGAGCAGATGGATACCACTCGCGACCAACTCACCAACATGGTCGCCGGCTGGTCAGTCGCCGAAGTCCGCCGCATCACCGACGAGACGATGCATAATGTGGTCACCCCCGCCATCTATTCCGAGGCCAGAGAGCTGATCAAGTTCCACAAAGCTGCAGGTCACCAAGTCATTATTATCTCGGCGTCGGCAAGCCACTTAGTGGAACCGATCGCCGTGGAACTTGGGATTTCACGCATCGCCGCCACCGAACTCGAAGTCGTCGATGGCAGATTTACGGGCAATATCGTGAGCTATCTCAAGGGCGACGCGAAAGCAGACGCCATCACTGAGCTCGCCGAGGCGAACGGCTACGACCTGGCAAATAGCTATGCCTACTCCGATTCCGCAACCGATATCCCCATGCTGGAAAAAGTCGGCCACCCCGTTGCCGTCAATCCCGACCGTGCCATGAAAAAGCATGCCCTGGACAACTCGTGGGAGATCCGCACCTTTAAGCATCCCGAGCCTTTGATCCACACCCCGAATGCCAAGGAGGTCGGCATCGGCGCGGGCGTCATCGCAGGCATCACGGCGATCGCGGTGGGCGGGCTCTGGGTTGCCCACAAGTTACGCGATGGGCGGCCCGCGTAGCTTTTCGCTTGACGACGATTAGGCTGCCTTGGCTATCCCATCGGCCTCGTCCCCGCCGACGCCCCAGGCGCGCAGCCCGAATTCGAGCGCAGACGTGCTCCCTTCAGCATTTGCTTCTTTCCACGCTCCCAGCGCCTGTGCATACTCGGTTTTGTGGCGGTAATAATAGGTTTCTGGCACCGCAATTCCCAGCGGGTCTGCTCCGGTGGCTGCCGCTGCAGCGCGTCCAGCAACGCGCCCAACGACGCCACTGCGCGGGCCAAACAGCTCACGGGAGGCGATTTCAAAGTGCACGACCTGGGCGAGCAGCATTCCCTCGACGTTCTCGGCAGTAATGATTCTGGCCAGCGCATTCAACCGCGCTGCACCGTCGCTAGTTGCCGGGGTGCCATTGCCCCCTGCTGCCACGTCGAGACGTGCAAAAACTTGCAGAGGAGCTCGCAGAAAGGCCTGCGCCGTGCGCCCCGACGATTCCGGGGACAACAAGGCGTAAGGCCGAATGAAGTTTTCCGGCTCTTCTTCTACCGTGGTCCCCTCGAGCAAAGCTGATAATTTGGCTCCCCGCAGGACAGATTCTCCGACAATGACGTCGGATCTCCGCAGCGCCGCCGGGCGCCGATGTGCCCTGGCCACTGAGGCGGTGGCCTCGTCGATAAGCGAGGCAACATTGCCTAGTCCGAGGTAGGGGGAAAGGGGACCTGGCACACTCATATAGCCTAGAATAGCCACGGAGTAATCAAATTTAACAAGCATTATGAAAATCTTGGGACTATTGTGGTAAATCGACAATAGAATCATGCAATCCCCCAGGGTGAAACAACCCACCGAGGAAGGTTAGAAACATGAGCAACAAAGGTCTTTACACCGACGGGACTGAGTCCTTTTCCGCGAAGGTAAATTCGATTCCTTTGCGCGATACTGATTCCACCCGCCCAGGAGAAAACTCCATCGGTGAACTGGTCTCCAGTGCTACCGAGCAGATGTCTACCCTCGTGCGCTCTGAAATCGAGTTGGCTAAGACCGAGATCGCCGGCGAAGTGAAGAAGGGCGCCATGGGCGGCGGCTTCTTCGGTGGTGCCGGTGTCATCGCTGCGTACTCATCGTTCTTCTTTTTCTTCTTCCTTGCAGAGCTCCTCGCCGTCTGGCTGGAGCGCTGGGCTGCGTTCCTGATCGTCTTCCTGGTCATGATTGTCCTGGCTGCGATCCTCGGTTTCATGGGTTACCGCAAGGTCAAGGGCCTGAAAAAGCCTGAAAAGACGATTGATTCCGTCGGAGAGCTGAAGACCTTGGTGCCGGGTCAGGCGACATCCAACCTGGCGAAGAAGGATTCCCACCTTTACACCTAAAGGCCCCTCACTTAGTCACACTGAAACGTCTGCCCAGCCGCAGGCGTTTTCTTGTGTCCTGCCCTTTTAGCCCCAATCGAAAGGTTAATTGTGAGCGCCCAGCGCTATGCCACCAGTCCAGAAGTGGTGAAACTCGAAGGCGACTTCGAACACCACATGGTTCATACACGTGGTATCCGACTGCACGTCGCGGTTGCCGGCAACCCCAGCAACCCCCTCGTCTTGCTGATCCACGGCACCTTCGGGGGCTGGTTTGATTACAAGGAGGTGATCGCTCCCCTCGCAGCTGCTGGGTATCACGTCGCCGCCATTGATATGCGCGGCTACGGCATGAGCGACAAGCCACCGCAAACGCCTGGAGATGAGATGCGCATTGCCACTGGTGACATCGCCGCTGTCATTTCCTCGTTGGGCCACTCCAAGGCGGTCCTCGTCGGGCACGACACGGGCGGTACTGTGGCCTGGGCCTGCGCGACGCACTATCCCGAGAAGATCCACGCCCTCGTTTCTATTTCTGCGGCTCACCCCACCGATCTGCGCGCCGCCGTGCGCCGGCGCCCGTGGGACTTCATGCCCATTATCGGCCGCATCACGATCGCCCGGTTGCCGTCTCAATTCCTGTCGCGCCTGTCGTCGCTACGCGCTCCGACGTGGCGTAAGTCGCTGGAATTCGATACCACGACCAAATTCCACCGCACCAATGCCTTCAAAGAAACCCTCGAGCTGCGCCTCAAGGCTGCCGATATCGGCCATGCGATGCCATATATCGTGCACAATTCACGCCTGCTCACCCCGCGCCTGCCTGTCTCCTTCCAGCAGGACGCTTTAGTGACCGCACCGACCCTGCTGATTCACCCCAAGCAGAGCCTGTGGAACCCGATTGTGACCCTCTCGCGGAAGCGCGTCGATGCCGACGTGACAGAGCTATCTATCGACGAGGCGAAGAACCTGCCGCCGATCGAACAGCCCGAGCGGTTCCTGGCGCATCTGGCCAACTACTTCAAGACGGTGCTGGGTTAGCGGTGCTGGACTAACGGTGCAGGGTTAGCGGGTCACGCACTGCTGCGTATCCACGGGCTGCGTGAGCGAGGTGAAATCTCCCATCTGGTCGCGTACCTCGCGGGACGTGAGCGCGTAGCCAGTGCCTGTGGAATCTACCGAGGCACCAAATACAACGCCGAGGACGTCTCCATTGGTGTCCATGAGCGGCCCGCCAGAGTTACCCTGGCGGATCGTCCCGCGCACCGTGTAGGCCTCACGCTCGACGCGTCCGGTGGCATAGATGTCGGGGCCCGCAATAGTGATGCGATCGCGCACGCGCGCAGGTGCGGCCTCGAACGGGCCGGATTCTGGATAGCCCATCACAACCGCATCGTCGCCAGAAGAGGCAACCTGCTCGGCGAACTGCAAAGGCTCAAGACCCAAGTTCGGAACGTGGAGCACCGCAATATCGACATCAGGGTTGTAGTAGACCACGGTCGCCTCTTGGGTGCCCAAGCGAGTATCCAGGCCGACCTTTTCGGTGCCTGCGACAACGTGCGCATTCGTGATCACGTAGTCGGGGGACGCCACGAATCCAGAGCCCATGAGGTGGCGTTCGCAGACCTGCGCATCGCCGCGGACATGGACTACGGAAGGCTCCACTGCAGCGACCATGGTCTGATCCACTGCAGCTGCGTCAGGCGCATCCACTTCTTGTGCATTGCTTCCCTCAAAGGGAGAGACCAAAGGTGGCAGGCCGGATTCGTCGAGAAGCGCTGCCAATTGCGAAGGAATGCGTCCCGCCCACTGCGGAGCGACCTCGTCGATGGCTGTCAGCACGGACGACGAACGGATGCCCTGGCCCAACGAGCCGGGCATGCTGGAAGCCAGGGGGATCGAAATCAGCCAGATCACAAGGGCGGAAGCGAGTGCTTGCAAGACAGCGCCCACGGCCGAGTCCAAGGTCTGAGCCGACGCTTTTCGCATGCGATCACGCACGTGCATGCCAATCGTGGCACCGGCGAGATTACCGATGCCGACGAAGAGGACGATGACCAGGAGCATCAAGAGCATGCGCCACACCGTCGTATCGGCTAGGTCAATGACGAAAGGAGCAACCGCCAGGCCAATGACGAGGCCAGCGATGATGCCAATGGCAGAGAGTACTGATGAGAACGCACCTTGCCTCCATCCGCCAACGAAGGCAGAAATAATCAGCAGGACGATGACAGCATCGATGATGAGGCTAGCGGTCACAGGGCAGGGCAGTCCTTACTGGCTCGGCAATTGTCCAATCAATTCTTAGGCAGAGCCTACTCGCTCGATACTCAAAAGTTGATATCGGCTACGACACACCTTAGTCGTGGCGTTCCCGGTTCCGGGACTGTGCCAGGGCATCCTCTAAGTCATATATCCGCTCGGAGTGCCAGGGAATGTCCCACCCACTGGCGGTGAACACCCCCGCCAACAGCGCAGCGGTAAAGCCCCACACTAGGTAGCCGTTCGTGCGGAAGGCCGGACCACTCCACCCACCCCAGCCGACCGTGAGCCGGGATTCGGGGGCGAGGAGCTCTTCAAGGCTGGCAACGAAGACATCATCGGTTTCATCCTCGCTGGCCACCCAGGTCTTTGCTCCTGAGTGGTTGTAGGCCACAACGGGGTGAACCGGGTAACCGTTTGAGCGCACGCTGACCATATCCAAGGTGGCTAACGGTGTCACCGCATCAGCGTCCAACCCCGTCTCTTCCCACGCCTCGCGCAACGCCGCATCGACGGGGCCCCGATCTCCAGGGTCAATCCGACCACCGGGGAAGGCCATCTGACCAGAGTGAGTTCTCATCGTGGGAGTGCGATGCGTCAATAAAATCCCGGCATCCTCAGGCAAGGAAGCACTTCCTCGGGCTCCTGAGAAGAGCATGAGCACTGCCGCATGCTTCGCCCCTGGGATCGCGCCCCCGTTGGCACTGGTGACCGCTGCGGAGCGGGCGGAGAGATGCCTGGACACAGCCGACTCTGCCCCGATGTCGCGGTGGCGTGCCAAAGGCGACAGCCACTCCGGAGCCCGCTCAGGGTTCACGGCAACGTCATGCTTGAAACTGCTATGCGAGTAGCTACTTCCCTGCCCCATTGTCACTCACTCCTTTTGTTACACAACGCTACTTACTGCTTCATCCATTTCATCAACAGAAGTGAAAGCCTGAGGAAAGAGCCCAATCTGCTCTTCACCTCGGAACACCACGGTAATGGGAATAACGTTGGGCAACCCCAACGTTCCCGCGAAAAGATTGTCGGAGTCCTGGTAGCTAGCAATGTCGACGTTCAGCTCGGTGAGAAGGTCGGCACCGTATCCCGCGTTGGTATCGGCTTGTACGCCCACCACGGTATAGCCAGGATTTTGCTCTGCGTATTGTTCCACGATGGGTAACTCGTCTCGGCACGGACCACACCACCATGCCCACACGTTGACCACCGTGATGTGGTTCGGATCATCCGGAGCAGCGCCGTTGTCACCACCAAGGCACGGCAGCTCTACTCCCCCAGCGCCGGTGGATGGGCAGTTCGGGCGATCAGACATCTCAGCGGGTTCGGGCACGATTGAATCTTCGCCAGCTTCACCGGATGTGGCCGAACTCGCAGCCGAAGCGTCACTCGATTCATTCCCGTTGCCATTGAGCACGCTAAACGCGCCGACGAGGAGCAATGCCGTGGCTGCTACCAGCACGACGACACTGACGATTAGCGATTTCTTCATAGTTCTTTCTCTACCTCATCACTCTGGTCCTCATCACTCTGGTCGCCCTCGGGCTCTACCGGAGTAGTCATCATCGTGAGAATATGTTCGCGCTCTGGCCCACGAACGAGCTTTTCTGCTGCCCCGAAATCTGGCGGACCTACCTGCCCAAAGCTCGGGCAGTCGTATGCAATGGGGCAGGCCCCGCACGCCGCCTTTCGGGCGTGGCAGACCCTCCTCCCATGGAAAATAATCCGGTGGGAGAACATGGTCCATTCAGGCTTCTCAATCAGTTCGCCAATAGCCTTTTCAATGGCAACGGGATCGGTTTCTTCGGTCAGGCCAAGCCGATGCACTAGCCGCTGAAAGTGCGTGTCTACTGTCAATCCTGGCAGGTCAAAGGCATTGCCGCGCACTACATGGGCCGTCTTGCGGCCCACTCCCGGCAGGGACACAAGATCGTCGATACCAACTGGGACTTCACCACCGAAATCTGACACCAGCTTCTGGCCCAATCCAATCAGGTGCCCAGCCTTGGCCTTGTAAAACCCAGTCGGCCGAATAATCTCCTGCAGCTCCTCGACCTCGGCAGAGGCGTAATCCTCCGCGCGCGGGTACTTCGCAAACAGCGCAGGGGTGACCTGATTGACCCGCACATCGGTGGTCTGAGCCGACAAAACAGTAGCCACAAGTAGCTCTAGCGGGTTGGTAAAATCCAGTTCCGCCTGCGCATCGGGATACACAGTGGCAAGGGTTCGGTTAATCCGCCTCGCCCGGCGAGTGCGCCCCAGTTCCGTTTCGCGGCCCTTCGCCGCCGGATGAGACCCAGGGCGCCGAGTTTTCAGGGGAGTAAGCGAGGCGCGTGGAGCAGACATAATGTCTACCTTAGCTTGTCCCCGAAATCGCCTCCGGTATCGTTGGGGCCATGACAGCAATACTTGTGTTTGTGGTCCCGGTCTTGCTGGCACTCTTCCTCATTGGGATGGAGAAGTTGGAATCTATAGTTGTCAGCATTAAATAACAAGGCAGTTTCCACTGTGCTTCCACCGTGCTTCCACCGTGCTTCCACCGTGCGCACAGCGAATTAAGAACGACTTTTTCGCGCACCCTTGTTACTAGAGTGTTATCATCTTCTAGTGTGACAAATTTCGCCATAAAATCACTTTGTGATTAGTCTGGCGAAGCAGTAATCACCACAGTGGTTACCATCACTTAAGAAATCTTCAGCAGCCGAATCAACCATTTGGCTGGGAACCCCTATCACTTTAGCCACCGATACCGTGACCAGGGAACGAAACAAATTGGGAGGAACACGAATGGACGGAGTTCACGAGACCCTATCGCGTGCCGGAATTTTTCAAGGCGTTGACCCTGTAGCGGTTGAAAACCTGACTAAAGATATGGAAACCGTGCGCTTCCCTCGCGGGGCCACCATTTTCGACGAGGGTGAACCCGGCGACCGGTTGTACATCATCATTTCCGGCAAGGTCAAGCTCGCCCGCCACGCTTCCGATGGCCGCGAGAACCTGCTTTCCGTGATGGGACCGTCTGACATGTTCGGCGAGCTTTCCATCTTCGATCCGGGCCCACGTACCTCCTCCGCGGTCTGCGTGACCGAGGTCCAGGCTGCCACGATGAACTCCGAGATGCTGAAGAACTGGATCGAGGAGTACCCCTCCATCTCCCAGCAGCTCCTCCGCGTTCTCGCGCGTCGTCTGCGCCGCACCAACGCCTCCCTGGCTGACCTCATCTTCACCGATGTTCCAGGCCGCGTGGCAAAGACCTTGCTGCAGCTGGCGAACCGCTTCGGTCAGCAAGAAGGCGGCGCCCTGCGCGTCAACCACGACCTCACCCAGGAAGAGATCGCCCAGCTGGTCGGCGCCTCCCGCGAGACCGTGAACAAGGCTCTTGCTACCTTCGCGCATCGTGGTTGGATCCGCCTCGAGGGTAAGTCCGTGCTCATCGTTGACACCGAGCACCTCGCTCGCCGCGCACGCTAGTCGCAGATTCGAGCAGACAGAAAAGAACCGGTCCCAGTGGGAACGGTTCTTCACTTTACGACGATGGCGCCTTACACGTGGTTAGGCGCCTTTTCGCCCTGCTGCTCCAAGTATTTTAGGGTGACGCGGGTGGACTGCTCTGCCGCTCCGCGCAGAACTGGGTCAACATCGTCGTACATCTCATCGACGAGTGTCTTCACATCAACATCGGTGCCGCGCTCAGCCCAGATGGAACGAATCTGCTCGAGGCGATAGTTACGGCGATCGATATATTTGCGAGCAAATGGTGCCAGGTCTGGCGCTTCTGCGCCGTGGCCGGGCAGCAAAGTCACGCCCGCGCCGCGGTTTTCCAGCAGTGCAAGTGTTTCCAGGTAGGCACCAAGGTCGCCATCGGTTTCCGAAATCATGGTGGTGTGGCGACCCGCGATGGTGTCACCCGTCATGATCCCCTCTAGGTTTTCTTCCGTGACTTCGTCGGTGTAGACGAAGAAACAAACACAATCGGAAGTGTGGCCAGGGGTATGGACGACCTCGACGGTGGGGGTCACACCATCAATGCTGATAATTTCGCCATCAACTAAAGGCTCTGCCCCAAAGCTATAGCGAGGATCGAACGCGCGAACTGGAGCGCCAGTCAACTGGCGAAAACGCTCAGCACCATCAGCATGGTCGTGGTGGCGGTGAGTGAGAAGAATCAGGCCGACATTTCCGGCCTTGGATTTGAGGACATTGAGGTGTCCTTCATCTTCCGGGCCTGGATCAACGACGATACTGAAATCATCCTCTGGGCCACGGATAATCCACGAATTTGTACCCTCCAACGCTGCATAGCTTGGGTTGGGGGCTAAGACGACGGCGACCGAGTTCGTTACCGGTCGAATCTGACTGTAAGCAGGGTGCTCCATAGCACCCAGCCTACAGGGCCGACGGGGTTTTTCTAATCCGAGGGAGACGAAAAGTAGAAGTACTACTTGTCGGTTCTATTCCTCGATCTCGACAATCAATTCAACTTCTACTGGGGAGTTCAACGGCAGCACCGCAACGCCCACGGCCGAGCGCGCGTGCGCACCCTGCTCACCGAAAATTTCCTGCAACGCCTCGCTCGCACCGTTAATCACGGCTGGCTGCTTGGTGAAGTTAGGATCGGAAGCCACGAATCCCACGATCTTCAGCACACGCGAGATCTTGTCCACTCCCACCAGGTCATCGACAGCGGCGATAGCATTCAGCACCGCAACGCGGGCAAGCCGGTAGGCAGTTTCTTCGTCGACTTCTGCCCCCACTTTGCCTTCGGCGGGTAGAGCACCGTCGACGAAAGGCAGCTGACCGGAAGTCCACACCTGGTTGCCTACCTGAGTGGCTGGGACGTACGCAGCAACTGGTGCCGCGACAGCAGGAAGCTCAATTCCGAGCTCCTCGAAACGCTTGGTCCAATTTGCCATTATTCGGCCTCGCGCTTCATGTAAGCAACCACATTTTCCGGGTTCGGCCCGGGAACAACGGAGACAAGCTCCCAGCCGTCTTCGCCCCAAGAATCAAGGATTTGCTTGGTGGCGTGAGTGAGCAGTGGCACGGTGGCATATTCCCATTTCTTCATGGCCACCACTCTAGCGGGTTAAATCCCGTCGAGGGCACCGCCCGAGGATAAATATGCAGCCCAGTCGGTGATGTGCGGATTCTTCCGCAGCAAGGCACGACGCTGACGTTCAGTCAGGCCGCCCCAGACGCCGAACTCAACCTTGTTGTCTAATGCATCTGCCCTGCACTCGAGCTGCACTGGGCAGTGACGGCAGATGACTGCTGCCTTGCGCTGTTCTGCGCCTCGGACGAACAGGGCATCTGGATCGCCGGTGCGGCACTGCGCATGCGTGACCCATTCACCTCGGTCGAAGACCATCTGTCCGTCCATGTCACTTTTCAATGAGGTTCGCTTCGGATCGTTCCGACGGTCGGACTCGTCCTGGTATCCCAGGGGCAACGTTGCGGTCATGGTGATCTCCTTCCGGGAGGTCCTTCAGCGCGCTTTGCGCTCCACCGTGCAGGCACTGTGCACAACACGTTCAGCTAATTCACAAT
Organism: Corynebacterium lubricantis DSM 45231; assembly: GCF_000379425.1. Taxonomy (GTDB): domain Bacteria; phylum Actinomycetota; class Actinomycetes; order Mycobacteriales; family Mycobacteriaceae; genus Corynebacterium; species Corynebacterium lubricantis. The sequence continues at coordinate 126,221 of NZ_KB902236.1, forward strand.
TGATTATCAGTGCAAAGTCGGTGAACTTATATCTTCGCCGGTAAGTGTATTCACAAACCAAACATCTTGTCGAGTAAGTCACACAATTAGGGGGACGCAGTCATTCCCCCGTGGGGAGAAACATCGTAGGGTATAGGACGTGACTGCATTGAAATCCCTAGCAAAACTACTTGGAGCCATCGTTTTGGCTGCTGTAGTGATCGCAGCGTGTCTAGCCCCTTTCGCGGGTATTGGCGGTGTCGCCGTCGCCCGAACGAATGAGACGATGCAATCTAATCTTTCCGATCTTACCGACGGAACATCCCCGGGCGTGACTACGATTACTGATGTTAATGGTGACCCAATGGCATGGCTATACAACCAGCGCCGCCACGAGGTTGCACCCGAGGAGATCTCGCAGTCTGTTAAAGACGCATTGGTCGCCATTGAGGATCGTCGCTTTTACGAGCACGATGGCGTGGATATCCAGGGCACCGCTCGTGCTTTGTTTACGAACCTCGCTGCCGGTGGTGTCGAGCAGGGTGCGTCCACGATTAATCAGCAGTACGTCAAGAACTACTTGCTCCTGGTTGATGCGGAATCCACCGAGGAACAGATGCAGGCTACTGAGCAGTCCATTCCCCGCAAGCTGCGCGAGATGAAGATGGCTAGTGATCTGGATAAGAACTTGTCCAAGGATGAGATTCTCGGCCGCTACCTCAACATTGTTCCTTTCGGTAATCACGCTTACGGCATCGAGGCCGCCGCGCGTACCTATTACGGCATTAGTGCTGCGGAGCTGACTCCTCCACAATCGGCACTTCTTGTCGGAATCGTGCAGTCCTCGGAAGCGCTGAACCCGTATTACAACCCCGAGGGCGCAACCGAACGGCGCAATACTGTCTTGCAGGCAATGGCGGATGCCGGCTACCTCGAGCAAGCGGAAGCTGACGGATATGTCCAAGAACCGCTCGGTATCTTGGATTCCCCAGCTACCTTGCCCAACGGCTGTATCGCTGCCGAAGACCGCGGGTTCTTGTGCGATTACGCCCTGAACTACCTGAAGAACCAGGGAATGACCGACGAGCAGCTGCGCAACGATTCCTACACAATTCGGACCACTCTGGAACCCGATGCCCAAAACGCCGCACACAACGCCGTCACCTCCAACGTCGACCCTTATGCAGCTGGCGTCGCTGGCGTGATGAACGTTGTGCGTCCAGGTGAAAACTCCCGCGATATTGCCGCCATGGTCTCATCGCGCAATTACGGGCTCAGTATCGACGACGGGCAGACCTACCTCCCACAACCCAGTTCCTTAGTGGGCAACGGCGCAGGTTCTGTGTTCAAGTTGTTCACGGCAGCTGTCGCAATTGAAAAGGGCATGGGCATTGACACCATGCTGCCTGTTCCCAACCGAACCGAGGTCTACGGCCTGGGTGACGGTGGTGCCAGGAACTGCCCGGCCGGTGCCTACTGTGTAGAAAACGCAGGCAACTACCCAGCTGAGTTGTCGCTGAAAGACGCATTGTCCCAATCCCCGAACACTACTTTTGTCGAACTCATTGATGAAGTTGGCGTGTCAGAGACCGTGGACATGGCCGTGCGCCTGGGCCTGCGCTCCTACGAAGGTGAGGGCACTCACGGCGATACCTCCATCGCCCAGTACACAAAAGATGCCAACCTCGGTTCCTTTACCTTGGGTACCACCGCTGTGAACGCTTTGGAGCTGTCCAACGTGGGTGCCACAATCGCCTCCGGTGGTCGTTGGTGCGAGCCCAACCCGATCGCGGAGGTCACCGACCGCCAGGGGCGAGAGGTCTATATCGAGCGCCCTGATTGCGAATCTGTGATGGACCAGGACGTGGCTTACGCACTCGCGGACGCACTCAGCGGAGACGCCGTTGACGGCACCGCAGAAAACGCCGCGAATCAGTACGGTTGGTCCGCTCCTGTGTCGGCGAAAACCGGAACCACCGAATCAAACCAGTCGTCGGCGTTTATCGGTTTCAACGGTGCTCTTTCTGCCGCGCCATACATTTTCAACGACGGCACCAGCACCACCCCACTGTGTACTTCACCAGTGCGCCAGTGCGGTGACGGATCGCTTTTCGGTGGTCGCGAGCCCGCACAAACGTGGTTCTCTGCAGCAACGAATATTCCCGGGGCGGCCCAAGGCCGGCTCCCGGAGGCTGATGCCCGGTTTCTAGCTGGCGAGTCTCAAACGCTTCTCGACGATGTCAAGGGACTCAGCGAGCAGGACGCTCGCCGACAATTAGAAGAAGCAGGCTACAACGTCGAAACCCGCCAGGTGGCAGGTAACGGTGTTCCCCGCAACAACGTTGTGGCTGCACGCTCCGAAAACCAGATTCTCACATCTGGGGCGACAGTGATCCTGGATATTTCCGATGGCACCTCTGATGCTCCAGCGCCAACGCCACAGCAGGGCGGCGCCGAGTCCGGCACAAACAACGGTGGAACCCAGGACACGGGCAGCAACCAGGGCAACCGTGGCAGGTCACCAGCGCCGACATCGCCCACTGTTCAGGATCTGCAGGATGAAGCTGAACGCGTCGGCCAGCAACTCGCCGATCTGTTCAACAGCCTCTAAAAAAGACCTAGCTAGAAAGGCGGTCCTTGACCGCCTGGGAAAGCCGCTTGCCATCTACCTGGCCGGCGGCTTTTTCCGTGGCAACCTTCATGACCGAGCCCATGTCCTTCATGGATTCGGCTCCGGATTCGGCCACGGCCTCGTCGACAAGCGCTGCAACCTCGTCGTCGGAAAGCTGTGCTGGCTGGTAATCCTCGAACACTGCTACCTCGGCGAGCTCGGCATCCGCGAGCTCTTGACGGCCGTTCTCCGCGTAGATCTGAGCGGATTCCTTGCGCTTCTTGATCTCGCGGGCCACAACCTTGAGCACGTCCTCGTCGGTGAGTTCGTGCTTGGCACCGGAGGTCTCCTCCGTCTGAATGGCGGCAAGCAGCATGCGGATCGCGCCGAGGCGGACCTTGTCCTTCGCTTTCATTGCGGTTTTCATGTCATCGCGGATTGTGTCTTTTAGTTCACTCATGGGCTCAAGAGTACGCCACGGGTAGGATTGACACGATGAAGTTCTCCTCGATCCTCCGCACTACCGGAACACTAGCCGCCACCGGTGCCTTTGCTGGCGCTGTCGCGATCGCTTACGGTGTCAGCGAATTGAATAACTTCCGCCTGAAAACCTACGAGCTACCGCTCCTCGAGCCCGGCACCCTGCGTGGAAAAGAGGCTTTTACGATCCTCCACGTCTCGGACCTGCACATGATCAAGGGCCAGGAGACGAAGATTGCTTGGGTCTCGGCACTCGACGCGCTATCCCCTGACCTGGTGATTAACACCGGCGATAATCTTTCCGACGAGCGCGGGGTCCCCGATGCCCTGCGCGCGCTCGGCCCGCTGCTCGACCGACCCGGCGCGTTCGTCTTCGGCACCAACGACTATTGGGCGCCGCGCATGGTCAACCCACTGAAGTACCTCACGGGCACCAAGCGCACTCCCTCGTACGTAGATTTGCCGTGGAAGGGCATGCGCGCCGCATTCATCGAGCACGGTTGGCAGGACGCCACGCACCAGCGGCTCGAGTTCCAGGTCGGTTCGGTGCGCCTCGCTATCACGGGTGTCGACGACCCCCACCACGAACTCGACGACTACGACCAGATCGCGGGTCCGCCAAACGAGGACGCCGATCTGACGATCGGCTTATTGCACGCGCCTTATCGACGAGTGCTTGAGCGCTTCGAATCCGACGGCTACCAGCTCGCTTTGTCCGGCCATACCCATGGCGGTCAAATCTGCCTGCCTGGTGAGCGCGCAATTATCACCAACGCGGACATCGACAGGAAGCGTGCTTCCGGCCTGCACCGATTCGGCCACATGTGGATGGAGGTCAGCAACGGGCTGGGCACCTCGCGTTATGCTCCGGTCCGCATCTTCTGCCCGCCGTCGGCCGCGCTGATTAGGGTCACTGAACGCAGCTAGATTTCATTGACTTCGCCGATTGGGACCGATGATGGGCGATTTGGGGTCTTTCGAAAACCGGGCGTATAGTTTTCGATAGCACTTTTTAGTTGCATCGGGATATGGCGCAGCTTGGTAGCGCACTTCGTTCGGGACGAAGGGGTCGCAGGTTCAAATCCTGTTATCCCGACTCAGATGCAGCCCACCCTATTACCGGGTGGGCTTTCCTGTTTCTTGGGTCGCCAATCAATAGGGTTTCGTACACACTTTCGGGGTTGATAAGTTGCGGTGTCCACCGGCTGCGTTATCTTCGTAACTCCAACTGAACAACTGAAGATAAGGACTGATGCCCGTGCGTCTGTTTGTGATCCGTCACCCAAAGAGGGCCGATGGCACTGACTGGGACGAAACCCGCCCCGCACACGACATTGAACGAATCATTGAGTCCCCCGGAGACGGAACTGCAGTGCACTTCGAGCACATGTGGCTGCGCCACACCGCAGAGAAGATCTACGGCAAGGACGCCCTCCGAGCAGTCTTTCTGGACACGATCATCTGCAACGAGGACGATGACGAATATTCCTACCGCAGCTACGAGATGATCGAATCCGAGAACTACAGGCCGCGCCCGGCCCGACCAGCCTAAGCGGACGGGGCAGTCGGAGCAGCCGGAGCGGGCTGCACTGCCGGGGCAGCTTCGCGGCTACGCAGCGCCTCCACGCCCAGCACAGCGAGTACCACCGACAGCGCTAGCGCGATCCACATCGCCTGCTGGTTTCCGTGGTTACCCGCAGCGGAGACAACCGTGGTGGTCCAGTGCAGTGGCATGAAGGCGGCCACGTGCTCCCAGGCCGCTGCCACAGTGCCCACGCTGGCGGTCTTCCACACCCAGCCCACAACGCCGACCTGGATGGCGGCGAATGCGGCCGCGATACCAGCACCGATGCGTGGGCCGAAAACATTCAGCACCAGCCAGGTCACGCCGGTCGCTGCAGCCACCGCGGTAAACAGCGCCGCGGCGAAAAGCAACATGGCCACAGGGGTCAGGCCAGCACCCAACACCATCACCAAGATCAGGCCGATGACGGTCAGGAAGGCGGCGCCAAAGCCTGCAATGGACCAGCGAGAGCCCGGCGCGGCATAGGCGGCCAGGGCGAGCGCCAATCCGCCGAGCACCATCAAGGCCGCGATCAACATGGCCACCAGGGGTGACAGCGCCGAGGTCACTGCCTCTTCCTCCTCGGCAGCCGCGGTGGTCTCCGCTGCGCCGGCTGCCTGCGGGGTCGGGCCCGGGATGGCACGGCGCACCGTATCGATCTTGTCGCCGGTGTTGGTAGCAATCGTGTCTACTTGGGTGGCGCCGTCGGCAAGTTCCTGGGAGCCATCGCGGGCAGTGGTGACCCCGTCGCGCAGCTGGGCCAAACCGTTTGCCAGCTCGGTCGAACCGGTGGTGGCCTGGTACATGCCGTCGAAGAATGGGTAGCCCGGGGTGGCCAGCTGGTTGGCTAGCTCTCGGGAGCCGTCACGTAATTGGTTCAGCTGGGTCACAATGTCCTCGGGCAGCTGGGCCACCTCGACCTGTCCGCGCAGGTCTGTTAGCGATTGTCGGGCTGCTTGCACCTCGGGGTCTTGAACTCCTTCGGTATCAGCCACCGCGCGGTCGATGGCACCGATCACCTGGCCCTTAATCGCCTCGAAGCCCACCACCGCGTTCACGGCAGTGCCTACCCCGTCGGCGACCTGGTTCGCGCCGGAACCGAGCTCAGCCAAGCCTCCGGAAAGCGCATTCATGCCGTTGGAAAGTTCCTGGGCGCCTTGCTGTGCTGTGTCGGCACCACCGGCAAGCTCATCCAGACCGTCGCGCAGGGCCACGCTGCCGTCTTTGAGCTGCGTGGTGCCCTGGGTGAGAAAGCCCGTCTGGGCGCCTGCTTCACCGGTGGCGCGGCGGGCGTCGATAAGCGAATCGGGGCCTGGGGTTGCTGCGGGCGCACCGGTGACCTGCTCGCCGCTGCTCCACGTGGTGGCGGGACTCATGGGAAGAAACGCACCCACGATGAGGACGATGACGGCGGCGATCAGGCGGAGCTTCATGGTTGAAAACCTAGCGTTTCCACCACGAAACCCCGGGTAGGCGCACCGCTGCTGGCATTAGGCCTTTTCGGATTCTTCCTGCTCCTGCTTGCGTGCTTCGAATACTTCTGGCTTTTCTAGGTTGATGTCGTCGTCGATAGGCGCGACCATCTGCGTGCCACGCAACACGGCGGAACGGGCAATGAGCAACGACCCCATCGCTGATGTACCCAACAGCACCACCACTGCGAACAGCGCGATGAAAAAGCTCCACAGGGATGGGTCCTTAAACCAGATACCCAACACCACGAAGGACACGCCGAAGCCCGATGCCGTGCCCACCGCGGAGATGCGCGCGTACACGTCGTAGAAGGCCACAAGGCCTAAGGCACAAATAGCGAAGTTGAGCGCACCGACGACGATGAGGATGTCGCCAATGATGTTCATGACCTGCATTAACGTTCACCTCGCAGCAGCGCGCGCGAGAAGGACACGGCGGATAGGAAGCCGACCAAGGCGGCAACGAGCACGATGTCCAAGGTGTAGCTGGATCCGCCACGGAAGCCCAAGAGGGCGAGCAGGCCGATCAGGATGAACATCATGAGGTCGGCGGCGGTGGCGCGGTCGGCGCGGGACGGTCCGACGAGCATGCGGTAGCCGGCCGGGACCGCGCACATGCCGAAGATGGCGATGGCGATATCGATGGCGATCATGGTTGAGCCTCCTCGTTGAGCTCGGGGTGAATCATCAGCCCTTTGAGCATGCGGGTTTCCATGTCTCGTAGGTCGGCGCGGAGCGCGTCGGCACTATCGTGGTACAGCCCGTGCACGTACATCACGCGCACGCCCTTGTCGGTGGTTTCGCCCGCACCGACGACGAGCGTACCGGGGGTGACCGTGATCAGGGCTGCGATCAGGGTGTAGAAGCCTTCAGTGAGGCTGACGCATTCGTAGCGGGCGATGCATGGGGTGGCGTCGTTGCCTGGGGTGACCACGTCCTTGATCACCGACGAGTTGGCCACTGCGAACTCTTTTGCGTACCAGGCCCAGAATCCGAGGACTCTCAAAGGCCAGGAAAGGATCGAACTCATGCGTTCATCACCGCGCTTACGTAGCTAGTAGTATCCATGAGATTTTCGGTTGCCACCTCGGCCCAGCCCATGAGCACCTGGGCACCGAGACCAATGGCGAGAGTGAGCACCGCCAGGATAACGGCCGGCGCACCCAGCCAGAATCCCACGCGGGCAGGTGCTGCAGTATCGACGGGCACGCGCGCCTTGGAGGCGTGGCCCCAGAACATGCCGTTCCAGATCTTCAGCATGGACAGCAGGGTGATCAGGGACACGATCACCATGATGACCAGCGCGTAGATCTCGCCTGCGTCCCAGGCTGCCAGCATCAGGGAGAACTTGGCCACGAAGCCGGAGAACGGCGGGATACCGGCAAGTGAGAGGGCTGCGGCGAAGAAGGCCACGGCCATCCACGGTTCGCGGCGGGCGATGCCTGCCAGGTCCCCGATCTTGCCGGTGCCGTATCTGACTTCGACGGCGCCTGTGGACATGAATAGCGATGCCTTCACAATCATGTGGTGCACCAGGTAGAAGATGCCGGCGGTAATGCCAAGCTGGGTGAAAATGCCCAGGCCCAGCAAAATGTAGCCCAGCTGGGAGACCATGTGGAAGGTCAGGATCGAGCGGGCGTCCTTCTCGCCTACTGCGCCGAGCACGCCGATGAGCATGGTCAGCGAGAAGAGCAGAACCAGGATCCAGAGGAATCGCTCGTCGCCGTCGAACATGACGGCGTAGATGCGATACAGAATGTACACCGCGACCTTGGTGTGCAGGCCCGAAAAGAGCGCAGTTACAGCCGGGGAGGTGTACGGGTAGCTGCGTGCCAGCCAGGAGTGCACTGGCACCACCGAGGCTTTGGTCAGCATGGACAGCATCACAATGGAGGTAGCAATGGCCACGGCCGGGTCGGCGGAGGCCGCGCCGTCGAGCTGCGCCAGGTTCACGGTGCCGGCGGTGCCGTACACCATGGCTACACCGGCCAGGAACATCGTGGAGGCCAGCAGGTTGGCGGTAACGAACAGGCGCACGCCGCCGACCATGATGTTGCCGCCGCGGCGGTGGATGGACAGCACGTACAGTCCGTAACTTGGTAGCAGCATCACTTCGAGGAACACGAAGAAGTTGAAGATATCCGCCGTGAGAATCGCTCCGTTGACACCGGTCATAAGCACAAGGATCAGTGGCGCGAAGTACGGTTCCTTCGCATATCCGCTGGCTACTGCAAACCAGGCGGAGGCCAGCGCGAGGATGCCAGTGGTGGTCAGCATCAGGGCGGCGAACATGTCGGCCGCAAACGGAATCGCGATGCCGAAAGGCCAGTTACCTGTGCCGGAGGCGAATGTGGTGCCGTCGAGCGTGCCGTAGATCAGAAAACCGGAGGCGATCTGTGCTGCGATCAGCGTGGCAAACATGCCCACGTATTGCAGCCACAGGGGGCGGCGGACCATCACAAGGAAGCCGGCGACTACCAGCGGGATGGCAACGTAGAGGGTGAGGTAGGTGCTCACCAGGTCGTAGTTGAGTGTCATCGCTGCTTTTCACCAACTTCTGGGGTGTCCGCTGGGTTAGGTGCGAGTTCCTGGTAGAACTCGTCAGCATCGTCAGCGTCGGGGCGGGCGTGAGATTCTTCGGAGAGGTCGTCGTCGGCACGCGTTGCATCGCCTGGCTTGCCGACGATCGCCGTGACCAGCATGAAGATCGTAATGGAGAAAGAAATCACGATGGCGGTCAGAACGAAGGCCTGGGGCAGCGGGTCGGCGGCCGTGGCTGTGTCGGTGTGGGCTCCGAAGGGTTCGTCGCGCCAGCTGATGCCGCCGGCGGCCAGGATCATCAGGTTGACTGCGTGGCTGAGCAGGACGAAACCGATGGAAATGCGGAACATGTCGGGGCGCATCATCAGATACACGGCGCCCGCCATGAGGATTCCAACTGTCAAAGCGAGAATCATGCGTTGCTCCTTTCAGCTGGTTGGGCGATTTCCTTACCGTCGACCACAACACCCACGTCGCCTTGGCCGGCTTCGGGAGCGCCGTCTTCGGGCTCGCCCGGGTCATCGGTTGGGATACCTGCCAGGTTGATCGATGCCAGGATGACGCCCAGCACGGCGAGGTAGACACCCAGGTCGAAGATCAACGAGGTGGTCAGGTGGATACCAAAGACGTAGGTCGACAGCGGGGTGAGGTAGCTTCCTTCGAAGTAGCCCAAAAGGCCGGTCGCTGCGCCGATGAAGATACCGGAGCCGATCAGCGACATGTATGGCCACTTCACCTTGGCTTCCTGGTCGGAGGCCGCCATGAGGTAGAGCATGGCAAACCCGGCTGCGCCCACCAACGCGGCCACGAAGCCGCCACCGGTGGCGTTGTGTCCGCGGAAGAACAGCACCACGGAGATCACCACGATGAGCGGGAGCACCAGGCGCGAGGCCGAACGCAGGAACACCGAGTTGTTTCGGGCGCTATATACCGGCGAGAAGATATTCAGGCGCGCCTTCGCGCGTGGGCGCAGCGGACGGGCGCGCAGCAGCACCACAACCGCGATACCGGCCACGCCCAAGACGGTCAGCTCGCCCAGGGTATCGAATGCACGGAACTCCACCAGGATGGTGTTGACGATGTTGTCGCCGCCAGTGGCAATGGGGCCTTCGCGCAGGTAGTACTCTGCTGCATCGGTCTTTTCGCGGCGGCCCGTTAGTGCCATCACGGCCAACATGGAGGTCACGCCCACTGCTACTGCCAGCACGGCAGAGGACAGAATCGACGAGCGGCGTTCGCGCGGGAAGCGGTCCGGGAGCCGGTGCAGGATCATCACCATCACCACGACGGTGAGGATTTCCACCGTGAGCTGGGTGGTGGCCACGTCGGCGGCACCGAGGTTGAAGAACCACAAGGTCGTACCGAAACCGACAATGCCCACAACGATAGCAAGGGTCACACGCGATTGCGCCTTCAACGACGAGGCGACACCTACTGCCACGATGAGCAGTAAGACCCAGTCAGCTGGTTCGTAGCGAGGGCCCACAGGTGCCGGGATGTCGTTAAGGGTGAATAGCCCGATCACACCGATGACCACGAGTCCGAGTAGTGGGGCTGCCAGGTGGCGGCGCTGCGAGGTCGTGCCGGTGGCAGCGGTAAAGCGCGCGCCGAATGCGATGGTTCCGCTGCGGAATGCTTCCACCACTTCGATGCCGGTGACCGGAGCGCGGTAGTCGCTGAGGAAGGCGGCCACGGCCCAACGGCGCCATGCCAGGACGGAACCGCAGACGATAATGAGCGCCGACAACGCCAGGGGCAGGTTGAATCCGTGCCACAGGGCCAGATGCGGGTCGAGTACTTCGCCGGTGGCGGCCAGTGCGGCATCGGCGACAGCCGAGTTTAGCATCTGCGGGTACAGGCCCACCAGCACAGTAACCACGGTCAAGATGGCCGGGATGATGTAGAAGGTCGGTGCTGCTTCGCCCTTGACTGGGATCTTGTCGTCCCCCGTGCGGTTGCCCAGCACGCCCAGGATGTAGCGGTAGGAGTAGGCAAAGGTAAAGATCGAGGTCACCACGATCGCACCGGTGATCAGCGTCATCGTTGCGTCGCCGAACGGTGCACTCAGTCCCGCGCCTAAGAGCATTTCCTTGGACACGAAGCCTGCCAGTGGCGGGATACCAGCCATGGATGCGGCGGAAATCACCACGATGGTTTGGGTCACTGGCATCTTCACCCGGAGCGTGCGTAGTTCGTTGAAGTCGCGGGTGCCGGTCTCGTGTTCGACGATGCCCACCGACATAAACAGGGTTGCCTTGAAGGTCGCGTGCGCAATGGTGTGCACGATGGCCGCGGTGAGTGCTTCCTTGGTACCAATGCCCACCACGGCAACCAGAAGACCCAGCTGGGACATGGTGGAGTACGCCAAAAGCGCCTTCAGGTCGTTTTGCTTCACGGCGGTCATGGCGCCGAAGAGGGCGGTAAACAGGCCAGAGGAGATCAGCAGCACGTTCCAGATGCCAATGCCCTCGAACATCGGCGAGTAGCGCAGGATCAGGTAGATACCGGCCTTGACCATGGCGGCGGCGTGGAGGTAGGCGGACACTGGGGCGATCGCCACCATGGAATCCGGCAGCCAGGCCTGGAATGGGAACTGGGCCGACTTAGTAAACGCGGCACCGGCCACCAGGCAGGCCACAGCCGTGGTCAGGCCCGTGTTTTCCTGCCAGACCGGGTCGGCGATCACGGCGGAGAGCTGGGTGGTGCCAGTAGTAATCACCATGATCACCGTGGCGGTGAGCAGCAGCAGGCCGCCGGCAACAGTCACCAGCAGGGTCCGGATCGCAGGCTCGTAGCCCTTCTCGCCACCGTTAGCGATGAGGAAGAAGGAGCACAGGGTGGTCATTTCCCATGCGATGTAGAAGACCACGAGGTCGTCGGTAAGCACAAGCGCACTCATCGCAAGCGCAAAGCCACAGATGAGCATGTAGAACGAGGCTTTGCCCTCGTGAAGGTAGCGCGTGGAATACATGAGCACGCCAGCGCCAATAATAAGGACTAGAAGAAGGAAGACGAGCGACAGGCCGTCGATGCGGGCGGCGAAGTCCACACCCAGAGACGGAATCCAGCTCACTGATTCTTCGTGTACATTCCCGGATCTGGGAGACACATATGACATCACGCCCATGACAGCAGAGGCAACCAAAGGAACGGCCAGTAGCCATCCCGCGTTGCGCCCAAGCATGCGGGTGATCATTGGTGCGAGGGCAACGGTAATGCCCAGCACCGCTAAGAGAATAAATAACATAATTGCCCCGGTGGTTTTCTTTCGTGGTAGCGGCCAGAAGCAGCGCCCCACGCGGATGAACGGGTAGTGCTAGTAAACGTGGGTGGCATAGGGGCGCCCGTGGCCTGCACCGGAAAGGTGTGGCCCCCACGATGTGGTGTAACCGTTGGTCCCGGGCCCCGCAATCCACGCCGCACGGTGGTGGCGGCGTGGATTGCGGGGCCGAGAGAAATAACGCACGGTTCAACCCTAGCAGGTAGCACCGAGTGGTTTCCCAGCGGAATCTAAGTTCCCCTAACCCCCGAAACAGCCCTGGGGATCACTACGATCCCCAGGGCATTATCTAGCGGAGGCGATTATGCGCCGCGCTTCTTTGCAAGCGACTCGCGAACCTTCTGGCCCAGGTTCTCGTCGACGTTGGTCCAGTACTGGTAGACGCGCTCTTCGATGTCCTTGTTGGTGATGCCGTTCATCGCGTTGGTGATGTTGTGCACCAGACGCTCCTTCTCACCATCGTCGAAGACGTCGCGGTACAGGGTACCTGCCTGGCCGAAGTCATCGTCCTCTTCGTGCTTGACGTATGCGTAGCGGCCGATGTCGGAACCGTGTGGCTCTGGGTTGACGTAGAGGTCTGCGCCCTGGCCGTACTCGGTGTGGTTGGAGGAGGAATCCTCGCCGTTGTCCAGGAAGCCTGCACCCTTGGAGTAGCTGTTCGGGGTGTAGTTTGGCTCGGACTCTTCGTTGAAGAAGTACGCCATGGAGCCGCGCTCGGAGTAGGTGTTGACCTCGTTGATCGGACGGTTTACCGGAATATCGCGGTAGTTTGGTCCGATGCGGTAACGCTGCTGGTCAGCGTATGCGAACACGCGAGCCTGCAGCATGCGGTCTGGGGAGAGGCCAACGCCTGGAACCAGGTTAGATGGATCCAGCGCGAGCTGCTCGATCTGTGCGTGGAAGTTCTTTGGGTTGCGGTTCAGAACGAAGTAGCCCACATCGATCAGTGGGTAATCCTTCTGGGACCAGGTCTTGGTCAGATCGAATGGGTTGAAGCGGTAGTTCTCTGCCTCTTCCACTGGCATGATCTGGACCTTGACGTCCCAGATTGGGTAATCGCCATTAGCGATGGAGTTGTAGAGGTCCTCGCGCTGGTAGTCAGCGTTCTGGCCTGCAACAACTGCAGCCTCTTCGTCGGTGAAGGTCTCCCAGCCCTGGCGGGTCTTGAAGTGGTACTTCACCCAGACTGGCTTGCCCTCTTCGTTGATCCACTGGAAGGTGTGGGAGCCGAAGCCGTCCTGGTGGCGGGAGGTCTTAGGGGTACCGCGGTCGCCCATCAGGTAGGTCACCTGGTGTGCGGACTCTGGGGTACGGGTCCAGAAATCCCACTGCATCTCAGCGGAACGCAGGCCGGTAGCAGGGTTGCGCTTCTGGGAGTGGATGAAGTCTGCGAACTTAATGCCGTCGCGCAGGAAGAAGGTCGGGGTGTTGTTGCCAACAATGTCGTAGTTGCCGTCTTCGGTGTAGAAGCGCAGGGCAAAACCGTGCACGTCGCGCCAGGTATCTGGGGAGCCAGCCTCACCAGCAACGGTGGAGAAACGGATAGCCAAAGGGGTTACTGCATCCTTTTGGAACAGCTTTGCCTTGGTGTACTGGGAAACATCCTCGGTGATGTGCAGCTCACCGAAAGCGCCGTGGCCCTTTGCGTGAGGGATGCGCTCTGGAACGTTCTCGCGGTTGAAGTGTGCGAGCTTCTCAATCAGGTGGATGTCGTTGAGAACGACTGGGCCCTGAGGACCTGCGGTCACCGAGATGTTCTCGGAAGGAACTGGGGTTCCGTTGTGACGAGTGGTTTGGCCATTGCCTGCTGGGCGCTCACCGCGCGCAACGATGTCTTCTACGGACTTGTCAGCCACGCTAGACTCCTTAAGTAGATATTATTAATCGGTCGCAATTCATAGTTTACGCGACCCGGGAGCTTTCACAACCGAATTCAGCATCTTCCCAGGCGCACACTCACCAGGATAACCAAATTTGGGGGCTGGTAACCTTTACTTTCGTGAACAGGCGTAATGACGAGCACGTCACCGAGCTAGCCCTGCGGGCAGGGCGGGGCGACAAGCGCGCATTAACCGAGTTCATTGAAGCCACACACGACGATGTTTGGCGCCTACTCGCCCACCTCGCCGGCCGAGAATACGCCGACGATCTCACCCAGGAAACCTATCTGCGCGTGATGGGCTCGCTACCGAATTTCGCCGCGCGTTCGTCGGCACGCACATGGTTACTCTCCCTGGCACGTCGCGTCTGGGTGGACTCCGTGCGCCACGACATGGCGCGCCCGCGCAAGTCCGCCATGGAGGTCGATGATGCGACTGCGAGTACCCCGAGCCCCGATAATCCGAATTCGTGGAGCGAAATCATCGATCTTCGCACGCTTATCGACGAGCTCCCGCCCGAACGTCGCGAAGCACTCATCTTGACCCAGGTACTCGGCTACACCTACGAAGAAGCCGCCAACATTGCAGGCGTGCGCGTGGGCACGATCCGCTCCCGCGTGGCCCGGGCCCGGCGCGACCTCATCGCGGGCACCGAAGAATAAAGACTAATCCCACCCCGCCCACATCACTGTCGTCGCGGTTTTGTAAGCTTACTCACATCGTTTAGACGTATAGTCATAACACCATTTCAAGTTTCGGTGAGGGGCCGCAATGATCAGACAGGTAATTAGTATCGGACTCGCGTTCGTCGGCATCATTATCGGCGCCGGTTTCGCCTCGGGCCAGGAGACCATGCAGTACTTCGTTGCCTTCGGCTCCTGGGGCATCGTCGGCGCCGCGGTGAGTTCCTTGCTCATGATTATTTCGGGCATCGCCCTGTTGCAGCTGGGCAGTTACTACCAGGCCCGCGAGCACTTGAGCGTGCTGGGCAGTATTTCCAACCGCGCCGTGTCCATCATTTTGGATGTCTCCACCACGGTCACGCTGTTCTCGGTGGGCTTCATCATGTTTGCCGGTGCCGGTTCCAACCTCAACCAGCAGTTCGGGTTGCCGCTGTGGGTCGGTGCTTTCCTCATGCTGGCCCTCGTACTCATCTCAGGCCTCCTTGACGTCGACCGCGTCACCTACGTCATCGGCGCCGCCACCCCATTCATCTTCCTGTTTATCTGCATCGCCACGATCTGGACGCTCGTCCAGGCCGAACCCGACATCGCGGCACTCAACATTGCCTCGCAGGATGTGAACACCACCCTGCCGAACTGGTGGGTCTCCTCGCTGAACTACACCGGCTTCAATGTCATGACCGCGTGTTCCATGGCAATCGTCATCGGCGGCAACTTCTTGGACACCAAGGTCGCAGGCTGGGGCGGACTCCTCGGCGGTGTCATCTACCTGATCCTGTTGATGCTTTTGGCTTTCGCGCTATTCTTCGAGGTCGAACTCGTCAATGGTGTGGATATGCCAGTGCTCACGCTGATCAACGAGATCCATCCAATCCTGGGCATCTTAACGGCCATCGCGATCTACGGCATGATCTTCAACACCGCAATCTCTATGTTCTACGCCCTGGGCAAGCGCCTGACCAAGCGTCAGCCGAAGCGCTTCTACCCCGTTTTCCTCGTTGCCTGCCTGCTCGGCTTCGTCCTGTCCTTCATCGGCTTCCAGGACCTGATCGGTTTCGTGTACCCAATCCTGGGCTACATGGGCATCTTCTTGATCCTGGTGATCACCGTCGCCTGGCTGCGCGGCCGCTCGAAGCTCACCGTCGAGCAGCGTGTGCGCATCCAAGCCCGCGATCTGATGCGTCGCAAGATGGATCCTCGCCTGCGTTTCTCCACCGCACAGCAGCATGAGCTGGCCAAACTCGTTGCAGCCTCGGCCGTGCCTTCCGAGGTCTTCGAGCAAAAGCTGACCAGGGAAGTCTCCGACGAGCTCATCGCCGACAAGGACTCCGGGTTTAAGGAAGAAAAAGAGCCGATTAACGACGACTAGCTAGCGCCGAACGGCAGCAGACCCGCTGCCCCGAGCACTGCAATCAGCACCAGTGCCACGGCAATGACCGCAACTATCGCGGCGAGTGTTCCTCGTCGCGATTTTTCTTTGGCCTTTTCTTCCTGGGTCTCGGATTCGCTCAACGATTCACTTTCAACGCTGCCCTGGTAGGTGGGCAGATTTCCGGTAGCCGGAGCTTCTGGTGCTTCTGGAGCCTTTGGCTCTGGGGCAGGTGCTGGCTCCTCGTCGACAACAACCACGGGAATCATCGAGGTTTGTGGTTCGACTGGAGCCGCCCGCTTCAGCTCTGGTTTGGGTAAAGGGGGAATCGGCGAGATCTCAAGATCTTCTACCGCAGGCATCTCCCCGGCCCGGAACGACAATGTCAGCTCCCCTGCCACTGGAGCATAAAAACCTCGCACGACAGGTTGTAGGCCCCGCCGCTCGAGTGAGGGCACAGACTCTAACAACGTGCCTGGATTGACCACGTGGCCGACGACCTCGCCGTCGACTGAGGCAACAACACCCTCCTCGGTGCCCTCCTGCGTCGTGTGCAGCGTGAGCAGCACATGCCTGCGCCTAGGTGCGGCATCGTCGTCCTGAGGGGGAAGCTCCACGCTATACACAGCGTCGCCATCAAGGAGCACCCAGGGAACGGTGGGTGGGTTATTGTCCGGCAGGCACAGCCCCGGCCGCGGCAAGCGCACTTCCATTGCGTCCGGTGTCGCGCGAGCGGTCACCAGGGGCACCAGGCCCGACTGGATAATCCAGTCGAGTTCTGGGTAGGCGCGCCGATCATATTTATTAATCACGCCGATGACGGAGCCTTCAAAAAGTAAAAAGAGCTCCCTGGAATTGTCATCGGAAACAACGACCACGGCAAGATCGAGTGCGGACGCGTCCGACTCCTTGAACAGGTCCGCGATCAGCTCCGAGTCGACTTCCTCGGCGTGCAGCTTCCGAATCGCCCCGAGTCCACGATCGGGCACCACATAAGTTTTCATCAGCGCACCTCTACTATCTACCTAAAATTTCTTTGCACCAGTGTAACCAGAAGAAACTCCCGCTCCGCCAACCACGGTGTTGTGGGTTGGCGGGGCGGGAGCTTGTCGTCGTGAAGCGAAAAACTAGACGCTTGGGTTCTCAGCCAGCTTGGAACCGCGGTTCACCGCAGACACGATCGCTTTGATGGACGCGCGGGTGGTCGAACCTGCGATGCCGACGCCCCAGGAAGGAGCGCCCGCGATGTCTGCCAGGATGTAGCAGGCTGCGTCAGCGTCATCGCCCTCGGCGCGGGACTGTTGGGAGTAGTCGCGGACCTCAACATCGACCTGGATCTGCTCCAGCGCGTTGGCGAACGCAGCGATTGGGCCGTTGCCAGTGCCCTCGATGGTCTTGTCCTCGCCCTTGAAGCGCACGTTGGCCTCGACGGTTGCGTTGTCGTCGTCCTGCTCGGCGTTCTGGACCTTGAACGAGACCAGCTCCAGTGGCGCGTCGGTGTCCAGGTACTCACCGGCGAAGATGTCCCACATGTTCTTCGAGTTGACCTCGCCGCCTTCACGCTCTGTGATGGCCTGGACTACACCGGAGAACTCGGCCTGCATCCCACGTGGGATGTTCATGCCGTGGTCGGTCTTCATGATGTAGGCAACGCCGCCCTTGCCGGACTGGGAGTTCACGCGGATCACTGCCTCGTAGTCGCGGCCGACATCCTTCGGGTCGATCGGCAGATAAGGGACCTCCCAAACGGTTTCACGCAGCTCATCCCAGGTGACCTCGGTGGAGTCGGAGCCTGGGCGCACCTCGGATGCCAGGGCATCCAGGCCCTTGTTGATGGCATCCTGGTGGGAGCCAGAGAACGCGGTGAAGACCAGGTCGCCACCGTATGGGTGGCGCTCAGGCACGCGCAGCTGGTTGCAGTACTCCACGGTTTCGCGGACCTTGTTGATGTCCGAGAAGTCAATCTGTGGGTCAACGCCCTGGGTCAGCATGTTCAGGCCCAGGGTGACCAGGTCGACGTTGCCGGTGCGCTCGCCGTTGCCGAACAGGCAGCCCTCGATACGATCGGCGCCGGCCATGTAGCCCAGCTCAGCGGCAGCGACGCCTTCGCCGCGGTCGTTGTGCGGGTGCAGGGACAGGATGATGGAATCACGCTTCTTAAAGTTGCGGTGCATCCACTCGATCTGATCGGCGTAGATGTTCGGAGTGATCATCTCCACCGTTGCCGGCAGGTTGATGATCATTGGGTTTTCTGGGGTAGCGCCCATCACGTCAACGACGTCGTTGCAGACCTCGACTGCGAAATCCAGCTCGGTGCCGGTAAACGACTCCGGCGAGTACTGCCAGCGCCAATTGGTGTCTGGGTAGTCCGCTGCGATTTCCTTGATCAGTTCTGCTGCATCGGTGGCCAGCTTCTTAATCTCTGGGCGCTCCTTGCGGAAGACGACCTTGCGCTGCAGCTTCGAGGTGGAGTTGTAGAAGTGGACGATGACGTTTGGTGCGCCTTCGCATGCCTCGAAGGTGCGGCGGATCAGGTGCTCGCGCGCCTGCACCAGCACCTGGATGGTCACGTCCTCAGGAATCATGTTCTCTTCGATGATCTCGCGCACGAAGTCAAAGTCGGTCTGGGAAGCCGAAGGGAAACCGACCTCGATCTCCTTGTAGCCCATCTGGACCAGCAGGTTGAACATGCGACGCTTGCGCTCTGGGCTCATTGGATCGATCAGCGCCTGGTTACCGTCGCGCAGATCCACTGCACACCACTGTGGTGCCTGGGTGATCTTCTTATCCGGCCAGGTGCGGTCCGGCAGTTCAATGGTTTCTACTTCCTGAGCAAAGGTCAGGTAACGCTCGTGTGGCATCTGAGAGCCGCGCTGCTTATTCCAGACTGGCTGACCCTCATTCCGTGGGCCGTTTGGGGTGCGGATTTCGGAAGGGGCAGAGATGAAAGAATCTGAAGGTGTCATGTCGCTAAAGTCCTTGTTCTAAGTTTGAATGCTTGGGTGTGGGTTCCACGACCGGCAACGCAAACTCCGCGACGGGGTGCCGGTCGTGTTTAGACCTGATTCCCGCCGCGGCTTAGAAGGAGAAGCCGTGCGCCGAAAGGCGCGATCGGTGCCGACATGATTGACATAGAAGACACTGTAGCGTTTGGACGTGGTTCATGCCAGCGATTGACGAAAAACTCTATCCTCCAAAATATTCGCAGCGGTCAAGGTAGCCTCACAGCTATACATCGAAACAGCTTGGAGCATTTTCACGATGAATCACGGTCACCTCCGCACTGCCCTTTTAAGCAGCACAATTGCATTATCTATCGCACTCGGCGGATCTATCGTCGCCGATGCACAAACCTCTTCTTCTAGTTCCGCAGGAATTTCCAGCCTCGGAAGCTCGGCCCGCACCCCGCTTGATCAAGAAGTCCGAGCAAAAACGAAGCTGCAAGATGCTCTAGACCGCCTTTCAGATGGCACCCAGAAGTCAATTATCGTCGGCAAAACCCAAAGCTCGCACCGTTTGAATCGAACAACTGGCGATAATTCAGTTGTCGTCGAAATCCCAGTTCTTCCAGAAAATGCCAGCGCGGCTGAGTTTGAATCCTTTGAGAAGGAACTTGAGGAGTTTGGGAACCTAGTATCCGAGCGACGTGACTACACCGAAGCGCTGTTTCGAGCAGCGGTGGAGAAAAATGAAGGGCTAGTTTTCAACGAGAAGTGGAAAACCGAAGCGCTTGCCGTTGACGATCTCATCCGTGACTACGGCGAGAAAGTTGAAGCCCGCTACAACTCGGAACAGGAATAATAGGTTCGAACGAACTAAGTTGCCCGCTTCCGCGCCAGCTTAAACGTAGCCACCGCCATGACAATCAGGGCCACCGCCAACACCACGCGCCCAATAACTGTGGTCACATGGAATTCCTCGCCCAAGACCACGTAGCTTAGCCCGAAGGCCACGATGGGCTCGCATACCGTCATCGCGGGGAGCGATTGCGAGAGATTGCCCATCGCAAAGGCCAGCTGCTGCACGGCAGTGCCAATGATGGCCAAAGCGATCAACATGTAGAGGTGCCAGTTGCTCACAAGTTCCGCAAAGCCACCAGCGAAGAATTGGTCCGCCACGATCTTGGATAACACGGCAACATAGCCGAATACCACCCCGCAGATTGCGCCGAGGATCAGGGCTTTCGGTGCGCCGTCTCGTCGATAAGCGAAAATCCCTGCGATCAAGCACGCAGCACCCCCGATGGCCACCGCGACCCACCAATCGGAGGTGTCGGGGCGCCCGTCACCGGGTGTGGGGCGCCCATACATAACGACGATGGCCACCGCGATGGTGAGCGAGCTCGCCCAGGCGGTGTCGTGGCGGTTCAGAGCTTTGCGATTCATCCGGGCGGAAAGCAGCAAAGTAAACAGCAGAGACAACACCAAAATCGGCTGGACCACCAACAACGTGCCAAACCCGAGCGCGATCACCTGGAGCAAGTAGGCCACGAATGCCGCCGCAATGGTCAACCACCACACGGGATGAGTCAGGCCCGTGAGAAGTGGAGAACGCTCACTTATTCCGGCTTCGTTCTGGGCGGCAACTTCGTTGACGATCCTATGGCGAATGACCGTCGCCCACGCGGTGGTTAAGGCGGACGCTAAAGCGAAAAGCACCGCCACAAAGCTGCTCTGCACGGCACTTACTTTAGGGCAGTGTGAATAATTAGGTGTGAGATACAACGGGTGCTAGCGATTGTTGTGGGAAAGCCAGGTAGGATATCGAAACGACTGACGTTAATTTCCCTGTTTTCCCAAACAACGAAAGGTGGCCCATAAGTGGCACTGGTCGTGCAGAAGTATGGAGGCTCTTCTCTGGAGAGCGCTGAGCGCATTCGCGCCGTGGCAGAACGAATTGTTGCCACAAAGAAGCAGGGCAATGACGTCGTCGTCGTGTGCTCCGCAATGGGAGACACCACGGACGAACTTCTCGACCTCGCGGCAGCGGTCAACCCGGTCCCACCTGCGCGCGAGATGGACATGCTGCTCACCGCCGGCGAGCGCATCTCGAACTCCCTGGTCGCCATGGCCATCGCCTCGCTCGGTGCTGAGGTGCAATCGTTTACTGGTTCGCAGGCAGGTGTGCTCACCACCGAGCGCCATGGCAACGCCCGCATCGTGGACGTCACCCCGGGTCGCGTGCAAGACGCGCTCGACCAGGGCAATATCGCCATCGTCGCTGGTTTCCAGGGTGTCAACCGCGAGACCCGCGACGTGACCACCCTGGGCCGCGGCGGCTCGGATACCACAGCGGTGGCGCTGGCCGCAGCACTCAACGCCGATGTCTGCGAGATCTACTCGGACGTGGATGGCATCTACACCGCCGATCCGCGCATCGTGCCTGATGCGCAAAAGATTGAGAAGCTCTCGTTCGAAGAAATGTTGGAATTGGCGGCTGCGGGCTCGAAGATTCTGGTTCTGCGCAGCGTGGAGTACGCGCGCGCATTCAACGTACCCCTGCGCGTGCGCTCGTCGTATAGCAATAATATTGGCACCCTTGTCACCGGATCGATGGAGGATATTCCCGTGGAAGAAGCAGTACTTACTGGCGTAGCAACCGATAACTCTGAAGCCAAGATCACCATCTTGGGCATGCCGGACAAGCCGGGCGAGGCCGCTAAGGTTTTCCGCGCGTTGGCGAATGCCGAGATCAACATCGACATGGTGATCCAGAACATCTCTTCCATCGAGGACAACACCACCGACCTCACCTTCACCTGCCCGAAGGGCGATGCTCCTCGCGCTGTGGAGCTGCTGACCGGCCTGCAGGCAGAAAACGGCTGGACTAATGTCACTTTCGACGACCAGATTGGCAAGGTGTCCCTGGTCGGCGCAGGCATGAAATCCCACCCAGGCGTTACCGCTGAATTCTCTGAAGCGCTGCGCGACGCAGGCATCAACATCGAAATGTTCACAACCTCCGAGATCCGCATCACCGCTGTTGTGCGCGAATCCGAGCTGAACAACGCGACCCGTGCAATCCACGACAAGTTCGAGCTGGGTGGCGACGAATCCGCCACCGTCTATGCCGGCACCGGACGCTAACAACCACCTTTTAAGATTTTTCCAATACTGAGGAGATTTTCCGAAATGACCACGATCGCAGTTGTGGGCGCAACCGGCCAGGTTGGCCAGGTTATGCGCGACATCCTAGAAGAGCGCAACTTCCCAGCAGACAAGGTGCGCATGTTCGCGTCCCCGCGCTCCGCTGGCAAGAAGCTCACCTTCCGCGGCGAAGAAATTGAAGTCGAAGATCTGACCAAGGTCACCCCGGAATCCGTCTCCGACATCGACATCGCACTGTTCTCTGCAGGTGGCAGCACCTCCAAGGAGTGGGCACCTGTCTTCGCACAGGCTGGCGTGAAGGTCGTGGACAACTCCTCTGCGTGGCGCAAGGACACCGACGTTCCTTTGGTCGTCTCCGAAGTCAACCCAGCTGAGCTGCAGAACCTTTCGAAGAACATCATTGCGAACCCGAACTGCACCACCATGGCTGCCATGCCAGTGCTCTCCGCGCTGCACGCCAAGGCTGGCCTGACCACCCTGCGCGTTGCTTCCTATCAGGCAGTCTCCGGCTCCGGGCTGGCTGGCGTTGAGGCGCTGGCAAAGCAGGTTGCTTCCATCGGCGAGCACAACGTGGATCTGGTCCATGACGGCTCCGCGCTCCAGGTCGAGGACACCAGCCCTTACGTGGCCCCGATCGCCTTCAACGCGCTGCCTATGGCTGGCAACTTCGTCGACGACGGCACCTTCGAAACCGACGAAGAGCAGAAGCTGCGCAACGAGTCCCGCCGCATCCTGGGTATCCCAGAGCTCAAGGTCTCGGGCACCTGTGTTCGCGTTCCTGTGTTCACTGGCCACACCATGGTTGTCCACGCAGAGTTCACCGAGGCAATTACTCCTAAGGAAGCTCAGTCGCTCCTCGAGGACGCACCGGGTGTCTCTGTTGTTGAGGTTCCTACCCCGCTGGCTGCCGCTGGCCAGGACGACTCCCTGGTCGGTCGTATCCGCCAGGATCAGACCATCGACGGCAACCGTGGCCTCGTGTTCGTGGTGTCCGGCGATAACCTGCGCAAGGGCGCGGCTCTGAACACCATTCAGATTGCAGAGCTGCTGGTCGATAACCAGTAGCCCGACTGGGCCCTCTAAGCCCTAAAGCGCCACGCATGCACCTCTTGGTCATGCGCGGCGCTTTAGCTTTTTCATTACCTTTTCATCTCAAATAGATAACTTTGGTTGTTTCCCGTCTCTTCGAGAGAGAGACTGTCTGTTGGACATTTTCTATTCCCGAGAAAGATTGGTGACTACATGGCTGCATCGAGGCGCATCGGCGCTGCGTTTGCCAGCGGCATTGTGGCTCTTTCGCTCGCACTCTCCCCAGCTGCTCACGCTGCTAACTGGGAAGATACAACGATCAAGCCAGGCGAAACCATTTCACTCGTCAGAGCGGATGATGCGGATGATTCCGCTCAATCTGCTACTCACACATCTGCAAAAGTTGCGAATAGCAGCACGCTCCCCGCAGGCTGGAGCGTATGGAGCCAAAACGGCACCTTCCGCGTTGCAGCTTCCGCCAAGGCCCAGCCTGGTGAAACCGCATACCTCACCCTGGTAAACAATTGCGAGGTCATCGACGAGGTGAAGGTCACCGTCGAAGGCTCCACTGAAAATACTCGCTCGGCTTCCGCCTCCTCGGAGATTTCCTGGATCGACGGATTCTTCATCTCGCTAAATCGTATCTTTAGCTAATCCCCTCCAGATGCACACCCGTGGCCACAGCCCTGCTTCGGTTTACTAGACTCTGAACAATGACAACCACGCAGGACATGACGCACCCCTTTGTCGCGGTGCACGTGCAAGCCACCGGGATTCACCCGAGTACTGGCCGCCTGCTCACCATTGACGCAGTCACCTTCGACGACGCCGGCACCACCGGCGAAGAATTCCACGCAGTACTCAATACTGGCGGCGACCCAGGCCCACGCCACATGCACGGCGTTGACTTCGAAGAGTTCGAGCAGGCCGCACGGTTCTCCCGCCATTTAAAGACGCTAGACAAGCTTATCGACGATCGCACTCTGGTTGTCCACGATGCCCCGAAGGTATGGGGATTTATCGTCTCCGAGGCGCGCCGCGCAATGAACGCAGCAGCCCGGGCCAACCGCTCGCGAAATCGCGGCCGAGGTCGCAGGCGCCAACGTGTCGGACATGTGCCACGCCCGGTAGCAATCATCGATACGCTCGCTTCTGCTTTTCAGCAGGGCACGACGCTGCGCGACACCCGTCTGTATGCCGTAGCGCAAAGTGTGGGACTCGATACCCCTGATCCTGCTGCTTCGGTAGAGCGTGCCCAGCGACCCGAAGCGGAGACGTCGCGGGAGGCCACGCTGGTGCTCGTTGAGACGTATCGTGCGCTGCGCGACGCAGGTGAGCTGCTCACGCGTACGCCTGAGAACCTCACTGCGGATCGCTTTGGTTTGCAGCGCAGCCTCGTGCGCGTTGACGCGGAGAAGGACGACACTGAGGTGCCTAATCCGGGGGTTTATGACCCTGCTGTGGGCATTGCGGCGGGCATGGAATTCGTTGTCACAGACGATATTCAGGTTGACCCGAACGAGCTGATTGAGGCCGGTTTAGGCGCGGGAATGACATATTCAGAAAAGCTCACCAGAACCGCATCCTTGGTGGTCAGCAACGTCACCTCTGACCTGCGCGGAAAAGCGATGCACGCCGAGCGAAAAGGAATCCCGCTCATCAGCGATAAAGATTTCCTGGCAGTCGTGGCTCGCGCTCAGAAGTAAGACACAATTCGGTATCGTAGACGCATGAGTTCTACACCAAAAGGTCGATTAGGAAAACTGCGCACTCGCGTCGCCAGTACCGCAGCAAAGTTAGCAACCACCGCATCGCGCGCCACCGGCCGTGGCGAGGGAGGCATGATCGGCGGGCTGGTCGCTGGAGCAATCGACCCCTCAATCATGTCGAACTTGGCCGCTGGGCGCCCCGCCGTGCTGGTTACCGGCACGAACGGCAAGTCCACTACCACCCGCATGCTGGCCGCCGCGATGAAAACTAGCTACACCGTGGCCACCAATGAGGGCGGCGACAACATGGACGCCGGCATCATTTCCGCGCTCATGGCGAACCCGAAAGCGTCGCATATTGTCCTCGAGGTCGACGAACTCCACGTGCCTTCTGTGGCTGACAAGTTAGAGCCGCAAGCGCTTGTTTTGCTCAACCTATCGCGCGACCAGCTCGACCGAGTCGGCGAAATTAACAAGATCGAGCGGGCGCTGCGCGACGCTGTGGAAGCACACCCCGACATGTTAATTATTGCCAACTGCGACGACGTGCTGATGACGTCTGTGGCCTGGGAGGCGAAGAACGTGATCTGGGTTGCTGCCGGCGCGGGTTGGTTAGGCGACTCCGTGACCAGCCCACGTGGTGGCGGCCACGTCGTGCGCACCGAGGATCACTGGTACGCCGTTAAACCACTGCCCGACGGCACGACCTTCCGTCGACCCACCCCAGACTGGGTAGTTACCGACGAGGGTCTGCGCACCCGCACCGGAGAGCTGGTGGAACTCAATCTCACGCTGCCGGGTAACGCGAACCGTGGCAACGCCGCCCAAGCCGTAGCCGCTGCTGTGGAGGGCTTCGACGTCTCCCTGGACTCCGCGGTGTCTGCTGCGGAAAAGGTCGACAACGTCGCAGGCCGGTACTCCACCGTGCACCTCGGCGACAAAGAGGTGCACTTCCTGCTGGCGAAAAACCCCGCCGGCTGGCAGGAAGCATTATCCATGGTCAACCGCAACGCTGATGGCCTTGTCATCGCCGTCAACGGCCAGGTCGCCGATGGCGAGGACCTCTCGTGGCTCTGGGACGTGGGCTTCGAGGACTTCGAGGGGGTCTCGGTGAAGGCAGCTGGCGAGCGTGGCACCGACCTGGCCGTGCGTTTGCTCTACGCCGACATCGATCACGAACTCATCCACGACCCCGTCGAGGCCATTCGAGCCTGTCCCGCCGGGCGCGTGGAAGTGCTAGCAAACTACACCGCGTTTAGAGACCTGAAGCGCGACCTTACCAAGCAGGAGGACTACCGTGGCTGATTCACTTTCTATTGGACTCATCCTCCCTGACGTACTGGGCACCTACGGCGACGACGGCAACGCGCTCGTCCTGCGCCAGCGCGCCCGGATGCGCGGGATGAAAGCAGAGATCGTCCCCATCCGCTTGGGCGAGCCCGTCCCCGCCGGCCTCGACATCTACTGCATGGGCGGCGGCGAAGACTCCGCCCAGATCCTTGCGGCAGAGCACCTGACCGCCGACAAGGGTTTGATCCGCGCTGCCATCGACCGCCGGCCCATCTTCGCGGTGTGCGCGGGCATGCAGGTACTCGGCGAGTCCTTCCACGCTTCCGGTAAGCAGGTTGACGGCCTCGGGCTTATCGACGCCACCACCTCCCCCATGCACACCCGTGCCATCGGGGAAGTGACCTCCTACCCCACCCACGCAGGTATCACCGCTGACCTCACTGAACCTCTGACTGGGTTTGAGAACCACATGGGCGGAACCGTCCTCGGTGCCAACGCCTCGCCGCTGGGTCGCTTGACCCGGGGTGTGGGCAACACGGACGTCACCAGCACGATGGATCTGCCCGACGGTGCCGAGCAGCGACGAGCCGAGGGTGTTGTGCAGGGCTCCGTGATTGCCACGTACATGCACGGCCCGGCCCTTGCACGTAACCCCCAGCTTGCCGACCTGCTCTTAGCTCAGGCCATGGGCATCCCGCTCGCCGAGCTGGAACCGCTGGAGATCGGCGTCATCGACCGGTTGCGGTTGGAGCGGCTTAAGTAAGCCTTGGTGGCTGGCGGGTATCGACCACGCTGATTTAAAAGCCTTTTACGTCTTATTCGTTGCACATAATTTAGACGTGGTCGATACCAGAATCGACCACGTTCGCAACTTCTTGCAACACCAGCTTGTGGACAACTCGCGTTGTCCACAGGCAAATTTAGCTGAGTCAGCACGCTTCATTCGCCTGCTGGATGCTTGCAAATATGCATCACGTAAAGCTTCTTACTCCTGAAGAAATTACTCATATCAAGCTCACTACTCCGTTCATCCGGAAGGCAGCACTCACCGGAATTGCAGGCGCTCGCGCTCTCGGAGTGAGGACCTTGTCACCCCTTTCAACGCTAGATCTGACTTTGCCCTACGGAACTAAGCCACCGCCTAAATCACAGTGGGTTGCGTCCAATAGTGTGGTGTACAGCTACCGCCTGGTGAACCCCCCCTGCCGACCAGCAAGGAGACCACCGCGGTACCTTTCGACTCAGCTCCTACACATCCTCGAAAGGACACCAACGATGGCCTCCGCGCCCAATCATATCG
>NZ_KB902237.1 GCF_000379425.1 Corynebacterium lubricantis DSM 45231
GACCTGGTCGGCTTGGGCGGACAGCAGGAGGTTGATGGTGTCCTGGAGCATCTGGCGCATCAGATCGGGTGAGGCTTGGGCCAGCAGGTCGTCGAGGTATCCGGTGGGGTCGATATGATTGGGCGCGGAGGCCATCGTTGGTGTCCTTTCGAGGATGTGTAGGAGCTGAGTCGAAAGGTACCGCGGTGGTCTCCTTGCTGGTCGGCAGGGGGGGTTCACCAGGCGGTAGCTGTACACCACACTATTGGACGCAACCCGATTATTAAGCCCAACGGTTTAGAACTCGGCCAACTTACCGGACACGACGGGATACGCCTGGAAAAAGCAGCCGAACAAGGAGACTTCTCCCCTGCGCTCAACGCTGCCGAACCACTGCTTCAGCAAGGCGTGCAAGAAATAGTGCTCACCCTCGGTGGAGCCGGAGCCCTGTTGATAACTTCTGAAGGCGCATGGAAGGCTACACCGCCCCCTACTACCGTTTCTTCCACCGTCGGAGCCGGAGATTGTTCACTGGCGGGGTATCTCATTGCCCGACAGCAAGGGTTGTCTCCCGCAGAGTGCCTGCGCAGCGCAGTTGCCTATGGATCAGCCGCAGCAGCACTTCCCGGCACCCAGATTCCTGTTCCCAGCGAGGTCAATTTCACCGAAACCCTCGTTTCCCCGATTCCCGCTCAATAAAAACGCCCACAAAAGGATTGATGGCAATGAATGCACCATTAATTACCACTGACTTGGTCAACCTGGACGTCGACTTTGGCTCCACGCCGGAAAGCGTCATTACTTTACTCGCCGAAACGGTTGCAACGGCTGGTCGCGCCGTCGACGCCGGAATCTTAGCCTCCGATGCGCTCGCACGAGAATCCCAAGCTCCGACAGGTGTCAACGGTCGCGTCGCAATTCCCCACTGTCGATCTGAGGCAGTCAGCGAACCTACCCTCGCATTTGCCAGGTTAAACCGCGCGGTCGACTTCGGTGGACCCGACGGGGATGCCGAGCTGGTATTTCTTATCGCTGCCCCAGCTGGCGGCGGTAAGGAACACATGAAGATCCTGTCCAAACTCGCGCGGGCCCTGGTCCGAGGCACCTTTTTGGAGCAGCTCCGCAACGCGACAACAGAACAAGAGATCGTCGACGCGGTTCTTGAAGTGACATCGGCGGAGAAAAAGCCCAAAGAAGCAGCAGCGGCTACTGCAGCAACAGGTGCCGCAGCGGCCACGGCGTCGTCGACAAGCGAAAAAGCGAAAACCACCATCGTCGCTGTCACTGCCTGCCCCACCGGCATCGCGCATACGTATATGGCCGCTGATTCGCTGCAACAGGCGGCGGACGCGCGTGACGATGTGGAATTGTACGTGGAAACGCAGGGCTCTTCGGGTGGCGAACAGCTTGATCCGACCATCATTAATCGAGCCGACGCGGTGATCTTCGCCGTCGATGTCGCTGTGCGCGATAAATCACGCTTTGCGGGCAAGCCAGTCTTGCAGACCCCCGTCAAGCGTGGCATCAACGAGCCCAATGAAATGCTTGACGAGGCCATCGCCGCGGCGCACAACCCATCGGCGCCACGGGTAGCGGCAAGTGCCTCTGAGGGCAGCGAGACTGCCACGCAGGGCGAAAGCTGGCCGAAGCGGATTCAGCAGGCTGTGATGACTGGTGTGTCCTACATGGTGCCGTTCGTGGCGGCCGGCGGCTTGCTTCTCGCACTCGGCTTCTTGGTCGGCGGCTACGACGTGGCCAATGGCTGGCAAGCGATTTCTACCGGATATTCCGTGGGTAGTCTGCCCGGCCACGAGGTCATGGTCGATGGCACGATGGTCACCTTTGAACGCTCGGGTCTTGCCCTGTATCTCGGCGCGGTCCTCTTTGCCATTGGCCAGGCGGCCATGGGATTCGTGGTGGCTGCGCTCTCCGGTTATACCGCCTACTCGCTCGCGGGCAGACCTGGTATCGCACCTGGCTTCGTCGGCGGCGCAATTTCCGTGGCTCTCGGTGCGGGCTTCATCGGCGGTCTGATTACCGGTATTCTCGCAGGTCTTGTGGCCTACTGGATCGGTAGTTGGAAGGTCCCATCCTGGCTGCGATCTCTCATGCCAGTGGTGATCATCCCGCTGCTGACCTCTCTGATTGTTGGCCTGGTCATGTACCTCTTCCTTGGTCGCCCACTCGAGGCACTGATGACGGGACTGACCGATTGGCTCAGCTCCATGTCTGGTTCGTCGGCGGTGCTGCTGGGTATCATCATCGGCCTGATGATGTGTTTCGACCTGGGTGGCCCCGTGAACAAGGCGGCCTACCTCTTCGGTACCGCTGGCCTGTCGGCTGGCACCGAGGCCAGCTTCCAGATCATGGCCGCGGTTATGCTTAGTGGCATGGTCCCACCGATCGCCTTGTCGGTGGCAACCTGGCTGCGCAAGAACCTGTTTACGCCAGCGGAGCAGGAGAACGGCAAGTCCGCGTGGCTGCTCGGTCTGTCCTTTGTCTCCGAGGGTGCCATCCCGTTCGCTGCAGCTGACCCGTTCCGTGTGATTCCTTCGATGATGCTCGGCGGCGCCGTCACGGGTGCCGTGTCCATGGCACTCGGTGTCGGATCGCGCGCTCCTCATGGCGGTATCTTCGTCATCTTCGCCATCAGCCCGTGGTGGGGTGCCATCATCGCCTTGCTCGCAGGCATCGTCGTTTCTGCGGTGGCCGTCATCGTCATGAAGCAAGTTTGGCCGAACAAGGCTGTCGAGCAAGCCGCCGAGGAGGCAGCTCATCAAGAACACGATGCGGTAACGGCTGCCGCTTAAGTTGCCACCGACCGCCTTTAAATCACCTAGAATCGACCTAGGATCGAGAATAAATACCCTACGAAAGGAATCTCACTATGGCCTCCAAGACTGTGAAGGTTGGCTCCTCTGTTGGATTGCACGCCCGTCCTGCTACCGTCATCGCCGAGGAAGCAGCCAAGTACGACGATGAAATTTTGATCACCCTCGCTTCCGATGAGGACGAGGAGGCCGATGCTGCATCGTCTTTGATGATCATGGCGCTTGGCGCCGAGCAGGGCGATGAGGTTATCGTCTCCTCCGATAACGCGGAGGCCGTAAACACGATTGCTGCACTGATCGAGTCGGACCTCGACGCAGAGTAAGATTTCGCTTCACGACGAATCCCCCGCCGAGCACCCTTTCGGGCCGCTTAGCGGGGGATTTCTGTGTGCATAAGTTAGTTATAGAACTTTGCGCCCTGCTGGCCTTCTCCGAACGTGGTGTAGGCCCACTTCATGATCGGGTAGAGCACGATGATGCCCACTGATCCCAGTGCGATGCCCTCGAGGGGAACGCCGCCGATGGTGATGGAGAGGTTACCAATACCCACGACCATGGCCACGGCCGCCGCGGTGAGGTTGACGGGATTATTGAAGTTGACGTTATTGTCCTGCCAGATGCGCACACCCAGCATGCCGATTAGGCCGTAGAGCACCAAACACGCTCCGCCGAGGACGCCGGAGGGAATGGTGAAAATCAGGGCACCAAACTTCGGGATGAACGCAAGCATGATCGCGAAAATCGCCGCGACCCAATATGCCGCCGTGGAATAGACGCGGGTTGCCGCCATTACTCCGATGTTCTCGGCGTAGGTCGTGGTACCCGAACCACCGAAGCTGCCCGCCAACGTGGTGGCAATACCGTCGCCGATCAGGGCGTCGCCGGCAAGATCATCGAGGTCAGTCTTCGTCATTTCCGAGACCGCCTTGACGTGGCCGACGTTCTCGGCGATCAGCACCACCACGACAGGAATAGTGACCAGGATTGCCGGGATGGCCAACGACGGTGTGAAGTCCGGGATATGGAATGTGGGTAGACCGATCCAGGCAGCGTCCGCGATGGTTTGAGCTGCGTCGTCAGCAATATTGCCCGTCAGTGCGGCGAACACCCAGCCCACGACCACGCCGATGAGGATGGACAGGCGCGTCGCCATTCCGCGGGTAGCCACGGTAAAGAAAATGATGGTAGCCAAGGTCACCACGGCTACCAGCGGCTGCGTTTCGACATTGGCCACAGCGGTCGGCGCCAGGTTGAATCCGATCAAGGCGACGATCGCTCCAGTCACCGCCGGCGGCATGACCGCATCGATGACCTTCTTGCCCAGCGCCTTCACGATGAAGCCGACGATGATCAGCAGAACACCGGTGGCGAAGACACCAGCGATCTGCGCCCCCACTCCGTATTGTGCCGACGCCGTCAAAGGCGCGATGAAGGCAAACGACGAACCCAGATACGAAGGCAGCCGGTTCCGGGTCAGCAACAAGAAAATGATCGTGCCCACACCCGAGAACAGCAGCGTGGTGTTGACGGGGAAACCCGTCAACGTTGGTACCAAAAGTGTGGCACCGAACATTGCAACAACGTGTTGCATGCCGATGCCAATCGTGCGGGGCCAACTCAGCCGCTCGTTGGGAGCGACCACGGCCCCTGGAAGTACTTTCTTGCCGTCGCCGTGGAGGTCCCAGCTCATTTTATTAGTCACGAATCATAATTATCATCCAGATCCTGTTCCACAACAAACTCTACGAGCTGTTCAGCGAGCACCTGAGGCAGTCGAACGTCGATAAGCGTGCCCTCTGCTTGATGCTCTTCACTGCGGACGGTGCCTTCTTCGTGCACGCGCGAGACAATATCGCCTCTGGTGTACGGCACCAATAAGGAGACGTGGCGATCAAGCGTGTTGAGGAATTGTTCGATGCGCGCTTCGAGCTCATCGATCCCCTCGCCGGTCAGCGCCGAGACGTAAACAACGTTGTGTGTGTCCGCGAGCGCATGGCGCACCTCCGCCAGCGTCAGAGGATCTGCTGCATCCACCTTGTTGACCACGATGATCTCCGGTGGTGCCTCTTCGCCAGTGTCCCGGACAATATCGGAAATCACCGTGTTCACCGCCTCGATCTGCTTCAGCGGGAACGCATCGGAACCGTCGACGACGTGGAGCATCAGATCCGCACCGAGGACTTCCTCCAGCGTCGACTTGAACGCTTCGATCAGCTGCGTCGGCAGGTGACGCACGAAACCGACGGTATCGGTGATCACGATCGAGCGACCATCAGCGATCTGCGCCTTACGGGTTGCAGGGTCCAGGGTGGCAAAGAGCGCGTCCTCGACGAGAACGCCGGCGTCGGTCATCGCATTAATTAACGACGATTTACCGGCGTTGGTGTAGCCCGCAATAGCAATCTTGGGCAGCGTCGATTGCTGACGCTTCGCGCGCTTAATGTCGCGGGACGTCTTCATCGAGGCGAGTTCCTTGCGGATCTTCGCCATTTCAGTGCGCAGTCGGCGACGATCCGACTCAATGCGTGTTTCACCGGGACCACGCAGGCCCACGCCACCATTCGAACCAGCTCGACCACCGGCCTGACGCGACAGGTTGCCACCCCAACCACGAGTTCGCGTGTAGAGATACTGCATCTGCGCCAGCGAAACCTGTGCTTTACCCTCTTTAGACTTTGCGTGCTGCGCGAAGATATCCAGAATCAGCATGGTGCGGTCAATGACCTTGGTCTTGAGTGCTTCCTCGAGCGCGACCAGCTGACCTGGGGAAAGTTCACCGTCGACCACGACGGTATCCGCGCACGTGGCCTCAACAATACTGCGCAGATCCTTCACCTTACCGGAGCCAATATAGGTACCCGGATCGGGTTTGTCGCGCTTTTGGTACAGCAGTTCCACAACTTCGGCGCCGGCCGTTTCAGCCAGTGCTGCTAGCTCATCCATGTTGGCTTCTACCTCGGCGGTAGTGCCTTCTGTCCACACACCCACCAAAATGACCTGCTCGAGGCGCAGTTTACGATACTCAACTTCGTAAATGTCCTGCGCGTCCTGGGAGCGCACGGACTCCGAGCGCTCGACTCGGCGAAAAGCATTACGGGCTTCCAGATCGAGTTCGCCGACTGTTGGGCTCATCAGACCGCCAAGATCTACACCCGGGTCCTCTGCCTTATCTGGTTGTGGTGCGTTGTGACGAAACGCGTGCTCCAACAATTCATCATGAGTGGAGCGGTCACGATTTGTAGACGATTGAGTCATTCAGTCCTTTATGTTTTGAAATACAACCACGGTCTTTCACCATGGGGTTCTATCTATTTTAACCGACAACTGATTGATTCTGTTCCCAGATACTATCCGGATACTATTCTGTTATTTTTACTTTCCACGTCGCCGGGTAAGATGCAAATCATGAGTAGCGACCTGTTAAGCATCGGCCTGAAGTATGACAAGTGGCAGGACGCGGTGGAAGCCGCAATTGCCACCAATAACCTCGCAGTCACTGGCGAGGTGCGGGGCGGTCAGCTTGTTCAATTCACCGATGGCTCCGGCGCCCAGATCAACATCCTCGCCGTTGAGCCTTTTGCCACCTACGCGGGATTTGAGTCCAGTACCCGCACCAACGCGCACGTCACCATGCTCAACGACGTTGTTGCCTTCTGCGATATCTTAGATCCTTTTGGCAATGTGATCACCAGCGTTACCGTCAACCTCGCACAGGGCCCATTGCTCGCTGACGAGGACACCCAAGAATGGCAAGAGCTGGGTGTTACGGCCCTGGCCATTGAGCCAAAGTTCTACGCCGACGCCGACGAGTACTTGGCTGAGACCGGAGACGTGCTGGGCATGATCATCTCTGAGGGCGCGCAGGCAGTGGCCGCAGGTAACGGCAGCATCGTGCCTGACGCATCCGCTTCATTCTCCGCCCGTGTACTCGAAGCTGAGTACCGCAATAACCAGCTCACCGGCCAGCGTTTTATCCACGCCTCCGTTGACGGCGCCTTCCCCTTCGATGTGTGCCTCCCAGACGGTCAGCTCCCTCAGCGCGATTCCGTGATTGCCGGTACTGCCCTGCTGACCGGTGCACTCGTCCAGGCCGCTGGTGGCTGTGGTGGGTGTGGCGACAGCTGTGGCTGTGGCGGACACTAAACCCGCACGCGTTTCTTAGAATCATGTCTACTCGCGGCGACATTGTGAAAGTGCTGGCGTTCACGCTGGCCATCATGGTCGCCGTGCTTTTTATTGCCCGGTTCGGGGTCGCCGGCATCGCTATCGCAGTAGTGATCGGCATCGGGGCCATCTATATAGCCCGTCGCAGCGCTGGGTCATCCGATCCCGAAATCACCGGGCTGCGTGCGTCTTTGGCCATTACTCGCGACGATATCAACGACGTCATCGACGAGTATGACACCTTTCTCCATGGTTCCTCCACAGAGGCAATCGCCGACAGAACGCTACATTATCCAGCCCTCGCCGAGGATAATTCGGAAGAACCCGCAATTGTGGACTTCAAACTCCGGGTCAGCGCGGCTCGGCGCTTCAGCTCGCGGATCGATGCGCATCTCGCCGATCCGACGCTGAGCAAGGAAGCCCTTGAACGCCTGCTTGCAGTCAGCGACGAGCGCGTGGCCGAGCTCGCGCTCTCATGGGCAGATGCTCGTCGTGCAGCGAAGCGACTCGGCCCGAGCTAAAAAGAAGCACGCCCGCGCGCAACAATGCGCGAAGGACCGGTCATGATGGCGTTGTCGTCGTGAAGCGCGACGTGCACGGCGCCACCAGGGACATTGACGACGACTTCTCCGTCCTCAATGCCAGCGTCAGCCAATGCCGCGCGTGCGGACGCAACGGTGCCTGTGCCGCATGACCTGGTCTCCCCGACCCCGCGTTCCCAGACCCGCATGTGTACTGCGCCATCGGTGAGTTCGGTGAGGATCTCCACGTTGACAGCTTCGGGGAAGAATTCGGAGTCGAACACTGGTTGCTCGAAATCCATCTCTGCCAGCGACTCCTTGGTGAGACCGGGGATGACGGCGGCAAGATGTGGGTTGCCCACATCGACGCCGATGCCGGCGAAATCTCGGCCCGCCATTTGTGCGGTGGACACACCCGTGACCTCGACAGAGCCCATGTCCACCTGAACCTCGGCATGCTCCGCATCGGCCGAGAGCACCTTAATATGTTTGAGGCCAGCCCTGGTGGCAACGTCAAACTCGGAGGACTTCTCCAGGCCTTCGGCGACAAGAACGTGGGAAAACACCCGGATGCCGTTACCGCACATCTCGGCAATGGAACCATCCGCATTGCGGTAGTCCATGAACCAATGCCCATCCTGCGTGGTCACGCGCAAAAGACCATCGCCGCCGATGCCGGCGCGGCGGTCGCACAACAATGCGACCTGCTCCTGGCTAAGATCCAGTGCGTTGTCGGTATCGATGAGCACGACAAAGTCGTTTTCGGTGCCGTGGCCTTTGAGGAAGTCGATTTTCACCTCACCGAGTGTAGCGCCAACTCGATCAAGTGTGAATCGTCCGCGGGCAACCAGGTAATGCGCTTGTCGCGGTTGAACCACGACCGCTGCCTGCGCACGTACCTTCGCGTGCCGACGATCGTGCGCTCCACCGCATCCTCTTGACTCATCTCGCCAGCCAAAAGGTCCAGGACCTGGGAATACCCAATTGCTCGACCCGCAGTGGAGTCCTTGACCAATCCCTGCTCGAGAAGAGCCTGGACTTCTGCGATAAAGCCTTGCTCGAACATCAGCTGGGTACGCAGTTCAATGCGAGGGTTGAGCCACTCGGCGGTGGTGCGCAGCCCGAGGATCTTTGTTCCCCACCGCGGAGGTGCGTCCTTCGGGGGCTGCGAGGCCTGGAAGGGTTTGCCGGTCAGCTGGATGACTTCGAGGGCACGCACCGTGCGGCGCGGGTCCTTGTCCTCGATGATGGCCGCGGCGGCCGGATCGATGGCAGCGAGCTCAGCGTGCAGATTGTCGATGCCGATGTCTTCCAGCCTGGCCTCGTAGGTCGCCCGGACTTTCTTATCGGTGGGCGGGAATTCCCAGGCGTCAATCAACGATTGGACATACAGCATGGAACCACCCACCAAGATCGGAGTCTTGCCCCGAGCCTGGATCGCTTCCACGGTTGCCACTGCACGCTGCTGATATTCGGCGACCGAAGCGGTTTGAGTCACCGGCCAAATGTCCAGAAGGTGGTGCGGGATGCCCTCGCGCTCCTCTAAAGAAAGCTTCGCGGTACCGATGTCCATGCCCTGATAGAGCTGCATCGAGTCAACATTGACTACTTCCCCATCCAGCTCTTTCGCAAGAGCTATGCCGAGCGCGGATTTACCGGAGGCCGTGGGGCCAACCACTGCAATTGGGGTCGTCATGACAGCTCCCCCTGTAATTCCCATGCCGCGACGTAGCGCCCGACACCAAGTGAATCGTCTGCAAACAGGAGCTCGGCTTTGGTGGGTTGGAGGCGTGCCAGCTCCAGCCACAGCTGAGGTTCCACGACCCCGGCACTTTCTAGCTCTGCATGTGTTATCTGGACGTTCGCGCCGACGAGGAGCTGTTGGAACTTCTCGTGCGTTTGTGGTGCCTCGGGAATGAGCGAAAGCGGCGCTCGCGCAGTCAGGCCCGCCGGACCGTCCACAACCACTACAGTCAAGGCCTTTGGGTTGATTTCTCCGATGGAATCACGGAAGGAGGCGATCTCATCGACGAGATAGCGGGCTACTAATTCCGCCAAGTCGGTCCCTGCGCCCACGTTCACGTCAGCGCCCCACGCTTTAAAAGAGCCTTCCAGCGAGGTTTTCCACCTCGGATCGGAGCTGCCAATGACTTCGCGCGGGCGATCGTCGAGAAGCGATGCAACATGCTCGCGCACCTGCGCCGCGGCGCTGTCGGCGGGCGCGAGTTCCGTGACTACCGCTGGGCTGCCCGGAATCACGATCAACGAAGGAATAAATCCAATACTCACGCCCCCAGCCTAACCAGACATTGCTGGGGCCTGGGAATTGCTCCTTCCATTCATGCCTCAAGGGCGGTATATGGAGACAGCGCACCGACCATGGCTGTATATTTGTGAGACACACTCGTTGGCAGCCGTGTCGCGCGGCAAAGAATTGCAGAATAGGACGACCACCATGACTACCCCTTCGACCCCAACCCCGAAGCCTGGAGCATCAACTCCTGCACCTACTCCTGGGGCAATGCCGAGTCGCGCACCGAAGCCCGGTCCTCGCCCAGGGGCAGCCACGAACAATCGCCCCACCCCCGCTCCCGTTCCTGCTCCGGCCAAGAGCGACCCGAAGAAATTTGGTCGCATCGCCGAAGACGGCACCGTCTTTGTCACCCAGGGTGGCACCGAGCGCGAAATCGGCTCGTGGCAAGCAGGCACTCCTGAGGAGGGTCTCGCTCATTTCGGGCAGCGCTACGACGATCTGGCCACCGAGGTTGAACTGCTTGAGACTCGCCTCATCGCCCATCCTGAGGACGCCGCCACGATCCGCGAGACTGCCGAACAGCTGCGCGCGACGCTCGATTCCGCTGCCGTGATTGGTGATCTCGACTTGTTGGATCGTCGCCTTGGGGAGATCGCTACCCAGTCCGATGCCGCTGGCGAAAAGGCCAAGGAGCAAAAGGCCGAGCGACGCGCCGCTGCGATTGCGCAGAAGGAAAAGCTGGCCGCTGAGGCTGAGGATCTGGCGGAAAACTCCACCGATTGGAAGGGCACCGGCGACCGGATCCGCGCGATCTTGGATGAGTGGAAGACCATCCGCGGCATCGACCGCAAGACTGATGATCAATTGTGGAAGCGCTACTCGCGTGCCCGCGATGCCTTCAACCGCCGTCGCGGCTCCCACTTCGCCGAGCTTGACCGCACCCGCGCCACGGCGAAGAAGAAGAAGGAAGAACTGGTTGAACGCGCTGTAGCGCTGCAGAATTCCACTGACTGGAATGAGACCGCCCGGGCTTACCGCGACCTGATGACGGAGTGGAAGGCCGCCGGCCGCGCTCCCCGCGGTGACGACGACAAGCTGTGGGCTCAGTTCCGCGCCGCCCAGGACCACTTCTTTGATTCCCGCACCGCCGTCAACGACGAGCGCGACCGCGAATTCGAGGAGAACGCACAGGCCAAGGACGCACTGCTCGAGCAATACGACGCACAGATCGATCCCGCCACTGGTCTCGAGCAGGCCAAGAATAAGCTGCGCGAGCTGCAGGACAAGTGGGAAGAAATCGGTTTCGTCCCGCGCAACAAGGTTCGCGAGTACGAGGACAAGATCAGCGCCGTGGAAAAGCGCGTCTCGGATGCCGAGGATTCCCGCTGGCGTCGCACGGATCCTGAGGCGCAGGCGCGCATTGATCAGTTCCAGTCCCGTGCCGACGACCTGGCCGCACAGGCAGATAAGGCCGAGCAGGCGGGCAAATCTGCCGAGGCAACCAAGCTTCGCGAGCAGGCTGCCCAGTGGCAAGAGTTCGCTGATGTCGCTGCGAAGGCTGTCAACGACTAGTAATGTTTCACACTGTCGTATTCGCCCGCCCCACAGCAGGGGCGGGCGCTGCCGTCTCTTCTGCCCAGATCGCCGAGCCTTCAGAAGCATTGGGCCAGTACGCGTTCTCGTCGACGCTAGCGATCCAGGACATCACCAGCGATGTCACCTCCGGCACCTCCGCGTCTCGCCTCGCAGTGCGCCTAGCCGGATCCGCGGAGTCGGACGCTTATCTCTTTGCGCTGTGCACCTCACCGCCGGGCCCGCGCGATATCGGAGCCTTCGGCTATCCTGCAGTTCCCTCAACAGGTACCTCCGGCGATCCCCTCGAGGTGGCCGCCTGGGTAATGATTTCGCTGCCGCTTCTTGAGGACACGCGCGTCATCGAAGCGCACGTCACCATCGACGCCTCAATCGCACCGCTGCCAGGCGAACCGCTCGACGGCGATGTCACGCAGGCATGGGAGGGCGCACTTTCGCTTATCGACGAGCTGTCCCTCCGCCTCGAGCGCCCCATTCGCCAGCTCTGGATCACCCACGGTGCCAGCGATCTCCGAGGACCTGAACTGCTGGAGGCCAACGGGTACCGCGCGGCGTTCACGGAGATTCAAGCCAAAGTGTCTTTGGAACCAGCGACCCTGTCCCCTTCCGTGCACATCGCCTACGACATGCGGTTTCCTGCCGAGCACTCCGCGTCCATGGCCTCGATCTATACCGATTCTTCGGCGAGGCTTCCCCGCGGCGAGCTCATCATGGACACCATCGCGTGGTCTGAGCAGCGCATCCTCGATGCCTCGGGCAGGTTGCTCGCCAAAGGCGGCGAGCAAATCACGGCCTATATCCTGCGCGAGGGCACGGTTGTAGCTTTCAGCGAGGTGATGCGCTTTTCTGGCGCCGAGGACACCGTTATCGAATTGGGTGCAACCTTCGTTCTCGAAGCCTTCCGTAATCAGGGACTTGGCAAGGCTGTCATGTTTTCTGCCCTAGCCGAGGCACGTTCGCGCTGGCCGAAGGCTCGCACCGGATATACCTCCTACCCGGACACGGTGAAATCGATCGCGCACCTGAATCAGGAACTCGGAGAGGACATCATCTCGGCCACTACTGCTTGGCAGCGCGTGGACTAGGTCCCGACCTTGATGTGTCTCGCCGGAGGTTGGTGTGGCACTGGGTAGCGTTCAAGTGCTTGGCGCAGTCTGTTCACAAACGAACTCGCATCCGGATTTTCTGGGTCGAGTTCTGCCCAATGTGCGCGCACAATGGGAAAGCCCGCAGTGAGCAGGTGATGCTCCCTCATTCTTTCCTTAGCCAGTACATCCTGAACGGTCTCTCCAAACTTCTCCTGGTACTTCACTAACCCATCGAATTCACAGATTAGGAAGCCGTTGATCAGCGCATCGACTCTATAGTTGCTCAAGCGGCCCTGGGGATCCTCAAAAGTGATGTTGGCTTGGAATTCGAGTGATTTCACTTCCGGCAGGTCTGCGGCTTCAAGTGTCAACCTGGCACGGGTATCCAGTGCGCTATCCATATCGTCTCGGGAGGCATCAATGGCTTGTCGAAATTTCTTAATCCCCTTGCACCGAGCAATACTTTCGGCCCGCTGATGCAGCTCAGGTGTGGTCAGTGAGGGCCACTTCTTGCGCGCCGCATCGATGGCGGTCGCACCGGCGATCTCCCCGTAATAGCGGTGAGTATCGAACAGCGCACGAATCAGAGAGACTACCCGGACGCCTTCTTTGGTCCTGATGTGTTCGCTTGGTAAGTATCCTGACCGGAACCGCGAGTTCTTCGGCCACAAATGCCGCATAGAAGGATTGACTTGTCCGGGAAGGACCAGGTCAACTACTTCCACACGATCCAATGGCTTGATTCCATGAATCAATACAGCCGCTGGCCCGGTGACCGCCGAAGTTCGGGTCTTTGCTGCAGTATTTCTAATAAATGTGAGTTCATCAGGTTGTTCCATACCCTTTTAGACTGCGCAAAGGAGTAAAAGGATCCCTCCATTCTCATGTGCTCGATATTAGGGGGCTGCCAAACTCGAGCAATCGAAATCTGGATTAAATCATCGCAGGTCACATGCTCGATAAACGGACGAAAAAGCCGGATGCTCGATAATCAATATCGAGCATCCGGCGGAGCGCAGGCACCTGCTACTTGTCAGCCTGCTTGTCAGTGTCCTTTTGGGCCTGCTTGCGGTGTCGTTCGCTGGCGCGGGCGCGGCGATCGTCGATAAGCAATGGGTTGTCATCGCCGACCCTCTGCGCCGCATTCGTCGAGGCATCGAGCTGGACGTGGCCGACCTCGTCGGTGTCATCGATCTGGAAGCGCTGCTGGGCAATCTCTTCCTGCTGCGGATCGCGCTTGGTTACTAAGCTAATGAAAGTAATCTCAGCAACGATAACTGTAACAATCGCCAGGTAGATGCCGATTCCGGAGCCAGCCCCCGACGTGGTCTGACGCAGCCAGAGAGCGAGCACGGCCATGATGAGCGCTACCGTTGTAAGTGCCCACGCCAGGATGAACGGGGTCGAGCGCTTGGTAATGACCAGCACCGTTGTCATCACGGCAATTCCGAGGAAGCTTAACCAGACAAACACCGATTCGGTGATCTTGATATTCGCGTCCTGAGCGGACTGGGAATTGATCAGGATCTCGGCTCCACTCACGCTGCCCATGTACGGCAGGAACAGCGACAGAATGTAGACGACGATCACACCAACGAGGACCCACCGCGCGCTACCCATGGAAACGGTCTTGGCAATCTTGCGTTCCTGTGCAGCGAGGCGGTCGGCCTCTGCCGCACCAGTGGATACGGGTTGCTGGGAGCTCACGGTTTACAGCCTCTATCTACTCAGTGTGGTTCGAAGTGGTTCGAAAGTTTGATACTTGGGATAGTCTAGTGCACTCGCAAGGCGAATCCCATGTGGGCTTAAGCGTGGCAGCTTGGGGCCGCCGGCAAGTCAGCAGGCTTGCCCAGCGAAGGCAGCCCAAGGCCGACGCCAACTGGTGCTGTCGTGGGGACCTTGCCGGATTCGGTCATGTCGCCAGCCTTGGTGCGGCGGTGCGAGTGAATGCCGGAATCTGCAATCAGGAAGAAGGACTTCGCTTCGGTTACGGTGACGTGCACGATGTCGCCTGCACGGACTTCGCCATCGATGTTGCCTTCGACTGCGAAATGAACGAGGCGTCCATCGCGAGCGCGTCCCGACATCCGGTGGGTCTTGTCGTTCTTTCGTCCGTCTTCCTGGACCAGCAGCTCGACGTCTTCGCCCACGAGCTTCTTATTGTCCTCGAGTGAGATCGAATCCTGCAGTTCCACAAGGCGTTCGAAGCGGTCTTGCACAACTTCCTTGGGAATCTGATCTTCCATTTCCGCGGCAGGCGTACCTGGGCGCGGCGAGTATTGGAAGGTATAGGCGCTGGTGAAGCGGGCGCGGCGCACTGCATCCATGGTTGCTTGGAAATCCTCTTCGGTCTCTCCGGGGAACCCCACGATGATGTCGGTGGTGATGGAGGCGTGAGGGATTTTCTCGCGTACTTCGTCGAGAATTGCGAGGAATTTCTTCGAACGGTACGAGCGACGCATGTCCTTGAGCACCTTGTCTGAGCCCGACTGCAGCGGCATGTGCAGCTGCGGGCAGACGTTAGGTGTTTCGGCCATCGCGTCAATCACGTCGGAGGTGAATTCAGCGGGGTGCGGAGAAGTAAAACGCAGGCGCTCGAGGCCTTCGATGTTGCCGCAGGCGCGCAATAGCTTCGAGAATGCGGAGCGGTCACGGTCCATGTCTTCGTCGACGAAGTTCACGCCATAAGCATTGACGTTTTGGCCCAGCAGAGTCACTTCCGAGACTCCCTGGTCCACAAGCGCCTGGACCTCGGCGAGGATATCGCCTGGGCGCCGGTCGACTTCCTTGCCGCGCAGGCTCGGAACGATACAGAAGGTACACGTGTTGTTACAGCCCACCGAAATGGACACCCACCCTGCGTAGGCAGACTCGCGCTTCGCTGGCAGTACCGACGGGAACGCCTCGAGAGATTCAACGATCTCGACCTGGGCCTCGTCGTTATGCCGTGCACGCTCGAGCAGCGCCGGCAGTGCAGACATGTTGTGCGTGCCGAATACCGCGTCCACCCATGGTGCCTTTTCGACGACGGTGTCGCGGTCTTTTTGTGCCAGGCAGCCACCGACGGCGATCTGCATGCCTGGGTGGTTTTCTTTGGTTTCCCTTAAGTGCCCAAGAGTTCCGTAGAGCCGCTTGTCGGCATTTTCTCGTACGGCACAGGTATTGAACACGACTAGGTCCGGTTCACTGCCTTCGCTGGCTGCTTCATATCCTGCGTCTTCGAGCATGCCGGAAAGTCGCTCTGAGTCGTGCACGTTCATCTGGCACCCGAAGGTGCGAACTTCGTAAGTCCGAGGGGTTTCTACTGATTGGCTTGCCACGGTTCGCATTCTATCGCTGGTTGCAATGGTGTCATAACCGTGACGTCCGCTGTGCCCTACC
The DNA here is from genome assembly GCF_000379425.1 of Corynebacterium lubricantis DSM 45231. Taxonomy (GTDB): domain Bacteria; phylum Actinomycetota; class Actinomycetes; order Mycobacteriales; family Mycobacteriaceae; genus Corynebacterium; species Corynebacterium lubricantis. Next base: position 15,812 of record NZ_KB902237.1, read on the forward strand.
TGCGAAATTAACCAGTCATTGCAACTTTGTTAAAACAACTTTGCCAATTATCTAGCAATTGTCTCTCAGACCAACTAAAACTATGTCTATGACTCAGGACACTTTCTCGTCTCACGGAGACTCGCGGAACACGCCGATGATCCGGATGACCAACGTGCAAAAGTACTTCGACGATTTTCATGCCCTCACAGACATCAACCTAGAAGTCCCAAAGGGGCAGGTCGTCGTCGTACTTGGCCCGTCGGGCTCGGGAAAGTCCACCCTGTGTCGCACCATCAACCGCCTCGAAACCATCGAGGAAGGCACCATCGAAATCGACGGAATTCCATTGCCTGAGGAAGGTAAGCAGCTTGCCACGCTACGCGCCGACGTGGGCATGGTGTTCCAACAATTTAATCTCTTCCCTCACCTGACTATTAAAGACAATGTGACGCTGGGCCCGAAGCGCGTGCGCAAAATGTCCAAGTCCGATGCCGACAAGCGAGCAATGGACCTATTGGAACGAGTGGGCATTGCCAACCAGGCAGACAAGTACCCCGCACAGCTCTCGGGTGGACAGCAGCAACGCGTTGCCATCGCACGTGCGCTGGCAATGAACCCCAAACTGATGCTTTTCGACGAGCCTACGTCCGCACTCGATCCCGAGATGGTCGGCGAGGTTCTGGATGTTATGGGCGGTCTTGCTCGTGAGGGAATGACGATGGTGGTGGTCACCCACGAGATGGGGTTCGCACGCAAAGCTGCGGATCGCATTCTATTTATGGCCGACGGTGAGATTGTCGAGGACACAGATCCCGAATCATTCTTCACCAACCCTGCGTCGGGCCGTGCCCGCGACTTCCTTGGCAAGATTTTGCCGCACTAAGTCACTTACCTCTAGGAGAATTGGCATGAAACGTTTTAACCGCACCCTTGCGATCCTTGCATCCATCGGTATTGCTTCGACGGGATTAGTAGCCTGTGGTGGCGATTCCGGCGGCTCTGGTGGCGAAGCAGGCTCGGGCCTGCTTGGCGCTATCGAGTCGGGCAATGTCACTGTCGGCACTAAGTTTGACCAGCCAGGCCTTGGCCTGCGTGAGCCAGACGGCTCTATGACCGGCTTCGATGTTGATGTTGCAACTTACGTTGTCAACAGCATTGCTACTGAAAATGGCTGGACCGAACCGGAAATCACCTGGCGCGAAACCCCTTCCGCACAGCGTGAAACCATGATCCAGAACGGTGAGGTGGACATGATCGCTGCCACCTACACCATCAACGCATCGCGCGCGGAGTCTGTCTCCTTCGGCGGTCCGTACACTCTGACCCATCAGGCTCTCTTGGTTAATTCCGACAATTCTGAGATCGATGGCCTCGAAGCCCTTGACGGAAAGATCCTCTGCTCCGTAACCGGTTCGACGCCTGCCCAGAAGGTCAAGGAGGAGCTTCCTTCCGTCCAGCTCCAGGAGTACGACACCTACTCTTCATGCGTTGAGGCACTGCGCCAGGGCAACGTCGATGCGATGACCACCGACGCAACCATCCTTGGTGGCTATGCTTCCCAGTCGCCTGGTGATTTCAAGGTCGTTGAGCTGTTGCGCGACGGCGAGCAGTTCACCGATGAGCCTTACGGCATCGGCGTGACAAAGGACGACCAAGCCTCAGTCGATGCGATCAACACTGCTTTGCAGGCAATGTACGACGATGGCACATTCCAGACCTTCCTCGATGAGAACTTGGCCGGTGGCGAAGGCGTGGAAGAAGCCACCCCTGGTGATCTCTCCTTCCTTGACCAGTAATTTCCCGCTCATTTCTTAGGAGGAACACGCATGGACGCTATGTGGGCTGATCTTTTGCCCAATCTATGGCCCGCCTTTTGGACCACGATCAAACTGACCATCTATTCGGCTATCGGGTCGATGATCCTTGGCACAATCCTGACGGCGATGCGTGTTTCTCCGGTGGGAATCCTCCGCAACATCGCAACTTTCTACATCAACACGGTGCGTAACACGCCACTGACTTTGGTCGTATTGTTCTGCTCCTTTGGCTTGTACCAAAACCTGGGCTTGACGCTTGCGAGTAGAGAATCCTCCACCTTCCTGGCGGATCAAAACTTCAGACTTGCGGTCTTAGGCTTCATTCTCTACACCTCGTGTTTCGTCGCTGAGTCTCTGCGCAGTGGTATCAATACCGTCGACTTTGGACAGGCCGAAGCGGCACGCTCAATTGGCCTGGGCTTCAACGACACCTTCCGGCTGATCGTCTTTCCTCAGGCGCTTCGCGCTGCCATCGTGCCGCTGGGTAACACGTTGATCGCATTAACCAAGAACACCACGATCGCATCTGTGATTGGCGTTGCGGAAGCGTCACTGCTGATGAAGTCCACGATTGAGTTCCATGCGAACCAACTCTTCGTCATCTTCGGTGTCTTCGCTCTTGGCTTTATCATCCTGACCCTTCCGATGGGCTTGTACCTGGGTCGACTCTCCGAACGTTTGGCGGTGAAGAAATAATGGCTGTACGCGCTACAGTTCTCTACGATGCACCCGGTCCAGTCGGGCGCCGGAGGAACCGCATCTACACAATCCTCACGCTCGTCGTGGTCGCGCTAATCCTCTGGTGGGTCATTGACTCCTTGGCGTCTAATGGCCAGCTCACAGCTGCAAAATGGACACCCTTCCTCCAGTCAAATACGTGGACAACCTACTTGCTTCCAGGTCTGTGGGGCACAATCCGCGCCGCGGTGTTCAGCATCATCTTAGCCATCGTCTTCGGTGTGGTGTTTGGGCTTGGTCGTCTCTCCGAAGTGAAATTCGTCCGCTGGATCTGTGGGATTGTCGTGGAATTCTTCCGCGCTATCCCGGTGCTGTTGCTGATGATTTTCGCCTACCAGCTCTTTGCGGTCTACGACGTCGTCCCGCCACGTCAGCTTGCATTCTCCGCAGTTGTCTTTGCCCTAACGCTATACAACGGCTCAGTGATCGCTGAGATCCTGCGCGCCGGAATTCGTTCCTTGCCGAAGGGACAAACAGAGGCCGCGCGTGCCCTCGGCTTGTCGCACAGACAAACCATGTGGCGGATTCTGCTGCCCCAATCCGTGGCCGCGATGCTTCCAGCATTGATTTCACAGATGGTCATTGCGCTGAAGGACTCCGCGCTGGGTTACCAAATTGGCTACATCGAAGTGGTCCGCTCCGGCATCCAGTCCGCTTCTGCGAACCAGAACTTCCTGGCATCCTTGGTGATTGTGGCCATCGTTATGATCGCGATCAACTACGCCCTCACAGAACTCGCAGTTCGAGTAGAAAAGCAGCTCCGTGCAGGGCGAGCACGTAAGAATGTGTTCGCCAAAGTTCCCGAGGCCAAGTCTCAGGGCCTCGATACCAAAGACAATGTGAACACCGACTGGCATGCACCGGGTTATACGAAGATCGATAATCCGGATGAATAACCCCGACAGTTAGACTCAATCCCGAATCAAAACCGGGCTGTACACAATCACTCGTGTACAGCCCGGTTTTGGTTTTTGTGGGGTGAAGCAATCAATCTAGTTCTTCAATACGCGTGTCCAACGCATTTTTCGCTAGAGAGAGGCTCATTCCGGAGGAGAATCCTCGCCGCGCGAGCACCCCGACGATGCGGCGTAAATACTTATCGTATTCAGTTCGGTCTTGCGGGACCGCCTTGATGGCGCGTGCCTTCTTTTCTGCCACCCCGCGCGCAATAGTTTCCTCGGTATCCTCAGAGATCTGCTCTAGTGCATCGGCGCGCACTTCAGCAGCCACCCCTTTGTCACGCAATTCAAGGTCCAGCGCGCGCGAAGACTTTCCCCTGCGCGCTGAACGCTGACGGACCCACTCTGTGGCAAAAGCGCGATCATCAATGAGGCCGGCTTCCTCGAGACCATCTAAGACATCATCGACAAGCTCCGCTTCAAATTCCGCGTCAATGAGGCGAGTGCGCAACTCCGAACGCGACCGAGCGCGCTGATCCAAAAGACCTAACGCGCGTTTACGAATTGGAGCGCGCGCCTCTTCTGCTGCCCGGTCAAACAATGCAGGTGACTCCCCTGCCTCGTAGGCCTCCAGCGCGGCTTGCAGTTTTGCGAGCTTTTCTGGATCAGGTTGCATGACTACTACTTGTCTGCGGTTTCCGTCTCCACCGCAAAGGTCTCAGACTCATCCTCATCGTCAAAATCGATGTTAGGAACCATATCTACAGGGTCATCGGTGAGTTCATCATCGGATGCGGCGAACTCTCCAACACCGAGCTTTTGGAAGATCTTTCGTTCGATCTCGTCTGCCAGCGCGGGGTTTTCCTTCAGGTTCAGGCGAGACTTTTCCTTGCCCTGACCAAGTTGGTCTCCCTCGTACGTAAACCAAGAGCCAGACTTCTTCACAATGCCCTGCTCAACTCCCATGTCAATAATGGAAGATTCACGAGAAATGCCTTCGCCGTACATGATGTCGAACTCCGCGATCTTGAACGGTGGCGACACCTTGTTCTTCACAATCTTCATGCGCGTGCGGTTACCAATTGCGTCCTGGCCCTCCTTGAGGGTCTGGATACGGCGCACGTCTGCGCGCACTGAAGCGTAGAACTTCAGCGCCTTACCGCCGGTTGTGGTTTCAGGAGAGCCGAACATGACGCCGATCTTTTCACGCAGCTGGTTAATGAAGATCGCGGTAGTACCGGTGTTATGGATGGCACCAGTCATCTTACGAAGTGCCTGGGACATCAGACGTGCCTGCAGGCCGACGTGGGAATCACCCATCTCGCCTTCAATTTCAGCCTTCGGGGTCAGCGCGGCAACAGAGTCAATGACGACCATGTCGATGGCACCGGAGCGCACCAGCATGTCTGCAATTTCAAGAGCCTGCTCACCGGTATCTGGCTGGGAAACCAGTAAATTGTCGGTGTCGACGCCCAGCTTCTTTGCATAATCAGGATCGAGTGCATGCTCTGCGTCAATGAACGCGGCGATGCCACCCGCTGCCTGAGTTTGGGCAATTGCGTGCAAAGCAACGGTGGTCTTACCGGAAGACTCTGGACCATAAATTTCGACGATGCGACCGCGTGGCCAGCCGCCGATACCTAGTGCAACGTCGATAGCGGTATTACCCGAAGAAATGGCCTGAATGGGAGGACGGTTTTCGTCCCCGAGACGCATAATGGCTCCCTTGCCAAAATCCTTCTCGATCATTGCCATTGCTGCATCGAGGGCCTTTTGACGGTCACCCGATGCGGACGCTGCAGTTTTCTTCTTTGCTGCCATGAATTGGTGCTTCTTTCTTCAGATACGTTGAGTGAGGCTATCTTCGCTGCAGATTCCCAGCCGCTGCTGCTTATTTCTAGCCAACCTGTCGTTGTATTAGACCCCGGCGAGGCCCGCAAGGTTCCCTCTGGTTTTAAACTCTTTGTGGCTTCACAATAAAATTTCCGCCTGACACAATCACTAACATACACGCACGGGTGTTCGATTACTAGTTCGAAATGCGCGTGTCGTGGAGGTGACTATTTTCCAGGTCGATCAATGCCGAATCGACGGCTTTCCGGGATATCAAAATCGTCGCAAAGCTTCTCCCAGACCACCTTCGGATCGACCCCATTTTCGATCAACATTTCGGGCGTGTCCCCCAGGTCGGCGATCACATGCGAATGGACGATCCACTCGCCATGCGCGCCCCCGAACTCGTCTTCAATGAGCTGGTGGAATTCAGTCAAACGCATGGGCCCTAATATACAAGAGAAGAAATTTTCAGCCGGGAACGCCACCTCAATTACGCGTCTTGAACGGTGTTCAAGTATGGTCTTTTGCATGACAAACACAACCCGGTCAGCAACGGCCGATATTGCCTATATCGCAGTCTTCGCTGCGCTCATCATCGTGCTTGCTTTCGTCTCGATCCCTGTCGGCACCGCGGGTATCCCCATCGTTTTGCAAAACGCAGCCTGCATCCTCGCTGGCCTCGTCCTCGGTGCACGACGTGGATTCTTCTCGGTCCTGCTCTTCCTGGTTCTTGGCCTGATCGGCATTCCGGTTCTGGCGGGTGGCCGCACGACGCTGGCTGCACTCGCGGGTACCTCCGTGGGCTACCTCGTGGGTTACATGCTCTCCGCACTGGTTGCGGGGTGGATTGCTTACGCGGCATTGTCCAAGACTGCCCTGGCACGCACTGCCGGATTCGTTCTTGCCGGTGTTGTGGGCCTGTTGATCCAATATGTCTGCGGTGCTATCGGTCTTGTTTTCCGCGCCGATCTCACCGTCGGTGCCGCCGCGGCCGCACAGCTTGCCTTCGTGGTACCTGACGCGGTGAAGGTCGCCGTCATGATTGTTATCGCGCTGGCAGTTCACCAGGCCTTTCCCAATCTTCGTCGCGGAAAGTAGACTTCTGACCCGTGCCCACCATTACTTTTTCTAACGCTGCCGTCGAGTATGACGGCACGACCATTCTGCACCCCGTCGAACTGAGTCTCGACGAGCAAAGGATCGGGATTATTGGTTCCAACGGCTCTGGAAAATCAACACTGGCACGGTTGATCAACGGCCTGATTAGTCCCACAAGTGGCAGCGTGTCTTACGACGGCCTGCGCACCGATAAAGACGGCAAACAGATCCGCAAAAGAGTCGGTTTCGTGTTTTCCGATGCGGAATCGCAGATTATTATGCCCCGCGTTGCCGACGACGTCGCCTTCTCATTGCGAGGCCGCAAACTCTCTAAAGACGAAAAGCACTCCCTGGTCCAGGACATGCTCACCCGCTTCCAGCTTGAGAGCCATAGCGACGATTCCCCACACACCCTATCCGGTGGTGAGAAACAGCTCCTCGCGCTTGCATCTGTGCTCATTTTAGAACCCGAGACGATCATTGCCGACGAGCCGACCACGCTTTTGGATCTGCGCAATCGCCGGCGCATTGCACGAGAATTCGCTGCCCTTGAACAACAGCTGATCGTCGTCACGCACGACCTCGATCTCATTGCTGACTTCGACCGCGTCCTCGTCCTCGACAACGGGAAAGTGTGCTTTGACGGCGATGCTCAGGCAGCTGGTGATTTCTACACGGCGCGAATGGACGTGCTGCCATGATCAGAACACTGCCTCTCGGGGCGTATGTCCCGGGCAATACGCTGCTTCACCGTCTTCCGGCGTGGCTCAAGCTGGTAGCCCTGATCGTTTTCGTCCTCGTCGTCGCATTCTTGGGAACCACTCCCCTGCGCAGCGGTATCGCACTGATCTGTGTGGCTGTCGGATTCCTGATCGGGCGTATCCCCTGGCGCACCGCTGCCGAACAGACGCTTCCGGTCGTGCCGCTGCTGCTCATTCTCGGTGCGTTCCAGGTCTGGAACAACTCCTGGGAGGCAGCGATTGCCCTTGTCATCGGGCTGTTTGCCTCGGTGGCGGCCGCGGCTCTTCTGACTTTGACCACCACGATCGCAGCGCTCATGGAATCGCTGGAACGCGCGATGGCACCTTTTGCTCGATTCGGGCTTCCCGTGGAAAACATCAGCCTCGCGATTTCGCTAACTATCCGGCTGATCCCGCTCATGCTGGCCACCGTCAACGAAGTCCTCGAGGCGAGAAAAGCCCGCGGTGCCGGAATGAGCCTGCAGGCCTTCGGTACTCCGGTGATCATTCGCAGTATTAGGCGCGCTCAGCAGCTCGCCGAAGCCTTGCAAGCTCGGGGTGTCGGAGACTAAATCCGCACATCAACGCGAAAGCCCGCCTCACTGGTCGTCAGTGAGGCGGGCTTAACTTTTCAAGTTATTTACTCGCCACGAAGTTCACGCATGCGCTGCTGCACCGCGTCATTGGAGACGTTGGAAGCGCCGGTATCAGCGGAGCCCTCGATGGCCTGCTTCTGGCCGGACTCGATCGAGCCACCGTGCATTTCGGCGCGGATCTGCTCGAGGCGGGAGTGACCAGCCATCTGGACACCAGCCTGCTCGACCTCAGCCATACGACCCTCAACGGAGTTCTGTGCAAGTTCGGCCTGCCCCAGAGCCTTGGAGTAACGACGCTCAATCTTGTCGCGGACCTGATCCAAGTTCGGGCTACCGTTTGCCGTAATGGAGTTCATCGACTGCAGGGACTCGGAGACCTTCTCCTGCATCTTCGCCTGCTCCAGCTGGCTCAGCAGCTTCGAGCGCTCAGCAACCTTCTGCTGCAGAGCTGCGGAGTTGCGCTCAACTGCCTTCTTAGCCTGGTCTGCCTGCTGCAGGGCCTGGTCGTGGAGCTGCTTGGTGTCCTCCACCGACTGCTCTGCAGTGACGAGCTGCGCAGCAAAAGCCTCAGCAGCGTTTTCGTACTCGATAGCCTTCTTCTCGTCGCCCTCAGCACGAGCCTTGTCAGCCAACTGCAGTGCCTGGCGGGTGTTCGCCTGCAACTTTTCAATATCGCCCAGGCGACGGTTCAGCTGCATTTCGAGCTGACGCTGGTTACCAATGACAGCTGCTGCCTGCTGAGAGAGCTCCTGGTGCTGACGCTGCGCCTCACCGATGGCCTGCTCGATTTGGACCTTCGGGTCGGCGTTTTCCTCAATCTTGCTGTCGAACAGCGCCATGAGGTAGTTCCAAAATTTCTTAAATGGGTTAGCCATTTGGAGTTAACCGACCTTTCGTGAAGGGAGAGCCTTTGCGTGAACTTTACCGTACGCGTCGGTTACATAGTACCGGAGCAGAGCCGTCTATGCTTCCGCTGCTGCAGGAGTTGTGGAGGCAAGTTCATCTGCCATGGTCTGCAGAGTCATATTCTGTGCCGCTTCCACCAGAACCTCCGCCACAGTAGTATCTAGCGCGTGACAGACGGAGGCGAGCAGCTCGGAAGAAACTTCCTTGCGCCCGCGTTCTAGCTCGGACAAATACCCGGGCGACACGCAGGCGTGTTCTGCAAGTTCACGCAGCGTCATGCCCTTATCCGCGCGAAAGGCGCGGAGGGATAAGCCTAGTGCTTCTCGAAGGAGTGGCTCTGGACGAGGCGCAGCAGCCACGGGACGATCGGCGACCTGCGGAGCCGCCCGATTCTCTAAAAGTGCTGTTGTAGTTGCCATCACTAATACCAACGTTCGGTTAACTAATTTTGTTCCCGTACAACTCGGAGGAGTCCTTCAAGGACCGCATCGACGGCGTGGGCACGGATTTCCTCCCGCGACCCCGCCAATACGTGCAGTGGTGTGCCATGTCCCTCCACCACGGTAAATCGCGCCACCTCAGGGGCGACCAATTCGGCAGCGGGCCACGCTGCAGTCCAGTTGGGGCCCGAGATGCCGATATAGACCTCGCCGACGGGATGCCCATCTTGGAGATCGGGACCGGCCACACCTGTCAGCGAGGCACCCCAGGTGGCACCGCAGACACGCCGCGCTCCCCGCGCCATCTCACGTGCGGTCTCAGGAGAAACAGGACCGTAGGCTTCCAGGACTCCCGAGGATACCCCGGCGAGGGATTCTTTGAGGTCGGTTGCATAGGTCACCAGCCCGCCGCGCAGCACCCTCGATGCGCCAGGAACGTCGGCGACGGTGGCGCAGGCGCGACCTGCTGTCAGCGACTCGCAGAATGCGATGGTGAAGTTGCGGGACACGAGCTCGTCGATAAGCTGTGCTGCCTTAAGCATTGGCGCGCTTCCCGTCGACGAGGTATTGAATACCGGTGACCACCGTGACAATAACGGCCACGAGCATGACCAGATAGGTTGGAATATCCATCCACGCGGGCAGCGGGCACAGGTAGAGGGCGACGCCAAGTGTCTGCAGGACGGTTTTCACCTTCCCACCCTTCGATGCTGGGACGACCTTGCCTTGGCGCAAGAGCACCATGCGCCACACAGTGATACCTAATTCCCTAATAACAATGAGCACCGTCATCCAAATTGGCAGCGTCGAGGCAATATTCAGCGTCACTAACGCGGTGATCATCAACGCCTTGTCGGCGATGGGATCCGCGATCTTGCCGAAATCGGTGACCAGGTTGCGCGCGCGAGCAATATCGCCGTCAAGCTTGTCCGTGGCCATCAGGACGACGAAAAGGCCAAATGCCCACCACCACTGCTGAGTCAGAACCAGCCAGGCAAAAACTGGGACAAAAATGATCCTTAACGAGGTCAGCACATTCGGCAGATTGAAGTTGGACGGTTTCGCCCCTGCCTGCTGATCATGTGTCTGGTCACTCACGTTCCCCAGCCTACCCTCCCAGATAATTCACTCGTATCTACGGCCCGTCAATGTGCCAATCAGGACATCAGGTCCGGGTATTATTCCCCTATGAAATATTTTGCAGTCCATTACACTTATGCCAACGAGGCTCCAGAGGTTGTTGCCCTGCGCCCGGTTCACCGCGAGTTCCTGGGCACGTTGTTGGATCAGGGAAAGCTTGTCGGTTCCGGACCGTACACGGATGGCCTCGGTTCCGCGCTGATCATTATTCGCCTGGAGGCTCCGGCCTCCATCGACGATGCCATTCAGCTGATGAACGATGATCCTTTCCACAAAGAAAAGGTCCTCGCCGGCCGTTCCATCCGCGAGTGGAATCCCGTCATCAACGTGTTCAAGGATTAAGTGCTTTTCGCTTTACGACGAAAAATCGGCTCCCGCCTGAAGTTCAGGCGGGAGCCGATTTTCTTGGCTCTATGTATTTTTAGTCGTCTTTGAAATCCGGGTGGATTTCTGGCTCCAAGTGATCCGTTTCCCGGGATCCGGTGGCCGTGTGATCGCCCTTGCCGGAGGTTGCGGGATCATCGATCCACTCGAGGTGGCGACCAGCGCTATCGACCCGACGACGGTTACCGTGATCGTCGTAGTCAATGCGCGTTGCTGGGCCGCGGTGACCACCTTGGGCCTCGTCGCGCTTGTCCTTGATCAGCGAGGCTATGACCGTGACCACCAATATGCCCACGATCACCAACAGTGATGTTGTCGTTCCGATTTCAGGGACCGCAATGTTCTCGCCACCGTTAATGAACGGCAGGTTGTTCTCGTGCAGAGCGTGTAGCAGCAACTTGACGCCAATGAAGCCCAGGATCGCTGCGAGGCCGTAGGCCAGGTAGACCAGACGATCGAGCAGTCCGTCGAGCAGGAAGTACATCTGACGCAGACCCATCAGGGAGAACGCGTTGGTGGTGAACACCAGGTACGCCTCGGAAGTGATGCCGTAGATCGCAGGGATCGAGTCGAATGCGAACATCACATCGACCAGGCCAATCGCGAGCAGCGCAACGAACAACGGGGTCAGAGCGAACTTGCCCAGGTGGTTCTTCGTGGTCAGCTTATCGCCGTGGTAGGACTCAGTAACCGGAACGACCTTACGCAGCCACTTGATAATGGCCATGTCGTTAGGGTCGGTCTCTGGCTGGTCAGTGGCCTCGTCGTAAAAGAGCTTGATTGCGGTGTAAAGCAGGAAGATAGCGAAGAGGTAGAACACATCGGACCAGGCCTCGATAACTGCTGCACCGAGCAGAATGAAGACGAGGCGGCAGATCAAGGCGATCACAATGCCCAGCAGCAGCACCTTTTGTTGGTACTTACGGGGGATCTTGAATGCGCCCATGATCAGGGCAAACACGAATAAGTTGTCCACCGACAAGGCCTTCTCAGTGACGTAGCCGGTTAAGTACTGCATGCCGTGCTCGCCGTCCCAGACGATCCACACGATCACGCCAAAGAGCAATGCGATGGAGACATAGACGATGGTCCAGAACCCAGATTCCTTCAAGGTGGGTTCATGGGGAGTTCGCACGTGCGAATAAAAGTCGAAGATGAAGAATCCGGCGATCACAACAATTGTGATGGCCCAGACCCAGAATGGAACAGACATATAAAGCGTCCTCCGGTCGTAGATACGTTGAATTGGTATGACCGGAGGTCTCTCCCACCCAAAATTAATTAGGCCGGTGTGGCCGGGTTCGAACTGCCTCTAAAATAAAGCGATCCAAATCCGTGTTGACGGCCAACACCGATTGTGGGGTACTCCCCTCCACGATACGGCCCAACTTTACAATATTTTGGTAATATTTGCACCTTTGACATACAGGATTAGACGGTTTCCGCAGGACAGTGGCCTTATTCTGTTAGTTTTGAGACATGCCTAAACAAAAGCCGGTGTGGGAACGTTTCCTCCCGGGAATCACCACCCTTCGCACCTACCAGAAAGCTTGGTTGCGCGGAGATATCATCGCTGGAATTACGGTAGCTGCCTACCTTGTCCCCCAGGTAATGGCATATGCAGTGATCGCCGGGCTGCCAGCAGTGGTGGGTTTATGGGCAGCACTTGCCCCACTGGTGATCTACTTCCTGTTCGGCACTTCGAAGAAGTTGTCCATGGGCCCCGAGTCCACGACCGCGCTGATGACCGCGGCCGGTGTTAGTGCTCTCGTCAGCGCAGCAGGAGGCCCGGAGCGCTATGCCGAAGTTGCCGCGCTTCTTGCTATTGCCGTCGGCATCGTCTGTATCGTCGGCTATGTTGCGCGTCTCGGGTTTCTCACGCGCCTGCTCTCCCGCCCAGTTCTGGTGGGCTATTTGATTGGTATCGCGGTACTCATGATCGTGAGCCAGTTGGGCAAAGTGACAAAGATTGATGTCCAGGGGGATACAGTCTGGCAGGAAGTCACGTCCTTCTTTTCCCAGATCGGCGAGGCACATCTGCCGACTGTGGTCCTCGCACTTGTCGTCTTGGTGTTTCTCTACCTCGGCAATTGGCTGGCCCCCAAAGCTCCCACAGCGCTGATTGTCTTGCTAGTGGCAGCGGCAGCCATCGCGCTTTTCAATCTCGATCGCTTTGGAATCGAGGTCATTGGTGCAGTACCGCAGGGGCTTCCAGCACCGCGAATCCCGGACCTCGGCAACATAGAGATCTGGTCGCTGCTGCCCTATGCCGTAGGTATTGCCATCGTGGGTTTCTCCGACAATATCTTGACGGCGCGTGCCTTCGCCTCCAAAAAAGACGACACCATCGATCCGAACCAAGAACTCTTGTCCTTAGGTATCGCCAATGTTGCCAACGGCTTCTTCCAGGGATTTCCGGTCTCATCGAGTGGTTCCCGCACCGTATTGGGCAACGCGGCTGGCGCAAAAACCCAAGTGCATTCCCTCATCGTTGCCGCACTCGTTGTCATGGTGCTGATGTTTGCGGGGCCGATTCTGGGTTCGTTCCCGCAGGCCGCACTCGGTGCTCTAGTCATCTACGCAGCAACCCAGCTCATTGACGTGGCGGAATTGCGGCGGATCGGCCGATTCCGCAGCAGCGAATTAATCATCACAGCCACGACCGCGCTTGCCGTAGTTTTCTACGACGTGTTGGTCGGAATCGGGGTAGCAGTCGTCTTGTCCATCCTCGACCTCATCCGCAGAATTACGGCACCCAATTCGGATGTATTGGGCTACGCACCCGGGGTGCCCGGAATGCACAGTTTGGACGATTACCACGACGCCAAACCCATCCGGGGCTTGGTTGTCTTCCGCTACGATTCTCCGCTCTTCTTCGCCAATGCTGACCATTTCGTCGAGCGCGCCTTGGAGGCAGTGGACAATTCGCAGCAACCAGTGGAGTGCTTCCTGCTCAACGCAGAGGCCAACACCGAGATTGATCTGACAGCGGTGGATGCCCTGGAAAAGTTGCGCTCGCACTTGGAAGCCGAGGGCATCGTCTTCGCCATGGCGCGCGTGAAACAAGATCTCTACCGGCAGCTGGAACCGACCGGATTCATTGAAAAAGTTGGCAAAGAAAACATTCACGAGACCCTGCCCACCGCGGTGCGTGCCTATGCCCGCACGTACAAGGATGAGCACGGCACGCTCCCCGCCGGGGCGCCGAAAGAAATTATCAATCCCTAGAAAGCCCCGCCCGAAGGGTTGTACGTGGCCTGAACAATGTGGGGGTGATCGTCATCAGAGTCTGAGTCGTACTCAGAATCAGGCTCGGAATCAGGTCCGGCAGGCGCGTCGTCGTAAAGCGATTGCTCCTCCCGGACTTCCTTCGGCGCATCGGCCGGGTCTGCGCCCTTGATCATCCAGATGATCGTTTCTAGCTCTTCCGGCTTGACCAGCACTTCGCGCGCCTTGGAGCCCTCGGAAGGACCGACGACGCCGCGCGATTCCATGAGGTCCATGAGGCGACCCGCCTTGGCAAAGCCGATGCGGAGCTTACGCTGCAGCATCGAGGTGGAGCCGAGCTGTGCCGTGACCACAAGCTCGACGGCCTCGAGGAGATCGTCCATGTCCTTGCCGATGTCATCGTCGATGACCTTCTTCTCGGAGGCCTTCTCCTCGGTCACACCTTCGGTGTAATCCGGCTCGGCCTGATCCTTCGCGGCCTCGACGACCGCCTGAATCTCCTCGTCGGTGACGAACGCGCCCTGCATACGCTGCGGCTTGCCGGCACCCTGCGGGATGAACAAACCGTCGCCCATGCCGATCAGCTTCTCGGCACCAGCCTGATCCAGGATGACGCGGGAGTCGGTCAGCGAGGAAGTCGCGAAGGCGAGACGAGACGGCACGTTGGTCTTGATCAGACCGGTGACCACGTCGACGGACGGACGCTGGGTCGCCAACACGAGGTGGATACCGGCGGCACGCGCCTTCTGAGTGATGCGCACGATGGAATCCTCGATCTCCTTCGGCGCGGTCATCATCAGGTCGGCAAGCTCGTCGACCACGCAAATGATCATCGGGTACGGCTTCATCTCGCGCTCGGATCCCGGAGGCGCCTGCAGCTCGCCGAAACGGACCTTGGCGTTGTAGTCCTTGATGTGGCGCACGCGCGCGGACTTCATGTCCATGTAGCGCTGCTCCATCTCTTCGACCAACCACTGCAATGCGGCGGTAGCCTTCTTCGGCTGCGTAATGATCGGAGTGATCAGGTGCGGGATGCCCTCGTATGGGGTCAGCTCGACCATCTTCGGGTCGACCAGGATCAGGCGTACTTCATCAGGCGTCGCGCGGGTGAGCAGCGAGACCAGCATCGAGTTCACAAACGCCGACTTACCGGAACCGGTCGAACCCGCCACGAGCAGGTGCGGCATCTTCTGGACGCTTGCTGCGACAAAT
Organism: Corynebacterium lubricantis DSM 45231; assembly: GCF_000379425.1. Lineage (GTDB taxonomy): Bacteria > Actinomycetota > Actinomycetes > Mycobacteriales > Mycobacteriaceae > Corynebacterium > Corynebacterium lubricantis. Next base: position 30,828 of record NZ_KB902237.1, read on the forward strand.
TCGCCCTCAATGTCCTTACCCATACCGATCAGGGTCGGGTCCTGGTCATTGCGGATCTTTGGCGCGTCCAGCACGTCGCGCAGGCGCACCATCTCGCGGTCGCTATTAGGTACCTCGATACCCACGGCAGACTTGCCCGGGATCGGGGCCAGCAGGCGCACGTTGTCGGTGGCCACGGCATAAGCCAGGTTGGACTGCAGGTTAGTAATCTTCGATACCTTCACACCAGGGCCGAGCTCGACCTCGTAGCGAGTCACTGTCGGCCCGCGCGAGAAACCGGTCACCTGAGCGTCCACCTTGAACTCGTGGAAGACCTCGGTGATCGCCTCGATCATCCGGTCGTTGGTCTCGGTACGGGTCTTGGGTACCTGGCCCGGGGTGAGCAGGCTCGTCGACGGCAACGTGTAGTCACTCTCAGGCTGACGGGCAGGCTTGGGTGCCTCATCCGCGGTCGCCTTGTCCACTTCCGATTTCGGGGTGGTCGCGGGCACCGATCCCGCATCGATCCCGGAGCGCGCAATGATGGCTTGGCGCATCGCCTCGCGCGAGGAGGCGACGGCATCGCCCGCGTCGTGCTCGACAACGGGGATCGTGTCGGTGTCGTCAGCGTCGTGCACGGCAGGTGCCGGAGCAGATTTCGCTTGACGACGACGTGTGCTTGCCCGTTGCGGCGCGCTCGGAGGCGCAGCCGGTGTGGATTCTTCCTCGAGTTCAGGTTCCGCGTCGGGGTTGAACTCGTCGCTCGGCGAAGTGCTTCGACCGAACAGCGTCGGCTGTTCCGCTTCATCCGCTGGGTAGTTCTCCAGCGGGCTTGGCTTGCGCCGCGTGACGCGCGGAGTCGAGGCCCGTGGCCGTGCCCTGCGTGGGGAGCCGTCGGCGATGTCGCTGAGTTCATCGTCGACGTGTCCGTACATGTCGTCGCGGTTTCGGTCGAGGTCCTCAGGGTCTTCGGGGTCCTCCGTGTAATTGCGGGACCCCATCTGGGAGACAAGCTCGCCGATTTCGGAGAACAACTGACGCACAGTGATGCCAGTGACTTTGAGAGCACCATAGATGATCAGCAAGATCAGCAATGGTACGGCCACATAACTAGAGAATCCGGCGGATAGGCTTCCACCCAGCCAGGCACCGATTGCGCCGCCGGCGACCTTCCGGTCTTCCCACGAAGCAGGGTTGCCCGCAAAGATGTGGACCAAGCCCAACATAGCTACCACGATCAAGGTAACGCCGATACCAACCCGCACCTTGGTCGAGGAATCCGCGCGGAAGTCCATCATCAAGACGATCGCAATAGCCACTAGTGCGACTGGCAGAATGAGTGCACCTGCACCGATGACTAGGTGCACTGCCGATGCGATGGCGGCGCCAACTGGTCCAGCGATATCAAGCCAGACTGAGGCGCCGAGGATGGCGGCTAGGCCGAGCAGGATGAGCCCTGCGGTATCGCCGCTTTGCGAGCCCTCTCCCCGACTCGGGGTATCAGTAGTGTCTACCTCGTCATCTGCAGCGACGGGTTCGTGGCCTTTCTTGCTGCGGGCGATGGGCGTCTCCTTCTTGTCTTGTGTTTCTTGGTCATCCTCGTAAAGATTGTCGCCCTTGTCCTTGCGTCCGAAGTTTCCCCCGACGTTTGCCAGACCTCGCGTTGCCTTGCCCACGCCACGTGCGGTACTGCGCGCGATGGCACTAATGGTGCTGCCGACGACTTTCGTCGCCGAGCCTACTCGCTCGTCAGAAGTTTCTGCGGCGAGCTGAGTCGTCGCACCCGTGCGTGGGTGGGTCACCGCGGCAGGGGCCGAAGATTTGCGCGTTTGTCGCGACTGGCCTGAACGGGCTTTGGGCCCAGTACTCGGGCGCGACTTTTTGCGCGAGGAAGAACTTTTGACAGACATGGCTTTAAGACTAGTACCAGTTGTCACATTCTTCACATCTGCCACTCCGAGATCAGTGGCAAACTTTTACAGGATCTTGGTCAGGCTTTGCCCCTTGACTGTGCGATGTGCTCAGGGCTGCCCTGCAGCTTAACATCGACAACATCGCGACCGAACACCCAGAGCAGAAGCTCGCCGGGTTCCCCGATGACCCGCACCACATTGTCCCCTTGTACCGTGACACCGCGGCGGTCCGCCACCGTGATTGGAGGGAGCGTGGTCGGGGAAAGAATGACCGGAACCGGGGACTTACCCAGTAGCATTTTGCCGAACTGGGCAGCGGCCTTCGCCAACTGCTTGTCCACGGCCTTGCTGAAATCACGTACGCGCACGACACCATCTCCCCGGCGGACATCCTCGTGGTGCACGAAGTTCTCGGCGGTATTCATTAGGGAGTCGATGGGTTGAAGAAGTTTCGGTGGGCCTGCCACCCACGCGGCGACGACTTGTTCATAGGACCAATTCTTCACACGGTTCCGGGCCCGCTGGCCCACCTTGTCCAAGTGCGAAGTTGGCTGATTTTCCCGGTTGTACAGGTGCTCAGCGAGATCTCGCGTGGTCCACCCTTCGCACAGAGTCGGGGCATCTGGGCCCACATCGAGGAGAGTTTCTGCGAGACGAGCGCGTTCTGCTTGAGCAAAAGACATGCACCCCAGCATAGCTGAGGTGCATTGTTTCTTTTGGTTAGAGCGACTCGCGCTCTGCTGCGATCTCGTCGTCTTCGACTGGCTCGTGATCGTCGGCCGACATTGGCACGACGGTTGGCAGGATGACAGGCTCGCGCTTGTACTTCTGCTCGATGGAACGAGACACTTTACGACGAAGCGCCTGCACCATTCGGTAAGGGTCATTCTCGCCCTCGGCCGCGAGGTCGTTCATGAGGTTTTCTACCCATTCCGCGACCTCTGGAACCAAGCTGCGGTCGTCTTCTGCGAAACCAGTGGTTGAGACAGTCGGGCGCTCAAGCAAGCGGCCGGTACGAGAATCAATCACACAGGTTACGGAGATAACGCCACCAGCTGCGAGGTTGGTACGATCCGCCAAAACGTCCGCTTCCACTTCGCCCATGGTTTCACCATCGACGTAGAGGTTACCCACCTGGTACTGGCCAGCGACCTGCGCACGACCGTTGACCAAGTCAACCACGACGCCGTTTTGAGCCAGGACTGTGTTTTCGCGCTTCACACCGGTGGACACTGCGAGTTCGTTGTTCGCGCGCATGTGACGCCACTCGCCGTGGACTGGCATCGCGTTCTTTGGTCGCGCCGCGTTGTAGAGGAACAGCAGCTCACCGGAGTAGCCGTGGCCGGTTGCGTGAATATGAGCATCCTTGTTGGTCACAACAGTGGCGCCGATCTGCGCCAGGTTATTAATAACCGCGTAGATCGCCTCTTCGTTGCCTGGAATCATCGAGGACGACAGGAGGATCAAGTCGCCATCGCGCACCGTGATCTGGCGGTGCTCGCGACGAGACATGCGCGACAGAGCAGCCATTGGCTCACCCTGGGTACCGGTGGTGATCAAAAGTACCTTGTGAGGAGCCATCTTTGAGGCTTCATCGATAGAGACGATCGTACCGCGAGGTGCCTTGAGCAGGCCCATCTTCTCGGCGATCTCCATGTTGCGGATCATCGAGCGACCGTTGAACGCGACCTTGCGGCCATTGGCAACAGCGGCGTTGACGGCCATCTGCACGCGCGACACGTTCGACGCGAAGGAGGACAGGATCACTCGCTGCTTGGCGCCGCCGATGAGGCGAATGAAGTTTTCCTCGATGCCCTTCTCGGACTCAGAGAAGCCCGGGGTGGTGGCGTTCGTGGAGTCACACATCATCAGATCGACGCCCTCATCGCCGAAGCGAGACAGCGCAGGAAGGTCGGTTGGCTTGCCGTCGTACGGGGTCTGATCCAGCTTGATATCGCCGGTCATGATGACTTGACCCGCTCCGGTGCGGATCGACAGGCCGAGAGCATCCGGGATGGAGTGACCAACGGTCCAGAAACGAACATTGAATGGACCAACGCTGATCTCGGACTTGTTGTTCACCTCATGCAGCTTTGGACGCTGACGATGTTCCTTCGTCTTCGCCGCAATCAGTGCGTTGGTGAACTTAGCCGAGTAGATCGGAATATCCGGGCGCAGCTTCAGCAGCCAAGGAATGGCGCCGATGTGGTCCTCGTGGCCGTGCGTGACGACGAGTGCCTCAATCTTGTCCAGCTTCTTCTCGATTGGGCCGAAGTCAGGCAGGATGAGATCCACGCCAGGCTCGCCGGACGAAGGGAACAGCACGCCACAGTCAACGACAAGCAAGCGACCGTTGTACTCGAAAACGGTCATGTTACGGCCGATTTCCGAGATACCACCGAGCGCGTAAATGCGCAGACCGTTAGCTGGGGCCTTCCCTGGTGCAGGAAGACGCTTCGTCATATCTGCACCCTGCATCGACTTCACGGGGTTGCGACGGTTGCCGCCACCATTGCCGCGACCGCGACCGCCACGACGGCCACTGTTGCCTCCGCGGTTGCCGTTATTGCCGGATCCCTTTTGGGATTCGTTGGACGACTGACCAGAGTTCTCCTGGTTCTGTGTCTCCTGCTTTTGAGAAGCCTGGTTGTCCGGAGCCTGGAATACAGGCGCCTGGTCACCGGCCTCCGGCGGGCCAGCCTTGCGGGTGACCTTACGTGGCCGATTACGTGGTTCGTTCATATTTATAGGACTCCAGCCTTTTTCATATCACGGCGGAGAACCTCCATCTGTGCATCGTCCGCGGGGACGACAGGAAGACGTGGGTCCCCCACCTCAATGCCCTGCAGACGCAGAGCAGCTTTAGCGAAAGTAGCACCACCAAGTAATGCTTGCTGTACAGCAAGTACCTGCATGGTGTTGGCATTGATTTCCCGTGTTCGGGCGAGGTCGCCTTCCTCGAAGCTTGTACGTAGTTCACGCAATAATGCGGGCGCAGCGTGCCCGACTACTGAAATGAAGCCGGTAGCGCCGAGAGCGAGCCACGGCACATTGAGCGGATCGTCGCCAGAATACCAGGCAAGTCCTGTCTCTTGGATCAGGGGTGCGGCTTCGAACATATTGCCCTTTGCATCTTTCATTGCCTTAACTGTGGGCAGTTCTGCAATGCGGCGAATTGTGTCCGACTCGACTGGGATTCCCGAGCGACCGGGGATGTCATACAGACAAATAGGCAAATCAGTCGCGGACGCCACGGCTGTGTAGTGCTGCACCAAACCCTCTTGGGTGGGCTTGGAGTAATAAGGGGTCACCACGAGGAGTGAATCTGCGCCAGCCTCTGCCGACGCTTGCGCTGCAGCGATAGAGGTCGCGGTGCTGTTCGTTCCAGCTCCCGCGATAATCTTTGCGCTATCGCCAATCTCTTCGCGAACCGCCTTGATGAGTGCGACCTTTTCGTCCAACGTGGTCGTTGGAGATTCACCGGTGGTGCCAGCCAAGACAAGTGCATCGATGCCGTTGCTGACGAGGTGTGCAGCAAGCTTTCGACCAGCGTTTACGTCCAAGGCACCGTCACGGTCAAAAGGAGTGACCATGGCGACGCCGACGGTTCCGAAGTACTCAGCTCCGGTATTTGCTGTCAATGAAATGCCCATGACGCTTTAGATTACCTTCTTGATAGTAGTGTCGCGCAATTACGTCGAACAGCCGGTGTGTCTATGTCTTCAGAGATAACAGGGATAACAGGGATAACTGAATTTTCACCGGCAGAACCAGTTGCACAATTATGGAGTTGAGCTCAATTTAAGATTCAATCTGCCTCTTACTGCGACTTTAGTGCGCCGCAAGGGATTCGGAAAGTACTTCTCCCCCTCCCCCGAGGCCGTTTATAAAGCAGTTTCGTACGGGCTTGCTGCCATTTCGGACCCATCGCTGAGCTTGGTGACCTGGAAATCGTCGAAAAGCGTCGGTGCCTGCTCTTGTAAAATACGCAAACACGTTACTGCCAGAGTACGGATCTCAACGTCAGCGTGTTCGGCTGCGCGCGCCCCAATGAAATGGCGCCAGGTGCGGTAATTACCACTGACAACGATGCGCGTTTCCGTGGCGTTCGGAAGAACGGCGCGGGCAGCCTGGCGGGCCTGCTTCTTGCGCAACAACGCGTTGGGTTCTTCTTCGAGGCGCTCCTCTAGGGCGTGCAACAGCTCTTCGTACACAAACCGCGACTCGTCGGCGGCGCGCAGGAAAAGCCGGTTGAGTTCCTCATCCTGGGCAATCAGCGGAGGCACGACGATCTCATTGGTCTCTGTTGGCACAAAGCGCTGCGATAACTGCGAAAACGAGAAGTGGCGGTGCCGAATCAGCTCGTGAGTTGCTGCCCGCGAAATGCCCCGAATGTACATGGTGGCGCTTGCATGCTCGAGAAGCGCGGTATGCCCCACCTCCATGATGTGCCTGAGATAGGACTCATTGGATTGGGTGTGCGGGTTTGGCTTGTCAAAGGTTTCATAGCAGGCGCGACCAGCGAATTCGACGAGTGCCTCAGAATCGGTGGCACTCTCGTCAGCACTCCAGTCGATGTCAGCGGGAGCGTTGAACTGGGTAGCGGCAATGAGTTTGACGTCGAGGTGTTTGACCTCTGCCATAAAAGACCCTTTCTTTAAGGTGGATCTAGACGAAAGGCCCTTTTATAGGCCCAGGTAAGAATCAAGCCCGACGGTCAGCCCGGGGTGCTGATCAACCTGACGCACACCGGTCAGAACACCTGGAACGAAAGAGTCACGTCCGTAGGAATCCTGCTTGATGGTCAGGGACTGATCCTTCGTACCAAAGATGATGTCCTCGTGTGCCACCATGCCGGTCATGCGCACGGCGTGGACGCTGACCCCGTCGACGTTGGCGCCGCGGGAGCCTTCCAATGCCTGCTCGGTGGCATCGGGCATAGGTCCCATGCCGGCGTCCTTGCGCGCCTGGGCAATGCCCTGGGCGGTCTTCACTGCGGTACCGGATGGGGCATCAAGCTTGTTCGGGTGGTGGTATTCCACGACCTCAGCCGACTCAAAGAAAGGTGCTGCCTGCTTCGCAAATGCCATGGCCAGCACGGCAGAGATGGCAAAGTTCGGGGCAATCAGCACGCCCACCGAGGGTTGAGCCTCCAGCCAGGTGCGCAGCTGGTTGTAGCGCTCCTCATCGAAGCCGGTGGTGCCCACGACGGCGTGGATGCCGTTGGCAATGCAGAATTCAAGGTTGCCCATCACTGCTGCGGGGGTGGTGAAATCCACAACGACCTCGACACCTGCGGCGACGAGTGCGTCCAAAGAGTCGCCCGCGTCAATCTCTGCGACGAGCTCAAGGTCGTCCGATTCGTTTACGCCGTTGACTACAGCCGAACCGACGCGGCCTTTTGCACCCAGTACGCCAACTTTTGTTGCCATGTGTGTCACTCCTTTATAGTCTTCGGCACACAATTGTGTACCGGCAATGATGACCAGTGTATTAGTTTCACGCAGACAATCCTCAACTCGGTGCCCAGTGTCCGCCGGAATTGTTTTTCCGGCACAATAGGGCCATGCGTATAAACATCACATCTATCTATGTCGACGACCAGGAAAAGGCCCTCGATTTTTACACGAACATCCTCGGTTTTCAGGTCAAGCACGACGTTCCCGCTGGCGGTGCGCGCTGGCTCACCCTCGTGTCCCCAGAAGACCCCGACGGAGTAGAGCTCCTGCTCGAGCCCACCGGCCACCCCGCGTCCAAGGTATTCAACGAGGCGCTTTATAACGACAACATGCCGTTTACCCAGTTTGCCGTCACTGATCTCGATGCCACCTTCGCCGAGCTCAGCGCTAAGGGTGTTGAGTTTCAAATGGAGCCGACAGTCATGGGTGTGGTCAAGATTGCCGTGCTCGATGACACCTGTGGCCACTACATCCAGCTCGTCGAGCCGGTCGCCGATTACTAGAGCGCAAGCAAATCCGCCCGCTCGTCCTCAGGCACCGTCGATCCCCCGGTTGCCCACACAAGGTGGGTACCGGGCAGATGGGCGAAAGCTCGGTGGCCTGCGAATCCGGCCGCCGCGGACGGTTCAATAAATATTCCATGCGCGGCGTGGAAGCGCCGCATATCCTGCAGGAAGGTCTTATCGTGGGCCGTCACGCAGGCAGTGATGAGGCGTCGCATTCGCTTGCCGACGAAGGCGCTGGTCCTGCCTACTGCCAATCCGTCCGCGATGGTCCGTCCGTCCAGCCCGATATCGGCAACTGAGATCTCGTTGAACATTTGGGTGGCCATGCCCAGCAGCATCGAGGGTGCGTGCGTGGGTTCGACAAAGTAGCCGTGGACATTGTCGCCGAACTCGGTCTTCAACCCGAAGAGCACACCCCCTGGTCCTCCGCCAACGCCACAGGGCAGATAGACATGTAAGGGGTGCTCTGCATTGACCTCCACACCGTTGCGGCTCAGTTGCTCCTTGAGGCGACGCGCGGCGACTGCGTAGCCCAAAAATAGGTCGCGCGAATTTTCGTCGTCGATAAAGTACGTGTCTGGGTGTTGGGAGGCCTCCCGTGCGAATTCCACAGCAGCGGAGAAATCTCCGTCGTGTTCGATGACGGTGCAGCCCTTTTCACGCAGCAATTGTTTCTTCCATTCGCGGGCATCGCGGCTCATGTGGACCTCCACGTTGAAGCCAATCGCTGCCGACATAATTCCGATGGACAGCCCGAGGTTTCCCGTGGAGGCTACCGTGATTGTGTACTTGGAATACCACTCGGTGTCTCCCAGTGTTCCGCCTAAGTCCTCGGCGAGTTTCAACACCGCGTAGATCCCACCTCGGGCCTTGATGGACCCGCTGATGGGTAAGTGTGAATCAAGCTTGACCCACACATTGCCGTACAGCATCAAAGGCGATTCGATGATCCCTTCCTCGGTATCGGGAAAGTTTTCCGCCAGCCATGGGGCCGCGCGAATCAGGAGCGCCTCGGCCTCGTCGATGTCCGCTTTGGTCAGGTCGTTGTCGGCCTGTGCGATCTGGAACGAGGAGAGGTCCGGGTTGATCCAGACCGTCGGTTGGGCGGCGCGAAGGTCGCTGAGAGTGGAAGCCATATCCTAAGCCTACTTGCAACGATTCTCTTACGATTCCCCAGATCACCCTGTGAGATCGCGATGAAATCGTTAAAATTGCACTATGAAACAGAAGTCACTTGCGTTGATCGCTCTCCCACTGGTTACGGGTTTGGTGTTGGCGGGTTGCTCCGATAGTGGCAACGAGCAAGCAGCAGGCACAACCACCAGCACGGTCCAAACAACTGTTGAGTCCAACGTGGATTCAGCCAACGGCACGACCTCGGCGTCGCAGACCAGCACGGGTGAGGCTGCGCCGACGACGACAAATACCGATACTCGGATGCTGGGCACCGCAGTGACCGGTTCAACGTCGTTTACGGAACCCCCGCTTGCCGAACTCGTCATTAAAGACGTCAGGGTTGCCAGCCATAATGGCTTCGACCGCGTGGTCTTTGAATACGAGGGCACGGGAAGTCCCGGCTACCATGCTGGCTACACCGACGAACCCCGCCAACAGGCCTCCGGTTACCCTGTGGAAGTTGCTGGCCAGGCTTACCTCGAGCTGATGATCCACGGCACCCCGATGGGGATGGGCGACCCGAATAGTCAATGGGTCCAACCCGGTCCGTGGGACTTGAAGGCGGGCAATATCGCCGGAGTTTCCCACGGTGCCGTCTTTGAAGGCGACACTCAGGTATTCATCGGGCTTGATAAGCAGCGCCCCTACTCCGTGACCATCTTGGAGAACCCGACGCGCGTGGTTGTCGACATCGAAGATTAGCCAGAGACACAAAAACTGGCCCGGAGAAGAATCCGGGCCAGTTTTTCGTCGTCAAGCGAAATGCTCTTAATCGTCCTTGACTGGAACCAGCGAAATCTTGCCGCGGTTGTCCACGTCCGCGATCTCCACCTGGATCTTGTCGCCGACGTTGACCACGTCCTCGACCTTGTCAATGCGCTTGCCATCGCCGAGCTTGGAGATGTGGATCAAGCCGTCGCGGCCCGGGGTCAGGGACACGAATGCGCCGAAGGCGACCGTCTTCACAACGGCGCCCAGGAAACGCTCGCCGACCTTAGGCAGCTGAGGGTTCGCAATCGCGTTGATCTTGGCGATCGCGGCATCAGCTTCCTCACCGGTGGCTGCCGAGACGAACACGGTGCCGTCGTCCTCGATGGAGACGTCCGCGCCGGTGTCCTCGGTGATCTGGTTGATGGTCTTGCCCTTGGGGCCGATGACCTCACCGATCTTGGACACGGGGACGTTGACCGTGGTGATCTTTGGAGCCAGTGGGCTCATCTCGTCGGGTCCGTCGATGACCTCTGCCATGGTCTCCAGGATCGCGTCACGGGCGTCCTTGGCCTGGTTCAACGCATCGGAGAGCACCTGGGATGGGATGCCGTCGAGCTTGGTGTCCAGCTGCAGCGCGGTGATGAACTCGGAGGTACCTGCGACCTTGAAGTCCATGTCGCCGAACGCATCCTCTGCGCCGAGGATATCGGTGAGAGCAACGTACTCGGTCTCGCCGTTGACCTCGCCAGAGACGAGGCCCATAGCGATACCAGCAACCGGAGCCTTCAGTGGAACACCTGCGTTGTACAGCGCCAGAGTCGACGCACAGACAGAGCCCATGGAGGTGGAACCGTTGGAACCCAGCGCCTCAGAGACCTGGCGGATCGTGTACGGGAACTCCTCGCGGGAAGGAATCACTGGGGTCAGGGCGCGCTCGGCGAGAGCACCGTGGCCGATTTCGCGGCGCTTCGGGGAGCCCACACGACCGGTCTCACCAGTGGAGTATGGCGGGAAGTTGTAGTGGTGGATGTAGCGCTTGGACTTCTGCGGGTGCAGGGAATCCAGCTGCTGCTCCATCTTGAGCATGTCCAGGGTGGTCACGCCGAGGATCTGGGTCTCGCCGCGCTCGAAGAGAGCGGAACCGTGGGCGCGTGGAACGAGGTCCACTTCGACACCAAGGTCGCGGATGTCCGTGGTGCCACGGCCATCGATGCGGTACTCCTCGGTGAGGATCTTGTTGCGCACAACGTCCTTCATCACGGCGTTGTAGGCGGCGCGGATCTGCTTGGAAGCATCCTCGAACTCGTCCTCGAACTGGCCGAGAAGCTGTGCTTCGACCTGCTCCATGTGCGCATTCGTGGCATCGTCGCGGTCGGCCTTGCCGGCGATGGTCATCAGGGAGCCGAGCTTCTTGCGGGAAGCCTTCTCCACGGCCTTGAACACCTCGTCGGTGTAGGACGGGAAGAGTGGGAACTCCTGTGGCTCGCGGGCTGCGCGCTCAGCAAGGCCAGCCTGTGCCTCGCACAAGGTCTTGATGAATGGCTTTGCAGCCTCAAGGCCTTCGGAGACAACGGATTCGGTTGGAGCTGGTGCGCCGCCGGCGACCTGCTCGACAACGTTCGAGCCTGCGCCTGCCTCGACCATCATGATGGCAACATCTTCCACAGACTTGTTGCCGCGCTTGCGGGTAACAATGCGACCTGCGACAACCATCTCGAAGAGAGCGCGCTCGTGCTGGGTGTGGTTCGGGAATGCGACCCACTCGCCTTCTGGGTGCTTATCGTCAGCGATCAGCGCCATGCGCACGCCACCGACAGGGCCAGAAACTGGCAGGCCGGAGAGCTGGGTTGCAGCAGAAGCGCCGTTAATAGCAACGACGTCGTAGTAATCCTCTGGGTTCTGCGACATGACGGTGATGACAACCTGGACCTCGTTGCGCAGGCCCTTGACGAAGGTTGGGCGCAGAGGACGGTCAATCAGACGGCAAGCGAGGATGGCTTCGGTGGAAGGGCGACCTTCACGACGAAAGAACCCACCTGGAATCTGACCTGCCGCGTACATCCGCTCTTCGACGTCAACGGTGAGCGGGAAGAAATCAAAACCCTCGCGAGGGTTGTTCGAGGCAGTGGTGGTGGCCAACAACATGTTGTCGTCGTCCAAGTATGTGGTCACGGAGCCGCCTGCCTGGCGGGCGAGCTGACCGGTTTCAAAACGAATGGTGCGTGTACCGAAATCGCCATTATCGATGGTGGCGACGGCTTCGGTGATTCCGTAGTCCTCGTCTACATGAAAATCGACGGAGTTTTTCGGAGTATGGTTGCTCAAATGGATCCCTTTCCTTGGGGTTAATCCCGGCGATCATCGGTGTCGCCGAATAGTGAACTTTTGCAACTCGCGTCATTTTAGCAGGCAGCGCACCTATTGGCCAGTTCAACTACCGCTAGTATCGGAACACGGCTCCGACCCCGTGTCCTCCGGCCAGCTCCGGCACCACGTCGATCACGCCACGATTGATCAAGGTATGTGCAATCGCCGCATCAAGGTCTTCTGCGCGTGCGGTCTCCTCAAGCACTCGTTCGGCAAGAACCAGAGTTGCCACGCGTCCTGCAGCGGAGTCCTGGCTGATCAGCGCCGGGTCATTGGTGGCTAGGCCGGTGCCGAGCGCCTGCTCAACCTGGCCCACCAGATCGTCGTGAAGCTTTTTATTCTCTTTGGCGACAATGGGCCACGCCGCCTCGTGGAGTTGGACCTCGCTGAGGTGATCGGGGTTGCCGGAGACGACGTCGTCGAGGAGGGTGACGTTGTTGAGGTAGCTGCTGATCGCTCCGCGGTATTCATCGACCGTGGCCAGCACCAATGGGCGGCCATCGCCGGTAAAGCGCTTTTCTATTGCCTTGCCCACGGCTTGGAGGAATCCGTTGAGCACGTTGTAGTCGCGGGGGCCGTGTCCGTGCGCACCGGAGAGCTCGCTGCTTTGGTGTTGCAGCTGCGGCTCGCGGGTCGAGACTCCTTCGACATCGTCGGAGGACTCAGGGAGCTCACCTAAAGGTAACTCCGTGATCGTGGCGCGGTCGGCGGCAAATAGGCGCACCTTGTTGCGGCTCATGGCGAGCAGCAGGAATTCGAGGTCCGAGGTAACAAGCGGGAGCAGCGGTCGCAGGTTGGGGTGATCACCGACGCTCACCTGCGGCAAGTAGTCGCGATCGACGCGGAAGTAGCGCGCGTGCCCGGGCTGAACGTAAATGGCCAGGCCGTCACACTGGGACTGCCAGAATCGATCGGAGTTGGCCAGCGTTTCCACCGGCGCAAGCAACGCTTCGGCATCGGTTTCGGGATAGCGCTCGGCGAGGCGTTCCCGCGCTTGCCCCAGAAGTGGCCGCAAGCGCTGGGAGTCGGTGAATGTTTCGGGACCGCCGCGGTGGGTGGGAATCACGAAGGAAACCGCAGGGCCGGGCTGCCGTGCCAGGCCACGCAGATCATCGTGCCGAATAGGGTCGGAATTCTTGATGATGTTTTTGGTGTCCATAGTTCAACCCTACTAAATTCATAAGAAAAGCCGCCTCCCTTTTGGGAGACGGCTTACACGCAGGGCTTCGCTTAGCGACGAAGGCCCAGGCGGGAGATCAGATCGCGGTAACGCTCAACGTTGTTCTCAGCCAAGTACTTCAGCATGGAACGACGGCGACCCACCATCAGCAGCAGACCACGACGGGAGTGGTGATCGTGCTTATGGAACTTCAGGTGCTCGGTCAGGGTGTTGATGCGCGAGGTCAGCAGTGCAACCTGTGCCTCTGGGGAACCGGTGTCAGTCTCGTGAACGCCGTACTCCTTGAGGATTTCAGCCTTCTTCTCAGTGCTCAATGCCATGAGGGTACTCCTTGTTTATTTCAGTCCACATTCATCGGAAAAGTCTTTGTGCTGCGTTTACCGCTGTGGACCACAGTAAGAATGCAACAGACCTTGAAAGACTTTACGCGATGGGTACCGGTTTAACCAAAAACTACCGGGCCGATTACTTGGCCAGGGCTGTCAGACGCGCCATGAACTCGTCGACAAAGCGCTCTGCATCAACGGCGACAGCAACCTTGGCGGTCTTGATCGGATCGTTGAGGCGCTCTTCGTCGGCGATGGTGCGACCGCGGGTGCAGCCTTCCACGTCCGTCTTCATGTTGACGTCGATGGTGGTGACCAGCGATGGATCGACTGCGACTGCGACGGCCAGTGGGTCGTGCAGGCCACAGCCCCCGAGGTGAGGAGAGGTGGTCTCGTAGGCCTTGATGTAGTAATCGGTGGCGGTGGCGAGGAAATCGCCGCCCGGGGTACCCAGTGCGTGCCACTTCGCGGTGTGCTCGGAGGTCAACAGGGTCTGCAGAGTGACATCCAGGCCAATCATGGTGACGTCCTTGGCCCGCTGGAAAAGCAGGTCGGTTGCCTCTGGGTCCTGGTTGACGTTCGCCTCTGCCCAAGCGGAGACGTTGCCCGGTACGGTCAGCGCGCCACCCATCATGACGATGTGGGCGTTCTCGGCGAAGGATTCATCTGCTTCGATAGCAGCTGCGATGGTGGTGGATGGGCCGGTAGGCACAATCACCAGGTCATCGCCGTACTTGCGTACCGATTCCACGAGGAAGTCAATGGCGGACTTGCGCTCTACGTGGCGCTTTGGCTCAGGCAGCTTTGCCTCGCCGATGCCGTTGCGTCCGTGGATGAACTCGGAGATTTCCAGAACCTCGAAGGAGTCACGCTTGCGTGCGTGATCTGGGCCAGCGAACACTGGGACGTCGTCGCGGCCGAAGAGCTCGAGGATTGCCAGGCTGTTGCGCACACCCGTCTCAACGAGGACGTTGCCGTAGGTGCCTGTGACACCGATGAGGTCGAGCTCCTCGGACCCCAAAGCGTAGGCCAGGGCCAGCGTGTCGTCGACACCCGTGTCGAGATCGAGAATGATCTTTCGTGCCATATGGCAGTTATCTCCTTAAAAGAAATGTGAAAGTAAATCCGGCAGTCAATTAAAGCCAAGACGTTACTGTAGACCTATTTTAGGAATTAAGTCCAAGTACGGTACGCGTTTTCTGTACATCGTTGGACATATTCTCCAGCAATTCGTCGACAGAATGGAATTTCACCATGTCACGGACCTTTTCTACGAACTCCACCGTGGCCATGCGACCATATAAGTCGGCCTTTTGATCCAGGATGAACGATTCCACTGAGCGCTCGTTATCCCCAAATGTGGGGTTCGTGCCAATCGAGATCGCCGTCGGGTACTTCACCCCAGGGACCATGTCTCCATCGATCGGCCCCTTCTCCTCGCCGTCCACGATGGTGATCCAGCCCGCATACACACCGTCGGCCGGGAGCGCTTCGGACTCGGAGAAATATTGGTTGGCGGTGGGATACCCAAGCTCTGTCCCTCCACGCCCCGCACCGTGTTCGACCTCACCGGTCACCGTGAAGTTGCGGCCTAATGCCTGAGCTGCCACGTCCGCATTACCGGAGCTGAGCTGTTCGCGAATATATGTCGAACACACCCGCTGGCCTTCCTCGACCAAAAGCTCCACCACGGTCACGTCCACGCCATATTGCGAGCCGAGTTCCCGCATGGTCTCAGCGGTGCCCGCGCCTTGGGCGCCGAAGGTGAAGTTCTCCCCCACCACCACGTGGGTTGCCTTCAGCGTGTTCACTAGGACGCAGCGGAAATAGTCCTCAGGCAATTCGCCAGCGAGTTCCTTAGTGAAGTCAATGATCAGCATGTGATCGACCCCGAAGGATTCTAATAGCGCGGCGCGGTCCTGCAAGGAGGTCAGCGTCGTCGGGGTGCGCTCGGGGGCAAATACCTCGATCGGGTGCGGATCAAAGGTCATCACAACGCTCTCGTGACCACCCTGACGTGCTAATTCCACTGCCTGCTTAATCAGCCGCTGGTGTCCCCTGTGCACTCCGTCGAAAACACCGATGGTCACCACGGTGCGCCCGGGCAACTCGGGAACTGCATCTAGTCCGTACCAAATATCCACGTTTTAAAGATTACGGCATAGTGTTGAAATATGACCGATCCCCTAATTGATTCCGGCATTGTGGTGGTAGACAAGCCGGGCGGCATGACAAGCCACGACGTCGTCTCCCGCCTGCGCCGCTTCTTCAAAACGAAGAAGGTCGGCCACGCCGGCACCCTCGATCCCATGGCCACCGGCGTGCTGGTGCTGGGTATTGGGCGTGGCACCAAGCTGCTCGCCCATTTCGTTGCCCACGACAAGACGTATGCGGCGACCATCCGGCTCGGCCAGGCCACCACCACCGAGGATGCGGAAGGTGAGCTGGTCAGTGAGGCAGATGCGTCGTCGCTAAGCGACGATGCCCTGCGCACCGCCATCGGCGAGCTGACTGGCACCATCATGCAGGTCCCGTCGAAGGTATCTGCGATTAAGGTCAACGGGCGTCGCGCGCACGAGCTGGTGCGCGAGGGTGTCGAGTTTGAGCTCGATCCGCGCGAGATCACGGTGTTTAGCTTCGATGTGTTAGACATTCGTCGCCACGGGAGCCTCGTGGATGTGGACGTGCGCGTGCACTGTTCCTCGGGCACATATATCCGCGCGATCGCGCGCGACCTCGGCGCGAAGCTCGGCGTGGGTGGGCATTTGATCGCTTTGCGACGAGAGACTGTCGGCTCCTTCACCCTCGATTCCGCCCGCACGCTCGAGCAGTTGGAGGAGGCGCCGGAGTTTTCCATGAGCCTGGATGAGGCGATGCAGCGCGCCTGGCCCACCTTCGATGTCACCGCCGCGGAATACGAGGCGCTGGCGATGGGCAAATGGCTCGAGCCGCACGGCCTCGAAGGAGTCCAGGCCGCGGTGGGGCCCGATGGGCGCGTGGTTGCCTTGGTGGCCGAAAAGGGCAAGCGCCTGTCTACCGTGTTCGTGGCCAGGCCGTCGACCTTATAGGACGTAGGTCGAGGCGATCACGTACTTGCTGCGGGTGACCCAGCGCCCCTCGATGAACGGGACGGGTGTGGGCCGCACGAGCAGGTAGGCGATGAATGTGCCGTCGGCACGCAGATCGATCTCGGCGTCATCGAAACCAAGCCACCGATGCGTCATGGGGAACCAGGCCTTGTACACGGCTTCCTTGGCGCAGAAGAGCAGCCGGTCGGCAAAGTTCACCCCTTGGGCCTCGAGCTCCTCGAGTTGTGGACGCTCGCCTGGCCTAGCGATCTGGTCCAGAACCCCGGCGGGCAATTCCATCGCCGGTTCGGCATCAATGCCCAGCGAGCGAACCTGCGAAATCGGGGCGACCACGGCGGCACGGAAACCGTCGGTGTGCGTCATGGAGCCGGTATAGCCCTTCGGCCACAGCGGCATGCCGCGCTCCCCTTTCAGGATCGGCCCCGGATTATCTACTCCCAACTCCTGCAGAGCGCGGTGGGCACACCAGCGCGCATCGCCGAACTCCGCGCGACGCCTGCCCACGGAGTGCGCGACCACGTATTGCTCGAGCGGATCGAGTTCGGAAAAATTCGTCAGGTCGGATTCTTCCTCGTCGGTGAGGATGTAGACGTAGCGCGCGCTGGCGGGAAACAACTCGAGGTCTTGCATCACTTGACCTCCAGTACCGGATACGGCCATGGCAGGCCGTGTTCGTGCCTGGTCCACTCTTTGGGGTAGCCAAGTGAGACTTCCACGTGCACGACATCGTCGACAAGCATCTCGGAAGGCATATGCAAGTGACCGTAAATCACCTTCTTGGCGTTATAGCGCTTCGCCCAGCCGCGTGTGTGCCTAGTGCCGCACCACAGCGCGATCTCCGCCCAGCGCAGTCCCAGCGTCGGTTCCTGGACGAGCGGCCAGTGATTGACCAACACGGTGGGGCCGTCAATTTTGGAAAGGCGCTTGATTGAGTACGTCAATCGATCCCAGCACCACGCACGGATGTCGACGAAGGGCGCAATGGCCACCTCGTCCGTCATCATGATCTGCTTTTCCTTGGCGGATTCGACGGCTTCTTCCACGCTCATGCCGGGGCCGCGAAACGAGTAATCGTACAAGGTAAACAGGGGCACGACGGTGACGTCTCCGAAGACCGGATAATCGTCCTCCGGGGTTACCACCCCGATCTGGCGGAGTTCTCGGACCAGCTCCTCGTACTTGTTGCGACCGCGGAACCGGTCGGCGCTGCGCGAGAACAACTCGTGATTGCCCGGTACCCAAATGACTTTCGCGTAGCGACGAGACAACTCCCACAACACGCGCACGACCATTTCTGAGCGCTCAGCGACATCACCCGCGACGATGAGCCAATCATCCGGGTTCGGCGGAACAAGCGTGTCGATCCGCTCGTGGTTCGATTTGACCGCGGCGTGAAGATCCGACACGGCCCACAAGGTGGTGGTCATACCCTACTTGTCTACCACGGCCCAGGCCATCGAACGGAAACGAACCACCACACCGACCATGCGGATCAGGATGAACACCAAAAGACCCACCCAGATTCCGGTCAGTCCGCCGTCGACGAGATAGCTAATCCAGACTCCCGGCAAAAAGCCCAACAGCACCGAGGCGATGGTGAGATTGCGCAAAAATACCGCGTCGCTGGCGCCGAGGAGCACGCCGTCGAGGGCGAAGACGACACCACCGGCCACGATCATGGCCAGCAACAGCCACCACGGGGTAGACATCTGCTCGAGTACGGCCTCATCGGTGGTGAAGATGCGTTGAATCCACGGGGCACCGATGCCGAAAACTAGTGCCAGGCCCGCGGCGAAAACCGTGGAATAGAACGTCACCTTCGTGCCCACTTGCCGGGCATTGTTGACGTTCCCGCTGCCCAATGCCGAGCCGGTCAGCGTCTGCGCGGCAATAGCCAGGGAGTCAAGAACCAGAGTGATGAAGTTCCACAGCTGCAGCATGATCTGGTGCGCTGCCAACGCCACCACACCAACGCGTGCGGCCACCGCAGCGGCCGAAATGAACGCTACCTGGAAGGACAACGAACGCATGATCAAATCGCGTCCCAGTACCAGCTGCCGTTTCATAATCGACCAGCGCGGCCGCCAATCACCGTGGTGTTGTTTGATCAGCGCGGTTAGGAAACAACTCGACGTAATGGCCACACCCAGTACGTTTGCTGCGGCCGAGCCCACCAGGCCCCACCACTGGACGAAAATTGGGATCGCAATCGCTCCCGGAATCACACCTGCCAGGGTGAAATAGAGTGGCCACCGCACATTTTGAATGCCACGCAGCCAGCCGTTGCCCGCCATCACGATCAAGGTCAGTGGGATCGCAAAGGCAGAGACATGCAGCCACGACGTCGTGCGTTCTGCGGTTGCTGGGTCACCGGTGAGTGCAAGAGCAATGGGATAGGCAAAGATCCACACGATGGCAGCCAGCAGCAGTCCGACAGCAATCCCGACCCAGGTGGCCTGGACTCCTTCGGCGATGGCTTCGTCGCGTTTGCCTTGGCCATAGAGCCGCGACGAGCGCGCTGTGGTGCCGTAAGAGAGGAAGGTCAGCTGGGTCGTCACCGTGGATTGCACGGTGGTTCCTGCTGCCAGTGCCGCGAGCTCTGCGGCTCCGAGCCGGCCGATAATGGCCGTATCTAATAACAAATAGAGCGGGCTAGCCGCCAACACGCCTAGAGCGGGGAACGCGAGCGAGAAGATGGTGCGCGCTGAGATGTCGCTCGCGCGGGTGCTCACTGCGCGATGAGGGCGCCGAGCAGCTTATCGACGACCTCTTGGGGAGTGCCACTGGAGGAATATCCAGCAGCAGGCGCATGTCCGCCACCACCGAGCCGGCCCGCGATCTTGGACACGTCCACGGTCGCCGAACGCAACGAGACCGACCACCAGCCGTAATCAATTTCCTTGAACACAACACCGATATCGGTGCCGCGCAGCACGCGGACATAATCGATGAGCATCTCAACCGCCGACTGAGTCATCTTGCTGTAGTGATCGTGGCCCGCGGTCAGCACTGCCACCTTGATGCCGTGGCGTTCCACGATCTGGACACCCGACATGACTTCACCGATCAGGCGGATGTCTTCCGAGGTGAGCTCGTCCATAAGATCCATGGCGATCTGGCGGGTATTGAGCCCGTAGGACATGAGTTCGGCTGCGAGCGTATGCATTCGCTCAGTTCCCCACCGGAAGCTTCCCGTATCCGTGACCAAACCCGAGTACAGGGCAAAGGCCAGGTTGTAATCCATCTCGACATCGAGGTGCTCAAAAATGCCGCGCAGCACCGTCGTGGTGGATTCTGCCGTTTGGATAATGTTGTATGCACCGTAGGCTGGGTTCGACTTGTGATGGTCGATAACCAGTACCTTCTCCGCCACCAAAGCAATTGCTGGCTCAAGCATGCCGGTGCGGTCGCGGGAGGCACAATCCACGGTGACAACGAGATCTGTCGCCGGGAGCTGATCCGTCAAGGCAACGTCTTCGGAGCCAGGGATACAATTTAGGTTCTCTGGGTAGTCAAAGGGTTGACCGATCAGCGTGTACACAGTCTTGCCCATCTGCTTGAGAGCCTGTGACAGCGCACTTGCCGAACCGATCGCGTCGGCATCCGGTTGCACGTGGGTGATCACGGCGACCGAGTCGGCGTTGGTGAGCAGGGCTGCTGCTCCCGCGGCATCCACCATTTCGGAACGAGCCATCTATTCACCATCGCTTTCGGTTTTATACGGATTAGCATCGCCCGCAGGTTGCGCGTTTTCTTTGAGCTTTGCCAATTCTGCGTCGCGAGCCTTCGCCTTCGCAAGTAGTTCCTCCATGCGGGCGGATGCCTCCGGCACGGTGTCGAGCTCGAAAGCCAGAGTCGGAGTGAAACGCACCGAGAGATCGTCGCCTACGATCTTGCGCAGCTGGCCACGGGCACGATTGAGTGCCTCCGCCGCTTGCTCGTAGTCCGGCTCTTCGTCAATGGTTTTGCCGCGGACCGTGTAGTACACAGTTGCGTCGTGGAGGTCACCGGTCACGCGGGTATCCGTGATTGTCACGAGTTCGAGCCGGCGGTCTTTGATCTGGCGCTCAATTGCACTAGCGACGATCGTCTGAATCCTCTTCGCCAACCGACCTGCACGTGGATTGTCAGCCATCTCAGACCACTCCCTTATCTCAAGACTTTCACAATTCTTGCCAAATCGTACCCTGTGCTGCCTGCAATGTGTAAGTAGGGCAGATTTGTGGGGTTTACAGGCGCAACGGAATTAGTTTCTCTCTCCAATGCACTTTTGCTCACTTGACGATAGCCTGGACAAATATCGGCCTCACAGACACCAAACAGAATCCACCGCCCTGGGAGTTTCCATGTCTTTGTCACCGTCCGTGTTCCCGTCCACAAAAACTATCCTCGCCGTACTCCTCGCGGGAAACCCAGTACAAGCCCAGTCCCAGCCCGGCTCCCCTGCCCGCGGCGTGCCGACGATGTTGGTGCTGGACAATTCCTGATCAATGACGACACAGGATGCCGGTGATCAGACCCGTTCTGACGCGGC
Organism: Corynebacterium lubricantis DSM 45231; assembly: GCF_000379425.1. Taxonomy (GTDB): domain Bacteria; phylum Actinomycetota; class Actinomycetes; order Mycobacteriales; family Mycobacteriaceae; genus Corynebacterium; species Corynebacterium lubricantis. The sequence goes on from NZ_KB902237.1 coordinate 52,068, forward strand.
CAAAGCCGCCACCTCCACGTATATCGACGAGCTCTCGAACACCGTTGACCTTGGTCTGGTTACTTACGGTGGCAACACCGGCGACTCCTCTGACGAATACGAAGCCGGCTGCCAGGATGTCACGCTCGTCCGCGGGCCGGAGGCCGGCACACCTGCGGAGCTCACCGACCATATCGACGAACTCGAGCTACGCGGGTTCACCCCCATCGGGCTGTCGTTGACCACCGCCGCCGACGCACTTCCAGCCGAGGGTGGCACGATCGTACTCGTCTCCGACGGCCTTGACACCTGTGCCCCGCCCCCTGTCTGCGAGGTCGCGGCTGACCTCTACAACGAGGGCGTTGACTTGGTTATCAACACCGTCGGGTTCAACGTCGACGCAGAGGCACGCCAAGAGCTCGAGTGCATCGCCGAGTCCGCGGGTGGCACGTATGCCGACGCGTCCGACGCTGATTCGCTTATCGACGAGCTCCGCAAGGCCACTCGCCTCGGTGTTGGGTACACCTCCGATCTGCCCCGCATCGACGGTGGAGACACCTCCGCGGAAGCGACCCCAATCCCCGACGATGTCGTTGAATTCCAGGGGGAGTTGCCTGCCCTCACCAACCACGGCGATGACAATTACTCGGAGCAATTTTGGTCGCTACCAGTCGAAGGCCTCGACCGTGTCCAGGTCACCACCACATACTGGGAAGACTTACAAGAAATGAGAGGTGGATCCCGCGACTACCTCGTGCTTGAAAACGAACTTCTAGTTCCGGGTTCCGACGAGACCTGCCATCGCGGGTTCACCACGAATAACAGCTTCGATAACAACATTTTCTTCCCGTCCACGGCTTCCGTAGAATCGGATCAGATCGCCGTCGAGTGTGACACCGACGAGATCATCCTGCGCGTGCAGCGCAGTGCGGAACGCATCGCCAACGACCCGATCACAGTCGAGCTCCACGTCGTACGACTCGCCCCAGCCAACACCGAAGGCCTTCCGGTCGGCGACTTGCCCGCCGAGATTGATTCCATCGATGGAGCGCGTATCGACGAATGGTCCCCCGCAACCCCCGGTAACTGGTTCACCACGGCGACCCCCATCGAGACCGAGATCGTTGGAGGCGAAAACCACTTCTACAAAATCCCGATGCGCACCGGTCAGCAATTGCGAGGCTACCTCGAAGCAGGTGACACTACCCTGTCGGGATCCCAAAGCCTGTCCCTTGGGATGCGCGCCTTCTCCCCAACCCGCCAAGAAGGAGAATCAGACAACACCATCTTCTTTACCGCGAGTGAAGGCGCGTCGGATACTTTCGAGCCGCCAGTCCCGCTGACCTATATTACTTCCTTTTCCACAGCCGACGACAGCACGCTGAACTCAGCCCGCTCGATGTACACGCTCGAAGGCGACTATTACCTTGTCGTGCGTTTTAACAACTGGTTTAGCGAGGACACTGACGTCAGTAACGTCGCACAGGAAACCATGACCTATCGCCTCGTCGCGGAAACGGTCGGCGAACCGCAACCCGGTCCGGTTTTCGAAGAGGCGGCCGCTCCCGCAGCAGAACCTGAAGAAACCGTTGAAGAAAATAGGCAAAAGCACCCCACCGTGGCGGTGGGGTGCTTCGTCGTTAAGCGAACGCTTTAGCCTTCGCGTGGGACCTCGACCATTTCGTAGACCTGAATCTGGTCGTCGACCTGGATGTCTGGGTAGGACAGAACCATACCGCACTCGTAGCCCTTGAGGACCTCGGTGACATCGTCCTTCTCGCGACGCAGGGACTCGATGGTGACACTGTCGTTGATGACATTGCCATCGCGGACAAGGCGGGCCTTGCCGTTGCGGATGACCTTGCCCTCGGTGACCATACAACCTGCGATGAGGCCGACTGCGGAAGCCTTGAAGATCTGACGGATCTCCGCGACACCCACCTCGCGCTCTTCGTAGATTGGCTTGAGCATGCCCTTAAGAGCTGCCTCGACGTCGTCGATTGCCTGGTAGATGACGGAGTAGTAGCGAATATCTACGCCCTCTTCGTTCGCTTCCTCGGTGGCCTTGCCCTCAGCGCGAACGTTGAAGGCAATGATCACTGCGTCGGAAGCTGCCGCCAGGGTGACGTTGGTCTGGGTCACGGCACCGACGCCACGGTCGATGATGTTGACCTCGACCTCGTCGTCGATCTCGATCTTGAGCAACGCATCCTCGAGCGCCTCGACAGAACCTGCGTTGTCGCCCTTGAGGATGAGGTTGAGCGTGGAGGTTTCCTTGAGCACCTGATCCAGGTTCTCCAGGGACACACGCTTCTTGCGACGAGCCTGCATTGCGGAACGCTGACGAGCATCACGCTGCGCAGCGATCTGACGAGCCACGCGGTCATCTTCAACAACGAGCAGGTTGTCGCCAGGACCAGGAACGCCATTGAGGCCCTGGACCTGCACTGGACGGGAAGGTCCAGCCTCTTCGACGTCCTTGCCCCACTCATCGACCATGCGACGAACGCGGCCGAAGTTGGAACCAACGACGATCGACTCGCCGACATGCAAGGTACCGCGCTGAACGATGACTGTGGCAACAGGGCCACGGCCGCGGTCGAGGTGCGCCTCGATCGCGATGCCCTGCGCGTCCATGTCTGGGTTAGCGGTGAGCTCGAGCTCCGCATCGGCGGTCAGGGTGATGGCTTCCAGAAGGTCGTCGATACCCGTGCCCTCCTTCGCGGAGATGTTGATGAACATGGTGTCGCCGCCATACTCTTCCGGCACCAGACCGTACTCGGTCAGCTGACCGCGGATCTTGTCCGGCTGAGCCTCAGGCTTATCCACCTTGTTCACGGCAACGACGATCGGCAGGTTTGCCGCCTTCGCGTGGTTGATCGCCTCAACGGTCTGTGGCATGACGCCGTCGTCTGCAGCGACAACGAGGACAGCCAAGTCCGTGGACTGAGCACCGCGGGCACGCATGGCCGTGAAGGCCTCGTGACCTGGGGTATCCAGGAAGGTGATCTGGCGCTCGTCACCGTCGACATCAACGTTGACCTGGTATGCACCAATGCCCTGGGTAATGCCGCCGGCCTCGCCGGAACCCACGTTGGTCTTACGGATGGTATCCAGCAAGCGGGTCTTACCGTGGTCGACGTGACCCATGACGGAGACAACTGGAGGACGCTGCTCCAGCATCTCCTCGCCGCCTTCATCCTCGCCGTACTGCAAGTCGAAGGACTCGAGCAGCTCGCGGTCCTCGTCCTCAGGGGAGACCAGCTGAACTTCGAAGTTCATCTCGGCACCGAGCAGCTGCAGAGTCTCCTCCGGAACCGACTGGGTAGCCGTAACCATTTCGCCCATGTTGAACAGAGCCTGCACCAAGTTCGATGCTTCGGTGCCGATCTTCTCAGCGAAGTCCGACAACGTTGCACCATGACGCAAACGCAAGGTTTCACCACGGCCGTCAGGCAGACGCACGCCACCAATTACGTTTGGTGCCTGCTGCTCTTCGTACTCGACGCGCTTTTGACGCTTCGACTTCCGACCGCGTCCCGGTGCGCCACCTGGGCGACCGAATGCACCAGCGGTGCCACCGCGACGTCCACCGCGACCGCGGAAACCGCCGCCTGCTCCGCCTTGACCCTGGCCTGGTCCACCCTGGCCCTGGCCTTGACCGCCACGGCCGCGGCCTCCGCCTCGTCCGCCACGGCTGCTTGCCTTAGCAGGCATCTGACCTGGACTTGGGTGTGCCGGCATCTCCGAAGGAGTTGGTGCTGGGCGACCGCCACCGCGGTTACCACCTGGGCGTGGAGCTGGACGGTCTCCCGTACGCTGCTGTCCGCCACCGCGGTTACCGCCTGGCTTCTGACCGCCTTGGCCTTCGCCACGACGACCCTGACCTGGGCCTCCCTGGTCACGGCCCTGGCCCCGGCCAGCGCCTTCACCACGACGACCTTGCTGGCCACCGCGGGTGCCACCTGGGCGTGGAGCTGGACGACCAGATCCGCCACCGGTGGAGAATGGGTTATTCGCTACTCGAGGAGCCCCGCCCGGCTTCGGACGTGGGCGTGGCATACCGCCTGGCTTCGGTGCATCCGCAGCCTTGTCGCCGGCCTGCTTGGCCACCTGATCTGGGGTCGGTGCGGCCGACTTCGGTGTTGCAGGCTTGGGTGCCTGGGGGGTTGCTGGCTTTGGAGCAGCAGGCTTTGCCGCCTGGGCAGCCGCAGGCTTGGGCGACTGAGGAGCTGCTGGCTTTTGGGCAGCAGGCTTTGGCGCCTGGGTAGGCGCTGGCTTCGCGGCACCTGGCTTTGGTGCGGAAGGCGCAGGCTTCGACGCTGCTGGCTTTGGCGCTGCTGGCTTCGCGGCACCAGGTTTTGGTGCGCCAGGCTTGGCTGCACCTGGTTTCGGTGCTGCAGGCTTGTCCGACTTGGACTCGCCAGAATTGCCTTCATCGTAGAAGGCGCGCATCTTCTTCACTACCGGTGGTTCGATGGTGCTTGATGCTGTTTTAACGAACTCGCCTTGATCTTTCAAGGTGGCGAGCAGTTCCTTACTTGTTACGCCGAGCTGTTTTGCCAGTTCGTGTACGCGTAGCTTTCCGGGCACGTGTCTCCTCTGGGGTTGGGCTAGAGGTACTCGGCCACGGAAAGCGGCCGGCCCCTAGACGTGATTAGTGACTTTCATCGCTGATGCTTCATCGTTGTTCGCTCATCAGTGTTCGGTCTTCCTTCATTTCTCGGGTCCATCTGCATGTTCTGCAAGGTACGTGCGTACATGACCTAAGTCCATGGGTATGGACGTGCGGAATGCTCGCCCGAAGGCGCGCCGTTTCTCCGCAAGCTCAAATGCGTCCATATTCGGACTGATCCACGCTCCCCTTCCCGGAAGGCTCCGGGTGGGATCTGCAAGCACACGCGTAGAGTCCGCGGGATCTACCACGCAACGAAGTAGCTGCGTATCCGGCAGAGCCTGACGAGTAGCTATACAAGTGCGGACTCGAATGGGTCGGCGACGGTTAACGTCCGACGCTCTACTCATTCAACTCCTTAATGCTCGTGCAGATTCCAAATTTTGGGAAGTATGGAAAATGGGCCGTAGACAAGTTTACGCTAAAGTCACCTAAATTAGAACTTGCTTGCGTCAGTGCTTACGCCTCAGCGTCTGCATCCGAGTGAATGTCGATCTTCCAGCCAGTCAGGCGAGCAGCAAGGCGCGCGTTCTGACCTTCCTTACCAATGGCCAGCGAGAGCTGGTAGTCAGGCACGGAGACCTTGGCTACCTGGCCTTCCCGGTCGATGATTTCCACGCGGACCACCTTCGATGGTGCCAGTGCATTGCCCACGTAGACGGCAGGGTCATCCGAGTAGTCGATGATGTCGATCTTCTCGCCGCCGAGTGCCTGCATAATGTTGGTCACACGCGAACCACGTGGGCCGATGCATGCGCCCTTGGCGTTGATACCCTTGGCCACACCGCGCACCGAAACCTTGGAACGGTGTCCGGCTTCGCGGGCGATCGAGATGATCTCCACGGAACCGTCAGCCACCTCAGGGACCTCCAACGCGAAGAGGCCGCGCACGAGTTCGGGGTGGGTGCGCGACAGGTTGATCTGAATGGAGCGCTCGCCCGGGTTCACACCGACAACATAGGCCTTGATGCGGTCACCGTGCTTGAGCTTTTCGCCGGGGATCTGCTCCGCCGGAAGCAAGATGCCATCTTGTGGTTCTTGCTCAGTGCCAACCTCCACCACGACCATGCCACGGGAGTTCGCCGCCGCGTCGCGCTGGACCACACCGGAGACAACATGGCCCTCGGTGGTGGAGTACTCCTCGTACGCGCGACCTGCTTCCTGTGCACGCAGGCGCTTGAGCATCGCGTCGCGAACAGCGGAGGAGCCGATGCGGGAAAAGTTGACTGGGGTGTCATCGTATTCCGAAACGGTCTCGCCCTCGTCGTCAAGTTCACTGACGATGACCGCAACGTCGCCGGTTGCCGTATCGATGTCGACGCGAGCCTTCGTGTTGGCAGCGGGTGCCGCTTCCTTATTATCGCGGTACGCAAACAGTAGTGCCTGCGCGATCGTCTGCAGCATCTCATCAACTGAGATGCCTTCTTGCTTCTCAATTGCAGACAGCGCCGAGATATCGATATTCACTTGTGTTTCCTCTCACCGGTTTAGGGCTTCATCAAATTCTTTCTCCGCAAGCGCAAGTTCAGCTGCTGGCGGATTGCTAAATTCAATTTCTACCACTGCGCGCGGGGATTCGGAAACCACCAGCGACTTCACCGCGGGATCGGCTTGAGATTTGTTGGCCTTCGGGTCGTGCGCAATGAGCACCACTTCGGTCTCATCCGCGTTGAGCGCGCCGATGCGCCAGAAAGTTTTCTGCCCGTCTTCGTCGAAAAGCGCGACGATGCGGGCCCGGTTGCGGCGCCAGTGGCGTGGCAGGGTCAGCGGATGGTCGACACCCGGCGTTGTGACCTCGAGGCTATAACCCGCACCAAAGTTGGCTTCGCCACGCTCTTCGGCAGCATCGAATTCCTCGCCGATTTCATTGGACACGACCTCAAGCTCATCGAGGGTGGGGCGCGTTTCGGAGTCCAAGGCGATCGAGACCACCGACTTCTTCCCCGCGCGCGTCGCGCCCACTCGCTCGATGTCCATGGAATGCCGCTCCGCGACGGGAGCAATCAGAGTTGTCAGTTCTTCGACTGTGGGAAATGCCATGGCGCCATCATAGCGACTAGACTTCCTCGAGTGATAAGACCCAAGCAAGCTATCGTCGCTACCGCTCTAGCGCTCTCCGGAACGCTCGCGGGCTGCTCGACTGTGCTCGATGTCTTCGGGCCGCAACCGAATCGCCAGTTGGTCACCCTCGCACATCAGGCCGAGGCCGACGCAGCATCGCTTCACGACGATGCCAGCGCCCAACAATTGCGCACCTTCCAGGCAGAGCAGCTTTACGACGAGATCACTCGCCTCTGCGGCATCGACGAGAATGGCAACCCGCCGACCTCGTGTTCAGTTGATGCGGAGAATGATCGTGCGGGAGCGTCGTCGACAAGCGATGCTGCGATGCAGGCGGTGACCTACTTATTGGACAATTACGCTTCCCTGCCGGAAGACTCCCGAGACTTAGTGATTGCCCAAACCATCGATCTCGTCGGCGCGGCTGGGCTCCCCCTGCCGGAGGGAGGCACGGCCGAACAACCCGCCACGGAGGCGGATCTCGCTGCGGCCAATGCCATGCTTGAGCGCGAATTCGCACTGCAGTATGGACTGGGTCTGGCAAGCGCGTTCGCGGATGACCCGCTGCAGGCGCACATCGATGCTCTCGCGGAGGCGAGCTCGCAGCGCACCTTGTATGTAGAGGAGTTCCTTGGACCGGAATCGGCAAGCGCAGCCGTGGGATACGAGTTCCAAGACGGCGAGACGCCGCAAACGACTGAAGAGGCGGGAGCACTCGTCGATAAGCTTTCTGGCGAAATGGACACAGCATGGCGCGCTGCTGCCGGCAATGCCGAATCGACCGAATGGTTGGAAAAATCAATATATCTGGCGTCGAGTCCCCCGGATTAGGGCAACGCGCAAATATCGATAGATGAACCGTTTTTACCCCCGCGACTTCCCCCTTCAACCTGCCAAGACAACACGATCCCACATCGTGTGAGCCTTGGCGTATTCAAAAACCCAGCCACGGAGACCAGCAAAGTAAGTACGTTGGATACCGCAACATTTTTGAAAAGGCTTTTGAAAGGAAGGGTTGTCCAACTGTGACGAATCCACAGCACGACACACGCATTGATTTCATTTACCTATCCGAACCCGAGATGATCGAGGCGGGTGTTGGCGATCTTGCAAAATGTGTCGAGACCATGGAAGAAACCCTCATCCTGCTCGCCCGCGGTGACTACCGCATGGCTGGAGCGTCAGGAAACTCTCACGGCGCGCAAATTAACTTCCCGGACAACCCGGAACACGAGGGCATGCCGGCCAACGGCCCCGACCGCCGCTTCATGGCGATGCCGGCCTACATCGGCGGACGCTTCCGCACCACCGGTGTGAAGTGGTACGGCTCCAACGTAGAAAACCGCAAGCGCGACCTGCCGCGCTCCATTCACCTGTTTATCCTGAACGACTCCGATACCGGCGCACCGCTGGCCGTGATGTCCGCGAACACGCTGTCTGCCTACCGCACCGGTGCGGTACCGGGTGTGGGTGTCAAGCACCTCGCCGTCGAAAACGCTGAGACTGTCGGCATCATCGGGCCTGGCGTGATGAGCCGCACCATCTTCTCCGCCTCGCTGACCCAGCGCCCAACGATCAAGAACCTAAAGATCAAGGGCCGCTCCGCAGGATCCACCGAGCGCGCCGCGCAGTGGTTCCGCGAGAAGTTCCCGGAGGTCAACGTCGAGGTCGTCGAGACCGAGCAAGAGGCCATCGAGGGCTCCGACATCATCATCGGCGGCACCTCCACCTCGCCTGATGGCCCTTCCGGCTTCCCATATTTCAAGACCGAATGGCTCAAGCCAGGTGCCCTCGTCCTCGCCCCAGCCGCAGCGCGTTTCGACGATGATTTCGTCACCAGCGATGCCCGCCTAGTCGTCGACTTCAAGGGCCTCTACGCCGAGTGGTTCAACGAAAACGGCCCAGATGTGACCTACGAGCAACTCCTGGGTATCCCGGGCAACCGCTGGTGGGACATGGTCCAGGAGGGCACCCTCAAGGAATCCGACCTGGCCAATATCGGCGACATCGCGGATGGCTTGGTACAGGGGCGCACCAACGATGAGGAGATCTTCTTCTACTCCATCGGCGGCATGCCCGTTGAGGACGTCTCCTGGGCGACTGACCTGTACGAGAATGCTGTCTCGAAGGGTATCGGCACCAAGCTGAATCTCTGGGACGTACCAGAACTTTCCTAACCCACACCCCAACAACCAACACGGATAGAGTTTAAGAGCCATGGCCTTTGACAACGCCGAACAACTACGCAAATTTATGAAGGACGAGGAGGTGGAATACCTCGATATCCGGTTCACCAACCTGGTCGGCGTAGAGCACGCGTTGACAGTGCCGGTCGATGAATTCGACGACGATGCTGTAGAAAATGGCTTTGCGTTCGATGGCTCATCGGTTGCTGGGTTCACTTCCGTGGAAGCCTCTGACATGACGTTGCTGCCAGATATTGGCACGGCCCATGTGGATCCCTTCCGCGATCGCAAGACCGTGAACATGAAGTTCTTCGTCCACGACCCCTTTACCAAGGAGCCCTTCTCCCGCGACCCACGCAACGTGGCGCGCAAGGCGGAGGAATACCTCGTCGATACCGGCATCGCGGATGCCTGCTCCATCGGCGCGGAGGCGGAGTTCTACGTCTTCGACCAGGTGCAGTACTCCACCTCGCTGAACGCTTCCTTCCACAAGGTCGACTCCGACGAGGGCTGGTGGAACTCCGGCTCGGACACCATGATCGACGGCAGCCCGAACCGCGGCAACCAGATTCGCGTCAACGACGGCTACTTCCCCACCGCCCCCTACGACAAGACTATCCCTGTGCGCGATGAGATCGCCGCGAACCTGACCCAGGTCGGTTTCAAGATCGAGCGCTTCCACCACGAGGTGGCCACCGGTGGTATCCAGGAGGTCAACTACCGCTTCAACACCCTGCTGCGCGCGGGCGACGACCTGCAGACGTTCAAATACATCGTCAAGGGCACCGCCGAGAAGATGGGCCAGACCGCCACCTTTATGCCCAAGCCGCTGGACGGCGACGGCGGCTGCGGCATGCACGCCCACCAGTCGCTGTGGAAGAACGGCAAGCCGCTGTTCTACGACGAGAACGGCTACGCCGGGCTTTCCGACCTGGCGCGGTGGTATATCGGTGGCCTGCTCAAGCACGCCCCGGCCGTGATGGCGCTGACCAACCCCACTACTAACTCCTACCGCCGCCTCTACTCCGGTTTCGAGGCCCCGGTGAACCTGGCGTATTCTCAGCGCAACCGTTCCGCTGCGATCCGCATCCCGGTCACCGGCGATTCCCCGAAGGCCAAGCGCCTCGAGTTCCGCGCCCCAGACCCATCTGGTAACCCCTACCTCGGGTTTACCGCCCAGATGATGGCGGGCCTCGACGGGATCAAGCACCGCATCGACCCCGGCGAGGCCGTGGACAAGGACCTCTACGAGCTCGAGGTCCAGGAGGAGTACGACGTTCCGAAGGTGCCCCACTCCCTCGAGGAATCCCTCAAGGCCCTCGAAGGCGACAACGACTTCCTCACCGAAGGCAACGTGTTCACCAAGGACCTGATCGAGACCTACATCAAGTACAAGTTTGACAACGAGATCATGCCATTACGACAGGGTCCCACACCGAAGGAATTCGAGCTGTACTACAACGTCTAAAGTCCGGAATTTGTGAATAAAAAGAGGTTATCCACAGTCGCTTGACGACGATCGCCTGCGCCGAACCCGCGTGCCCTAGACTCCGGGACATGAACCTTCTGGAGACGCAGGCACAACTGGCCGCCCGAGCAATGGAAATGCTCGAGGCGGCCAGTGGCCTGTCCGTTTCCGAACTCTGCCAGCTGGGTTTCGATCACCCCGCGGCCAAGAACTACGTCGAGCTGAGCAGCGTCTACTTCGGGCCCACCAAGTCTCGACGCAAACAGGCCGATGCCCGGGCTGCCGCCATTAAGAACGGACACACTCTCAATACCCTCGAGCTCATTGAGAAACACGTCAAACGCCTCGACGATGCCACGAAGGCCTGGGGGCTGCGTCGGCTGCTCTGTCGTCGTGAAGCGGACTACCATGCGCTCAACCGCTTCGCCCGCGAGGAAGTCGAACGTCTCAACGGGCCGAGCGAATCGGCGCCCGCGCGCACTGCGGTGTCGTACTCGAACCCGTCGGACACGCTCGACCGGACGCTGCACCTCACCGGGCCGGAGGCACGCGTGGCCAACCTCTTCGACCGGGCCCGCGAGCTCGCCGAAGCACTGGACGTTGAACTAGCGGAGGCCATGTTCACCTTATTTGAGGAGGGTACCGGCGGGACTGCGACCTATACCCCGAAGGTGATCGTGCGGCTGGAGGACTATGTCGCAATCCTGAATGGGGACGGCGACGACGTCGAGCTGGCCGTGACCAACGGAGCGCGGATGACCGGTGCCGAATATATGCAGTCGCGGTTCACGGACTATTTCGAATGCGTGTTGATTGATCCGGTCCGTGGGCCGATCAGCCTCGGCACCGGGGTGAGGTTTGCTACTCCGAAGCAACGCGGCATGATCGAGCCGGTGCATCCTGTGTGTGCCGAGCCGGGGTGTTGCCAGCCGGCTGATCTCAGCCAGATCAACCACAACATTCCCCATGGTCGGGACGGGCCGACGGATTTGTCGAACTTGACCTTATTGTGCAGGTATCACAATGGTGTTGCTGGCGATAAGGTGCGCTACAAAAATGTCAACGGCGAAGGCCATCGGATTCGCCCGGACGGAACCCTCGAGCGCAACGAACACCCGACCGCCAAGCTGGGGGCGATGCGGATTATCTAAAAAGCCGGAACACATGATTGTGTTCCGGCTATAGGTGCGCGACTATCCGCGGACGAGCTCCAGGACCTTCGCGGCAGCCTGATCGGCTGGGATCTCGAGGGTTTCGCCGCCGCGGATGCGAACCTCGACGATGCCGTCCTTGAAGGAGCGGCCGAGGATGACTGCGAATGGCATACCCAGGAGCTCGGCGTCCTTGAACTTTACGCCTGGGGAGACCTTCGGGCGATCGTCGAAAAGCACCTCGATTCCGGCCGCATCGAGCTCGGCGACGAGCTTGTCGCCAGCCTCGATCGCCGCGGCGTCCTTGTTCGCCACCGCGACATGGACCTGGTACGGGGCGACCTCGACGGGCCAGACGAGGCCCTTCTCGTCGTGGCGCTGTTCCGCGATGACGGCCATCATGCGGGAGACGCCGATGCCGTAGGAACCCATGGTCGGCACGGCGCGCTTGCCGTTTTCGTCGAGGATTTGCACGTCCATCGCCTCGGTGTACTTGCGGCCCAGCTGGAAGATGTGGCCCAGCTCGATGCCGCGGGCCAGCTCCAAGGTGCCGTTGCCGGATGGCGAAGGATCGCCTGGGTGGATCTCGGCGGCCTCGATGGTCTCATCGACAGTGAAATCGCGGCCTGCAACCAGGCCGACCACGTGGCGGTTCTTTTCATCAGCGCCGGTGATCCAGGACGAGCCCTCCACGACGCGCGGATCCGCGTAGAGCTTCACGCCGTTGGCTGCCAGACCACGCGGTCCGACATAGCCCTTGACCAGGAAGTCGGAGTTCGAAAAATCCTCGTCGGAAGCGAACTCGAAGGTCGCTGGAGACAGGGACGCCTCGAGGCGGTCCTCGTCGAGCTCGCGATCACCCGGGATGAGCACACCGGCGAACTGCGGGCCCTCCTCGTCGCCGTCGTCGATCTTGATCACCATGCACTTGAGCGTGTCGGAGGCGACGACCTCGCGGCCCTCGACCTGAACACCGGCCGCGTTTGCCCACGCGACCAAGGTCTCAATGGTCTCAGAGTCCGGGGTCTCATGGTCGATGGCCTCAGGCTGGCCCTCGATCGGGCGGGCTGGAGGGGCGACGGTGACCACGGCCTCGACGTTGGCGGCATAGTCGCCGGCGGTGGAGATCACGAAGGTGTCCTCGCCGGACTCGGAGTACGCCAGGAACTCCTCGGAGGCCGAACCACCCATGGCACCGGAGGTCGCCTTGCAGATCTCGTAGCGCACACCGAAGCGGTCAAAGATGCGCTGGTAGGCACCGCGATGCTTCGCGTAGGACTCGTCGAGACCCGCATCCGACATGTCGAAGGAGTAGGAGTCCTTCATCACGAACTCGCGGCCGCGCAGGATCCCGGCGCGGGGACGTGCCTCGTCGCGGTACTTCGTCTGGATCTGGTACAGGGTGACCGGGAACTCCTTGTACGAGGTGTACATATCCTTCACGGCATTAGCGAACATCTCCTCGTGCGTCGGGCCGAGCAGCATATCGGAGCCCTTGCGGTCCTTGAGGCGGAAGAGCTCGTCGCCGTATTCATTCCAGCGGTTGGTCTCCTCGTAGGGCTCGCGAGGCAGAAGCGCCGGGAAGAGCATCTCCTGGGCGCCGATGCCGTCCATTTCGGTGCGGACAACGTCCTCGATCTTGCGCAGGGTACGCAGACCAAGGGGCAGCCAGGTATAAATGCCTGGTGCGGCGCGGCGGATGTAGCCGGCGCGGACGAGCAGCTTGTGGCTCGGAACTTCGGCGTCGGCGGGGTCTTCGCGCAGGGTGCGCAAGAAAAGCTCTGACAGGCGTGTGATCATGCGACATATCGTACCCGGTACCCTTATGTGCATGCTTATAGTGTTGCCTCCTTCCGAAACCAAGGCCTCCGGTGGCGAAAACGACCCCATCGATGTCTCGTTTCCGGCCCTCAATCCGGTCCGGGAGGAGATCGCCGACGATCTCGCAGCACTAACTATCGACGAGCAACTCCCCTTGCTCAAGATCTCCGAAAACCTCCGCGGCGAGGCCGAAGCCAACCTCGAGCTGCGCACCGCGCCCGTCATGCCGGCGATCTTTCGGTATACGGGGGTCCTCTACGATGCGCTTGATCCAGCATCGCTTCACGACGATCACCTCTCGCGGCTGGCCATCGGCTCGGCATTGTTTGGCGTTGTCCGCGCTTATGACATGATCCCGAAGTATCGCCTCTCGGGTGGGACGAAGTTACCGCGTCGCGACGGCACACTGCCCACCTTGAAGGCCCGCTGGGGTACTTCGATCACCGAGGCCCTAGAGGGAACGGGAGAGTTTCTCGTCGATATGCGCTCTGGCACCTACCAGCAGCTGGGCCGGGTGAAGTCGGCGATGACGGTACGTGTGGAGTCGGTGCAGCCGGATGGTTCGCGCAAGGTGGTCAGCCACTTCAATAAGCACTACAAGGGTGAGCTGGCCCGGGTGCTGGCGTCGTCGTCACGCGATGCAAACAATATCGAAACCGTCGCCGATATTGCTGAAAGTGCCGGGATGAATATCGAGGTAAAGGGCCAAGAACTCACCCTCGTGGTGTGAGTTATCAATTTATCAATCGCGTAGCATGGTGGGCATGCGCAACCCGTTTCGCCCCACATTCGGCGCCAGCCCCAAAGTCTGGGCCGGGCGCCACACTGTTCTCGACGAGTTCTCCACGGCGCTTGGCTCGGGACCTGGCCACCCGCACCGCTCGATCATCATTTCGGGCTCACGCGGCATCGGCAAGACGGTGCTGCTGACCGAACTGGAGGACAAGGCGCGCGCCCAGGGATGGGTGGTGATCCGCGCCTCGGGCCGGCAAGGCATGGCGGAGACGCTGACGCAGTCGACGATCCCGGAGGTCATTGAGAGCCTCGAGCCGACCCCGCAGCGCAAAATCACCGGGGTCAGCGTCGCCGGCCTGGGAAGTGTGCGCAGCGATCTCACCGAGGAAAAGCCCGTTGTCCCCCGGCTTGTTACCCGCCTGCACCAGCTGCTGGGCAAGCTGCACGGTACGGGGGTGCTGATCACCATCGATGAGATCCAAGACTCCGACCCGAATGATCTCACCGAGATCGCCGTGGCCTACCAGGATCTCGTGCGCGACGACGCGGAGGTCGCCCTTGCCATGGCCGGGCTGACCCAGGGTGTCAATCAGCTACTCAATCTGCCTGGTGCGACCTTCCTGCGCCGCGCGCGGCACTACGAGCTAGGGCCGCTGACCATCGACGATGCCATCGCCACGCTCACCGATACCGCGGCGGATGCCGGCAAACCGTTTACCCCGGGTGCCGCCGAGTATGCCGGTGAGCTCACTCAGGGCTACCCGTACCTCGTGCAGCTGATTGGCTATCTCGCATGGAACCGCGCGGGCGACAAGGAGATCACGCGGGCGGATGTGTCGTCGATAAGCGAAGAGGCGATTGACACCCTGGGACGTCAAGTCCACCACCCCTCGCTGCGCGCCGTGCCGCCCAGGCAGCGCGAATACCTCGACGCGATGGCGCACATTCAATCGCAGACGGGGCGTCCGAGCGTATCGACGACCGACCTGACCACCGCGCTGGGGCGACCGGTCACGGCCCTGTCGGATACCCGGGGCAAACTCATCGACCGGGACTTGATCGTCCCGGCCGGTTGGGGTGAGGTGGAATTCGCGCAGCCGTACCTCGGCGACTATCTGCGGCGCGAGCAGGGTCCCACTCGGGTGAGCTAGCCGCCTGCCGGGGTCATGAGCCCCAGGGTGGTCGGCAGCCAGATCGAGATCTGTGGAACGAAGACGACCACGAAGAGGGCGGCGATCAGTGCCAGGAGGAACGGCCAGAGCCTTGCGATCACCGGCTCGATGCGCAGGCCGGCGACTTGGGCGCCGACGAAGAGGACGTTGCCGACAGGTGGGGTGATCACACCGAGCGACAGGTTCATCACGACCATGGCACCGAAGTGCACCGGATCGACGCCGAGTTCGGTGACGATGGGCAGGAAGATCGGCACGAAGATCAAGATCGCTGGAGTCGGGTCCATGAAGGTACCGATCAGCAGCAGGATGATCATGATGATGAACAGGATGACGACCTTGTTATCGGAGACCGACAGCAGGCCCTGAGCGATGAGATCCGGGATGCCAGCGAAGGCCATCACCCAGGACAGTGCCGACGAGGCCGCGACGAGCATCATGACGATACACGTGGTCCGGGTCGCCGAGAGGAGTACCTGTGGTAGGTCCTTGAACTTCAGTTCCTTGTAAACGAAGCCGAGGACAAGGCAGTAGATCACGGCAATGGCCGCGGACTCTGTCGGGGTGAACCAGCCCATCAGGATACCGCCGACGACGATGACAATCATCAATAGCGAGGGCACCGCACGCCAGAGCACGATGAGTGACTGCGAAAACGTCGGGAATTCGGTTTGGCGCTTGTAGTTTTCCTTGCGCGCGAGCCACACACCGATGATGAGCACGGCGAGCAACCAGATTAAGCCCGGGCCGACACCCGCCATAAACAGCGCCGCGATCGAGGTCGAGGAGACCAGCGAGTAGACGATGAAGGTATTCGATGGTGGCAGCAGCATGCCGGCCGGTGCCGAGGCCACGTTCACGGCCGCGGCGAATGGGCGGGAGTAGCCCTCTTTGCGCATCTGCGGCATCATGATCGTGCCGATGGCGGAGGCAGCAGCGACGGCAGCACCGGAGACCGAGCCGAAGAGACCGTTTGCGACGACGTTGGTCTGAACCATCGAGGCAGGAAGCCTGCCGACGAGTACCTTGGCGGCGTCGATGAGTCTGCCGGCGATACCGCCGGAGTTCATGAGCACACCGGCGAGAACAAAGAATGGGATGGCCAGCAGTGTGAATGAGTTGGCGCCGGTAAACATGCGCTGGGTCACTGCGGCGGCGGCGTTCTCAAAGCCGAGTACGGCTGCGGCCGCGAGCAGCGAGGGCACGCCGATAGCCACGGCGATGGGGACGGAGGCGGCGATCAGGAAGACCACGCCCACCAGAAGAATAATTGCTGCAACAGCTGCGGGGGTCAACATTAGTTGCTTCCTCCCTTCTCAGTAGGGGCGACGGGCGGAGCCTCAATCACGGTTGTCGTGTCGGGTTTATCGGACTCGCGGGGCTCGTCGGGATCTTCTATTTCTGGGTACGGTTCGGCCTTTCCGGTGACCACCTCGTAGATGTCGATGATGCTGAAGATCGCGATGAACACACCACTGAGAGGAATCACGACATAGACCCATCCGATGGTGAAAGGCAGTGCGGTGAGGTTTTGATGCCAGGCCGTCGAGGCCGCCAAAATGCCACCCCAGATCATGCCGAAGGTGGCGAAGAAGAGGATGACGAGCTGAACGAAGACCTGCATCCCCACTTGACCCTTGTAGGGCAGCTTGCGGGCGAGGAAGTCGACGGCGATATGGCCGCGCTCGCCGAACAGGAATGCGGAGCCCAGAAATGTCAGCCACACAAACAGGATCTTGGCAAGCTCCTCAGACCACGTCGACGGGGCATTGAAGACCTGCCGGGAGGTGACCTGCCAGGTAGTGGTGGCCACCAGCAGGACGAAGAGAATGATCGAAATGACGGCGAGCAGCCGCATCAGGATGTGCTTAAACATTGTCATGATTGATCACCAGTCTCGGCCGGGTCGGTTGCGCGGATGTCGTCGAAAAGCGTGTTCTGGAAATCGGTGGTGAGGAATTCCTCGCGAATCGGCGCGAGGGCCTCTTTGAACGCGTCCGCGTCGACATCGGTGAAGGTGGCGCCGGACGACTCAGCGTCGGCGATGGCCTCCTCGGTCTCCACGGCCCACAGCTCGGTGTGCTCCGTCATGGCCTTATCCCACTCTTCGTCGAAGATGGCGCGGTCGGTTTCGCTCATGGCGTCGCGCAGGTCGGAGCGCATGATCATGTAGTCGAGACCGACGAGGTGCTCGGTGCGGCTGAAGTATGGGGCCACCTCGCTGTGCTTCTGGGTGACGTAGGAAACCTCGTTGTTCTCTGCTCCGTCGAGCACACCGGACTGAATGGCGGTGTAGACCTCGCCATACGACAGCGGAGTCGCGGAAGCGCCCATCAGCTGGACCATGCGGATGTGCATGTCGGATTCCTGGACGCGGATCTTCTCGCCGGCCAGATCCGCAGGGACAGTGACGGGGCCATCTTTGGTGTACACGCTGCGGGTGCCCTGCGTGAACCCGCCGATGACGGTGATGTTGTCGCGGTCCTCGAGGGAGGAAAAGAGCGGCTCCATCAGCTCCTGGTCCCGGATGGTCTCCATTTGGTGCTCGATCGACCCGAAGGTGGTCGGCATGTTGAGCACCTGGAAGTCCTTATTCAGGTTCTCCAGCTGGGTACCGGAGACGATCGCCATCTCAATGGCGCCAGAGGAGATGAATTGCACGACCTCCTGCTGCGAGCCGAGCTGCTCGTTGGGGAAGATCTCGATGGCCCAGCGACCGTCGGTGCGTTCTTCAAAGCGCTGGGCGAAGTTATCCAGCGCAATATACGACGGGTGGGATTCGGTCTGGTTCAGCGCGAGTTTGACGTATGTCGTCTGGTCTTCTGCGCCTACGGTGTCCAGGTTGAGCCCGCCCAGGTTTGCGCACGATGTCACAGAGAGGCCGAGGGCAAGGCTCAAACCGGATGCTATGAGGGTTTTACGTTTCATAGGGCACTCCGGGGTCGATGTATAAAGATTATCTTTACATGTGACCATTTTTTGAGCGTGATCACAATCACCTACCCAGGTGCCCTATACCTCACCGCCAGCGTTTACCCAGCCAGCTGTAGGATTCTTCGCAGCGCATTAATAACTAGTCACCTACCCCTTTTACCCCCGGAGTTCCCCACGCATGACGGTAAATTTCTGGTTTCGCGCTTCCTCCGTCACGTTGGCGAAGCGCGCTTCCAGCTCCGGACGGTAGCGCAAGTGCGAATTGTGCACGACATAGATCTGCCCGCCGGGTTTCAGCAACCGAGCCGCCCCATCGAGGAGATGCTGCACCAACGTGGCATCAACCGTGGTGCCCTCGTGGAACGGCGGGTTGAGCATCACGGTATCGAAACCCGGTTCCAACCGCGCCCCGGCATCGTCCCAGGTCACCTCAGCGCGATCCCCGAGAGTGGCGCGGGCAGAGTTCACCGCGTCAGCGTCGGCGTCGGTGGCAACGACGCGCGCATCCGGATAGGCCTCCAGCACGCGCTTGGCCACCGATCCGTTGCCACAGCCCAGATCAAGGACGGTCCCAGGAGCAGTTCGCTTATCGACGACCACCTGCGCCAGCAGTTGGCCACCGAAGTCCTCGCGTGCACCGGAGAACACGCCTCCGACGGCGACGAGGCCGCCCGATTGCTTCGGCTCGTAGCTCGAGGGCTTCGGCCCAGTGGCGACCAGGCAGCGGAACTTGCCCTTGCCGCGAGAGGCAGAGACCTCCTCGAAGGACTCCCCCAGCACCTCATTCATGGAGCGCGAGAGGTGCTTGTTGTTCCCGCCGAAAACAAGGGTGACCTCGCTGAACCCGGCCGAGGCTACGGAGCGTGCCACATAATCGAGTCTGGCCAGCGACTTCGGCATCTGCCCGATCACAACGGCGCTGCCCTCCCCTGTCAGCCACTGATCGAGGCGGTTGTCCTCCACGGATTCCGCACCGCGGGCGATTGCGTCCCGGGACTGCGCGAAGTCCGGCGAAATCGAGATGACGCGGTTAGCGGAGAGGCGATCGTCGATAAGCGAACGCTCTGGGTCGTCGTCGATGATAACCGTGTCGGCGCGCGGCGCGACCTCGAGGATGAGTGCATCAAGCGTGCGCAAGACCGGCGACCTTTCCAATGACATACACGGCGGGGTTGGTGATGTTGTTCGCCTCCATCGTATCGGCGAGCGTGGCGGCGGTGGCAGAAAAGGCGCGCTGCTGCGGGGTCTCGCCGTTCTCGATGACCTTCGCCGGGGTCTGCGGGTCGAGGCCCGCGGAGACGAGCGCATCGAGGATGGCTCGGGCATTGCGCACCCCCATGATCACGACGATGGTGCCGCCGACCTGGGCGAGCGCCTCCCAGTTGATCAGCGAACCCGGATGGCCCGGGGCGAGGTGGCCGGAAACCAGCGTGAAGGAATGTGTCACGCCGCGATGCGTCACCGGCACCTCGGCGGCGGCAGGCACGGACACGGCGCTGGTCACACCCGGCACGACCTCACAGGCGATCCCGGCGGCGAGGCACTCCTGGTACTCCTCGAAGCCGCGACCAAAGACATACGGGTCGCCGCCCTTGAGCCGCACCACGTGTTTGCCGGCGCGAGCGTGCTCGATGATCAACTCGTTGGTCTTCTCCTGCGCCACCTGCCTGCCGTACGGCAGCTTGGACACATCGATGACCTCTTTGCCAGCAAGATCCAGGAAATCTTCCAGCTGATTCGTCGGTCCGAGATGGTCAGTGAGGATCACATCGGCCTTCTCCAGGGCGCGCAGGCCTCGCACGGTGATCAGGTCCCAGGCGCCCGGACCACCGCCGACTAGGGTGACTCGTCCATAATTCATAGTGTCTCAGTCTAGGCTGGGGACATGAGCGAACCACGACTTACCCACGCTTTCGCCGACGCACTGCCGGAGTTTGCGGTGGAGACCACCGCGGCAAGCTTCCCGGATCGCACTTTGATTGTGCTTAACGACGATTTATCCCGCGAACTCGGCCTGGATACGGATTGGCTGCGCACCCCTGAGGGCCTGGCGTGGCTCACTGGTGCCGGTGGAGGGCATGCGACGGCCTATGTGGGCCACCAGTTCGGTCAGTTTGCGGGCCTGTTGGGCGATGGGCGCGCGCTGTTGCTTGGTGATCTCGCCGGATACGAGATTCAGGTCAAGGGCTCGGGCCGGACTGCGTTTTCGCGAGGGATGTCCGATGGCAAGGGTGCACTCGGTCCGATGCTGCGCGAGTATCTGGTCAGCGAGTTCATGCATGCGGCGGGCATCCCGACGACGCGGGCGCTGGCGGTGGTAGCTACCGGTGAGCGTTTGATCCGCGACGGCAGACCTGCCCAGGGTGCGGTCGTTGTGCGGGTGGCTTCCTCTCATCTGCGGGTGGGCACGGTGCAGCTGGCGGCAACGCAGTCGGAGGAGCTGGTGCGGCGGGTCGTGGAATTCGCGGGCTTTGCTACGGCATCCGAGCTCCTGGACACAGTGATTAACAGGCAGCTGAATCTGGTGGCGCAGTGGATGCGCATCGGTTTCGTCCACGGGGTGATGAACACCGACAATGTAACCCTGTCGGGCGAGACGATCGACTACGGTCCGTGTGCGTTTACCGAGGACTTTGACCCGAAGGCGGTGTTCTCATCGATTGATACTGGTGGTCGCTACGCGTTTGGTAATCAGCCCGACATCATGGCGTGGAACCTGACCAAGCTTGCCGAGGCGCTCGTCCCCGTGCTTGATATTGACGAGGCCCAGGCCATGCTCGCGACGATGCAGCAGCGCTGGGATGAGCTAGACACCTCGCGCCGCGATGATCTGGTGTTTAAACCGCGCAATAGGATGCTGGGCAATGCCATCAAGGACGCCGAGCGCGGAGATTTGGGCCCCTATTTCCTGCTCCTGGGCGCGGTCACGGACCCCTATAACCCGAAGGCTGGACCAGCGTGGCTGGCCCAGCCTGAAGACCCCGAGCCGTTTGTGACGTACTGCGGGACTTAAGGGTCTAGAACTCGTCGATAATTAGCTTCTTCATCTGCATCATCTTCTCGTAGGCACCGGGGCGCTCCATGAGCTCGCCCATGTTCTCTGGAACGATCTGCCAGGACATGCCCCACCTGTCTTTGAGCCAGCCGCATACTTCGGATTCCGGCACGGCGGACAGGGCGTCCCAGTACTTATCAATCTCGGCCTGGTCCTTGCAGTTGACCATCAAGGACACGCCTTCGGTGAACGTGAATGCTTGATCCACGGCCGAGTCCATGGCAGAGAACCACTGGCCACCGAGCTGGAAATCAGAAAAAACGACTTCGGCGCCGTTAGGTGCATCTTGGCCCATCTCCTGATAGGTCACGCGGTTGCCCGGAGCGCTGTCTTCAATGGTGGCGATGTAATAATCGGTGGCTTCCGCGGCTTTATTTTGGGCGGGTCCACAGAACATCAGCTGCGGGACGACAAAGGGGCGGGGATCCCCGTCAGGGTTGGTGAGCATCAACTGCCAGTTCACCCTGTACTTGTCTTCTACCCAGCCATAGAGCTGGGAGTGAGGGTACTGGTTGAGCTCCATGAGCACCTTGCCGCCCACGATGAGTTTCTCCCACGTCGCGCGCAGGGTGGCTTCGGCGTCGAAGTTGAGGAAGAAGTTGATGGCGGGATTGGGCCGGAACTCATCGCCGGCGTTGACCAGGATCATCCGGAAACCATCGATGGAAATCTCGTTTGTAAGTGTTTTACCTGCCAAATCCAGCTGGAAGTCAGCCAGACCTTCTGTCGGGTAGGCGACGTTTTCTTCAAGTTTTGTCTGGGGAAGGGACTGAACGTAGAACTCCGCGGCCTCATCTGCGGTGCCGGAGTACCAGAGGTTAGGAATGATCTTTTGCATAAGAAAAACGCTACACCCCGCACCTTGGGGTTGCCAGGGTGCGGGGTGAGGTATTCGTCGTAAAGCGAAAAAGCTTTAACGATCCAACTTGAGCATCTTCTGGGTGTAATCCCACTGCTCTTGGTACGCAGCCTCGTCGTTGACGAGAGCCTTGCCGTAAGTTGGGACCATTTCGAGGATCTTTGGAGCCCACTCGATCATGCGCTCGCCGAAGCAACGCTCAAGCAGCTCGATCATCGCAGCAGGAGCGATGGAAGCGCCCGGGGAAGCACCGAGCAGACCAGCAATGGAGCCCTCGGAGTTGTTGATCAACGCCGTACCGAACTCGAGGGTACCGAACTTAGGAGCATTCGCAGGCTTGATCACCTGAACGCGCTGACCAGCAACGACGGTCTCCCAGTCCTTGCCCTCAGCGGCAGGAACGTATTCCTTCAGGGTCTCGATCTTCGCGTCGAAGTCCTTGACAACCTCCTCGACGAGGTACTTGACCAGGCCGAAGTTGGTCGCTGCAACACCCAGGTAAGAAGGAATGTTGTCCAGGCGGATAGACTTGAACAGGTCGACGTAAGAGCCTTCCTTCAGGAACTTTGGAGTCCAGCCACCGTATGGGCCGAAGAGCAGACCCTTCTCGCCGTCAATGACGCGGGTATCCAGGTGAGGAACGGACATTGGAGGCGCGCCGACCTTTGCCTTGCCGTAGACCTTCGCATCGTGCGCCTCGATGAGCTCTGGGTTGGTGGAACGCAGCCACATGCCAGAGATTGGGAAGCCAGCGTAGCCGCGGACCTCGGAGACGCCTGCCTTACGCAGCAGGTCAAGTGCGTAGCCGCCCGCACCCACGAAGACGAAACGAGCCTTGGTGACCTTCTTGTCGCCGGTGTGAACGTTCTTCACGGTCACGCGCCAGCCCTTGCCATCCTTCTTCAGGCCGATGACCTCGTGGCTGTAACGGATGTCCGTGCCCGCAGCCTCAGCGGCGGTGAGGAATTGGCGGGTCAGTGCACCGTAGTTGATATCGGTGCCGACATTGGTCCAGGAAATTGCGACTGGTTCCTGCTCGAAGTCGCGGCCCTTCGACATCACGGGGAGCTTCTCCGCAAAGAGGTCCTTGTCGTCGGAAAACTCCATGTTTGGGAAGAGGTGGTTCTTGCTCAGAGCATCGTAGCGACGACGCAGGTAATCAATCTGATCCTCGCCCTGGCCGAAGGACACGTGAGGAACTGGGTTGATGAACTCTTCCGGGTTGGTCAGGATGCCGTTGCCGAGCTGGTTCGCCCAGAACTGACGCGAAACCTGGAACTTCTCATTGATGTTGACGGCCTTGGACACGTCGATCTTGCCGTTGACCTCAGGCGTGTAGTTCAGCTCGCAGAGAGCAGAGTGACCGGTACCGGCGTTGTTCCAAGGGGACGACGACTCCAGAGCTGGTCCGTCGAGGCGCTCGTAGATTGCCTGGGTCCAGCTTGGCTCGAGCTCGCGGAGCATTGCGCCAAGGGTTGCGCTCATTACACCGGCACCGACGAGGAGGACGTCTACCTCGTCGTGTGCAGTTCCAGTCGTATTGTCGTTGGACACCTGTAAAAACCTCTTCGTCGTTGAACGTCGTTGTACACCGGCATTTAGGCAACGAAAAGCTCACCCATGTCGCCGGTGGAGTGGATACCCATAGATGATACGCGCATGAATCTCGGGGGTGATAATAGAGGTGGCTGCAATTCACGATTGTTGCCTCCTACTCCCCTTCTGGGGGTAAAGCCACCGTCTGGGTGCCCATAACCAGGCAGGCAACACTCGCGACCGGCTTCGTAGTGACAACTTTCACTGCCGCCCTGAAGCTGCCCTAGAATAGCGCCATGACGCAAAACGACGGTCTCTTTGACACTCTTTCGTGGCAACCAGACGAGCTTGGCTCGCAGTACGAACGCGCAGACTTGGACTTCGGCCCCGACCCCGAGGGCGAAGGCAAAGCCATTGCAACGCTTGTGCGTCGACTGCCGGACGCACCGACGGGAAAGCCGGCGCTGCTGTGGGTGCATGGCATGACGGATTATTTCTTCCAGACCCACGTCGCGGATTATTTCGTTGAGCAGGGCTACCCGTTTTATGCCCTGGACCTTCGCAAGTGTGGGCGCGCCCGCCAGGAGGGTCAGCGCTGGCACTTCACCAACGATCTGTCGCATTATTTTCCCGAGCTCACCCGCGCCACCGAGATCCTCACGAGTACCCACCCGGCGGTGATTCCGATCTGCCATTCCACCGGCGGTCTCATCGTCCCCTTGTGGGCGGATCACCTGCGCCGCACCAATCCGGGTTTGCACGACAAGCTCGGGGGCATCATTCTCAATAGCCCCTGGCTGGATATGCAGTACCCGCAGTGGTTCGTGCGCGTGATCACCCCGATTGTGAAGGTCGTGGGCAAGCGGCGGCCAAACATTAAGGTTCCCGGCGGCAATCTGGGTACCTATGGCCAGTCGATTCACAAGAGCAAGCACGGCGAGTGGGACTTCGACCTGGTGAAGAAGCCGGTGGGCGGGCACCCGAAGTATATGGGGTGGCTGCGCACCGTGATGGGCAATCAGAGGCGGATCCACCGCGGCGAGATTAATACGGGTGTCCCAGTTCTCACGTTGTGTTCGTCGCATTCCTATCTGAGTAAGCCCTACTCCCCTGCGTCGAATACCGCCGATACCGTGCTCGATGTCGCGCAGATCCAGCGCTGGTCGCCGCGGCTTTCCGACGACGTCCGCGTCCGTACCATCGAGGGCGCTCGCCATGATGTCTTCTTGTCGCTGACCGATGCCCGCCGCAAGGCCTTTTCGGTGACCAGCGAATGGCTCGAGCATCACTAGAAGGTCACTCGGGGAATCAATACCGAACCCCAACGGTTAGTTCTAAATAGGCATATCAAATTCACAAGGAGATTTACTACCGTGGCTGCAATCGACGCCCATTACGACTACATCATCATCGGCGCGGGTTCGGGCAATTCCATCCCCACCCCGGAATTCGACGATAAGACCATCGCCATCGTCGAGAAAGGTCTCTTTGGCGGTACCTGCATGAACGTCGGGTGTATTCCGACGAAAATGTACGTCGTGGCGGCGGACCGTGCGCACCAGGCCAGCGATTCGTCGAAACTTGGGCTCAACACCGAGTACAACGGCGCCGACTGGAAGTCGATTGTCAAGCGCGTTTTCCATGACCGCATTGACCTGATCGCGGAGGGCGGAGAAGCTTATCGACGAGGTCCTGAAACCCCGAACATCACCGTCTACGACCAGCACGCCACATTCATCGCACCGAAAACGCTTAAGACTGGCCAGGGCGCCGAGGAGAAGATCATCTCCGCCGACACCATCATCGTTGCGGCAGGCTCGCGGCCGATCATCCCGAGTGGTATTGCCAACTCCGGGGTCACCTATCACACCAACGAGACGATCATGCGTCTCGACGAGCAGCCGAAATCCATGACCATCGTCGGCGGTGGCTTCATCGCCGCGGAGTTCGCGCATGTCTTCCAGTCACTCGGCACGAAGGTGACCTGGGTCAACCGTTCCCCACTGCTGCGCGCCCTCGACGATGAGCTAGTCACGCGCTACAACGAGATCGCGGACGCCCGCTTCGACACGCGCATCGGTCGCATTTGTAAGACTGCGCGCGAGGACGAAAACGGCGTAACGCTCGTGCTTGACGACGATTCCGAGGTCACCTCCGAGGTACTACTCGTAGCCACGGGACGTCAGCCCAATGGCGACCAGATGGACCCGGCCGCTGCGGGTATTGAAATGCACGAGGATGGCCGCATCAAGGTCGACGAGTATGGTCGCACCACCGCGGAAGGCGTGTGGGCGCTGGGCGATGTGTCGTCCCCGTACCAGCTCAAGCACGTGGCCAATGCCGAAACCAAGGCAGTACGCCACAATATCTTGCACCCAGACGAGATGGTGGAGATGCCACACAAGCACGTGCCGTCTGCCATTTTCACAAACCCCCAGATTGCCACCGTGGGTCTGACTGAGCAGCAAGCCAAGGACCAGGGCTATAACACCACCGTCAAGGTGCAGAACTATGGTGATGTTGCCTACGGTTGGGCCCTGGAGGATTCCACCAGCATCGTGAAGTTGGTCGCCGATAAGGACACCGGCAAGCTTCTAGGCGCCCACTACATGGGGCCGCAGGCCTCGACCCTGATCCAGCAGATGATTACGGTAATGGCCTTCGACCTAGACGTCCGTGAGGTGGCCATGAATCAGTACTGGATCCACCCGGCCCTACCTGAGGTGACGGAGAACGCGTTGCTGGGGCTCGATTTCGAGTTCCCCGACGTGATCCGCCAGGAATCCTAACCTCTCAGTTCTACCCAGATCCCGCAATCGTGTTACAAATCACAGTGATACCTTTGCGGGATTTTCATATGATCAAGGTCCGCATTTTTGCCGAATGACATGCACTTATTCGTATAAAAAGGATTTATGCTGGCAGACGGCACCTTTGAGTACACATCAACTTCACAGCGAAGAGCAGCAAGGATCTAATATCTCCACTACAGTGACGCATTATCACCTGGTTCTGTACAGCGAATTTCCAGGTGTCCATACCACCCGGTCCGACTTGCCCAGTGATAGGTCTGGCCGGAACCACATAAAGGACATATTTAGATGAGTAATTTCCGTAAGGCTGCCCTCGCGGGCGCGACTGCACTGACCGTTGCCCTGGGATCCACCACAGTAGCTTCGGCGCAGGAAAACCCAACCATCACGTTCGGTGAATCCAACCTTTCGTCGCAAATTGGCTCTGACGTCTTCGACGTCAATACCAACCCTGAGACGAACCAGGATCCTACCGCCGAAGAAAACTCTGAGAACTTCGCAGACGGTCGCGAGATCTTCGGCTCGACCAAGGATGGCTTCGGCGAGCAGCCGGCGTGGGCACAGGTCCTCTACGGCGTGACCATCCTCGGTGGTCTTGGCGCGCTGATCGGCACCCTGATTGGACCGCTGTACAACTTCGTCGTTCACGGCCCATTCGCTAAGTAATTCCCTCTTCTTCTCAAAGGACTCTCACCATGCGCAAGTTCCGCACCGCTGCCCTCGCCGCAGCTACCGCTTTGACCGTCTCCCTAGCGGGCACCTCCATCGTCTCGGCACAAGAAGCCCCCGTCGCTGAAGGCTACGAAACCGGCTCCTCCGACCGCTATGAGAATGGCTCCTCCGAGCTCACCGAACTCACCTTGAACGGCCTGTCCTCCGGCGAGGGCCTCGGCCCAGTCGGCGATGCAACCGACGCCGACACCCCTGTCAACGCCACCGACATCCTCGGCAACGAGCGTGACGCCGAGGCCGCACCACAGTGGGCAAACCTGTGGGCAACAATCGTCGATCTCGGTGTTGTCGGCTCGCTGCTTGGCGGCATCATCGCTGCATACAACTACGCTGTCTACAACGGCATGATCCCGCACTTCATCCAGTTCTAAACTGAACCTTAAACGAGGTCCTCATCAGGAATGGTGAGGATCTCGTTTCCGTCTTCCGTGATCACAATCGTGTGCTCAAACTGGGCGGTGAACTTGCCGTCGTTGTTCTGCACGGTCCAATTGTCGTCCCAGATCGTGTACGGCAACTCGCCTAAGTTGATCATCGGCTCGATGGTCAGGGTCATGCCCGGCTCGAGGACGTCGGTGTACGCATCAGAATCGTAATGCAGGACGACGAGACCATTGTGGAACGTGGGGCCTACACCGTGGCCGGTGAAATCGGTGACCACGTTGTAGCCGAAGCGCTTGGCGTAGGACTCAATCACGCGACCGATGACATTGATCTGACGGCCGGGCTTGGCCACCTTGATGCCACGCATGGTGGCTTCCTTCGTGCGCTCGACGAGCAGACGATGTTCCTCCGAGACGTTGCCAGCGAGGAAGGTCGCGTTGGTGTCGCCGTGGACACCGTTCTTATACGCGGTGACGTCGATGTTGACGATGTCACCGTCCTGGATCACGGTGGTATCCGGGATACCGTGGCAGACGATCTCGTTGAGCGAGATGCACGTGGATTTGGTGTAACCACGGTAGCCCAAACACGACGGGTACGCGCCGTGCTCGATCATGTATTCGTGCGCAATGGCATCGATTTCATCGGTGGTTTTGCCCGGGGCAACCGCCGCACCAGCTAATGCAAGAGCATTGGCCGCAATCTTCGACGCCTCGCGCATTGCCTCGATGACCTCGGGAGTCTGGACGAATGGCTCGCCGATATTCTCCTGGACTTCCGACTTCCACACGTATTCGGGGCGCTCGATGGAATCGGGCACCGAACGAATTGGGGTGGGTTTACCTGGGGTGAGCATTGCGCGTTCAGTCATGGAACTCATGGTAGTCCCCCACCTGGTTCATGGGCAGCATCCCCCGGAGGCAGGTTGGCCTGATCCAGATTGACCAGCATGCTGTCAGTCAAAGCGACCGCGGCTTCGGAGCCGCCGCCGAGCACAACCAGGGTGGCAAAAGCAAGGTCGTCGCGGTAGCCGGCAAACCAGGCGTGCGAGCCTCCCGTGATCTCGGCCTCACCGGTCTTGCCGTAGATTTCGCCGCCGGCGGTCATGCCACTGGCGGTACCGTTTGTGACCACCGACCGCATCATCTGACGGGTATTCGTAATGGTTTCTTCGCTCAGTGGCGCGACCTCCTCGCTGACCTCGGTGTGCTGCCCCTCAATCAAATACGGTGTCGGGGTCTGCCCGTTGGCCACGGTCGATGCCACCAGCGCAAGGCCGAAGGGGCTGGCCAGATCGTAGCCCTGACCATAGCCTGCCTCGGTGCGTTCGAGGGGGGTTTCGCCGACAGGGATCGAACCGGTCAGGGTATCTAGGCCAGGAATGTTGTAGTCGACACCGAGGCCGAATTGCTTGCCCACCTTCTCCAATTCCCCTGGCTCCAGGTTGGTCGACATGTCGGCGAAGGTGGTGTTGCACGAACGCGCGAAGGCTTCCTCAAGCGGAACGTTACCGAGCGCAAACCCCTCGTAGTTGGTCACGATGCGACCGTAAATATTCTGCGTACCAGGGCACCCCACGATCGACCCAGGCGTTTGCCCCTGCAGCTCAAGCCCCGCCGCGGCCGTGACAATCTTGAACACGGATCCCGGCGGGTACTGCCCCATCAGGCCGATATTGCCATCTCGGTCCGCAGCTTGGGTCTGGGCGATCGCGAGGATCTCGCCACTCGACGGCCGCACCGCCACGATCACGGCCTGCTGGCCAGCAACCGGTTCCAGTGCCTGCTCGGCGGCAGTTTGCACCTTCGAATCCAGACTAATCTTCACGGCCGGAGCCGGATCGGGGCCGTGATATTCCACGTCTTCGTAGGCTGCGCCCTCGCTATTAACTATCGAGACTCGCCACCCATTTGTGCCCTCAAGTTCATCGGCGACAATGCCTCCGACGCGCGCCATGATGTCAGGAGCGAACGAAGGATCCTCATTGACCATCGCCGCCTCTTCATTAATCACCACACCTTGGACATCAGCGAGCGCATCTTTGACCCGTTGCCCCTGCGCCTGCGGCACCATCGCCACCGAGTACGTGCCCTGCGCCCGGCTGATCTCCTCCGCCAGCTGCGCGGCGTCGCGTTGTGGCACCGTGCGATCGTCGTTATGCGCGGCGTTCAGCGCATCAGAGATAGCGCGAGCAGTGCTTTGCGACGATTCCATCTGCTCAGTATTGACCAGCAGCCTGTAGGCCACACCTGGCTTCAATAGCTCGGCGCCATCAGAGGAAATGACGCTGGCTGGTTCCGCTTGCACGGGTCGCAGCTCGAGGTGCTGGTGCGCGCCGAGTGCCGGATGCACCAACGAGGGCTGCCAGCGCACCGACCACTGCCCACTTACTTGGGTCAGAGTGAGTTGCGTGTCGTAGGTCAGTTCGCGCTCGCGGGGAAGCTGCCACTGCAGCGTGTAGGAAGCAGTGGCCATGTTCTCGTCTTGTTCCACCTGGTTTAACGTCGCGGTGGCCCCCTCGGCCTGCAAACCGGTATAGGTGGCGTTGATCACCTCGGTGGCGGTGGTGGAATCGTCGATAAGCGGTGCGATGCTTTCTGCATCGTTGGTTGTGAGCGCGGCGAGGAAATCCTCCGCCACCGGTGTCGCGTCGTTGGGGCGGGGTGTGCACGAGACCACTCCCGCAGCCATGATCAGCGCTACGAGAACTGCCGCGAGCTTTTTCATGGCATAAAAATAGCAGCACCGGGAATGCTCCCGGTGCTGCCACGCTTAATGCCGAAAAAGTCTAGTGGGTGACCTTTACTTCAGCCTTGGTGCCTTCCTTCGCCTCGAGGCCTTCCTCTTCGGCGATGCGGTTGGCGTAGTCGATGAGGGTTTCTACGATCTTGGACTCCGGCACGGTCTCGACGACCTCACCCTTGACGAAGATCTGACCCTTACCGTTGCCGGAAGCGACGCCGAGGTCAGCGTCGCGCGCCTCGCCTGGACCATTGACAACGCAGCCCATGACGGCCACGCGCAGTGGGAACTCGAGGCCATCCAGGCCAGCGGTGACCTCCTCGGCGAGCGTGTACACGTCCACCTGGGCGCGGCCACAGGATGGGCAGGACACGATTTCGAGGCCACGCTCGCGCAAGTTGAGCGCCTGGAGGATCTGGTCGCCGACCTTGATCTCCTCGACTGGGTCGGCAGACAGGGACACGCGGATGGTGTCGCCGATGCCCTGGGAGAGCAGCGCGCCGAAAGCCACAGAGGACTTGATGGTGCCCATGAACTTCGGGCCGGCCTCGGTCACACCAAGGTGCAGTGGGTAGTCGGTCTTCGCCGCGAGCTGGCGGTAGGCCTCGACCATGAGAACTGGGTCGGAGTGCTTGACGGAAATCGCGATATCGCCGAAGCCATACTCCTCGAAAAGGCCTGCTTCCCAGATTGCGGACTCGACGAGCGCCTCAGGGGTTGCCTTGCCGTACTTCTCCAGCAGGCGCTTATCCAGGGAACCACCGTTGACACCGATACGGATAGGGATGCCCGCATCGCCGGCAGCCTTCGCGACTTCCTTGACGCGACCATCGAATTCACGGATGTTGCCGGGGTTCACACGCACGGCCGCGCAGCCGGCGTCGATGGCGGCGAAGATGTACTTCGGCTGGAAGTGAATATCGGCGATCACAGGGATCGGCGACTTCTTTGCGATGATTGGCAGCGCCTCAGCGTCGACCGTCTTTGGCACGGCAACGCGCACGATATCGCAGCCAGCAGTGGTCAGCTGCGCAATCTGCTGCAGGGTGGAGTTAATATCGTGGGTTTTCGTAGTAGTCATCGACTGCACGGAAATCGGATGATCTGATCCAACCCCTACATCGCCGACAAAAAGTTGGCGGGTCTTGCGACGCGGCGCGAGCGTCGGTGCTGGCCCTTCAGGCATTCCAAGACCAATGGGTGTGGGCATGTTTCTCCTCAACATAAAAGAAAACCAAAAGTTGTCACCAATGCTAGCACCAGTGTCAACTAGCCGAAAAGGCGAATTGGGTTGACAACGTCCGCCACAATCACGATCAGACCCACGGTGAGCAGCACCGCCGCCATCGCAAAGGTGATCGGCATGAGCTTCTCGTAATTAGCCGGGCCGCCTGGACCCAATCCACGCAAGCGCCGGAAGAAGTCGCGGACCTTTTCGTAGAGCACCACGGCGATATGTCCGCCGTCGAGCGGTGGCAGCGGAACCAGATTGAATAGCGCCAGGAAGAAGTTCAGATTGGCCAGGAGCATGAAGAACACACTCCACATGGAGCGCTCAACCAGTTCGCCACCGGTCATCGACGCACCCAGGACACTCATCGGGCCCTCGATGTCGCGCTCGGCACCGAAGATCGCGGCCACCACTCCAGGAATCTTGGCCGGGAATTGCAGCAGCGCCTCGAAGGTGGCATTGATGGTCTGCCCGGTAAACGCGGCGGTGGCGGGTACGGCCTCAAGCGGGCCAAACTTCCGCATCGCGTCCTCGACAGGGGCGTTGGTTAAGCCCACGGCACCTGCGGAAATCGTCTCGCCGTCGGCGTTCAAGCGCTCAACGGGTTCGACCTCTATGGCATAGGTATGCTCGGCGCCTTCGCGTGAAATGGTGAGATCGACGGTCTCGCCAGGTCGAACGATGACGTACTCACGCAATTCCTGGAAGGTATCCAACTTCTGCCCGTCGATGCTGACCAGTTTGTCGCCGACCTGGACACCAGCTTCACCTGCTGGTCCCGGACCAGTGCAGTCCTCCAGCGTTTCGGCATCGATCTGGTTGGAGGTACAGGAAACCTCGCCGACGGTCGGCGTGCGATCGGCATAGGGATTCGGGATCCCGGACGACACAGCCACCAGATACAGAATCATAAAGCCCAGGAAGAAGTTCGTGATCACACCGCCGGAGAGCACCAGCACGCGCTGCCACCACGGCTTATTCACCATGGCGTGTGGCGCTTCTTCCTCAGTAACGGGGTCTTGGGCTGTCATGCCTGCGATTTCGCAGAAGCCGCCGAAAGGAACCGCGGCAATGCCGTATTCCGTATGGCCCTTCTTCGTTGACCACAGGGTCGGCCCGAAGCCAATGAAGTATTTGCGCACGCGCATCTTAAATGCACGTGCAGTTAACAGGTGCCCCAGCTCGTGCAAAGCAATGGTCGCTGCGATGCCCAACGCGAAAAGCAGAACACCTAAGATATATGAACCCACTGGTGGGCTCCTCCCTACAACAGATAGAAACTAGGCGGCCAGCTCGTCGATAAGTGTATTGGCGCGCATCCTGGCGATGCGCTCAACCTCGACTACTTCGTCGAAGGTCGATGCTACGTGGGCGAAATCATCGGCGCCGGTGACGATCGCCGCGACCACGTCGACGATCTGGGGGAAACGGATCCGGCCGGCGAGGAAAGCGGCAGCGGCCTCCTCGTTCGCGGCGTTGTAGACAGCCGGGAATGTGCCACCCCGGGTAGCCACGTCGCGGGCAAGTTGCACGGCTGGGAAGGCCTCGTCGTCAAGCGGCTCGAAGTGCCAATCGTGGGCCTGGGAGAAATCGAGGGCCGGCTGGGCGTCGGCGACGCGGTTCGGCCAGGCCAGGGCGTGGCTGATCGGCAGCATCATCGACGGTGGCGAGGCCTGCGCGATCGTGGAGCCGTCGACGAAGGTGACCGCGGAGTGGATGATCGACTGCGGATGCACCGTAACGTCAATGAGCTCCGGCGCGACATCAAAGAGCAAGCTCGCCTCGATCAGCTCGAGGCCTTTATTTACAAGCGTCGCGGAGTTGAGCGTATTCATCTGCCCCATCGACCACGTCGGGTGCGCCGCCGCCTGCTCCGGGGTGACATCCCACATCTGCTCACGCGTGCGCCCGCGAAACGGCCCACCGGAGGCCGTGAGTACGAAACGCGCCACCTCGTCGCGACGCCCAGAGCGCAAACACTGCGCCATCGCGGAATGCTCCGAATCCACCGGCACGATCTGTCCCGGCTGCGCGCGATCAATCACAAGCCGGCCACCAGCGACCAGAGATTCCTTGTTCGCCAGCGCCAAGGTGGCACCGGTATCCAGCGTCGCCAGCGTTGCCGCCAGCCCCAGGGAACCCACCAGGGCGTTGAGTACCGTGTCCGCAGGTTGCTTGTCGACGAGCTCCCGCGCCGCATCCGGACCAGAAATCACCTTCCCGCCGAGCGCCTCCGCAACGGTACCGGCCGCCAGTTCGTCGGAGACCGCAACATTGTGCGGCTGCAAGTTCAGCGCGCGGGCCTGCTCGATGAGTAGATGCGGATTCGACCCGCCGGCAGCGATCCCGACGACCTCAAAGGTATCCGGGTTGCGCGAAATAACGTCGATGGCCTGGGTGCCTATCGAGCCGGTGGAACCAAGAATCAGGACCCGTGTTGCTGTGGTTTTGGTAGTGCTCACCCGACCTATTGTGGCACCAGTTCCCTATCCTGCGAAAGTATGAAACCTTAAGGGGGTATTCACTCACATAAACGGACACCGGTGTGAGATGATGGAGCGCAGACAACAGTGCAATTTTAAAGGAGAATGCAATGGCTGCGTCCCACGAGAAGACCTACCAGGTTTACAACGGCGTATCTGAGGAAGACGTTCCTTCCGCAAAGTGGGGCTGGTCGGAATTCAGCCCAAAGACCATTCAGATCGCTGGTTGGATCTCGGTTCTTTTCTTGCTGGGTTTCAACTTCGGTAACCACCGTGGCCATGTGGAGACCATCTGGCTGCTCACAATCGCTGCGTTGATCGCCATCGGCCTGATCCTCTTCGCACTGCGCCCACAGCTCTCCCAGATCCGCACGCTGACGGGTAAGAATGAGCCAGTCGGCCACGTTGAGCCAGACTGGGCCTACGATCAGAAGACGCTTTCCGGCGATTACTCTGATCTCTCCGATTCGCAGCTGCGCGCGCTCAACATCGAGCCATCCCGCGTTCGCCACCTCCGCGAGGTCGAAGGCTAAAAGCTCCACAGCGAAAAAACCCTGTACCGATTCGGTACAGGGTGTTTTCGTGTCTTTGCTTAGCCGACCTTTTCATCGGCGGCGAGCTGACCACAAGCCGCCGCGATTTCCTGGCCCTTGGTGTCGCGAACCGTACAGGTGACACCCTGAGCGATCACGCGACGCACGAACTCATCCTGGCGCTCCTTCGGCGAGGCATCCCACTTCGATCCCGGAGTCGGGTTCAGCGGAATCAGGTTCACGTGCACCTTGGACCCCAGAGCCTCGTGCAACTTTTGGCCCAGCATGTCCGCGCGGAAGTCTTGATCGTTGATGTCGCGGATCAAGGCGTACTCGATCGAGACGCGTCGCGACGATTTATCGGCGTAGTACCGCGCAGCGTCAAGAACCTCTTGTACCGAGTAGCGATTATTGATGGGGACGAGGGTGTCGCGCAGCTCGTCGTCAGGCGTGTGCAAAGACACCGCCAGGGTGCAGGAGAGGTCTTCGTCGGCAAGCTTGCGAATCGCTGGCGCCAGACCAACCGTGGAGACGGTGATATTGCGCTGGGAAATGCCAAAGCCGTCTGGTGATGGCTGGGTGATTTGGCGCACGGCCGAGACCACGCGTTTGTAGTTCGCCAACGGTTCGCCCATGCCCATGAACACGATGTTGGAGAGGCGAGAGCCTTCCGCTTCCATCATCGCGGCGGCCTCACGGACCTGATCGACGATCTCCGCGGTGGACAGGTTGCGGTCAAGGCCGCCCTGGCCGGTGGCGCAGAAAGGACATGCCATGCCGCAGCCGGCCTGCGACGAGATGCACAAGGTCGCGCGGTCGGTATAACGCATCAAGACGGATTCCAACAAGATGCCGTCGTGCAGGCGCCACAGGGTTTTCGTGGTGTCGCCTTCGTCGGTCTCCACTGTGCGCACTGGTGTCAACAGTGTGGGGAATAGCGCGTCCTTGACAAGCTCGCGTTGTGCTTCGGGCAGGTCGGTCATGGTGGTGGGGTCGGCTTCGAAGCGACCGTAATAATGGCGTGCGATCTGGTCTGCACGGAACTTTGGCAGGCCAAGCTCCTGGATTGCTGCCTGGCGTTCCGCCTTGGTCAGGTCAGCGAAATGCTTAGGTGGCATACCATGCTTGGGGGCCAATAACTGGATCTTAGGAAATTCACTCATATCGCGCTCCATCATTGCACGTCGAGGGCCGTTTACCGAATTGTTCGCACGCCTAGCATAAATTTTGATGCGCGTACGTTTATCATATGTCCTATGACACGAGACTCTTCCTCTGCTGGATCATACGACTACTCTGACCCAATCGAGCCGGTCGATCCGACGGACATTCCCGAGCCAACTGACACCGCGCAGCCACCGGCTGTACGCGAGGAACCCATGCCTCACGCTGAGGATACCAAACCACCGGCGAAGGTCTCCGGTTCCCTGGCGGCTGGCACGTGGGCGGCGTTGATCGTCGGCACGCTCTTGCTGATCTTGCTGATCATCTTCATTCTGCAGAATCAGCAGGAAGTGGAGATCACGCTCTTCCAATGGACCTGGCACTTCCCTGCCGCCATTGCATATCTCATGTCGGCAATCACGGGTGCGCTGATCATGGCGCTTGTTGGTGGCTGGCGCATGTTTGAGCTGCGTCGCCAGGTGAAGAAGGCTTATAAAAGCTAATCACCAGTAGCCGCTGACCAGGCTGAGTAGCAGCCAGGTCACGGCCGCGGCGGGGAGCATGCCGTCGAGTCGGTCCATGAGCCCGCCGTGGCCTGGGAGGAAATTCGACATATCCTTGATCCCCAGCTCTCGTTTAAATTGGCTTTCCACCAAGTCGCCGAGCGTGGCGCAAATAACCAACACGAAACCGAGAATCGCCCCAATCCACCAATCCTGTTGCAGCAGGAAGTGCAGGCTGAGCGAACCGATAATAACGCCGAAGGTAACGGAACCGGCGAAGCCTTCCCACGACTTCTTCGGGCTGACTGCTGGGGCCATGGGATGGGAACCGAACATCACACCGGCGATATAGCCGCCCACGTCTGAGCCCACGACGCAGAGCATGAACGTCAGGATGAACAGCGAACCTGGGACGTCCCACGAGGAGAGCTGTGAAATCATGGCGCCGAAGGAACCAAAGAGTGGGATCCAGACGAGCACGAAAATCGAGACGGCTGTGTCCCGCAGGTAGTTTTTCGGGGCCGTGGTGCGCCCATGGTGGAACAATCTGCCAAACATGAGCAAAATGGCGCTGACGGTGAACGTGAAAATCAGTCCCGTCACACCGAAAGGCCACGTGGACCAGACCATCGCCTGGCCGGCAACCAACAGCAGCGTGCGAGGAACTACATAGCCCGACTCACGCAGGCGAGTGAGCACCTCCCACATTCCCCCACCGACCGCCACGGCAACCAGCGGATACCACCCGATTGGTCCCGCAATCAACGCGGCGATGACAATCAGAGCCAAAATGACACCCACGATGATCGCCTGGGTGAGGTTGCGCCCGGCCGAGTTCTTCGGCTTGGGCAGGTCTAAATGTAGCGCTGAATCGCGTTGCGGTTTGGGGGTGTCTTTATCAGTACTCACCTTTAAACAAAGTTCTCGCTTCCTTGTAGGGCTGCGCGCGGAGGCTAGCTATGTGCTAAACCTCCATGAGCTCAGCTTCCTTGTTAGCGACGACTTCGTCGACCTTCTTCACGTACGACGCGGTGACGTTGTCGAGTTCCTTTTCTGCTGCGACAACCTCGTCCTCGCCAGCATCGCCGTCCTTCTGGATCTTCTTCAAAGCTTCCATGCCTTGACGACGAATATTGCGGATCGCAATCTTGCCATCCTCGCCCTTAGACTTGGCCATCTTCACCATGTCGCGGCGACGCTCCTCGGTGAGCTGCGGAATGGTGACGCGCAGTACCTGACCATCGTTGGTGGGATTCACGCCGAGGTCCGAGTTGCGAATAGCGTTCTCGATCTCGCCCATGGTGGACATGTCATAGGGCTTGATCAGCAGCATGCGTGGTTCAGGCACCGAGATGGTGGCCATCTGGTTGATGGGAGTTGGTGCGCCGTAAAAATCAGCCACGAGACCGTTAAACATAGCCGGGTTTGCGCGACCGGTACGGATGGATACGAGATCCTCGCGGGTGTGTTCTACGGAGTTACCCATGCGCTCTTCGGCATCTAGCAATACTTCATCAATCATTGTTGTTCCTTCGCAATCATCTCGGATATTTTTGCGCCACAGCGCGGCTACCTAATCAATCTACCAGTGCTAAAGCACCCGACTGAACTTATTGAACGAGGGTGCCAATCCGTTCGCCCTGCACGGCGCGCTTGATATTTCCTTGGGTCAGCAGGTTGAACACGAGGATCGGCATCTCGTTGTCCATGCACAGCGAGAAAGCAGTCGCATCGGCTACCTTGAGGCCCTTTTCGATGACCTCGCGAGGCGAGATCTCGGTGTAGAGCTCGGCGTCCGGGTTCGTGCGTGGATCATCCGAGTACACTCCATCGACGGCCTTGGCCATGAGCAGTACCTCGCAGTTGATCTCCAAGGCACGCTGTGCCGCGGTGGTATCGGTGGAGAAGTACGGCATGCCCATACCTGCACCGAAGATGACCACGCGGCCCTTCTCGAGGTGGCGTACCGCGCGCAGCGGCAAGTAAGGCTCGGCGATCTGGGCCATATTGATGGACGTCTGGACGCGGGTATCAACGCCACGCTGCTGCAGGAAGTCCTGCAGAGCCAAACAGTTCATGACGGTGCCGAGCATGCCCATGTAGTCCGCGCGTGCACGGTCCATGCCACGTTGCTGCAGCTCCGCGCCGCGGAAGAAATTACCGCCACCGATAACAACGGCGACCTCGGCCCCAGTCTCGGCGACCTCGGCGATTTGGGCTGCAACGTTTTCGACAACATCTGGGTCGATGCCGACTTGTCCACCGCCGAACATCTCACCCCCGAGTTTCAGCATCACTCGCTTGTAGCCATGACGTGGTTGTTCAGCAGTTTCAGTCACTTGAGATGTACTCCTTTTGGGCATACGCCATCGCAATTTTCCTGTTCCACATCCTACCTGCAATAGGCGGGATGCCGTTAGTTACCCACCGGAGGGAGCACAGAAGTTTCGGGCGGGCCAATCGTCGTCAAGCGAAATGCGTAAATCCCCGCCTCCGCCACGAGGCGGAAACGGGGATCACAACTGGCAGCGAGAATTACTGCTGGCCAACCTCGTAGCGGACGAAGCTGGTGATCTCCAGGCCGTTCTCCTCAGCGTACTGCTTGACGGACTTCTTGGAGTCAGACAGGGAAGGCTGATCCAAAAGAACGATGTCCTTGAAGAACGCGCCCACGCGGCCTTCAACGATCTTTGCAACGGCAGCTTCTGGCTTGCCCTCGTTGCGGGTGATCTCTTCCTGAACTGCGCGCTCCTTCTCGACGACGTCAGCTGGGACATCCTCGCGGGTCAGGTAACGAGCCTTCATAGCAGCGATCTGCAGAGCGACCTGGTGAGCGGCCTCAGCAGCCTGCTCGCCAGCACCGGTGTAGCCGACGAGAACGCCGACAGCTGGTGGCAGGTCAGCGGAACGCTGGTGCAGGTAAACCTCGAGGTTCTCTGCCTCAACGGTAGCTGCGCGACGAAGCTCAAGCTTCTCGCCGATCTTTGCGGAGAGCTGCTCGATGACCTCGGAGGCTGGGGTGCCGTCAACCTGTGCGGAAGCGAGCTCCTCAGGGGTGTTTGCCTTAACAGCTGCTGCTGCCTCAGCGATCTGGCCTGCGATGGTCTTGAACTCTTCGTTCTTTGCTACGAAGTCGGTCTCGGAGTTGATCTCGACGATCGTGTTGCCGGACACTGCAACCAGGCCCTCGAGAGCATTGCGCTCTGCGCGCTTGCCCACGTCCTTCGCGCCCTTGACGCGCAGGATCTCAACGGCCTTCTCGAAATCGCCTGCAGCCTCTTCCAGGGCCTTCTTGCAGTCCATCATGCCGGAGCCGGTCATCTCGCGGAGCTTCTTAACATCAGCAGCGGTGTAGTTCGCCATAGTCGGGCGATCCTCCTCGTTGTAGAACGAAATTCGTTTAAATGATCTTTAAAAAGACTAGTCGACAGCCGAAGTCGTGGCATGTCGAAAAAGACAACACCCCCAGTGCCGCCGTGCGCCCATTCATTCAGATATGGAACGACGTGCAGGCGCTGGGGGTAGATGCCGTGTTGAGCAGCGACTAAGCGTTTTCGGACTCAGTCTGTGCTGGAGCCTCAGCCTGAGCTTCAGCCTCGGCTGGTGCTTCTGCCGCCTGGTCAGCGGAAGCAGCAGCTGCTGCCTCTGCGTCCTGAGCTGCCTTCTCGTCGGTGTCGCCTGCAGCTTCGCGGGAAGCTGCGAGTGCACGCTCTTCGCGGGACTGCTTACCTGCGATGATTGCCTCACCGATGATGTGGGTCAGGATCTTGGTGGAACGAATTGCGTCGTCGTTGCCCGGGATTGGGAAGTCAACTTCATCCGGATCACAGTTGGTGTCGAGGATAGCCACAACAGGGATGCGCAGCTTGTGTGCCTCAGCAACAGCGATGTGCTCCTTGTTGGTGTCCACGATCCACAGTGCGGAAGGTGCCTTGGTCATCTCGGAGATGCCGCCAAGAACGCGCTCAAGCTTGGTGCGCTCGCGGGTCAGCATCAGGATTTCCTTCTTGCCGCGACCTGCGTAGCCGTCCTCGGCTGCGTCCATTGCCTGCAGTTCCTTCATGCGGTGCAGACGCTTGGAAACGGTCTGGAAGTTGGTCAACATGCCGCCGAGCCAACGGTGGTTGACGTAAGGCATGCCAACGCGCTCAGCTTCTTCCTGAACTGCTTCCTGAGCCTGCTTCTTGGTGCCAACGAACAGGATGGAGCCGCCGTGAGCGACGGTTTCCTTCACGAATTCGTATGCCTCATCGATGAAGGTTAGCGTCTGCTGCAGGTCGATGATGTAGATGCCGTTACGGTCGGTGAAGATGAAGCGACGCATCTTCGGGTTCCAGCGACGGGTCTGGTGGCCAAAGTGCACACCAGCGTCGAGGAGTTCGCGCATGGTTACAACTGCCATGGGAAGCTCTCCTTAGGAGTAATAGTTAGTTCGGTTACAAAATGTTGTGTGGGTTTTTATCCCGCACCCTGGCAACGAGCCGCACCAACGCCCATTTTCCATCAAAGGAAGCTGGGACCGATGTTGATAACGACAGCCAAGCTCATGCTTAGTATTTCGTCGCGCGTAGTCAGTAGTTCACAAGCTGACGCAAATGGACACACTGCTGCGCCCAATCTTAAACCGTGAACTACGTTCTCGCCAAACGGGCGCGCCAAGCTATCCACAGCCATCTGGTTATCCACAGGCTTTGATGGCTCGCTCGGTGCAAGGTCCATTGTTCGGCCAAGATCGCATATATGGCTTTACGACGAGCTGCTCTCTCCCCTTTGACCGTCCTTCTTCTCGTATTTTGTGTGGTAGTTTCTTCTGCCTTCCCCGCGGGGCGTGCCTTTGCTTATGTCGACCCGACCACCGGGGATTCGCAGGCGACTCGTGTGCTGCGAGGTGCGCAGATACCGGAAAAGAATTGGCTGCCAGGCCACCGTGGCGTGGATTTAGCACTCCCCATTGGCGGTGATGTGCGGGCCGCGGAGTCCGGCACAGTCGCTTTCGTCGGCGTTGTGTTTGGCACTCCGACAGTTTCTATCGATCACGCCGATGGCATCCGTACCACTTATCAACCTGTCCATGCCCGTGTTTCAGCGGGAGATGCCGTCCGCGAAGGCGAGCTGATTGGGCGTTTGGGGCATCCATTCGACGACCATGAGGGGCTGCACTGGGGTGCTCGGACCGGCCCCGACGAGTACATCAATCCCCTCACACTGCTTGATCGCCCCACGATTCGGCTCAAGCCCGTGGACAGTACTCAGGCACGCGGGTGCGCCTGGGCGAAGACGTCCTTGAGCCGTTGCGCCGAGACGTGGGTATAAATCTGGGTCGTCTGCATGGACGAGTGACCGAGAAGCTCCTGGACGAGGCGAAGATCTGCCCCACCTTCAAGCAGGTGCGTGGCAGCAGAGTGGCGCAGCCCGTGCGGGGTGAGATGAGGCACGTCAGTCTCCTGCCCGGCGCGCTCGACGATGCGCCGGACCTGCCGGGGATCGATCCGGTTACCCCGGACTCCGACAAACAAGGCTGGAGTGTCTCCGGCGATCTCATCGCGACCGTGGTTGAGCCACGCGTTCAGCGCAAGTCGCGCCTGCTTTCCGAAGGGGACGACACGTTGCTTATTTCCCTTACCGGTCACACGCGCTTGCATCCGGTCGAGGTCGAGGTCACCAACATCGAGATTGGTTAGCTCAGAAACGCGGATTCCGGTGGCGTAGAGCAGTTCAAGCATCGCCTGATCGCGCACTGCTTCGGGTCCCGTTGGGTTGTCCGCATTGGCTCGAGGCTGCGTCACTAGTTCCGCGGCTCGCTCGGTGCTGAGCACCTGGGGTAACTTTCGGTTGATCTTGGGGGTTTTCAGTCGCGCGGCCACATCGGAGGCAAGGTATTCGTGGTTATAGGCCCACGTGGAAAACGCTCGCGCAGCGGCAGTTCTGCGGGCGAGGCTCGTTCGCGCCAACCCCTGGTCCACCCCGTTGGCCAGCCAGGAGCGCAAAGTCACAATCGTGAATGAGCGAAACGTCGGTGCGAACTCGGTCAACGTTGCCAGATCCGATCTATATCCTCGCACGGTGGCGGCTGAGCGACCTTTCACGAGGCTGAGGTAGTCGGCGAAGTCATCGATGGCAGCACCGACTTGGGTAACCTCGCGGCCTGCTTC
The DNA here is from genome assembly GCF_000379425.1 of Corynebacterium lubricantis DSM 45231. GTDB lineage: Bacteria > Actinomycetota > Actinomycetes > Mycobacteriales > Mycobacteriaceae > Corynebacterium > Corynebacterium lubricantis. The sequence goes on from NZ_KB902237.1 coordinate 94,437, forward strand.
GCGTTCCTTCTCTCTTTCACTCACACCTCACGAGTATAGCGTCGCACCACTCCTCTTCGGCTCAGCCTTGTTCGATCCCGGGTGGCGGCCCAGGAAGCTTCGCCCAGGCGGTTCCTTCTCGCACAACCAGGGATCGCTTGGCTAAGTCCACAAGGAGATGCACGGTCAGCGCCACGCTCAGGCCTGCCGCGGCGGCCACTTCCTCCGCGGTGATTCCCCCTTGGTCGTCTCGTGGCAAGACGTCGTAGACACGCAGCTCGTTGCGCGAAAGCTCCTGAATCGGAGTCGGCGCGAATTCGAGTTCTAGCTGGGCGTCGACATCTACTTCCCCGATTCGGGAAAGATGTCCGTGTACTTCGCGGATATCGACGATGGCGATCGCTCGTTGTTGTTTGATCAAACTATTGCTGCCATTCGACGCTCCGCCACTGATCGGACCGGGCACGGCCATGGGCAAGCGCCCGAAATCGTCGACACGCTTCATGGTGTTTAGCGCACCTGACCGATACGGCGCTTCGACAACGACCGTGCCTTGAGTCAGGGCGGCGACGAGGCGATTGCGCACTAGGAAACGGAACCGTTCCGCTGGTGTCCCGGGTGCGTATTCGGTGATCAACGCCCCGCCACTATCCACGATGCGATCAAATAGGTCCTTATTGCGCAGCGGATACACAAATCCGGGGCCGGAGGCCATGACGGCGACGGTCGGAGTGTTGCATTCCAGCGCCGTGCGGTGTGCATAGGTGTCGATTCCGAGTGCTCCACCCGAAAAGATTGTGTAGTGATGTCGCGCGAGATCAGTGCAGATTTGTTGGGTGGTCTCGAAGCCGTACTGGGTGGCTGCTCGCGTGCCGACGATGCCCACCGCACGTGCCGTGAGAGATTTCAGGTCCTGATTGCCGCGGATCCACAAGCCATGTGGGGCGGTGAGCTCGCGGGGGTCGGTATGAGATGAGACATCGGCAGAGTGCTCCGCGTGAAAGAACGCTTGCCCTAGGACCTCGGCGGGCCAGTACGGAGAATCTGGATGGATGAGGTGAAACCCCGACTGCGCTGCCTGCTCGACAATTTTCTGCACGCTGACGTTTAAGCGTCGCTCCGTTTCTTGGGCTAAGGCGCCTAACCAACTGGCGCGGACCTGGATTCCATGTGCCACTTCCTCTGGGCTACGCCCTGCCCGCAACGCTTGCTGTAATGCTGGAGAAGGTCCGTCGAGAACGGTATTGAGATAGCCCCAGGCTTCAGTACTCTTCATTCCACTCGCCCCGCGTTCACGGTCGTTCGCAAATCCAGTGCAGACGCGACATGGTCAAGGTTCGGGCGCGTACCGCCCTCGAGATCGCAGAGTGTCCACGCCAATTTGATGGCGCGATCGACTCCCCGTTGTGAAAGATCTCCCTGCGCCAGGTAGGCGCCGAGCAAGGCCATCCCAGCGTCGTCGGCTGGGTAGTGCCGACGTAGATACGGTGCCTCGACCTCCGAATTAGTTTGCATGTTCAACCCTGCGCGCGACCACCTAGCGCGGGCTCGATCGCGCGCCTCCTCGACGCGGTGGGCAATCGTGGCTGAGGTTTCAGTCGTGTCATCTGCAATCACCGCCCCTGATGCCCGAGTTGCCACAGTGATATCGATCCGGTCGCGCAGTGGTCCAGACACGTTACTCAAATGTCCGCGCTTCTCCCTGGAACTACACCGGCACCGGAGTGCATCTTCTGCTCCGCAACGGCAGGGATTCGCGGCCATGATGAGTTGGAAGCGGGCCGGAAATTGCACTTCTCGGCGGGCCCGGGAGAGACGTACGCATCCTTCTTCCAACGGAGTTCTTAAATTGTCGAGTACCGCCGCGGGAACCTCACTGACCTCATCAAGGAATAAAACCCCGCGATGAGCAAGGCTCACGGCCCCAGGCCGTGCTCGCCCTGATCCGCCGCCGATAAGAGCAGCGCGCGTCAATGCCGGGTGGGGCGCAATATAGGGGGCACGCCGGATCACGGCATGTGTTTCGCGCCCGGAGACTGAGTGAACGGCGGTGGCCTCAACAATCTCCTGGGGTGTCAAGGGCGGGAGGATCGACGGGATACGCTGCGCCAGCATCGACTTTCCGGAACCCGGAGGACCCACCATAAGCACGTGGTGCGCACCAGCCGCTGCCACCTCGAGTGCCTTTTTGACCTCGGATTGGCCGGCGATATCGGCAAAATCTGGCCCACCTCTATCCACCTCCTCGAAATGGCCAAAGTCGGTGGCCGCCGGTAACTGCTCATTCCCGATGGCCCAGTTCCACACATCGTTGAGCGAACGGGCGACGAGAATATTGCGCTGCCCCACTAGCGCGGCCTCCGCTGCATTACCTGCTGGGATAATGATGGTCCGTTCCGGGTCGGCCGACGCTGACGCAACTATGGGCAGGATGCCATCGACGGGCCGCAAGCTGCCGTCGAGGCCGAGCTCTCCGGCCAACAAGGTTGTTTCTAGTCTGTGGGCTGCACCCGGATGAAGCGAGCCCAGTACCGCGAGTGCGACGGGCAGATCGAAATGCGAACCGGATTTAGGCAGATGTGCCGGCGATAAAGAGACCATGATCTTTGTTTTCGGCCATGGCAGACGAGAATTCGCAATGGCGGTTTTGATCCGGTCGCGTGATTCCCTGACGGTGGCGTCGCCGAGACCGACGATATACATGCCCGGCAAGCCAGGACCGACGTTGGCTTCAACGGTGACGGGGAAAGCGACGACGCCTTCGACGGTGGCAGCCGACGTACTAGCAAGCGCCATCTTCGACCCCCTCGAAGAGATCGAGCGCGAACTCGTCTCCGGTCGCGGTCAGCGCGATGACGTCGAAGCGGACTAAGGAATAGGGCCGATCAAGTAACCACCGCGCGGCGGCCTTGCGCATCTTTGCCAGCTTGCTGCGTGTGACGGATTCGGCATTCCCGTAGGCGCCACTGGAGCGCGTCTTGACCTCAACGAATACGACTGTGCCATTGGGTTCGCGCACGATGAGGTCGAGTTCGCCAACGGGATAGTGGATGTTTCTGGCCAGAATTGTTGCGCCACGGCGTGCGTAGAATTCTGCCGCAACGTGTTCGCCACGTTTCCCCAGCGCCTGGCGCGTTGCTGATTCCTGCATAAAGTATTCCCCCAAGTAGATGCGTTCTAGTTACATCTAGCTTGGGGGATGGAGTGCACGCGGAACACTGCCGCGTTAGAGATGCCCGAAAATTGTGGAAAACCACATTTCGGGGGTTGCGCCTACCTGTACCTACTTCTCGGGGAAGACAAGATCGGGCTTGTCGAGCTCTTCGATATTGACGTCCTTGTAAGTGATAACTCGCACGTAGCGGACGAATCGCACGTTGCGGTACATGTCCCAGACCCACGCGTCGGACATGCGTACCTCGTAATAGACATCCTTGCCTTCGGTATGTGGAATAAGCTCCACGGCGTTGGCAAGGTAGAAGCGGCGCTCAGTTTCGACAATGTACGAAAACTGGCTCACAACATCGCGATATTCGCGATACAGGGACAGCTCAACCTCTGCTTCGTAGTTGTCTAGTTCCTCAGCGCTCATGGTGTGTTCGTACTCCTTTGAAATTCCGCATTGGCTGCAGCCACGTTTGAATAAGTGTAGCGATGCAGAGGTGTTGCACCGTTACGACGCACCGCATCCATGTGGTCCTTTGTCCCGTAGCCCTTGTGCTTTTCCAAGCCATAGTCGGGATAGTCCGCCGCAAGTTCGATGATCAGTCTGTCGCGACTGACCTTGGCTAAAATGCTAGCCGCGGCGATGCACCGTGCGGTGTAATCCCCGCCAATGATGGGTAATTGAGGAGAGCTCAGCCCCGGCACGCGGAAAGCGTCGACGAGCACGTAGCCGGGTTGGGTGTCTAAAAGTGCAATCGCCTTGCGCGCCCCATCGAGGTTGGCGGTGTGGATGCCGCGCTCGTCGATAAGCTGTGCGGAGATATGCACGACGGAAAAGCTCACGGCAGTGTCGGTGACGGCGTCGAAGAGCTCGTCGCGACGCTTCGGCGTGAGCTTTTTGGAATCCGTCAGGCCCTCGAGGGCCTTCATGGGGCGATCCGGCAGGATGCAGGCGCCGATGGTGATGGGGCCGAAGCAGGCGCCGCGACCGGCCTCGTCGATACCCGCGATGGGGCCGAGTCCGGCCTTGGATAAGGCGACTTCGTAGGTGCGGAGTTGCTTGAGCCTGCGCACGTTATTGCTGGATAACTGGGTCGTCGACCCCACCAATGCGGCTAAACGGCAAGATGATCGCCTGGACTTTGCCGCGAATATTCTCTGCAGGGATAGCGCCCTGATATGGGTCGCCGACGTGAGCGCGCGAGTCCAGGGAGTTCGTGCGGTTGTCGCCCATCATGTAGTAGCTATCGTCGGGGACGGTGATCGGGCCGAAGAATTCGCCACCACACTCGACGGAACCAATTTCAGGGTCGACGGGGTACGTCGGCGGGTCCAATACATAGGACTGATCGATCGGCTGGCCATCGACCATGACCGCGGGGTCGCCTGCCTGACACGACACGGTTTGGCCACCCGTGGCAATAATGCGCTTGACCAGGTTATTTTCATCCGGAGCGACAAGACCCGCATAGGATCCCAGGTCTTGGAGTCCGCGCACGAAGGTGTTCTGGCTGCGCTGCGAGATAAAGCCCTGGTTCCAAGAATCGGTGCCTTCGAAGACGACAACGTCGCCGGGCTCCGGATCGTTGAAGTAGTAGGACACCTTCTCAACGAAAATCCGGTCGCCGGTGCACCCCTCGCAGCCATGCAAAGTGGGCTCCATTGATGCGGACGGAATGAGATACACCCTGCCGACGAATGTTTGCAGCAGGAAAATCAAACCCAACGTCAGCAGGATGACCACGGGGATCTCGATATACCACGGGGTGGTCTTCTCCTCCTGCTCACCTGCGTCGGCAGTTGAGGCCTGAGAAGGGTCCACCCCCTCGGGATCGTGGTTATGTTGTGCTGCTCCAGTTGAATATGTCACGAAGAGCCACTCTACCAATGAAGCAGTGGTTGCCCTGCTCCATCCTCATGGGATTGGCCTGGGAATTCCATCAGTAAAAAGTGAGGTTTATGCACCGGTAGGTCCTACCAGCCCCACGGCGTGCAGAGTCTCAGGCTTCGAGGCCTTCCTGGCCTGGAGCTCCCAGCCGCCGTCGGTGTGCTCGGTCCACAGTGCCACCTTGGCAGGCAGGATCACTGGCTTGGCAAAGTCAACGGTATAGGTGAAGCTTTGAGGCAAGCGACCTTCGAGGCTGCCCAGCATCACCGCGGCAGTGTACATTCCATGCGCAATCGTCGAGGGGAAACCAAACGCCTTCGCCCCAAGCTTGGACACGTGAATCGGGTTTTTGTCCCCCGATGCATCAGCATAATTACTGATGTCCTCGGCACTCACGCGCAGCAAAGCGTTCGAGGCACGCGCGGGCACATCTGGGCGGTCAAGGGTCTGCCCGGTGTCTTCCGCACGTTCGCGTAGCGACGATTCCGCGTCCTTGGCTAGCTTCGCGCCACCTCCCAGGAACGTGGAAGTTTGACTCCAGACGACTTCACCCGCCACCGATACTTCCGTGATGAAGTCGATGATCAGACCCCGGCGGTGCGGCCGAAGGTTCTGCGCATGCACGCGCACGTCGAAAACATCGTTGAGCGTCAAAGGGCGCAACTGTGTAATCGAGTTGGAGATGTGCACGGCACCGATCGCTTTGAAGGGAAACTCCTTCGCGGTGAGCAACTTCATCACCAGCGGGAAGGTCAGAACGTAGGGGTACGTCGCCGGAAGTTCATTGCCCAGGCGCAGGCCGGTTGCCTGACAGTAGGACGCCAAGTGCTTCTCGTCCACCTCAACCCCACTGACCTCAAAGGCGGTTGTGGGATCGGACTTCGCTGTATGAGTGGTACCAATGACTGGCACCATATCCTTCATGGCCGAACGATAGATAACCATCAGCTCGGGGATGGACGATAGCTGTGTGTATTGTGCCATTGCCCCAATCACGCTCCCAGCAGGTTCTGGCCACACACGCGCACCACGTTGCCGTTGACAGCCTTCGAGGAGGTCGCCGCGAAATAGGCAACGGTCTCTGCCACGTCGACAGGTTTGCCACCTTGCGACAGGGAGTTGAGGCGACGACCGATTTCACGTGGACCGGTAGGCATTGCAGCGGTCATGTCCGTCTCAATGAACCCTGGAGCCACGGCGTTGATGTTGCCGCCGCGCGCGGCCAGCTCGCCAGCCAGTGCGTCGACGAGCCCGATAACACCGGCCTTGGTGGTGGCGTAATTGGTCTGGCCACGGTTTCCTGAAATACCGGCCATCGACGACACGCCGATAACGGAGGCACCCTCCGCCAGCTCGCCTGCGGCCAGCAGCTTCTCGGTGATGCGCACAGGTGCGACCAGGTTGATGTTTTGCACCATGTTCCACTGGCCATCGTTCATGTTTGCCAGCAACTTGTCGCGGGTGACACCGGCGTTGTGCACGATGATGTCGATCTTGCGACCATGGCGCTCATTCGCGTGCTGCGCCAGACGATCGGCAGCATCTGCCGCGGTCACGTCCAAAGGCAAGGCGGTTCCCTTGACCTTGTTGGCCGTATTGGCCAGACCCTCGCCTGCAGCGGGGATATCCACGCAGATCACATCGGCACCGTCACGTGCGAGCACTTCTGCGATCGTGGCGCCGATACCGCGAGCGGCACCGGTGACCACGGCGAGGCGCCCCTGCAAAGGCTTCTCCCAATTCTCGGGAGTGGGCGCATCGATCGCCGAGACGCGGATGACCTGGCCGTCGACGAAAGCGGACTTGCCGGAAAGCAAGAAGCGCAGGGTGGATTCCGCGGATGCCAGTGTCGCGTCAGGTGCGACGTAGACAAGTTGTGCGGTTGCTCCGCGACGGAGTTCTTTGGCCACGGAGCGACTAAATCCCTCCAGCGAGCGTGCCACGATGCGAGCGTCGGCGTCGTCGAGAAGCTCTGGTGTGTGCCCGATGACGACGATGCGACCACTTGGCAGCAGCTTCTTCATCTGTGGGTTGAGGAAATCGTAGATTTCATGCAGTTCTTCGGGAGCGGTGAGTCCGGTCAGGTCCACGACGATCGCGGAGCGCTTGGATTCTGCCGCCGCGTCGACGAGCTGGTAGTCACCCTGCAGCAATGCGGGCAGTTCCGCGAGGAGGCGACCGCGTCCGCCGATGACGACAGGTCCGTCCAGGAGGGGTTCACCCGGCGCGTAGCGACGAAGTGGTTCCCCCTGTGGAACACCGAGCTTGGCGCCCACTGGAGAGTTGATGAGTTGTTCGAGAATTCCTTGTTTTGCCATTGCGACCATCCTTTTCGTACTTTTACGTGATCTACACTACACTAGAAAACGAACGGTGATTCGTAACACAGATAATTGCACTCAACATGAGGGAGAGTCAACCCATGAACACCCCACAAGCTCGTCGCGTTACCATCGTCGGAGGAAACCGGATTCCCTTCGCACGTTCCAACAATGAATACGCAAGCGCTTCGAACCAAGACATGCTCACCGCAGCCATCGACGGCCTTGTTGCACGTTATGGCCTCCAAGATACCGAGCTGGGCATGGTTGCTGCAGGCGCAGTTTTGAAGCATGCCCGCGATTTCAATCTCACTCGCGAATGCGTCCTCGGCTCCGCACTCGCACCCACCACTCCGGCCTTCGATATCCAGCAGGCATGTGGCACAGGGCTTGCGGCAGCGGTCCAGGTCGCCGATGCCATCTCCATGGGCCGCATTGAGGTAGGCATCGGCGGGGGTACCGATACCACCTCGGATGCCCCCCTTGCCGTGGGCGATGAATTGCGTCGCACCCTCATCAAGCTCTCGAATGCAAAGAAGCCTGCAGAGCAGTTGAAGTTGGTCGGCTCGATTCGCCCGAAGCAGCTCACCCCGGAGCAGCCTCGTAATTTCGAGCCTCGCACCGGCTTATCTATGGGCGAGCATGCCGCGATCACCGCGCGCGAGTTCGGCGTCACCCGCGAGGACCAGGATGCGCTCGCAGTGGCTTCGCACCGCAATCTTGCCGCTGCCTACGACGCAGGTTTCTTCGATGATTTGATCACGCCGTTCATGAAGGTCACCCGCGATACCAATATGCGCCCGGATACCAGCGAGGAAAAGCTGGCTAGCCTCAAGCCGGTCTTCGGTAAGAAGGATGCCGAGCAGCACGGCACTCAGGCCACGATGACCGCGGGCAACTCGACCCCACTGACCGACGGCGCCTCCGCCGTATTGCTTGCCTCCGAGGAATGGGCCGCGGCCAATAACTTCGAGCCCTGGGCCTACCTCGTCGACTCCGAGACCGCGGCGGTCGACTTCGTCCACGGCGATGACGGCCTGCTGATGGCCCCGACCTACGCAGTCCCACGCCTGCTGGAGCGCAATGGACTTACGCTGCAGGACTTCGACTTCTATGAAATCCACGAAGCCTTCGCGTCCCAGGTCCTGGCCACCCTGTCTGCTTGGGAATCCGAGGAGTACTGCACGACTCGACTGGGCCTTGATTCCGCACTTGGCTCGATCGACCGCTCCAAGCTCAACGTAAAGGGTTCCTCCCTCGCGGCCGGCCACCCATTTGCTGCGACCGGCGGGCGCATCCTCGCCTCCGCCGCGAAGACACTGAAGGAAAACGGTGGCGGACGCACCCTGATCTCCATCTGTGCAGCAGGCGGCCAAGGCGTCACGGCGATCATCGAGGCCTAAGAAATCTCGGCCCGCTGGGGGTGACTAAAAGGCCACAACCAGCAAAGATAGGCCGTTTTCACCCAAAAACAGTAGTGTTCTACATCACATTCACGCTAAGGTTGCGACATGTCACACACACAGGTAGAAATTAAGACCTCGCAGAAGAACTCGCCAAAGAATGCTCCGAAGGCCAAGCCCGAGGCACACCGCCCGGATACACTTCCGGCGTCAAGAAATGAATCCGATGTCGAGGCGATTGTTCGCGGACTGCGCACCGTCATCGACGGTAAATACGCCGATGACCGAAACATCATGCGCGAGGCGATCGCATCACCAACGTTGCAGCTCAACCTCGAAGGAACCATCGACGAGCAGCGCGATCTGCAGGTTGAAAAGATTCGCGAATTGCTGCACACCAATATCCAGCGCGCCAGCTTTTCTAAGGCAAACGGTGGCGACGGTAATACCGCCCGCGCCATCGTCGCGCTAGAAACCCTTGGCTCGGTGGATATGTCCACCATGGTCAAGGCTGGCGTTCAGTGGGGCCTGTGGGGCGGCGCTATTGACGCGCTCGGCACCGAACGCCACCGCAAGTACGTCGAACCGACCATGAACCTTGAGCTGCTGGGGTGCTACGGCATGACCGAGCGTGGCCACGGTTCCAACGTTGCGGCGATTGAAACCTCGGCAACCTACGATCCTGAAACCCAAGAGTTTGTTATCCACTCTCCTAACGATGGCGCCCGCAAGTCCTACATCGGCAATGCAGCTCGCCACGGCACCATCGCCGCAGTCTTCGCGCAGCTCTACACCCCGGGCAGCACCGATTCCCACGGCGTACACTGCCTTGTCGTCCCCATCCGCGACGACGCAGGCAACCCACTGCCAGGTGTGGAAATCGGCGACAACGGACGCAAGGGTGGCCTGCTTGGTGTCGACAACGGCACCCTCAAGTTCGATCACGTCCGAGTGCCTCGCGAAAACCTGCTGAACAAGTTCGGTGACGTCGACGAGGCCGGCAATTACAGCTCCCCGATCGAGTCTCAGAACCGTCGCTTCTTCACCATGCTCAGCACATTGATCCGTGGTCGCGTCGGAGTGGGCGCCGCTGCGGGTGCAGCGACTCGAACCAGCCTCGACATTGCGGTGCGCTACGCTCTGCGTCGTCGCCAATTCGAAGGCGCTCCTGGCAAGGAAAAGACCTTGATGGAGCACCGCTCCCACCGCCTCCGCCTGCTCGTGCCACTATCGCGCACCTACGCACTGGCGGCGCTGCAGAACAAGGTCACCGACCGTCTTGACGCGCACTACGCAAACATCGCTAATGGCCGCTACAATCTGATGGATCCCACCGAGGAGCAGAGCATCCAGCAGCGCGAGCTCGAATCTTGGGCATCCGGCGTGAAGGTGATTTCGTCGGCGCACGCTACGGCCACCATCCAGGAATGCCGCGAGGCTTGCGGTGGTGCCGGCTACATGTCGGAGAACAAGCTGACCACGTTCAAGGATGACTCTGACATCTTCACCACCTTCGAGGGCGATAACACCGTCCTGATTCAGATGGTGACGAAGGAGATGCTCACCGCCTACGGTCGTGACATGGCAGATCTCACCCCGCGCGATATCGTGCGCTACGGCATCGACGAGGTCTCCGACCTGCTGCGTCGTCGTTCTGGTGTATCGGTCACGATCCAGGGACTAGTTGATCGCGTGTCCAAGCGCGACGAGAATTCTCTCTTCGATTCCGGCTACCAGGTCACCTTGTTGGAGGAACGCTCCCAAAACCTGCTGAAGTCGCTGGTCCGTCGCATTCAAAGCGCCCGTAAGCTCGACCCCGTCGCAGCTGCCGAGGTTGTGGACAAGGCCCAGGACCATATGATCGCCGCTGGCTACGCCCGTATGGATTCGCTCGCTCTCCAGGCGCTCGTCGAGGCTGAGGAGCGGCTGGAGGAAGGTTCCGAGGCACGCAAGGTCCTCGAGCAGGTTCGTGACCTGTTTGCCCTGTCCACCATCAGTGAGCACGGCGGCTGGTACCAGGAGCAGAACATCTTGCCTGCAGGTCGTCTGAAGGCAACTCGCGCGGCAATCAACGACATCGTCGATTCCCTCGGGCCATGGGCAGATGTGCTGGTCGACGGCTTCGGAATCCCGAGTGAAATCACCAACGTACCGATGCTCAACGACGGCGGAGTGGATCCCCGCTAGCAGTTAACGCACCCCGCTCCCGGTCACAGGAAATTCAGTGACCGGGAGCATTTTCATTCCACTCCACGCGCTACTCGGGAGTACCATCGCACCGTGCAACAAAGCTGGAAGATTTTTACCCGCGACTTAAAGCGCTTGTGGAAAGTCCCCAAAGTCTGGATCATCGTCATCGGTGTGCTCATCATCCCAGCGATGTATGCGTGGATCAACATCGGCGCGTTTTGGGATCCTTATGGCAACACGCAGAACATCAAGGTAGCCGTCGTCAATGAGGATCAGGGCGCCAACAACGAGCTCACCGGGTCGATCAATATCGGTGATCAGGTCGTTGACACGCTCGCCGGCAACGATCAGCTGGGCTGGCAGTTCATGGACAAGGACGAGGCGGACCATGCGCTGCGCCGCGGCGACGTGTACGCCACCATCGAAATCCCCAGCGATTTCAGCGGCAACCTGGTCAGCATGTTCGAGGGTACTTTTACCCAACCGACGCTGAATTACTACCCCAATGAAAAACTCAGTGCGGTCGCCCCGGTGATCACGGATACGGGTGCCAACTCGATTGATACGCAGATTACGTCGGTGTTCAAGGAGCAGGTCGCCGAGGCCACCGCGACAGCGCTGCGCGATGCGGGGGTCGGCCTCGAAGAGCGTATCGACGACGCCGAGAACCGAGCTGGTGCCTCCTTAGGCAACACAGCCGATACGTTGGCTTCCGCGCAAGAGGAAATAACACGTGTCCAGGGCTCGCTTGAAGGTGCTCGCCCGGTGCTCTCGGAAACCGAAGACGCGTTCGGGTCCGTAGATACAACGCTCGACGATGTCCGCACCGGCTTGTCCGAGGTGCAAACGCTGATGGAAGAGGTACAGGGGCTCGTCGTGAATTTCTCTGATGCGACGACCTCCGCCTTCGTCGACGGTACCGCGGGCCTTGCTGAGGGGACGGCCTCGGCGAACGCTTCTATTAGTACTGTGGCTGGCGAATTAGAGTTGGCGGGTGCCAGGCTGGATACCGCTACACGAGATACCGCGGCGGTGCTCGACGAAGGTGACACGGCCATCGCGGAACTGCAAGGCCTACTTGATACGGCGAATCTGTCTCCTGAGCTCACCCAATCACTGGAGGAAGCGATCTCTGGGATTCAGCAGCGCAATGCCACGAACCAGGAACTGCTCACAGACCTCAATGGTCTCAATAATGATGTCGGTGGCATGGTCGATTCGGTGCAAGGATCTGCCGACGCTCTTGCGCAGGCGACCCAGGCAACGAATGGTACGGCTCAGGACTTGCGTACAGCGGTCTCCGATACGGTTCCTGCGCTGAATAATTCTATTGCGCAGCTCTCATCGACGGCGGGGGCGTTTTCATCGTCGATAAGCAATCAGCAAACTCTCTTAGGCGAAGCCTCCCAACTGCTGCGTGACATCGACGGCCAACTCGTGGCTACCGGCGATACGCTGGAAGGCTTTAAAACCGACCTGGCAAACATGGAAGACGGAGCGCGCACCGCACGCACCGATGTGCTGGCACTCAACGCGGCGGCAAACTCGGATCTCCTACAGACGGTGACCGATCTCGATTCGGTGGGGATTTCGCAGTACATGGCCACGCCTGTCGAGGTGACAAGCGAGACTGTTTTTCCTGTGGCGAATTATGGCTCTGGGATGGCGGGGCTGTTTACCAACCTGTCGCTGTGGATCGGCGCGTTTATGCTCATGGTGATTTATCGCGTGGAGGTGGATACGAAGGGCCTGAGTAAGAACGTGTCGGTGGCACAGGCCTATATTGGCCGCTTCTTGCTGCTCGCGCTGATGGTGATCTGCCAGGCCTTGGTGGTCTCGGTGGGCAACTTGATCATCGGGGTGCAAACCGTCAATCCGCTGGCCTTCGTGCTCACGTCCGTTTTCATCGGACTGACCTATCTGAGCATTATTTATTCGCTGGTGGCGGCGTTTGGACATGTCGGGCGCGGGCTCGCGGTGCTGCTGGTGATTGTGCAGATTCCGGGTGCCTCAGGGCTGTATCCGATCGAGCTCATGCCCGATTTCTTCCGGGCGATTTATCCGTGGTTGCCGTTCTCCTATGGCATTGATGCGCTGCGCGAGACCATCGGCGGGTTCTACGGCAATCACTATTGGCGCTACCTTAGTGTGCTGGCCGTGATGTTTGTCGTGTCCTTTATCTTGGGCATTATTTTGCGACGCAACCTGTCGTATTTCAATCTGTTGTTCAACCGGCAGCTCGCATCGACGAAGTTACTGTCCAGCGAGAAACCGCAGATCGTCGGCAGCGGGTACCGGCTTGCCGATGTGATTCACGCGCTGCAAAACCGCGATGAATACCGTGCCGATATTGACCGAAAGTGGAAGCCGATCCGTGAGAACTATTCCACGCTGCTGAAGATTGCCGTGATCGTCGGGTTGATAGGTGCTCTCGTGCTGGCCGCCGTGGCGTGGTTCTTCCCTGCGGAGAAGGCCATGATGTTGGGTATATCCGTGCTTTGGGGACTGGTTGTTTTGGGGTTCATCGGCACTCTCGAGTACGTGAAGCAGAGCTTCGCGCACGCCGAGGGGTTGGTGCACCTCAATGCTTCCGAGCTGCGCAGTGCTGTGGCGCCTGAGAATCAGGGGCTGCACACAGTGGATGTGGACGCTGGTGCGGACCAGGAGTCGGACACGGAGGCAACGCGCTCATGAAAAACATCCTCACCATTGTCCGCAGCGACATCCGTCGGATCACGCGTAATGTCTCGGCCTCCATCGTGGTGTTCGGGCTCATTGTCATCCCGCTCCTGTTTACTTGGTTCAACGTCTTGGCATCATGGGACCCATTTGGCAACACAAGCAACCTCAAGATCGCCGTGGCCAGCGAAGACGAGGGCCACGTCACCGATCTCGCCCCGCTGCGCCTAAACCTGGGCGAACAAGTACTCGCTCAGCTCAGCCTGAACAATGACCTCGACTGGGTGATCACAGATGTCGACGAGGCCATCGACGGCACAGAATCCGGCGAATACTACGCAGCCATCGTGCTCCCGCCGACGTTTAGTACTGACCTGCTGACCTTCTATGTCGACGAGACCGACCCCTCCGAGGTCACGCTGTATACCAACCAGAAGAAGAACGCGCTGGCTGGCACGATCGTCTCCCAAGGTGCGAGTGGCGTGACCGCGCAGATCAACACCTCGTTCACCAAGATTGTCAGCGAGGTGGGTCTCGGGCTTGTCACTTCACTCAACGATTACCTGCAAGAGGACCAAACGCAGCAGGCCCTCAACCAGATGGATGCGCGGCTCGAGGGTGTCTCCAGCCAGCTCCGCTCGAGTGCGCAAAGCGTCTCCTCGCTCTCTGCACTCGTTGATTCCAGTATTCCGCTCGTCGATAGTGCCGGGCGGATCGCTTCCGCAGCCGGCGCGCAACTGTCCACGTCCGGCGCCGATACCGGTGCAGGCTCGCAATCCACCGACGGACTTGCTTCTACGTTGGAAACATCCGCGCAGTCTCTGAGTACCTCGTTGGATGCCACGAGCCAGAGCTTCGATCTTGTCGGGCAGCGTGTCGACGAGTTGTTCGCCAATGCGGATTCCACCAGCGCCTCCGCGTCCGATACCTTTAATACGTTGGCTGAGCGGGTGGGACAACAGGTTGGGCTCTACGAATCGGTGCGCGAGGAATTGAACACTAGCGTGGCTCCGAATCTCCCAGCAGATGCACGCCCCGGCTACAACGATGTGATTGCTAGCTTGGATGAGGCGATTGCGCGCCAGCAAACTTTGCAGGAGCGATTTACTCAAACTGCGAGCGATATCTCTGCGGGAAACACCACTTCGCAGGAGAATCGCCAAGCAACAACCGATGCCGTCAACGACGCAAAAACAGCTATCGACGACGCACGCTCCACTTATGACACTCAACTTCGCCCGCAGCTGGACCAATTGGGCAACACCTTGGATACCATTCGCGCGGACCTAACGACCGTGGGTGCCGAGATCGACCAAGCTACAGCCGCACTATCCAACTCCCCTGGTTCTGTGCAAAATACATTGGTCAATGCCAAGGATGTCACCGCGGGTCTCGCAGACACCCTCAACCGCTCGGCGAATGACTTCGACCAAGCACGCGACGCGATTCAACGCGCCCGCGACACCGGTGATTTCTCGCAGCTCGCGGACCTGGTTGGGTCGAACCCGGAGCAACTCGCTTCGGCTCTATCCACTCCGATTGAAGTCAAACGCGAGCCCGTCTTCCCCGTGGCGAGCTTCGGTGTGGCGATGACCCCGCTCTATACCACCCTGGCGCTCTGGGTCGGTGCGCTGCTTTCGGGAGTTGTGCTGCGTGCTTCGGTAACCCGTAAGGACGTCGAAGATGAGGCCGCCGACGATGCCGACGATGTTGAAGAAAAACAGGAGTACTCGCGCATCGAGCAATACTTCGGTCGCTTCGGGATCTTTGCCCTCATCGGCCTCGCACAAAGCACACTTGTTGTCCTTGGCCTGATTATCTTTGTCCAGATCGAGCCGGCGCACCCACTCTTGCTCTTCTTAGTCGCCTGGCTAGCATCGCTAGTGTTCATGTTGATCGTCTATACGCTGGTGTTCTCGTTCGGCAATGCAGGTAAGGCCGTCGCGGTGGTGCTGCTCGTGCTGCAGATCTCTGCCGCCGGAGGATCGTACCCGCTTGAGCTATTGCCACAGTGGTTCCAAAACCTCAGTCCGTGGCTACCTGCAACGCACTCGATCGCTGCGATGCGCTCGGCCATCGCGGGCACTTATGAGGGCGACTTCTGGATCAGCTTGGGTTGGCTGGCCTTGTTCATCCTGCCGACATTGCTGCTCGGTGTGGTGCTTCGCCCTCTGCTTGACGGTTACAACCGCTCCATGAGTGAGGCCATGGAGAAAACGAAGTTGATGTAGGAGCCCACACCTTCTAGTGGGCACTGCACCCGTGCAGATTTCTGCTTTGGCGCTACCTCAAACAAGCGAAAGGCCCCTCGGTTGCGCAATGCAACCGAAGGGCCTTTAAGCCACAAGAAACGCTAGAACTAGCGACGTTCCTTAATACGTGCAGCCTTACCGCGCAGATCGCGCATGTAGTACAGCTTCGCGCGGCGAACGCGACCACGACGGTCGACCTCGATGGAGTCGATGTTTGGGGAGTGTACTGGGAAGGTACGCTCAACGCCGATACCGAAGGAGATCTTACGCACGGTGAAGGTCTCGCGGATACCGGAGCCCTGGCGGCGAATGACAACACCCTTGAACAGCTGGGTACGGGTGTTGTTGCCCTCGATAACCTTAACGTTTACGTTCAGGGTGTCGCCTGGGCGGAAATCTGGGATGTCGGAGCGCAGCTGTGCTGCGTCGATCTTGTCAATGATGCCGTTGCTCATGTGTGGCAATCCTTTTCAATTCTGGACAGAGGACCCTAGCGGCTTCTCCCTTGCGGGCGCTCGACTGGTTCGTGTCAGCTACAAGTTCACGTGCTGTCACAAGATGACAGACAACGCTCACATCTTGCCACATCACGTGGCCTTTCCCCAAATCCCTGCCGAAACCGATTGCGGAGAAGTTTTCCGGTAGCTAACGTTAGTTTCTAACCCCACGGGTGCCCGAAGGATCGGGCTGAGATCGCGCTTCCTTGACTGCGCGGGACCGTTTGAACCTGTCTGGTTAGCACCAGCGAAGGAAGGAAAGATTTCTTGGCACACGTGCCCCCATTAGATCTCCGCTGCTACGTCATCACCGGCAAAGGCAACGCCGACCACATCGTCCGCGTCGCCTCCGAGGCTGCCCGCGGTGGCGCCGGAGTGATTCAAGTCCGTTCCAAACCCATCGACGCAGGCGATTTACTCCGTCTTGCAGAGCGCATCGCCGTAGCAGTCGCCGAGGTTAATCAGAGCACAAAAATACTTATCGACGACCGCGTGGATGTCGCCCTCACCCTGATCGATCACGGAGTGCCCATCCACGGAGTGCACCTCGGACAGAGCGATCTGCCAGTACAAGCAGCGCGCGAGCTCCTCGGCCCCGACGCGATTATTGGCCTGACCACGGGCACCGAGGAGCTGGTGCGCGGTGCCAACGAGGTGGCCGAGTTTATCGACTACATCGGCGCCGGCCCGTTTCGGCCGACACCGACGAAAGACTCGGGGCGCCCACCCATCGGGCTCGACGGATATCCCCGCCTCGTGGAAGTTTCCCGGCTACCCATCGTGGCCATAGGCGACGTTCAACCAGCAGATGTCGCCGACCTCGCCGCAACCGGCGTAGCAGGATCAGCCATGGTGCGCGCCTTCATGGACGCGCCAGACCCCTACGCTGTGGCACGCCAGGTGGTGGCCAATGCCTAAGCACGCCATCGTCATCGGTGGCGGCATCATTGGGCTGGCCACCTGCTTCGAATATCAGGAAGCGGGCTACGAGGTCACGCTCATCGACCCCGATCCGATCTCCGGGGCCACCCATCACGCCGGTGGCATGCTGGCACCCACCGCCGAGGTGCAATACCAACAGCACGCGCTCTTGCCGCTGATGCAGGAATCAGCCAGGCTCTATCCCTCGCTGATTCAACGTGTTTCCGAGCACACCGACCTGCCCACGGGATACCGCACCGATGGCACCCTGCTGGTGGGCGCCGACCGTGCCGATGCCACCCATCTCTCTGATATCGCGCACTACCTCGAGCAAGAAAGTGTCGAAGTGGACAAGCCCACCACCAGGCAGGCCCGCGCATTAGAACCGGCGCTCTCCCCGAGTATCACGAAGGCGTTGCGCATCGACGGGGATCACCAGGTTGCCCCGCGCCTATTCGCCCGCGCGCTCCTCGATGCCATCACACACCGTGGAGCGGAGATCATCCGGGATCGCGTGGTCGCCCTCGAGGGGAACTCCCGCTGCGAGAAGGTGCGTTGCGAAAATTCCACGCTGGAATCGTCGTCAAGCGACATCGTGCTCGCCGCCGGACTCGGTGTCGCACGCATTGAAGGCGCGCCGCAGCTCAACTTGCGCCCGGTGTATGGCGATATTTTGAATCTGCGGGTGCCGGAGGCGATGCGGCCGCTGATCACGCGGGTGATCCGGGGCTTCGTCGAGGACCGGCCCGTGTATCTCATTCCGCGCGATAATGGGCTGCTGACAATCGGGGCGACGAGCCGTGAGGATGCGCCGACACCGCGTGCTGGCGCCGTGTACGACCTGCTGCGCGATGCGATCCGGCTGGTCCCGGGCATCGAGGAATGCGAATTCGTCGAGGCGACCTGCGGCGCGCGACCCGGCACGCCCGATGACCTGCCATATCTGGGCCGCGTCGGAGAGAACCAGATTGTGTCGACGGGATATTTCCGCCACGGCATTTTGCTCGCGGCGCTGGGCGCGCGAAGTACCGTCGCGCTCTCGCAGGGCGGGGAGCCACCTGTGGACCTCAGCGCCTGCGACCCATGTCGCCACACACTTACAGAAAGGCAAGCCCAATGATTACTTACACCGTCAACGACCAATCCACGGAATCTGCGCCACTGACCGTGGCCGAGCTCGTGGCGCAACGCGTGGGCTCCGAAACCGGCGTGGCCGTAGCCATCGGCGGGGCGGTCGTGCCTCGCTCAGCGTGGTCGCGCGAGATTCAGCCCGGCGACACAGTAGACATCCTCACCGCAGTCCAAGGAGGCTGATTATGCTCACCATTGCCGACAAGTCTTTTGAGTCGCACCTGGTCATGGGCACCGGCGGGGCGACCTCGCAGTCGATCCTGGAGGAGTCGCTGGTAGCCAGCGGCACGCAGCTGACCACGGTGGCGATGCGTCGCCACCAGGCCACGGCCGGAGGTGGCGAATCCGTCTTCGAGCTGCTCACCCGCCTCGGCATCGCGCTGCTGCCGAATACCGCCGGGTGCCGCACCGCCCGCGACGCCGTGCTCACCGCGCAACTCGCGCGCGAGGCACTGGGCACCAACTGGGTCAAGGTCGAGGTCATCGCCGACGAGCACACGCTTTTGCCCGATACGACAGAGCTTATCGACGCCTGCGAGATCCTGGTCAATGACGGCTTCACGGTGCTCGCATATACCTCGGATGACCCGATTGTGGCCACCCGCCTCGAAGATGTCGGTGCCTCCGCCGTGATGCCGCTGGGCTCCCCGATCGGCACGGGTTTGGGTATTCTTAATCCGCACAATATCGAGCTGATTTGTTCGCGCGCCTCAGTTCCTGTGCTGCTGGATGCGGGTGTGGGCACCGCCTCCGATGCGACACTTGCCATGGAGTTAGGCTGCGACGGAGTGCTGCTGGCCTCAGCAATTAACCGTTCCCAGGACCCCGTGGCCATGGCCCGCGCGATGCGCTTTGCTGTTGAGGCTGGGCGTCTCGCCAGGGGTGCCGGGCGGATCCCGAAGCGTGAGCATGCCGTGGCCTCCTCGAGCTTTGACGGACTCGCTTCCTGGTCGGATCAGGTGCTTTAGGGATGGTAGAAACTCAACTTCCCGAGGCGGAACTCCACCGCACGGCCCGCCAGCTGGCACTGCCCGGTTTCGGCCTGAAGCAGCAAAAACGCCTGCATAACGCACACGTGTTGGTCATTGGTGCTGGAGGTCTCGGCTGCCCGGCCATGCAATCGTTGGCATCGGCAGGTGTGGGCACCATTTCCGTGATCGACGACGACACCGTGGACCTGTCGAATATTCACCGCCAGATCCTTTTCGGCGCCTCCGACGTGGGCCGGGTCAAAGTAGAGGTCGCACGCGAGCGCCTCGAGGAGCTCCAACCAGGCATTACCGTGCACGCGATCAATGACCGGCTCCGCCCCGACAACGCGCTTGAGCTCTTCAAAGGCGTTGACCTCGTCCTCGACGGATCGGACTCTTTCACCACCAAATACCTGGTCGCCGACGCTGCCGAGATCACCGGCACCCCGCTGATGTGGGGCACTGTCCTGCGTTTCCACGGCGACGTGGCGCTTTTCAACTCGAGCCCCGGTCACCGCGGGGTGGGTTTACGCGACCTCTTCCCCGCCCAACCCGACGCAGACTCGGTACCCGATTGCGCCACCGCCGGGGTCCTCGGTGCGACCACCGCGGTGGTGGGCAGCCTCATGGCCACCCAAACAATCGCGTTTCTCGCGGGCCTCGACGGTGTAGAACCCGGTCGCATGCTCAGCTACGACGCACTGCCCGCGACGATGCGCAGCTTCCAGATCGCCGCCGATCCCGACCGCGAGCTGGTGACAAAACTGCAACCGGACTACGGCGCACCGACGTGTTCCATCGATTCCGCCACGCAGTCGCTAATCGACGACGTGCGCGCCGGAAACCTCACGGCCTTAGATATCCGCGAGCCTCACGAAATTCTGGTGGCGGATCTCCCCGCCGATGCGCCGAGCGTGAAGCTCCCACTGAGCACCATTAGTTCGGAGCAGGCGGTCGCCGACATGCTCACCGGGCACGACCGCATGCTCGTGTACTGCGCCTCGGGTAAGCGCAGCGCCGACTTCGTCGAGCGCTACCGGCACCTCGGCGTCGAGTTGATCAGCCTGCCCGGCGGAGTGAGCTCGCTAAATTAGCCGCCCAGCCCGGCGCGCCTGAGTGCATCGGCCATGGATCCGCCGGCTGGAGCCTGCGAGCGTTGGTTCTTCTTGCCGCCGCGGCCGCCCTGCTTATTTTGCGGCTGGCCCTTGGAGTGTCCACCGCCCTGTCGCTTGGTTTTATTCGTTGCCTTGTTGTCGGCGCCGGGCTCGTCGTCGAGCCGAAGTGACAGCCCAATGCGCTGGCGCTCGACGTCGACCTCCATCACCTTGACCTTGACCACCTCGCCGGAGCGGACCACGTCGTGGGGATCCTGGACAAACGAGTTGCTCATTGCCGAGACGTGGACAAGTCCGTCCTGGTGCACGCCCACGTCGATGAACGCGCCGAAGGCGGCGACGTTGGTGACAGTACCCTCGAGGATCATGCCGGGGGTCAAGTCGGAAACCTTGTTCACGCCTTCCTTGAAGGTTGCGGTCTTAAACTCGGGGCGTGGGTCGCGGCCGGGTTTATCCAGCTCGGCGATGATATCGGTGACCGTGGGCACGCCGAAGGTCTCGCCAGCGAAATCCTGCGGCTTGAGCTTTTCTAGCACGCGAGTGTTGCCGATGAGTTCCTGGACTCCGAGGCCGGTCTGGGAAGCGATCTTCTCCACTACCGGGTAGGCCTCGGGGTGCACGGCGGAGGCATCCAGCGGGTTGTCGCCGGTGTTGATGCGCAGGAAGCCGGCGCACTGCTCAAAGGCCTTCGGTCCCAGGCGCGGCACCTTGCCCAGCTGCTTGCGGTTGGCAAAGGAACCGTTCTCGTCGCGGTAGGTCACGATGTTCTTGGCCAGGGTATTCGAGATGCCGGCAACGCGCTCAAGCAGCGGGACGGACGCGGTGTTCAGATCGACACCGACAGCGTTCACGGCGTCTTCCACTACGGCATCTAGGGTGTTGGCCAGCGCGGTTTGGTTCACGTCGTGCTGGTACTGGCCCACGCCGATGGACTTCGGGTCGACCTTGACCAGCTCGGCCAGCGGGTCCTGGAGACGGCGCGCGATGGAAACAGCGGAACGCAACGAAACGTCCATGTCGGGGAATTCCTTCGCCGCGATCTCGGAGGCCGAGTAGACAGAGGCACCGGATTCGGAAACAACAACCGGGGTTGGCTTCTTACCGCCGGCCTGCCCGATCAGGTCCGCGACCTCGCCGGCAAGCTTCTCGGATTCGCGGCTGGCGGTGCCGTTGCCAATGGCGATGAGTTCGACACCGTGGGTGGCCACGAGCGTGGAAAGCTCCTGAACCGCCTGCGACCACTGGTTTTGGGGCTGGTGCGGGTAGACAATCGTAGTGGCCAGGACCTTGCCGGTGCCGTCGACAACGGCGCACTTCACGCCGTTGCGATAGCCCGGGTCCAGTGCGAGGGTGGAGCGCTGGCCCGCAGGCGCGGCGAGCAGCACGTCGCGCAGGTTGGTGGCGAAGACATCGAGCGCGCCTTCCTCGGCTTTCTCCTTCAGGCGCATGCGAGTGTCCAGACCAGAGGAGACCAGCAGCTTGGTGCGCCAGCCCCAGCGCACGGCCTGGGCTAGCCACGCGCTCGACTTGGTATCCAGGTCGAAGCGCTCGGCAATCTTGCCCTCGTAGATTGCGTCATCGCCTGGGTCGAGATCGAGGGTGAGCACGCCTTCCTTCTCCCCGCGCAGCAGCGCCAAAATGCGGTGGGAAGGTAGCGTGGTGAAGTCTTCGTTGAACTCGAAGTAGTCCTTAAACTTCGCGCCTTCTTGTTCTTTGCCCTCCACCACGGAGGCGCGCATGGTGCCGGATTCGTACATCTCCTCGCGGACTTCGCCGACAAGATCGGCGTCGAGGGCGAACCGGTCGATCAGGATGGCGCGGGCACCATCAAGGACGGCCTTAGTGTCGGCAAAGCCTTCGGCGATGTAGTTCTCGGCGAGCTGCTCGGGAGTGGCAGTGGGATCGTCGATAAGCGCATCGGTGAGCGGCTCGATGCCGGCCTCGCGGGCGATGTCTGCCTTCGTCTTGCGACGCTTCTTGAACGGCAGGTAGAGGTCCTCGAGGCGTGCCTTGGTGTCGGTGGCGTTGATCAACGCGCGCAGCTCGTCGGTGAGTTTTCCCTGCTCATCGATGGCTTCGAGGATGGCTTCCTTACGCTCGGCGAGCTCGATGAGGTAGGTGTTGCGCTCCTCGATGTGGCGCAGCTGCCCGTCGTCGAGACCTCCGGTGGCTTCCTTGCGGTAGCGGGAGATGAACGGGACGGTGTTGCCCTCGGCGAGCAGTTTCAGCGCAGATTCGACCTGTGCTTCTGTGACTCCGAGTTCTTGTGCGATCGTACGAGCAATGGATATCATTCGTGCGATTCTAGCGCATGGCCCAGGCGTCGCCGTGGAGCTCGGGCCATTGATTCGCGTCGCGACGACTGCCGAAAACCATGCGTGAATCTAGGCCGTTAGCGAACCACTAACCCGCATCCTGCCACGCACACGAAGCCCCAACACCAGGCTCTTTCGATCCCTCATCGGTAGTGCCGTACCAGTAAATCCCCTTCGGCAACGCCGAGACCACAGCCTTCGTCGCCGCAACCAAGGAAAGTGCCGAGCGCCCATTGATCACAATCCGGTAGAGCACCTCCACCGAGGGGCTGTGTCCTTCCGTCAACTCGAACTGATTCACCAAAATATTGTCCGGTTCGCACGTCAGGTCGACGACTTCAGCGTTGACGTCATAGGGTTCATAGCCCGCTTTGCGCAGCTTCTTCGGCATCTTTGCCACTACCCGATTCCACTCCGCCGGAGTAATCAAGATCGACATGTCAGTGGCCACATCGCGCGCATTCAAAACAAATTCATCTTCGGTAGACAACTCTGCCTCCTCTAGTAGTTCCGGGCGGACACGCTTGGTGCGCAAGAGCGACTGATCACGCCGCCACCGCTCGATCTTCGCGTGGTTGCCCGACAGTAATACCTCGGGTGCCTCGATACCCCGCCAGCTCCGCGGCTTCGTATACGACGGCCCCTCGAGCAACCCATCGGAGAAACTGTCTTCCTCATGGCTCGACGTATTGCCCAAAACCCCCGGGATCAACCTGGTCACAGCCTCCGCAATAACAAGTGCTGCCACTTCCCCGCCGATCAGGACATAGTCACCGATAGACACCTCGCGCACACGATAACGCTTTTCGGCGTCCTGGAACACGCGCTGATCAATCCCCTCGTAGCGCCCACAGGCCACAACAATGTGTTCCTCACGCGACCACGCCCGCGCATCGGCTTGAGTAAACGGCGTACCGGCCGGGGTGGGCACCAGCAGCAGCGGCTTCGAGCGATCCTCACCAGAATCCGCGTAAGGGCGGGCTTCTAGGTCGAGGACGTCGTCGTGACGCGCTTTATCGTTGCGGTGTTCGCTTGCCGACGAAAGCTCGGCGCCGACCCTGCCCGCAGCGACATCGTCGAGCGCTGGGCCCCATACCTCGGGCTTCATCACCATGCCGGGACCGCCACCAAGTGGGGAATCATCGACCGATTTGTGATTGTCCGTGGCCCAATCTCGCAGGTTATGCACCCCGACTTCCAGGATTCCCTGTTCAATAGCCTTGCCCAGCAGAGCATGGCGCAGTGGTTCTAGGTATTCCGGAAAGATCGTAATGATGTCGAGTCGCAGCGCCAGATTATTCACATCTTCGAGGATACTAGGGTGCATGCGTAGTTTGAACCGTCCGTTGCTTGCAGTCACTCTTACCGCCGCGTTTGGCCTAGCCGGGTGCGGAGGAGGCAGCGGAAACGACTCCGCATCAGCAGGATCAACCGCCGATGTGGAAGCACTACAAAACGAACTTCCGTCCGAATCCCCAGCCCCTGAGATGGCACCGGACGAAGAAGGCCACCGCCAGGAAAACGTTCAGGCCGGAAGCTCGGCCGACACATGCCTGACAGAAAACTTAGACATCACCGTCACCGCAGCGGGATCGAACTACGAACTAGTGATGAAAAACCTGGGCGATGAATGCGAGATGATCGGATTCCCCGATGTCAGCATGATTGGCGATGGCAACGGTCGTCAGATCGGTGCTCCCGCAAAAAGGAGCAACTTTGCTTCGGACTATGTGACTCTCAAACGCGACGACACGGCGACGGCCACAATTAAGGTATCCGACGTCGCAGGTCAGGATCAGGCCACGTGTATCCCAACACCGGCCGACGGTTTCCGCGTCTTCCCTCCGGCGAATACTAATTCCTTATTCGTTCCGGTCGCGGGCCTACAGGGCTGCGATAATCCAGATATTTCAGTGCTATCGATAGGCCCGGTGAAATAGCCATGAATGAAAAGTCAACCGGCCAGCGCTCCGATGCGCGGGAGAGAATCCTAGAGTGCTCGCGCGAGTTGTTCAGCGAGCAAACGTTTGCTCAGGTGTCCATGAAGGACATCGCAGAAAAAGCTGGAGTGAGCGTCGCCTTGATTGTGAAGCACTTCGGTTCCAAGGAGTCGCTTTTCGAAGCTACTGTAGATTTCACGAAGTCTGCCTCGGCATTATTCAGCGGCCCTTTCGACCAGTTGGGAAAAACCGCGATCACCGAAACTCTCATGGCGCCTTTCAATGCGCCTTATTCCATGGCACGCACCATCTCAGTCGCCTCAGGCGCGCCCGATAGTATGAGTGCGATCGGGCGACGCATCAAAACGGATCTCTTTCAGGTGCTCACCGATCGTATTCGCAACGAATCTCACGTCACCACTCCATCGCCCGAGCTGCGGGCCCAATCAGCGTTGTCCCTACTGATTGGGGTCTCCATCATGCGGCGGTTCGGCGATACGGAATTTGAATCCTTCGATACCGAGACCCTCATCTCTTACTACTCGGGGATCTTGCAGGGCATCATCGACGGTTCCGCACCTCATTGATAATCGCGGAGAAGTCCAGCCCGCCGTTCCCCTCGTCGACAAACGCGCCATACTGCTGAGCCGCGATGCGGCCAAGTTCCGTGTCGGTGCCTGTCTCTTCCGCCGATGCCATCGCCAACTTGAGGTCCTTCAGCATCAGTGCCGAGGAGAAACCCGGCGCAAAGTCGTGATTCGCGGGTGACGTGGGCACCACGTCGGGAACTGGTGCATTGACCGAGAGCGACCACGAGTTACCTGTTGCGTTGGACACTACGTCGTAGAACGCCTGGTGTTCGAGGCCTAGTCGCTCGCCCAACACGATTGCCTCGGCCAGAACAATTTGCTGTACAGCCAGAATCATGTTGTTGCACGCCTTGACCGCCTGCCCATTTCCGGTCGCACCGCAATGGGTCACTGATTTTGCCATCGGCTCGAGTATTGAGTGTGCCTCGTCGAAAGCTTCCTTGGACCCTCCGACCATGAACGCCAGCGTGCCCGCTTGCGAGCCCGCGACTCCACCTGAGACAGGAGCATCGAGGAAACGCGACCCAGCGTCCTCGACGAGGCTGGCAATCTCCCGAGCCTCCGCGACGGCAATTGTCGACGAGTCAATGAACAACCTAGGCACATCTTCTGCGTCGAGAACTTCTCTAACTACCTGCTCGACGAGCGCACCGTTGGGTAACATCGTGATGATGACCTCCGCGCCCTTGGCTACCTCTGCGGCGGATTCGAATGGTGTGACACCTGCGGCGGCCGCTTTGTCTCGGGCCTCAGGCACGACATCGAAGCCCGCAACTTCGTGGCCTGCGTTAGCCAGGTTGGCCGACATCGGCCCGCCCATGTTGCCTAATCCAAGAAATGCAATCTTGGCCATTGGTTTTCTCCCTCTCTCGCTCTGTGGCTAGTTCATAACCGGCATGGTGAACTGCGGACCGGCATCGCTGTCGTCCGGCCACTTGGAGGTGACCGTCTTGGTCTTGGTGTAGAAGCGATAGGAGTCCGGCCCGTGCTGGTTAAGGTCGCCGAATCCGGAGGCTTTCCAACCACCAAAGGTGTGGTACGCGATGGGAACCGGGATGGCGACGTTGACGCCGACCATTCCAACCTGCACGTTTTTAGCGAAGTCGCGCGCGGCCCCGCCGTTTTGGGTGAAGATGGCTACGCCGTTGCCGTACTCATGGTCACTGGCCAGACGCGTTGCCTCTTCTAGCGTTTCGGTACGCACCATCGTCAGAACGGGCCCGAAAATCTCGGTGCGGTAGATATCCATGTCAGGGGTAGCGTGGTCAAAGAAGCTTGGGCCGGAGAAGAAACCGTTTGCCAGGGACTCGCCCTCGAATTCACGGTTCGACATGTCCAGCTCTCGACCGTCGATGACAAGGTCGGCGCCGGCCGCGACACCCTCGCCGATCATGCGCTCGACGCGGTCCTTCGACTCCTGGGTGACCAGCGGGCCGTAATCCGAGTTCGGGTCCAGACTGTGGCCCACGGTGAGCTCGCGGGTCTTGCGGATGATCGCTTCACGCAGGTTGTCGGCAGTTTCCTGGCCCACAGGCACCGCCACGGACAGTGCCATGCAGCGCTCGCCTGCGGAACCGAAGGCCGCTCCGACGATCGCATCTGCGGTGGCGTCGATATCGGCATCGGGCAGGACAATCGCGTGGTTCTTCGCGCCGCCGAAGCACTGTGCTCGCTTCCCTGTGGCCGCGCACTGCTCGTAGATGTACTGCGCAATTGGGGTCGAGCCGACGAAGCCCACGGCTTGGATCACCTCAGACTGCAAGATCGCGTCAACTGCCTCCTTCCCACCGTGGACAACATTGAACACGTTGGGCGGGCCGCCAGCCTCTACGAATAGTTCGGCGAGGCGCACGGGCACGGAAGGGTCGCGCTCGGAGGGCTTCAGCACAAACGAGTTGCCCGCGGTCAGGGCCGGCCCTGCCTTCCACAGCGGGATCATTGCCGGGAAGTTGAACGGCGTAATGCCTGCTACTACGCCGAGTGGCTGACGCATTGAATAGGTATCAATGCCGGTGCCCACTTCCGAGGAGTACTCACCTTTAAGCTGGTGCGGAGCACCCAGCGAAAACTCGAGCACGTCGACGCCGCGGGAGATATCGCCCTTCGCGTCGGCAAAGGTCTTGCCGTGTTCCAAGGACAAGGTGCGCGCAAGTTCTTCGACGTTGTCGTTGATCAGTTGGATCCACTTCATCACGACCCGGATGCGCTTTTGTGGGTTGAAAGCAGCCCACGCGGGCTGTGCCTCAGCGGCCAGCGCGATGGCGTGATCCACGTCGGCGCGATTCGCCAGGCGGACCTCGGCCTGTGGGGCGCCAAGCGAGGGGTTGAGCACAAGCTGGGTGTGGCCCGAAGTGCCCTCGTAAGCGGTAGCTCCGATGAAGTGGTTGATGATGCGCATTGATGTCTCCTTGAAAAATGAGCTGTATTTAAGTTTCCTTCTGACCACCACTATCTACGTAATGCACATCACATTCAATGGTTTAAGTGATCTATAACGCCATTCACCCCCTAGTGGCCAACCACAGACCGCAACAACCTGCAAAAGTGCCCTTCACCACCTAAAACATGCGCGGGTAAATGAGATTCACCCGCCTTTGAGCGCCCGATTCTGGAAACTGAGTTTCCCGGCGAGCGGTTCTCGTTAGACTCTGCACATGAGTGCACGCCACCGCTTCGCATCCGACGTCCTCCTCAACGACGGGGCTATTGCCACGATCCGCCCCGTCGTAGATTCCGATGCCACAGCCCTCACCGAGTTCTATTCGCGGGTCTCTGAGCATTCCAAATACCTACGCTTTTTCGCCAATCATCCCGAGCTCACAGAGTCCGATCTGGCTGCCTTCCTCGATTCCGACGGCCACGACAAAGTCACTCTCGTTCTAGAGGACAAGCGGGAAGACACGCGTTACAACGAAGGCCGCATCGTCGCCATCGCCGGGTACAAGATTGTCCCCGAGTACCTTCCCACCCGTGTCGGAGACGTGTCCTTTCTGGTTCAAGACGACCAGCAAGGCCGTGGTGTGGGCAATATTTTGCTCGAGCACCTCGCCGACATCGGCCGCGAACAGGGAGTCGAGCGCTTTACCGCCGAGATGCTCACGCAGAATCGCCAGATGACCCGCGTCTTCCTCAACGCTGGTTATAGCGCCCAGCCAGAATTAGCCGACGGCTACATCACGGTGGACTTTCCCATCGCGCCCAGCCGGTCGTCGCAAAGCGCAATGATGCGTCGCGAACAGCGCGCCGAGGCGAACTCCCTGCGACGCGTGCTGAGCCCGAAGACAACCGTGGCACTGCGCCCAGAAAACGGGAACGTGCTCGAGCAGCTCGGCGCTATCGAAGGCGACGTCGACCTCGTCATCGCGGACCACAAGCACGTGGACTTTGACCAACTCGTCGCGGCCGCGCACAGCAAGAATGCCACGACAATCCTGCTACCTGTCGACGCAGCCCATCGTGCCATGACCGACGATATCGCGCGCAAGATGGTGCGCGCGGTGCGTGACGCCGGTATGCGGATGATCGGGCCGGCATCAATCGGTCTGGTCAACACACACCCCGAAGTCAACCTCAACCTCACTCCGGCTTTCCACCCGCGCCGCGGACACGTAGGAATGTTCACGCAAACCGCCGGGGTGGGCACACTGGTGCTCTCTCGCGCCATCGAGCGCGGGTGTGGAATCTCCACGTTTGTCAGTGCCGGTATCTTTTCGGATGTCACCGCCAACGACGTCATGCAATTTTGGGCCAGCGACGAGGACACGCAAGTCTGTCTGCTTTCCCTCGACTCGATTGGTAACCCACGCAAGTTCTTCCGCGTGCTGCGCGCATTATCACAGCTCAAACACGTCGTTGTGTTCATGCCCTCGCGCGCATTGCACACAGCCAGGCATTACCACCAGGACGGGCTCGTCTCTGCCAGCCCGCAGGCCCTAGATCAGGTGGTCAGGCGCGCCGGGGCGGTGGTGGTTAGTCGTCGCGACGCGATGTACGACGTTGCCCAGATCCTAGCGCGCCAGCCCCTGCCTCGCGGCCCGAAAGTCGCCGTGTTGTCGAACTCCGACGGAATTGCGCAGCATATGCTCGAATCTGCCCGACGCTTCGGCCTCGTCCCCACTGTTTATTCGGTCCCCGACGGCGAGCCACTCGAGGCGCTGACGCAGCGTATCGACGAGATCCTGGCAAGCGCGAATGCCACAACTGATGCTCTAGTTGTCACCGTCGCCGAACTTGGAGACGGGCTACTCGAGAAAGCGCACGTGATGCTCGCCCGGCGCGCGCGATCTACAACAATCCCGCTGATTGCTACATATGTCGGATTCAATAGGCCACCCTTCGAGACCGTGGGCGCGGAAACTCACGGCCAGCTCCCGGTGTGCGATACCTATGCGGAAGCCCTAGAGTCGCTGGGGCTGATCGTCGATACGCAGCGGCAACGCGCGGAAATTGCTGCCGCGGAAGAACCCACCGAGACTTCCGCCTCAGCCCTGCGCGAAGCACGGGCAACGATTGAAAACGTCCTGAGATCCTCTCCTCAGGGCAGGTGGGCCACCCCTGCTGAATGCTCGGCGATCTTGGCCGCCTACGGCATCGCACTCGTTCCCTCGACAGGTGCGGGCAGCCTCGCGGAGGCCACCCGCGAGGCTGAGCAGCTCGGCTGGGATGTGGTGCTCAAATGCGTCGGACCAATGGTGCGTGCCAGAAACGAACTCCCAATCATTTTTCGCCACATTAACGACCGCGACGCGCTAGCAAGCGCCTGGTCACAGATCCTCGACATGGCCCACGGCCTTGGAGTGGACGATCTCACCTTGCTCGAACCAGTGGTACAAAAGACCGTGCAACCCGGCACAACGCTGACAATCCGCGCGATCGAGGACCCCACTATCGGCCCGATCACCTCGGTCGGGATCGCGGGCGTCAGCTCAGAAGTATTGGGGGACCTTGCATGGCGCACCCCACCCCTGACCCGCGCGGATGCTCGCAGCATGCTCCTCGAACTCGATGCCGCTCCCCTCCTGGCTGGTTACCGTGGCGCACCTGCAACTGCCCTGTCACCCATCGAGGACGTTGTGCTCGCCGTCAGCCAGCTTAACGACGACAACCCCGCCCTGGTCGATATCGAACTCACCCCGGTGATCGCCGGTGTGGATTCGACCACGGTAGTTGGCGCGAGGATGCGCATCGCCCCGCTCAAGGCGCAGCGCGACCCCCTGGCTCGATCGATTTGAGGGCGAGATTATGTCTGATCCAGTAGTCCTCTTCGATGACACCTTAAACTCTTACTCCTTTGGTGCGGGCCATCCGATGCAACCGAATCGGCTGCGTCACACGTTGGCCTTGGCCAGCTTCTTCGGGCTCGATGCCGAACTCACGCTTGCAACTGTCCCAACTGGCACCGAGGACTTGTCGCGGCTCGTGCATTCTGTTGAGTACCTCCGCGCCCTGCGGCGCAATGAGCCCAACATCGATTTCGGGATCGGTACCGTGGAGCACCCGATTTCGACGCGTCGCGCCGATGGCGCCTCCCACATCGTCGCGGGTACCGTCGAGGCAGCGCGTATGGTCTGGTCAGGAGAAGCTCGGCGCGTGGTCAACCTCGCGGGCGGATTGCACCACGCGCAACCTGCGCGGCAGTCGGGTTTTTGCGCCCTCAACGACGTCGCCGTGGCGATCAGTTGGTTACTGCGCCAGGGAGCGCAGCGGATTGCTTACGTCGACTTCGACGCTCATCACGGAGATGGGGTCGAGGCAATGTTCTGGGATGACCCGCGTGTGCTCACCATCTCTATCCATGAATCGGGAATCTACCTCTTCCCATACACGGGATTTCCTAACGAAATCGGTGCCGACACTGCATTGGGCACCGCAGTCAACATCGCCCTGCCACCGGAATCAGGCGATAGTGAATGGCTTGAGGCAATCCACGGAATCGTCCCACAACTTCTGCGTGCCTTTCGCCCCGAAATCGTGTTCAGCCAGCACGGTGCGGACACCCACTTTTTGGATCCGCTGACGCACCTGAAAGTCTCGGTAGAAGCCGAGGCAAACGCGCTGCGTTCCTTGTCGGCCTGGGTCGATCAATTCGCAGGTGGCAATTGGGTCGCAGTCGGTGGTGGCGGATACAACTTGGATTCCGTTGCCCGCGTTTGGTTTCAAGTCCTCGCCGCGACTGCGGGCGTGGAAGTCTCAGGTGCAGAAGCGATGCCCGCAGACTGGTCGAAACGCCTCGACGTGCCCGGGGCGACGCGCTTGGGCGACCTACACGGCGAGAGCGCCCACCAACTTGGCCTGGATTTTCACCCCGGTAAGCTGACGCGCTCTAAACCATCGGCCTTTCTCGTTGCAACTTCCAAGGCAGTTTTTCCCTATTGGGGGCTCACACCTTACGGGTGAGCCGGGGTGCTGCTAGCGGGGTGGCATCCTCAGACCACCATCCAGACGAATCGTCTCGCCGTTGAGATACACGTTTTCCACCAATGCTTGAACCAGCTGCGCATACTCCGCTGGGTACGCCATCCGCTTCGGGAACACCACATTGGATTCCAATTCCGTGCGGTATTCCTCGGATACTCCGGCCATCATGGGCGTTTCGACGATTCCCGGTGCGATCGCATTGACACGGATTCCAAGGGAGCCAAGGTCGCGTGCAGCGGTGATGGCCAACGAGTGAATGGCTCCCTTCGAGGCGGCATAAGCCGCTTGGCCAACTTGGCCCTCGAACGCCGCTACTGAGGCAGTCATGAGAATGACGCCGCGTTGCTCGTCGTCAAGCGGTGCAAGCGTACTCATTTCATTGGCCACAGCGGTGAGCACGTTGAACGTGCCGGAGACGTTAACATTCAAAACCCTATTGAATACGTCGAGGTCGTGCGGGCCTTTTCTCCCGACGATGCGCATGGTCGTGGCGATGCCCGCGCAGTTGACGGCGATGCGTAGTTCACCGAGCTCGGCTGCCGCGTGCACACCAGCCGCTACGGAGTCGGGATCGGTAACGTCGATGTCAAGATATGTCACTCCTGCGGTTGTGGATCCGGCAGCGTGGGCTTTCTCGATGCTCGGCGCTAGGTCGAAGCCGACGACCTTCACTCCAGCATCGGCGAGGCGCTTGGCCGTGGCGGCACCTAAGCCGGAGGCGGCGCCGGTAACAATCGCAGAGATATTTTCGTTCAACAATGGTGAATTCATGTCGTTTCCTTAGACGAATGCGGACTTACCTGTGATCGCGCGGCCCACGATGAGCGAGTTGACCTCGTAAGTTCCCTCATAGGTGAAGAGGATTTCGGCATCGTTGAAGAGCTTGGACATTTCGAATTGAGTCAAGATGCCGTTGCCACCGAGGATTCCTCGCCCTGCAGCTGCGGATTCTCGTGCCAAACGGGTTGTGGTGGATTTAGCCATGGCGGAATGGACCATTTGAAGATCGCCGTCTTCCTGCACCCGTGCCACTTGCGCCATCAGGCTCAGCGAAGCGCTCAGGTTGCCCATGATGCGGGCCAGGGGTTCCTGAATTAACTGGAAATTGGCGATCTTCTTGCCGAATTGATCGCGCGACAGGGCATAACTGCGTGCGGCATCGAAGATGGCTAACTGGATTCCAGCTCCCTGCCAACCCACCCAGGCTCGCGAGTTGCGCAGGTATACGTTTGTCGCCTTGAAGGAGGCGGCTCCTGGGATGAGGTTGTCTTCGGGAATGAGAACGTTGCTGAAATCGAGGTCAGCGTTTTGCATAAGTCGCAGGCCCATCTTGCGATCGATCTTGGTGCGGGTCACGCCTTCGCGATCAAGCTCCACGATGAAACCCTTCACCACGTTATCTGCTACATCGCGGGCGAATACGATAGCGAAGTCAGCGAACGTGCCCGCCCCGATCCAGCGCTTTTGGCCATTAATGACCCACCCTTCTGAAGTTTTCTCGGCCGAGGTGGCAAGTCCCCCGGCCACATCCGATCCGTGATCTGGTTCGGTAAGTGCAAAGCAGCCAATCTTGTCGAAGGTGCGCAAGCCCGGTAGCCAGGTATTGCGCTGTTCCTCGGAACCAAGCTCATTGATCAGGTCCACGACGAGTTCGTTGTGGATGCCCACAAGTGCGGACAGTGAGACATCAGCGCGGGTGACTTCGGCGAAGACGAGTCCATTGAAAAGACGCGATCCCCCACTGATGGAAATCTCTCCGAGTCCTTGCTCCGCAAGCTTGGGCAGCAGTTCGAAGGGCAATTCCTCGCGGTCCCAGTACTCACCGACGTAAGGTCGAATCTCCTTTTCCAAGAACTCCCGGATCTCGAAGAAGCGCTGACGTTCTCCTTCCTCGAGCTGGTTTGCAATGCCAAGCAGGTCGACGTCAGGGTTGGGAATCCCTTCGAGGAGCGCCGGATCATTAATCTGTGGGGTGATCATGGTGATGGCCTTTCGTTACAACTCACTACAACTTGATTCAAAACCGTACGATTTAATGACCAAGTGTACAGTTGGAATATTGCACCACTGAGGTTTTTGAGAGATTTTGGGAACCAAGCACGTCATTTACCCCCTCCACATCCCCACCTCGTCACCACGCAGAGAAGCAAGTTATCCCGACCAAGAAGAGGAGTCCCATGCTCACACCACGCCAACGCATGCTCTTTACAAACATCTATTCCGATTTCTTAGCCGAGGGCTTTTCTCACTTCACCGTAGACGGCGCTGCCAGCAAGTATCAATGCTCAAAGGCCACTATCTATGCCCTCGGCAAGTCTCGTGATGACATAGTTCGCCGCGTCTTGGTCGCGTACTTCCAGGAAATTGGGCGACGTACCGACGCCGTAATTAACTCCGCCCGCACATCGCACCAAGCGCTCACCGCTTATTTCAATGAGATGGCGGTAGCCACTGCCCCTGCATCCGCTCAGTTCTGGGCAGATATGGCGGGCGACAAGGTGGCAACCGATGTGTATTCCTTCAACACAAAGGCGGCGGTGGAACGCATTACCAGGCTGATCAAAGCAGGGATTTCTAGCGGAGAGTTCCGCGCTGCCGATCCGGATTTCATCGCAACAATGATCGACGCGGCGATGTTTCGGATCCAAAATGCGAAGCTACCAAACGGGGTTTCTACCCCCGAGGCGTACTCCGAGCTTGGAAAATTGGTGCTCAATGGCATTTCTGCCGAGAGGAAATAACGCCATTCACCCCAAAGCGAAAGGTCAAGTCCTTTTGAGTGGTGTATCCGCCAGCGGTTGACTCAGCGATGAACTGACCGCTGACGGAACAGGATTCCTTACGCCACCAGAGCCTCCTGACCGTCACCGACAACGACGCCGACGCCGTCAGCTGCCCGGGCCTTCGCCAGCATCTCCGCCGTCGAGGACAGCATCGCCAGAGGCATGTACCGACGCTGCTGCATCCAGTCCTCATGCTGCTCAGCCAGCACTGCCCCGACCAACCGGACCACCGAATCACGGTCAGGGAAGATCCCCACGACATTG
>NZ_KB902238.1 GCF_000379425.1 Corynebacterium lubricantis DSM 45231
GGCGGACAGCAGGAGGTTGATGGTGTCCTGGAGCATCTGGCGCATCAGATCGGGTGAGGCTTGGGCCAGCAGGTCGTCGAGGTATCCGGTGGGGTCGATATGATTGGGCGCGGAGGCCATCGTTGGTGTCCTTTCGAGGATGTGTAGGAGCTGAGTCGAAAGGTACCGCGGTGGTCTCCTTGCTGGTCGGCAGGGGGGGNTCACCAGGCGGTAGCTGTACACCACACTATTGGACGCAACCATGTTATATTCGCACCACCGACAGTGAAATAGGAAGCATGAGTAATCCACTTCAATTACACGATGTCACCAAAAACTTCGGTGACAACACTGTCCTATCCGGTATCACACTGTCCATCAATCCAGGCGAAACAGTTGCTGTCATGGGACCGTCTGGTTCCGGTAAGTCGACGCTTTTGCACTGCATGTCAGGGGTTTTGGTGCCCACGCACGGCAAGGTTGACTATGGTGAGACGTGCTTGAGCTCGCTTAACGACGATTCCCGCTCGTCGCTTCGCCTCAACCACTTCGGTTTTGTCTTCCAAGATGGACAATTGTTGCCAGAGCTCACCGCCCTAGATAACGTGGCGCTTCCTGCCATGCTCACTGGTGTGCCACGCTACGAGGCTCACCAGCACGCTTTCAACCTGCTGCGACAGTTGGGCCTGGAAAAGTTCACCAAACGCCGCCCTGGCAAACTTTCCGGTGGCCAAGCACAGCGCGTGGCCATTGCCCGTGCCCTGGTAACTGAACCTGGCATCATCTTCGCCGACGAACCTACCGGCGCACTCGACCAGACGACCGGCCAAGAGGTAATGCAAATGCTGACTACCTTGGTCAAACAATCGGGCTCCACCTTGGTCGTAGTCACACACGATTCCAACGTGGCTAATTGGTTGGACCGACGCGTGGAAATCCGAGATGGAATTGTGCACGATGATCGCCTGCTGCGAGGTGTCCGATGAATACTGCCGTACTAGTTTCGACGCTCTCTCGCGGAAGTAGGCAAGCGCGTACTGGCAGCGCCGTAGTCAGCGTTGTGGCCGTTACCGCTATGACTCTGACATCATTTGCAGC
Source organism: Corynebacterium lubricantis DSM 45231 (assembly GCF_000379425.1). Taxonomy (GTDB): domain Bacteria; phylum Actinomycetota; class Actinomycetes; order Mycobacteriales; family Mycobacteriaceae; genus Corynebacterium; species Corynebacterium lubricantis. The sequence goes on from NZ_KB902238.1 coordinate 1,078, forward strand.
TTTCCTGCTCGCCGGTGGAACATGGATGTTCTACCGGCGCTCCCAGGAACCGTTCGGCTTGCTGGTAGAGCTGTCTTCTGTCTCCGATAGCTTCAACTTCTTGGATAACTGGTTAATTTTAGCCGTGATTGCCTGTACCCTGCTTATCCCCGGTGTTGTCAGTTTGGCCTCCCAATCTGCAGTTTTGGGTGTATCAGGCAGGGAAAACCGGCTAGCCACGCTGCGTCTTCTTGGGCTTTCTGCCCGCCAGATTACGCGCATGACCGTGTATGAATCAGGTATTCAAGCCTTGATTGGTATCGTGTTCGGTTTTGCCTTGAGTTTGGCTTGCCTGCCCTTCGCACGTGCTTTTACCTTCCAAAGCGAATTCATCCGGCCCCGTGAAATGCTGCTTCCGTGGTGGGCATATCTGCTTGTCGCCCTCGTTCTCTTACTCTTGGTAGTGGTTTCCTCTGCATGGAGTATGCAGCGAGTACGTGTCTCTCCCCTAGGTGTGGCGAAAAACGATGTACCAGCAACCTTGAAAGCAGGACGCGTTGTCGCCGGACTGCTAGTCATAGCCGGGGCAATGCTGGTACTTGTTCAGATCAACCTGTTTTCCTCCACCCAAGCTGCACTTGCTGTCCTGGTCCCTTTGTTGATTGCAATCGCCATGCTGAATCTAATCCTGCCGTTCGTACTCCAAACGATGTCACGCCTTGCTTCCTATCTGCCCGGCTCAACCCACTACGTAGCCACACAGCGTGTGGTGGCCAATGGGCGTCAAGCGTGGCGACGCAGCGGCGTGATGGCATTCTTCGGAATCATTGCCGGATTTTTAGTCACCTCACCGCTGCTCAATGATGGCTTCAGCCTGGAGTTATCAACTGATAGGCAAGCCAACATTCTCTGGCAAGACATCTCCACCGGCTCCATCATTGCCTTGGTCTTCGGCTTTGCTTTGACTGCTATGTCAGTCTTTCTCGGACAGACAAGTTCGGTTTATGAAGACGCCGACCTTACTCGCGCACTCCACCATGTGGGCGTGAATAAGCACTTCCACGTTCGTGTGGCCGTGTTGGAAGTGTTGGCACCGATGATCATTATCTCGCTTGCCGGATTCGCTCTCGGAAGCCTGCTGGGGCTGGCCATCCTAGGCATGGTTGCCGAAGTCAACCTTGCCGGCCGCCTCGTCGCCGCCTTCGGAATGCTCGCCTGCGGGTGGATCGCTGCTGCAGCCGCGGTAGTTGCCACCCAGCCCCTTCGCTCACAGCTCTTGGCTCAAGTGTCACGGAAGAATGACTAACGCAGCCTGATTGACGCCAAGGGCATAAAGAAACTTTGGCCACACTTTGCCGAGGGGCGAAAGGTTCCACGACACCGTTCTGCCACACTAACGGCATGACTTCTGCCACTGCAGCAGAATACTTCAACCTCTCGCAACACCGACTAGAAGCGGTGTCGCGAGAGATCCCTTTGTGGAGAGCAAGGGACTCATTTAGCTCATGCCTCCGTAAATGCCGTAGCTAGATTGTTTGCTTGGCTCGCTATGCGTGCAAGCGCTGAACGAAATGATTCAGCGCCAGGACCCTCGAGGATCGTCAGCGAAACGTCTAGGTCCCGACTCACCCACAGCATGTGCCAGGCAAGATCATCCCAGGTTGGCGCGCCTGTAAGGAACTGGCACCCACGTTCAGTTGGCTCAAGTTGATCTAGGTAAGGCGCTGGTACGCGCCGTGCCAATCGCTCAGGAGAAACGGCCATCTCGATACGGGCAACGCACTCATACCGGCTGGCCAAATCCCGATCAAAGCCGATACTGGGTGCCCGTCGCGGCTGAAAGTTCCAAATGGTCGAGCTGACCTCGCTCATACGATCGATCCGAAACACCCGCCAATCGTCACGCTTGCGGTCATAACCTTGCAGATACCAGTGTTCACCTTGTGTCATTAACCGTGCTGGTTCCACCTCCCGTGCAGTCCTCTCGTCGGCATGCTTGCGATAGGAAATGCACACCAGCGTGTGATCCCTCTGTGCTGTGGCAAGAAGCTGAAGAACATGAAGATCAACTACCGATCGACCTCGAGGTATAGCGAAAGTAGCATCATCAACAGCGGTGACAATAGCGCGCAGTTTCGGTGGTAATACCTGATCAAGCTTTGACAGGGCACGCAGAGCTGCCTCACCGACCTCATCGGCTCCCGATAATGCCACCATGCGCAGGCATACAACAAGTGCCACTGCTTCGTCATTGTCTAAAAGCAGTGGCGGCAAGCGGCGCCCGGCGCCGAGTCGGTAGCCACCGGCAATCCCACGATCTGCCTCTACCGGATAGCCCAGATCACGCAGGCGAGTCACATCACGACGAATGGTCCGCTCGGTGACCTCTAATCGTTGCGCAAGTTCATGGGCTTGTCATGTCGTGCGCGCCTGAAGCAAACCAAGTAAGCGCAGGAGACGCTCGGTTGTCAGGTGGGTCGTTTCAGCCATGCCCCTGATTTTGCCCTAGACAGCGGACAAGATCTGTCCGCAATGATTTTTAGAATGGAGTCACCGACAACCACAGTCATCGCACACTGGAAGGAAATCCCATGTACCTACCGCGTATCGACGACGAACGCACCACCTTGTGCAATTACATAGAAACACAACTCGATGCCATTCGCGCCAGCTCCTACGGCTTAAACGACGACCAAGCACGGCACACACCGCTGCGCAGCATCCTAAGTATCAGCGGAATCATTAAGCACTCCACCTGGGTGATGAAACAATCCCTCGCAGGAGCAGGCCACAGCGAACACGCACAGCCTGCTGAGGCTTTTTCCGACAGCTTTACACCCACTAGTGAGGAAACCTTGGACAATCTGCTTGTCACATTCGATGCTGTACGAGGTGAATACATGACCATGTGCCGCGAGAGCGACCTCGAAGCAGAGCTACCCGTCGGACCCATGCCTTGGTACCGCATGAATGAAACACGACCAGCAAAGCTACGCTACCTCTACGTACACCACGTCGAAGAATTCGCCCGCCATACCGGTCACGCCGACATCATCCGCGAACAACTCGACGGAGCCAAAGCCGTCGAACTACTCGCCGCTGTTGAAGGACTCCCTGCTAACGACTTCGTAACCCCGTGGCACGCCTAACTACCACGGCACCTCGGACTAGTGTGTGATGGTAGTTTGCTGGTACACAGCCAGGCGAGGTTGACCTTCGATACGTCGATAAAGGCTGGTCATCACCGTAGTGAAGGGCTCAGCAAGGTCACCACGCGTTGATGTCGCCTTATACACCAGCGCCGTGGCCTCTGGCCCCGCATCAACTATGCGGGGCTGACTTATCTCATAAGAATCCCAGCCTGGAGCGCCGTCGAGGGATTCGGCTATCTCATCACGTGTCATCACCATGCCATTGACCAAAATGAATACCGCATCAGGCATCAGTAACTCGCCATAAAACGATCCACCTCGCGACTCGCACAGCGATTGCCACCCCGCGTGCTCGAGTTCCACAAGCTCGTCGATAGTAAAAGCCGTCATGCGGTGGACTGTACCGTCGTCAAACGATATATGCAGGAAACTAATCTTTACCGAAGGCATGGATTCTCTCGTCCTGCAGCCGGCAGGCTACCGCTGCTTTGGTCACCCCGCCGACCAGCCGCTTTCATACCTCTTAGACCTGCTTATCAACCCAACACCGGTCACTAAAAGACACAGCGCGATGAGGCAGCTCCGCTCCAGCTTTCACCTCGCAACATCTACGGAACGATGTCGCGAAACATCACCCATTGACCCCACCACCACGTCACGCGTATAAATCGTGGCATGGACACTCGACAGTGGTTCTCTCAGGCCACCACCGGCCTGATTTCTCTCCTGCCCGGCCTGACCGACCAGCTCGATGCCCCCGGCCTTGGCGTGTGGTCGATCCGATCCCTGCTCGGACACACCTCCCGAGCATTCACAACGATAGAAACCTACCTTGACACAGAACCAGTCAATCCCGGCACCATCGATCTGGATTCACCTGCCGCCTACTACCGAGCCGCCAGCGCCACACTTGCCGATCCCGCCCAAGTCGCCGAGCGCGGCCACCAAGCCGGTCTTGCACTCGGCGACGATGCTGAGGCTACCGTCCGCGCCTCTGCCACTTCGGTACTAGATCTTGTTGCAGCTTCCGCCGATGATGCCGTAGTCGTGACACCGCTTGGCAAAATGACCTTGTCCGGCTACCTGCCCACACGCGCCTTCGAGGTGACCGTCCATTCCCTCGACCTAGCAAACGCATCACATCAGCCCATCCCCGCGGAGACCCTCGCCTGCATAACACCAGCGTTGGAGCTAGCCACACGGATCGCATCTCCAGATCAACAGCTGCATCTACTTCTAGCCGCAACAGGGCGAACAACCTTGACCCCCGGATTCAGCGTCTTATAAGAACCGCCCGCATTTTTCCTTGGTCGTGGCCCACGAGGTGCACTTTGCACGACTTTGTTCACAGCGACCTGCGGTTTTATATTTCGCAGTTCGTTAGGTCCGGATTTTCGCTTCACGACGACCCCTTGCGCGGACCTAACGCCGGGCGAAAACCAAAACCCCAGGTCAAATAAAGGTGATATCTTGCGAAGTGCACCTCTTTAAAGATTCAAATAAAAGCGCAATTAAGGAACGATGTCGTGAGACATCAACGGCCCAATCCAGCCAGAAACGAAAAACGTGAGGTCCCAAACCTTTAATGTTTGGGACCTCACGTTTTAATTGTGCCCGAGGGGGGACTTGAACCCCCACGTACTTGCGTACACTGGCACCTGAAGCCAGCGCGTCTGCCAATTCCGCCACCCGGGCGGGCAACGCGCTTAACTTTAGTGCACTGTCGAATAAAACAACAAATCACATGGTAAACCGCGTTTTCAACCTCCAAGTACAGGGTTTTCCAAGCCTGTCCCACGGCGCGGATATAGGAAACACTAGGGTTTGGGCACTATACTGAACCAGAAAACTTTTGCCCAAAACTACATAGCACCATCATTGCTTGGAAGGAGGTGCGGTAAATGGCGTTTTTAGATCGTCTTGCAAAGCTAGATTCATCTTTACAGCGGGGCCTTGATAATGGCTTCGCTGCAGTTTTTGGAGGGCGCGTTGTCCCTGCAGAAATTGAAGAACTGCTGAAGCAGGAAGCTCAGGACAATGTAACTGTCAACGAGAACGATCGCGAGGTAGCTCCCAACGTGTATGCGGTGGGTGTCTCCTCTAAGGACTTGGAGAATTTGTCTAAGGAACGCGAAACACCGCAGTTCCTCGCCGAGCAGTTGATGCGTTTCATTCGCAACCAAGGCTGGATCCTTGCGGGTCCGGCTGTTGTGCGAATTGCTGAAGAATCGGGGCTACGAACCGGCCAGCTCAGGGTGTCGTCGTATATCGATGACAATCCGGATGTGGCTAGCGGGTTCGATGCCATTGTTTCCGACGCAGCAAAGAAGAAGCCAGCTCAGGCTTCTTCCGCTGCTGCGGCTGCGGCCCCGCACAACAAGGAGGAAGAAGTGTCCGAACCAAATTCCATCACCCCAGTGAACAACGCTGAGGCTGCGGTGAGCTTGCTGCTGCAGGATGGATCGTCCCGCACCTACCTGGTGCACGAGGGATCCAACATCCTTGGTCGCTCCAACGATTCGGACTTCCGTCTCCCGGACACTGGCGTCTCCCGCCAGCACGCGGAGATCACCTGGGACGGCCGCGATGCCGTGCTCACCGATCTTGAATCCACGAATGGCACCACCGTCAACGAAGAACACATTGATAACTGGCTGTTGCAGGATGGTGATGTGATCACGATCGGCCACTCCAATATTGAGGTTCGCATCGTCGAGCCACAGTCACGCTAACGAAAGGGCCATATCAATCGTGGACTCAGCGATTCTCCTTATTGTTCGGTTTGGCCTGCTCGCACTCCTGTGGGTACTTATCATCGTTGTGGTGTGGGCGCTGAGCAAGGACATCATCAAGTCAAGTGGCGTGCGCCGCACGAAGACGCAATCGAACCCGATCCGGCGCGAGAAGGCCAATTCGGTCCAGGTCGTGGAAGGCCCGCTGAAGGGCAGTCATATGGATGTCTCCGGCTTGGAGGCATTCACGCTCGGGCGCGCCGATGACAATGACTTTGTGCTTGGCGACGATTTCTCGTCGTCACGCCATGCGCGCCTCTTCCGGCGCGGCAGTGACTGGTTCGTCGAAGACCTGGACTCCCGCAATGGCACGTACGTTGCCGGCTCGCGCATTGAGCAACCCGAGCGGGTGTCGGTGGGAACTGATATCAAGATGGGTCGCACGATCGTGAGGTTGGTGCCATGACCTTAAAACTCAATTACGCCGCCGGCTCCGATCGTGGGCTCGTGCGCGACAACAACGAGGATTCCGCCTATGCGGGGCCTCACCTGCTTTTGCTTGCCGACGGAATGGGCGGGCACGCAGCTGGCGAGGTTGCCTCCCAGCTCATGGTCGAGCACATGGAACATCTCGACCGCGATCCCGGCGACAACGATATGCTCGCGCTACTCGGCGCTGCTGCCGACGACGGCAACGCCTCGATCGCGGACTCGATTCGTGAGCACCCCGAGCAAGACGGCATGGGCACGACCCTGACATCCCTGCTCTTTAATGGCAAAGAGTTCGGCTTAATCCATGCCGGCGATTCGCGTGGCTACCGGTTGCGCGACAAGCACCTGGAGCAGATTACTGTCGACGACACGTTCGTCCAGTCGCTGGTGCAGCAAGGCAAGCTCAACCAGGATGATGTGTCCTCGCACCCGCAGAAATCGCTGATTTTGAAGGCCTACACGGGTCGCCCAGTCGACCCTTACCTCGCGGTTCTGGATGCGAAACCAGGCGATCGCCTGTTGTTGTGCTCGGATGGTCTGTCGGACCCTGTGACCAGCTCCACGATTGAGGCTGCGATGAATCAGGGCACTCCTGAAGAAGCGGTCCAGGTGCTCATTGAACTGGCATTGCGCTCGGGTGGTCCCGACAATGTCACTATCGTGATCGCTGATGTTGTGGAAGGCGACTCGGATACCCCGGTTCCCACGAAGCCTGTCTTAGCCGGTGCGCTTGCACTCGAGCAGAACGAGACACATCCGGATACGGCTGCTGGTCGCGCTGCTGCGCTGAACCGCAAGCCTCAGGTGATTCCTCCGAATCAAAATGCGGAGGGCCACTCGCGTCTCGCAGATTCCGAAGTTGGCGACGACGATGAGGAGGTTCACCCCGCGGGCTCCAATGAGCACGAATCAGGGCGCAAGAAGAACGGCCGCGGACGGTGGGGTGTGATCATCTCGCTCTTAGTCGTGTTGATTGTGCTCCTCGGTGGCGGAATCGCTGCGAATCGGATCATCGATAACCGGTTCTTTGTTAGCGTGAATGCAGATAACCAATTCGTCATCGAACACGGTGTGGACTTCTCAGTCTTCGGTAACCGACTTAATGAACCCATCCAGCTGACGTGCATAGACGGTAACAACGAGCTGAAGTTCGTCGATATAGGTGCAGTACCGAAAGACTGCGAGACCTTCTCCTCGGAGGACCTGCCTGCTTCCGCGCAGGGCGCTGCAGAGAATCTTCCGAGCGGCTCCTATGACGAAGTCACTCAGCAACTCAATAGGCTGGCTAATGAAGCACTACCTGTGTGCGTCGACGCCCCACGGGGCGCCGCTAACGACGAAACACGACAAGTGGAATGCCGGGAGGTGAACTGATGTCACGCATTTTAGGACGCAAGCTCGAGCTAGGATTACTACTCCTAGTCACTGCGGTGATCGCGGTAGCTTTGGTGAGCCTCGAGCTCTCCCAAGGCAATGCTCTCACCACGGAGATGGCATGGATCATCGGTGGCTTTATCGGTGTGTTTGCCCTCGCGCACATCGTGATCAAATTCGCGGCACCTTATTCCGACCAGATCATCTTGCCGGTTGTGGCAGCTTTGAACGGGCTGGGCCTGGTCATGATCTATCGCATCGACATTGCCAACGAGACTAATCTGGCGTCTCGCCAGGTCATGTGGACACTCGTGGGTGTTGTGCTGCTCATTGCCACGTTGATTATCGTGGCCGACCACAAGGTACTCAGCCGCTTTTCCTACATCCTGGGACTCGTGGGCCTCGTGCTGCTTGCCCTGCCATTAGTGTGGCCACAGCCGGGCGGCGACGAGTTCGCCGATGCCCGCATCTGGATCACTATTGGCCCGTTTTCTGTACAGCCTTCCGAGTTCTCGAAGATCTTGCTGCTCATGTTCTTCGCGCAGCTGCTCGCCCAAAAGCGTGCGCTGTTTACCGTCGCGGGCTACCGGTTCTTAGGCCTTGAGTTCCCACGTTTGCGCGACCTCGCACCCATCCTTGTCGTGTGGGCGATCGCGATTTTGATCATGGCCATCTCCAACGACTTCGGCCCAGCGCTGCTGCTTTTCGCCACCGTGTTGGGCATGGTCTATTTCGCTACTGGACGAGCGGCGTGGCTGGTGATCGGGCTTGGCCTGGTCGCCATCGGCGCTAGTGCCGTCTACGCGGTATCCGACAAGATCCAGTCGCGTGTGGCCAACTTCCTGGACCCCATCGCGACATACCACGACGTCGGCGGCGGGCATCAGCTCGCGCAGTCGCTGTTCGGTCAGGCGTGGGGCGGAATCACCGGCACCGGCTTGGGCATGGGCTATCCCAGCGAAGTCCCTGTCGCCCACTCCGACTTCATCCTGGCAGCCATCGGCGAGGAGCTCGGATTGTTCGGGCTCGGTGCCGTGCTCATCTTGTTCGGCATCTTGATTGCCCGCGGTTTCGGCGCAGCGATGAACGTGCGCGATTCCTACGGCAAGCTGCTAGCCTCCGGCTTGGCTCTGACCATCGCGATCCAGATCTTCGTGGTCATGGGCGGTGTCTCCGGGCTCCTGCCAATGACCGGTTTGACCACGCCGTTCATGTCGGCGGGTGGCTCCTCGCTCATGGCTAACTACATCCTGGTGGCCATTTTGCTGCGGATCTCGAACGGGGCTCGCAAGCCTGCGGAGCTCGACTCCGCCCAGCAGCAGGCTCCAGGCACCAATCTTTTCCCGGCAGCTGGCCCTGCCTCATCTAATGCATCTAATGCGGAGGTGGCACGATGAATCGCAGCATCCGCAACGGAGCGATCTTCTCCCTCATCCTGATCCTTGCCCTCTTGATCAATCAGACCTGGATCCAGGGCGGATTCAAGGAGCAGGAGTACGCACAGAACTCCTTGAACAACCGCGCAACCTACATGATGCGCGAAACAGAGCGCGGCCAGATCAACGCTGGTGGCCAGATTCTCGCCGAATCCACACCAGACGAAAACGGCATCTACTCGCGCAATTACCCCACCATGCCGGTGTCTTTCTCGTCGGTACTTGGCTATGCCTCGGGCACCTACGGCACCGCCGGCCTGGAGCAGGGGTACAACGATGTGCTCAACGGTGATTCCACCTCTTTCTTGAACAATCGCGCCTTCGATACTGGGCAACACCGTCAGGGCGACTCGATCGATCTCACCCTGGATCCCAATACCCAGGCCACCGCGTACGAGATGTTGTCGAACAATGGCTACGAAGGCGCAGTCGTCGCGATGCGTCCGTCGACCGGTGCCCTGCTGGCAATGGCCTCGACACCGTCGTATGACCCGAATGCCATTGTGAACCCGGAGACCGCTGACGCGGCGTGGAGCGAGGTCAACAACGACCCTGGCCAGCCGCTGCTCAACCATGCAGCGCAAGAACAGTTGCCTCCGGGGTCGATTTTCAAGATCATCACCACCGCGGCTGGGCTGGAAAGTGGCTTCACACCGGATTCTCAGCTCACCGGAGCGGCCTCGATCACGTTGCCGGACACCGTCACTGAGCTGACTAACTACGGCAACAATGCCTGTGCTGGCAGCGGCGGCGGCCAGGTCTCGCTGCAGACCGCGTTCGCTTATTCCTGCAATACCGCCTTCGTGGAAATGTCCACGGAGATTGGCACCGACGGCCTGCGCGACATGGCCACTGCTTTTGGTGTCGGCGAGTCCTACGATCTGGGCCTGCCTACCGCCGCTGGCTCGCTCGGCGAGCTGCCTGATCTGGCGGCCACCGCGCAGTCCTCGATTGGCCAGCGCGACGTCACCATGACCGCGCTGCAGGCAGCAGTCATGGCATCGACCGTGGCTAACGACGGCCTCCGCATGGAGCCATACGTCGTCGACCGCGTCTTGGGCCCCGAGCTCCAGGTCCGCAGCGAAACCAGCCCGACCGAAGTCACCCAGGCAGTTTCGCCTGAGCAGGCGGGCACGCTGACCGAGCTGATGTACGCCTCCGAGCGCAACACTTCCGGCTACGACGGCAACAGCTTCGCATCGAAGACCGGTACCGCCGAGCACGGCGAAGACGTTCCCCCACACGTGTGGTACGTCGCTTTCGACCCCGCGAAGGACGTTGCGGTTGCCGTCGTGGTGAAAGACGGTGGCGGCTTCGGCTCCAGCGCAACCGGCGGCCAGGTCTCCTCGCCCATCGGCCGCGCCGTGCTGCGCGTCGCCCCGGCTGGAGGTTCAGAATAATGCACCCCGATAACCTTGAGGGCTTGCAAGAGCTAATTGGTAGCGATTACACGTTGCAGTGGATCATCGGCCACGGTGGTATGTCCACGGTTTGGCTTGCCGACGACAACACCCACGACCGCGAAGTAGCCATCAAGGTGCTCAAGCCTGAGTTTTCCTCTCACGAGGAATTCCTCACTCGTTTCCGCAACGAGGCGACTGCGGCCGAGGGCATTGAATCCGAAAACGTCGTGGCCACCTACGACTACCGCGAGGTCGAGTCCGACGCAGGCTTTACGGTGTGCTTCATTGTCATGGAGTACGTCCGCGGCGAATCGCTGGCCGATCTGCTCGCCCGTGAGGGAAAGATGGATGAACCACTGGCCCTCGACGTGTTGGAGCAGGCCGCTCATGGTTTGAAGGTCATCCACAGCATGGGTTTGGTCCACCGCGATATCAAGCCGGGCAACATCATGATCACCCAGAACGGGCAGGTCAAGATCACCGACTTCGGCATTGCCAAGGCAGCCGCGGCCGTCCCTCTAACGCGGACCGGCATGGTGGTGGGTACTGCCCAATACGTTTCACCAGAGCAGGCCCAGGGTAAGGAAGTCACCGCTGCCTCCGATGTGTACTCGTTGGGTGTTGTCGGTTATGAATTGTTGGCGGGTCAGCGTCCGTTCTCGGGTGATTCGTCGGTAAGCGTGGCTCTGGCTCACGTTAATAATGTGCCGCCTGCGCTGTCGACGAGCGTGTCTGCGCCGGCGCGCGAACTCATTGAGATTGCGCTGCGTAAGAATCCTGAGACTCGTTTTGCTGATGGCAACGAATTTGCCATCGCGGTTGCCGCCGTGCGCGAGGGTAAGCGCCCGCCGCAGCCGGCGAGTGCGGCGATGAATCAGGTCGCGGAGGAGCCTTCGCCGACGGCGTCGACGCGCCAACTTGCCGCAGTCGCGCAGCCCACCACGTTGCACCCGGCTGCCCGGAAGGATCCGGAAGGCTTGGTTACGGGGCCTGCCCAAAAGGCACCGAAGGCCGCGCCACAGCAGGCGCAGACCAAGAAGAATAGTTCCTGGCCGTGGGTTTTGTTGATCCTGTTGCTCATTGCGGCCATCGGTGGCTTGGTATGGGCGTTCGTCTCGGACTCGTTTTCTTCGCGGAACAACGAACCGCCAACTCCCACCGAAGTGATTGTTACTGAAACCGTGACGTCTTCGAACGGGGAGCCAACCTCGGTCGAGGAGCCCACGTTTGCTCCTGCGCCGACGACTCAAGCTCCTACGCAGGCGCCGGAGACGACGCGCACCACCAGTCAACAACCAACAACCCGGGAACCAGAGCCAACACAAACAACTCAGGCGCCAACGCAGGAGCCCGAACCGACGCAACCTACGCAGGTGCCGCCGACCAGCGACACCGGCAACGGTAACAACAACGGTAACGGTGCTGGTCCTGGCGAGCAGCCTCCGCAGGCGACGCAAAATGGTAATGGACCTGGTGCGACCGGTGGGACCGGGAATGGCACCACAGGAGGCGGGGCAGCAACTCCGAATGATGCTGGGGATGCCTTAGTAGACATGCTGGACGGAGGCGCATAATGACCTTGGTCGGAGACCGCTACGAGCTCAAAGAGAGCATCGGCACCGGTGGCATGAGCGATGTCTACGCCGCCACCGACACCCTGCTCGGCCGTGAGATTGCCATCAAAATGTTGAAGGTCGACATGGCCCGGGACGAGAATTTCCGGGAACGCTTTCGTCGTGAAGCGCAAAACTCTGCGCGCCTGAACCACCCGAACATCGTGGCTGTCTACGACACGGGAAGTTATAACGTCGACGGTATCGATGTGCCGTTCATTGTGATGGAACGCGTCAACGGCCGGAACCTGCGCGATATCGTGCGCGAGGACGGAGTGCTCACGCCGGAGGAGGCCGCGAGGTTCCTCTACCCTGTCACTCTTGCGCTGCAGGCCAGCCACGATGCGGGCATTATTCACCGCGACGTGAAGCCGGCGAACATCATGGTCACCAATACCGGCGCTGTGAAGGTGATGGACTTCGGCATCGCGCGTGCGCTGGACGATTCCACCGCGCAGATGACGCAGACCTCCGCCGTGATTGGTACCGCGCAATATCTCTCGCCGGAGCAGGCACGTGGCAAGCCGGCCGATGGTCGCAGCGATATCTACGCGCTGGGCTGCGTGATGTACGAATCGGTCACGGGGCGTCCGCCTTTCGAGGGCGAGACTCCTTTCGCCGTGGCGTATCAGCACGTGCAGGAGGATCCGGAGGAGCCAAGCGGTTTCATCGCGGATCTGACGCCGCAACAGGCGGTCAACGTTGACTCGGTGATTTTGACGGCGATGGCGAAGCACCCGGCGGATCGTTACCAAACCGCCACGGAGATGGGCGAGGATTTGCAGCGCCTGGAGCGCGGTGCGGTCACTGCGGCCGCGCGTACTCACGTCACTGACCCGAGCGATGCTCCGACGACGGTGAGCGGGGCTGTTCCTGCTGCGGCCGCTGGTGCTGCGGGGGCTGGGGCTGCTTCTGCTTCCGATGAGACCCGCTACGGCCAGCACCGCGCGGAGAACTCGCGCCCCGCAAATCGCTGGTTGAAGTGGATCGCAGCGCTGTTGGCACTGGTGGCACTCGGTTTTGGTGTCGCTTTCGCGGTGGACTATTTCCGCCAGAACGAGGAGCAGCCCATTGCCGAGACGATGATTACCGTCCCGGATGTCACGGGCATGTCGCGCAGCGAGGCGCAGACGATGCTGATCGATCTTGGTTTCCAGGTCGAGATTGCCCACGCCGCTAGTTCCGATGTGGAAGAAAACCATGTGATTCGCTCGAACCCGTCGGCCGGCTCCCAGCTGCGCGCGGGTACTCAGGTCACGCTGACGGTGTCGTCGGGCAGCGAGGTCGTCTCGGTGCCGGATCTGACCGGCATGTCTGCCCAGCAAGCTGCGCAAGTGCTTTCCGACGCGGGCCTGCAACTCGACCAGAATCTCCAGGAGGAAAACAGCAGTTCTGTCGGCCAGGGCCAGATCATTCGCCAGTCGCCGAGCGCGGGCACCGAGCTCGCCGTGGGATCAGCTGTCTCTGTTGTGGTCTCCGCAGGTCCGGTGCCCACTACCACCGAGGAGGAAGAGGTCATGGTGCGGATCCCATCCTTGGTGGGCATGTCCTCGCAGGCAGCCCAGTCAACACTGGACTCGCTCGGCTTGTCCGCGCGCTTTACACCAATCGACTCCAACCGCCCCGAAGGCGAAGTCATCTCCGTCGAGGGCGAAGGCACCGAGGTCAAGGAGGGCTCCACCGTGAACATCCAGATCTCTAACGGCCAGGTGATGAGCATGCCAGACATCCGCCGCATGACCCCGGACCAAGCCCGCAGCGCTTTGACCCAGGCAGGTTGGGCCGGCCAGCTTGAGACAGGTGCCCCGATTCCAACGGGAGCACTTGTCGACGAGGGCCTGATCGGTGGGTTCACCCCCGAAGCCGGTGCTGAGATTCGTCGCAATTCCACGATCACCGTTCGCCTCTGGGAATTCGACGCCGCGGCCCTACTTCCCTCGGGCCTCTAGATAGTGGCTGCTAACATTGATAAATAGAAACGCTTTGACGCGGTAAAGCTTAAGGAAACGAAGGAATGCTATGCCTAAGGCAAAAGTAACTAAGACAACGGTGGGCACCCAGTCCAGCTCCACCACCAACCGCACCCCGGTCAAGATCAACACCGGTGGCACCCCGATGTGGTACAAGGTGCTCATGTTCGGGTTCATGCTCTTCGGCCTTGTCTGGCTGTTGGTGAACTACCTCGCGGGCGACCAGATCCAGTTCATGATGGAGCTCGGCCCATGGAACTACCTCATCGGCTTCGGCGGCCTGATTATTGGTTTGTTGATGACCATGGGTTGGCGTTAACCCCGACCTAGCACCGTTTCCTAAGATCTAAGGCCCTGGGCCACTCTTTCAAGAGTGGCCCAGGGCTTTTTTGCACCTTTTTGCACCCCCGCGCGAGCTTCCTCTGCACTTTGTTCACCGCGTGTTATCCCACAGTTCTTCTAGCTCATGCGATAAGTTATCCACAGGGTGTGAATGAAATTGTGGAAAGACCGAAAATCCCCCAATTCCACAGCCTGTGGATAACTCTGTGCACTACTTCCACCATGTGACTAAAAGTGCTGATAGTCAACCATTCGGGCAGGTTATCCCCTACCCATTCGCCTAAATTTTCGGTAAATTACAAGAATGTGGTTATCCACAATGTGGATAACTGTTGTGAATAACTCACAACTGGGGACAACTAGTGGATAACGGGTGGATAACTCCCCGACTTTTCACAGCCGCTTCTCGGGGTGTCCAGACAGAAAAGAAATCCCACACACAGACGACATCTGCATGTGGGATTAGGGGGTGCCAGGCCTCGGGTGGCGCTAGAACGTGACGACGAAAGCCGCGCTCACACCGCCCACCACCAGCACAGCCAGCCAGCGCACAAGCTTCGAGCGCGAGGTCACCGGCCAGGCCATCAGGGCTCCGGCAATCAACCCGCCAAGATGTCCCCAAAGGCTCACACCTGGGCTGATCAGCGTGTACAACACGTTCATTACTAACAAAACGAGTGGGGCGCGGAGGTCGGCTGATCGTCGCGAAGCGACGGCGATGAGCACCGCCATCAGTGCGTAGAGCGCACCCGACGCCCCGGCCGTGGGTGTGTTCGGATCCATCAACAGTATTGCGGCCGAACCGCCGAGCCCGCCGGCGAGATACGTGGCCGCATACAGCGGCGTGCCCAGATAGCGCTCGATCTCACGGCCGATGAACAGCAAGAAGAGCATGTTCAAGGTGAGATGCCCGATGTCGAGATGCAGAAACATCGCCGTGATCGCGCGCAGCGCCCCGAGCGGCTCGGAGGTAACGAACGGGCCCCACAACACCGTATGGATCCCCAGCGGAGAACCCCACACGAGATCGCCGAGCGAGCGCGACTGCACGGCCGCGATCAGGAAAACGACCACACAGATGAGCATGATCGCCGAGGTCGCCGGTGCCTGGCGGGTGTAATTGCGGATATTCATATGCTTATTACACACGAAAGCCCCCGCACGAAGCGGGGGCTAAAGTGAGCGAATTTACTCGGAGATTTCAACGGACTCGATGACAACGTCCTCGACAGGACGGTCCATGCGGCCGGTCTGCACTGCAGCCAGCTTATCGACGACAGCCTTGGAATCTGCGTCGGTGACCTCACCAAAGATGGTGTGCTTGTTGGTCAGCCATGGGGTTGCGTCCACGGTGATGAAGAACTGGGAACCGTTGGTGCCTGGGCCAGCATTAGCCATTGCCAACAGGTAAGGGCGGTCGAAGGTCAGCTCAGGGTGGAACTCATCAGCGAACTCGTAGCCAGGGCCGCCGGTGCCGGTGCCGGTTGGGTCGCCGCCCTGGATCATGAAACCAGGGATGATGCGGTGGAAGATTGCACCGTCGTAGAAAGGACCATCGGTGGTGCCAGATGCGTTCTGAGCGGAGTAGTCCTTGGAGCCGTTGGACAGGCCAACGAAGTTGTCCACGGTCTGAGGTGCGTGGTTACCGAACAGGTCGATGACAATGTCACCGAGGTTGGTGTGCAGAGTTGCAGTAGCGGTCTTCTGAGTCATGCTAAATATTCTAGAGAAGTTTTGTGCTGGGTGCGGCTGCGCGCGGGGTTGTTCGCTATGGGCGTTCACCTACCCAGCGCCACAGCACCTTAACGGTTGAGGGTTGCCGAATTCCGCGGTCGCTGCATTTCGGCAATCTACGGCAACCTTGGAATTCGTGGAGCCTCAACCGTTAATCTGTGGGAGGGGTGGCACCTGGAGGGAGCGAATTCCTGGCTTCAAGTGCCGTTTTGATCTCGGCGACGAACCGATCTGGATTCTTAGTGAGATCAATTGGGCGGTATCTCACGACACGATAGCCCCAGTTGAGCAATCGCTTCTCCCGATCACGCTCCTGCAGCACTATGTCGTCTCGATTCTCACCTTTATATTTGATGTCACCGTCGACCTCGATAATGAGGAAGCCATCAATTAACACATCGACTCGGTAGTTATCCACCCACACCTGCACGGTGATACCTGTGATCCCTGCTTGGATCAAGATCGCCCTGGCAAGTGACTCATACGCTGATTCCGAAGTATCGATAGCAGCCGCGATGCATTTTCTTGCTGTGGCGACGCCTTTTCTCCGTCCGAGCAAAAGCAGTTCCTTTGAAAGCGCTTCCCGAGTGAAACCGTTTGCTAAGGCCCAGTCACACGCAATAACCCCCTCAACCTCCCCGTGATACCTGCAAATATCGATGACAGTTCGAAGCTGCTTGGTAAGTCGAACCCCATTCCAGTGATGTATATCCGACGGATTCAGGACTGCATAGTAATAGCTCACGCCCTTGTCCCTGTCTCTCTTAGCCGGAACTGCGCCAGAGGGGACAACCATTTCAACGGTTTCCGGAGTGAGGGAGACTGTCCAAATACGATGAATCCGTGCTGCAGATCGACCAGCGATAACTGCTTTTTGCGCGGTCCTGCCAACAGCGAATGCCTTCAAGATCCGCTTCTTGTACCAATCAAGATCTTTGTACAGGTCAGCAGGAATAAACCACTGCGAAGAAAGTGAAACGAGCTCACCATTTGCAATTGCTTCCCACACACTGAGGTCCGAGGATTGAACGGTACGTAAATTTACAAGCTTAGGTAGAAGAGTGTCGAATGTAAGTAGTTCAGCCATGCCCTTTTAGACTGTCGCGCGGCTCTTTTGGTTGCATTGCCGTCGAAGCCCGCGCACATTAACGGTTCCAGAATGCCGAAAACCGAAGACGCCTGTTTGAGATTACCAAAGAGCGACCTCGGTTTTCGTGGAGGTTCAACCGTTAATCTGCGACGGTGGCGGGACCCTCACCCATTGAAGTGCGGATTAACCTGCAGAACTAAACGGTAACGCTAACCTCAGACGACACCTCGTCGCGCGCGAGAACCATGTTGCGCAGCGCTGGCTCGACCTCGGCGTAACCGCGGGTCTTCAGGCCACAGTCAGGGTTAACCCAGAGGCGCTCAACCGGAACGTGCTTCAGAGCAGCGCGGATGAGCTCTGCCATCTCAGCAACGGAAGGCACGCGTGGGGCGTGGATGTCCCAGATGCCCGGGCCGATCTCGGAGTGGAAGGTCTCGTCGATGTCTTCCAGCAGCTCCATGCGGGAACGAGCTGCCTCGATGGAGGTCACGTCGGCGTCCAGGCCAGCGACGGCGTCGATGATCTGGCCGAACTCGGAGTAGCAGAGGTGGGTGTGGATCTGGGTCTCTGGTGCCGCGTTCAAGGAAACGAGGCGGAAGGAGCGCACTGCCCAATCCAGGTACTCTGGGCGAGCGTCTGCACGCAGTGGCAAAAGTTCGCGCAGGGCTGGCTCGTCGATCTGGATGACCTTGATGCCAGCGGCTTCGAGGTCGGTGACCTCGTCGGCAAGTGCAACACCGATCTGGTCAGCGGACTCGGCCAGGGTGACGTCGTCGCGGGTAAAGGACCAGGCCAGGATGGTGACAGGGCCGGTGAGCATACCCTTAACTGGCTTGTCGGACAGGGACTGAGCGTACTTTGCCCACTCCACGGTCATTGGTGCTGGGCGGGACACGTCGCCGACAACGATTGGTGGACGGGTGCAACGGGAGCCGTACGACTGGACCCAGCCGTTGTCGGTGGTGACAAAGCCCTCGAGGAGCTCTGCGAAGTACTGCACCATGTCGTTGCGCTCTGGCTCGCCGTGGACCAAGACGTCCAGGCCGAGGCGCTCCTGCAGTTCGATGACGGACTTCACTTCGTCGCGAAGACGCTCGTTGTAATCAGCGTCGGACAGCTCGCCGTTGCGGTGCTGGGTGCGGGCGCGACGCAGCTCGGCGGTCTGTGGGAAGGAACCGATGGTGGTGGTTGGCAGCAGCGGCAGGCCGAGGGCCTTCTGTGCTTCAACGCGCTCAGCGAACTCTGGCTGGCGCTTGACCTGGCCTTCTGGCAGCGCAGCGACGCGCTCAGCAACTGCAGGGTTGTGCAGCTTGGTGGATTCTGCGCGGGTGCGCACGGCGCGGTCGGAGCGAGCGAAAGCATCAGCGGCGTCGAAGCGACCAGCAACGAGTGCCTGGACTTCGCCGATCTTTTCGTCGGCGAAGGAGAACCAGCCGGCGACGTCGACGGGGAGCGACTTCTCGTCGTCAAGCGTGTGTGGAACGTGCTGCAGGGACACGGAGGTGGAGACGTGCTTGGTGCCCAGCTGCTCGAGGATTTCTTCCTTCTGGCGCAGGTTGCCGGCCCAGATGTTGCGGCCGTCGATCAGGCCTGCGACCAGGGTGATGGAATCTGGGACAGCAGCGGCGATGCGTGCTGGGTACTCAGGATCTGCGGCCAGGGTGGCTGGAGCCAGGTCGACCTGAAGTGCCTCAGGGCCAGCTGCGACAACAGCTGCAAGGCCCTCGCGCAGGGAACCATAAGGAGTGGTCAGGTAGACGTTTGGACGGTCTTCGGAGCCGAGCAGCTCGGTCCATGCCTCGCCGGCAAGCTTGGCCAGCTCGGCGTCTTCGACCTCGATGTCAGCGGTGAGGATTGGCTCGGCAACCTGCACCCACTCGACACCAGCAGCCTTCAGCTCCTGGAAGACGGAGGCGTAGGCGGCGGTGAGCTCGTCGAGACGCGAAAAATCGATTGGCTTGGACAGCGCGAGCAGGGTGATTGGGCCGACCAGGTAAGGGCGAACGGTGTGGCCTGCGGCGCGAGCTTCCTCGACGATGCGCAGGATGCGGGATGCGTCTGGGTGGAAGGCGTCGCCGGAGAGTTCTGGCACGAGGTAGTGGTAGTTGGTGTCGAACCACTTGGTCATCTCGAGCGGGTTGCGCTCGTCGGTGCCGCGGCACAGGGCGAACTCTTCGTCGAGGTCAGCGGCAGAAAGCACACCGACGGTCAGTGCGGTCTCGAGCACCTGGTCGTAGTAGGCAACGTCGGCCGGGATGGTGTAGTCCTCGGTCAGGCCGAGATCGCGCAGGCGGTTGTAGGTGTCAATGCGCAGGGCGTGCGTGGTGGAGAGGAAAGTCTCCTGGTCGATACGGCCAGCCCAGTAGGATTCGAGCGCGCGCTTGAGCTCGCGGTTGCGGCCGATGCGAGGGTAACCCTCGATGGTTGCATGAGGAAAAGTCATGAAAGGAAGTCCTTTGTGAAGGAGTCGATTAACAAGTGTCTTGTTCTGCAATCCTGCGGAGGCTTCCGGTTCGTGCAGTGCTAGCTAGCTTTCAAGCTTGCTAGCGTTCGGGTTCGGGATGCCGATGCGATTCAGAAGATCCTGAGTCACTTCGACGTTGTTGTGGGTGTAGATGTGTAGTCCGCCGGCTCCGCCGTCCACAATGGTGCGGGCCAGCTCTACGGTCATCTGCATGCCCTCTTCGTACTCGTCCGTGGCGGCCTGCATTCGCTTGACCACCCGGTCGGGGACGCTGATTCCCGACAGCACGCCCATGCGCTCAGCCCGCTTCAGGCTGGTCATAGGCATGATGCCAGGAATCAACGGGATCCGTACGCCGGCCATGCGCGCCTTTTCCACGAAGCGTAGGTAGTCCTCGGCGTCGAAGAAGAGTTGGGTGATGGCGAAATCGGCACCCAGGCGCTGCTTCGCCAGCAGCACATCCAGGTCCTCGTCGGGCCCGGAGGACTCGGCGTGGCCGGAGGGGTAACAGGCCACGGAGATGGCCAGGTTGCCTGCTGCCAGGCGCCATTCCTCCTCGTGCTCGATCTCGCGGATGAGTTTGACTAGGTCGGTCGCGTGCTGGAGATGGTCGGCAGGCAACGATGTCTCACCCTCAGGCAGGTCACCGCGCAGGGCGATGAAGCCGCGCACGCCTGCGTCGAGAAGCGTGTGAATCCACTCGGTGAGCTCCTCGCGAGTGCCAGCCGTGCAGGCCAGGTGCGCGATGGTGCGTGCGGAAGTCTCGCGGCTGATGCGCGAGATGAAGTTGGCGGTGCCCTCCAGCCAGTGCGAACGTGCCGAGCTGGTCACCGAAATGTAGTCCGGCTTGTACGCATTGAGCGTGGCCAACAGGCGCTCGATTTTCTCCTCGTCCGCGTCGTGGCGCGGCGGGATCACCTCGAAGCTCAAGGCGAGGCGGCGGCGCTTGGGCGCCTCCGGGGCGGGTTCGTCGAGGGAGTCGAGCGGGGCCGATGCAGAAAGCCGAGCTGACAGCCGCGACGACGAAAATGTGGCAGACACTTTCAAGTGTCCTTTCAAGTCAAGATGTTCGTCGTGTAGTTGTCGCGGCCGGGCTCGGCACTTGCGTTGGAGAGAATCTAACCCAGCAGCAATATGGAGTTCAATTGAAAACAATTGGTGTGACCAGCAATTATGTCGCTGACTAGCAGTTTCGACATGAATATAATTCGCGTCACACCGTTGATTTGAACACCTCTCCCTCACTGTCAAACACCGGTATTCTTGGATTTACGTACAGTGATAAATTGACACAGCTCGACTGAAAGATCGAAGAAAGTAGGTCCACAATGAATCTGGCACTGATTAGGCAGGGCTACTCCGTCGCCCGCGATGTTTTGGATACCGTGAACGACTATCGCGAGCAGAAGCAGCGCGAGGCATTCGACGCGCTGCAGGAGGCCGCTGACAACTTCGACGCCGATGAGCTGCGCGAGCGTGGACAAGATCTTTTCGACGAGTCCCGCCGCGAAGCCGGCAAGCTCACCCAGGCCGCACATCGTCGCCTGGATAAGACTCGCGCTACGATCGCCGACCGCGCCCAGGACGCATCCAAGCAGGTAGAGGCACGCGCAACGCAGGTTGCGGATAAGGTCACCGGCAAGGAAGCCAAGCGCGAGAAGCGTCGCAAGAACACCCGCCGTGCGCTGTCCGCCGTGGGTATTGTGGCGCTGCTGTCCGCGATCGCCGCGGCCGTGTACTACTTCTTCTTCGCTTCCGATAACAAGCAGAAGGAAGAGCGCACCACCCCTCCACGCGTCGAGGAGCACTCCACCGAGAAGGACTCCAAGCTGGTCTACTCCACCACTTCCGACAAGGCTGCGGAGAAGGCTTCCGCAGGACCACTTGGCGAAGAGCCTGCCGAGCGCGACGAGGAACTCCTGGAATCCCTCGAGGAGCAGCTGGAAACGCTTGCCGACGATGGCGGCGCCGCAGACGACCTGAAGGAAGAGGGCAAGGACGCAGCGTCTGATCCAACCGCTTTCTACCGCGACGATTTCAGCGATGAATTCAACAAGAAGGACAACGAAGGCAACTAAGCCCTAAACGCTTCTGGCCCCCGTGCGAACCGACTCGGTCCGAGCGGGGCTTTTGTCTAACCCAAGCAGGTCCAATCGGCGGGTTCAGCCGTCATCTAGTGCCGTAAACTCCTTGATAGGCATCAAATATCGATGAATCAAAATCCTTTGTCAATGTGCCTTGAGTTACTGCCGACAAGGGGGTCAAAGCCCGGCCATCACCTTGTTCGGGCAATGCGTGGTTAGGAGCCAACCACCACTGAGTCATCGAGGCTGCCATACGCACTTGATCTGTTTCTTGACATTTATGGCGCATAGCCTGGTTTATCTCAGCGACCACTGGATGCACTGCACCATCCACAAACTGAAAGTTTGGGTAGTACGTCGTGTCACCCAAGGGAAAGAAAATTACTACACCGTAGTCCCGGTACGATTTCAGCATCTGACGTGGACTTTTGATCTGTTTGCGTTTCTCGACAGGAAAATCTGCGCTGTAAAATTTGTCTACACTGAGGAGTCTCCGAACAATTGCCGCAGACCCCGTTTCGACCCAATCAAGAAGACTTCCAGCCAACATTGGCGACTTGTCAAGTGAAAATTTCTCATCCCAAATCGGATTGTCTTCCCATTTCTCGGGAAAACCAGCGTCCCGCAGGTCAAGACTCAATTCACGGCACTTCTCTACTACGAACGAAACAATTTCTAGTATTTGTTTATCATCCGGCGAGACGCTTAGAAGCGTGTATCGAAGAGCAAGTAGGAGTCCATAAAGACGATTGTTTACATGCTGGTCGGATAAGTCAGCCAGCACCTCACCTACTTGTACCGCTGAAATTCGCGGACTACTAAGCACAACATCAAAGATCAAAGACGCGATTCCAAATTCGCGAATAGTGGCGGCAAAGGTTCCGAGCATGACGAAAACTGTTCAGCCAATTGCTCAATACCTCAGTTTCGCCGACCAACCTTCCCTCTTTGTTCTGACGGCTTACCTGAAGTCGATCTGCAATGACGCGCTTGTCCTCTTGGGGCATAAGGTCGAAGAATCGACTAAGCGCTCCGAATGACATGACCTCAGTTGCTACCCAAAGAGGTAGATGGGGGCCATACTTTTCACGAAAGTGCTGCACAAAAGAAGACTTTGCGCGTTTTTCAAGTCGATCATATTCTTCGATCCACTCCTCATACGTCGGCAGGATTCTAGGTTCGCCGTTTTCATCTTGAGTCACCATCTCGAAGAGGTCGGGCTTTCGATGAATAAACGGGTCTACCTTTCCCATCCTGTGACTAACAAAGAAACGAAACGCCACTTCTACAGCGCTGAGAACGCTTCCTAGACGTGTCCGCAATTCGTCATCGAATTTGTAAATCTCAACAATTTTGGAAAGAGATGTTCCTTCCACAAATGTTTCAAGGCGGATCTCACGTCCTAAGTCGTCCTCGCTGGGGGCCGGAGGCCGAGGAACTTCACGAAATGGGTACCAATACCCCGAAAGCCGGTAGTATCCGTACCGCTCAAGTTCTCTATATGCGACAGACGCGTTCCCACAGTCCATCCCACGCTCCACTAGTTGGCTTACCTGTTGAGGAAGAGTGAAATGTGGCTTGCCATAAACGCTATCCGCCGTCATCATAAAAATGACATCCCCCAGAAAAGAACAATGCCCGCGTCCTCTATCCAGAAGAGCGGGCCTGTCATGTTGCCTTTAGACTACCTCACAGTTAAGAAAGCTGATAGCCCAGAATTCACATAATGTTTCAATTTTCCCCTGAATAGGGGACCGCCGAGCCTATCCCTGCAGGAACGCCTCCAGTTTTTCAGCGCCGTCAACGGCCAGCGGGGTAGGTGGCTCGGCGAATGCCAATTCCAGCAGCAGGATCTGGTTCTCGCGCACGGCCGTGATCGCGTCGGCACCTGGCAGTGTTGTCACTGCATCGACCGCGCCCGACTCGCCCGAGTGCAGGAGCAGGATCACATCGGGATTCGCCGCCACGAGTTGTTCCGCGCTGATCTCAAAGACGCGGTCCTGCTGGTCACCGAACACGTTGGTCAGCCCGACGGAGGTCACTACCGGGTTCGACATGGAATCCTTGCCGTAGGCATACATGGTGGCACCCTCAATGCCGGGGTACACCACGGCCACGGTCTTGCCCTCCCCTGCTGTCTGATCCAGGGCGGCGACGCGGGAAGCCACGTCCTCTTTGAGGGATTCGGCGCGGGAGCTTTCGTCGAAAAGCGTGGCGTAGAGGTCAATCTGGTCGTTGACGTCCTCGATTGAGGCGTCGTGGACCTCGCCGCAGAACCCGGGTTCGTTGATGACGGGCACGTCGCTGACAGTGTCGGCGCTGACGGAATTGCTGTAGCCGATGATGAGGTCGGGGCTCTCGGCCATGACGGCTTCCTTGGAGATCTCGAGGTGGCCGGAGGTGTTCAAGCGATCGGAAAGCGTGGGGATGTCAGCGAGCTGAGCGTTGGTCTCATCGTCGAAATACACCTCGGGGAAAAAGCCCGCCTTCGCCACCACGCGGTCAAGAACTCCCAGTTGAGAGAGGGTTTCAACCGAGGACGCATCCTGGAGCACGACGCGCTCGGGAGCCGCATCGAGGCTAAAAGTGTTGCCACAATTCTCCACGGTAATGGCCGCGTCCGATGCCTCTGAGGAAGTGGTACAGCCGGTCAGGCCAAGCGCGAGAGCGGGAGCGAGGATGAGAACAGGCACAATCTTTTTCATGGTTGGAGCCTTTCAAATTGGAGGTGATCGCGAGTACGTGTGACGGCGACGTTGTAAACGGGTTCAAGGATGGCAGGAACAAGGACCTGATCCGGCGGACCCGAGGCGACGATCTTGCCGTAGTTGAGCAAATAGACGTGATCGCAGTACTCGAGCGCCGCGTTGAGGTCGTGTAACACCACGGTGACGCTGCCCTGGTAGTGGGAAATACTGTGGAAAACATCCAGCGTGTAGCGGATGTCGAGGTGGTTGGTGGGCTCGTCGAGAAGCATGTGTGGCGTGTCTTGGGCGAACGCGCGTGCGATCATGGCGCGCTGGCGCTCGCCGCCGGACAACGTGGGCAGAAAGCGCGTGGCCAATTCGGTCAGGCCGACCTGTTCGAGGGCTTCGAGGACTTTGGTTTCGTTATTGTCGCGGTGCGGGAGGCGGCCGAGTCGGACCACCTCCGCCACGGTCATCTGCGGCGGTTCGTCGTTGTCTTGGCTGACCACGGACAGGCTCTTCGCGATGTCGCGCGCGGAGAGTTTCTTTAGCAGCGAACCATTGATCAGCACCTCGCCTGCGGTGGGTTGAAGCGCGCCGAAGAGGCAGCGCAGCAAGGTGGTTTTGCCGGAGCCGTTGGGCCCGACAAGTCCGGTGATGCCGTGGTCGGGGATGTCTAAGTCGATGCCGTGCAGGATGGATTTGAAGCTGAGGTCGCGGGTGGTGATCATGACGCGGCCCCCATGCGGCGCACGAGCAGCAGCAGGAAAGGCGCTCCGACCAGAGCGGTGAGGATGCCGATGGGGATCTCCTGTGGGGCGAGCAGGGTGCGCGCGGCGATGTCGGCCGCTATGAGCAGCGTGGCACCGAGCAAGGCCGCGACGGGCAGGAGATGGCGGTGCGCTCCCCCGACGAGGCGGCGCGCGGCGTGCGGAACGACAAGCCCGATAAACCCAATCGACCCGGCCATGGCGACGACCGCGCCGACAATGATGCACACGAGAATGACCAGCCCGGCGCGCAGTCGGTCTGGGTTGATCCCGAGGGTGAGTGCCGCATCATCACCTATGGTCAGGGCATCGATGTTGCGGCCGAGCAGCGTGAGTATGACGGTCACCAGTACAACGACAAGGAGCGTTGCGACGAGCACCTGGTTCCATTGCGCCAGCCCCAAGGAACCGAGCAGCCAGAACATCACGGAGCGCGAGCCCTCAGCGGAATCCGAGGCGAAAATCAGAAAGGAAGTGAGTGCGGAGAGCGCATACCCAACGGCAACGCCGGCCATGAGCAGGCGGATGGAGGTGAGGCGACCACCCGCTCGGGCGACGGCAAACATGAGGGCAGCAGCGAGAGCCGCGCCGACGAAGGCAGACCCCTGCAGCGCGAACTCGCCGAAGCCCGCGCCGACTCCGAAGAGGATCGCGAGCGCGGCACCAGTGCTGGCACCGGAGTTGATCCCCAGGATGTAGGGGTCGGCGAGCAAATTGCGCACCACTGCTTGGAGCACTGTCCCGGCGACGGCAAGACCTGCGCCCACCGCAACACCCAAGATGATGCGTGGTGCGCGGATGTCCCAGACGATCGCATTGGCGGTGTCAAGGTCGCTCGGGAGGGGGCGATTCAGCAGGTTGTGGCCCAGGACGGACAAAGTGTCGCGGAGGGGAACCGACGTGGGACCTAAAATAAGACCAGCAAAACACGTGACGACGAGGGCCGCCACCAGAATGCTGGACCACACCAAAGTGCGGCGCTGATGCGCGGCGAAGCCGAGCTTGTCCTGGGTGGGGGTCACCCAGCTAGATTATCAAACGATCAATTGAATATATGAGTTAATCCGAGACTGGATAGACTCTGGAATAATAGGGCTTATGACTGATTTGGACCGCAACCTCGCCATTGCCGAGGGGTGGTCTCCCACTTTCAAGATCATGGGCGATCCCACTCGGCTCAAGCTACTCAGCGCTATCCATTTCGCAGGCCAACATAAGCTGACGGTCAGTGAGCTTGCCGAGGCAACAGGACTGCGAGTGGCCACTACCTCGGCTGCATTGCGCTCGATGGAGACCGCGAGAATTGTCAGTTGCGCGCGCGATGGTCGCACCATGCGCTACGGCATTGCCGACGATCGCGTACACCGGTTATTGCACGAAATAGGCGCTGGCCATAGCTATTAGGAAGCTTGGTAATCTCACACGCATGGACCCGAAAGTGGACTCTAAATTGGACCCAGAAGTACACCAGAAGAATCAACAGCTCCTCTCCGCAGCCGTGCGCAATGGATTGCTCATCGGCATCGGAGTCGGCGTGATTGCTGGGCTTGTCATGGGCAGCGTCACCATGGGTCTTATCTACGGGGCGATTCTTGGGTTGATCGTGGGTGCCGCGATCGGGCTCGTGAAGCAAACACCTCCTCCGAAAAAGGAGCAGGGTAAGAAATGACTATTCTGTACCTCTTTCTTGTCGCCGTCCTGCTCCTGAGCCTGAATCGCGCATGGAAACGCGACGACCATGTAGCCGAAGTGCTCGACCGCGAACTAGAGATTATTGAAGGCCAGATCAACCGCACACAAGACTAAACCCGACCCCTAGCCTTGTGGGCCAGGTGTCGGGCGGGGCAAAACTATCGTGCTAGAGGATTACTCGCTGCGATCGATCTCCTCTTCCTCGGAAGCAATCTCGTTTGGAGTCTTAATATCGATCTTCTTCTTGGAGCTCTTTGCGTCCGGAGTTGGAATGGTAATCGTCAAAACACCATCGCTCAGATCCGCTTCGATCTTGTCGGTGTCTGTCTTCTCCGGCAGCGTCACGCGACGCTGGAAGCTCGAGGAAGATTCACGGACTACGTATTTACGATCCGAGTCCTCTTCCCTCTTCTTGCGGGAAGCAGTAATAGTCAGGGTACGACCATCAACGTCGACGTCGACTTCGTCGGACTTAAAGTTAGGCAGATGCGTTTCTACGACAATCGCGCCGTCTCGCGAATAAACATCTGTGGTTGGGCTCGTGCTGTTTCGTAGACCCGAGCTAAAAGAGTCTCCGAAGAGCGTCCTCTGAAGCGAGTTAAGTTCTGCAAATGGGTCCCAGCGGGAAATGTCGGCCATGGTAGTTCTCCTTTAATTCTAAATTTCTATAATCTGCAAGCGATGGAACTTGAGCGCCCTTCGCTCTACCCCTAATATTACCCCCGATTTGCCTCTAGTCAAATATTCTGATTCTTGTTCGCTAGGGGCGAATTTCGGATAGGATTACAGAGGTAGTGGGTAAGTTCCCCACACTGGTTATAACAACCTCTTAGAGAACTTATTCCAAAGGAAGAAAAATGGTTCGAACCATCGCCGTAACCGGCTCAGCTTCAGGCATCGGCAAAGCAACTGCCGAAATTCTCGAGGAACGCGGAGACACCGTCATCCGCATCGACCTCACCGAGGGAGACATCACCGGAGACCTTGGCAACCCTGAGGAGGTCTCCAGGGTGGCACAAGAAATCGTCAAAAAATCTGGCGGAACCCTCGATGGACTCGTTGCAAACGCCGGTGTGACGGCGGGAAACTCGCTGTCTTTGAAGATCAACTACTTCGGCACGGTCCAGCTCATCGAGGAGCTCGTCCCCGCGCTGGCAAAGTCAGACAACCCACGCGTTTCCATCACCACGTCCGCAGCTACGCTCCAGGGCAACGATCCTGAGCTGGTGGACTTGCTGCTGAACAACGATGTCGAAGGCGCTATTGAGCGTGGCGATTATTTGGGCACCCTGGGACCCCAGGCAGGTTACGCAAACTACTCCTCGTCGAAACGCGCGATCTCTCGCTGGGTTCGCCGCGTCGCTTCGACCGATAAGTACGCAGGTCAAGGCATCGGTATCAACGCCGTGGGACCGGGTCAGGTTCGCACGGGCATGACAAAGGAACTCTTCGCCTCCGAGGAGGGCCGCAAGCAGGCCGCCGACGCAATGCCCACGCCGTATAACGGGATCGCTGATCCAGAACACATCGGGGTTGTGCACGCGTTTTTGCAGGATCCCCGTAATGCACGGATGACGGGCCAGGTATTCTTCGTCGATGGTGGCTACGATGCTCTGCGCCGTGGCGACGATATCTTTACCAGCGTGGAATAGTCGGCGGAATAGGAGTGAAAAGTGTCTGAAGCAGGGTCCGGCCAGCAAGAACCGGTGACAAGCGCCTGGCCCCTCGAGCATTCGCTGGGCTATCTGCTTCGGCGCAGCATCAATCGGCTCAGCACCGCTTGGTCGCATACCGGCCCCGCGCTGACCATGGCACAGTTCACCATCATGATCGAGCTGGACCGCAATCCCGGCCTTGACCAGCACACTCTTAGCGAAAACGTGTGGATCGACTCGTCGACCGTCGCGGACGTATGTCGCCGACTGGTGCAGCAGAACATCCTGGAGCGCACTCGCAGTGAAACCGATCGCCGTCGCTATATTCTCACCCTGACTGCGGAGGGAAAGCAACAGCTGCGCGACGCGCTGCCCAAGGTCACCGCGGTCAACGAAGAATTGGCCACGCACCTCAACGAGAAGCAACAACGCGAACTAGTCGCGTTGCTGCGTCAATCGGTCGGTCTAGAGTAGACCCCGAGCAGGCCCTACTCGGGGATGCGGTCGAAGGCCTCGCTAATCTTCTGTGCCCGTGCCTCGATCGGTCCGCGCGTCTGCGGATGTGTGAACACGTAGTCGGCACCTTCGCGCAGCCCCGTGATCACGAGAGCTGCGACGTCGCGGGGATCCTTCACCGGAAGCGGTGGCAAGAAGTCCTCCATTTTCGACGATTCCGGGCCGTGGCTCGGCCGAGAGGTCGCGTTCTCGTTGATACGCGTCTCGACGAGCGCCGGTACCAAGTTCAGGACCTTCACGTTTTTGTCGGCGTATTCCTTCGCAATGACCTCGCCGAGTGCAAGCGCTGCCGCCTTCGACGCGCCATAAGCGCTGGTTCCCGGCGCGTGCATCAGCGCGGCCACCGACAAGGTGTTCACCACGTGCCCGCCCCCGGAGTTGGATTCGAGGTGCGGCAGGAAGGACTTCAAACCGTGGACGACTCCCCAGAAGTTGGTGTCCATGACCCACTTGAAATCCTCGAGCGTGAGCTCACTAAACGGTGCGAGCGGACCAACGCCTGCGTTATTGACCACGATGTCTACCCGGCCGTGTTCAGCGATGACCTGATCAGCGAGCGATTGCACGGATTGCGCATCGGTGACATCGGTTTGGATGCCGTGGGCGCCGATCTCGGCTGCCACAGAATTGAGCGTCTCGGGATTCCTGCCGGTGATCACGACGGTGGCGCCCTCGTCGATAAGCGATGCTGCAAGTGCCTTACCGATACCGGATGTGCCGCCGGTGACCACCGCTACCTTGCCCTGAAAGGACTCGATTGCCATTGCTCTCACCCTAGCTTTCGAAGAGCTTGAGGCCGGCGATAATCTCCTCGAGAGGAGTCTGGTCGATCAGCGGAGCGGTCTTCTCGCGGGACTGCGCAGGCGTGGTGATCGCGGAGGCAGGGACCTCTTCGACCTTGCGACTGGAAAGGTCCTCGTAGACGTGCTCGCCGTAGAGGCGTCCGCCCTGGTAAGGCCACACCATGGCCATATTCTGGGTGATTTGGTAGGTCTTAGAAGGATCGACATCGTCGTGGGCAAGCAGCTCGTGGGTGCCGGGAACAACCCAGGCGAACACGCCGTCGGAGAAGATTCCGTGATCGGAAACCGCTACGTGCTCCTCGATCGGGCCGAAGACGTTGTCACCGTTGGCTGCGGTGGTGCCGTAAAACTTCGCCACGTCATCCATGCCGTTGAGCACGAGTGTCTGGCCGTGGTCTTGGAGACGGTACTGCGGAGACTCGATGGTCATCTCCGGGATGAGGATTTCCTCCCACCGGCCGGCGACCTCGAGCAGGCCGTGACGGCGGTAGTTCTTCAAAATGTGGCGGTGCTGTGGGTTCTCCACGGTGGCCAACTGCTCGTCGACACCTGCGGGGACCATGTGTACTTGAAAAATAGTCATGCGAGTTGCTCTCCTATTTGCGCTTGATATTCGCGTTGAAACGGAATACATTTTCCGGGTCGTAGCGCTCCTTGAGCTCGACGAGGCGATCCCAGGTACCGCCGTATGCTGCAGCGGTGCCGCCCTCTTCGTCGCCACCGAAGTAGTTGATGTAGGCGCCGCCACTCATGTGAGGCTCAAGCTTGGAGTAGATATCGCGGACCCAGGCGATGTTCTTCTCGTCGTCTTCCTTATCGTCCCAAAGGCCGAGGATATTCACCGGGTGCTTCGCGTGGCGGTGGTTGAACGCGGTGGCATCGTTGTCTACTCGCGCGACCGCTCCGCCGAGGGTGAGGATCTCAATCTGGCAGCGGACGTGTGGGATGTTGCGGGTTGCCTCGATAACATCGTCGATAGCCTCGTCTGGGAATTCCTCCAGGAAGCCGGCCTTGGCGTAGTGGCGGGGGCCATGCTCAAAGACATCATCAAACTGCTGCTGCACAACGACATAAGGCAGCACCCCGTCGGTGGCTGCGACTGGCTCAGGGATGCGATTTCGCAGGGCCTCGATGTAGGCGCGGCCTTCCTCATGGTCACCTGCCCAGATCATCGGGGTGAGCAGGATTGGCTTGCCGCGCAGGTCCTCGGGGATCCACTCGAAGCCAGGCAGGCTTGGGTCTGGGCAGCCGCGGAAGAAGGTCAACCAAGCGAAGTCTTCTGGTGCCTGGGCCATCTCTTCGCGCCACAGCTCGGCGACCTCACGAGCGTCGTCGAGGTCGAAGACCAGTGCTGCCAGGTAGACATCTGGGTGGAAATCATGGCACTTGAAGTGGAACTGCGTCACGATGCCGAAGTTGCCACTGCCGCCGCGCAATGCCCAGAACAGGTCGGGGTCGTTATCCTTGTCCACAGTCTTGATGGTGCCGTCTGCCAGCACGATCTCGCAGGACAGGAGGCTGTCGATGGACAGGCCGAACTTACGCATGATGTGACCGAAACCGCCACCGAGCACGAGCCCGCCCATGCCGGTATGGGAGATGGCGCCAGCCGGAACGACGAGGCTGTGCGGTGCGGTGGCCTTATCCAAGTCACCGAGCAGCGCGCCGCCCTGGCCCCAGGCTTCCTTCTTTTCAGGATCAACGGTGACTTCTTGCATGTTGACCAGGTCGATCACAACGCCGTCGTCGCACATCGAGTGGCCTGGAGCGCTGTGTCCGCCACCCTTGACTGCGATGGGTTGGTTATTGGCTCGCGCCCACTTCACGGCCTCGGCGACCTCTTCGGTGTTCTTCGGTTGGATAATCAACGCTGGATGGCGATCAATCATGCCATTCCAGAGGTGACGGGCCTCGTCGTACTCTGCCTGTCCTTGCGTGCGCACGGTGATACCGGCGTTCAGGAGTTGGGTGGTGTCGAGGTTGCGTGCGTTGGTGGGGTTGGTCGCTTGAGGCATAGCGGGCCTTTCTGAAGATTCGGAAGTACCACTCGATAATTAGTCCGTGTACGTACTAATTTGTGATGGGCCTCATAGTAAACAGAATTGTGTGATCTGTCTAGCGCAGGATGAAAAATTTCTGGCGACGCACAGCGTTCTCCTATGATGGCCTGACCCGGCCTGGCTTCCCATAAGAAAAGGCCACGGAGTAAAAACTCCGTGGCCTGCTCAATTTATATTGCGCTAGTTAAAGCGTTATGCACCTACAACAACCAGGGTCTTTCCCTTGGACTCTGCGTTCGCAGCGAATGCTTCCTTCGTCTGCGACAGTGGGAAGGTGTTGGTGATGCGCTGGGAGATCTTGCCTGCGTTCACCAAGCTGACCAGTTCGTTGAGAACGTCAGTCGAAGGCTGGGTCATCTGGGCAGACACCTCGATGCCCGCGGCTGCCGCAGCCTCTTCGTTGTGCTGGGTGCCACCCATGGACACCATGTGGCCACCCTTCTTCAGTGCCTTGTAGAAAGGTGCTGGATCAACGCCAGCTGGGGCGGTATCGAAGACACCATCAACCTCTGGCAAGGAGTCAGCCCAAGAAGCCTCCTGGTAAATATGCACCTCGTCGGCACCAAGACCCTTCACATAGTCAATATCGCTAGCACTTGCGCTGGCGATTACGCGTGCACCCTTGGCCTTAGCAGCCTGAACGGCAACGCTGCCGATGCCGCCACCAGCTCCGAGGACGACGATGGTGGAACCTTCACTAACGCCAATGGTGCGCAGCGCCTGAATTGCGCTGGCGCCGACGAGTGGCAATGTTGCAGAGTCGTTGAGGTCCAGCTCGGTTGGTGCGAGTGCAGTCAGTGCAGCTGGCGCGAGGATCTGATCGGCGAAGGAACCTGCGCCGCCAAGGAGGAGGCCCGCCTGGCCGATCACCCTGTCACCAACGGAAAGGAGATCAACACCAGCGCCGACCTTCACTACGGTGCCGGAGAAGTCGCCGCCGACGGTAGCTGGCAGCTCGAGTGGCAGCATCTCTGCAAGGTAGCCCGCGATGATCGCGTTATCGATTGCATTAATGCTGGTAGCTGAGACCTGAACCAAGACCTGGCCCTCGGCTGGCTCACCCAGCTCTGGGGTGTTGTTAAGAACGATGTTGTCGGTGGAACCGTACTCGGTGAACTGTGCTGCGGTCATGATGTTTCCTTTTTCCTAGAGTCTGTGTGGCCTGCTTTAAACTTCAAGCTTGAACTCAACCTTAGGTCGATTTACTTCAAGATGCAAGTATTTCTTCAAAGTTTTATTTCAATCTTGAAGTGAAACTGGTTAAAATAGGGCCATGGACAAGGCACAGGAGCCTCGCTGGCTCAACGAAGAAGAGCGTGGCGCGTGGAACGCGCTCGCAAGCATGATGATTTTGCTGCCCGGCGCATTAGACACCCAGCTCAAGCGCGATGCCGATATCTCGCACTTTGAATACCGCGTGATGTCTACCCTCTCCGAGGTGCCTGGGCGCTCGCTGCGCATGAGCGATCTAGCCACACTGGCCGATTCAGCGCTGCCGCGGCTCTCCCAGGTGGTGGCAAAACTAGAAAAGCGCGGCTGGATTCAGCGCGAGCCCGACCCTACCGATGGCCGGTACACCACCGCCACGCTTACCGAAGCCGGGTGGGAGAAAGTCGTGGACACCGCGCCCGGGCACGCTGAGGAGGTCCGCCGCCTTGTCATTGACCCATTGACCAAGACTCAATTACGGGCGTTGACCGAGATTGGTAAGCGGGTTGTGCACGAGATCAACCCGGCCAACCCTCCTACGCATTAGGCAGACATTTGACCGCGAACTAAGCCAGCTTGGAATAAAGGTGCTCGGGCCGGCCCGTTGCGCCATAATTCAGGCGAACGTGAACAACTCCCTGGGCGGCCATCGCCGCCAGTCTGCGCTGCGCCGTTGCCCTTGATACGCCAGCAGCCTCGGCGGCTGCGGCTGCCGAGAGTTCGCGGTTACCCAAAGCGTCGAGA
This sequence comes from Corynebacterium lubricantis DSM 45231, assembly GCF_000379425.1. Taxonomy (GTDB): domain Bacteria; phylum Actinomycetota; class Actinomycetes; order Mycobacteriales; family Mycobacteriaceae; genus Corynebacterium; species Corynebacterium lubricantis. Next base: position 35,079 of record NZ_KB902238.1, read on the forward strand.
AGCAATTGCTCGGTCGATGAACTGGACACCGGTGCGCTGGGCGCCACCCCATGCAAGATGGAAAGTGCCTGGTCTATCTTTTCTTGGCGCAGCCCGCGCTTCCCCGTGAGCACGTGGCGGTAGCGGGCGTACCTGTCTAAGCGGTCAAGTAAGAGTTGTCGCTGGAAGGGCTTGACTAGATACCCCAATGCCCCGGCGCGAAACGCGCGACGCACGGTGGCGGCCTCGTCGGCTGCACTGAGAATGAAAGCATCGATGCCGGTGTTGTGAACCAACTCGATCCCATCGCCGTCGGGCAGGTACACATCGACGAGCATGAAGTCCGGCTGCGAAGAGCGGATCGCCTCGTGGGCTTCTGCCACGGTGCGCACGGAATTCTGCACGCTAAAGCCGGGAGCCGCTTCGACGATGTCGGCGTGAATCCCGGCGACGCGAAAATCGTCGTCAACTATTAACACTGACCAACTGCGCTGTGCCATCTCACTCCTCTTCCTGCCTATAGTTCACATACTCCCCCGGTTCCATCACTCCCGGCAAGCGCGCGCCAAACACTGCACCTCGCCCGGTGTCGGCGCCGCCCAGTTCGATGACCCACACATCGCCTCCACGGCGCTTGGCTAAGTCGCGAGAAATGGTCAGGCCTATGCCTCGGCCATGGACTCGATCGGGGTCGGGGTCGGACTCGGGCCGGTGATCGAATACGTCAATCCCGGGTTCAATGCCTGGGCCCGAATCTGCCACGATGATGACCAGGTCGCGGGCTTCGTCGAGAAGCGTGACCTCGACGAGTCGTGGTTCCTCGCCATGCAATGCAGCGGTGATGGCGTTATCGACAAGGTTGCCCAGCACCGTGGCCACGTCTTCAACCTCGACAACCGTGCCCAGGACGAGGCTCGTGTCACGGATCTGCAGCGCCACCCCGCGCTCGTCGGCCTCCAACGACTTTGCGCCGAGGAAGGACTGGAGGAAAGCCTCGGTGATCAGATCCGCGCCTGTCAGCGGATAATCCACCGGACCCCGGTCGCGCATGGTGTGAAGGAAATCGTTGGCTTCGTCCTTCCGGCCTGCCTCCAAAAGCCCCGAGGCGACATGCATGCGGTTGGCGAACTCGTGGCGCTGCACGCGCAGCGCCGAGGTCATCGCGCGCACCGAATCCAGGCGCTCGCTGAGCGCCACCATGTCGGTCCGATCGCGGATCACGATCACCGAGCCCAGTTCCTGCCCGCCGCGGTCGACGGAACGAGACTCCAGGTAGAGCACACGGCCGTGAACCACGACGCCGTCGCGCGCATTACCCGCCTCAAGGTCGGCGACAACGTCGGGGGCGAGCTGCAATTCGGCAAGCGTCATGCCCTTGGCATCGCGGACCTCGAAGATGTTGTTCGCAACACCGTTACTCAGGCGAATCACCCCGTTGGTATCAAGTGCCACAACGCCGTCGCCGACACCATCAAGCACCGCGGCCTGGTTTTGCACTAAGACCACCAGTTCCTCAGGCTGCAAGCCCAGGGTTAATTGCTCCCAGCGGCGGCGCAGCAATAAAGCGGCCGCAAAGCCGATGGCCAGGGCCAATAAGGCGGCGGCACCAATGTAGAGGAGGATTCGCGGCAACTCATCGAGCACCCCGGCGCGCTCGAATCCCACCGCGACTTGACCAACGGGCTCCTGCGAATCGGGCGCGAAGACGGGCACCTTCGCCCGTGCCGATTCTCCCAGCGTGCCGCGTTCCCAGACGATGACTTCCCTGCCCTCAATGGCCGCGGTGAAACTGGTGGACACGGGTTGATCCAGGCGGTTGGGGTCGGGGTGCGTCAAGCGGATTCCGGTGTCGTCGGTGATCACCACGAATAGCGCGCCCGTGGATTCGGTTGCCTGATTGGCAAATTCCTGCAGGTATCCCTGAGCCAGTTCTTCCTTCGGCGGATCGTTGTGCAGGTGAGTTTCCTCCGCCACCTGCTCTCGCACCTCCGGTTCCGCAGCAATGGTGCGGGCAATCATCAGCGCTGAGTTCTCGGCCTCGTCGCGAAGCTGCATAATGCTCATGCCAATGAAGAGGACAGAGCTCGTTGCGACGACAGTCGCCACCGTGAGCAGCTGTAAAAACAAGACGCGAGTGGTAAAGCGCATGAACACCTCTTCTAATTCGATTCTCCGATTCTCTGATCCGAGACTGAGAAAACTCCATTTCAGCACGTATAAAACGGTGCACCAAACTGTGTGAGCTAAACGCACTAAACGATGAAAATGCACTCATCGCGATCTAACGCACTGAACCCTTTGAGAGTGATGGAAGCCACTTTAGACTGAGCGCTGTCTTACAGAACACTGAGATTTCACGCACTAAACCGTAAATATTCACTTTCACGAACTTTCACGAACTTTCACGAAGGAGACCGGATGTTATCCGAACCCGCGTTTATGTTGGCTGCGGAATATGCGCCCAGCCACACCCTGTCCGACGGGATCCTCGTCGTGCTGGGATTCCTCATGGTCCTAACCTTCATGGGTCTGATCATGCTTGGCCGAGTGACCCCGATGGTCGCCCTGATCTTGGTCCCCACCATCTTCGGCCTCATCGCCGGAGCTGGCCTCGGCATCGGCGACATGGTCATCGACGCCATTAAGGACATGGCGCCTACCGCGGCCCTACTCATGTTCGCGATCATGTATTTCGGCATCATGATCGACGTCGGACTTTTCGATCCCCTGATTCGCTTCATCACGCGCACGCTCGGCAACGACCCCGCGAAGGTCGTCCTAGCCACTGCTGTACTGGCCGGCGTTGTTTCCCTCGACGGCGACGGTTCCACCACATTCATCATCACCACCTCGGCGATGCTGCCGATCTACCTGCGTCTGGGCATGAGCCCGGTCGTGCTCACCGTCGTCGCCGGCCTAATCAACGGCACCACGAATATTCTCCCCTGGGGCGGCCCCACCGTGCGTGCAGCAGCCGCGCTCGGACTTGAACCATCTGACGTCTTTGTGCCGATGATCCCCTCGCTGGTTGTCGGCCTCGTCGTTGTGTTCATCTTCGCCTGGTTCCTGGGTCTGGCCGAGCGCAAGCGCCTCGGCGGTGCCATCGACGATTCCCGCTTCGGCGGCACCTCCGGTGGTGGCGTTTCGGGGGGCAACGGCGGCACCGGCGGCAGTGGTTCGGGCAGGACGAACAATGACAAGGTTCCTACCGGTGGCGGCGGAGCAGTGCTTGTCGACGAGCGCGAAACCAAGGTTGAGCAGCACGTTTCCGTCGATCCGATGGATACCGAGCAGTCCCAGGACGGGCTCACCGACAGCATGCTCGATCCGCACCGAGCAACCCTGCGCCCGAAGCTGACCTGGTTCAACCTGATTCTCACCATCGCCGTGATGGCACTGCTTATCGCGGATATCTTCCCGCTGGCCTACGTCTTCATGGTGGGCACGGGTATCGCGCTGGCCGTGAACTTCCCGAAGGTCAAGGACCAGGCCACCGAGATGCTGGCCCACTCTTCCTCCATCGTCGGTGTGGTTTCCATGGTGCTTGCAGCAGGCGTGCTGGTTGGTGTCTTCTCCGGTACTGGCATGGTTGATGCGATGGCCAGCTGGATCACCTCCGTCATTCCGAATTCCCTGGGTGCCTACCTAGCTCCGATTACCGGCCTGCTGTCCATTCCGATGACGTTCTTCATGTCCAACGACGCCTTCTACTTTGGCATCCTCCCGGTCTTAGCCGAATCCGCCTCTCACTTCGGTATTGAGCCGGTCGAAATGGCCCGCGCCTCCATCATCGGCCAGCCTGTTCACTTGCAGTCTCCACTGGTGCCTGCGATCCTGCTGCTCGTCTCGCTGGCGAACGTCAGCCTCGGCGAGCACCACAAGAAGGTGCTGTGGCGCGCCACCATCGTTTCCCTGGTCATGCTCGCTGTAGGCATCTTGGTTGGATCCATCCCACTAGCTGCATAATCCGCTTGAATTTTCTTGGCACCTGTTCGGCACCGTAGCTTCCGGCGGTGCCTTTCTCATTGTTTCCGTACCATTGTGGCAACCACTCGATTTCCATTTGAAGTGAGGCATCATGCCTGAGACGACACCTAACCCCCGCTCAGTAAAGCGAAGCACGGCACAATATTGGTCGCTGATTCATACCGAGCGCTCCCGAATCGCTGACGTGGCTGAGGACCTAACGGCAGACCAGTTGCGCACGCAGTCACTGTGCCAAGCCTGGACTGGCGAGTACGTCGTCGCACACTTATCAGCAGCAGCCAACACGGGAAGGTTCGCATGGCTCGCCAGCATGGCACGTTCGAGGTTCCACGCGGATCGGCACAACGCCCGCCAATTGGCGCGCTACCTCGGTGATACTCCAGAGGAAACCGTGCACACCTTTCGTCGATTAGTGCCCAGCACCGTCGCACCCACCAAAGATTACGGGGCCTGGCTCGGCGAGGTCATCGTCCACGGCCAGGACATAGCGGTCCCCCTCGGCGTCGATTTGGCACCCAGCCGTGCCGCGGTCAGCGAGGTGGCCACATATTTCACCACGAAAGACTTCGCCGTGAACAGCTACAGCCTTGTCCAGGACTTAAAGATTGAGGCGCTTGACGACGATTTTCACGTCGGAACCGGGCCGGCCGTACGCGGGAACCTCCTGCCTTTAGTGATGACAATGGCCGGACGCCCGCAGTATCTCGATCAACTTAAAGGTGACGGGGTTGCCGAATTGGAGCGTCGCCTGCGGGGTTGAGAAGTGGCCGAGCGTTGCGTCACTTTTCTGCGGAAATGCACTGTGACGTGCGTAAAATTGGAGCTGGAAAGGATGCATCATGAGCAGCTCCGCAACTAGCCAACTCCCCGCCAACTACGTGCTCGATCACACCATCAACATCCAACAAGATGACAAGGCAAAGATTCAAGGCTATTTCATTGCCATTGCCTTGGTAGCCTTCGCCATTGCCCTGCTCTTCGATCTGCCGATCACCTCAGACTGGCACACCGGCGTAGTTATTGTCATAACCATTATTGCAGTCGTTGTCTATCTCGCGCTTCACGAAGCAACACATGGAATCGTCGCGAAGTGGCTCACTCAAACTCCCTCGACCTACAGCTTTTCTTTTCCATTCCTGCGCACCTCAAATACGGGATTCTTGACTAGGAGGGGTCTCGCTGCGGTTTCCCTCGCTCCCGTGGCGGTCTGGGGAGTTGTTCTTCTCCTGGCACTCCTTGTGGTGCCCGAGGACTTTCGAATGACTTTATATATTCTGCTGGCATTGAATTTCGCGGGTTCGTCCGGCGACTGCATCGAGGCTGCTGCTGCTTTGAAACAACCGGAGAATACGCTGCTGCGGGACAACGGTGACGAGCTCGAGGTGTACCTCCCGGCTTAAGTGGCTTCGGTTTTCTGCGACATCAAAGTCTGATCTCACATTTCACCTCGCCCAAACGTCTGCATAATGAGAGACGAGAGGTGAGAATCATGACATATGTACGACATGCACAGGTGGAGTCCCCGCTTCGCCAGCTGACTGTGGTCGCGGAAGACGACAACCTGGTCGGGCTTTACTTCCCTGAACATCGGTATCCTCCAAAGGAATCTGACGTTGGCCAGCGAGTAGACGTAGAGACAGACGAGACATTGTCTACGGTCGAGAATCAACTGCAAGAGTTCCTTGACGGAAATCGCCAAGAGTTTCATGTTCCTGTGCGCCCCCATGGCGATGACTTCTCGCAGCAAGTCTGGTCACTCCTGCGCGGGATCCCCTATGGCGAAACTACGTCTTATGGCCAGCTGGCTGAGCGTTTAGGCAACAAAAGGCTTGCTCAGCGCGTGGGCCAGGCCGTCGGCCACAACCCCGTCAGTATTGTCATCCCCTGTCACCGGGTGCTCGGTGCCGATGGATCGTTGACCGGTTACGCGGGAGGATTGGATCGGAAACGCTACCTCTTGGAATTAGAGGAACCGGCCGCGGCCGACAGCGGGAGACTTTTCTGAGGCTCATGGAACTGCCATTCGATCACGCCGTGGAACAACATGGGGCAACCGTGCTGCGCGTCTGCCGTGCCGTTTTAGGCCCCGGCGCGGATGCTGATGACGCTTGGTCGGAGACCTTTCTCTCAGCTCTCAAAGCGTGGCCGGAATTGCCAGACGATACGAATACGGAGGCGTGGTTGGTACGCGTCGCTCGTCGTAAAGCAATCGACATTACTCGAGCGCGCGCTCGCCACGCGGTCCCCACCGATGAGCTTCCGGAGCAGGCCTCCACGGATCAAACCCATGGAGACAACGATGTGTGGTCAGAAGTAGCAGCGCTGCCCGAGCGACAGCGGTTGGCCATCGCCTACCACTACCTCGGCGGACTGCCCCACGCAGAAACAGCCGAACTGATCGGAGGCAGCGCAGACGCGGTGCGCCGAGCCGCAGCCGACGGCATGAAGAAACTAAGAAAGTCCTACGAGGACAAGGAGCCCAACAATGGATAACACTCTGTTCCCCATTGACAGTGCCACGTTGACCGAATTGAAAGCTCGGCTTGCCGTGGAGGCTCAGGAGCGTGGGCTCGTCGACGTGGCCTACCGAACCATCGATACCCCAGTCGGGCCACTGCTACTTGCTGCAACTGAAGCAGGCCTTGTTCGAGTCGCGTATGAGAAGGAAGATTTCAGCGCGGTGCTTGACTCACTGGCTTCAAAGATCAGCCCCCGCATTCTTAAAGCACCCCGTCGTTTAGATCCTGTCGCCGAAGAGATCGACGAATACTTCTCGGGCACACGGCTCACTTTCGACGTCCCCTTAGATTTTTCGATGTCCAGCGGTTTCCGCCAAAGCGTGCAACGCTACCTGCCACACATCAAATACGGCCACACGGAATCGTACAAAGAAGTCGCCGAGCACGTCGGCAACCCGAAAGCATCTCGCGCCGTGGGTACCGCGTGTGCCACGAACCCACTTCCCGTTGTAGTGCCTTGTCACCGCGTGCTGCGCAGCGATGGCAGTCTTGGTGGCTACATCGGCGGGTTGGAGGCGAAAACTACTCTGTTGAATCTGGAGAACGCAGCATGAGCAGGAAGGAGCAATCTATGGACTCACTATTCGACGATCTAACGGATCCCCCGGTACCTGAACTCCCAGAGGGTGCGCATTACGTACCCCGGTGGCTCACGCTTGAACACCAAAGTTGGATAGTCCGGCGATTCCATGAATGGACTGCCGGCCCCGTCCCGATTCGCTCAGCGAAGGTTCGCGGGCATGAGATGAGCGTGCGCACGGTCTGCCTCGGTTGGCATTGGCGCCCTTACGAGTACACCCGAGAAGCCGTCGACGTCAACGGCAACCGAGTGCTGGACTTCCCCGATTGGATGGTGCGCCTCGGACGCAAAGCGCTCGTCGCTGCCACGGGCGACCCGCATGCTGGCGACGATTACACACCGGATACGGCACTTGTGAATTACTACGACGACGCGGCTCGCATGGGAATGCACCAGGACAAAGACGAGCAGTCCCTTGCACCTGTGGTGTCGCTTTCCATCGGCGACACCTGCAAGTTCAGGTTCGGAAATACGGAGACCCGCACCAAGCCATACCAAGATATTGATCTCGCCTCGGGCGATCTGTTCGTCTTCGGCGGTCCCTCCCGTCTGGCGTACCATGGCGTTCCAAAGATTTACCCGGGAACTGCCCCAGAGGGCTGCGGGCTAGATTCGGGGCGGATCAACATCACCATGCGCGTCACAGGACTGGAGGGATAGGCGTGGAAAGTACACCGAGCCCGGACAACCAACCGGACAATGGAATCGTCGTCGGCGAAGATGGATTATCTCGCCCACAGTTGGCCAGCACCGATCCCATGATGCGCGACTACTACGACGAAGAATGGGGCATGCCTGTCCGCGACGAGCAAGGCGTGTTCGAAAGGATCAGCCTCGAAGCATTCCAAGCAGGTCTGTCCTGGCCGACAATTCTGCGCAAACGCCCCGCATTCCGTACTGCGTTCGATGACTTCGACCCCGAGAAAGTCGCACGCTACGGTGATGCCGAGTTCGACAGCCTCATGGGCAACGCAGGCATTGTGCGAAATCGAGCCAAGATCTTGGCGACGATTAACAACGCCAACGCCACCCTTCGCCTGCGCGAAAGCGGCGGCTTAGCCGAGTTTGTTTGGTCCTTTCAACCTGCAGAAACCCCAGCTCCGCGAACGATCGCGGAGATCCCCACGAAGTCGCCTGAATCCCTCGCATTATCTAAGGCGCTGCGGAAGGAGGGCTTTTCTTTCGTCGGGCCGACAACTATGTATGCACTGATGGAGGCTATCGGCATCGTCGACACCCACCTGATTGGCTCGCATCGGCGTGGAACGTCCGGAGTCTGGCCTGCATGAGCCAGCGCACGGAACTCAGGGTCGATTCCAACGGTCCCTTCGACTTTCAGGCAGCCTTCGACACCCTTGTGGCGCACCGGATCGAGGGATTACACCAGCTCACCACGAACTCCTGGGAATTCACCCGCCTAGAGCAAATTGGCGACGAAGCGCACCTAATTACAGTCCGCCTGGATCATCGCGGTGCTGTTATTTCATCGGAAACTCAGGACGAAGACGTCAATTCCACCGTCGCACAACGAGTCCGGCATTGGTTCGACTTCGATACGGATCTGGATCCAATTAATCAGCACCTTGGCGCAGACCCCGTATTTGCTGCTCAGGTAAAGGCACGCCCTGGCATCCGAATCACGAGGTTTCAGGCACCGTTCGAAGCGGTGATCCTGACCGTTCTAGGTCAGCAAGTCTCCCTTGCAGCAGGCAGACTTTTCGGCGCCCGCCTTGTCGCTGCCTACTCACCACCGCCTACTCATTCAGGGCTGCGCCTGTTTCCCGCACCAGCCAGCATCGCTGCCACAACCGTCGATGAATTGCGCGCCGCAATTGGCCTCACCAACGCACGCGCGAGAACAGTACACGAGGTGGCCGTACTCTTTGCCGAACAAGACAATCATGCAGTGTTACCTTCGCGCGAGCAGCTGCACCAGATTTCCGGGATCGGACCATGGACCTTGGATTATTTGGCTATCCGGGCAAGCACCAACCCAGACGCTTTCCCTGCCTCCGATGCTGTTCTCAAACGCACGCTTGCGGCAAACATCACCGACAATAGTGTTCAACGCATCCAGTCCTGGGCGCCGTATCGTAGTTACGCAGCAACACGTTTATGGGCATTATCCAGCTAGTTTCGGAATTCTCCGTCTCTCCTCGAAAGCGGTGGGCGCCATAGAAGGCGCAGTTACTCACCTGAGAAGAGGGTCTCCGCGGTCCACTCTTTTGCGGGCTGAGTGTGCAGCTGCCAATAGGTCTCGGCGATGGTGTCAGGGTCAAACGCGGTACCCGGCGCGATCGCACCGTGAACGGTAACGCTCGTGGCTTGCACGCCTGCTGGAGCGAGCTCATCATGCAAAATAGACGAGGTGGCCAGCACGCCAGCCTTGCCAATAGACAGGGTGGCGTATTCGGCACTCGGATGATGGCCGAATCCTCCGCCCGTGATGAAGAACGTGCCACGGCCTGCCTCGCGCATGGCAGGTGTCAGCACCTGAGCAGCTGCAATGGAGCCGAGAACGTCAACGTTGTAAGCGGCAGCCTGCTCGGAAAGCGGAGTCGCCAGGATTCGGTTAGGCACGAACACTGCCGCGTTGTACACCACCACACCAGGAGCGCGCTGCTCAGCAAAGCGTTGCAGCTCAGCTACGAAGTTCTCGGTATCGCCAGCATCGAGAAGCAGCGTATCAACCTCTGCGCCCAGGTCTTTCAGCTCAGCAACAACGGGTTCCAGCTTCGTCGCCGTGCGTGCCGCGAGGGTGACGGAAAAACCCTCCCGCGCGAAACGCTTGGCAATGGAACCGCCCAGGCCGGGACCTGCACCGATGACTAGCAGGTGGTTTGAATCAAGTTCTGGAAAAAGAATTGTTCCTTTCGAGTCAGTTGGTGCGCGCAGCCATGTGCTCGCTAGAATTGCCCAGGCTACTCCCTTTTCCGCAGACGATGCAGCAGGCTATTCAACAAAGCGGTTTAGCTACACAACGAGCACTTGACCCGCATACTCGGCGACATCAATCGCATAACTGCGCGATTGGTTGTACGTGGTCACGGCAGAATTCCACCCGTTGTCGGTGGTGACATCGCGCTCCTCACCACACAAATACGAAGCCGCGGTAAGTACCGCGTCATCGATATTGTGCGGATCCGCTTCCCCGTCGAGATTGCCGTCGCGCCCCTCGAGCTGCCACGTGCCCGGGATGAATTGCATGGGGCCCACTGCACGGTCGTATTCCTGGTCGCCGTCGAGCTCGCCACCATCGGTATCGACAATTTCCGCGACACCCGAACTGCCGTCCAGGGGCACACCGATGATCGCGGGGCTGACCTGGCCGCGCTCGTCGATACGCGCTCCGCCGTACGCGCCGTGCACCGACTCCACCCGACCGATACCGGCCAACGTATTCCAACCGATGCCGCATTCCGGCTGCTCGTCGGCGATGCGCAAGGCCGCGCCCGCATACGCCGCCAGGGCGCGTTCGGGGATATCGCTTGTCGACGAGGTCTCGGCTAACCAATCAGCATCGGCGAGCTGCGCAATCGGCGTATATGCGTTGGTGTCGGCAGCCGGTTCGGCTTGGCTTTGCTCAGGTGCTGTTGGGTAGCCCTGCTCGACGTAGTTCGGTTCGTTCGAGGAGCAACTAGCCAGGACGAGGCTAGTTGTAAGAATTGCGGCCAAGGTTATGCGTTTGGCTGAAATGAGCTTTCCTTCCGAATGACTTGCGTAGGTTTAAGGCACGCGGTGACCGGAGGCCTTCACCAGCCCGTACCATTCGCCACGAGTCAATGGAATATCCGATCCTGCTACAGACTCAACGACGCGGTGGGGCGTTGTAGTTCCCAAAACAACCTGAATTCCTGCTGGGTGCCGGGTAATCCAGGCAACAGCGATCGCCATCGGCGTGACACCGTACTTCTCTGCCAGGCGCTGCAGCTCGGCATTGAGGTCCGGGTATTCGGGGGAATCGAGAAACACACCTTCGTGAGTACCCGCCTGGAACGGCGACCAGGCCTGCACGGTGATCTTGTTGATGCGGCAGTAGTCGATGAGTCCGCCGCCGTCGCGGGTGATGGAATCGTCGCTACCTGCGATATTCGAGGCGAGACCCTGCGCCATCAGCGTCGAATGGGTGATGGACAGCTGCACTTGGTTGGCCACGATCGGCTGTGTGACCGCGGTTTTTAGCAGATCGATTTGGCGCGGGGTGTGGTTGGATACTCCGAACGCGCGGACCTTGCCGGAGGAATCGAGTTCGTCGAAGGCGCGGGCGACCTCCTCGGGCTCGACGAGTGCGTCGGGGCGGTGCAGCAACAACACGTCGATGTAATCGGTGCCCAGAGCCTGCAGGGACTCGTTGACGGAAGCGATGATGTGCTCGTTGGAGTGATCGTAGCTCCACGGATCAGGCACGATGCCCGTCTTGGTCTGCAGGATGATCTGCTCGCGCTCGCTGGAGCTTAAGTGCAGGGCCTTGGCGAATCGGCGCTCGCACCAATGTCGCCCGCCCGGATGATTGAATCCGTACAGGTCAGCGTGGTCGAAGAAGGTGATTCCCGACTCGCGGGCTACTTGGTAGAGCTCGCGGATCTCGTCGTCGGACTTGTCCGCGATGCGCATCATGCCCGCGACGATGTTGGGCACCTGGGTGCCGGTGTTTCCAAGGGGGACGGTTTTCATGGCGGCCAGTGTAATCCAGCGAAAGAATAAAGAAACCGCCTCCCACGCAATGTGGAAGGCGGTCCGGGCTGTGGAGCATAGGAGAATCGAACTCCTGACATCCTGCTTGCAAAGCAGGTGCTCTACCAACTGAGCTAATGCCCCGTGCAGGAACTCACTTTACTCCCACACCCTGCCAAGAGAAAAATCGCCCCACAACCAGCACTAACTACTCTTCATGCAGGCCCTTCATGGCTACCTTCGTAAAGTCGTCGAGGGCTTGTTCGGCGCGCTCGAGCTCTGCACGTGCGGATTCCTGCTCGGCCGGCGGGTCGTAATCGCGCGCCACAATCTTCTCAAACCACGCTTGGTAGCGCGCCAAATCTGCCTCCGACTCTTCGACCTCCTCGTAGGTGGCCCTACCCTGCTCCAGCTCCTCGTCCAGCTCGGCGAAGAAACCCTGAATGCGTGTGAGTAGTTCCTGGTATTCGTCGGCACGCGCGGCTTGGAGCTCGGCGACGACCTCGGTTTCCTCAGCGGGGTCGGTGAAGCGGAAGGACAGGACGCGTGCGCTACCACCTTCGTCCTGGACCTTCGCGGCGAGCGTGCGGATCCCGCGCGTGGTCTTCGGAGTTGCCGGGATCAGGCAGGTGGATTGCTGAATATATAGCGCACCCAGTGCTTTGAGCTTGCGCCAGACCGTTACGCGCAATGATGCGGGCGCGCCCGCCGTCGAGATCGCAATCAGCAGCCATTCCCGTGGTTCACTCATGCCCTTGAGCCTACTTCGTCACGTCACCTCCCCAAAGTAGCGCTCCAATGTTACGATTGTAACAAATCAAAGTAACAAGGGAGAATGCTATGGCTGAGACAATCAGCACCTGGCATGAGGTCGACGCCGACGAGACTCTCGCCGAACTCAACTCTCGCGCCACAGGCTTAAGCACCGCAGAGGCCACCGAAGCCCTCGAAAAGTCAGGGCCCAACCAACTCAAACCACCAAAAAAGAAATCCTTCTGGCACGAGCTGGCCGAGGAATTCACCGAACCGCTCCAGCTCATGCTCATCGTCGTGGCAATCCTGTCGTTCATCTTCGGCGAAATGATCGACGGTATCGCGATTTTGGTCGTGATCGTCCTGAGCGTGCTCGTCGAAACGCTCTCTGAAATGCGCTCGCACAAAGCCATCAGCGCGCTCGCCACACTCACGGCGGCGCGGGCGCACGTGCTTCGCGACGACTCCCCCGTGGAAATCCCCGCCACCGACGTAGTCCCCGGCGACGTTCTTGTGCTTGAGCCAGGCGAAATCATCGCCGCCGACGCCCGCGTCTTGGAGGCAACGGGCCTGCGCCTCAACGAATCCGCACTGACCGGCGAGCCCGTCACCACTGTCAAGGGCGCGGATCCGGTCGCCCAGGACACCACCCTGGCCGAGCGCTCCAGCATGGTCTACTCGGGTACTTCGGTCGCCTCGGGCACCGGCCGCGCCGTGGTCGTGGCCACGGGCAAAGACACCGAGGTCGGCCGCCTGGGCACGATGGTCTCCACTGAGAAGCCGCCTGCCACTCCCCTTCAGAAAACTACCCGCAACCTGGCGAAATATGTCCTGGTCCTGGCGATCATCGTCTCCGTGGCGGTGCCAATCATCGGCCTACTCATGGGCCAGCCATGGCAGAAAATGGTTCTCACGGGTCTCACCCTGGCGTTTGCCACCATCCCCGAAGAGCTCCCCATCCTGGTCACGGTGCTGCTGGCCATCGGCGGCATGATGCTCTCGCGCAAGGGCGCGCTGCTACGCCGCCTCGGCGCCGGCGAAACGCTCGGTTCCATTACCCACCTGGTCACCGACAAGACCGGCACGTTGACGCAGAACAGGATGGATGTCCGCGAGGTGCGTGGCGACGAAGCCACCGTCCTGGCCACCGCCCTCATCGCTCAAGGCGGCGACGATCCCACTTCGTCTGAGCCGATGGATCTCGCGGTCGCGGAACGGGCCCGAAAAGTTGTCCCGGAGTCCTTCCTGGAAAACATCGCCGCAGGCCACACACTTGTCGAATGGCCGTTTACCTCGGAGCGGCGCCGCGTCGCCCGCGTTTTCGCCGACCCTTCGGGTTCCGCAAACATCACGGTCATGGGCGCGCCCGAGTTCGTAATCGCACTCGATAGCGAAGGCTCCCACTGGCAGGCCGAGGCAGAAGAACTGGCCGCCCGCGGGTACCGCGTTCTGGCAGTTGCCTCCCGCCCGCTCAGCGAAGCCGAGCTCGCAGGCGAGCCAGCGGTGGAAGAACTCGAGGCCGGCGCCACCGTCTACGGTCTGATCGGATTCGAAGATCCACTGCGCACCGAGGTCCCCGACGCGGTAACCAGCATCCGTACGGCGGGCATCGCCACCCTTGTGGTCACAGGCGACGATCCGGTCACCGGCCGTGCCATTGCATCACAGGCAGGCATCCCCGAGGGCCCGACTCTGACCGGCGGCCACCTCACCGAGGCAGACGACAACCAACTTGTCGACGGTGCCGTCATCGGCCGCTCCACCCCCGCCGACAAGCTAACCATCGTGCGCCGGCTCCAGGCGCAGGGCTACCGCGTGGCCGTGACCGGCGACGGCGTCAATGATGCCCCCGGTCTCGCCGCCGCCGACGTCGGCATTGCCATGGGCGAGCACGGCACCGACCTCGCCCGCCAAACCGCCGACGTGGTGCTCACCAACGACTCGTTTGCCACTATTGCAGAGGCCATCAAGTCCGGCCGTAACGTGGGCACACAGCTGCGCCGCGCGATCGCCTTCTACCTGGGCGCCAAACTCGCACTGGTACTGGTCACCGTTGTCGCCCTGCTCATGGGTTACCCGGCTCCGTTCAGCCCGGCACAGATCGTCATGATCGAGCTGTTCATGGACATCGGCGCCTCCATTGCCTTTGTCTACGAACCAGCCTCGAAGCGCTCCATGCACCAGCCGCCACGGGATCCGGCGGCGCACTTCGTCGATAAGCCTCTTGTCACTGCTCTTGTGGGCAGCGGCCTTGCCCTGACGGTTGCGGCGCTGCCTGCCTACTTGATTGTGCAGACGCATTCCACCGACGAGATGATGGCGCGCAGTGCCGCGCTGTTTGCCTGGTTGGCCTCGCACGCCCTGATCGCCTGGACCCTGCGCGCGGAGCCTGGCCTGTCGTGGAAGGCGAACCCGTGGTTCCCGACGTGGGCGATCGCCGCGATCCTCACGGCCGTGGTGCTGTGCATGACCCCAGCCGCTTCCGTGATTGGCCTGGTAGCGATGCCATTCTCCGCAGCGCGTGTGGCCATTGGCGCTGCTGTCGCCGGCGTTCTGATCGCGCTCCTGCTGCGGCCGCTGACCACGCACAGGAATACTTTGTAGATTCGCCAGTTTTGGTCGCCGCGCTTGCGTACCCTCGGAATTGATAAGAATCTTGTTCTCGCTTCATCTGACTCAGGCGGCGACCACCATGAAGATGACCATGTCCGAGATGTGGGATTACATCCACACAGAACGAAGAGATCTTGCCGGCGACCTCTGCTCTTTGCGCGCGACGGAGTGGGAGACGCCCTCGCTGTGCCCGGGCTGGAGCGTGCACGACGTGCTGGCCCACCTCACAGATACGGCCCGCACCGGAAAAATCGCATTCATGCGCAGCATGTTGCGCGCACGGGGGGATTTCCACCTCGCCAACGAAAACGGCATCAAGCGCTGGAAATACGAGGACCCGCGCGAAACGCTCCATTATTTCCTCGAGGCTCGCTTTACGACGAAGCTTCCGCCCGCCCATCCTTCCACGCGCCTCGTGGAGATGATCGTGCACGCCGAAGACATCCGCCGGCCCTTATCCATCCCCGCGGAATACCCTACCCAGGGAATCCACGAGGCGCTGAAATACCAGCTGCGCACCTCTGCTTCTTTCGATGGAGGCAAGGAACGAACCCAGGGCCTGCACCTCATTGATGCCGAAAACGGCACTTCCTTCGGCAGCGGCGACGACGTCACCGGCCGCGGGATTGATCTCCTGCTGGCCGTGTCAGGCCGCGCAATTGACCCAGACCTGCTGACTGGGCCTGGGGCACACAAGCTGGTTTAGCGCTCTGGGTTGTCCTGTGCGCGGTTGTCCTGAGCTCGGTTGTCCTGAGCTGGTGCCTGGTTGTCGCCGTCACCGATGCGCTTATCAATTTCTTCGCGAGCCTTCTTAATCTGGTCGGCCTTGTCGGCGCCAAGCTTCTCGGTTGCGAACTGTTCTGCCTTGTCCAGCACAGCGTCGGTCTGAGCCTCGTCGCCGAGGAGGTCTTTTGCCTTATCGAAGATGCCCATGATGCACCACTTTCTGCATGGTTTTGCGTAGCTTCTAGGAATCAGCCCCAGGGCTGGGACCTGGTCCCCAAAATACACACTTTTTGCCTAATCTATCGGCCTGAGCAGCCGGATGGTCGAAAATGCACCCTCGCCATTATCGACCACACGAAATTCCCGAACATTTGCATAGTGCATTTCCCCAGGTCATTTGCGGTCATATCAGCAACATTTCCCGCATGGTCGATAATGATTTTCGACCATCTGAGATCTGGGCACCAAGTTGACACTCATGCCACAAAAATACCGCCTCCCACTTTGCGTGGGAGGCGGTATTTATACTGTGGAGCATAGGAGAATCGAACTCCTGACATCCTGCTTGCAAAGCAGGTGCTCTACCAACTGAGCTAATGCCCCATCGTTCCGTGGTGCGCCCGGCAAGAATCGAACTTGCGACCTCATCGTTATCAGCGATGCGCTCTAACCGACTGAGCTACGGGCGCTGGGAACGAAATAGAACATTACCCACGATTTGAAAACAAAACAAATCGCCTGGTCAAAGGGCATAAATAGCACGAACATGAACACAAAATAAACGGGTTCAGGCGAAAACAAAAAGCGCCCGCACCACCCGAATGAACCACATTCGGGGGTGCGGGCGCGGGCCTAAAGAAAAGTCCTACTTCTTCTTGTCGTCGAGGGTGACGCGAAGCCCACCCATGATGTCTGCGACGAGGTTGTAGATCACTGCCGTCAGCGGCGCGAGAACGGCCACCAGGATGGTGCCAATCGCTCCCATGAGCAATGCCGACATGAAGGCGAGGCCGAAGCCGACGGCCTGCTCGCCGCCAACACCGCCGATCAGGGAGTTCACCTGGTCAACGACGCCAGCTGCGTCCATGCCCACGTACAAGATGGTGACGGCGATCAGCCAGATCACCAGCCCGATGAGGCCGAGGATCAGCCCCACCTTGAAGGCGGATGCTGGCGAGATCTTTCGTAGCTCAACTTCCCGAGCTGCCATGTCTACTCCTTGTCGGAATCTAGGTCAGAATCTGCTGACGAATCTGCGGACGAAGAATCGGACCTACCGGTTGGGGCTCCGGTGGAGTCCATTGCCTCCTCCGGGGTCTTTTCGCCCTTTGCTACAGCAGTTGCTTCCTCTTCGCCTTCATCTTCAACGTTCTTATCAATTGCCAGAAGCTCGACATCGTCGCCGAGATCAACCAAGCGTACCCCCATCGTGGCACGCGAGGACGGACGAATCTGGTTTACCTCGGTGCGAATAACGCCACCAGCCGAAGTAATAGCGAAGATCTGATCCTCCTCTTCGACCGCGAGGGCACTGATCAGCTTGCCGCGCTTCGGGGTGTACTTGAAGGTCATGACGCCCATGCCACCGCGGCCCTGAGGGTTGTACTCCTCGATTGGGGTACGCTTGCCGTAACCACCGGAGGTGGCCACCAGCAGGTACTCGCCGTCATGCACCACGGTCATGGAAAGCAGCTGGTCATCGCCCTTAAAGCGCATGCCCTTCACACCAGCGGTGGCACGACCCATCGGACGCAGCTGATCGTCGTCGGCCGTGAAGCGGATGGCCTGGCCCTGCTCGGAGACGAGCAGGATGTCGTCTTCCTGGCTCACCAAAGAGGCACCGATCAGGGAGTCGCCCTCGGACAGGTTGATGGCAATCAGGCCTGCAGAGCGTGCGGACTCGTAGTCGGTCAGGCGGGACTTCTTCACGCGGCCCTGCTGGGTGGCCAGGACCAGGTAAGGCGCGTCCTCGTAGGACTGGATCTGGATGATCTGCGCGATGCGCTCTTCCGGCTGGAATTCCAGCAGGTTGGCCACGTGCTGGCCGCGTGCGGTGCGGCCTGCTTCCGGCAACTCGTAGGCCTTGAGGCGGTAGACACGACCGAAGTTGGTGAAGAACAAGATCCAGTCGTGCGTGGAGCAGATAAAGAAGTTCTTTACAATGTCGTCTTGCTTCAGCTCGGCGCCGCGCACTCCCTTGCCGCCGCGCTTCTGCGACTTGTAGGCATCCACCTTGGTGCGCTTGGCGTAGCCCGTAGCGGTGATGGTGACCACCACGTTCTCACGCGCAATGAGGTCTTCCTCGGAGACGTCACCGGTGGCGGCCACGATGCGGGTGCGACGCTCGTCGCCGTACTTCTCCACGATCTCTTCGAGTTCGTCGTGGACAATCTGGCGCTGGCGCTCAGGACGAGCCAGGATGTCCTTGTAATCCTCGATCTCTTCTTCGATGGACGCCAACTCGTCGATAATCTTTTGGCGCTCCAGGGCTGCCAGACGGCGCAGCTGCATGGCCAGGATGGCGTCCGCCTGCACCTGATCCACGGTGAGCAGGTCCATCAGGCCGGTGCGGGCCTCGTCGACGGTTGGGCTGCGACGAATCAGGGCGATGACCTCGTCGAGCATATCCAGTGCCTTGACCAGGCCGCGCAGGATGTGGGCGCGCTTTTCGGCCTCGTCGAGGCGGTACTGGGTGCGGCGCACGATGACTTCGATCTGGTGCTTGACGTAGTAACGCAGCATTTGATCGAGGCGCAGGGTGCGCGGCACGCCGTCGACGATGGAGAGCATGTTCGCCGAGAAGTTCGACTCCAGCTGGGAGTGCTTATACAAGTTGTTCAGCACCACGCGCGGAACGGCGTCGCGCTTGAGCGTAACGACGATGCGCATACCCACGCGATCCGAGGTCTCATCCTCGATCTTGGAAATGCCGGCAAGCTTGCCGTTGGTGACCTGGTCCGCGATATTCGCGATGAACGCGTCTGGGTTCACGCTATAGGGCAGCTCGGTGATGGTGATAACCTGGCGGTTTCCAATCTCTTCGATCTCGGTCACGCCACGCATACGGATCGATCCGCGGCCGGTGGTGTAGGCATCCTTGATGCCCTGGTCGCCGACGATCATGGCAGAGGTTGGGAAGTCTGGGCCCTTCACGCGCTCCATGACGGCGTCGAGCGTGGTCTTGTCGTCGGCCTCGTGGTTGTCCAGGATCCAATAGATCGCCTCAGCCAACTCGTTCAAGTTGTGCGGAGGAATATTGGTGGCCATACCCACGGCGATGCCGGAAGAACCGTTCATCAACAGGTTTGGCACGCGCGATGGCAGGACGTCTGGTTCCTGGGTCTTGCCGTCGTAGTTCGGGGAGAAATCCACGGAGTTCTCGCGGATATCGCGGACCATTTCCATGGCCAGCGGGGTCATGCGGCACTCCGTGTAACGCATAGCGGCTGGGCCGTCGTAGCCACGGGAACCGAAGTTACCTTGCCCGTCAATCAGCGGGTAGCGCATCACCCATGGCTGCGCGAGGCGCACCAGGGTGTCGTAGATGGCGGTATCGCCGTGCGGGTGGAACTGACCCATCGTGTCCGAGACTGGGCGCGCGGACTTTACGTAGCCGCGCTCGGGGCGGTAGCCCGAGTCATACATCGCGTAGATGATGCGACGGTGCACTGGCTTCATACCGTCGCGGACCTCAGGCAAGGCACGGCCCACGATCACGCTCATGGCGTAATCAATGTACGAGGTTTGCATCTCGTCATTGATATCAATGGGTTGAATCTTGTCGTAGCCGCCGTCGCTGCCGCCACCATTGGTGGTGTCGTCGCTCATTTAGGACCTTTCTTCGAGTTCTAAGACATACCTATTTTACCCCCACTCTCACGGTTTCCGCCCTTCCAACCCGGTATCAAAGTGATACCGTTGCCCCATGGCTATGACTCTCAGATTAAGCACTGAGGAGGATCGCGCCCTCGTACTCCTCGCCTCCGCGTGGGGTTGCAGTAAGCAGGAAGCGGCGAGGCGTGCGGTGGTCACCACCGCAACGAGTTTGCTTGACGACGAGCAACTCGCCTCCCTTGCCCGCGAGATCATCCCAGGTCACGCCGCCTTAGAGGCGCGAATCAACCAGGCACGGATCTCGATTTCCTTCGAAGATCCGGGCGAGGATCCGGGCGAGGAACCAGGCGTAGACGCATGAGAGCTCTCACCCCCGAGCAACTGCTCATCGTGGCCGACGAATTCTGCGCGCACACGCACGTCACCGTGCGGGATTTCTCGGCCCTTGCAGCCATCGCGGCCGTTCCTGGGGCACGCTTTCACGGGATCGCCGTGCATACAAGCGTCGAGTCGGCGGCGCGACATCTCGAAGCCGCAGTGCGTTCTCTTGAGCCCCTCTCAGCGCGCAATGATGAGTTCGCCCTTGCCGCCGTGCAGATCTATCGCAGGTGGGCAGAAGAGCGTTACCTGCAGGATCTTGCCTGAGGAAAATTTATTGCCGGTTAAGTGGCCAACACCAGACTCCATCTGTTAAGTTTGTGGTCGTTGTGGTTGCAGTGACTCGTGGGACTTGAGTAGCCAGTGTGACTGGAAGAAGTACTGTGGCGGAAGAACTGCAACACTAAAAGCGATTGGCGTGGAATTGATCTCCCGTGCCAATCGCTTTTTCGCGCTACAGTGAAGGCTGAAAATCAACTACGGAAGGTAGATTTATGCCCGAATTGTCAGCGCTCCTCAACGAAGATAAGCGCCCGCAGGTTGTTGCGGATCTAGCCAACGTCGCAGAAAACGCAGTCGCTGCACAGTCCGGCATCACCGGTGTCACCCTGAAGGGCGGCGTCACCGCAGCCAAGAAGATCGACGCCAACATGCTGGAAAAGATCGTCAACCGCGTGCTGCCCGATCTGCTCGGAGAACTACAGCCGCATTGGTCCGCCTACGAGACCGGATCTGCGGCAGATTCAGCGGCTGGCAGCTTCGGCGCCTACCTCGCGCAGCACGACGACAAGGTGGTTGATTCCTTCCTCAGCGTCGCTGATCGCAATGCGGAAAAGGCCCCCAACGTACTCGGTAAGGTCTACCAATCCCTGCGCGGCAAGGCCTCCAAAATTGTGGCGCCGGCACTCCCTGAATTCGGGGATACCATTGAAAAGCACATGAAGTAGCAGGTCAGGGCCTCGGGGCGAGCTCGAGGCTTTCCATCACTCCAACACCTGGCCAGCCGATATAAGGCTCGCGCGACAACACCGTGGGTTTATGCACGTGGCCCAAGATCCAGGTGGCGTAGTTCTTCTCCCGCAGCCCCTCCTCGGTAGCAGGCAGGCAGTTATTATTCGTGTAGCTGCCATCGAGCCCCGTGTGGAACACTCCGACATGGCCGGGCTCGGTGGCGGTGGGGAAATCGTCGATAAGCAAGCGCTCGTCGCGTTTCTTCTTCACATTCGCGGCATGGAAAACCAGTGGGATGCCTGGGACGGTGAGCTCCTCGACGCCGAAACCCGCGGGGCGATAGACGCCGTCGATGTGTGGGAAGCGGGTGTGGAATTCAAAACCCTTGGCCACATCGTGGTTGCCCCAAATCATCACCACAGGAGTCTGCAAAGTTTGCGTAATCCACCGCATCAGCTCGGCGCCCTCTTTCTCGTGGTCGGCGGTGGCAGTGTGACGGTCGAATAGGTCGCCACCGAAGACAACCACCTCTGGATTACGCGCCTGTAATTCGTCCTTCACCCACTGGTGGCCGGGGCTATAGGCGGCGCCAAGGTGAAGATCTGCAAATGCTGCGACGTAAACCATGTCGCTATTCTAGGATGATTAGAGGCTCACCCAATAACGCCGCAGCCCGCCAGTCGTCATCTCGTAAACGCCGCCGGCCTTCTCAATCACGCGCGCAGACGCAGGGTTCGCCTCGAGGCAGGTCACTAGGAGCTTCTCCAGGCCGCGTTCGCGGGCAAGAGGAAGCAGTTGCATCAAGGCCGCAGTGGCTAGGCCTTGTCCGCGTGACGACGATCGCACCGTGTATCCCACATGACCGCCACGGGTGCGCAGGTACTCAGTTCCCAGATTGTGGCGCAGTTGGATACTGCCTAGGTAGGTGGAGTCTTCTGTCATCCACAGGTTGGTGGAAGGGACTCGGCCCGGCTGGGGAGTTCGCTCTTCGTCGATAAGCTTGCGTACCCACTGGGCGAAATCCCGCGGCTGATTGAGGTCAAGGCCCTCTGCCAGATCGAGGCTCATGCCGTGGCCCTCGCCGATGTCCTCGCCCTGCCATACTTCAAGGAAGCTCTGGTGGAACTCGACTGCGGGTTGACTTAACTCCATGGAGTTGATTTTAGAGATCGATGGCGCGTGTGTGGCTGATTCGACGACCTTGGTAGACCAACGGTCCTGCTCCTGGGCGCTCAACGACTCGGACGACTTCCAAAACTGCCTGGATATGGTCGCCGATGCGGATCTCGTCGACAAGCCGGCAGGTCAGCTGGACTCCCGCCTCGGCGAGCAGGAGCGCCGAACCGTCTTCCTCCAAGTTCACGCCCTGGAAGCGTTCCGCCGCGGGCCCGGAGAACTGGCGCACCAAGTGTGCGTGGTCTTCGCTGAGCACTGAGATCCCGATATGGTCGGCGCAGCGCAGCTGTGGCCATGTGGTGGAGGTGTCTTGGATACTCACGCTGACGAGTGCAGGTTCCAGCGACTGACCCACGAAGGATCCCACGGTGATGCCGGTCGGTGTTCCGTTGATGTCGGCTGCGACAACAACTAGTGGCGTTGGGATGTGTGCGAATACGGAACGTACGGCGGTGGCTTCAGGTGCGGGCTGGGTGGAGGTCAAAGTTTGTGTGTGGTTGCTCATGTGAATCAGTAGACCATGCGGTCTTTTTCCTAAACAATATTTTGAATCGTAGTGAGAAAAATAGAGGTACAAAGCGATTCACTAATAGACAGAGATGTCTATATTGCGAATCTATCCGTGCGCTGCATGCACTGCCGTGGTCACATCATGGCGTAACCGAACAAATTCAGCCGAAGCCTTCACTTCGGCAAATTCTTCGACGGAATGCGGATGCAACTCGCTGGGAACTGAGATCTCGTCAATAATGTGCCCGGGGTGAGCACCCATGACAATCACTCGTTGACCGAGCAGAATCGCCTCCTCTACCGAATGAGTGACAAAGATTCCTGTTGGGCTATAACGCCTCCAGATGCCTAATAATTCCGCCTGAAGTACTTCACGGGTAAATGGGTCCAGCGCACCGAAGGGTTCATCCATAAGTACGGTCTGCGGTTGAGCCGCGAGAACTCGTGCGATTTGTGCGCGCTGCTGCATTCCACCGGAGAGCTCGTGCGGTAGCCGGTCCACTGCGTCTGAAAGCCCAACGATTTCAATCAGGGCATCGGCTTGCTCCGAGATCTCATCGTCGTTTTGGTATTTCGCGGCCAGGTGAATGTTCTCGCGCACGCTCAGCCACGGAAACAAAGTGGGCTGTTGAAACACCACTCCCCGATCGGTGCCGGGACCGGTAACTTCGGTACTTCCTTCGGAGGTGACGGTGGAAATTTGTCCCGAACTCGGAGTTTCGAAGCCAGCGATGAGTCGCAGCAGCGTAGATTTTCCGCACCCCGACGGTCCAACGAGGCTGACAAACTCACCGTCACAAACGGTCAGGTTCACCCCTTCGAGCGCATGCACGGTATCGCCTGATTCGGTGTAATAGTTGTGCTGCAATTGCGAAATGGTCAGCATTTAGGGTCTCGTTTCTGGAACTAATACGGCTTCTTCGTAATGCGAACGATCCACGGCAGTAGCAATCGCTTGCTGGTCGAGGAATTCGGCGGTGTTGTACAGGGCGTCTGTGATGTCTTTGTGGAGCTCGGTGGCCTCGGGTGCGATGATCTCCTCGGCCCCTTCCAGCTGGGATTTCGTCTCCTCGAGTCCGAGCCCGATCTGCACGGAGTTGGCCAAGATGTACGGCTCGGGATCTGTGCGATAAATGCTCACCGCATAGTCCTCAAGCTGGGTCCAGACCTGAACGTAGTCTGGGTTGGAAGCGATGATCTTGTCAGTCCCCAGGGTGAATTGGAAGGTCGGCGCGCCATCTTCCGCGACTTCAGCGGAAGTGATCAGCGTGGTACCTGTCTTTTTAATCTCTGCCAGTGCGGGACCCCAGATATACGCTGCATCGATATCTCCCGAGGCCCACGCACCCGGCAATGTGTCCGGAGTGAGGAAGACTAATTCAACATCGTTGCTTGGGTCGATCCCCTCGGCCTCCAACGTTTTCAGTAGCGAGTAGTGCGAGGTGGAATTCGCTCCAGTAGCAATCCTTTTGCCCCGCAGGTCCTGGATTGAGACGATACCCGTAGAATCCCGGGCGACCAACGCCTCACCGGTTCCGGTGATGTTATTAGTGCGGATAATCTTCGCATCCAAGTCAATCGGCTGGCTCAGCCCATTGGCCGCAGGTGGAGAACCCATTACGCCAAAGTCAATGGACTCAGACACAAACCCCTGCACCACGTCCTGGCCAGTAGGAAAACGTACCCAGCTCACGTCGGCATTGGGGAAGCATGCCTCCGCGAGGCCCTGATCGCGCAGGTAGAGGGTCGATCCGGCGATCACCTGGTAGCCAATCCTGAGCTGGCCGTCCGACTCCGCCGGGGTGACTGGGCAGGTCACGTCGCCTGAGATTTCATAGGTGCTCGCTGGGGCGCCCACGCACCCGGTTAGGGCAAGTCCGCTGATTGCCACGGTGGCAATCGTCGATAAGTATTTTTTCATCTTTACTACTTTCCGCGCCACGGGTTCACGCGGCGATCAATCCACACGATGATCTGGTCCATGAGCAGCGCAACTAGGCCGATAATCACGATCGCCCCGATTGCCATGGCGGTGTTCAGCTGCGTGCCGGAGACATAGGCCAGGCCGCCGATGCCGGGGATGCCGTCGTTGATCTCCGCGGCGACAATCGACGCCCACGCCGCCGAGGAGGCAAGGCGTATCGACGAAAGAATCTCGGGTGCTGCGCCAGGGAGTCGGACGCTGCGGAACACATCAATCTCCTTGGCGCCGAGCGTGCGAGCAGCTCGGACCCAGTCTTCCCTCACCCCTACAAATCCGCCGAGGGTACCCACGGTGACAATCGGGAAGGTAGCAAGGAACAACAGGATCACTTTGGATCCGTCGCCGATACCGAACCAGACGATGAGCAGACCGATGTAGCCCATTGGTGGCAGCGCGCGGAGGAAGGTGATGTACGGCTCGACGAGGCTGCGGACTCGAGGTGCAGACGCCAGCGCCCAACCGAGAAGAACGCCAACAATAATGCCTGCGCCGAGGCCAACTGCGATGCGCTGCAAAGTGGCTGCGAGGTGCTGCCATAGAAAGTAGCCTTGCTCGCCGCAAGTCAGGCGGGCACTGCCCTCGCCGACAGGAACACACCTGGAGGCATCCACGACTTCTTGCAGAACCAGTTGCGGCCCAGGTAAGACAACCGGGTTGATGTGGAAGATCTTGGTTGCCGCCCACCACAGGGCGATCACGGCAAATAGGACTCCGACCTGGGCAACCCAGCGTGGGGAGTTCTTTGCTGGTTTCCTTTGTGCAGCGAGCTCCTGGCGAGGTGCGGTGTTTTGCGCTGCAGTAACGGTCGTCCTTGTCGCGGCGGTCATCGGGCTGCGAAAGGGGTTGAGACGGATACTTCAGCGGCACCGGCTTCATGGCCGGCCACGTCCACGCCGAGCTGGATCAGCTCCGGAACGACACCTTCGGACACGTGGAAGCTCTCTTCAAGGTGCGGGTAGCCAGAGAGAACGAAGTGAGTCAATCCGACCTGCTGATATTCCGCGATGCGCTGCGCCACTTGTTCATAGGAGCCAACGAGTGCGGTGCCCGCGCCGCCTCGGACCAAGCCAATCCCGGCCCACAGGTTCGGGGAAAGCTCGAGCTCACGCGCGTTCGTCCCAGCCCTAAAGCCACCACCCTGGTTGTGCAGTTCACTCATCCGACGCTGTCCCTCCGACTGCGACTTCGCCAGACCTTCTTGGATGCGGGCGACCTCTTCCGGATCGATCTGATCGAGTAGCTTCTGCGCCTGATCCCATGCCTCTTCCTCGGTCTCGCGAGCAATCACGTGGAGGCGAATGCCGTACTCCAGCTCACGGCCGTTGGCCTCTCCCTGGGCACGGACGCGCTCAATCTTCTCCACCACCTTGTCAGTGGGCTCACCCCAGGTCAGGTACACATCGGAGCGCTTCCCAGCCACTTCAATGCCAATCTGGGAGGAACCGCCGAAGAAGATCTGCGGTGCTACATCCGGGCGATCGCGCAGGACCGCACCCTCGGTTTTCTGGTAGTCACCGTTGTAATCCAGCGGCTCTGGGTTATGGAAGAGGTGGTCCAGGATTTCGAGTGTCTCGTCCGCGTTACGGTAGCGGTCTTCCTTCGTCGAGTAGTCTCCGTAGGCACGCTGTTCGTGGTCTTCTCCACCCACCACGACGTTAATATTCAAGCGGTTACCCGAAAGTTTCTGAAAGGCGAGCGCCTGCTGGGCAATGATCAGCGGGCTAACCAAACCTGGGCGCACAGCCACCAAAAACTTCAGCTTGCTGGTGCGCGCGATCAACGCCGCGGTGGTGATCCAGGCATCCTCGCACCACAACCCGGTGGGCACGAGAACAGACTGAAAGCCACCCTTCTCGGCCGCAAGCGAGATTTGCGTGAGGTAGTCCAGGTCGGCGGGACGGGAACCGGTGTGGAACCCAGCTCCGTGGCCTCCCGCGGTGATGCCGCGGGAGTCGCCGTAGGTAGGAAGGAACCAATGAAGTGAGATCGTGTTTGTCATGGGCTGTAGTAGACCATGCTGTCCATATTTTCTGCGAGAGTTTGATTCTTAGTGAATTAATCTCCCTCAATCGCCCCGTAGTAAAACTGTTAAATTCATAATAAATGCGCAGTTCATGGCGTATTAATGCACCCTTCACGAGAAGCATCGCGATTTCTAGACAAATTAGTCTAGTATTTCCTACTATGAGCATCGCCACCCAACTGAGCACGCCCGTACAGTTCGCCGTGCCCACATCCGGCAGCGCGCGCATACTCCATCAGATTCGCAACCAGCCAGGTATTACGCGCTCGGAGCTCCGCGACCAGCTAGGCATGTCCCAGCCGACAATCGCACGCAACGTTTCCGCGCTTATCGACGAACGCTTCGTCACCGAAATCCCCGCCTCACAGGTCGACGGTCGTGCTGGCCGACCCTCGCTGGGATTGCGTATCGATGCGTCTCACCTGCGTGTGTGGGGCATACATATCGGATTGCGCTCCACCGAAATTGTCATCGCCGATGGGGCGGGCCGGCTCCTGGAACACGCCACACTCCCCTTATCCATCCCGGAGAATCGGGTGGAGGATTCGCTCGATCTCATCGCGCATCGCATCAAGGCACTTGGTGCCGCACACCCCTCGCCGATCACCGTGGGCATGGCTACAAGTGCGCATATCGATGCCGTCGGCTCCGTGACCAGCGAAGAATACGGTTGGGAGGGTGTGCCTGTGGGCAATGAGATATCCCAGCGCCTCGGTGCGCACGTCTTCTACTCCACCGGTGTAACCGCGATGGCCGGCTACGAGCTGGCCGCCAACGATTTGAGCACGAGAGGCATGGATTCAACACTCTATTTCTATGTCCGCGAGATGATCGGCCACGCCTGGATCTTCAACGGCGCGGTCCACCGCGCGCATTCCGGCACGCCTACCACCGCGCTGCGCCTGCTCGACGACGGCAGCATTGCCACGCACGGCGCGCACCCGCTGAGCACAAGATTTACGCTTGACGACGCACGCTCCCGCGGCCTTTCAGTTGAATCTCTCTCCGAGCTCATTGCCTCTGGCGATCCCCGCGCCCGCGAGGTATTGGATGCCCGTGCCCATCGCATCGCGCGCGCCGTGGCTGTCGCAGTAGACATCGTCGATCCCGAAAAACTTGTGCTCGCGGGTGAGGCCTTTACCGCAGACCCGAAGGGCCTCAAAACGGTGATCCGAGACCTGCGCGACATGGGAGGCGCACCTGCAAAAATGCGGCTGTGTAAAGCGGGCGGCAACGTATTGATCGATGCCGCCCGCCAGGTTGCACTCCAACCGCTCTGGCAGGAACCGCTGGAGTTTGTGTAGTTCCTGCGCTTAATTAGGCAGGCACCTTGGCCGGGCGCTCCAGCGCCTTCCCAATTTTGGTGCCCACAGGTGTGCCATTGAGCTCGTATTCTCCCACTGCATTTCGCGCTAGCGACACTGGGTTATTTGACGAGACCGTGCGCACATTGCGCCAATGACGATCTATCGCCCTCTCCTTCAGCGCCGCCGATGCCCCAACCGCATCAAAAGCGTGTGAGGTGACGTATAGTGCCTGCTCAGAAACCACCGACCACAGCGAAGCAACGATCGCATCGGCCTCATTGAAGGCCTCTGGGGTGCCCTGCTCTGCGGCTTTCGCTACCCTTCGAGAAGCATCAACTAGTGCTCCGCGAAGCACGGTGACGCGACTGCGCGTATCGCCCAACGCCGCCGTCGCCGCCGGGTCACTGCGGTGTTCCACTCCCGGATTCCACGCGTTGCGTGACGACGATCGAGCACGCTCCGCAACCTCACGCACCGCAGCATCAGCGCTGCCCACGAGCACGCTTAGAAGGTTGATCTGCAGGTAGGACCACACCAGGGAGTAGTGGGGCTCGCGAATGACAATCCAGCGCGGGTCGACTTCAATACCGCTGAAAGTTGTCGTACCCGAGGCAGTGAGACGCTGACCAAAGCCCGTCCAATCGTCGATAATTTCAACTCCGGGTCCTCGGACATCTACCGGCAGGCTCACCAAATACTCGTCGCCGTTGGCTCTGCGCCACAGCGCGGTTGTCCATGCGTAATCCGCGAAGTAGGTTCCAGTGGTGTAAAACTTGGTACCGTTGAGAACCTGCACGATCTTGCCCTGGGACTCGATTTCGTCGACAAATGTGTGCGGATCACCGTAAGCGCCTCGGCGTTCACTCTCCGCATTGCCGAAGAGCTTTCCGCTAGCAATCTCGGTCAGCCAATGGTGGCGGAATTCGCTCTCTGGGGATTCAAGGAGTTGTTCCGTAAACGCAAAATGACCGCGCAATGCCTGGGCAACATTGGAATCTGCGGAAGCGATCTCGATGTAGAGCTCGACAACCGCGTCTAGTTCTAAGCCCTCACCGCCGTATTCCTTTGGCACTCGCAAGCCTGTAATGCCCAGCGCGCGCAGTGCCTTGATCTCCTCTTCGGGCAGCCTGCGATCGAGCTCGCGCTGGACAGCACCCGCGCGAATCCTCTCGAGTGTCGGGCCGAATCTCTCAAAAAGCTGATCAAAGTGAGTTGTCATGAGTGGGATCCAATCGTGTATTGCGCAGCCACGTGGCCGCCATTGACGGCATCTGCTCCGATGAGGCGCGCCCGGTAGATGATGGGGTTATGATTCGCTAAGACTCGGGCGTTGCGCCAATGACGGTCAAGGCCGAGTTTCTTGGACGCGGCAGACGCCCCGCCCACTTCAAAAGCCTTTGTGGCCTGTGCAAGCACTACAGGCGCGATGGTTAGCTGCGCCTGATACGCCTCGAGGTCGATGGCAGCGTAATCTTCCTCCGTTGCGGTTCCCGCCTGGGCCTTCGTCGATACGCGATCAAGCGCTCGGACGAAGCCTTCGAAAACCTTGTCCACTCCATACGATGCTGCCTTCACCTCCCCGATGACCTGTTGAACCTGTGGATCATGGCGAGGAAGATCGCCACTGCCATGGCTATAGACTCGGGTGCGGGCCTGCACGTAATCCACGATGTCGCGGACAACCGCACGAGAAATTCCTGTCAGAGTGGAGAGGTGGTGCGACTGTGCCGTGGCCTGGAAGGCACCAGGCGCGGAATATTCGCGGTAGGCAACATCAATTGGATCGACAACGACATTGTCAAAAATGCTCGTTCCTGAGGCGGAAAGCTGCTGGCCGAAGCCGTCCCAATCGTCGAAAAGTGTGACTCCTTTAGCGTCGCGATCGATGAATACGAAGACGTCCTGGTCATTCTCGTCGAGAGCGTGTACTTGGATCCAATCGGCGTACAGGCTGCCGGTGCTGTAGAACTTGGTTCCCGAAACTACCAACTTCCCGTCAACCTCGCGGATCGTCGTACTGAGATTCCCGGATTTGTTTCCCACCTCGGTAAGTGCGTTGCCCACCACGACTCCCTCCTCACCTATGCGGCGCAGCCACGTGCTTCGGTGTTCGGAATCAGGTGCTGTCAACAGCGACTCCACCGCGAGGAAGTGTGGGCGCAAGCCTTGTGCCAAATTCGAATCCGCGGCCGCAAGCTCAACGAGGACTTCGAAGGCCTCGGGCAGAGACAACCCGAAACCACCGAATTCGGTGGGAACCCGAAGCCTCGTGAATCCACTTGCTTTTAACTTCGCGACGAGATCCCGGCTGAAATCCCGGTCGGCTTCGCGTTGCGCGGCGCTTTCTGTGATCTCACGCAAAACTGGTGCTAGCTGGTCGATGATTGAACGCGCTGAAATAGTTTTTGTGAAACTCATGCGTGCACCTGCGCTGCTACTCGACGATCAGTGGCTGTGGAATTCTCGCGACCAATCCGATAGCTGGCACCACGGTGCTCCTCGGGTAGCCGGTCCCCTGCGCCGAACAGCTTGTTGCGCAGCGAGCCTGGCGTGTACTCAGTTTTGTAGCGGCCGAGTTTTTGCAGTTCAGGAACCACATATTCCACAATATCCTCGAAGGTACCGGGAGTAATTGCGTAGGCGAAGTTGAACCCGTCGAGGTCCGTCTCGTCTTGGATGTGGGCAAGCTCGGCGGCAATCTGAGCGCCGGATCCCACAAGGACAGGACCGAATCCACCAATGCCGGTGGATTCTCCCAGCTTCCGAACGGTCCACGCTCCGTCTCCGGTGCCATTGCTAATCGTTGCAGCCGTGGATTGGATCGCGTTGGACTCGATGTTCGTGATCGGCTCGTCGAGATCGTAGAGCGACAAGTCAGCGCCGGTCCAGCCGGACATGAGTGTCAGGCCACCCACGGGATCGATATACTGCTTATATTCAGCCAGCTTGTCTAGGGCGTCACGCTCGGTGGCACCCGTGATGATGGTTTCCATTGCGAAGACTCGAATGGAGTATGGGTCGCGTCCCGCCTCCACGGCTGCAGCGCGAATCTTCGCCACTGTTTCCTTCATCCCTTCAACCGTGTTTGAATTGATGAACACTGCCTCGGCATTCTCCCCGGCAAAGTGCAGGCCACGAGGCGATGCCCCAGCCTGGTAGATCACCGGTGTGCGCTGGATACTGGGCTCGGTGATCGCAATTCCTGGTACGTCGAAGTACTCGCCGTGGTGATTAATTGCGTGTACCTTGTCCGGATCAGCAAAGACTCCAGTTTCCTTGTTGTACTCAACCGCGTCGTCCTCCCACGATCCTTCAAGGAGCTTGTAAATCACCTCGAGGTACTCGTCGGCCCGATCGTAGCGCTGATCGTGGGGAAGCTGATCGGTCTCGCCCATGTTTTGTGCTGCGGATGGGAGGTAGCCAGTGACAACGTTCCAGCCCACGCGCCCCTTGCTCAGGTGGTCGATGGTGGCCAGCCTGCGGGCAAAGGGATACGGGTGCTCATAGGCAGTACCCGCGGTGATGCCGAATCCCAGGTGTTCGGTGGCGTGTGCCATCGCGGAGACCAGCAAGATAGGGTCGTTTACCGGCACCTGCGTGCCGGCACGCAAGGTGGCTTCGTTGCTGGATCCGTAGACATCGTAGGTGCCAAGGACATCGGCGATGAACAGCCCGTCGAAAAGGCCCTCTTCCAGGGTCTTTGCAAGATTCACCCAGTAGTCAATCGTGTTGTAGTCCCGCGCATGATCTTGCGGGTGCTTCCACAGTCCGGGTGACTGGTGGGCAACGCAATTCATGTCGAATGCGTTAAAGAAAATCTGGCGTTTGTTAACCATTGATACTCCATTTCTAGACTGCTTAGTCTGTTAATGGAATACCGTATGTTCTACTCTTATCTGCTGGCAATGAATCGAGCCACGCTGAATCAAATCCGAAGAAACGCACAAAGGCGATGGTTTCAAACCATCGCCTTTGGACTCAGAACGTAGCATTTGGGTAAGTAAACATCCTTACACATCCAGGAAGCGAACGTCCTTCGCCTTGCGCGTAATAAACGAACGACGAGCCGCAACGTCATCGCCCATCAGAACCGAGAACAATTCGTCGGCACGCTGTGCGTCCTCGATATCAACACGACGCAGAATGCGATTCTCGGGATCGAGTGTGGTCTCCCACAGCTCGTTCGGGTTCATCTCGCCGAGACCCTTGTAGCGCTGGATGCCATCGTCGGTGTTGATCTTGCGACCCGCACCGAGGCCCTCCTCGAGTTCTTGGTCACGTTCCGCGTCGGAGTAGGCGTAACCGGGCTCGCCCTTTTGCCACTTCAGCTTGTAAAGAGGTGGGTTAGCCAAGTAGACGTGGCCCTCCGCGATGAGCTCCGGCATGAAGCGGAAAAGCAAAGTCAGCAGCAGTGTTGCGATGTGCTGGCCGTCGACGTCGGCGTCGGCCATCAGCACGATCTTGTGGTAGCGCAGCTTCTTAATGTCGAACTCTTCATGAATGCCGGTACCCAGCGCGGTGATGATGGCCTGGACTTCGGCATTCTTCAGGATGCGGTCCATGCGGGCCTTTTCCACGTTGAGGATCTTGCCGCGCAGCGGAAGAATCGCCTGGTACATGGAGTCACGGCCCTGCTTCGCGGAACCACCTGCGGAGTCACCCTCCACGATGAACAGTTCGGACTTAACCGGATCCTTGGAACGGCAGTCAGCGAGCTTGCCGGGCAGGCCACCCATGTCCGTCGCGGATTTACGACGAACGAGGTCGCGGGCCTTACGCGCTGCCTGGCGCGCATGGGACGACGACACTGCCTTATTGACGATTGCCTTTGCCTCGGCAGGGTTGGCGTCAAACCAGAAGGCGAGGTGCTCGTTGACTGCCTTCTGCACGAAGCTCTTGATCTCGGTATTGCCGAGCTTTGTCTTCGTCTGACCCTCGAACTGTGGATCACCAATGCGCGCGGAAACGACAGCGGCAAGACCCTCACGGCAATCCTCACCGGTGAGGTTTGGGTCCTTATCCTTGATCAGCTTGTGCTCACGTGCGTAACGGTTCATCAAGGAGGTCAAAGCGGCGCGGAAGCCCTCCTCGTGGGTACCGCCCTCATGTGTATTAATGGTGTTCGCAAAGGTGTGCACAGACTCGGAAAAGCCGGTGTTCCACTGCATGGCGATTTCGACTTCGTGGTCGTCGCCCTTGGCCTCGAAGCCAACGATCGAAGGGTGAATTTCCGTCTTGTTCTTGTTCAGGAATTTCACGTAATCCACCAGCCCATCTGGATAGTGGTAGGTGACCTTCTTTTCGCGCTTCTTTGGCTTCTTGGGTGCAATCTCTGCCCCAGCCTCATCGGAGGTCGCCTCTTCCACGACAACATCGTCGAAAGAATCACCATCGATGGCTTCCGCAGTGTCGCCTGCTTCCGCGAGTGCTTCGAGTTCGAGTTCCTCTTCGCTGACGCGCTCGTCCTTGAGCGTGATGGTCAGGCCCTTGTTCAGGAAGGCCATTTCCTGCAGGCGACGCGAGATGGTGTCGTAGTCGAATTCGACGGATTCGAAAATTTCAGGGTCCGGCCAGAAACGGATCGTGGTGCCGGTGCCGCGGGCGTTGCCACCTTCGATCAACGGATCTGGAATCGAACCATTGAAGTTCTGGATCCAGTGCTTTCCGTCACGCTTAATGTCTGCTTCCACACGGGTGGACAGGGCGTTGACCACAGAAATGCCCACGCCGTGCAAACCGCCGGACACCGCATAAGAATCTGAGTCGAACTTGCCGCCTGCGTGCAGCTGGGTCATAACAACTTGGACAGTTGGGGCACCGGAGGGGTGCATCTCCACTGGAATGCCACGGCCGTTGTCGATGACTTGGACGCCACCGTCTTCGAGCAGTGTGACATCGACGCGATCCGCAAAACCAGCCATTGCCTCGTCGACCGAGTTGTCTACGACCTCCCAGATCAGGTGGTGCAGACCTCGAGGCCCGGTCGAGCCGATGTACATGCCTGGGCGCTTGCGCACGGCTTCGAGACCCTCAAGGATGGTGATCGATGAGGCATCATAATGTGATTCATTGGTAGCCACGTGAAACCTAGTACTCCTGTCGCGCTATGGACTTCTAACCTTATCGATACTACACCTTAATGGTGTCCTATAGTGGCAGGGGTCCCGCGCGTTGCAGGGGCATTGTCGCGCCGAATTCGACGTTTTCCCAGGTCAGATTTTAGCCGTACGTGTCTCGTGGGCCACGTCCTTTGACGTGAAGCGGCCCATAACGCCAACTTTTCGTTTTCGGCGGGTAAACATGCAGGTCAGTGATCACACCTGCACCAATTTTGTCAGCAATGTTGCGCAGGATCTGAGGTTTCATCATCTTCAGCTGAGATGCCCAGGCTGTCGTATCAGTAGAAATGAATAAGGTTGATTCTTTCACCATTTCCACGGTGGTGTGCTGCGCTATCTTTTCTCCGACAAGCTCATCCCAGCGGCCCATGACCCAGCCCAGTGCGAGAGGTTTCGCCCAATCTCGATTACGCACCTCGCGTTTGAGTACATCGCCAAAGCCTTTGACCTGATAACTGCGGCGCGGGGCGCGGCCATCCGGACCACTGAGTCGCCCAGGCCCGTAGTACCGCGCTTTTTTCAAGCCACCAGAATCCTCTGAATCCTCCAATTTTATCCCGGGCACGCGGATTCCATCATCTGCCGATTCATCGGTAAGCCGGCCAAGCGCTCGTTTCGGCACAACATTCCTGCCCTGACGGCGCAAATCTGGGACTGTGCCATTACGTTTCTTGGCTGTCCTTCGCAAATTCTCAAAAGTCTCAGCTACCAGGTCGTGTTCTTCAGCCATTAGGCCTCCTCGATCCGAGAAACCCGGTCCACCATGTCAATGCGGTACCTGGCCGCGACGGCATCCGCCAGGTTGCCCGGCAGATCGTCACCCACGGCAGCCGTGATCAGCACCTGTTCTGCCTGTTCAGCAACGTGGACAAGCCGCTGGCGCCGCTTCGTATCAAGTTCGGCAAAAACGTCATCGAGGATGAGGACCGGATCCGAGCCCTGGGCCGACAACAACTGAAATTCCGCAAGGTGCAGCGATAATGCGAAGGACCACGATTCACCGTGGCTGGCGAAACCCTTGGCGGGTTCTTCTCCCAGGATGAGGTGTAAATCGTCGCGGTGCGGGCCGACGAGCGTTAGCCCTCGTTCGATTTCGTTGCGACGACGCCGGCCCAGCTCGCTGAGCATCGCGGCCTCGATGACCTGCGGGTCCCTGGTAGATTCGCCGGACAACTGGCGCACGGCATCATCGACTGTCGAGGAGTAATACACCGAGGCTGGCCGGGATTCGGGAGCAATTGCAGAGTAAGCGTCATGAATCAGCGGCGCGAGCTCGTCGATAAGCGAAAGGCGTGCGGCGATGACCTGCGAACCGTGACTTGCAAGCTGTGCGTCCCAGACATCGAGCGTGGTCAAGGCGCTGGCGCCGTCAGGGTGATCGTAGCCGCGGCGCAGGTCAAAGCCAGAATTTTTCAAAAGTGCGTTGCGCTGACGCATGATTTTGTCGTAATCCGCCTTCACCCCGGCCAATCGAGGTGTGCGGATGGCGATCAAATCATCCATGAAGCGGCGTCGCTCGGCGGGCTCGCCCTTGACTAGGGCCAAATCCTCAGGCGCGAAGAGCACGGTGTGCAAAACGCCAAGCAATTCGCGCGGCGACTTCAGGCGCGTGCGGTTGATCTGCGCCTGGTTCGCACCTTGGGCCTTGATCAGCAGGTGAGAGGTGAGCTCACGTCCGTCGTTGACCGTGGTGGTGGAGATCCTGGCATTCGCGGCGCCACTGCGGATCAAAGGCTGATCCGAGGGCACGCGGTGGCTGGAAAGATGAGCCATGTAGCCAATGGCCTCGACAATATTCGTCTTGCCAAACCCATTGCGACCAGAAAATACAGTGACTCCGGGAGTCAGATCGAGTGACAGCTCGTGCCAGGAGCGAAAATCACGCAAGTCAAGGTGCCGTAAATACACGCTGAGTCACGCCCTTTCGTTACCCACACTTTCGCACTTGTTGCCAATTTGAATCTGCGATTTAGCCTGGCAGGCGCACTGGCATCAGCAGGTAGGTGAAGTCCGTCTTCGGAGTAATGAACGTGCCATCGGCTTCAGCATCCGGCATATTTTCTGGTTCCGGGATCATGATCGCAGGCCGCGAAGGCTCGGTGAATCCGAACACGGCACGGTCGGTGCGAATCACGTTCAGGCCGTCCTTCAGGTAGCCCGAGTTGAATGCAATGACCAGCTCATCGGCACCGGTGTAGGCACAAGGAATGGTCTCGCTTGCCTCGCCAGATTCTGCTCCGGAAGCAAAGAGGCTCAGCTCGCCGGGGCGGAATTCCATGCGCAGCTGCGCGTTGCGGTCGGCCACCAAGCTGACGCGACGGATTGCCTCGAGCAGCGGAGTAATTTCAATACTTGCCATGGACGTGTGGGTCTTTGGCAATAGTGGCTGGATATTCGGGAAGTCTGCGTCGAGCATGCGCGTTGTGGTTTCGCGATTCGACGAATGCAGGCCGAAGAGACCCTCGGCGCCGATGTTCTCGCCGGTACCGACGGCGATTTCCACGGGCTCGTCGAGGTGCGTGTCCAAAGTTCGAGCATTGTCCAACAAGGTTTTCGCAGGTACCAGCAGGTCTGCCTTCACATCGGGTGCGGAAGGCTCCCACTCAAAAGTGCGCAGCGCAAGACGGAAACGGTCAGTTGCCGCGAGCTGGACGTGGGATCCATTGACTTCCATGTGCACACCGGTGAGCATTGGCAACGTATCATCCTTGCCGGCTGCGGATGCCACCTGGGTGACCGCGTTGACGAACAGCGATGGGCTAATGCGACCCGTGGTCTCCGGCAAAGTTGGCAGCTGCGGGTAATCATCGAGCGGCATCAAGGGCAGCTCGAAGCGGGCCGATCCGCCCTGGAGTAAAAGCTTCGAATCATTAACAACGCTGACTTCCACCGGTTTAGCTGGCATATTCGCCACGATGTCTGCCATCAGCTTGCCCGCTACTGCGATGCGACCTGGCTGATCAACCTCAGCCCCGATGCGAACGCGCGAGGAAACTTCGTAGTCGAAGCCCGCAAATTCCAATCCGCTCTCATCGGCGGTAATCACAACAGCGCGCAGCACTGGCTGAGTGTTTTTCGTTGGAAGACTACGGGCAACCCATGCCACCGCATCCGACAAATCATCTTTGTGAACACGGAATGACACGTTGTTGCCGTCCATAGTCTTCTTCGAACTCCTTGAGCCAGTAGTGAAATCTTGTTCCGAGGTTTTATGGCATGCCAAGCACCCAGAAATAACAAATATTGTTCACCACTCTATGTCGTGGACCCAGCTTTTGTCATTTGCGCATGGGCTTTCTTTGCCCTGTCTTGGTCTGAACTTTTGTAATTCGATTCCTCGCTGCGAAGTTGTCCCCATCCCCTTCTCTTAAACGAGAATTATTAGTAGAAAATTTGGTAACTACAGTAAGTCCTGTGCGATCTGTGGATCAGGTGCTGTTTCTCAAGCTTATCTCGGCGATTCGACTTGTGATTTTGGTTGTGGATAACTTGTGGATAAATCGCTTCCTCTGTGGATAAATTTCGGGTCAAAATGACTTTCCACAGATAAATCGGATTCATCCACCATTGTTTAACAGGCAAAACAGAGTTATCCACAGGAGAAATTCTGATGTGACCCAGGCTACAGTGTGCGGAAGATCATTAAATTACAAAGCTGTAATTACACAGGTGTGGATAACTCTGTGGAAAGTGTGGAAAACCCCCACCACTTCCCCAACTACTGCTTTAAGTCCTGCTCAAAGCACTAATTGTTGAAAGTGTGTGGGGGTTTGCGAGAAGAAATCGTCGTAAAGCGAAAAATGCCCGCTACGCGCGACCGCGATTCTTAATAATCTGCGTCAACTCCTGGATCTCGTCGTAGGTGTCGCGCTTTTCCGTCATCTCCTTGCGGATCTTGCGGTCCGCGTACATCACGGTCGTGTGGTCCTTGCCGCCGAACTCGTCGCCGATCTTCGGCAACGACAACTCGGTGAGCTCACGGCACAAATACATGGCAATCTGGCGCGCGTGGGCCACCGCGCGAGTCTTGCCGGCGCCGGTCAGCGTGCTCACGGAAACGTCGAAGTACTCCGCGGCCGCCTCCTTGATCGTGCTGGCATTGATCTCTACGGTCCCGCCTTCGGGCAGAATATCGCGCAGCGCAATCTGCGCCACGTCCATTGTGATTGGCTCATTGATCAGGGAAGAATAGGCCGACACCCTGATCAGTGCGCCTTCGAGCTCGCGTATCGACGACTCGAACTGCGAAGCAATCAGCTCCAAAACAGCGTGGTCAACGTGCGTGCCATCGGCCGCGGCCTTCTTCATCAAAATCGCAATACGCGTCTCCAGATCTGGCGGCTGAACGTCGGTGATCAGGCCACCCTCGAAACGGGTGCGCAGGCGATCCTCCAAGGTAGTCAGCTGTTTTGGCGGACGGTCCGAGGACAAGATGATCTGCTTATTCGACTGGTGCAGCGAGTTGAAGGTGTGGAAGAACTCTTCCTGAGTACCTTCCTTGCCCTCGAGGAACTGGATGTCATCGACCATCAAAATATCCAGGTTGCGGTAGCGACGTTTGAAAGATTCCTGGCGGTCGTCTCGCACTGAGTTGATGTAGTCGTTGGTGAATTCCTCACTGGAGACATACTTAATGCGCAGGCCAGGCTGCAAAAGCTTGGCGTAGTTTCCAGCGGCGTGCAAAAGGTGGGTCTTGCCCAACCCGGATCCGCCCCAGATGAACAGCGGGTTGTAGGCGCGTGCCGGATTTTCCGCGACGGCAACCGCTGCGCCGTTGGCGAAACGGTTGGAGGAACCGATGACGAAATTCTCGAAGGTGTACTTCGGGTTGAGGCTGGTTTCCCGATCCGGGTCGTGGGCGGGCTTCTCGCGCGGGAGGCGCTGAGGCTGCTCGACGACAGGATGGGAATGGTAATCAGCCGTGGGCTGCTTCGGCTGTTCGGTATGAGCGCGCGAAAGCTGATCGATGCCGAAGGAATACTGGTTACCGACCTCTGTGAACTGCGGTTCGCTGTAGGTAGCTGTCCATTCTTCCTGCTGAGGAGCCTGTTGGGGCTGGGTCGGTTGTTCTACCGGTGCGACCATCGGGGGAGCTGCCTGCGGTGCCACTGGTGGTGGAGTTTGAGGGGCTGCTTGGACAGGCGCGGCCTCTGGTTGATGTTGTTGCACCGAGACAGCAATGGTGGTCGGGCGACCGAGAAGACGAGACAACGATGTCGTGATGTGTTCGCCCAAGGTCTCTTCAATGACGGCTTTCGCGGCGGTATGTGGCGCACTGAGGATCGCGTAACCATCAACAATCATCACCGGACGGACGAGCTGTAGATAAGCCCGTTCCTGGTGCGTGAATGTTGGGACATCAGAATTCGGACGTTCTGATAATTCCAACAATTCGTCGACGACTGAGCGCCATAGCACGTCGACTTGCTGATATTGTTCCGCCACTTAAGACCTCGAGTCTGTCTAAAACCAAAAATTAAAAACTAGCTAAAGCAGTCGTGCTTTTCAGACTTATCCTGGTTGTGGACAAGTTTTCTGGCCGACTGTTGTTCCTGCGCTCTTGTTAGTGTGAATGACAAACTTTATTCACCATTCATTCACACCATCCTTTGAGACAAAATGCCTATTCAGCAATGAGTTTTCACAAGTTTATTCACACCTGTGGATAACTTTGCTGTGGAAGTTCTCCACAGTTTAGTCAACTGATTGTGGATAAGTTAGTTACGGCCTAAAAATCGCATTGACCAGCAAGTTTGCTAATGCCGATTGTGAAGTCTCAACCGCTTCTTTAAAGTTATCCACAATTCCTGTTGTGCACAGGGTGTGATTTGTGAGTGATTTCTCCATTGTTACTCGTTTCAGTTGAAGCCTGTCCACATGGAAATTGCTGTCATCTGAAATTCGCCTATCACAGTTTTCTCGAAGTGCTCGCCACGATGCTCGACGGTGCAGGATTTCACGGCGATTCGCCCCCGACCTGCAGAAAAAC
The DNA here is from genome assembly GCF_000379425.1 of Corynebacterium lubricantis DSM 45231. Lineage (GTDB taxonomy): Bacteria > Actinomycetota > Actinomycetes > Mycobacteriales > Mycobacteriaceae > Corynebacterium > Corynebacterium lubricantis. Next base: position 75,181 of record NZ_KB902238.1, read on the forward strand.
ACATCTTTGTAATTACGGGGGCACCCATTGTCCATAAGAAGTTTACCGGCGTGTCGATTTTGATCGCGGGACGCAAATCGCGTACCCTGTAATGGTCTGTCACATTGAATTTGACACAAGGTATCTACCTTTGCCAGATCCCAATGTGCGTGAGAGCTCCACCAGCACCGAGTACCGGGCCATCGCAAGATGTGTCAGTGCCGGTGAGGCACACGATCGGTCGATGTCACGATGGCCTCGATCTTCCGTTTCTCACTTTTACTTTTCATCTCGGACAGCTAGTTCCCCGGGAGGCCGCACGTGGCTGAAGCTGCGTGCAGCCGTTGGCTGTCATATTTTCTCAAGGAGTCCACCATGTCGAAGCGGACGTTTCAGCCAAATAACCGTCGTCGTTCCCGTAAGCACGGCTTCCGTACCCGTATGCGCACCCGTGCAGGACGCGCTATCGTGTCCGCACGCCGCACCAAGGGCCGTGCAAAGCTAACTGCATAAGTGCTGCCCAAAGCGCATAAGCTGGAATCTTCAGCTCAGTTTCGTCGCACGATGAAAACTGGAACCCGCGCTGGTAGTCGCACCCTCGTGGTGTACCAAACAGCTCGAACCGAACAAGTCATCTCTGGTGGCCCTCGGTTCGGGCTGATTGTGTCTAAAGCCGTGGGTAATGCAGTAATCCGTCACCGCACTTCGAGGCGACTACGCCACATCTGTCTAGCCGCTACGGATTCGCTTGATCACAACATTGATGTAGTAATCAGGGCGTTGCCCGCAGCGGGAGACGCAAGTAGTGCTGAACTGGAACAAGACTTCCGCAGTGCACTTGCAAAGGCACAACGAAAGCGGTGAAGTAGAGACCATGTCGCACTTTAATACTGACGGCGAGCAGATCCCCGAACCGGAAAGCGCCGGTGCTAAAGGGGTAGTTCGCTTGGTGCGCCTTTACCAAAAGTACGTTTCACCGCTTAAAATGTACTCCACTTGCCGTTTCGAACCTACGTGTAGTGCGTACGCTCTGGAGGCAGTATCTCGACGAGGAGCGCTTCGCGGTAGCCTAATGGCAGTCGCGCGCCTCGCGAAATGCGGTCCGTGGCACCCGGGTGGGTATGATCCCGTCCCGAGAAGCGTGTAATTACCCCACCCGACCAAATATAGGAGTAACGAAACCAAGTGCTTAACTTCGTTTACTGGCCGATTTCGGCCGTCCTGTGGTTTTGGCACCAGATTTTCGGTTGGTTGTTTGGCCCTGATTCAGGTATTTCCTGGATCTTGGCCATTATGTTCCTGACATTTACCATTCGCGTTCTGCTGATCAAGCCGACCGTGAATCAGCTGCGCTCTGGCCGCAGGATGCAGGAAATGCAACCGAAGATGCAGGCCATCCGCGAAAAATACAAGAATGACAAAGAAAAACAGGCTCTAGAGACTCAAAAGCTCTACAAAGAAGCCAAGATGAACCCAATGGCCAGCTGTGTTGCGCCATTGGTACAGATGCCCGTGTTCTTCGGCCTTTTCCACGTGCTGCGTTCCTTCAACCGAACCGGTACCGGACAGGGCCAGCTTGGTTTGAGCGTCGAGCAGAACCGCAATACGCCGAACTACATCTTCGATGTCCAGGACGTGCAGTCCTTCCTGGACGCCACTGTCTTCGGTGTTCCAATCTCGGCCTACATGTCCATGCCAAGTGACATGATGGACGCCTTCACCACCGACTTCCAGCGTTGGCAGGTCGTCGCTGTTGCATTCCCACTGATTATTATCATCGCTCTGTTTACCCACTTCAATGCTCGCCTGTCGCTGAACCGTCAGAAGCAGCGTCGTGAAGCTGGTAAGACTGTTGCTCCAACCGGCGATAACGCCGAGCTCATGGAGATGCAGACGAACATGATGAACAAGATGATGCTGTGGTTCCTCCCAGCAACCATCTTCCTGACCGGCTTCCTGTGGCACATCGGTCTGCTGTTCTACATGTTTGCGAACAACATCTGGACCTTCGTCCAGAACGTCCTTGTCTTCCGCAAGATGGACAAGGAAGAGGCTGAAGAGGAAGAAGCCAAGCTTGCTCTGAAGCGCACCAGTGCCCCAACTGTTGGCGCACGCAAGGTAGACAAGCGCACAAAGAAGCAGCGTAAGAAAGACAACTAAAGCGACTTTTTTGTAGCGTCTCCCTCTACAACTCACCGCCTGTACTTTGGATGAATCCAAGGCACAGGCGGTTACTTGTTTCCGGGGTTCGTTGGCTACTCTAAAAGCGGACCTCTCTTGTTGGATCGAACTAGTTTGTAGGAGTACACAGCCGTGTCAGCCGAGATTGAAACCACTCCCGCTATCGCCGAGAAAATCTTCGGCGACCGCCTCCCAATCGCCCAGGCGTACCATGACTCTTTGGCAACCACCGCTGCAGAGCGGGGGTTCATTGGCCCGAAGGAAGTCTCCCGCCTGTGGAGCCGCCACATTCTTAACTGCGCAGTCATTTCGGAAGCCTTCGATCAAGATCTCAGCGTGGCTGACATCGGCTCGGGTGCTGGCCTTCCTGGTGTTCCTCTTGCCATTGCTCGCCCAGATTTGAAAATCACATTGATCGAACCGCTGCTGAAGCGCTCGAACTACCTTGCAGAAATCAAGGAAGAACTCGGGCTGGATAATGTGACTGTGATCCGCGGTCGCGCAGAGGACCAAAGCAAGGGCGCGTTCGACGTCGTCACGTCCCGCGCGGTAGCACCCCTGGGAAAGTTGGCCGGTTGGTCGCTCCCGCTCGTGAAAAAGGGTGGCGCCATGGTGGCGATGAAGGGCTCGTCGGTAAGCGAAGAGCTCGAACGAGACGCTGAACAGATCACTCAGGCCGGCGGTGGCGCCGGAGAGATCTTTATTGTTGGTGAGTCTGTGTTGGAAGAACCCACAACCTTGATTAAGATTCCACGGGTGCGCTAACGCCTGTCGAGGCAAGACACTAAGGTGGAATAAGACTAACCCCGCCAGACGCGGGGCTCCTACGTGCGGAAGTGAAGGCTAGAAACCTCGATGACGGAAAAGAACCTGAAGAAACAGCAGAGGGACAAGAAACCCGCTGCTGCTGCGAGCCCACACGCAGCGCAGGTCGCTTCCGGATCCTTGGAGTTGCCCAAGCCGGAACAGACTCGCTCACTCACCGTGGCCAACCAGAAGGGCGGAGTGGGAAAAACCACGACCTCCGTCAACATGGCGGCCGCACTGGCTCATCATGGCTTGAAGGTATTGGTGATTGACCTTGATCCGCAGGGCAATGCCTCCACCGCCCTCGGTGTGGAGCACCGGACCGGGACCACCTCTAGCTATGAGCTGCTCATCGGTGAGGCGACTGCTCCCGAAGCTATGCAGCAATCGCCCGCAAGCGAGAACTTATTCTGTATTCCCGCCACGATCGACCTCGCCGGCGCCGAGATTGAGTTGGTGAGCATGGTCCGACGGGAATACCGCCTGTCTGATGCCTTGAACCGTGGGTTCTTGGACCAAGAAGGTTTCGATTACGTCTTCGTCGACTGCCCTCCTTCACTCGGTCTGCTCACCATTAACGCGATGACCGCCGTCAACGAAGTGCTCATCCCGATCCAATGTGAGTACTACGCCCTCGAGGGTGTGGGCCAGCTGCTGGGCAATATCACGATGATCCGCGAGCACCTGAACACGAACCTGCATATTTCGGCAATTCTGCTGACTATGTACGATGCGCGAACCAAGCTGGCGGAGCAGGTCGCCACCGAAGTTCGGGATCAGTTTGGCGATGTTGTGTTGAACAATGTCATCCCTCGCTCCGTCAAGGTGTCCGAGGCACCAGGCTATGGCCAGACCGTGATCGACTATGATCCAAGTTCACGAGGCGCGCTGGCTTATCTCGATGCCGCAAAGGAACTAGCTTTGCGCGGGGATTACCAGCCGCACGAAAGCACCGGTCCGATCGGTGTGAGCCCGGAAATTGCGGAGCAGCTTTCTGCGTCGGCCGGGGCGGAAGAACCTGAAATTGAGGTGGATAACTAAATGGCTCAAGAACCAACGCGCAAGGGCGGATTGGGACGTGGCCTTGCTGCATTGATCCCTTCGGCACCCATCGACACCGGAAAAACGAACGGTATTGGTGCGAGTGCCGCAGACGTTGTGTTTGGCGAGGGCAAGGGCAAGGAGAAGCCGGGCAAGCCTGACCAGCAGGAACAGAACGTCACTAAGGATGACTCTGCTAAGTCCGACGGCAAGAAGATTAAGGGAGCTCCGTCTATCCCTGGCGCGCCCACAATGCGCAATCCTAGTGTGACGCCAAAGCCAACGCTGCCACCCGCGGTTTCGGCGGCAGCAGCTCAGGGAGATGCTCAGGCTGGCGGCCAGGAGGATTCCTTCGGGGCCACCTACCAAGAGATTCCGCTGGGCCAGATCACTCCGAATTCTCAGCAGCCACGCCAGGTCTTTGGCGAAGAAGAACTCGCCGAGTTGGTGCACTCCATCCGCGAGTTTGGCTTGTTACAGCCGATTGTCGTGCGTCCGATCAGCGACGGCTATGAACTCATCATGGGTGAACGCCGCTGGCGCGCTGCAGCGAAGGCGGGGCTAAAGACCATCCCCGCGATCGTCCGCGAGACCTCCGACGGCGATATGCTGCGCGACGCGTTGCTTGAGAACATCCACCGCGTCCAGCTCAACCCCTTGGAAGAAGCAGCGGCTTATCAGCAATTGCTGCAGGAATTTGATGTCACCCAGGAAGAGCTCGCCACGCGTCTAGGCCGCTCGCGCCCGGTGATTACCAACATGATTCGACTGCTGAACCTCCCCGTGAGCGTGCAGCGTCGCGTCGCGGCTGGCGTCTTGTCGTCGGGTCACGCGAGAGCGCTGTTGGGTGTCAAGCTTGGCGACGAGGCCACTGAACGCCTCGCGGACCGCGTTGTCGCAGAGGGACTAAGCGTTCGTGCCACCGAAGAAGCCGTCACCTTGCTGAACAAGAACGGTGAAGTACCCGAGAAGCCGAAGCCCGCTGCCGTGGAGCAACCGGAATTCCTGTCGGTTGCGGCAGAACGTCTTGCTGACGAGTGGGAAACCAAGGTGAGCGTGTCTATGGGCAAGCGCAAAGGCAAGATCGTCGTTGAGTTCAGTGACAAGGACGATTTCGAACGTATTTTGGGTCTGATCGAGGGAAACAACTAGCCCTTCTCGTTGTCGGCTTGCGGCCGGCACACCCGGAGATGGAGGAACGATGCCGGAATCAAGTGTTGCGGTCGTTCCCGTCAATTACGATTCAATCCCTCAGATCCACGAGAAGTGCGCCCAATCGACCTTTTGGGAGCTTGACCCGCTGAGTGAAAACCTGGCTAGCCTGAATCCCTCTGTGGATAAAGAAGCCTGGATCGCAGGCCAAAGCTTCGATCATGGCACCTGTGGCTTCAATATCGTCCTCCGAGATAGTGACAAGCGTGCTTTCGCGACGATCTTGTTTTGCCCCAGTAGTGAGGCCCCGGGGGCGATTCGGATGCCCTCAGGCTCTCTCTCGCGCGATGCCTTCGCCATTACCAGCCTGCATATTGATCCTGTAGCTGCAGGTCGTGGGTGGGAGTCAGTACTCCTCGACGCCTCTATTATGGCCTTGAACGACCGAGGCATTCCGGCGCTGGAAGCGTTCGGCTATGACCCTGAGGCACCACAGGCCCAATCGGATTTCAATCAGGCGCTTGTGGATCATGCCGCCGAGATTGGGCTGATGGATAAGACTCTGCTTGAAAGCGCCGGCTTTCGCGTTATTCACGAGCACCCTGTGATTCCGCGTTTGCGTCTTGATCTGCCTCCGGAGCAGGATTTATTAAGCGCTGCGGAGATCGAATACCTGCTTCAATCAGTTCCCGCAATCAGTTGATTCAATTCGGCGTAATGGTTTAATTGTAATGATGTAATTCTGATTGAAAGTTTTAGATCAAGCAGTTAGTCTATGTCCATGCGCAGTGACGAAATGTTGGACACCATTAGGCGAGGTCAAGGCATATCCATCGCATTCGCCAGGCGCACTTCGTCGGCGTATATCAATGAACGTGGAGTGATTGAACTCTTAGCCTGTATGGCTAACGGAGAGGGCGGCACTCTTTTCATCGGAGTGAATCAAAACGGATCGATTAGTGGCTGCTATCCCTTCCACGGGGACTCAACCTCACCGCGGGAGCTCGAGGCCACCATCCGTCAGTACACGTCCCCATCGTTGAGTACCTCCGTCTCCGTGGAGCAGATTGACGGCAAGGACGTTGTGGCCATATCGGTGGAGGAATCTCGCACGCCGATCGCTACGACGTGGGGTGTCTATCGCTCTCGCCGCCTCAATTCTCAAGGCACCGCGGAATGCTTTGGCATGGATCCGACATACTTATTCACTCGTTACCGTGATGCCAACGCCGTGGATTGGGCGCGTATCCCGGTTCCCGGCCTTTCCATGAGCGACCTAGCGCCGGAGGCATTCGATACGGCACGGGTGCTCGTGAGCGAGACGAACGCCGACCCGATCATCGCATCGCTTTCCGACGATGACCTACTGCGCTCCCTAGGCTATCGGAATGATTCTATTGAGCCGATGACTTATGGAGCTGTCCTGCTCTTTGGCACCCGGGAAGCTTTGCAGCATCACCTGCCCTCTCACCAACTCGTCGTCGCCGACGTTGCAGGAACGAAGCGAACCTCACGCTCGCAGGCACCGCTTGCCGTCATGCTCGCTGACCTGCACAAACGGCGCGAAAAACTAGACCCTCCGGTCACGGAGCTCATTATCAATGCATTAGCGCACCGTGACTACTTCCTCCCTGGACCCGTGTATGTCTACGGGGATCAAAAACGCACAACCGTCACAAGCCCGGGCGGACTCCCCCGCGGCTTAACTCCCCAGATTGTCTGCAGCTCGACGGCCTCGTATGCTCCACGCAGCCTTTCGCTGTCGACCGCGTTGGCGCGTTTGGGTGTGACAGACGGAGCGGGGTTGGGGCTAGGTGCGGTATCCAAGTACCAGATTGAGCACGGCTTCGGTACCTTGACGTGGGCCGGAACGCATGAGCGGGCCGTCACCGTCACCGCGAGAAAAGAGCTGCTCCACCCTGAACTACCGGGACTAGTTGCTGCTGCCTCCCGCGAACTCAGCCTCAATCAGCTGATCGTCTTAGATGCGTGGCAAGAAGAACCTGATGCGCAAGTGAGTGACCTCGCCGCGAAAACCGGATTGCAGGACGATGAGGTACACGGAGTCGTCGATACGCTCCGTGTTCTTGGACTCTCACCGAGGGACACGGTCCCTGTTCACACTACCCAGGGAGCGCCACGCGGAAATGAGGAAAAGGTGGTCGCGCTTGTAGCTTCCAGAGGCGATGTGACAAGCGGCGAGGTGGCCGACGCCTTGGACTTAAGTCAGCAGCAGGCCTATCGAGTTTTAAAAAAACTAGTGGATGCCGGTCGCCTCTCCAAAGTAGGAAACACGCGGACCAGCAGGTACCGGTTTAATTAGGCGCGTTCCTGCATCAGCAAATCGCGGAACTTGTAGGTTCCGGTCGGCTGATCGTCCTGATCGAGCAGGTACAGGCGCTTCAATGCCACAACGATTGCTTCCGCGATGGAATCGCGCTGCTTAGGGTCGGTCAGGATTGCAACGTCCGAGGGATTGGTGAGATAACCCAGGCAGACCTCGACCGTAGGCATCGTGGTGAGGCGGAGCACTTCCCACGTGCGACCGTGGTTGTAACAATTGTTCAGATCGGTGCGTGCGACGATTTCTCGTTGGATGAATCCTGAGAGGGTTTCTCCCGTTAGCGACGAGGCACCTTTGTCCGAACCGAAGTAGAAGGTGGCCACACCGTTGGCCTTTTCGTTCTGGTAACGGTCCATGTGGAGGGAGATCATCACGTCTGCATCGAAACCATTGGCAATATCGGCGCGCTCACGAGCTGTCGGGTTATCACCCCGTGGACGAGAAATGATGGTTTCCATGCCGGTGGCCACCATGCGACCTTCAACGCGTGTGGCCAAATCCCAGAGGAGCTCTTCCTCAGAAATGGGCCCATACAAGCCATTGACGGTCATGCCCTTTTCTGCCCCACCCAGGGCCGGATCAATAACGACCCTTTTACCTGCAAGCATTGGGCCCGCACGGCGAACAGTTTCCAGCTCGTGGATCCTCTGAGCGGAACCGCCCGTGATGCGACGACCCAGCAGACTCAGCGAACGCAACGTTGCTGGGCGACAGACTCCATCATCCTGGAGACCGTAATTGAGCTGGTAGTTTGAGAGCGCCTCGTGCGTGTTTGGGCCGAAGTGACCATCGAGTTTGTCGGTGTAGAAGCCGAGCTCTTGGAGCTGTTTTTGCAACTGACCGACATCATCACCGATGAATTCTTGGTTCGGCTGGTAGGACAGCACGCGCTCGCCCAACGTATACGATGCCTCCCGCAATTCGCGGAGAGTGACATCGTCAATGCTGCCACTGGCTACAACACCACGTGATTGCTGAAAAGCGCGGAGGGTTTCAGAGAGATCAGCGTCAAAGTACTGTTCATCGTGGGAGTACTGTCGTTGGTCCCATTCGCCAATATCTCCCTCGAATCCAGGGAGCATGCCCAAACTAGCCAAAGTCGAACGGACTTCGGCTACTCGTGGGCTGGAATCTCCAACTCGGAGAACTCGACTCACAGTACCCCTTTCATGCACAACAAGTAGATAGTGTCCACGCTCAGGGCGATCGTGGCCAACGGTTTGTTGTCAATGTTAAGTAACGTGTCTCAGGATACCACTAGAGATGAGATTCGATCTTCTCTACGATCTCGTGTTTCGGACGAAGTCCAACGAATTCATCGACCTTTTCGCCGTTCTTGAAAATCAGCACGGTGGGAATCGACATCACCTGGAACATCGCCCCTAAGGTGCGTTCCGAGTCCACATCAACCTTCGCGACGGTGATCTTTTCTCCCATGTCAGAGGCGATTTCATCGAGCAAAGGAGAGAGCTTCTTACAAGGCCCGCACCACTCTGCCCAGAAGTCAACGACGACCGGTTTATCGGAGTCAACCACGGTGGACTTAAAGGTCTCCGCGGTGACATCAATTGTGTTAGCCATGGACATTTCCTCCATTAAATTTCTTTAATAATTCTATAGTTTGGAGTGGTTTTAGAGCGCTTCAATGAAGTGCTGTGCATCCAACGCCGCGCGGCAACCAGAGCCTGCGGCAGTAATGGCCTGCTGGTAGTGGTCATCGACCAAGTCACCACAGGCGAAGACACCAGGAATATTGGTGCGTGTGGAAGGCTCCTCCACGCGAACATAGCCTTCGTCATTGAGTGTGATCTGGTTGTCCAAGAAGCCCGAACGAGGGTCATGGCCGATAGCAACGAACATAGCCGTTGCGTCCAGGTCGCTGACCTCGTCGGTCTTCACATTGCGGACGCGCAGGCCACCGACCTTGCCGTCTGCCTCGATGACTTCTTCGACAACGGTGTCGGTGAGGAACTCAATCTTGTCGTTCTTTTGCGCGCGCTCCAGCATGATGGGAGATGCACGGAATTCGTCGCGACGGTGAATGACCGTCACCTTGTCGCCGAAGCGGGTCAGGAAGGTGGCTTCCTCCATCGCGGAGTCGCCGCCACCGACAACGGCAATGTGCTGGCCCTTAAAGAAGAAGCCGTCACAGGTAGCACAGGTGGAGACACCGCGACCCGTGAGCTTGTCCTCGCCGGGGATACCCAGGTGGCGTGCTGCAGCACCTGTTGCCAGGATGACGGTGCGCGCCTGGAATTCTTCATCGCCGACCCAGACCTTCTTTACGTCGCCCTCAAGCTCGACCTTGTCCACCAGTTCGGAGCGCAGCTCGGCACCGAACTTCTCGGCCTGGGCGCGCATTTCCATCATCAGATCAGGGCCAAGGATGCCGTTTTGGAACCCTGGGTAGTTTTCTACTTCGGTGGTGTTCATGAGTTCGCCACCGAACTCGTAGCCTTCGAAGACGAGTGGATTAAGGTTAGCGCGCGCAGCGTAGAGTGCGGCCGTGTAACCTGCAGGGCCCGAACCTACAACGATGACGTCGCGGATCTCTGACATGTAATGATGCTCCTTGGGTAGAAAACTATTGGGCCAGTATACCTACCCTTTATCAACGCTTCGCACCAAAATTCATTCCAGGCCCGCTGTCCCAGCCGTGGTCCCAGCGTCATTGCTCACGGGTGAGCTGCTTGTGTAGCGCTTCGCGGCCCCGAGCTCGCCGGGATTTGATGGTTCCGGGACGCACACCCATCTCTCGCGCAGCCCGTTCGACGGTGAGCCCGGCGACGTCGATCAGCAAAATCGCTCTGCGCTGCGCGGCGGGCAATCTTCCCATGATCTGCCGCAGCATGATCACGCGGTCAAGCTGCGAGATGGGGTCGTGCCCGAGGGCCGGATTGGAGTCGGTGTTGAGTTTGGCGTCGTCGAGGCTGAGGTGCGCGATGCGGCGGCGATGCTTGATGTGGTCATATCCCGAATTCATCACCAGGCGGTTCAGCCAAGTGGACAGCGTCGCCTCGTTCCGAAAGCCCTGCAAGTTGCACGCGGCTTTGAACAGGGCTTCCTGCAGGATGTCCTGGGCATCGTGCTCGTTTTTCGCGTATCGACGAGCCACTGGCAAAAGCCGCGGCCTGTGGCGCTCCACGATGATGGAGAAGGCTCGTGCTTCGCCCAGGTTAAAAGCATTGATGAGTTCCTGGTCGGTTGAGTGCGTAGAAATGGTCCCCGAAATGTGTGGCGCAACCGCCATAATGTTCCCCCGAACATGATCCCCCGAACAATGTGCTGCTTGTTCTGGTCTCATTGTGCCCAGGAATGACGAAACCCGCTGGACAGGAATGCACACTTAAGTGCGCAAGCTCCTGTTGACCAGCGGGCTGTTACCGGCTAGAGCGAGCTATTCGGGGATTCCGATCAGAGAAACCTCGGAGATCTCCGCTACCCCGCCCTTGTCGGTGGGAATGTCGGTGAACCAGATCACCACACCAGTAATGTCGGGCTGGCTGTCGATCTCGATGCTGTTTGAGCTCGAGCGCAGCGTGCCATCGCTGATCAGGGGCAGCGATTCCAGAGGCGTCGTGTCACGGTTGGTCTCCTGTCCAGCTGGCAGTGCGTAGATGTTGTAGGAGACACCCGTCGTGGTCGTGTCGATCTCAATGTGTTGGAGTTCCATGGCGCGCTGGGGCTCGACGATCAGGCCGATGCCTGGCTTGGTGCCCAACCCATTGGGGTACGCGTCCGTGCTCCAAGTGGTGGAGGTATCTCCGTCGATCACGTTGGAGGTATCCCCTGGGTTATCGGAGGATTGATCCTGACCGGGAGCCTGCCACGTATTTGCCTGCTGCAGGTTTACCACCACCGGGAGTGGACGGGCGGTAGAAGTCTCCATGTCGGAGGCATCGCCTTCGACAGATTCTTGATTCACCGGAGATTGTGAGCTGCCTCCCCCGACGAAGCCGACCAGATAGGTGGTCAGCGCTGCGATGAGCACGACCACCGCGACCGCAAGCGCAATCAAGAGTGCGAATCCGCGTGGGGTGTAGCCCCGAGAACCGAATCCGGAGACGGAGGCTGGGTTCGGAGTCTCGTCCTTGACTACGGGAACGACGGAGGTGGAAGAATCTTCAAACTCGTTGAAGTCGTCGCCGTGCGGGGTCTGCCCTGTGCTTTCGACCTCTTCTTGTTGATCGGCCACGGCCGCATCCGCCTTGCTGAATGCGCGGAGATCAGTGGCCAGGTCACGGTAGCGCTGTGAGTCAGGGTTGTCTGTCTCCGGGTTGGCGATGTCGTCGGAAAGCTTTCGTGCCCTCGCCGTGATGTCGTCGAGTTCGTCCGAATTGATGTCGCCGGTAGCTGTGTCGAGCAGCTCCAGTGCGGAGGCGAAGCTCGAGGCATCACCCTTCTGGGATGAAGTCGGCAGCACCGCTGGGAACGCGAGGACCACTTCCCCATCGACGGAGACGCGCAGTCGGTTGCGGTTATCCAGGCCGAGGAGGGCGTCGTTGTCGTGGGCTTCGGCGAGCGCGTCGGCAAGCGGTGCCATCGCGATGGCCACGGCCTCTGGGTGCAGGTCTGCTTCCGATTCTGCGACGGCCTTCAACGAGGAGCCAGGGATCCAGTCGGCTACGACGAGGCAGCCTGCTCGGTATGCGAGCACCTGGATATTCGGTGCGACGGCCTCGTGGTGCAAGGCGCCGAGCTGACGGGTGCGACGAGCAACGTCGCGGGAGATGCGTGCCGCTTCGTCGGCGCTGACTGGAGCCATCGGAGCTTGGCCTTGAGTATCCACGAACGTCAGCGCGACGGTACGGCCCGTCTTTATTTCCTTTGCCTGCCAGAATTGGGCGCCGGAAACGGATCCATGATCGCGCAGTAGACGGAATCTGCCATCGGACACGGGAGCACCGGCGACCAGGCGTGGGCCTCGGACGACACCGGCGGACATCGGTGGTGGCACCGGTGATGCGTTGAACGTGTCGGAGGCGAGGAACTGCTGAGACATTTCGGTCGGGTCGGTGGTTCCGGTCTCGATCACGTTGTCTTCGTTCGGGCGGATGAACTTGCCAATCACAGGAATCCGGGCGAACACGCGGCCGAGGTTTTGCACCTCAGGCAGGCCCGAGCGCGACAGGACGATTCCCGTTACGATCAGGAAGACAATGCCCTCGATGGCAATCTCGATGAGAATTCCCAGGGAATCGCGCATGCCCATTGACGTGACAATGTCCACGGGTCCGAAGGAGGATGCGCGCATCAGCCAACGAACCAACAGTCCTGCCGCAATACCGACCAACGAGGAGGCCGCGGCCCACAGCGAGGTGTGCATAATCGTGCCCGATTGGAGATTGCCAAGCTTGCGCTTGAGCAAGAAGGCACCGATGAGTGCGCCAGCGATGAAACCGAAACCATTGGCCGCACCGAGGAGGATCACGACGTTTTCCGAGGAGGACGCCACGACCGGAGCCAGGTACGACAAGAACACCTTGGTCACTGTGATGCCGGCGATGATAAAGGTGGGCGTCCAGGCGTCTTCGCGGGCATAGAACACGCGCAGGTGCAGCATGACAAGCGCGTACGGGATCAGTGTGAAGGCCGAGAAACTAATCGTGCGACCGAGGATCCTCGCCTCTTCAGTGGTAAAAGCACCGTAGCCGAAGAGCGCGTTACCGATGTCCGGGCCCAGCGCCGTCATGAAGATGATGATCGGGATCAGCGCGATGAAGGTCAGCTTTGTCGCCAGCGTGAGGTCACGGACCACGGCCTTATCGTCACCGTCAGCTGCATTGCGCGACAGGCGAGGCATGATCGCAGTCAAAAGAGTGACGCCGATAATGCCATAAGGCACCTGCAAAAGCTGCCAGTGTTGCTGATAAATCGCATACGCCGAAGCATCCGCATTATTCGCGATACGCGCGGTAAACACATAACCCAGCTGCGAAATCAGCACATACGCGACAATTGCGAGCGCCATCCCGCCGAATTCTTTCAGGCGATCGTCGATACCCCAGAGCGGACGCAGATCAATCTTGAGCCGCTTCAGCGAAGGCAGCATGATCAGACATTGCATGACCACACCGAAGGTGGTGCCTAGGCCGAGAAGAAGCACGTGCGGATCGCTAATCGACGATGGCGCCGCCGGGTTCAGCGAGCCAGGCACCAACCGGTACGCGGCCAACACGGTGATCGAGATGAGGTTATTCACCACAGGTGCCCAGGCACCAGGCTTGAACACCCCCTTGGTATTCAAGATTGCCATGAACAGCGAGAACAGGCCGTAGAAGAAAATCTGCGGCAATAGCAGATACGCGAAGGACGTGGCTTGCGTATAGTTCGTCGCGGCTTCCTCGTCCATCATCATGCGCACCAACACAGGCGCGCCGGCGGTCGCCAGCACAGTGACACCGAGAAGCAGCGTCAACGTCAGCGTAAACAGCTGTCTGATGAAGCGAGCACCCTTGTCAGGGTCTTCTTTTTCTGCACGCACAAGCACGGGGACAACGAGGGCCGTCAGGACGGAACCCAACACGACCTCGGTAATCATGTTGGGCAGCGTGTTGGCCAAGTTGAAGGCAGAGGCGATCGCACCACCCAACATCGAGGTAATCATCACGGTGCGGATGAAGCCCGTGATGCGTGAGATCAGGGTGGCAATGGCCATCGAACCGGTGTCGCGGACGACAGTTTCGTCGCTGGAATTCTGTCCCGATTCGTTGCCCGTGTTGTTGCCCGGTACATCGGAGTGTCCGTTCGTGTCCACTCCAGAAGGACTGACAGTGAGTGTCGAGCGGTCGGCTGCCGGGGCGGCCGCTGTTACGAGAGAACGCCGAGGCGCTGGCACTGGCGCCGGAGGCGAGGGGGTAACTATCCGTCGGCGTTGACCAGACGGTTGCCCAGTCGACGGCGGTTCACCTATCGATCCGGAGGTGTGTTCTTCGGTGGCCACAATACATCCAATCTGTTTTGCGTATTGAGAAGTTGAACGAGGCTAATGCGGTGGATGCATGAATCAGTCGGGTGGCCGATCGAGAGACGACTCCTCTGGGGCCGACTTACTGCTGACGGACTTTTCCGCGTCTTTTGCGCGTCGCGATTTCGCGAAACGGAATAACAACACCAAGGCGAGGAAGATGGCCAGCACCCCTCCGATGGCCACTGCCCCGACCTCACCGGCGGCGGTGCGCACGGAAATCTGCACCGGCTGGGAAACGGGTTGCCCGTTTGGTGTAGCCAAGTACAGGTTGAGGTCTGTCCGCTCCCGCGAGTTGGGGATGTCAGCAGTGAGCTGAATCGTGATGGACCCCCGCGCCGGAATGCGGAGCTCGGAGGGAGTGTTCAGCGTGACGCCTTCGGGGGCTTCGTACAAGATTGTGGCATCGATAGGGAGTGGTAAGCCGTTCTCAGCAACGATGAGCAGTGGCGACGATTCCGAGGCCCGTGTGTACACGTTGCCCGGCGGGATGAGATCAACTGCATCGCGCATCTCGTTGAGGGAGTCGCGGGTGGAATTGAGTCGGTCCCTCGTCTGCGCGGTGGCTTCTGTGTAGAGGTCGGCTGATCGTCGATAAGTGAGCGATGCCGCCGAAATGAGGTCGCGCCGCAACGGCAATGTGAACCCGTAGCGCGTCAGTGCGATGGCGGAATCCGGGACCAAAAACGACGTGAGGTCGTCGGCGTACTTCGCTTGCTGGCCGATGCTGAGGATCTCGGAATCGGAGAAGACAGTGGGGTCCGGAAACGGGCTGCCGGAACTGTTCGCGGTGGGGATTGTCCCGTCTGCCGGTGGTGTGAGGTAATCCTCGAGGGTCATCGGGCGCGCAGCTTCGTCGTCCATGAGCTCGGCGATGGTATTCATGATCGAATCGGCGGTGGAGGCCTCCCACGTCGCGGGCGGATTGATCAACACCGGATTGCCGGACGGTTCTTCGCTGGTCGCAGCTTCCTCGTCGACGGCGAGGCGAATGGCGTTGGCAGCGTTGATATTGCGCGCTTCCACGGAATCCAACGTCGCATCGGAGCGGTAGTAGACATTGGAATAGCCCGTGGTCTCCGGGGCAATCCCGGTAGAGGCGAGCGTCGATGCCAACGAGTCTTGATAGGCGACGGAAACAATGCCGTCTCCCAACTGGGCGAAGCGGTCGGTGTCGGAATTTCCCAATGTTTCACGTGAAACAGTGTTATTTGCCACGAGCACGCGCACCGTCGAGGTGGGTGCGGGGGCGACGGCCATATCCGGGTTCGGCGGCACCTCAAGCTCGAGGTTGGTGAGCTGCTCGCCTTCAACGTGTGTGGTGGCGGAGTCCTTTTTGGCTTGCTCCGCGTAGGACCTCTCCCACGCAGCCTGCATTCCACCCTGGAGGAGACCGGAGTTTTCGTGGTCGGCCCAGCCGAGAGCTGGCACAGTGGACTCGGAAACGTATCCCGACGGAGGGATCACAACATTATCGACGACTTCGGCACCCAGGATGTCGCGCAGGGTGAAAGGTCCACGCTCGAGGGCCTCTCGGACGAGCCAGGGTGCGCCAGCATCGACGAGGGCATTCACGTCGGCGTTGGCCCACGGCAGGGCAACAACACAGTTGCCCTTGGTGATTTCAGTCAGTTGGTTCAGCCAGGCTTGGGCATCCGCTTGGCCTGCCCCAGGAGTGGAAACGAACGCATTGTCGTTATCGCCCCAGGAGTCCCGGAGGCGTTTCGGCTCCTGGGCAATGGGCGGCCGAGTCTCGGCAACGACATACCCAGCGCTCATGCGCTCCACCGTGGACACGAGTGCGGGGTCAATGGCCAGGCAGGTTGCCTCGGCGATATTCTCCCCTCCCGGTGCGGCAATGGCGTCGGCGTAGGTGTTCACCAATTCGCTGAGCCTCCCGCCGGGCGTCAGCTGGTCGGCGAGATCCTCAGAGTTCAGGATCAACTGCGGATCGTTGGGTGCATCACCGGTTTCGCCGGGGACAATGTCCGCGTCGGCGGTGATGGGATAGAGCAGACTGACATCAGCACTGCGTTGTGCCGCGGGGACAGTTGCTTCCTGGTCTCTTGTGTTCTGGTCTCCGTCGTCGGCGGCACCCGCAGAGCGGACGGCGAGGTGGAAGCGCTCGGAGTCTAAGTGCCCTCCCCCGCCGCGAGTCAGTTCCAGCATGAGTGGATAGACCGCGGGGCCGGGAAATGGCAGCGAACCGGCGAGGGCCGGGTCGGTGTGCACCGTGATCTCTAGCTCGACGGTTTCTCCGGGAGCGACAATTTGGTTGAAGTTTCTAGTTTCACCGGCGGTGTAATCGGTGGGTTCGGCGACACTAGCCACACGGGAGTCTGCAACCGACGCTGAAATCGGGCCACGCCGGGGTGTTATGGAAAAACTCTCGAGCGGGGTCTCGGATGCATTCGTGATCGCGACCCTGGCCGTGAAATCAGCATTTGGAGCCAGGGTATCGGGAGCGTCGACCACGTCGATGGTGATGCCCTCGACGCCGTCGTTCGGGCGAATATTTGGGTTCGCCCACTCAGATGCGACTGAGGCATTGTCAGGCGGGGTCGGAACCGGCAGGGCCTGTGCGACGGGAGCTGTGCTTAATGTTGCCACCGCGCTCACTGCAACCGTCGTGGTGGTGGCCAAGACCGTGCAGACACTTCTCCCTAGGCGTTGCAGACCAGAGAAGCGGGTCACCGAGGTGTCGCCCTTCCGGCCTCATGTTCCTTTCTGGCCAGCTCGGGCATTTGATCGAATGCTAGGCGAGCTAGTTTTCGTTCATCCGCATATGCCAGATGCTCGATGAGTTGATCGACCGGGACCCACGACACTTCGGTGACTTCCGGGTCCTCGTCGTTAAGCTCGCCATCGACGAAGCGCAAGAGATTATGGTGCACCGTCTTATGTATGCGTACTCCATCGGACACAAACCAGTAGTCAATGGTGCCCAACGTGGAAAATGCCTCACCGTAAATACCGGTTTCTTCCCAGACTTCCCGCTCGGCGGTTTGCCATTCGTGTTCGCCCGGTTCAACATGGCCCTTCGGCATGGACCAGAGCAGTCGTCCCCGACGGTCAAGGCGACCGATCAGAGCGACGTAGATGCGCGATAGGTCCACAGAGTTATCGGGGCGCACGGCTTCCGCCATTCCAGAGACAACCAGACCACCCGCCGAGGTCTCGTCGCGCGTCTCCATCCGAGGACTGGCGTTATATTGCCGCTTCCGGTTGGCGCTATTGCGGGAATTCCTGCTCTGGCCTCCGCGGCTATTGCGCTTCCGATTCTGCGTGTTCTTCTGCGAGCCCTTTTGCTGCGCGGTGCTGGACTTGCCCGACTTCGTGGCGGACCCAGACCCAGAACCGGAACCGGACCCAGACGCAGAAGTAGAGGACGCGTTGTTATTGGTCGAATTCGTCGTGGAACCGGTTGCCGAGCTCGACGAGGAACGCCGACGGCCCCTCCTGCGCCGGGACCGTCGTTGCTGACCCTGCTCACCATTGTTCTGTGCCTTCTGCTCAGACGATGCTGAAGCAGCGGCACCTGAACCAGAGCCAGACTGCCCACCTTCTACCGAAGTCTTATTCTCCGACTTGTTGTGAGCATTGTTCTGGGTCTTGTTCTGGTGATTTCCGGCAGGCCGACGTGAACGCCGGCGCCTCCTGCGTCGACGCTCTCCCGAGTCTTCACCCTGGGGCGTGCGGTGGCTCGCTCCACCGCCTTCAGATGCGGTGGGTGGCCGAGTAGTGTCAGTCATGTTCCGCTTATCGTATCGTTCCCACACATGTTTGTGGTATTTTGACGTGCCGATTCTTCCCACAGGTAATGTATTAGCGGTGAGTATGTCTGAGAATCCCCGCAACCAACTGCAATTCCTCTCAAATGAACATTCAGAAGAGATCAAGCAGGTGTTTTCGCGTGCAAATTCGACGATAGAGAGCTTGGGGGGGTTGCTGACTCCCCTGGTGCAAAAATTCCAGGAGCGCGGCGAGTCCTTATATCTTGTTGGCGGTCCAGTGCGCGACGCATTTTTGGGACGCATGGGCAACGATCTTGACTTCACTACCTCCGCGCGCCCAGACGTGGTGTACGAGATCCTAGAAGAGTGGGGCGAGACGGTCTGGGACACGGGCATCGAATACGGCACCGTGTCCACGGTCAAAGAGGGCCAGCTGATCGAGATTACGACCTTCCGCGCCGACCTTTATAACGGTGTGACACGCAACCCCGAGGTCACTTTCGGCGACACCATCGAGGGTGACCTCGTGCGCCGCGATTTCAAGTGCAACGCAATGGCGTTCAAGCTTTCGCTTATCGACGAGGCGTTTACCTGGGACTTCGTCGATCCAGTGGGAGGCCTCAACGATTTAATCAACAAATGGTTGGACACCCCCCAGGAACCCGAGATCAGTTTCCGAGACGATCCGCTGCGTATGTTGCGTGCGGCTCGCTTCGTCTCTCAGCTTGGGTTCCGCGTCTCCGATCGGGTCTTCAAGGCGCTGCACGACATGGCCAGTGAAATCGAGCGCATCACCGTCGAGCGCATCCAGGCCGAGCTGGACAAGCTCATGCTCGGTGCTGCCCCGTGGGACGGTATCGACTTGTTGGTTCAGACCGGCCTTGCAGATTACGTGCTACCCGAAGTCGCCGCCTTGCAGATGACCCCGGATGAGCACATGCAGCACAAGGACGTCTACGTGCATTCGCTCACCGTGCTGCGCCAAGCTATTGAGCGCGAGGACGACGGTCCGGACCTCGTGCTGCGGTGGGCAGCCCTGCTACACGATATTGGCAAGCCCGACACGCGTGCCAAAAAGGAAGGTGGCGGTGTGACGTTCCACCACCATGAGGTCGTCGGTGCGAAACTTGCCCGCAAGCGTCTCAAGCAGCTCCGTTTTTCCAAGGCAGCCACCCAAGATATTGGGCAGCTCGTATTCCTTCACATGCGTTTCCACGGATTCGGTGAAGGTCAGTGGACGGATTCGGCCGTTCGTCGTTACGTGAATGACGCCGGGGACCTGCTCCCCCGCCTGCACAAACTGGTCCGCGCCGACTCGACGACCAGAAACCCGAAGAAGGCGGCGCGACTGCAGCGCACCTACGACCATCTCGAAGAGCGCATCGCAGAAATCGAGGAGAAGGAAGACCTCGCCAAGGTGCGTCCCGACCTTGACGGCAATGAAATCATGGAGATCCTTGGCGTGAAGCCCGGACCCGAGGTCGGCAAGGCGTGGGCGTTCCTCAAGGAGCTGCGCCTGGAGCGTGGGCCTTTGGGGCGCGAGGAGGCTATAGCGGAATTGAAGAAATGGTGGGAAGGTGAGAAAGATGACTGAGAACTATTTTGCGGATCGGTTATTTAACGCGTTAGAGAAGGAAGAGCCGTCCTCGGGAATGCTCTTAGTTGCGGCACCGGGCATGCCCTCGCCCGAGTTTGCGCGCAGCGTCGTTTTGATCATCGAGCATTCCGAGGCGTACACGTTTGGCGTGACGCTCACCCAGCGCAGTGATATCGCCGTGTACAACGTGCTTCCCGAGTGGCTGCCCGCGGTGGCAAAGCCGCAGGCGTTTTATGTCGGAGGCCCAGTGGCTCCTCAGTCCGCGGTCGGTGTGGGAGTGACGAAACCGGATGTCGTGATCGACGAGCATCCTGAGTTCACACGCCTGGCAAACCGGCTCGTCCACGTCGATCTGCGCTCCAAGCCTCACGATGTTGTGGAGTATCTCGACGGGATGCGCATCTTCGCCGGCTATTCGGAGTGGGCACCCGGTCAGCTCGACGCAGAGATCGACCGGGGCGACTGGTACGTTGCTCCGGCGCTCCCGGGCGACGTGGTTGCGGCCGGAAGCTCGGATCTGTGGGGCGACGTGCTTCGTCGTCAGCAAATGCCCTTGCCGCTGTTTTCCACCTTCCCGGTCAACGTGGAGGACAATTAATGGCACCTTCCCCCGAACCTAGGAAACCTAGTGAATCGCGTACAACCACCCTTAACGAGGTGAAGTTAGGGGTCAAGGACACCCTCGTCGCTGGAATCGGGCTGGTCCCGCTCGGCCTCGCTTTCGGACTACTGATGACTCAGTCGGGATTCGCTTGGTGGTGGACCCCGATTTTTTCCATTGTTATCTACGCAGGCTCAATGGAGTTTCTGGCCATTAACATGGTCACCTCGGGTGTCGGTCCGGTCTCCGCCGCCATCACTGGTTTCATGGTGAACTTCCGACATATCTTCTACGGTCTGACATTTCCACGCCACCGCATTAAGTCCAGGCTGGGTCGGGCATATTCGACTTACGCGCTTACCGACGAGTCATACGGCATCGTCTCGGCCCTCGATGCCAAGGAACCCATCTCTGGCACACGAGCACTAACCATCCAGATCGTGTGCCAATCCCTGTGGGCGATTCCGGGCATCATCGGCGGTCTCGTGGGCGAGATCATCCCCGCAGGACTCGAAGGCATGGACTTCGCGCTTACGGCACTCTTCGTCGTCCTGGCGTGGGATAGCTTCCAGAACAACAAGGATTACTCGCTGCCTTTCATCGCGGCGACGCTCGCTGTGATCGTGGGAATCTTCTTCCCGAACTCCATCCTTATCATCGCGCTGTTGGCGTATTTCGCGATCCTGTTGGTGCGCTACCTCTCCCCGCGTATCGACGATTTACTGACCTGGCGCGCGAAGGGAGACAGGATTTAGATGTACGGACTTCCCGAGGGAGTCACGCTCTCCATGGTGGCCGCAGTCCTGATTCCCGTTGCGATCGTCACCGTGCTGCTTCGCGCGCTGCCCTTCCCCTTCCTGAAGTTCTTCAAGGGTAACCAGTTCATCGGGTTGCTCGGGCGCATGATGCCGGTTGGTGTCATGGTAGTGCTTGTGGTGTACACGCTGTTTGGACAGGTGTCCGCTCCTGGCGGCATCGTGTCGTCGTTAATTGGCGTTGCTGTGACCCTGCTCCTGCATTGGTGGAAGAAGGACTCGGGTCTGTCCATCCTGGGTGGAACCGCTGTGTATATGGTGCTTGTGAATCTCGTGTTTTAAGCTCTCGGAACAAGCAAAGGCCGCTGCGCATTCAAATGCGAAGCGGCCTTTATGCTGCCTTATATGGGCGCTCAAGCTGCGTTAAAGCTGCGGGAACTTCACCCGCGTCTCTTCCCACAAGCCCTCAAATTCGTCGGCGGTGAGGCGTTGGGCCTCGATGTTCTCAAACTGATCGTAGGTGTCTGGGTGAGGCACTTGCTCTAGTGGCTCATTCGCCTGGCCCACGATCTTCCCGTCGGTAAACGCTCCCATGATGGTTTCATCCGGTGCTAGCTCGATCATGCGGACCATGATGCAGGCCTGCGCTGAGACCTCCTCGAGCTCAGCGATGGTGATCAGCGTGCCTGCGCCGGGTACGTCGAGTGTGGTGCGGACATAATGTTTCACGTGAAACATCTCCTCTTTTATGCTTTGGATTGTTCTGCTTCTCGGCCATAGCGCGCGGCGAGCCACGAGCACATCATCAGCTGTACCTGGTGGAAAATCATCAGCGGCAAGATCAGAAGGCCAAGGGATGCTCCTCCAAAGATAACCGATGCCATGGGCAGGCCGGTGGCGAGCGACTTCTTCGTTCCACAGAACTCGATGGCGATGCGGTCCTTGCGGTTGAAACCGAGCCTCTCGGCAACGAAGCGGGTGAGCCACAGCATGAAGGCCACCAGCACGACCGAGAAGACGATGAGGAAGAGGATCTCCCAGACGGTGACCTGCTGCCACACTCCCCCGACCATGCCAGCGGAGAAGGCTGAGTAGACCACCATGGTGATCGAGCCGCGGTCGACGATCTTCGTGGCCTTGTTTGCTGCGGCACCCTTGATAGCCGGGAAAATGGCCCGGCCGATCTGGCCCAGGATAAATGGCAGGAGCAGCAGGAGCGCGATGTCGAGGAAGACCTGGCCATCGATCTGAATGCTGTCGCCGGTGCCCATCAACAGCATCACGAGAAGCGGGGTGAGGAAGACGCCGGCGAGGCTGGAGAGCGAGGCCGCCACGATGGCGCCCGAGATGTTGCCTTTTGCAATCGAGGTGAACGCAACTGAGGACTGGACCGTGGAGGGTACCAGGGTAAGGAAGAGGATTCCGCGGTACATTTCCTCGCCAATGAGGTTGCTGAGCGGCTGCAGGAGCACGCCGACGATCGGATAGATCATGAACGTGAAAGCCAGGATAGTGAGATGGAGCCTCCAGTGCATCACGCCGTTGAGGGCTTCTCGGGTGGACAGGCGGGCACCGTAGAGGAAGAACAACAAAGCGATGGCAATATTCGTCGCGATGCTGAACCACTCGGCGAACTGCCCGCGGGCCGGAAGAATTATGGCGACGATGACCGCCACGATAATGAGGACGATTAAGGGATCAGTCCTTTTCAATCTTGAGAGCATGCCCCGAGTCTATTGTGGAACCCATGACCTCACCAAAGCTTTCCGAATCTATTTCCCTGCGCGGCCTCACCGTACGCAACCGGATCTGGGTTTCGCCGATGTGCCAATATCACGTGCGGGACGAGGACGGCATCCCCGAGATGTGGCACCAGGTGCACTACGGCGGGCTAGCCAACGGGGGCTTCGGCATGGTCATGGCCGAGGCAACCGGAGTCGTGCCTGAGGGTCGCATCTCTCCCCGCTGTACCGGGATCTGGTTGGATGCGCACACGGAGGCGTGGCGCCCCATTGTCAGCTTTGTCCATGAGCAGGGCGCCAGCATGGGCATCCAGCTCAACCACGCGGGGCGCAAGGCCTCCACGGTGCCGATGCTTCCCAACATGAATGCGCGCGGCACCGTTCCGCCGGAGCAGGGCGGCTGGGTCGCAGCGGGTCCCTCCCCCATCGCCGCGCGCGGCCAGGCTGAGCCCCGCGCCATGAGCACCAACGAGGTGCGCGCACTCCCCGGGCAGTTCGCCGCGGCCGCTCAGCGGGCCGTGGATGCGGGCTTCGACACCGTGGAAGTCCACGCGGCGCACGGCTACCTTCTGCATCAGTTCCTCTCCCCTTTGAGCAATACGCGTGACGACGACTACGGCGGCTCCTTTGCCAATCGCACCCGACTGACCCGCGAGGTTGTCCAAGCCGTGCGCGACACCATCCCCGAGCAGATGCCGTTGCTTCTGCGCATCTCCGCTACCGACTGGGCGGAAGGCGGCTGGGCACTCGAGGAAACAGTCGAACTCGCCGCCCAACTCCGCGACTTGGGTGTCGACCTCATCGACGTCTCCACCGGCGGCAACGTGCACGCGCAGATTCCCGTCGGTCCCGCCTACCAAGTCCCTTTCGCATCGGCTGTACGCAAGGCAGGGATTCCCACGGGCGCCGTCGGCATGATCACCGATGCGCAGCAAGCAGAGCAGGTGCTTGTCGACGAGCACGCCGACGTAGTTCTTTTAGGCCGCGAAGCCCTCCGCATGCCCACCTGGCCGATTCATGCCTTAAAAGATTTAGGGGCAGAGCGCGACGCTCTGCCCTTCCCCGATTCTTATTTCCGAGCGTGGTAGGTAATTAGCGGATCTCTCTGCGTTGCGCGCCGTATAGCCCGATTGCGATCAGCGCGAGCCCGGCTACCGTGAGTCCCACCGCAATGCCCCACTCCCCGTCACTCGGTGTCACGGGGTGACCCAGTGGCGAAAGGTCAATCGCCCACTCAGGCAGCTGGAGGATCTCGCCCAAGAGAGTCACCACAGCCGAGATAGCCAGTGGTGCCCATGCCCATGGTGTTGCACGTGGAACACAACCGACGATGGCCACCGCCGCTCCGACGAAGAAAATCGACGGCGCGAGCATGGACCAGGAGGCCTGGGCCAGCGACGTGTAATCGTCGCTAATTGTGCTCTCTTGCGTGGCCAGCCCGATCGCACCGGCACCGTGCATGATGGCCGTCAAGAGAATGACACTGAGCGTTGCGACGAGTGCTGCCGTGGCGAGCGGGACCCAGCGTCGCATACCGGTGGAGCGCTGGAGGTCCACGGTGCGCGCCCTCTCTTCGCCGCGGTAGGTGGTGATTTGCTGGATGCCCGCCGCACCGATCATGATCGCAACCATCTGGGCGATGTAGGCGATGAAGGCTTCGAGTGCTTCCGAGCCGCCGAGGAGGTCGCGGAAGATCTGGCCGGAGGAGTCGGACCGTCCCATGAGGTCGACCATGTCGCCGGAGAGTGAAAGCAGGAACGCGGATGCAATGGCAACGACGAAGACCCATGCGATGAGGCTGCCTTTGGTAAGTATCCAACGCAGATGGATCGGACCTCGAATATTCCTCGTGCGCCTTGATGTTGAGCGCTGCGGGAGGAATCCGGTGCCGTATTCCCTCCGTGATTCTGCGAGCCCGATGAGGACGATTCCGGCGAGACAAGCGAGAGCTAGGATTCCCGCGCGTCCGAAATCATCCTCCGTGTAGGCACCGATCAGCTCGCGCCAACCCAATGGGGTGATCCAGTTGAGCCACTCGATTTCCTCGGTGTCCGCGACGATGCGGACGATGTATGAGATGGCGACGGTCAGTAGCGCGGTGCGTCCCAGGGTCGCTCCGTCATTGACGAAGAGGAGTGCTGCCTGGGCAACGAGCATGGATCCCGTGATGGCGAGGAAAATGGTCAGACCGTAGGCAACCGCGCCCTCAGTGGTGAGTTCGTCGATATATGAGAGGAGGCCCCAGAGTATCAACGTGGATCCGGCTCCGATGACTGCGGCTGCAAGCAGTCCCGTCAGGGTTGCCGCTGCCCAAGGCGCGAGTGGTCGAATGCCGGTGGAGCGTTGCAGCTCGGCGAGTCCCGTGTACTCGCGCCGTCTATGGAGGTCGACGACGAGGAGTACGACCATGATGGAACCGAGTAGCCCGGTCCACATCGCCCCTTCCCAGGTGGTCATTTGCCCTACTGTTCCTGGAGCGTCGATAAGTCCGTAGAGCGCTCGGGTGCCCATGTTGCTTGAGAGGCCCTCCAACATGGGCTGGCGCAGCGAGAGCTCAGGATAATATTCGTAGTAGGCCCAGGGGAAGACAAGAGCGATGGCCAGAATGGGAATAATCCAACCGAGGAGATAGCCTCGCTTGAGCCTGAGGTTGAGGCGTGTCAGGGTCAGGATGGATTTCATTTTGCCGCCTCGGTTTCGTAGTGGCGCATGAAAATTTCCTCGAGGCTTGACGGCTGCGTGGTGATGTCGGTGGCGTGGGCGTCGAGTAGCTTTTGCAACAGCGCGGGTACCTCATCGCGCTCGACGGTGAACGTGGTCAGCCCCGTCGCGTCGGTGACTCCCCCATCAATCAATGTTTCACGTGAAACACGTCCCGTGACGGTATGGGTGGAAAGGTGACGAATTTGGCTAATCGTTCCATGCTCCACCGCCCGGCCTTCTTTAATCACTGTGACGTAATTGCACAGTTTCTCTACCTCACTAAGAATGTGGCTAGAAAGTAGCACCGACACCCCATTCGCGTTCTCCCTCCGGATCTGTTCGACAAACTCGGCCTCCATGAGAGGATCGAGGCCGGCGGTCGGTTCGTCGAGAATGAGGACCTCGGCGCCGAAGGACAACGCCGCAACAAGACTCACTTTGCGACGATTGCCCGTGGAATAGTCGCGCGTCTTCTTCGAGGGATCAAGCCCGAAGGCGTCGATGAGTTCAGCTTCCCTCTTTCGGTCGGTGGGAACCCCGCGCATTGACTCGAGAGTGCGGAGCACCTCGGCTCCCGTCAGCGTGGGCCAGAGCGACACATCGCCCGGGACATAACCGATGCGTTTGAGAATCTCGGGATTCTTCCGCGGATCCTTGCCTAAGACTCGTACCTCTCCGCTTGTCGGATGCAGTACTCCTAACAAGGTGCGGATAGCTGTTGACTTGCCCGACCCATTCGGCCCAAGGAACCCGTGGACTGATCCCTGCTCGACAGTGAGATCAAACTCGTCTAAGGCGCGAAAATCTCCGAACTTCTTCACCACGCTTCGGACCTCGAGGACGGGATTCACGGTTTCCATGACAATTCTCCTTCTGTGGTTTCTTGTGAAACATTCGGGGCGATAGCGGTGTCGACATAGGTGAGGAAGCGTCGGATAAAGAGTTGGTGGTTGGGATTCGGGTAGGCGGATTCCAACAGCAGCATGAGTCCTGGGATTCGCATCACGCGTGGCAGGGTGATGCTCCACTCCTCGGGCAGGAGACCCCAGTCCCCTTCCATAGCTTGGTCGTAGCGTAGGAGCGCATCGTCCACGGCCTGTTCTGCCTCGGAAGGTTCGAGTTCTGTGATGGATCCAAACCATGCATAGAGATCCAGCGTGGCCTCGAGGCGTTCTTCCGTTAGTTGGGCAAGCCAACGATTGAGGACATCCCTTACTCCCGGAATACGGCAGACAACTTCTGCTGCTCGCCGTTCCCGTTCGATTAAGGGAACCTGCGCTGGATCGACGCGCTCAAGGACTCGCGCGTAGAAATCGTCGAGAAGCGCGCTATGTTTCACGTGAAACTGCGGCCCTTCCATGCGATCTCGGACGGCGCGGAGTTGGGTTCGCTGCTTCTGAAGTTCGGCGATGCGGCGATCGATGTCGGCTTCTGCGGCGGCGAGCTGTGTTTCGGTATCGGCGTCCTCGGCAAGGAGGATCTCGCCGATGGCGTGCAGCGACAGTCCAGACTCGGCGAGAGCTCGGATACGCACCACACGCACGGCGTGATCGAGCCCGTAGCGACGCACGCCTGGGTTGTCGGGCACCGGAACGAGCCCGACATGGTGGTAGTGACGGATAGCGCGAACCGTGGTCCCGGTCAGGTCCGCGAGTTCTTTGACTTTCATACTTCCCACCCAACTCTGTGACGTAGCGTCACAGTCAAGTTTAGTGGGAAAGCTAGCCCAAAGAAGCCTTAAACGTATCCAATGTGGCCTTCCAGTGGGCCTTCATGTCGTCGCGCGCTTCCGATGATGGCAGCTTCTCGTGCTGCACTGCAAACCGGGTCTTCGCCACCCCTTTCGCGGATGCGTCGTTGCACATGACAACGACCTTCGTGCCGTCGACCAGGTCGGCGCGCCAGTAGCGCCATTTTTCGCTTTCGCTTGTCGACGATTCCCCGTCGACTGCAGCAGGCAGAGCGCCTTCGGCGCTCGCCATAAATTCCGTGAACCTGGCGAACACGTCAGTCCACTCCCCCGGCATGGTCTTTGTGGCGTTTGCCGAGAACTTTCCGGAGTCCCGTTGGCCTACCTCGCGGCGCCCGATCTCGCGCTCAATGTCCACTGCAATACTCTGAGCCCACCAACCGCTGGCGCCATAATCTTCGGCCAAGGTGGCCATCTGCTTGTGGCTGAGTTCGTTGAGATCCTTGTTGCCGTTTTCGTGGTTGCGGAGGAAGTCCATCCATTCCGGGATGGTGCGACCCGTCGCCTTCTCGAACTTGTCCATGGATCCGATTGTGCCAAAAGAAGACCCACTCCATGTTTCACGTGAAACATGGAGCGGGTAGGAAAATCGTCGTAAAGCGAAATGCTACTTCTTCGTGGCTGCCTTCATCGCGGAAATGAACTCGGTGAGTTCCTTCTTTAGGCCGTCCATGTCGGTGACGCGGCCCGGGTTCGGGTGCTCGCCCTCGACGTACTTGTCGATGATCTTGGCCACTGCGGAACCGGAGATGGCACCGGTGGCGCCGGCGGCAATGGCGTCGGCGACGTGCTGGGGGTTGGAGATCCCGAAGCCCAGCAGGATCGGGGCGCCGCCGTAGGACTTCACGTTGTCCACGACATCCTTGAGGCCGGTGGTGTCCGACTCCTTTTCGGTGCCGGTCACGCCGTCGCGGGAGACGGCGTAGATGTAGCCCTTGGAGCGGGCAGCGACACCTTCGAGCGTCTCTTTGGAGGCCTGGGCGGGAGCGATGAAGATCGGGTCAACGCCATTGGCCTCGGCAGCGTCGGCGAAAGGCTTGCCCTCGCGGACGGGAACGTCGGGAAGCAGGATCGAGTCGGCGCCCGCCTCGTGGAACTCCTTGTAGAAGTTGTCCAGGCCGCGGACGAAAGGAACGTTGGAGTAGATCAGCATGCCGATCGGCAGGTCGGTGTAAGCCTCACGAATTTGGCGCACCTGATCGATGACCATGTTCACCGTCGCTCCCCCATCAAGGGCGCGCACGTGCGACTTCTGGATCGTCGGGCCATCGGCGATGGGATCGGAGAACGGCACGCCAAGCTCAAGCGCGTCGGCGCCGGCCTCGACGATGGTCTTGATGATCTCGACGGCATCTGCCGGGGTGGGATCAGAGAGCATCAGGAAGGGAACGAAGGCGCCCTCATTCTTGGCCTCGAGGTCTGCGAAGGCCTTCTCGTAACGAGTAGTCATGGCTTAGTCCTCCTTCAGGACGTAGTCGGGGTGCTCGTCGAGAGTGCGACGGACGTGGTCGATGTCTTTGTCGCCGCGGCCCGAGAGGGAAACGAGGATGTTGATGTCTTCACCCTTGGCCTCAGCCTCTTCAGCGCGCTTCAAAGCGTAGGCAAAGGCGTGGGAGGACTCCAGTGCCGGAATGATGCCCTCGTGGCGTGAGAGGAGCTGGAAGGCCTGCAGGGCCTCCTTGTCGGTGACGGGCACGTACTGCGCGCGACCGGTCTTGGCCAGGTGCGCGTGCTGCGGCCCCACGGCCGGGTAGTCCAGTCCGGCCGAGATGGAGTAGGACTCCTCGATCTGGCCGTCCGGATTGCGCATGAGGTAGGACTTGGTGCCGTGCAGAATGCCAATGTTGCCCTCGGCGATGGCGGCGCCGTGCTTGCCGGACTCCATGCCCTCGCCGCCAGGTTCGGTGCCCACGAGTTCGACTCCCTCGTCGTCAATGAAGTCGGAGAAGATGCCGATCGCGTTGGAGCCGCCACCCACGGAGGCGACTACAACGTCGGGCAGTCCGCCGGTGCGCTCGAGCATCTGGGCCTTAGCTTCCTCGGCGATGACGCGGTGGAAGTCGCGCACGATGGTTGGGAATGGGTGCGGGCCGGCCGCGGTGCCAAGGAGGTAATGGGAGTCGTGGAAGGTGGCGGTCCAGTCGCGCAGGGCTTCGTTCACGGCGTCTTTGAGGGTGCCGGAACCGGAATCAACGCCGATGACCTTCGCGCCCATCAGCTCCATGCGGTAGACGTTCGGCTGCTGGCGGGCGATGTCCTTCGCGCCCATGTAAATCACGCATTCTAGGTCGAGCAACGCACAGACGAGAGCGGTGGCGGTGCCGTGCTGGCCCGCTCCGGTCTCGGCGATGATGCGCGTCTTGCCCATCTTCTTCGCCAGCAGCGCCTGTCCGATCACCTGGTTGGTCTTGTGCGCACCGCCGTGCACAAGGTCCTCGCGCTTGAGGAAGATGCGGGCGTGCTTCTTGCCCTGTGGCAGGTTGCGGCACTCGGTCAGAGGAGTTGGGCGCCCAAGGTAGTCGCGCAAGATCGTGCGGTACTCGTCCATGAACTCGGGATCATTCCACGCGTCGACGAACGCTCGCTCCAGCTGGTCGAGTGCAGGCATGAGGGATTCGGGGACGAACTGCCCGCCGAATTCACCGAAATAGGCCGGCAGAATGGTGCTGCCACCGCTGCGGGATTCTTCTGTCATTTCGTGTCTCTCTTCTTCGTTTCTGATTCGACTAGTTGGAAAAGCCGCGGATGATTTCGAATGCCCGCAGAATTGCTCCCGCGTCCTTGTGCTTCGCCCAGACTCCTGCGTCCGCGCCGTACTCAAGACCGGAATTCATGTCCAAGCCAAGGGTACCCACGCGCAGGGCGTCTTCGAGGTTGTTGAGGTTTAATCCGCCAGCCAGCAGCGCATTCGACTTCACGGTCTCAGGCACGGTGGACCAATCAAACGGTTGCCCGCTGCCGCCCTGGCGTCCATCGAGGACAAGGCGATCGACCTTATCGACGAGTGCCTCCGCCACTGCGGGACCCTCAGCCTCCGTCATGGCAAGAGCGCGCCAGACCTCTACCCCAGCGCCGACTTCCGCACGCGCCTTATCGACGAGTTCCAGCTCGGCTTCGATGGAGCCCTGATATGGGGCGTGAACCTGGATGGCATGGATGCCGTCCTGGATCAGCGTGGCCCAGCCCTCGGTGCGTGTTGTTACCGCGACGTACTTCAGGCCTGGCTCGTGGGCGATGATTTCTGCCGATGTTTCACGTGAAACATAGCGTGGACTGTTCTCCTCAAAGATCAGTCCGCCGTAGACAGCACCCGCGGCCTTCGCCGTCTGGGCCGCTGACCAATCGGTAAGGCCACAAACCTTGTTCGGGCCGTAAACCAGCTCGCGCGCGGCGGCGTCGATGTCCGGCTTACTTGTGAGCTGAGATCCCACCAGGAAGGCATTGGAGTGCCCGCCGAGCTCGCGGACGGTCTGGGAGTTGCGGATGCCCGACTCGGAGACCACTACTGCGTCCTCCGGAAGCAGTTTCACAAGTCGTGCTGAGCGCTCCAGGTCGATGCTGAGGTCGTGGAGGTTGCGGTGGTTCACGCCGAAGATCTTGGCGCCGAGGCGGATTGCGCGCTCGACTTCCTCTTCGTCGATGACTTCGGTGAGCACGTCGAGGCCAAGACGCGCGGCCTCGGCGGAGAGGGCGGCGTACTGTTCGTCGTCAAGCACGGAGAGCATGAGCAGGATCGCGTCGGCGCCGAAGTAGCGCGCGGCGTGGATCTGCACCGGGTCGATGATGAAGTCTTTGCACAACACCGGCAGGTGCGTCTCGGCAGAGACGGTGGCGAGGTGGTTGTAGTCGCCACCGAACTTATCCGGCTCGCAGAGCACCGAGATGCCGGAGGCGTAGCGCGAGTAAATGCGTGCGATCTGACCCGGCTCGTAGTGCTCGCGGATCAGGCCCAGCGAAGGAGAGGAGGACTTGCACTCCATGATGAAGTTGTTCGCTCCCCTGCCGCCGCGCGCCAGCGAGTCGTACAACGAGCGCTCGGAGACCGGAAGGGTTGCTGGATCAACGTGGGAGATGCGTGCCTTAATTTCGTCAAGGTGACGTTTTCGGCCTTCAACAATACCCTCAAGGACGGTAGGTAATTTAGTCACTGTAATCGGTCCCCTCGTGCTCTGCTAACCAGTTCTCTACGGTGTGCTCGGCAAGCAACGTCTTCGCCTGCTCCACGCCTTCCTTGATTGTGTCGGCCTTGCCGTAGAGGTAGAACATTGCACCGGTGGATGCCGCGATTGCATCCGTGTGTGCCTGTGGGCCGGTGCCCGCGAAGGTGGCGCGCATGGCGGTCGCGTTCTCCACACCGTCGCCGCCGCGCAGGTCCTCCAGGGAGTGCTGCTGGATTCCGATGTCGGCAGGCATGAAGGAGTACTTCTCAATGTTGCCGTCGCGGTCGAGCTCCCAGACGGTGGTCTCGCCGTGAACAGCAATCTCGTCGGTACCTGCGCCATGTACCACGAGCGCGCGGCCGCGCCCGAGCTCGCGCATGGTCTCGGCGATCATCTGGCCCTGAGCCGGGTTGGCAATGCCCATGATCTGGTACTCAGGTCGCGCTGGGGAAAGCAGTGGGCCCATCGTGTTGAAGAGCGTGGACACACCAAGCGCCTTACGCACCGGCTGCACGTGCGCAATTGCGGGATTGTAGGCCGGAGCGAAGAGGAAGGTGAAGTTGGAGGCCTCGAACTGGCGCACCGCGCGCTCAGGATCGAGATCCAGCGGAATGTTCAGCGCCTCGAGCACGTCGGCGGAGCCGGACTTGGAGGAGACGGAACGGTTGCCGCACTTGATCATCTTCACGCCGCCGGCGGAGGCCGTGAGCGATGCCGCGGTGGTGATGTTGATGGTGTTTGCGCCGTCGCCGCCGGTGCCAGCGGTGTCCATGAGGCCCTCGCCGGTGATTGGGAAAGGACGTCCGGCTGCCAGGAAGGCCTTGGAGGCGCCGGCGATGTCCTCGAAGGTCTCGCCCCGTGTGCGGATGGTGGCCAGAAGAGCGGCGATGTGGATATCGTCGTAGTCACCGATGGTTAGCGGAGTAAACGCCTCGATGGCTTCCTCGAGGGAGGGGTGCTTGTTGTCTAGGAATCGCTTCAGAATCTCGAGCGACTTATCGCTTGCCATGTTAGGTTAGCCTTTCCTGGAGAGTGTCAATAATGTGTCTACGCAACGATTGAGAATTACAGGCCCTTTCGGAGTCAGGATCGACTCCGGGTGAAACTGCAGGCCAATGGCCATTTTATCCGCCGACTCGGCAGCCATGACGATCGGGCCAATGGTCGAATCGGTTGTGGCCAGGGCGACCATGCCTTCCGGGGCCTGCGTGGTGCCCAGGGAGTGATAGCGGGCGACGGGAACGATGCGGCCGACGTGTTCGGGGAACTCGGGAGCCGCGTCGACCGCGAGGCCAGCGAAGACGGGATGGGCCACACCCTCGTCGCTAAGCATCATGGCCTCGGACGTACCGTGGACCGGGCCGCACGGCTCGACCGTGCCACCGAAATGCTCGATGAGGGCCTGGAAGCCGAGGCAGATGCCGAGGATGGGGATGCCGCGCTCGAAGGCGGCGGGGATCAGCTCCATCATCACACCGGCTTCGGCTGGGTAGCCGGGGCCCGGCGAGAGGATGATCAGCGAGGGGTTTTCGGCCAGGACCTGCTCGACGGGCACGGTGTTGCGGAAGACGATGTAGTCGTAGCCGTGGAGCGCGTCGACGAGGTTGTAAACGAAAGAATCCTGGTTGTCGAGAAGAACGATCTTGCTCATCGCACGACCTCCAATTGAGCATCGGCGGCCAGCGCGATGGCGTTGAGCACCGCGTAGGCCTTGTGCAGGGTTTCATCGGCCTCGGACTGAGGGTTGGAGTCGCGCACGACGCCGGCGCCCGCCTGGACGGCCGCCACTCCCCCAGAAACGTATGCCGAGCGGATAATAATGCAGTTGTCCATGTCGCCATTTCCGCGCATGTAGCCCACGGCACCGCCGTAGGAGCCGCGGCGACGCTTCTCCACGCCGCGCAGGAGCTCGGTGGCACGAAGCTTGGGCGCGCCGGTCAAGGTGCCCATGTTCATGCAGGCTCGATACGCGTCGTAGGCGTCGAGGTCCGGTGCGAGAGTGGCTGTGACCCGGGAAACCAGGTGCATGACGCGAGAGTAGCGGTCCACCTGAAGCAGGTCCTCGACCTTGCGGGTGCCGGGCTCGGCCACACGCGCCATGTCGTTGCGGGCGAGATCGACCAGCATCGTGTGCTCCGCGATTTCCTTGGCATCGGTGCGCAGCTCGAGCTCCATGCGGATATCCAGCTCGTCGTTGATAGTGCCATCCGGGTTCAGGCCGCGCGGGCGGGTACCGGCGATGGGATAGAGCTGCACCTGGCGCGTGTCGGCAGAGTACTTCAGGTTCGACTCGGGAGAGGCGCCGAAGAGCTCGTAGGTCTCGCCATTGCGGTCCACGCCGCGCACATAAAACATGTAGGGCGAAGGGTTGGTCTCGCGCAGCTGGCGGTACGCGGCGAAGGCATCCACGCACTCAGCGGTGAAGGTACGCGCCGGCACGACCTGGTAAATGTCGCCGTTGTAGATGTTCTGCTTCAGGTTTTCCACCTGCTCGCGGAACTCCGCATCCGGGATATCCGCGGTCACGGTCAGAGTGCCCGAGGGGTTCTCCGTGGCCTGGTAGGCGTGCTCCGCGTCCGGTTCGGCTGCGTCGATCCGGGAGGCGTAATCGTCGATAAGTTCTTTGACGCTGCCCTGCTCGCCTGCCGCATTGACCGAGGTCAAATGGGCCGTGCGCGTCTTGTGGTCGATGGTGAGCAGCACCTCGGCCAGCACGAACTGGTAATCGGGGTAGGTGTTCGCCGACTCCTCGACCGCAGGCAGCTCCTCGAAGGACTCCAGGTAATCGAAGGCGATGCCTCCGCCGAGCAGCGGGAGATCCGCGTCCTCGTAGCCCGCGTGCTGCGTGAGCTGGCGCAACACCTCCGCCGAGCTAGTCGCGGTGAGGCGCTCGCGCTCGTCGGCGACCTGGGAGGCTGGGAAGTCATACTCGTTCTCGGCGGTGGCGTATTGCTTGAGCTGACCGTGCAGACGGCGTGCAATGATCTCGCCCGAGGCGGAGAGCGGCTCGATGACGACGCGGGTGCCGTTGCAGGTCACGCGTAGCGACGAGGCGAGGATCGCCACCGACTGCAATCCGGAACGGGTAGTGATATCAGCGGACTCAAGCAGCACAGAATCTGTCGACTCCGTACCACCGATATGCGCGAACAGGCTCGACGCGTTGGCGTGATAGCGCACCTCGCGTCTAGCCACAACGGGCTGGAAATTTTCCATCAGTACTCTCTTTTATGTTTATTGACCGGCTAATCGGCACCGGCTGGCTCTCGCGCCTTGAGAAGTACTGGGTATAAAAAAGACCCGCGGCGCTTGAAGCTAGCCGGCGGGCCGAATAAGTGAACGAAATTGTGGCTCGCCGTTACGCGCGCCACCACCAGTTGTTAGGAAGAATGTCGATCACGCGCTTAACTTTATGACGAGATCGTGATCCGCGCAACTGGTTTGCCATATTTACTGGCTATGGGGTTATTGGTCTGTGTTCTTTGGGGCGTTCTTTGGGGCGTCGTTGTTATCGGATTGGGAGGCCGCGCGACGCATCGCTTCGAAGTCAAGCTGCGGGGCGGGTGCAGGCTCAGGGGGTTGGTTTTCCAGATCCTCAATCGTCTTATTGACGACCGCTGCCGCACGCGCACCAAAATTGGCGCCCACGGAAACAAACACCACCGCAACGACCACCGCGATCACGGGAAGCAGCCAGAGCCAACCACCCGCGATCCACGCGAAGGCTGCGCCGAAGAGCATGACCACACCTGAGAGTAACCAAAACGGCCCCGCTACCTTGTGGGCCTGGATCCAGGTGGATTCGTTCTTGCGAACTTCCGCCACGCGCAGGCCAATATACGAATTACCAGGGAGCTTGCCCGCGGCCGCCATACCGCCCACGACGATGAGAGCAATCGCCAGAATGAGGAAAACAATGGCGACAATGAGATTGAGGGTCATAGTTTTCATCCTATCGGTGGGTGGGACATGTGCATAAATGACTTTGGTTGCGCTTTGCGGGGTGCATCTTTCTTTATGCTGGGGGTATGACAAACCTTCTGGTATTTGAATTTCCCTCTACTGGTCCATTTGGTGCGGAAGCAGAAAAGGCTTACTCCGATCTCGCCGCAGATATTGCTGAGCAAGACGGATTGATCTGGAAAGTGTGGACGGAAGATCCGGGGCGCCAGGTAGCTGGTGGGGTCTACTTGTTCCGTGACGAAGCAAGCGCGCAGGCGTACGTGGAGAAGCACACTGCGCGCCTGGCTAGCTTTGGCATCACGGAGATCTCCGCTACTTCCTACGAGGTCAACGAGGCACTTTCGCTCGTTGATCATGCAGTTCTGAAGCGGTAGACATTCTTGCTTGGTTTCCTGGCTAGTTTCCTGCTGATTCGATCAGGTTGCTGCCCGGAAGAGCTTCCTTGGCCTGCACCGCGCTCGCCCACGCCTCAGTAGTGGCGACGGTTGCGAAATTGGAGTTGAGCAAGGTCATCAGGGTTTCATGGACCTGCTGGGCTGGGGCCTGGCCTGCAGCGTTGCCCAGGTTGATGGCTCCGGTGGCATCGGAAAGGACTTCTACCTGCAGGCCCTTTGGCTCAGCGTCAACAGAGGTGGCGAGAATGCAGTTGTTCGTCATATAGCCAACGAGAGTGATGGTGTCTACTTCGTGAGATGCCAACCAGTCCTGCACTCCGGTGCCTGGGAAAACTGAGCTGTAGCTCTTCGTGAAAGTCGCCCAGTTCGCGGTTGCGCGTTCCTTGATCTCGGGGTGCGACTCCTGTGCCTTGGTGCCCGGGGCGAAGACGGGGAAGCCGTCCGGATACTCGTGTTCGATGAGTGCGATGGGCAGACCTTCGGCTTCGGCAGCGTCAAGCACCTGGTGGATCTTCGTTAGGGACTCTTCCCGTGGCGGGTACTGGATTTCAAGCGGACCTTCGAAGTACTCGTTTTGCACATCGACGATGATGACGGCGCGGCGGGGATTGCTCATTGTGACTCCTAGTTAGGTGTGAATTCTTGCTCCTTCTAGTGTGCCGGGGCCCGGCAAGGTAGCGTGAGTGGCTGAAGCGCACACTATCGATGGAATTAGGCCAAACATTCGGATTGCAATACACGCTTTTGACGGAATCACGATGTTTCACGTGGCCTCCCCGCTTGCTGTATTCGGCGAGGTGGCGCGACTTGGGATTGCGTCGGATTGGCAAACCCAAGTCTGGAGCCACGACGGCCTGCCAGTGCGAACTGCTGAAGGACCAATTCTTAGCGACGTAGCGGGACCCGAGGTGGTTGAGCAGGCTGACCTGCTTGTTCTCCCCTCCTGGCATGCAGATTTAAGGACCCCAGAAGAACCGCTCGTCGGGCTGATCCAGTCGGCCCACATTCGTGGTACAGAAATTGCTGGCTTATGTCTTGGTGCCTTCCCGGTGGCTGCAGCAGGAATTCTTGATGGCCGAAGTGCTGTGACGCATTGGCGTTGCGCTGACCAGCTCCAAGTGGCTGCGCCCCGCGTCGACGTGGATCCCGACGCCCTATACCTCGACCACGGTGATGTGATGACCTCCGCTGGGACTGCATCTGCTCTCGACGCCTGCCTCCACCTCGTCCGCAAACACTTGGGTGCCGACGCAGCCACAAAAGTTGCTCGGCAATTAGTTATTGCTCCGCATCGCGATGGTGGCCAAGCCCAATACATCGAACGCCCCCTGCCAGTGGATGTTTCCGATGATGCGATACAAGGTGTCATGAACTGGGCGTTGGCAAACCTTGACCAGCCGCTTGCGGTGGCAGATCTCGCAGCGCGAGCAAGAATGAGCACCAGGAATTTCACCCGCAAGTTTCGGGAGTTGACGGGCGCAACGCCCGCTCAGTGGGTCACGGAAAAGCGTCTCGACGAATCCCGTCGCCTCCTAGAGACAACCTCCTGGACGGTAGAACGTGTAGCCAGGACCTGCGGGTATGGATCGCCCGTGACTTTCAGGCAGAGTTTCCTTGCTGCTTATGGCACGCCTCCCTCGGCGTACCGCAAGCATTTTACAAATGGGGTTGACTAAGCGATTCGACAAGTTTGTATTGAATAAACCCACCTTATGCTTCCTTATCCGTCACCCGTGGGAGAAAATGAGCGGGTAAGGCATGACCAATCCGAATTCGCCATGCTCTTTCACTGTCATTGTCCACTGTTATTTCTCGCATACGTGAAAGTACGCCTATAAACTTCAAAAAAATCGCGAGCAGCTTGCTGTTTAGGATTGTCGTCGCGATTATCCTTGGCATCATCTGTAGCCTGTTCTTCCCAACGTGGCTCGCACGCGTGTTCATCACGTTCAACTCGTTGTTCAGCAATTTTCTGAACTTCTTCGTTCCCGTGCTGATCTTCGCGCTGATCACCCCTGCAATCGCCAGCCTGGGACGCGGCGCTGGGAAGTGGTTGGGTATCACCACCGGTGTGGCTTATGGTTCGACAGTCCTGTCGGGTCTCATCGCCTACGGCGTGTCCCTAGCGCTCTACCCGACCTTGCTCGCTGGAGACCAGCTAAACACGAACGTCGATGATATCGACGAAGGCGGGCTAACCCCGTTCTTCACCATTGAGATCCCGGCTCCTTTCGAGGTCATGACAGCGCTTGTCCTCGCATTCTGCGTGGGCCTGGCCATGACCGCAGTAAAGTCGGACACGCTGTTCAAGGTCACTCTTGATTTCGAGCGCGTGATCATGAAGATCATCACGTCCTTTGTGATTCCGTTGCTGCCGCTGTTCATTTTCGGCATGTTCCTGAACCTGGGTATGAACGACAACCTCGGTTCGACGCTTTCGGCCTTCGGCAAGGTGCTCATCCTCGCCGTCGTGATGACCTGGATTTACCTGCTCCTGCAGTACATCGTGGCAGGTGCTATCGCGCGTAAGAACCCATTCACCGCGCTGAAGAACATGATGCCGGCGTACTTCACTGCGCTGGGTACCTCTTCCTCGGCTGCAACCATTCCGGTGACGCTGCAGTCCACCCTGCGTAACAATGTCGACCGCAACGTGGCCGGCTTCGTGATTCCGTTGAACGCGACCATCCACCTCGCTGGTTCGATGATGAAGCTAACGCTCTACGCGTTCGCGATTATTTACATGGCGAACATGGACATCTCGCTCGGCCTGTCCATCGGCTTCATCTTCATGCTGGGCATCACCATGATCGCCGCGCCGGGTGTGCCTGGTGGCGCCGTGATGGCAGCTACTGGTTTGCTCGCCTCGATGATTGGTTTCGACGAGAACCAGGTCGCCCTGATGATCGCTGCCTACATCGTGATCGACTCCTTCGGTACCGCTGCGAACGTCACCGGTGACGGTGCAATCGCGCTGATCATCAACCGTTTCGCCGCTGGCAAGATCGAGGCAGTCACGGTTGAGGACTACGAAGAGAAGGCTCTCGCCGGCGTCGATGGCGGCGGTGAAAGCTTCGGGGAAGAGGACATCGTCCAACCCGAAGATCTGCCGCAACACAAGCACGAGAAACCTGAGTAGTTTCGCTTCTTTGTTCTCGACTAGTTAGCCGCCGCCCTTCTGGGTGGCGGTTTTCGCGTTTCTGGGCTGTCTGCCGGGCTGGTTGCCAACCGCGGCCAACCGCTGCGCCACTTTAACGGTTGAAGTTTAACGAAAGCCAAGGTCGCTGTTTCGGGTGCACAGCTGACGACGACGGTTTTCGTGGACCCTCAACCGTTAAGGTGGCAAGGAACCTCCCGATATGATCAGCACATGATCTTTGCAGCGAACCTCGCAGACCTGGAGCCCGGCCGCGGGCTGAAACTAGCCACAGAAAACGGCGATATTGCCGTATTCAAAGACACCACCGGCGAAGTATTTGCCATCGATGATCGCTGTAACCACCTCGGCGCCTCACTCGCGCAAGGCACCTGCACCGACGGCATCGTCGATTGCTGGCTGCACCACGGGCAATACTCCGCGAAAAGCGGAGAGACACTCCGCTACCCCGCCCACGGCAGCCTCAATACCTACCCAGTGGAGATCCGCGACGGGGAAGTTTGGGTGGATCCTAAGCAGGCCTAACCCGTCTGCATAACCTCGAGAGGCCACGGCCTGCGGAACTGAGGCGGGTGCTTCTCAAACGGATAGCCCAGCGAGACCTCAATGTGGCTCACGCCATCTACGCGCGTTTCCGCCGGAATGTGCAGGTGGCCGTGAATGGCCATGCGGGCGTGGTATTTCACCGCCCAATCCCTGGTCGCGGTGGTGCCGCACCACAGGGCGATATCTGGCTCGGTGAGTCGGTGCGTTGGCTCGATCACGAGTGGCCAGTGGTTCACCAAAATGGTTTCACCGCGCACCGCATCGAGGCGATCCTCCGAGTATTCGATGCGCTCGGCGCACCATTGTTCGATGTCTACGTAAGGTGCGATGGCGAGCTCGTCGTCAAGCTTGATCTTTGCCCTTGCCACCGCCTGCTTCGCGGTCAGCCCCAGCGGGCGGAACGTGTAATCGTAGAGTGTGAACAGTGGGCAGACGGTCACGCCGCCGAAGACGGGGAACGGGTCTTCGGGTGTAACCACGCCGATGGCGCGCAGCTCGCCGACAAGCGCACGGTAGCGGGCTTTGCCGTTGACGCGGTCGGAGGCGCGGTTGAAGAGCTCGTGGTTGCCGGGTACCCAGATGACTTTGGCGAAGCATTCGGCAAGCGGTTTGAGGGCGCGGACGACGTCGGGGATGCGTTCGGCGACGTCGCCGGCGACGATCAACCAGTCGCCGGGGTCGCGCGGAGCAAGCTTATCGACGACCGCCTGGTTCTCCTTGAACGTGACATGGATGTCACTGACTGCCCACAGAGTTCTTGCCATAGTCCGAGGTTAGCCTAGGCAGGCGCCGTTTGTAGCTGGGTTTCTACTTTGTTGTCGCCCTTCCCCTTCGCGAGTGTGACTCCGAGGAAGGTGACCAGGAAGCAGCCGGCCATGTAGATAGCCGGGTAGGTGATTGATCCGTTGCCGAACTCGAAGAGCGCAGTGACAATCATCGGAGTCAGACCTGCGACGATTGCACCGTTGGTCTCGCGAGCGAGAGCGGTGCCTGTGAAGCGGGTGCGCGTTGGGAAGAGATTGGCCAGGAACGCGCCCTGTGCACCCGACGTACACGCCAGCACAACGCCATAAGATACGGCCAGCGCTGCGAAGGCTGCGAGCGAGTTGCCCGAGACCAGTGCTTGGAACAGCGGGAAGGCAAAGAAGAGGCCGACGAGGGCCCCAAAAGCCATGGTCTTTCCGGCGCCGAACCGATCTCCTGCCATGCCTCCGACCGGCGACATGAGAATGCCGATGAGGGAACCGAGCAGCACGACGGCTAGTGCCGTGGTGCGCTCGAGGCCGCCGTAGGTGACCATGATGGTGATCGAGGCAATGGAGATGATGTAGTTGTTGGCGTTATGACCGGTCACGGCCATGAAACCGAGGATGACCTCGCGCCATTGGGTGCGCAGCAGCTCGGCTAGTGGGGTCTTCGCCTTCTTCTCGCGCTCGTCCTTGGCATCCATGGCGGCTTTGTAGTCGGGGGATTCTTCAAGCTTGGTGCGGATGTAGATGGCCACGAGGAAGAGCACCGCGGAGGCCAAGAATGGCAGGCGCCAGCCCCAGCCATAGAAGTTCTCCTCGGGCAGCGCCGCCACGGCGAGGAATGCGAGTGTGGCTACGGCGGATCCTGCTGGTGGCATTGCCATGACTAGGGAGGTCCACAGGCCTCGCTTGCTTGGAGTGGCGTATTCCGCCACCAGCGTCATGGCTCCGGAGAGCTCGGCGCCTGCGCCGAGGCCCTGGAGCAGCCGCAGGAGGACCAGCAAGACGACGGCCCAGATGCCTATATCTTGCGCCGTCGGCAGCAAACCAATGCCAACGGTGGAGATTCCCATGATGATCATGGTGAACAGCATTGCTGGCTTTCGCCCACGCTTGTCACCCCAGTG
The DNA here is from genome assembly GCF_000379425.1 of Corynebacterium lubricantis DSM 45231. Classification (GTDB taxonomy): domain Bacteria; phylum Actinomycetota; class Actinomycetes; order Mycobacteriales; family Mycobacteriaceae; genus Corynebacterium; species Corynebacterium lubricantis. Next base: position 116,631 of record NZ_KB902238.1, read on the forward strand.
AGCGATGAGCAGTCCGCCAAACGGGCGGGCGATGAATCCTACCGCGAACGTGGCAAAAGCCGCGATGGCCTGGCCACCGTCGAGCTGGCCGAAGAACAGGGGGCCGATGACCAGGGAGGCGGCAGCGCCGTAGAGTGCGTAGTCGTACCACTCCACCAGCGTGCCCAGCATCGAAGCGAGGACTGCGCGGCCACCGCCCGGGCGAAGGCCAGCCTTGGTGGCCCTGGAAGTTTTAGTGGACAATTTAGTTATCCTTCCAGTTCAAGGACACCAGGTCTGGGTGCAGCTCGGACAGGGAGTTCACACCCATCAGCTGCATGGTGCGCGTCATCTCGGAGCGCATGATGTCTAGCAAGCGCACAACCCCTTCTGCTCCTCCGGCCATCAGACCGTAGAGGTAGGCGCGACCGATGAGAGCTGCGTCGGCACCGAGAGCGACCGCGGCAACGACATCTGCGCCCGACATAATGCCCGTGTCGACGAGCACGGTTGGCTCGTCGCCAAGCCTCTTGCGTACTTCCGGCAGCGTGTGCAGCGGGACCGGTGCGCGGTCGAGCTGGCGACCGCCGTGGTTGGACAGCACGACGCCGTCGACGCCTGCTTCCATGGCGCGCACGGCATCGTCGGCAGTTTGGATGCCCTTGACCAGCAAGGTGCCCTTCCACTGATTGCGCAGCCACTGAATGTCGCTGAATGCCAGCGTCGGGTCAAACATATTGCCAATCTGTGCGATCGACTTCGTGCCCTCGCCGAAGTTGGTGAAGCCCAACGGCTTGGTGGTGAGGAAGTTGAACCACCACTCCGGGCGGTAAGACGCATCGAGGACAGTCTTTGCCGTAAGTTGTGGCGGGAAAGTCATGCCGTTGCGTGCGTCGCGGTGGCGCGCGCCCGCGACTGGGGTGTCCACGGTGACGATCAGAGTGTCGTATCCAGCGCGGTCTGCGCGTGCAATCAGATCCTCGGAGATTTCACGAGATTCGCGGGCCATGTAGAGCTGGAACCACTTGCGGCCGTACGGGCCCGCCGCGGCAACTTCTTCAATATTGGCCGTGCCCACGGTGGATAGGGAGAACGGGATGCCAGCCTTGTGAGCTGCAGTAACGCCCGCCATCTCCCCTTCCGAGTGCATCATACGGGTGAATCCCGTTGGCGCGATGGCCAGAGGCATCGATGACTCGGCCCCAGAGAAGGTAGCCGTGAGGTCGACGTTTTCCACGTCGCGCAGCACCTGCGGGTGGAAAGAGAGCTCGCGGAAAGCCTGGCGTGCGCGTCCGAGCGAGATTTCCTGCTCGGCGGCGCCTTCGACGTAGTCGAATGGGCCACGCGGCGTTCGTCGTTTAGCGATGGCGCGCAAGTCCCACACGTCCTGTGCCCCATCGAGCCTGGCTTGACACGATTCGCTGTCGGCTTCTTGAACTTCAAAAAATCGGTGAATATGGATGGGTCGGGCAGCTGCCGATCCATCGGAACGAGACGCTTGGTCATCGGAGTCCTTTGCACTGCAGAAATAGGTGATAAGGGGAACGAAAACACTGTATCGGGCGGCTGGGAACTTCTGGCTATTTGGTTCGCCGATAAGCAGTGACGTGCTGCTGTTGATGTTCTACGCTTGTAGTAGATCACCAGCATGAGAAAGGTTGTTTCCGATGGCTGGGCTTGTACTTTCACTTGAGCTGAAGGGCTTTGACGAGGGCTACGAATTCGTCCTTTTGGCAGATTCCTCGTTTGCCATGCACTCGTTGCATCAGGCGATCCAAGTGGTATTCGATTGGACAGGTTCTCATCTGTGGAATATCACCGGTAGTGACGGCTCGATAGTAGATATGGACCAAGGGTTTCAGGTCGGTATAGGAAGACTTCTCGGTGCGGTGGGTGACTCTGCAACCTATCGCTATGACTTCGGTGATGGTTGGGAAGTTGCGGTCGAGGTGAAAGAGAAATTGGACGCCGCGACAGAGCATTTTGCCCTGATGAAAACAGCAGAATTCCGCGGAATTGACGATGTAGGTGGCATCCCCGGGTTAAAGGACATTTATAGCCTCGCCTCGCGGGCGTTCCGGGGCGACGAGTTGTCGCGGGGGGAAAATGACCTCTTGCAGCAGTACACCGGCGAGCGCGGGGAGGCAGCATTTCTTCATCTCACGGAGCCCCGCGGGGACGAGATTCAGGTAAAGCTCGCCGAGCTGTCTATCTTTCCTCCTTTCCCCTCGGCTCGCGACATCGAGTTGCGCTACGAGGAAAATCGAGAGTTCTCTGAAACGAATTTTTCCCTTCTCGCGCTGCGTGAGCTGGTTTCGCTGGGTCAAACCGCTGATGAAGTATCAAGCCAAGAGGTCACCGAATTGGGCGTCGTGCCATTGCGATATCTGCGATTTGTTGACACTCACGATGTACCTCTCACTCCCGCGGGATATATCAAGCCAGCGGCACTCGAAGAGTTGATGTCCGCGATTAGGCTCGAACGCCCCGTTCCCCGAAAAGAGCGAGACGTGGACGCGTTGTTTGGGTTGCGCGAATGGCTGCAGCTGACTGGGCAGGTAGAAGTGCATGGGGGAAATCTGCGGGTGACTTCTGCGGGGAAGGGCTCCATTCGTCGTGAATTGATTCCTGAGATGGTGATGTTGCTCTATCCCACAAAGTTAGAAACGATGAGTTGTTTTGCCGAGGAATTGGCCATGGCCAGTGGTGTTGCTCCCCTCAGAGTTCTTGAGCTTTCTCGTCGAGTAGTGCCCTTGAACCAACAGTATTCCTCCGATGATCTGACTCGGCCGACTCTTGCGTTGCTTGAAGTTGCAGGGTGGATGAATCCCAAAGGCGAGCTGGGGCCCAAGGCGAAGAGGTACCTGAGTACGTTGTTGAATAACATGCTGGACGGTGTGGATGAGTCTAGGGGGGATTCGGCGTCGGCCGGAGTTCCGGAGATCGTCGATACGCTCTGCGATCTAAGCGCAACATTTAATACATTGATCAGTGCGGTCGACCTGAAGACATTCAGTGAAGAATTGTCGGAGGATGATTTCATTCGGTTGAGTGCTCACTTTGCGCCTGTGATTACTGCAGCATTACGGCCGTTCTCCGGAGGTGGCATCGTTGTTCCGTGGGAGCCTGAGGAGTCGATTGACCCACGGCTGACCACAATGCTTCTCGATTCTGGCGTGGACATGGTCAGTGCCCCTGAATTGACGTTGCTAGACACTGTGGTGCTTTGCTTCGAGGACTGCGGCTTCATCGTTGACGCGCGCGAGAATGGCCATTATGTCCTGACCGAGCTGGGCCTGGAAGTTATGGACGAGCCCTATGCTGCTGTTTATCCGATCCTGCATGGGCTGTTGCCCGGTTTCTATGGAAACGAGAACTTCGTTGTCCTCCTGGATGGATTGGCTAGTTTAATTGGGCGCACCAAGGCTGCGCGATTGCTCGGAGTTGAGGAGCAGTCTTTGAATATGACGCTCGGTAACAATTCCGAGTTGCCATATGCCAAAGGTCGGTCCCAGCAGATTCCGGAGATGGCGAATGTGCTGCGCGACTTCTTCGGAATGCAGAAGGTCAATCCGTTGCTGGGTGAAGTACCAGAGTTGACGTCGCTGGGTCGTATTGCGATTACTCACGCCATTGCGGAGCGACTTCGAGAGATGACCCCCGAGACGAGGCCGTGATTAGGCAATGTTTCACGTGAAACATTGCTACATCTCGAGGCATCGCGAGAGCTGCCGTCCCGTCACGCTTTCGAGGTTCGGGCGGAGAATGCTTGTCGACGATGCCCTAGTTCCAGGAGGGCTGGAGTGAAAGTCAGTGTTCTTCAGTGTTCCTCACTAATAAGAGTGAGGCTGTCAGTGATACAAAATGGGCTGTCACTAACAACTTTCACTCCCTCACTAATAGAAAATGGGCTCTCACTAATAAAAGTGAGCTCTCACTGATAAAAGTGACGCTGTCACTCACATGAGTGAGGAACTTAGAAACAATAATTTACGTGAAACATCCCTACTCCCCCAAGTACCGTCCCGTCACACTCTCCGAATTCGCAGCCACTTCCTCCGGAGTGCCCGTAGCAACAATTTGGCCACCGTCGACTCCCCCGCCCGGCCCCAAATCGATGAGGTAATCCGAGTTTCGAATCAGGTCGAGGTCGTGCTCAATGACTAGCACCGTCGCACCCTTATCAATCAGTCGCTGCAGCACCCCGATCAGCGTAGCCACGTCCTGGGGGTGCAATCCGACCGTGGGCTCGTCGAAAACAAAAAGCGCACTCTCTTGTTTGTGATGTAGCTCCCCGACCAGCTTGAGGCGCTGCGCCTCACCGCCCGAGAGCGCCGGGGTTGCCTCGTTGAGCGTGAGGTAGCCCAGCCCGACATCGCTCATCGCCTGCAAAGTGCGATGGACTTTTGCTAGGTCTGCCGTGTGCTCTAGGGCCTCGTCGATAGTCATGGCAAGTAGCTCGGGCAGTGCGAGACCGCCACGCCGGTACTCGCTGGCCTCCGGCGAATAGCGCGAGCCGCCACATTCAGGGCACGTAATGTCCACGTCGGGCAGGAACTGCACGTCCAGCGAAATCTTGCCGGTGCCTTCACATTCAGGACATTTCAGCTTGCCGGTATTGAAGGAGAAATCACCAGCCTTCAGGCCGCTGACCTTGGCATACTCGCGTCGCAGCTGATCAAGCACGCCAGTATACGTACCCACCGTGGAGCGCACGTTCGCGCCGATCGGCGTCGCGTCGACGACATGCACGGTCGCAATTCCACCATTGCTTATCGACGACACGTGCGCCGGCTCCTTGCCCTGCAGCGCAGGCACGAGCGAGTCGAGAACAAGGGTGGTCTTGCCGGAACCGGAAACTCCGGTCACGGTGGTCATGCGACCGACGGGAAGCTTTACATCGAGCGCGTGCACCGTATGCAGTGGTGTGGTGGTGATGTGAATGTGGTCATCGGCCGGGCCGAGGGGCTCGCGGGCATTAACGGTCGTGCGGCCGGTGATGTAACCGCCGATCAAGCTATTGGAAACTTCCTCGATCGAGCCCTGAGCGGTGACCTCTCCCCCGTGCCTACCCGAGGCTGGTCCGATCTCGATGAGGTGGTCGGCCTCGGCGAGCACGCGCGGATCATGATCGACCATCACTACTGAATTGCCACCGGAAAGCAGATCGCGGATCACTCCGTGCAGACCCTCGAGGTTGGAGGGATGCAGTCCGATGGAGGGCTCGTCGAGGACGTAGAGCACCCCGGTGGTTTCATTGCGCACCGCGCGGGCCAGCTGGACGCGCTGGCGCTCGCCGGTGGAAAGGGTGTTTCCAGCGCGATCCAGCGAGAGGTAGCTCAAACCGAGCTCGACGAGTCGCGCACCCATGTGGGTGAGCGTGTCTGCAAGCGTCAGCGCCATTTTGCTCATGGGTTCTGGCACGGTCTCGGGTACGTGTTCCGCCCAATCCATGACTTCGCGCAGGGTGAGGGCTGTGACATCGGCCAAGGAGGAATCGTCGATAAGCGGTGTCCGTGCCTCTTCGGACAACCTTGTGCCGTGACAGCTGGGGCACGTGCGCTCCGTGAGGAAACGTGCGACTTTGGCGAGGCGCTTGTCGTTGTCGGCGCGTTTGAGCTCCTCGGTGACGGTGAGGCGTGCGTTGCGGAAGGTGAAGTCGAGGTCGTGGACGCCTTTCTTCGTGGTGACGGTGATGTGCTTCTTTTCCTCGGGGCCGTCGAGGACGATGTCGCGCTCCCAGTCCTCGAGGTCCTGCCAAGCGACGTCGGTGCGTACGCCGAATTCGCGCACGATGTCGGGTTGGACGTTGAATCCGAAGGTTTGCCAGGGCAGGACGGTGCCTTCGTCGATGGATTGAGCGGGGTCGCGGATCAGGCTTGCGTCGTCGACTTCGCGGATGGTGCCCAGGCCCTCGCAGGTGGGGCAGGCGCCGTCGGAGTTAAACGCAAGGTCCTCCGCGCCGGGCGGGTTGAACTGAACACCACAGGTTGCGCAGGTCACGGGCTTTTCGGCGGCGACATTCAGGCTCGGTTCGTTGTAATGTCCGTTCGGACATTTGTGGCGGGCGAGGCGGGAGAAGATGAGGCGAATGACGTTGAGCAGCTCAGTAGTGGTGCCGAAGGTGGAGCGCACATCGGGGACTGAGGGGCGCTGGCGCAGCGCGAGGGCTGCCGGGACGTGGGTGACGCGGTCGACGTCCGCGCGCGGGGCGTGGCTCATGCGCCGGCGGGTATACGTAGACAGGGCCTCGATGTAGCGACGCGAGCCCTCCGCGTAGAGCACGCCCATGGCGAGCGAGGACTTACCGGAACCTGACACACCTGCGATGGCGACGAGCTGGCCGAGCGGGATATCTACATCGATGTTCTTGAGGTTGTTGACGCGGGCGCCGCGGACCTCAATGTGGGTCGGTTGAAGCATGGTCCCAGGTTACTCGGGACTTCTCCGGCTGGGGCTTCAGCCGAATGATGTGAATGCTCACCAGCACAGCGATGATGGGCAGGACAATCCACGTCGCGGTAGCGCCGATGAGAAGCGCGGAAATGATGATGCCCAGCCACATGACAGCGAGCGTGCGCGCCTTGTGCTTCGGCGTCATCGCGTGATTGTAGTAGTTGGAGATATAGGTGCCGAAGACCTTGTGATTGAGTAGATATTTGTGCAACCGCGTGGAACTGCGCGCGAAGCAAAAGGCGCTGAGCAGCAAGAACGGTGTGGTTGGCAGGATGGGAAGGACGATGCCGATCGCGCCGAGGGCGAGAGAGACTACCCCCACGGTGATCAGGATCGGCTTGAGCATACCTAATACTCTACAACTTTAGATTGAGGGATTGAAGTGGTCATTCGGGCCGCTTCTGTTTTGGGCCGCCTCTGCGCGCGTAATGTGGTGTCATGGCTGAGATTACGAAGACCTATTCCATCGACCTCACGCGCGAATCGCAGAGGCATTACAAGGCAACGAACGGCAAGGGCGCAAGCATCGAGTTCGGTCAGGGCGAGGGCCTGATGTCCCCCGTCGAGGTGCTTCTTGCTGCGCTCGTCGGGTGCACCGCCGTGGACGTCGACGTAGTTACTTCTCGACGATCGGAGCCCACCGAATTCACTGTCCACGCCGAAGGCGACCGGGTGAATGAGGAAGGTGCCTCGCGCCTCAGCGACGTGCGCGTTGGATTCACCGTCCACTTCCCTGACGATAAGGCCGGTCAGCAGGCGCAGGGCCTAGTGGATAACCTGATTCGCATCTCGCATGAAAAGGACTGCACGGTGTCGCGCACCGTCGAGCACGAGACGAACGTGACGTTTGAGAATTTGAGTTAGTAAACCGGGCTCGAAACAAGGTTGCGTCCAATAGTGTGGTGTACAGCTACCGCCTGGTGAACCCCCCCTGCCGACCAGCAAGGAGACCACCGCGGTACCTTTCGACTCAGCTCCTACACATCCTCGAAAGGACACCAACGATGGCCTCCGCGCCCAATCATATCGACCCCACCGGATACCTCGACGACCTGCTGGCCCAAGCCTCACCCGATCTGATGCGCCAGATGCTCCAGGACACCATCAACCTCCTGCTGTCCGCCCAAGCCGACCA